>NZ_JBHUYR010000008.1:0-256870 GCF_042668605.1 Streptomyces sp. NPDC057280
TCTATCAGATCGTTTCCGGTTCTGATTTCCTCGGTGCTTTCCAGGTTTCCGCTTTCGCGTTTCCCTTTCCGGCGGTTCCGACTTTATCAGAAGTTCTGAGTCGGAATTCCCACCCGCTTCGGGGACTGGTTCCGGCACGCGAGGCGGCCGGGTTCCCGTTCGGGCGGAGCCGTAAACGTACTGGAGCGGGGCGCCTCGATGCAAATCGAGGCGCCCCGCTCCGGGATCACACGTACGAGGGCCGACGGACCGTCAGACCTCCACCACCACCGGGAGGATCATCGGCCTGCGGCGATACGTGTCGGAGACCCACTTGCCGAGGGTCCGCCGCACCAGCTGCTGGAGCTGATGGGGCTCGACCACGCCGTCCTGCGCCGAGCGCTCCAGGACCTCCTTGACCTTCGGGATGACGTCGGCGAACGCCGAGTCCTCGATACCCGAGCCGCGGGCGTGGACATGCGGGCCACCCGTGATCTTGCCGCTCGATGAGTCGATGACGACGAAGACCGAGATGATGCCCTCGTCGCCGAGGATCTTGCGGTCCTTCAGCGCCGGCTCGCCCACATCGCCGACCGAGAGGCCGTCGACGTACACATAACCCGCCTGGACCTTGCCGGAGATCTTGGCCTTGCCCGCGATGAGGTCGACGACGACGCCGTCCTCGGCGATGACGATCCGGTCGTGCGGAACGCCGGTCATGGCACCGAGCTCGGCGTTGGCCCGCAGGTGGCGCCATTCGCCGTGGACCGGCATCAGGTTCTTCGGGCGGCAGATGTTGTAGAAGTACAGCAGCTCGCCCGCGGAGGCGTGGCCCGAGACATGGACCTTGGCGTTGCCCTTGTGGACGACGTTGGCGCCCCAGCGGGTCAGGCCGTTGATCACGCGGTAGACCGCGTTCTCGTTGCCGGGGATCAGGGACGACGCCAGGATCACCGTGTCGCCGGAGACGATGCGGATCTGGTGGTCCCGGTTGGCCATGCGGGACAGGGCCGCCATCGGCTCGCCCTGGGAACCCGTACAGACGAGGACCACCTCGCTGTCCGGGAGGTCGTCCAGGGTCTTCACGTCGACCACCAGGCCCGGCGGGACCTTCAGATAGCCGAGGTCCCGCGCGATGCCCATGTTGCGGACCATCGAGCGGCCGACGAAGGCGACCCGGCGGCCGTACTCGTGGGCCGCGTCCAGGATCTGCTGGATGCGGTGGATGTGGCTGGCGAAGCTGGCCACGATGATCCGCTTGCGGGCGCCGGCGAAGACCTGGCGCAGGACGTTGGAGATGTCGCGCTCGGGCGGGACGAATCCGGGGACCTCGGCGTTCGTGGAGTCGGAGAGGAGGAGGTCGATGCCCTCCTCGCTCAGACGTGCGAACGCGTGTAGATCCGTCAGACGGTTGTCCAGCGGGAGCTGGTCCATCTTGAAGTCGCCCGTGTGGACCACCATGCCGGCGGGGGTGCGGATCGCCACGGCGAGGGCGTCGGGGATGGAGTGGTTGACCGCGACGAACTCGCAGTCGAAGGGGCCGATGCGCTCGCGGTTCCCCTCCACCACCTCAAGGGTGTACGGGCGGATGCGGTGCTCCTGGAGCTTCGCCTCGATCAGCGCGAGGGTCAGCTTGGAGCCGATCAGCGGGATGTCCGGCTTCTCGCGGAGCAGGAACGGGACGGCACCGATGTGGTCCTCGTGGCCGTGCGTGAGCACGATGCCCTCGATGTCGTCGAGACGGTCCCGGATGGACGAGAAGTCCGGCAGGATCAGGTCGATTCCGGGCTGCTCCTCCTCGGGGAAGAGCACTCCGCAGTCGACGATCAGCAGACGGCCGCCGTACTCGAAGACCGTCATGTTTCGGCCGATCTCGCCGAGACCGCCGAGTGGGGTGACGCGCAGGCCGCCTTCGGGGAGCGGCGGGGGCGGGCCGAGTTCAGGATGCGGATGACTCAAAAGACTCTCCTCACCACACACGCCACGTACCGGTAGGGCACGTGGCGCGCATGACGTTCGTGCGTGTAGCAGTTGTCGTTGTGTGGTGCGGGCACCGGTGGCCCGCGTATTCAGTTGTGAAGTCCGTTGCGCGCCGGGGGCGCGCGAAGTCTGTTGTCAGAGCTGTACCCCGCCGGCGGCAAGATCGATCTTGAGCTGCTCGATCTCTTCTGGAGCGAGTTCCACCATCGGGGCGCGCAGCGGTCCGGCGGGCAGGCCCTGGAGGGCGAGCGCTGCCTTGGTCGTCATGACGCCCTGGGTGCGGAACATGCCGGTGTAGACCGGGAGCAGCTTCTGGTGGATCTCCGTGGCCTTCTGGACGTCGCCCGAGACGAAGGCGTCCACGAGGGCGCGCAGGTCCGGGGTGACGACATGGCCGACGACGGAGACGAAGCCGACCGCGCCCACGGAGAGGAGCGGCAGGTTCAGCATGTCGTCGCCGGAGTACCAGGCGAGGCCCGAACGGGCGATGGCCCAGCTGGCGCGGCCGAGGTCGCCCTTGGCGTCCTTGTTGGCGACGATGCGCGGGTGCTCGGCGAGCCGGACCAGCGTCTCGGTGTTGATCGGGACGCCGCTGCGGCCGGGGATGTCGTAGAGCATGACCGGCAGCCCGGTGGCGTCGGCGATGGCCTTGAAATGCCGGTACAGGCCCTCTTGCGGGGGCTTGTTGTAGTACGGCGTGACCACCAGGAGGCCGTGGGCGCCGGTCTGTTCGGCGGCCTTGGCCAGCTCCAGGCTGTGGTGGGTGTCGTTGGTGCCGACGCCGGCGACGACGTGGGCCCGGTCGCCGACCGCCTCCAGTACGGCTCGTACGAGGTCCGTTTTCTCCGCGTCGCTGGTGGTGGGCGACTCACCGGTGGTGCCGTTGATGATCAGGCCGTCGTTGCCTGCGTCCACCAGGTGGGTGGCGAGCCGCTGTGCGCCGTCGAGGTCGAGTGCGCCGTCCGCCGTGAAGGGCGTGACCATGGCGGTGAGGACCCTCCCGAAGGGGGTCTGCGGAGTGGAGGTCGGAGCCATGGGTAACACGCTACTCGCTGCTCAAGACGTGGTCTGCCCTCGGGGGGCGTGAAAAGTCATGACAAAGGAGGAGCCCGGCACTGCCTGCTCGGGGGTTCAAGCAGTGCCGGGTCCGTTTGATCAGGCTAGATGAACTTCTCCAAATGCCGCAATACGGACACCTCGCGAGGCTGAACCGTACATCTGTGCCCGGTCGGGGAACGCGGGTCCGTTACGGGGCCACACGGCCGTTCGCATTGAAGGCGGCGTACGTGAGCGGCATGAGCTTGGCCCACTCGGCCTCCATCTTCTCGCCGACCATCTCGATCTCGCGCTGCGGGAAGGACGGGACCTTCGCCAGTTCGTGCTGGGTGCGCAGGCCGAGGAAGTGCATCAGCGAGCGGGCGTTGCACGTGGCGTACATCGAGGAGAAGAGGCCGACCGGGAGGACCGCGCGGGCGACCTCGCGGGCGACGCCGGCGGCGAGCATCTCCTGGTAGGCCTCGTACGCCTGCCGGTAGGAGTCCTCCATGGTGCGGGAGACCAGCTCCTGCTGGGCTTCGGTGCCCTCCACGAAGACGTACTTGCCGGGGCGGCCCTCCTGGACCAGCTTGCGGTTGGCGCCGGGGACGTAGAAGACGGGCTGGAGCTCCCGGTAACGCCCGGACTCCTCGTTGTACGACCAGCCCACGCGGTGCCGCATGAACTCGCGGAAGACGAAGATCGGGGCGCTGATGAAGAAGGTCATCGAGTTGTGCTCGAACGGGCTGCCGTGCCGGTCCCGCATCAGGTAGTTGATGAGGCCCTTGGAGCGCTCGGGGTCCTTCTTCAGCTCGTCCAGGGACTGCTCGCCCGCGGTGGAGACACGGGCGGCCCACAGCACGTCGGAGTCGGCCGCGCTGTGCTTCACCAGCTCGACGCTGACATCACTGCGGAAGCTGGGCTTGAGGTCGTCGACTGGGGTGTCGGTCACGGCTCGGAGGGTCCTTCCATCACTTCTCTGGGGCGGCGCCCACTCTACGGCCCGGCACTGACATCGGGGCGTTCGGTGCCGGGACGCGACATCTTCGGTGAAGTTCCTTGAATTCGGGGCATCAGGGCACCTTTTCGGGCACTCGTGCGTCTGTATCAACAACAGTCACTTTTTCGAGCTTGAGAGGAGCGTCTCCCCGATGTTCAGCCGGCGTGAGCCCGTCCCGTTCGCCTTCGTCGCCGAGGCCGACAGGTTCCGCAGCAATGTCACTCCCCCGCCCCCGGAGAAGTCCTCGGCCGGGCAGATAGCCGGGCGTTGGCTGCTGGGGGTCACCATCATCGCCGCGCTGGTGGGTTCCCTGGTCCTCGGGATGCCGGCGCTGACCGTCGATCACTCCGCCACGGACACCCAGCAGTCACAGGCGTCCCAAGGACACTGACTCAACCGAGCCCCCAAAGGTGGCTCGCGGGGACACTGACGGATAGCCTCACCGGGCACAGCCCGCGCATGCACTGAGTGAGGACCAGCCGTGCCCCTGCCCTTCCTGACGGCCGACCGCGCCTTCGAGACAGCCGACGACATCGCGCTGCCCTTCGACGACCGCGACCACTGGCGGCGCCCGTACCGCCCCGGCCCCTGGCGGGTGGGCACGGCGGCGCTTCTGCTGCTGCTCGCGTCGTACGTGCTGTTCGCGGCGGTCATCATCGCCCTCACCGGCTCGGTGTCCGAGGGCGGCGTGGTCTTCGGCGGCGCACTGGTCGTCATCGCCGTGTCGCTGCGGCTGTTGCGGGTGGGCGTGTGGGTGAGCGCGCGCGGGGTGCGCCATGTCGGGTTCTTCCGCACGCGGACCGTGCGGTGGGAGCAGGTCGTCGCCGTGCGGACGGTGCAGCAGCCGGTGCGCTGGCTGGGTCTGCCGCGGACCGTTCAGGGGCAGGCGCTGACCGTCGTACGCCGTGATCGCGCGGCGGAGGACACGTCGCCGCTGCTGACCACGCACAACGCGGACTTCCTGGGGCGGACCGAGGCGTTCGACCGGGCCGCGGACGCGGTGGAGGCGTGGGGCGCGGAGTACCAGCGGGGCTGAGTCACCGCCCGAAGACGACGAACGACGCCGAAGGGGCCGGTCCGCGTGCGTGCGGGCCGGCCCCTTCGGCGTACGGCGTTTCAGGCCTGGACGGGTTTGCCGTCGTGCAGGGCGATCGCGCGCTGCATCGCCTTGCGGGCGCGCGGGGTGTCGCGGGCGTCGTGGTAGGCGATGGCGAGGCGGAACCAGCTGCGCCAGTCGTCTGGTTGGGCCTCCGTCTCGGCCTTGCGCCTGGCGAAGACCTCGTCGGCCGAGTCGCGGTCGATGCGGCCGCTGGGCAGGCGCCTCAACTCGTCGACCGGCAGGCCGCCTTCGGCATCGAGTTCGGCGGCGAGCCGGTTGGCCTTGCGGACGAACTCGGTGTTCTTCCACAGGAACCACAGACCGATGACCGGCAGGATCAGCACCGCCACGCCGAAGGTGACGGTGATGAGGGTGCCGGACTGGATGAGCATGACGCCGCGGCTGCCGACCAGGACGAAGTAGAAGACCAGGACGGCGGCCGTTACGGCGTACGACAGCTTGGCGCGCATGGTGGTGTCAGCCCAGGTCCAGGAAGTTTTCCAGGCCGAAGGTCAGTCCCGGGGTCGTGACCACCTTGCGGGCGCCCAGCAGGATGCCCGGCATGAAGCTGCTGTGGTGGAGCGAGTCGTGGCGGATCGTCAGCGTCTCGCCCTCGCCGCCCAGCAGGACCTCCTGGTGGGCCAGCAGACCGCGCAGGCGGACGGAGTGGACGGGGATGCCGTTGACGTCCGCACCGCGCGCTCCGTCCAGGGCCGTCTCCGTGGCGTCCGGGGCCGGAGCCGTGCCCGCCGCCGTGCGGGCCGCGGCGATGAGCTGGGCCGTGCGGGTCGCCGTACCGCTCGGGGCGTCGACCTTCTTCGGGTGGTGGAGTTCGACGACCTCCACCGACTCGAAGTACGGGGCGGCGATCTGCGCGAACTTCATGTTCAGGACGGCGCCGATGGAGAAGTTGGGCGCGATGAGGACGCCCGTCTCCGGGGACGCGGCCAGCCAGCCGTTCAGCTGCGCGAGGCGCTCGTCGGTCCAGCCCGTCGTACCGACGACGGCGTGGATGCCGTGGCCGACGCAGTACTCGAGGTTGTCCATCACCGAGGCCGGCGTGGTCAGTTCGACGGCGACCTGGGCGCCCGTCTCCGCCAGGGTCTCCAGCTTGTCGCCCCGGCCCAGGGCCGCGACCAGCTCCATGTCCTCGGCCGCCTCGACGGCCTTGACCGCCTCGGAGCCGATCCGGCCCTTGGCACCGAGGACCGCCACGCGCAGCTTGCTCATCTCTTGCTTCCTTAAGCCAGAACAGAAGGGGGTTAGGCCACGGCCTCGTGCAGTCGGGAGGCCTGCTTGTCCTTGAGCGGGCCGATGACCGACAGCGAGGGCCGCTGCCCCAGGATGTCGCGGGCGACCGCGCGGACGTCGTCCGGGGTGACCGAGGCTATCCGGGTGAGCATGTCGTCGACGGACATCTGCTCGCCCCAGCACAGCTCGCTCTTGCCGATGCGGTTCATCAGCGCGCCGGTGTCCTCCAGGCCGAGGACCGTCGAACCCCGGAGCTGGCCGATGGCGCGGGCGATCTCGTCGTCGGACAGGCCGTGCTCGGCGACGTGGTCGAGTTCGTCGCGGCAGATCTTCAGCACGTCGTGGACCTGCGAGGGCCGGCAGCCGGCGTAGACGCCGAAGAGGCCGCAGTCGGCGAAGCCCGAGGTGTACGAGTACACGCTGTAGGCCAGGCCGCGCTTCTCGCGGACCTCCTGGAACAGGCGGGAGGACATGCCGCCGCCCAGGGCCGTGTTGAGGACGCCGAGGGCCCAGCGGCGCTCGTCCGTGCGGGCCAGGCCCGGCATGCCGAGGACGACATGGGCCTGCTCGGTCTTGCGGCCGATCAGCTCCACGCGGCCCGCGGTGCGCAGGGCACGCCTGCCGTCGCGCGGGGCGATGGGGGTGGCGTCGGTGTTCTTGAGGGCGCCGGCCTTCTCGAAGGCCGCGCGGACCTGTCGTACGACCTTGTTGTGGTCGATGTTGCCCGCGGCGGCCACGACCAGGTGGGTCGGGTCGTAGTGCTTCTTGTAGAAGCGGCGGATGCGGTCGGCGGTCAGGGCGTTGACGGTGTCGACGGTGCCGAGGACCGGGCGGCCGAGGGGGTTGTCGCCGAACATGGTGTGCGCGAACAGGTCGTGCACACAGTCGCCCGGGTCGTCCTCGGTCATGGCGATCTCTTCGAGGATCGCGCCCCGCTCGACGTTGACGTCCTCTTCGAGGATGAGGGAGCCCGTGAGCATGTCACAGACGACGTCTATGGCGAGCGGGAGGTCGGTGTCGAGCACGCGCGCGTAGTAGCACGTGTACTCCTTCGCCGTGAACGCGTTCATCTCGCCGCCGACCGCGTCGAGGGCGGACGAGATGTCCAGCGCCGACCTGCGGGTGGTGCCCTTGAAGAGCAGGTGCTCCAGGTAGTGCGTGGCGCCGTTCAGGGACGGCGTCTCGTCGCGGGAGCCGACGTGGGCCCAGATGCCGAAGGTCGCGGAGCGGACCGAGGGCAGCGTCTCGGTGACGATGCGCAGGCCGCCCGGGAGGGTGGTCTTGCGGACCGTACCGATGCCGTTCTCGCCCTTGATCAGGGTTTGGGTACGGGCGACGGCCCGCGCCTCCGAGGAGGTGCGGGCCGTCGCCGTGGAGCTACTCGACGTCACTTGTCGGTGTCGTCCTTCTTGTCGTCAGCCGACTCCTCGCCCTCGATCACGGGGATCAGGGAGAGCTTGCCGCGGGAGTCGATCTCGGCGATCTCGACCTGGACCTTCTGGCCCACGCCGACGACGTCCTCGACGTTCTCCACGCGCTTGCCGCCGGCGAGCTTGCGGATCTGCGAGATGTGCAGCAGACCGTCCTTGCCCGGGAGCAGCGAGACGAACGCGCCGAAGGTGGTGGTCTTGACGACCGTACCCAGGTAGCGCTCGCCGACCTCCGGCATGGTCGGGTTGGCAATGCCGTTGATCGTGGCGCGGGCGGCCTCGGCGGCCGGGCCGTCGGCGGCACCGATGTAGATGGTGCCGTCGTCCTCGATCGTGATCTCGGCGCCGGTGTCCTCCTGGATCTGGTTGATCATCTTGCCCTTGGGGCCGATGACCTCACCGATCTTGTCCACGGGGATCTTGACGGTGATGATCCGCGGGGCGTTCGGGGACATCTCGTCCGGCGTGTCGATCGCTTCCATCATCACGTCGAGGATGTGGAGGCGGGCGTCACGGGCCTGCTTGAGGGCCGCGGCCAGGACGGAGGCCGGGATGCCGTCCAGCTTGGTGTCGAGCTGGAGGGCGGTGACGAACTCCTTGGTGCCGGCGACCTTGAAGTCCATGTCGCCGAAGGCGTCCTCCGCACCGAGGATGTCGGTGAGGGTGACGTAGTGCGTCTCGCCCTCGATCTCCTGGGAGATCAGGCCCATGGCGATACCGGCGACGGGGGCCTTCAGCGGCACACCGGCGTTCAGCAGCGACATGGTCGAGGCGCAGACGGAGCCCATGGACGTCGAGCCGTTGGAACCGAGGGCCTCGGACACCTGACGGATCGCGTAGGGGAACTCCTCGCGGGTCGGCAGGACCGGGACCAGGGCGCGCTCGGCGAGCGCGCCGTGGCCGATCTCGCGGCGCTTCGGGGAGCCGACGCGGCCGGTCTCGCCGGTGGAGTACGGCGGGAAGTTGTAGTTGTGCATGTAGCGCTTGCGGGTCACCGGGGAGAGGGTGTCCAGCTGCTGCTCCATGCGGAGCATGTTGAGGGTGGTGACGCCCAGGATCTGGGTCTCGCCACGCTCGAACAGCGCCGAGCCGTGCACACGCGGGATGGCCTCGACCTCGGCGGCGAGCGTACGGATGTCCGTGACGCCACGGCCGTCGATGCGCTTCTTCTCCTTGATCACGCGCTCGCGGACGAGCTGCTTGGTCAGGGAGCGGTACGCGGCGGAGATCTCCTTCTCGCGGCCCTCGAACTCCGGCAGGAGCTTCTCGGCGGCGAGCGCCTTGACGCGGTCCAGCTCGGCCTCGCGCTCCTGCTTGCCGGCGATGGTCAGCGCGGAGGCGAGCTCCGGGCGGACGGCGGCGGAGAGCGCCTCCAGGACGTCGTCCTGGTAGTCGAGGAAGATCGGGAACTCTCCGGTCGGCTTGGCGGCCTTCGACGCGAGGTCGGCCTGGGCCTTGCAGAGCACCTTGATGAAGGGCTTCGCGGCGTCCAGACCGGCGGCGACGACCTCCTCGGTCGGCGCCTCGGCGCCGCCCTTGACCAGCTGGATGGTCTTCTCGGTGGCCTCGGCCTCGACCATCATGATCGCGACGTCGCCGTCCTCCAGGACGCGGCCGGCGACGACCATGTCGAAGACGGCGTCCTCGAGCTCGGAGTGCGTCGGGAAGGCCACCCACTGGTTGTTGATCAGCGCGACGCGGACGCCGCCGATCGGGCCCGAGAAGGGCAGGCCGGCCAGCTGCGTGGACGCGGACGCGGCGTTGATCGCCACGACGTCGTACAGGTGGTCGGGGTTGAGCGCCATGATCGTGGCGACGACCTGGATCTCGTTGCGCAGGCCCTTCTTGAAGGACGGGCGCAGCGGGCGGTCGATCAGGCGGCAGGTGAGGATCGCGTCCTCGGACGGCCGGCCCTCACGGCGGAAGAAGGAACCCGGGATCTTGCCGGCGGCGTACATCCGCTCCTCGACGTCCACCGTGAGGGGGAAGAAGTCGAGCTGGTCCTTGGGGTTCTTGGAGGCGGTGGTGGCCGACAGCACCATGGTGTCGTCGTCCAGGTAGGCGACGGCGGAGCCGGCGGCCTGGCGGGCCAGGCGGCCCGTCTCGAAGCGGATGGTGCGGGTGCCGAAGGAGCCGTTGTCGATGACGGCCTCGGCGTAGTGGGTCTCGTTCTCCACTAGCGTTTTCTCCTCGTCTTCGTCCCTTACGCCCGTGTGGCGGGGGGACGGTTGCGGAGAAGCGCTCCGTTCAGTGCGGGCCGGTCTTCGATCGAAGCACCCGGGCTCACTTCCCCCGGGGGCCACTACCGAGGACCGGCGGCGGCGAGGTGCGCATCTCCTCGTTCGTCTTGTTCTTCTTGTTACTTCTTGTGATGCGCCATACCCCTACGGGTACGCCGTATCACGCTGTGTCGTACGTATTGCGTCGTCCTACCACACTACAAAGAGGCAGTGACACTCCGCACGTACAGCAAAGGGAGCGGCCCCCGAACAAGTGGGAACCGCTCCCTTCACGGCGTCTTACTTGGCGCCCGCCGCACCACGGCGGATGCCGAGGCGGTCCACCAGCGCACGGAAGCGCTGGATGTCCTTCTTCGCCAGGTACTGGAGAAGGCGGCGGCGCTGACCGACCAGGATCAGCAGACCACGGCGGGAGTGGTGGTCGTGCTTGTGGGTCTTGAGGTGCTCGGTCAGGTCCGAGATCCGGCGCGAAAGCATGGCGACCTGGACCTCGGGGGAGCCGGTGTCGCCCTCCTTCTGACCGAACTCGGCGATGATCTGCTTCTTCACTGCGGCGTCGAGCGGCACTCGAAACTCCTCGTAGTCTGAAAATGGCCACCGAGTGCCCCCGGTCTGTGTCTCGGGGGAGCTTCCGTTACTCGGGAGGCGGGGATCCGCTGGGCGCGGCCTCCAGGGTCCTTCGAGGGACTCCGGGGGTGCGTACACAAACGGCCGTCACTCAGGGTACCAGGCACAGGTGGGCACCTTCTCCCGGGTTCCGTAACCACCCGGAACGGGGATGTGAGGCCACTAGGGTGACGGCAGATCGTACGACGTCGGGAAGGGGTCGCTGGGCATGGCGGAGACGGCAGAGGAGATCAAGGCGCGCAAGGAGCGGGAGCGGGACGAGCTCTACGCGCTCGACATCTCCGGCGTCGAGTGGCACTGCGCGCCGGGCACGGAGGAGCACGAGGAGCGGGTCGAGATCGCCTACCTGCCCGAGGGCGCCGTGGCCATGCGGTCCTCGCTCGACCCGGACACCGTGCTGCGCTACACGGAGGCGGAGTGGACGGCCTTCGTGCTGGGGGCGCGGGACGGCGAGTTCGATCTGGACCCGGCGCCCGAAGAATCGGCGGAGAAGTAGGGCGAGCGAGGGGGCGGTACGCGCGCGTGCCGCCCCCTCACCTGTTTCACCTGTACGTCAGTGCTTCAGGCCGGCGCTTCCGAAGGCGATGGCCATGAGCACGGGGTCGGTCGGGGACTTGTCGTCGCGGACCAGTTCGCGCTTGCCGAAGAAGACCCGGCCCTGCTGGTAGAGGATGTCCGACGCGTCCGGGTCGCTGAAGTCGGCGTCGTCCTCCTCCGGGAGCGTGAAGAGGAGGAGCGGGGTCTCCTTGTCCGTACGCGGGTTCCAGCGCACCACGGCCGCCGGGGCGACGGTGCCCGCTCCGCGGCGGTAGATGAGGAGGTCGTCGCCGCTCGTCCGGAGGGGCTGGACCGTCTGGAACTCGCGGCCCTCGAACTTGCCCGCCGTCCGGCCGGTCGCGAGGTCGAACGCCACGATCCAGTCGGAGGGCTCGCCGGTGGCGATGTTCTCCTTGCTCAGGAGATAGGCCTGGGTGCGTCCGACGACGATGCCGTCGCAGTTCTCGTAGACGCCGAAGTACGGCGACCCGAAGTACCGCTCGCCGCACTTCGCCTCGTAGCCGTCCAGCGAGATGGTGGTGCGATACGTGCCGCTCCCGTCGAGGGTGATCACGTCGGTCGGGAGGCTGTCCCCGGCGGCGACGACGAGCACCGGCGGGTCGGACGAGGGCAGGTAGACGCTCTGGACCCCGTCGGAGACCTTGTACGTCCACACGGGCTTGCCGGTGCGCGGGGCGACCTTCTGCACCTGGTACCTGACGTCGGGCAGCGAGCCGCAGGCGCGCAGGGCCAGCAGGGCGCGGCCGCCGGCGAAGGCCTTGTCCTGGCACTCGTCGCCGAGGGCGCTGTTCCAGAGCTTCGCGCCGGTCTTCATGTCGTACGCCACCGAGCCCTGCCCCCAGGCGACGGCGACGACGCCCTTCGTCAGGGTGAGGTTGGTGTTGGTGACGAAGGCGGAGTTCGCGGCCGGCATCTTCTTCTGCCACAGCTTCTTGCCGGTGTTCAGGTCGAAGAACACCACCTGGTCGCAGACGCCGCTCTTCTCCGAGTTCTCGGGCCGCGGGGGCTGGATGACGACGGCGGTACGGCCGTCCGCGGTGACGTGTCGGCTGGTGGCGCAGATGTGGCCGTCCAGCTTGAGGGTCCAGGCCTTCTCGTCGGCGTCGAGGGCGATGTTGTAACCCTCCAGGCGGTTGGCGACGCCCTTGACCATGACCTTGTCGGTGGCCCAGGTGCCGGGGGCGTAACGGGGAGCGGCGTCGGTGACCTTGGAGAGGTTCTCCTCGTCGTGTTCCAGCATCAGCCGGCCCTCGGGTGAGCCCGGGACCTTCTCGGTCGTCTCCCTGACGGCGTCGGCGCTCTGTACGACGGGACTCTCGGCGGCGGCGGGTGCGCTGTCGTCGCCGGAGGCGAGGAACCAGCCGCCCCCGGCCAGCACGAGGAGGGCCACGACGACCGCCACCGCGCCCAGCAGCTTCGTGCGGCGGCGCTTGCGGGCGGTGTCGGCCGCGAGTGCGGATTGGGTGTAGATCGAGGGAGGCGGGCCGAAGCTCACGCGGAAGCGCCCTTTCTGTTTCTGGCCTGAATCTGACCTGATCATGTTCGGATCGGCCCCACTATGCCCGTCGGCCGGTCGCGGGCCGGGAGTGGGGTGGCTCGCCGTTCCGGTCAACGCCCTTGCGGAGCAAGGTGCTTCGGGGCGGCTGTCGGGCCGACCGTGGTCACCTTCCGTTCGTGTTCGGGGTATTCACCGACATCGCCCACTTCTGGGCAGGTTGTGACGCAGCGGACGGTTGCTGGGGGGTGGACGGGCCTGCCGGGGTGGGGCTTGTGGTGATTAGGCTGGTACCGGGCGCGGCGCCAGAACCCGTGGAGCGGGCGTCGGCGTACCAGGGGGAGAGCCGGTGGGATCGGACGACCTCGAACGACTTCGGACGACTAGAAGACGACAAGAACAGGTCGCCCCTAGCACGGTATGAGGGTGCTCGACCACACCAGGAGGAATTGTGAGCAGCGATCGGGACGGGATCCGCGGGGGCTGGGCCACACCCGGCGATGACCAGCCCGACGCGGAGTCCGCCAGCGAGATGACGGGCGAGTTCACCATCGACTACGCGCCGCCTGCCTGGTACACGCAGAACGCGTCTGGGGGGTCGAACGACGCGGGGAATGCGGGGAATGCGGGGAATTCGGGAGGTTCGTCGGAGTCTGCGGGTTCGTCGGGCGCGGGGGGTTCTTCGGGTACGGCGGGGTCGGCGACCGGGGGTGCGGCCGGTGGCGTTTCTGGTGGCGCTTCCGGTGGCGTTCCCTCTCCGGTCGACTGGGCCGCGTCCTCGTTGCCGGGGCTGACTCCTCCCGCGCATTCACGTCCGCAGGGTGCCTCTCCGGCGCCTGGGGCTCCGTTCACGCCGCCTGCGGCCGGGCCGGCGGCTGGTCCGGGGGCTCCCTTCACTCCTCCGGCACCGCCTTCTTCCGGGCCTGGGGCTCCTTTCACTCCGCCCGCGTCTCCGTCGTCGGGGCCGGGTGCGCCGTTCACTCCGCCGACGCCTCCGTCATCGGGGCCGGGTGCGCCGTTCACTCCGCCGGCGTCCTCCGGACCGGGGGCACCGTTCACTCCACCCGCGTCCGCTCCCGGCGCGCCTTTCCAGCCGCCCGCGCCGCCGAACGGTGGGGCAGGAGCGGTGCCGAGGCTTCCGGTCGGGAGCGGGTTCGAGCCGCAGCCTCCGCAGGCTTCGCAGGCCGACGCCGGGACCGAGGCTCCTGCCGCGGACCCCGCTTCGCCTGCGGCCGCGCCGAACGTGCCCGGACAGCAGGGGCCGTGGGGCGCTCCGGCGTCTGCTCCTTCCTCGGCTCCTTCCTCGTCCCCGGCGAGCTTCACGCTGCCCGCACCGGCGCCGGTGCCTGCGCCCGAGGCGCCTCCTGCCGCCGCCCCCATGGCCGAGGAGCCGGAGGAGTCCGGGAACGGTGACCTCGAAAGTGGCGCGACGATGCGGTTCTCCCCTGTCGCCCTGAAGCGGGAGATCGCGGAGCACTCCGCTGCGGCGGAGGCGGACGGGGACTCTGACGAGACCGAGACCGAAACCGAAACCGCTGCCGATGTCGACGCCGAGCAGGGGGTCGTGTCCGGCGCCGATGCGGACGGTGACGCCGATGAGGCGGCGGTCGTGGCCGACGAGGACGGTGCCGGCGAGGACTCCGGCCTCGACGCGGACTCCTTCGGCGACGTTCCCCCGGCCGGGGACGCCGACATCGAGGCCACGGAGGCTTCAGAGGCCGAGGCGGAAGACGCCGGTGCCGAGGGCGAGTCGGAGCAGGAAGGTGCCGCGCCGGAGGACGCCGACGCGGTGGACGCGGAGCTGACGGACGCCGACTCGACCGACGCCGAGCCTCATGACGCCGTCGCGACGGCCCCGCTCGCCCTGGCTCCGGAACCCGACGCCGCCGTGACACCGGCGGACGGGCAGGAGTCCGACGCGGGGACGGCGAACGCGGAGGAGTCTGACGCGGAGGAGTCTGACACGGGGGCTGCGGACCCGGTGACTGTGGACGCGGAGCCTGCGGCCGCGGAGACTGCGGACGCCGAGTCTGGCGACGCCGTGCCTGGTGATGTGGAGCCGGTGGCTGCCGCGCCTGCTGACGGTGAGCTGGTGACCTCCGTGGATGCTGACGCGGAACCAGTGGATGCCGTACCCGCTGACGCCGAGCCCAGCGACTCGGGCCTCGCCGACTCCGGCCGCTCCGACGCGGGCCCCGCAGACGCCGTACCGGCATACGCGGACCCCGCGGAGGCCGCGCCTTCCAACGCCACGCCCTCCGAGCCCCCCACCGACACCGCGCCGTCCGACGCCGGCCCCGAGGACAGCGCACCCCAGGACTCCGCCCCGCAGGACGCTCCGCCCGCCTGGACTCCCCCGCCCGCGCCGCAGCCCGGCATGCCGCCGCTGCCACCGTCGTATCAGCCCGCCGCTCCCGCGTCCGCGGCGCAGTGGCCCGCGCAGCCGCAGCAGCAGCCGGCCCCGGCGGCTCCCG
Organism: Streptomyces sp. NPDC057280; assembly: GCF_042668605.1. NCBI lineage: Bacteria > Bacillati > Actinomycetota > Actinomycetes > Kitasatosporales > Streptomycetaceae > Streptomyces > Streptomyces sp. NPDC057280. The sequence continues at coordinate 15,169 of NZ_JBHUYR010000008.1, forward strand.
CCCAGCCGCAGCCCGCGGTCGCTCAGAACCAGCCGGCCGTGCCGCAGCAGCAGCCGCCGTTCCAGCCGCAGGCGCCGCAGCCCGCGCCTGCCGCGTGGAACCCGCCGGCCACCCAGCAGCCCGCCGGCCAGGCCCCGGCAGCCCCGGCCCCACAGGCCGGCTACGGCTTCCCTCAGCCCACCGCCACGCCCCCGGCGCCCCCGAACCCGCAGGACGGCTACGGCTATCCGCAGCCCACCCCCTCCACTCCGCCGGCAGCCCAGCAACCCGCTGCTCAGCCCCCGGCAGCTCCGAACCCGCAGCCCGGCTACGGCTTCCCGCACCCCGGCACCCCAGCCCCCGCCGCCCCCACGCCCAACCCCCAAGGCGGCTACGGCTTCCCCCACCCGGGTGGAACCCCCGCGCCCGCCCCGCAGCCCAGCGGATACGGCTTCCCGCCCTCGGCCGCCGCCCCCGACAACGGCCAGCCCCTCGCACACCCGGGCCAGCCGCAGCCGGCCGCACCCCAGGCCCAGCCGCAGCCGCAGCCGCAGCCGCAGCCGCAGGCCGACGCCGCTCCCGCGCCCCAGGCCCCCCAGCCCCCCGTACCTCCGACCCCCCAGGGCGGCTACGGCTTCCCCCAGCCCCCGGCGCAACCGGGCCACCCGCAGCCGGGCGTACCCCAGGCTCAGCCCACGCCCGCGCCGAACCCGCAGCCCGGCTACGGCTTCCCGCACCCCGGCGCCCCAGCTCCCGCCCCCAACCCCCAAGGCGGCTACGGCTTCCCCCAGCCCCCCGCCCAGCCGGGCCAGCCCGGTCAGCCCCAACCCGCCGCACTCCAGCCCCAAGCCGACGCACAACCCCCGGCCCAGGCCCCGACCCCCCAGGTCCCCCCTGTCGACCCCCGCACCGGCACCGCCTGGCCCCAGCCCATCCAGCATGACCAGCGGCAGATGACCAACCCCGGTGCTGCGCCGCTCGGTTACACGGCGGCCGTGGAGCTGTCGTCCGACCGGCTGCTCAACAACAAGAAGCAGAAGGCCAAGAGCAGCCGCCCCGCGGCCCAGCCCTCCCGCTTCAAGATCGGCGGCAAGAAGGAAGAGGCCGAGCGGCAGCGGAAGTTGGAGCTGATCCGGACGCCCGTGCTGTCCTGCTACCGGATCGCGGTCATCAGCCTCAAGGGCGGTGTCGGCAAGACGACCACGACCACCGCCCTCGGCTCCACCCTCGCCACCGAGCGGCAGGACAAGATCCTCGCGATCGACGCCAACCCCGACGCCGGTACCCTCGGGCGGCGCGTCCGGCGTGAGACCGGGGCGACCATCCGTGACCTCGTCCAGGCGATCCCGTACCTCAACTCGTACATGGACATCCGGCGGTTCACCTCCCAGGCACCGTCCGGGCTGGAGATCATCGCCAACGACGTCGACCCGGCCGTTTCCACGACCTTCAACGACGAGGACTACCGGCGCGCCATCGACGTGCTGGGCAAGCAGTACCCGATCATCCTGACCGACTCGGGTACCGGTCTGCTCTACTCCGCCATGCGCGGTGTGCTCGACCTCGCCGACCAGCTCATCATCATCTCCACCCCGTCCGTCGACGGCGCCTCCAGCGCCAGTACGACACTGGACTGGCTGTCCGCGCACGGGTACGCCGACCTCGTCTCGCGGTCCATCACCGTCATCTCCGGGGTGCGCGAGACCGGCAAGATGATCAAGGTGGAGGACATCGTCAGCCACTTCGAGACCCGCTGCCGCGGCGTCGTCGTCGTGCCCTTCGACGAACATCTCGCCGCCGGTGCCGAGGTCGACCTCGACATGATGCGGCCCAAGGTGCGCGAGGCGTACTTCAACCTGGCGGCGATGGTCGCCGAGGACTTCGTACGCCACCAGCAGTCCCACGGCCTGTGGACCAGCGACGGCAACCCGCCTCCGGTGGCGGCTCCGCCGATGCCGGGTCAGCAGCAGTACGCCCAGCCCGGCCAGGCATATCCGCAGCAGCCGTACCCGCAACAGCCCTACCCGCAACAACAGCAGCAGCCCGGCCCCGGCTATCCGCAGCCCGGACAGCCGTACCCCCAGCCACAGCCGCAGCCGCAGCCCGGTCAGCCGTACCTGCCGCAGCAGCCCGGACAGCCCTACCCGCCGCAGCAAGCCGGACAGCCGTATCCGCAACAGCAGCAGGCCGGCCCCGGTTACCCCCAGCCGGGACAGCCGGGACAGCCGGGACAGCCCGCGCAACCGGAGCAACCGGGTCAGCCGGGGCAGCCCCCGCAGCCGCCCCAGCAGTAGGCAGTCGCACGACACAGAAGGGCGGCCGGTGCTCATGCGCACCGGCCGCCCTTCGGCGTTGTCGCTTCCGCCGCAGGCCCTCAGCCCGCGGTCGCCTCCGCCACCAGTTCCCGGCAGCGCTTCACGTCCTCCGCCATCTGCTCCAGCAGAGCCTCCAGCGAGTCGAACTTCGCCTGGCCGCGGACGTACGCCAGGAAGTCCACGGCGACATGCAGCCCGTACAGGTCGAGGCCGACGCGGTCGATGGCGTACGCCTCCACCGTGCGCTCGGTGCCGTCGAACTGGGGGTTGGTGCCGACGGAGATGGCGGCCGGCATGGCCTCGCCCGCCACGTGCAGCCAGCCGGCGTAGACGCCGTCGGCGGGGATGGCGGTGTGCGGGAGGGTCTCGACGTTGGCCGTCGGGAAGCCGAGTTCGCGGCCGCGCTGTGCGCCGCGCACGACCACGCCTTCCACCCGGTGCGGGCGGCCCAGGATCTCACGGGCGCCCTCCAGGTCGCCCTCGGCGACCAGGCGGCGGGTGAGGGTGGACGAGAACGGCTCGCCGCCGCCCGCCTCACCGCAGACGAACAGGTCGACGATCTCGACCTCGAAGTCGTACACCTTGCCCTGCTCGGCGAGGAACTCCACGTTGCCCGCGGCCTTGTGGCCGAAGCGGAAGTTGGGGCCCTCGACGACCGCCTTGGCGTGCAGCTTGTCGACCAGGACCTTGACGACGAACTCGGCGGGAGAGAGTTTCGAGAACTCGGTGGTGAAGGGGAGGATCAGGACCGCGTCCACGCCCAGTTCGGCCATGAGTTCGGCTCGGCGGTGGTGCGGGGCCAGCAGCGGCGGGTGGCTGCCGGGGCGGACGACCTCGCTGGGGTGCGGGTCGAAGGTGACGACGACCGAGGGAACGCCCAGCTCACGGGCGCGGTCGACGGCGTGCCGGATGATCAGCTGGTGTCCGCGGTGGACTCCGTCGTAGGAGCCGATGGTGACGACGCTGCGTCCCCAGTCCTCGGGGATGTCCTCCAAGCCACGCCAGCGCTGCACTGTGACCGCTCCTCATCGAACCCGTGTCCGTATTTACGGCTTACCTCTTACGCAGGTCTAAGGGTGCCATGCCGCGCCCGCCTGGCCCGCATCGGCATCGGCGCTGTGACTCGACGCACGTGGCTCAGGCGGGGACCCTGACCCCGGCCAGGTTCTCGATCATGCGGCGGCTGCTGGGGCCGACCACGGCCGCCCACCGCCGCGGGGCATCGGTCAGCCAGCCCGCCACCTGGGCGGCGAAGCCGGGGGTCCGGCGCCCCAGATCGACCAGCGTACGGTCGAAACGGGCCGCTCCGTCCGGGGTGCGCACGAGCAGCACGCCGATGCGGTGGACGAGCTCGCGCAGGCCGTCGCCCTCGGTGGCCCGGCGGGCGGCGGCCCGCAGGAGCGCGTCCAGTACCACCGGTTCGCGCTCGTGGCTCAGCAGGTGTTCGAGCAGTTCCCGCCGCAGCGGGTGCGAGGCGGCGGTTCCGGGTGCGACGAGGACGGCGGCCAGGGCCGTCCGCACCTCCTCAGGGCCGTCGTCCAGCAGTCCGGTGACCAGCGGGAAGAGCACGGCCCGGGTGCCCGGCCCCTGGTCGAGGCGCCGGTCGACGTACGCGGCCACGTCCGCCGCGGTCTCCGGGCGCTGTTCCACGGCCTCCCGTACGAGTACGGCGATCCGGCGGGCCGGCGTGGGCAGCGTGACATCGGCGAGCGTGCGCAGCGCCTCTCCGGCACCGGGGCGGCGCAGCCGGGCCCGGAAGGCGTCGAGAACCGGCTCGGGGTGGGTGGTGAGGGCGGCGACCAGCGCGCTCGGCGGGAAGTGCGGGTCGCCGGCCGCGAAGTGGCCGAGGGCCTGCGGGAGATGGCGGGCCCGGGTGTGCGGGTCGCGGACGAGGAGCGCGAGCGCGCCGCCGTGCAGGGTGCAGTCGGCGGGGCGGGCGAGGAGGGTGAGGGCGGCGTAGCGGAGCAGTTCGCGGTCGGCCTCGGTGGTCACGTGCGGGGCCGCGCGCAGGCCGTAGGCGACCGCCGCGACCCGCCGGTCGGGCCGTTCGTCGTGCGCCCACCGGTCCACCGCCCGGCACACCGCCGACGGCTCGTCCTCCGCGAGCACCGCCAGCAGTTCGTCGGCCCGCCGGTGCGCGCTGTCGACCAGCACCTCCGTCAGGTCGTCCAGTGCCAGCCGCCGGTGGGTGTGCAGCAACGCCTGCGCCGCCTTCGCGACGGTCGCGTGCGGGGTCGCGGGCAGCGGGCGCTCGTCGTCGAACCAGCGGGTGAGATGCGGCTGTACGGCGCCGGGGGCGTCGGCGAGCAGACGGGAGACCGCGTCCAGGAAGCGGGGGGCGGTGTCCTGCGGGGGGCCGTCGGCGAGGACGAGCCGGCGGAGGAGGTCGAGGAGGGTCACCGGGGGGAGGGGGAGGGCCAGCCAGAAGGCGGGCGGGAAGTGGGAGGTGAGGGGGCGTGCCGCCTCCGTGTCAGGGCCCTCGCACACGCCCTCCCGCTCCCGTCCGCGCCAGTCCACCACCCGGTCCGCCAGCAGCCTCAACAGCCCTGTGTACGGGGTCGCGTCGGGCACCCGCAGGAGGGGCTCGGTGAGGAGACGGGCCGCCCACCAGGAGTGCGGATCCGCGTCCAGCGCCTGGATCAGTTCCTCCAGGCGGAAGGCGAGGCTCGGGGTGCCCTGCTGGCGGGCGAGGAGGAGCAGCGACTGGACGACTGGTCCGATCCGGTGGTGCGGCACGGGCAGCGGGTGGCGGTCGGCCGGGTGGGTGCGGCGGCGGTGGACGAGGGCGAGCAGGGCCTCGTCCAGGTCGAGGTGGATGCCCTGGATCCAGTCGGCGAGTTCCTCGTGCGCGAAGCGGTAGCCGCTGCCGGCGGGGACGAGCAGGCCCTCGGTGAGCACCGCGGAGGCCCAGCCGGTGCCGCCGCCGAGGCGGGCCGGGGCGGGGCCCCAGGGGAACACCGCCTCGAACGACTCCCGGTCCAGCTCGCCCTGTCCGGGGCCGAGGCTGCGGCGGGCCGCCTCGTGGACCTGGCCGGAGACCTTGGCCGCGAGGCGGCGTACGGCGGTGCCGCGCAGGCCGTTCTCGGCGGCGAGGCGGACGGCGATGCGCAGGCACATCAGGTCGAGGTAGGCCGCGAAGACGTCGTCGCGCTCGACAGGCGCGTGCGGGGCGTCGGGGAGGGCGGTGCGGACCTCGGAGAGGAGGCGGAGGGTGAGGGGGTGGCGGGCGTCGGGGTCGCGCAGGGTGCCGTCGGGGATGCGGTAGCGGGCGCGTGCTGTGCGGGCCTCGTCGTCCTGGAGGTCGGCGAGGTGGACGCAGGGCGTCGCGTCCCCGCCCGTGCTTCCTTCCGGCGACTCCGCCGCCCCTTCGGCGCTGCCGTACAGCATCTCCCCGGGAAATCCGGCTCCCGCCCCCTCCCAGTACTCCGCTCGGCACGCCACCACCAGCCTCGCCCCCGACTCGCGGAGCCAGCGGGCCGTGCCGTCGGTCCACTCGGGCAGGCGGTGGGCCAGTACGGGGGGCATCTCCTCCGGGCCGTCCAGGAGCAGGAGCAGCGGGCGGCCGGCCGTGCGGGACAGGCGGGAGAGGCGGGCGGGGGTGAGGTCGCCCAGGTCGGTCAGGTCCGCGGAGTGCGAGGCGGCGACGATCCTCGCGGCGCGTGTCACCGCCCTCTCGGCGGCGTCGGCGACCGACGCGTCCTCGTCCCGCAGGTCGGCGCCGCGCAGCCAGAGGGTGGGGGCGGGGTGGGGGCCCCGGTTGCGGCGGGCGGCGAGGGACGCGAGTTCTGTCGTACGACCGCTGCCGGGCGGTCCGACGAGCGCGAGGACGGCCGCGTCGCCCTCGACGAACGCCTCGAACTCCGCTGCCGTGGCCGCACGTTGGACCGGTTCCACCGCGCCGGGGCCGAGGGTGTCGGCGGCCCGGCCCACGTATCCCGCCAGGGCGCCCGGCGGCCCGTCCTGGCCCACCGAGGTGGCCGTCAGTTCCAGGACGCCCGCCAGGTTGAGGTCGGTGCCGTACGCCGGGACGGTCGCCGCGTTCTCGGCGAGCAGGTCGGCGAGGGGGCCGTCCGGGGGTGGGAAGAGGGGCACCGCGAACCCGGTCTCGCGCCGGCCGCTCTGCAGTGCGGTCCCCAGTACGGCGACCACCGCGCCGGTCGCGGCGTCGACGACCGGTCCCCCGGCCGCGCCGCCGCCGAGCCGCAGCGCGTCCTGCCCCGCCGTGCCGATCGCCAACTCCAGTACGCCGTCGAGGAGATGGAAGCGATCCGTGGCCGTGTACGTCACGGAGCCGGTCCCGAGCACCCGCGCCTCGCGCCAGCACCCGGCGGCGATGCGCACATAGGCACCGGTCTCGACGCCGTCCCGCCCTCCGACGGGCAACGGGTCGACCCCCAGGCCCTCGGTCCGTACGAGCGCCAGGTTCAGCTCGGGCAGGGCGGTCACCGCGTCGGCGGTCACCACGCAGTGCCGGTCCTCGGCGGCGTGCAGCAGCAGCCGGGGCAGTCCGTCGACGACCTCATGACTGGTGATCACGGTGCCCCGGTGATCGGCGACGAACCCGACGCCCCGGGGCCGCCCGGCCAGATCACGCACCCGGACGAGCACATGATCGGCCGTCCACCCCGAAAGGGAGCCGTGAGCCGCCCCCGAGACCCCTGCTCCGCTCCCCGCCTCCGAAAGCCCCGCCCTGAGATCCGACTTCCAGGATTCCGCCCCGAAGTCCGCCCCCGACGAGCCCACCTCACGACCGGCCCCCCAGGAACCCGCCCCGAGATCCGACCCCGACGACCCCACCCCGCGATCCGACCCCCAGGAACCCGCCCCGAGGTCCGCCCCCGACGAGCCCGCCTCACGACCGGCCCCCCAGGAACCCGCCCCGAGATCCGCCCCCGACGACCCCAACCCGCGATCCGACCCCGAGGCCCCTGCCTCGCGATCCGCGCCCGGGGCTCCCGCCTCGTGCCCCGGCTGCGGGAGTCCTCCCGGTCCACCCGCGCGGCCCGTCGCCCCCGGGACTCCCCCGTCCCGCCGTTCCGACTCCCGCCCACGGCCCCCCGCCGTCCGTGAGCCCCGTCCCGTCATGGTCGAACCTCCCCGCCGTGGCGCTGCCGTGCTCGCGGGGCCGTCTCTCGGTCGGGTGGTCCGTGGGACAGGCCCGTTCTTGACGGTAGGCACCGGCTGATCGGCGGGACAGATCGCGTGGTGAACGCGCCCCCTTCCGCTCCCCCGGTTCACTCCGAGCGCCTGCCCGGACGGGTGAATGGGCGGGGACGGGTGGATACACCCTAGGGGTGGGGGAACCGAGGGGGGACCGTGGAGCGGCGGAGTACTCCGTGACCGCCGCTCCACGGACGGAGCGTCATCGAGGAGCTCAGCCGAAGACGGCCAGGCTCTTGGCCTTGCCCTTCTGTTCCTCGACCAGGGCGAGGAAACGGCCCTCGGGGTCGAAGACGGCGACCGCGCCGCGGCCCACGTACGCGTCGGGCATCTCCAGGCGTACACCGTTCAGGAGCAGCCTCGCCCGCTTGGCGTCCACGTCCCAGCGGGGGAACGCGGCCGCGGCGGCCTCGGCGATCGGCATGACCGTCAGCTCCTGCTGGAGCTGGTCCAGGGTCTTGGCCGCGTCCAGCTTGTACGGGCCGACGCGGGTGCGGCGCAGCGCGGTGAGGTGGCCGCCCACGCCCAGGTCCGCGCCCAGGTCACGGGCGAGCGCCCGGATGTAGGTGCCCGAGGAGCAGACCACGGACACCACCAGGTCCATCACCGGCGTGCCGTCGGCCGCGACCGCGTCCCGGACGTCGTACACCGCGAAGGACGAGATCCGCACCGGGCGGGCGGGGATCTCGAACTCCTCGCCCTCGCGCGCCCGCTTGTAGGAGCGCACGCCGTCGATCTTGATGGCGCTGACCTTGGACGGCACCTGCATGATGTCGCCGGTCAGCTTGGCGATCCCGGCGTCGACGGCCTCGCGGGTGACCTTCGAGGCGTCTGTCGACCCCGTGATCTCGCCCTCTGCGTCGTCGGTCAGGGTCGTCTGGCCGAGCCGGATCGTGCCCAGGTACTCCTTCTCGGTGAGGGCGAGATGCCCCAGGAGCTTGGTCGCCTTCTCGACGCCGAGGACGAGCACGCCCGTCGCCATGGGGTCGAGGGTGCCGGCGTGGCCGACGCGGCGGGTCCTGGCGATCCCGCGCATCTTGGCGACCACGTCGTGCGAAGTGAAGCCCGACGGCTTGTCGACGATGACAAGTCCGTCGGGCGTGGTGCTCTTCCGGTTCATTCGGAGGTGTCGTCCTCGTCCTCGCCCGGCTTGCGGTACGGGTCCGCCTCGCCGGCGTAGGTGGCGCCGGCCGAGACCTCGCGCACCTTCTCGTCGGACTGGCGGGCCTTGTCGAGGAGGTCCTCGATGGTCCGGGCGGTGTCCGGGAGGGCGTCGGCCACGAACGTCAGCGTCGGGGTGAACTTCACGCCCGCCGCCGCGCCGACCGCGGAACGGAGCACGCCCTTGGCGCTCTCCAGTCCGGCCGCCGCCGCCGCTCGCTCCTCGTCGTCCCCGTACACCGTGTAGAAGACGGTCGCCTCCCGGAGGTCACCGGTGACCCTGGTGTCCGTGATGGTGACGTGGCTGCCGAGCCGCGGGTCCTTGATCCCCCGCTGCAGCTTCTGGGCCACCACCTCCCGGATGAGGTCCGCCAGCCTCTTCGCCCGCGCGTTGTCGGCCACTGGTCCGTCTCCTTAGTTACTTCTTCTTGCCGCTTGCTTCAGTCTTCGTCGCTGTGGAGCCTGCGTCGAACCGACAGCAGTTCCACCTCGGGCCGCCCGGCCACCAGCCGCTCACAGCGGTCCAGTACGTCGGTGAGGTGGCCTGTGTCCCCGGATACCACCGCGAGCCCGATCTCGGCCCGCCGATGGAGGTCCTGATTGCCCGTCTCCGCCGCACTCACCGCGTACTTGCGCTGGAGCTCGGCCACGATCGGACGGACGAGTGAGCGTTTCTCCTTCAGCGAGTGGACGTCGCCGAGGAGCAGGTCGAAGGACAGAGTCCCCACATACATGTGTGTGTCCGGATGTCCCGCCGGTTCGGGGTACGGGCGCCGCGCTTGGACGCCGATACGGGAACCGTACACGCAACGGCCGGGGCCGATCGACGGAAATTCCGTGGAGGAACTTCCCCGCCGATCGGCCCCGATCGCGTGCTGTGACGGTCAGACGCGCGGCTTCTCGCGCATCTCGTACGTCGCGATGACGTCGTCGACCTTGATGTCGTTGAAGTTTCCGAGGTTGATACCACCCTCGTAGCCTTCGCGGATCTCGGTGACGTCGTCCTTGAAGCGACGCAGACCCTCGATGTTGAGGTTCTCCGCGACCACCTTGCCGTCGCGGATGAGGCGCGCCTTGGTGTTGCGCTTGACCTCGCCCGAGCGGATGAGGACACCGGCGATGTTGCCCAGCTTGGACGACTTGAAGACCTCGCGGATCTCCGCCGTACCGAGCTCGACCTCTTCGTACTCCGGCTTGAGCATGCCCTTGAGGGCCGCCTCGATCTCCTCGATCGCCTGGTAGATGACCGAGTAGTACCGGACGTCCACGCCCTCGCGCTCGGCCATCTGCGCCGCGCGGCCGGCCGCGCGGACGTTGAAGCCGATCACGATGGCGTCGGAGCCCATCGCCAGGTCGATGTCCGACTCCGTGACCGCACCGACGCCGCGGTGCAGGACGCGGATGTCGACCTCTTCGCCGACGTCCAGCTGGAGCAGGGAGGACTCGAGCGCCTCGACGGAACCAGAAGCGTCACCCTTGATGATGAGGTTGAGCTGCTGGACCTCGCCGGCCTTGAGCACCTTGTCCAGGTCCTCGAGGGAGACGCGGCGGGTGCGCTTGGCGAACGCGGCGTTGCGCTCACGGGCGGCGCGCTTCTCGGCGATCTGACGGGCCGTACGGTCCTCGTCGACCACCAGGAAGTTATCGCCCGCGCCCGGGACGTTGGTCAGGCCCAGGACCTGGACCGGCGTCGACGGGCCGGCCTCGGCCACGTTGTTGCCGTTGTCGTCGTGCATCGCCCGGACTCGGCCGTACGCGTCGCCGACCACCATGGTGTCGCCGACCCGCAGGGTGCCGCGCTGGACGAGGACCGTCGACACGGCACCACGGCCGCGGTCGAGACGGGACTCGATCGCGATGCCCTGCGCGTCCTGGTGCGGGTTGGCCCGCAGGTCGAGCGAGGCGTCCGCGGTGAGGACCACGGCCTCCAGCAGGGAGTCGATGTGCAGACCCTGCTTGGCGGAGATGTCGACGAACATGGTGTCGCCGCCGTACTCCTCGGCCACCAGGCCGTACTCGGTGAGCTGACCGCGCACCTTGGTCGGGTCGGCACCCTCGACGTCGATCTTGTTGACCGCGACGACGATCGGCACGTCGGCCGCCTTGGCGTGGTTCAGCGCCTCGACCGTCTGCGGCATGACGCCGTCGTTGGCCGCGACGACGAGGATCGCGATGTCCGTCGACCGCGCACCACGGGCACGCATGGCGGTGAACGCCTCGTGACCCGGGGTGTCGATGAAGGTGATCTTGCGCTCTTCGTCGTTGACCTCGGTCGAGACCTGGTAGGCACCGATGTGCTGGGTGATGCCGCCGGCCTCGCCCGCGATGACGTTCGTCTTGCGGATGGCGTCGAGGAGTCGGGTCTTACCGTGGTCGACGTGACCCATGACGGTGACGACCGGCGGGCGGACCACCAGGTCCTCCTCGTCGCCCTCGTCCTCGCCGAACTCGATGTCGAAGGACTCGAGCAGCTCGCGGTCCTCCTCCTCCGGGCTGACGATCTGAACCGTGTAGTTCATCTCGTCGGCGAGGAGCTGGAGCGTCTCGTCGGAGACGGACTGCGTGGCCGTGACCATCTCGCCGAGGTTCATCATGACCGCGACGAGCGACGCCGGGTTGGCGTTGATCTTCTCGGCGAAGTCGGTGAGCGAGGCACCGCGCGACAGGCGAACGGTCTCGCCGTTGCCGCGAGGCAGCATCACGCCGCCGACCGACGGGGCCTGCATGGCCTCGTACTCCTGGCGCCTCTGCCGCTTCGACTTGCGACCGCGACGCGCGGGACCGCCGGGACGACCGAAGGCGCCCTGCGTGCCACCACGGCCACCCGGACCACCGGGACGACCGCCGAAGCCGGGACGACCGCCGCCGCCCGCACCGGCACCCGGACCACCGGGACGGCCGGCGAAGCCGCCGCCACCGCCACCGGGACCGCCCGGACGACCGGCGAAGCCGCCGCCGCCACCGGGACGGCCGGCGAAGCCGCCGCCGCCACCCGGGCGACCGCCGCCGCCACCGGGACGACCGCCGCCACCGGGACCACGGCCACCGGGGCCACCGCCGCCGGGACGCGGGCCGGCAGCAGGACGCTGCGGCATCATGCCGGGGTTGGGACGCGGGCCGCCGGGGCCGCCGCCGGGACGGGGACCGCCCTGCGGACGGGGCATGCCACCCGGGGTCGGACGCGGACCGCCCGGAGCCTGCGGACGGGGACCGCCCGCCGCGCCCTGGGGACGGGGACCGCCCTGGCCCTGCGGACGCGGGGCGCCGCCGGGACGCTCACCGGGGGCACCGGGGCCGCCGGGTCGCGGGGCACCGCCCGGACGGGGCGCCTGCGGGCGCGCCATGCCGGTGGAGCCACCAGAGGTGAAGGGGTTGTTGCCCGGACGGGGACCGGCCGGACGGGCACCGGGACGCGGCGCCTGGCCACCCGGACGCTGGGCGCCGGGAGCGGGACGGTCGCCACGACCCTGGCCGCCCTGTGCGGGGCCGCCGGGGCGGGCACCCGGACGCGGGGCCTGCTGGCCGGCCGGACGCGGGGCACCCGGACGGGGGCCGGAGCCCTGCGCGGGGGCCGGTGCGGCGGGGGCCGACGGGGGCGCCGTGAACTCGGGCGTGGTCGGAGCCGGGGACGCCGGCGCGGGGCGCGGCGCGGGCTTCGGGCCCGGGGTGGGACGGGGGCCGGGAGCAGCCGGCGCGGCGGGAGCCGCGGGCGTCTCGGCGGCGGCCGGCTTGGGAGCCGGCGGGCGCGGGGCGGCCGGACGGGCAGCCTGCGCCGGAGAGGGGGCTGCCGGCTTCGCCGGGGCAGCCTTGCGCGGGGCGGGCTTGCCGCCTCCGTTGCCCTGCTGGAGGGCGTCCGTCAGCTTACGGACGACGGGCGCTTCGATGGTCGAAGACGCCGAACGGACGAATTCACCGAGTTCCTGGAGCTTGGCCATGACGACCTTGCTCTCAACCCCGAACTCCTTGGCGAGTTCGTATACCCGGACCTTAGCCACTTCGCTCCTTTTAGGTCCGGGTTGCGTCCGGACCGTCGCTACTTCATGGGCGTACTCATCGCGTGCTCATCGAGTGCTCATCGCAATCTCGACCTACTTCCAACTCGCGGGGTACCAGGGCCGCACGGGGGTTCCGTACGACACTCCTTGCGGTGTTGCCTGCTCAGCAACTGTCTGTCTGCTCGACGTACTGGCGCAACGCCTTTACGTCGAGCGCTCCCGGGGCGCGAAGCGCCCGCGTGAACGCCCGGCGGCGTACCGCCTGGTCGAGACAGACCAGGGCGGGGTGCACATAGGCGCCCCGGCCGGGCAGCGTACCGCTTGGATCGGGGACGCATGCGTCCTTGATCGCCACGGTGCGCAGCAGATCGGTCTTGGCCGCTCGCTGCCTGCACCCCACACAGGTGCGTTCAGGGCATGCGCGGGCGCGCGTCCGGCCAGACACTGCTAAGTCTACCTCCCCGTACCGACCTCACCCCTTTGGGGCAGGAATCGAACGGTTGTTGTCGTGATCTAAGCCAACCGCGGCTTGGATCTATTCCTCAGTCCTGCTCGGCGGGCTGCTCGGTGTCCGGACGGATGTCGATCCGCCAGCCGGTCAGGCGGGCCGCGAGCCGGGCATTCTGCCCTTCCTTGCCGATCGCCAGGGACAGCTGGTAGTCCGGCACGGTCACGCGCGCGGAGCGGGCCGCGAGGTCCACGACCTCGACCTTAGAGACGCGGGCCGGGGACAGCGCGTTCGCCACCATCTCGGCCGGGTCGTCCGACCAGTCGACGATGTCGATCTTCTCGCCGTTCAGCTCACCCATGACATTGCGCACCCGGCCGCCCATGGGGCCGATGCAGGCGCCCTTGGCGTTGAGCCCGCTGCGGGTGGACCGCACCGCGATCTTCGTACGGTGACCGGCCTCACGCGCGATGGCGGCGATCTCGACGGACCCGTCGGCGATCTCCGGCACCTCCAGCGCGAAGAGCTTCTTCACCAGATTGGGGTGGGTGCGCGACAGGGTGACGGACGGACCGCGCACGCCCTTCGCCACTCGTACGACGTACGACCGCAGCCGCATGCCGTGCGGGTACGTCTCACCCGGGACCTGCTCCTGCACCGGCAGGATGGCCTCCAGCTTGCCGATGTCGACGAGCACGTTCTTCGGGTCGCGGCCCTGCTGGACCACACCGGTGACGATGTCGCCCTCACGCCCGGCGTACTCGCCGAGCGTCGCGTCGTCCTCGGCGTCGCGCAGCCGCTGCAGGATGACCTGCTTGGCGGTGGTGGCGGCGATACGGCCGAAGTCGGACGGGGTGTCGTCGAACTCGCGGGGCTCCTGGCCCTCTTCGAGGTCTTCGGGGTCTTCCTTCGCCCACACGACCACATGGCCGGTCTCCCGGTCGAGGCGCACGCGCGCGTGGCGGTGGCTTCCCTCGGTGCGGTGGTAGGCGATGAGGAGGGCCGACTCGATCGCCTCGACCAACAGGTCGAAGGAGATCTCCTTCTCCCGTACCAAGCCCCGCAGGGCACTCATGTCGATGTCCACGGCTACGCCTCCTCTTCCTTCTTGTCCTTGCGGTTGAACTCGACCTGGACGCGCGCCTTGTCGATCTCGGCGAAGCCGAGTCTGCGGCTGGTGGCCTTGCGGCCCTTCACTCCGGGGACCTCGACGTCCAGGCCGTCGTCGTCGACCGTCAGGATCCGGGCGACCAGTTCCCCGCCCTCGGCCAGCTGGAACTTCACCAGCCGGTCGACGGCGCGGGCGTAGTGCCGGTGCTCGGTGAGGAGGCGCTCCGCGCCCGGGGTGCCGACCTCGAGGGTGTACTCGCCCTCGCCCATCGCGTCCGTCTCGTCGAGCTTCGCCGAGAGCGCGCGGCTCACATCGGCGATGGCGTCCAGATCGGCGCCCTGGTCGGAGTCGACGACGACACGCAGCACGCGCTTGCGTCCGACGGAGTCCACGGCGATCTCTTCGAGATCCAGTCCCTGGGAGGTGACGAGCGGTTCCAGGAGCTCTCGCAGCCTCTCGCTCTGGGTGGTGCTCATCCGGGTGACTCCTCGGCCGCGTGTGCTGTTGTGGGAAGGTCGCGTGTCTGGTCAAAGGGTATCCGGTCCGAAGGACTGTTGCCGTCCATCGTGCGCCGCCGGGGGCCCGGCAACGGTGCCGATGAGTGGCTGCGGACCGGTGCGCGGGTACCGTGATCACCGGCGGGGCCGCCCTTCCCGCCCGCATGTTCGTACGAGCCCCCGAGGACGTCTGCCGTGCCGTACCCCCCGCCGCCGCGCACCCCCTCGGGGCCGCGCAGAAGAACCCTCCTCGCCTCGGCCGCCGGAGCCGCCCTCCTGACGGGCTGCTCCTCCGGGTCCGACGACTCCGACTCCGAGGAGAGCACCGGGGGCAGCCCGTCGGTCACCGAGCGGGCACGCACGCGTGCGGCGCGGGACAGCAGGGGGATCGTCGAACGGTACGACGTCGTCCTCGCCGCGTATCCGGCGCTGGCGGAGCGGCTGGCACCGCTGCGGGACGCGGCCGTACGGCATGTGGAGGCGTTCGGAGGAACCGTCACCGCGGCCTCCCCCACGGTGTCGCGGCCGTCGCCCTCGGCCACCGCGCCGGTGAGTGAGAAGGACGCCCTGGTCGAGCTGGCCGACGCCGAGCGGGCGCTCGCCGACGCGCGGGCGAAGGCGTTGCTCGACGTGCCGGGCGAGCTGGCCCGGCTGCTGGCGTCGGTGGCCGCGGCCGGTGCGGCGCACGCGTATCTGCTGAAGGAGGGGGCCAAGTGAGCGACGAGGACGAGAAGCGGACCCTGACCGCGCTCCAGGCGGCCCTGGCGGCCGAGCACGCGGCCGTCTACGGCTACGGCGTCGTCGGCGGCCGCATCCGCGAGGGCCGGCGCACCGAGGCGCGGTCCGCGTACGACGCCCATCGCGCCCGGCGTGACCTGCTGGTCCGGGAGGTGCGGGACCTGGGCGGCAAGCCGGCCGCCGCGGCGGCCGGATACGCGCTGCCGTTCCCGGTGCCGGACTCGGAGGCGGCCGTACGGCTGGCCGCGGAGCTGGAGGACCGGGTCGCCGGGGTGTACTCCGACCTCGTACGGGCAACCGTGGACGGGCGGCGGTCCATGGCCGCGGAGGCGCTGCGGGAGGCGGCGGTGCGGGCGGTGCGCTGGCGCGGGGAGAGCGTAGCCTTCCCTGGTCTCGCCGAGCGGGCGGCGGCGGCCACGGCCAAGCCGACTCCCACGGCGTAACACGTACGGAAGGAAGAACTCGGGTATGGCTTTCGCACCGCCGCAGCGTCTGGTCAGGGCGCTCGGTGAGACGGCACCTGACGGTGACGACTGGTTGGAGAAGCTGCCCGAGGCGGCTCAGCAGGCCGTCGCGCTACGCGAGTTGACCGTGGAGCGGGTGCAGGTGCCCGGCGGCCGCAGCAGCCTGGTCGTGCTGGTCCGGCGGGCCGACGGCACTCCCGCCGTGCTCAAGCTGGCCCCGCCGCGGTTCCGGCCGGAGGCCGAGCGGGCGGCCCTGGCGCACTGGGACGGGCTGGGGGCCGTACAGCTGCTGGAGCCTTTCGCGGGGGAAGGGGTGCTGCTGCTGGAGCGGTTGCATCCCGATGTGTCGGTGCGGTCACTGCCCGAGGCGAAGGCGCTGCTGGAGGCGGCGGGTACCTTGCGGCGGCTGTGGGTCGAACCGCCCGCCGGACACGCGTTCGAGACGGTGGCCGAGCGGACGGGACGGCAGGCGCAGGCGATGCGGGCGACCGCGTCGGAACGAGCCGAGGTCGGGCCGCTGGTCGCCGCGGCGATGGCCGCGCGGGAGGAGCTGCTGGCCGCGCCGCCCGAGGAGCGGCTGCTGCACGGCACGTTCCGGCAGAGCAAGGTGCTGGCCGGGGAGCGGACGCCGTGGCTGGCGGTGGGGCCGGACCCGGTGGTGGGTGAGTGCGCGTTCGATCTGGCCCGGCTGGTGCGGGACCGGGTGGAGGACCTGATCGCCTCGCCCTCGGGGGCGTCCATCACGCGGCGTCGGGTGAAGCGGCTCGCGGAGTCCTTGGACGTGGATCAGGAGCGGCTGCGGGGGTGGACGCTGTTCCGGGCCGTGGAGTCCGGGGTGCGGGCGCTCAGGGTCGGCCGGGCCCAGGACGCGGAGCTGTTGCTGGAGTTCGCGGGCTGGCTGTAGCCGGGCGCCGTTGCGGACGGAACACGCCCCCCTGCCGAGGGTCGTCGCAGGGGGGCGTGGTGGGTCCGGCCGACGTGCCTCCCGAGCCTGCCGACCGGAGTCTCACGGGGAGGGCGGCGGGTGGGTGGGGGCCTTGGGTGGCCGGCGGGGGCCGGTGACGGTTGCGGTGGGTTCGGCAGGCTCGGTGAGCAGCGTTCCCTCCAGTGCCAGAAGCCGGGTGTGACGGCGCAGGTGGGCCGCCTGGTCGGTGGCCGGAGGGCCGTCCGCGGCGAGGGCGTGCGGGGCGTACGGGGTGTGGGCGAACAGCGGGAGGTCGGCCGGGTGCAGCCGCCAGGACAGCTGCCGCCCGCCGGCCTCGATGCGCAGATGATGGACGCCGTCGGGGCCGGCCTCGCTGTCGGGGGCGAGGACGGCGCTCGCGGGGTGCAGCGCGGCCAGCCAGGCGAGCAGGTGTGCGTGGTCGAGCCGGACGCGGGTCAGCTCCCGCTCGTAGGAGTCGGCGTGACGCTGCCAGCGGTCGCGTTCCCGACGGCAGTCGTCCAGGTCGCGCCGCTCGGAGCGGGGCAGGCGGCCGGGGCGCAGCGCACGGCGCAGGGCGGCGGCCGTCCGTCCCAGCGCGCCGGGCAGCCCTGGACCGGGGGCGTCCGTTGCCTCGTGCGGGGTGATCGGAGGGGGCGTGGACATCAGGTACTCCGGTGACGGTGAACAGGTCTCAGCACGGTCCGTCGGCCGCGGCGACGGTGGCCGCACGGGGGCGGGTCTCGTCGGTACGGTCGCGGGTGGATCCGGTGCGCCGGTATCGCCCGGCACCACGGGCGTTGGCGTCCCGGCACGCCTCGTCGACGAACTCGCCCCGGCGCAGGTGCCGTTGGTAGGCGGCCCGAGTCCCGCAGGGCGCGAGGCGGGGCCTCGGGTCCCGGGCGTCGCGCCCGTACGGCCCGTCGCCGGAGGGCGGCGTCTCGGGCGGAACGGGGTCGTCGACCCGGACGGACGGCGGGCCGGTGGCCGTCCGGGGAGGAGGGGCGGCGGCCGTCCGGGGAGGAGGGGCGGCGGCCCGGAGGGGCCGTGCGGCCGGGTGTGGACGTCGGCTCCCCGTGGGTGGTCGGCGGGAGGGGCCCGTGGAGCGGTCGGGTGTCGGGGTCGGTGGCACGTCGTCGTCCGGCGGGGCGGGAGGCGGCTCGGTGTTCCGGCGTGGCGGGCCGTCCGCCGTCTGGGCCAGGGCGTGGCGTTGGGCGCCCGTCAGGCCGGCGATGATGCCCTGGCGGTCGCAGCGCGGGAGGCTCCTCTCCCGGTGCAGCACCGCGGTCCGGCAGGGGTCGAGCACCGGGCAGGCCGCACAGATCGCCAGCGCCGTGGACGTGTACCGCTGGGTGAACCACAGGTCGGCGTCCTGCCCCCGGCAGGCCGCGCTCGTCTCCCAGGCCCGCGAACCCGCGTCCGCCCAGGTCTCCGCGGTGGGTGCGCGCAGGCTCATCGGACCGGTCCCGCCGGTCCGTACGCGGGCGGCGCCGGTACCGGGGCGAGCGCCGACGCCGCGGGGTCCACGTCGTCCGGGGGCACGGCCCGTACCGGTGTCAGCGGTCCCAGGTGGGCCGCCACGTTGGCCAGGGAGCAGCGCTCGGGCCGGCCGTCCACGGACATCAGCGGCATGCCGTCCTGACGCCTGCACCCCTGGAAGTACCAGACGTCCCCGTGCGCGTCGCGCAACGGGAGCGCCAGGTCGTAGACCCGGTCGCCCATGCGGAAGGGGCGGGTCGGGGCGGTGGGGGCGGCGGAGGGCAGTGTCGCCGCGGCTCCGTGAGCCACCACCGTCATGCGTACGCCGTCCCGCATCCCCTCGCCGATCACGGTGTGCGGGCGGGTGCCCTCGCCGACGATCGTGATGCCGAAGTAGGCGCGCCAGCGGGTCCATTGCGTGGGCCCGTCGACGCGGAGCACGACCCGTACCCGGTCGCCGTCGACGCGGATGTCGGTGGGGTTCAGATGGCCGGCGAGATGACGGCCGATGACCTGGGCGACCTGCCGCGCCCGCGCGCAGGCGGCGTCCCAGTCCAGCGCCTTGCGCTCCAGCTCGGTCAGCGGACGCGGGAAGCGGGACCAGCCTCCGCCGGGTGTGCGGTACAGGAGGGCGCCCGGGGGGCGGCGGGGGTCGACGAGGAGCCGGGCGCAGTCGAGCGCGTGGGCGACGGCCGCCGCCTGTTCCGGCGGGACGGACCCCAGGACGGCGCGGATCACGCCGGCGGCATGGGTGAGGTTGCTGTTCACGCGGACACCGCCCCGATGGACCAGCGCAGCTTCAGCAGGGCCCGGCAGGTGAGCGTGCGCACGGCTCCGACCGTCTGACCCGTCACCAACGCCGTTTCCTGCGGGGTGAGTTCGTCCAGGTAACGCAGCTCCACACAGTGCCGCTGCCGGGCGTTGAGGGTTTTCAGGGCGGCGCGGACCGTTTCCCGTGCCTCGACAGCCTCCAGGTCGCGCGGGACCCGGTCTCCCGTGCCGGTGCTCACCCCGCGGGGGTCGTCGAACTCCCCGACCGGGGTCTCCCACCGGGTCCGGCCACGGCCGAGTTCGTCGAGCCAGAGGTTCTTGGCGATGGTGGTGAGCCAGCCGGCGAAGGCGACGCCCTGCCAGGTGAAGCCGTCGATCCGGCGCAGGGCGCGGACGAAGGCCTCCTGGGTCAGGTCCTCCGCCAGATGTCTGTTGCGCGTCCGGACGAGGAGGAAGCCGTACACGGCGCGGTAGTGCTGGTGGTACAGCGCGGCGAACGCCTCACGGTCCCCGGCGCGAGCACGTGTGACCAGTTCGGGTTCCGGGGTGGCCGGGACGATGGGGTGGGCCGGTAACGACATGATCGCTCTCCCGTCGGCATCGATGCAGAGGTGCGGAGCGGCAAGCCCCGTATCTTCGTTATCCATGTAGATGTAGATTCCGGATGCGCTCCGCAGTCTTCATGTAGATGTAGATCGTGTCAAGGTGCTTCTGTGACAGGAGAGTTACGGCGTGCACACGGGACCCCCACAGGCCCGATCTGCGATCTACTTGCGCTTGTAGATAACGATGACCGATCCTCGGAGGCGTGACGAACGAGGCGAGCCGCCCAGCATCCCCCGAGACCGGCCAGGACCCGCCGCGCCGTGACGAGGATCTGGCGGCCCTGCTCGAACGTCTGCTGGCACAGGTGCCGGACAGGACCCAGAAGGACCTGGCGGCGGAGACCGGCATCGCCTACCCGACGCTCAACGCCTGGATGAACCGCACCCGCGGCACCTCGCGCATCGACCCGGAGAAACTCCGTGTCATGGTCGAGGTGTTCCGGCGCTGGGGCGTCCGCACGACGCCGAAGGAGTTCTTCGAGGCGGTCGGCCGCCCCGTGCCGGGCCCCAGCGCGGACGAGCGCGAGGCCCGGCTCCTGAAGCTCTACCGGCAATTGCCGGAGGCACGTCAGCGCGCACTACTGAAGGACGCCGAGGCGATGCTTCAGGTCAGTCGCATCGTGTGAGGCCAGCGCCGCGCGACCGGCTGCCCGGCCGGTCGCGCCGACATCCGCCGGTTGTGACGCACGGTCCGGATGCGACGGGTGAATATGCCGAAACAGTGCATGCATCCGGCCGCCGTCGGTACCATCAGTCAGCCGCTGGCCTCCCGGAGCGGAACGCTCATGCCGTAGCGCTTTCCTGGGGAGACAGTTGTGTGCGTCCACATTGCCGTTGCCGACGGTCTGGCGAGCATCGCGGTCTGGGACTCGGACGAGGTCAGCATCCGAGTCTCCCGAAGTGCGTCCACGGGTGATGCGCTGCGGGAGGTGGCGGACATCCTCATCGTCGATCTCGGCGCCCCCGCTTCCCGCGGCGGCCCGCTGCGCTGCTTCTGCGGGATGCGTGTGGAGCTTCCCCGGGAACTGTTCCCCTGCGTCCACGGAGCGGAAGCCGGCTGACCCGGACCGGGCACGCGTCGGCCCGTCCCCGGTCCTGCGGAGTGCGCGGACGGGGAACGGGCCGGACGGCAGGCGGGTCAGGCGGACAGCCGGGCAATCGCCTCGTCGACCGTCAGCTCCTCGCGCTCACCGGTCTTGCGGTCCTTCAGCTCCAGGACGCCCTCGGCGGAACGGCGGCCCGCGACAAGGATCTTCGGTACGCCGATGAGCTCGGCGTCCGTGAACTTCACGCCCGGGGAGACGCCCGCGCGGTCGTCGACCAGGACCCGCAGGCCCGCGGCGCGCAGCTTCTCGGAGACCTCCAGGGCCAGCTCGGTCTGGAGGGCCTTGCCCGCGGCCACCACGTGGACGTCGGCCGGGGCGACTTCGGCGGGCCAGCACAGACCCTGCTCGTCGGCGGTCTGCTCGGCGATGGCCGCGACCGCGCGGGTGACGCCGATGCCGTAGGAGCCCATGGTCACGCGGACCGGCTTGCCCTGCTGGCCGAGGACGTCGAGCTTGAGGGCGTCGGCGTACTTGCGGCCCAGCTGGAAGATGTGGCCGATCTCGATCGCCCGGTCCAGGACGAGGCCGGTGCCGCACTTGGGGCACGGGTCGCCGTCCTGCACGACCACGACGTCGACGTACTCGGCGACCTCGAAGTCCCGGCCCGCGACGACGTTCTTGGTGTGGGTGTTCACCTTGTTGGCGCCGGTGATCCACGCGGTGCCCGGGGCCACGCGCGGGTCGGCGATGTACGTGACCTTCTCCCCCAGGCCCTGCGGTCCGACGTAGCCGCGGACGAGGTCCGGGCGGCCCGCGAAGTCGGCCTCGGTGACCATCTCGACGACGGCCGGGGCGAAGTGCGCCTCGACCTTGTCCATGTCGACCTCACGGTCGCCGGGGACACCGACGGCCACGATCTCGCCGTCGACCTTCACGAGGAGGTTCTTCAGGGTCGCGGAGGCCGGGACGCCGAGTTGGGCGGCGAGGGTCTCGATGGTGGGGGTGTCGGGGGTCGGGATGTCCTCGGCGGCGGGGACGGCGGATCCGTCCACCGGCTTGAGCTCGTAGGAGATCGCCTCGGTGTTCGCCGCGAAGTCGCAGTTCGGACAGTCGGCGAAGGTGTCCTCGCCGGCGCCGGCCGGGGCCAGGAACTCCTCCGACTTCGAGCCGCCCATCGCGCCCGCGGTGGCGGCGCAGATGCGGTAGTCGAGGCCGAGGCGCGTGAAGATCTTCTGGTAGGCCTGGCGGTGCAGCGCGTAGGACCGGGCCAGGCCCTCGTCCTCGGTGTCGAAGGAGTACGAGTCCTTCATCAGGAACTCACGGCCGCGCAGGACACCGGCCCGCGGGCGGGCCTCGTCGCGGTACTTGTTCTGGATCTGGTAGAGGATGACCGGCAGGTCCTTGTAGGAGGACGCCTGGTCCTTCACCAGCAGGGTGAAGATCTCCTCGTGGGTCGGGCCGAGGAGGTAGTCGCCGCCCTTGCGGTCCTGGAGGCGGAACAGCTCGGGGCCGTACTCCTCCCAGCGGCCGGTCGCCTCGTACGGCTCGCGCGGCAGGACGGCGGGGAGCAGCACCTCCTGGGCGCCGATGGCGTCCATCTCCTCACGGACCACCCGCTCCACGTTGCGCAGGACCCGCATGCCGAGGGGCAGCCAGCTCCAGATGCCGGCGGCGGTGCGTCGGACGTAGCCGGCGCGGACGAGGAGCTTGTGGCTGAGGACCTCGGCGTCCGCCGGGTCGTCGCGCAGCGTCTTCGCCATCAACTGGGACATGCGCTGGACCGGTGCGTTGGCCATGGTTCTCGTACTCCTGCCGGGAAAACGGTGATGGCTAGGAGGTTAGCCGGGGGGCCGGTTGTGGTGGAAATCGGTTATCGGCGGCGCAGCGGCAAGGGGGCGCCCATCACGGCGTACGGCTTCGGGGCGCTCGGGAAGAGGACCTGGCGGGCCAGGTCCTGGTAGCCGAGCGAGTGGTAGAGGCCGCGGGCCGGGCTGTCGGTGTCGATCGCGGAGAGGATCGAGCGGGGTTCGGTGGCGCCGTCGGTGATCGTGGTGATCAGGGAGCGGCCGATGCCCTGGTTCTGGTGGTGCGGGTGGACGTGCAGCTCCGTGATCACGAAGGAGTCGTCCAGCCAGGTCTCGTGGCCCTGGGCACGGAGGTACGGCTCCACGACCGTGGACCACCAGTGGGTGCGGTCGTTGGGCATGCCGTAGACGAAACCCACGAGACGGCCCGCCGCGGTGGCACCGAGGGCCCGTGCGCCCGGGTACGTCATGTGGCGCAGGACGATCTGGCGTCGTACGGCGACCTCGTCGGCACCGAGTCCGAAGGCGACGGCCTGGACGGCGAGGGCCTCGTCGACGCGGGCGGAGAGGTCCAAGGGGCCGATCACGATGTCGTCGTCGGGGTGGCGGCGGTGTCCGTGACCGGGGAATCGCATGTGGGGAGCGTACAGGGCGGTTCGCCGGACGAGGCCGGGGACTTCGGGGGTTTCCGAGGCCGGGCACTTCGAGGGTTTCAGAGGCTGGGCACTTCGAGGGTTTCAGAGGCTGGGCACTTCGAGGGTTCAGAACAGGACGCTCATGAACGCGCCGACCTCTTCGAACCCCACCCGTCGGTACGTCCGTCGCGCCGCCGTGTTGAAGTCGTTCACGTACAGGCTGACCACCGGGGCCACGTCCGCGAGGGCGTAGCGCAGGACCGCCGACATGCCGGGGGCCGCGTAGCCCTGGCCCCGGTATTCGGGTGCCACCCACACGCCCTGGATCTGGCAGGCGCGGTCGGTCGCGGCGCCGATCTCCGCCTTGAAGACGACCTTGCCGTCGGCGTCGAGGCGGGCGAACGAGCGGCCGGAGCCCACGAGTTCGGCGACCCGGGCCTGGTAGAGGAGTCCGCCGTCACCGGCCATCGGGGAGACGCCGACCTCCTCGGTGAACATCGCCACGCACGCCGGCATGATCGTCTCCATCTCGTCCTTGCGGATGCGCCGGACGTACGGATCGGGGGCGATGTCGGCGGAGGGCCGGTCGGTGACCATCAGGGGCTGGTGGGCGCGGACGTCACGGGCCGGGCCCCAGCTGGGTTCCAGCAGCCGCCACAGCTCCGCGGTGGGTTCCGCGGGGCCGACGATCGAGGAGCAGCGGCGGCCCGCGCGCCGGGCGCGGTCGGCGAAGGCGCGGACGGCTCGCGGGGTGGCGCAGATGGGGACCAGGTTGGCGCCGGCGTAGCAGAGGGAGGTCAGCAGGCCGTCCTCGTACCAGCCCCACATCTCGCCACCGAGCCGCCATGGGTCGAGGCCGGCGACCTGTACGCGGGAGGTCACGAAGGCGTTCGCGACCGGCTCGCGGTCGAGGACGGCGAGCGCGGCGTCCAGGTCGCTCGGTTCGAGGACCCGGGAGGTCGTCTGGGTCAACACGGGCGGGGCCTCACACTGGGGACTGCGCTGATCTCCGCACTGTACCCGCGGAAGCTGAGCAGCGTCGCCCTGTGGTGGTGCCGGGTGCTATCGGGTGCCCGGGGTTCGTGTTGCCGGGCGCCCAATAGATCGGGGGGTTGCGTGCAGTTCGCGGGTGCGGGTTGTGTGTGGCCGGTCGTGCAGTTCCCCGCGCCCCTAAGGCGTTGCAGCCAGGTCCCTCAGCCCGCCACCGCCACCGACGGCTCGCCGGAGGCCACGCCGTCCGCCTCCATCTGCTCGGCCAGCTTCATGGCTTCCTCGATCAGGGTTTCGACGATCTTGGACTCCGGGACGGTCTTGATGACCTCGCCCTTGACGAAGATCTGGCCCTTGCCGTTGCCGGAGGCGACGCCGAGGTCGGCCTCGCGGGCCTCGCCGGGGCCGTTGACGACGCAGCCCATGACGGCGACGCGGAGCGGGACCTCCATGCCGGTCAGGCCCGCCGTGACCTCCTCGGCCAGCTTGTAGACGTCGACCTGGGCGCGGCCGCAGGACGGGCAGGAGACGATCTCCAGGCCGCGCTGCTTGAGGTTGAGGGACTCCAGGATCTGGTTGCCGACCTTGACCTCCTCGACGGGAGGGGCGGACAGGGAGACGCGGATCGTGTCACCGATGCCCTGGCTCAACAGCGCGCCGAAGGCCACCGCGGACTTGATCGTGCCCTGGAACGCCGGGCCCGCCTCCGTCACGCCGAGGTGGAGCGGGTAGTCGCACTGGGCGGCGAGCTGCTTGTACGCCTCGATCATGACGACCGGGTCGTTGTGCTTCACCGAGATCTTGATGTCCCGGAAGTCGTGCTCCTCGAAGAGCGAGGCCTCCCAGAGGGCGGACTCGACGAGGGCCTCGGGGGTGGCCTTGCCGTACTTCTGGAGCAGGCGGCGGTCGAGGGAGCCGGCGTTGACGCCGATGCGGATCGGGGTGCCGTGGTCCTTGGCGGCCCGCGCGATCTCCTTGACCTTGTCGTCGAACTGCTTGATGTTGCCGGGGTTCACGCGGACCGCCGCGCAGCCGGCCTCGATGGCGGCGAAGACGTACTTGGGCTGGAAGTGGATGTCCGCGATGACCGGGATCTGGGACTTCTTCGCGATCGTGGACAGGGCGTCGGCGTCGTCCTGGGTCGGGCAGGCGACGCGCACGATCTGGCAGCCGGACGCGGTCAGCTCGGCGATCTGCTGGAGGGTCGCGCCGATGTCGGACGTACGGGTCGTGGTCATCGACTGGACGGAGACCGGGGCGTCGCCACCGACGGCGACGGTGCCGACCTGGATCTGCCGGCTCTTGCGGCGCTCGGCAACCCTGGTCGGAACGGACGGCATGCCGAGAGAAATCGCAGTCATCTGCTGTGCAACCCCAAGTCGTGGATCAAGGTCCGGCGCCAACGGAACAGTGGGCTCCAGGCTTCGAGATTACGGCACGCGCGCGGGCCGGAGCACATCCGTCCCACGGAGCCACCCGAACGAAGACGACCCGGCACGAAGCGTGCCGGGTCGTCGTGAACGCCGTATGGCTAGGAGATTCGCACCGGGTTGACGACGTCCGCGATGAGGACCAGGACCGTGAAGCAGATGAAGATGCCCGCCACGACGTAGGCCACCGGCATCAGCTTCGCCACGTCGAACGGGCCCGGGTCGGGGCGGCGGAAGAGCTTGGCCAGGTTGCGGCGCAGCGACTCCCACAGGGCGCCCGCGATGTGGCCGCCGTCGAGCGGCAGCAGCGGGAGCATGTTGAACAGGAACAGGGAGAGGTTGAAGCCCGCGAGGAGCATCACGAACATCGCCAGTTGCTGGGACGCCGGGATGTCGAGGGTGGCGATCTCGCCGCCGACCCTGGCCGCGCCGACCACGCCCATCGGGGAGTCCGGTTCGCGGGGGCCGTCGCCGAAGGCGGCGTCCCACAGGGCCGGGATCTTGGAGGGCAGGGCGGCGAGGGAGTCGACGGCGTCGCCGACGCGGTCCGTCATCCAGGTCACCGACTCGCCGAAGTCCTGTTTGACGACGCCGGTGGCGGCGCTGAAGCCGAGGAAGCCGGCCTTGACGTACTCACCCTGGACGTAGGCCCCGCTGGAGTCCTTCTTCGCGACGAGGTTGGTGGCGATCCTGGCCGTGAGGGAGACCTGCTTGCCGTCGCGCTCGACGACGATCGGGACCGTCTTGCCGGCGCTGTCGCGGATGAGGTCGGAGAGCGTGTTCCAGTCGTCCGTCTTCACCCCGGCGAAGGAGACGATCTTGTCGCCCTTCTTCATGCCGGCCGCCGCGGCCGGGGAGGCCTTGTCGGTCTTCTTGCAGGTGTCGCGGTTCTCGCTCTGGGAGATCACGCACGGGGAGACCGAGGCGACGTCGGTGGTCTGCTGCTGGATGCCGAAGCCCATCAGGACCGTCAGGAACAGGCCGATCGCCAGGATCAGGTTCATGAACGGGCCAGCGAACATGACGATCACGCGCTTCCACGGCTTGCGTGTGTAGAAGAGGCGGGACTCGTCACCGGGCTGGAGTTCCTCGAAGGCGGCCGAGCGGGCGTCCTCGATCATGCCGCGCCAGGGTGAGGTGGAGCGGGCCTCCAGGCGGCCGTCCGGGCCGGGCGGGAACATGCCGATCATGCGGATGTAGCCGCCGAAGGGGATGGCCTTGACGCCGTACTCCGTGTCGCCCTTCTTCCTCGACCAGATGGTCGGGCCGAAGCCGACCATGTACTGGGGCACGCGGATGCCGAAGAGCTTGGCCGTGGAGAGGTGGCCGAGCTCGTGCCACGCGATCGAGACCAGGAGTCCGAACGCGAAGACCGCTATGCCGAGGATGAACATCAGGGTCGTCATGCACGGGCCTCCGCCGTCTGTGCCGCCAGTTCCCGGGCCCGGGTGCGGGCCCAGGTCTCCGCTTCGAGGACGTCCGACACGGTGAGCGAGGTTCCCGTGGCCGGCGTGCCGTGCTCCTCCACGACGCGTGTCACGGTCTCCATGATCCCGTTGAAGGGCAGCGCGCCGACCCGGAACGCCTCCACGCACTCCTCGTTGGCGGCATTGAACACCGCCGGGGCCGTGCCCGCGAGCTCTCCCACGTGCCTCGCAAGGTTGACCGAAGGAAACGCGTCGTTGTCGAGCGGGAAGAACTCCCACGTCGACGCCTTGCTCCAGTCGAAGGCGGGAGCCGCGTCGGGGACGCGCTCGGGCCAGCCGAGGCCGATGGCGATCGGCCCGCGCATGTCGGGGGGCGTCGCCTGGGCGATTGTCGATCCGTCCGTGAACTCAACCATCGAGTGGACATACGACTGGGGATGCACGACGACCTCAATGCGGTCGAAGGGAATGTCGTAGAGGAGGTGCGCCTCGATGACTTCCAGGCCCTTGTTGACGAGGGTCGCGGAGTTGATGGTGATGACCGGGCCCATGGCCCAGGTGGGGTGGGCGAGGGCGTCCTCGACGCTGACGTTCGCCAGTTCGTCCTTCGTACGGCCGCGGAACGGGCCGCCGGAGGCGGTGACGACCAGCTTGCGCACGTCTGCCCGGGTCCCGGAGGCCAGGGCCTGGAACAGGGCCGCGTGCTCGGAGTCGACCGGGATGATCTGCCCCGGCTTGGCGAGGGCCTTGACCAGCGGGCCGCCGACGATGAGCGACTCCTTGTTGGCGAGCGCGAGGGTGCGGCCCGCCTCCAGTGCGGCGAGGGTCGGGGCGAGGCCGATCGAGCCGGTGATGCCGTTGAGGACGGTGTGGCAGTCGGAGGCGGCGACCTGGCCGGCCGCCTCGGGACCGGCCAGGATCTCCGGGAGCGGCTCGCCGGTGCCGTACCGGGCCTGGAGTGACTCCCGCAGCGCCGGTACGACGTCCTCGCGGGCGACCGCGACGGTCCGCACCCCGAGCCGGTGGGCCTGCTCGGCGAGCAGGGAGACCCGGCCTCCGTGGGCGGACAGCGCGGTGACCCGGAAGCGGTCCGGGTTGCGCAGGACGAGGTCGATGGCCTGGGTGCCGATCGAGCCGGTGGAGCCGAGGATCACCACGTCCTTGGGGCCGTCGCCCGCCACGGGGTCGTAGACGAGGTGCGGATCCGCGAGGGGAGCTGGACTGTCACTCATCCCCCCATTGTTGCCGTAAGGACGGTGTGTGAGGACAGCGCGTCCCCCTCACGGTGGACGTGCGGGGGACGCGGTGACATGAGCCGGTCAGCGGATCGGGCGGTGGACGTTGTTCTTCTCGCTCGCCCCCGGAGAGGCGTCGGCGATCCACGGGCCCTCGCCCGAGGGGTCGACGATGCCGTCCTCCAGCCATGTGTAGGTGCCGGACATGACGCCCTTGACGACCTTGCGGTCCAGGTCGTCGGTGTTGGTCCACAGGCGGCCGAAGAGTTCCTCGATCCGGATGCGGGACTGGCGGCAGAAGGCGTCAGCGAGCTGGTAGGCCTCGCGGCCATGGGCCTCTGTGGTGCGCAGGAGTTCGGCGCGGACGCAGGCCGCGCTCATGGCGAAGAGTTCCGCGCCGATGTCGACGATCCGGCCGAGGAAGCCCTGTTTGGTCTCCATGCGGCCCTGCCAGCGGGACATGGCGTAGAACGTGGAGCGGGCGAGTTTGCGGGCCGTGCGCTCGACGTAGCGGAGGTGGACGGAGAGGTCGACCTCGTGTTTGAACTCGTTGTAGGAGTACGGGAGTTGCCCCTGGCCCGCAACCAGTTTCGGGAGCCACTTGGCGTAGAACACGCCCGCGTTGGCGCCCGCCTTCGCCTTGTCCGTCAGGGACTTGTCCGGGTCGATCAGGTCGCCGGCGACCGAGAGGTGGGCGTCGACCGCCTCGCGGGCGATCAGCAGGTGCATGATCTCGGTCGAGCCCTCGAAGATGCGGTTGATGCGGAGGTCGCGGAGGACTTGCTCCGCCGGGACCGCGCGTTCGCCGCGGGCCGCCAGGGACGCGGCCGTCTCGAAGCCCCGGCCGCCGCGGATCTGGACCAGTTCGTCGGCCATCAGCCACGCCTGCTCGGAGGCGAAGAGCTTGGCCAGGGCGCCCTCGATGCGGATGTCGTTGCGGTCCTCGTCGGCCATCTGGCTCGCGAGGTCCGTGACCGCCTCCAGCGCGAAGGTGGTGGCCGCGATGAAGCTGATCTTCGAGCCGACCGCCTCGTGCTGGGCGATGGGCTTGCCCCACTGCTCGCGGGCCGCCGACCACTCGCGGGCGATCTTCAGGCACCACTTGCCGGCGGCGACGCAGGAGGCCGGCAGGGAGAGCCGGCCGGTGTTGAGTGTGGTGAGCGCGATCTTCAGGCCCGCGCCTTCCGGGCCGATGCGGTTCGCGGCCGGGACCCTGACCTGGTGGAAGCGGGTCACGCCGTTCTCGATGCCGCGCAGGCCCATGAAGGCGTTGCGGTTCTCGACCGTGATGCCGGGCGAGTTGGTCTCGACGACGAACGCGGTGATGCCGCCCCGGTGGCCCTCGGACTTCGGCACCCGGGCCATGACGACGAGGAGGTCGGCGACCACGCCGTTGGTGGTCCACAGCTTCACCCCGTCGAGGACGTAGTCGTCGCCGTCGGGGACCGCGGTGGTGGCGAGGCGGGCGGGGTCGGAGCCGACGTCGGGCTCGGTGAGGAGGAAGGCGCTGATGTCGGTGCGGGCGCACCGGGGCAGGAACGTCTCCTTCTGCTCGTCGGTACCGAACAGCTTCAGCGGCTGCGGTACGCCGATCGACTGATGGGCGGAGAGCAGCACGCCGATCGCGGGGCTCGCCGAGCCCGCCAGCGCGAGCGCCTTGTTGTAGTACACCTGGGTGAGGCCGAGGCCGCCGTACTTGGTGTCGATCTTCATGCCGAGGGCGCCGAGCTCCTTGAGGCCGTTGATGACCTCGTCGGGGATCTGGGCCTCGCGCTCGATGAGGGCGCCGTCGACCTTCGTCTCGCAGAAGTCGCGGAGCTTGGCGAGGAACTCCTCGCCGCGCTCGGCGGCCTCGGAGGAGGGCATGGGGTGCGGGTGGACCAGGTCGAGCCGGAAGCGGCCGAGGAACAGTTCTTTGGCGAAGCTGGGCTTGCGCCACTCCTGTTCCCGGGCCGCCTCGGCGACCTCGCGGGCCTCGCGCTCGGAGACGGAGGGTTTGCTGGTGGATGGGGCGGACAAGAGGCTCACCTCGCCGCGAATCGGGATCTTGGACCGTTTTCGTTACCGACCGGTGCTACTCGATCGTATGTACCCGATCCCGGACGACCCCACCACCCCTCGCGCGCCGTTCACCCGTGAGCCATCCGTGATTGTCCCGGTATTTTCCGTCACATCACGTGATGGTTACGTGAAGGCCCCGCACTGTCACCTTCACCGGATTCGTGTGAATTCCACGAAAACTCCGGCCGAACGGTCACGGTCGTGCCCTACGTTTTTCGATCACTTGGGCACACCCGTTCGGTGGGGAACAGTTCGACATCGCGAACGGGCGTGCTGACGGCGTCGTATGGCTGGGGGGCAGCGCATGCGGGATGTCGGTGTGTCGGAATCGGCCGGGGAACCGGGGGGCCGGGCGGTCGTCGCGGAGGACGGCCCGGCGAAACCCCGACCGGAGCGCATCAGGCCGAAGGGGCGGGCAGGGGACGGAAAGGCGCGGTGGTACCGGCCACTGGCGGTGCTGACCGACACCTTCGGGATCGGGGTGCCTCTGGCCGCGGTGCTGGCGGCTGACGGGCAGGACCTGCCGGTCGTCGGCGGACTCGTCGGCGCGGGTACGTGGGCGACGATCCGGGCGCTGCGGCAGCGGTACGCGGCCCAGCGGCTCGGTGAGGCGTGGGGCGTCCTGGCCGCCGTACGGGACTGGGTGCTGCTGGCCGGCATCCTGGCGCTGGCGCTCGTGCTGTCGGACGTGGAGAACGGGCCCGAACCGACCCTGGCGCTGGCCGCGTTGACGCCCGGGCTGCTGTTGA
Organism: Streptomyces sp. NPDC057280; assembly: GCF_042668605.1. Lineage (NCBI taxonomy): Bacteria > Bacillati > Actinomycetota > Actinomycetes > Kitasatosporales > Streptomycetaceae > Streptomyces > Streptomyces sp. NPDC057280. The sequence continues at coordinate 46,192 of NZ_JBHUYR010000008.1, forward strand.
CGGCCACGGTCACTCCGCTCACCCGGCTGCATCTCAATCGTCAGCGGCGTGAGGCGCGGGCGGTGCGCAGGGCGCTCGTGGTCGGGGAGCCGGCCGCCGTGGATCAGGTCGTCGAGCGGCTGTCCTCACGCACGGATCACGCGTACGTCGTGGTGGGCGTCGTGCCCGTCGGGCATCAGGTGCTCGGGTGCGGGATGCCGGTGTCGGAGCGGCTGGCGTCGCTCGACACGGACCATCAGCGGGACGCCGCGGCCGTGTTGCGGGCCGTGGAGGCGGCCGGGGCGGATGTCGCCCTGGTGGTGCCGGGGTTACGGATGACCGGGGACCGGCTGCGGCAGGTGTCCTGGGCGCTGCACGGGGCGGGGCTGCAGCTGGCGGTGGTGCCGGGCCTCGCGGAGGTGGCGCAGGCTCGGGTGCGGCCCACGTCGGCGGCGGGGCTGACGGTGCTTCAAGTGTCGCCGCCCGCGCAGGAGTTCGGACAGCCCTGGCTGAAGTCACTGCTGGACCGGGCGGGCGCGCTGTGCGGAGTGGTGGCGCTGGCGCCGGTGTTCGGGGCGCTCGCGCTGGCCGTGCGGTTCTCCTCGCCGGGCCCCGTGTTCTATCGGCAGAGGCGCTGCGGGCTCGGTGGGCGGCCGTTCACCATGTGGAAGTTCCGGACGATGGTCGTCGACGCGGAGACCCGGCGGGCCTCGCTGGCGGGGCGCAACCAGAACGACGGGCACATGTTCAAGATGCGGCGCGACCCGCGGGTGACGCGGCTGGGGTCGGTGATGCGCCGGCTGTCCCTTGACGAGTTGCCCCAGCTGTTCAACGTACTTCGTGGGGACATGTCCCTGATCGGGCCGCGGCCTCCGCTGCCCGAGGAGGTGGCGCGCTACAGCCAGGTCGAGCACCGGCGGCTCGCGGTCAAGCCGGGGATGACGGGGTTGTGGCAGGTCAGCGGGCGGTCGGATCTGTCGTGGGACGAGACGGTGGCGCTGGACCTCTGGTACGTGGACAACTGGTCGGTGTCCGCGGACATGGAGATCATGACTCGGACGCTGCGGGCCGTGGTCGACGGGCGCGGGGCGTACTGAGTGCGCCGGGGGATGTGCCGGGCCCGGTCGTCGGGCGGCTCCGGGCCGGTGGGGGCTGGTCGCGCCCGCGCGGCGGTAGCCGCAGATTCAATACGGCCCCGCGCCCCTTTGGGGCGCGGTCGAACCGGCCTTTGTTCAGTGCTGGTTGAGCCACCACTCGTACGTCGCCGCAATGCCGTCCCTGAGTTCGACCGCCGGCTTGAAGCCCAGTTCGGTGAGGCGGGTCACGTCCAGGAGCTTGCGCGGGGTGCCGTCCGGCTTCGTCGTGTCCCAGGTGATCTGGCCCTGATAGCCCGTCACCTCGCGGACCAGCGATGCCAGTTCGCTGATCGGCAGGTCCTCGCCGCAGCCGATGTTCACCGGGCCCGCTTCGTCGTAGCGGTTCAGCAGGAGGGCACACGCCGCCGCCACGTCGTCGACGTGGAGGAACTCGCGGCGCGGGGTTCCCGTGCCCCACAGGGTGACCTGGGGGGCGTTGGACTCTCTCGCCTCGTGGAAGCGGCGGATCAGGGCCGGGAGGACGTGCGAGGTGGCCAGGTCGAAGTTGTCGCCGGGCCCGTAGAGGTTGGTCGGCATCGCGCTGATGTAGGAGCGGCCGTACTGGCTGCGGTAGGCGTTGACCTGGGTGATGCCGGCGATCTTGGCGATGGCGTAGGCCTCGTTGGTGGGTTCGAGAGCGCCGGTGAGCAGCGAGTCCTCCCGGATCGGCTGGTCGGCGAGCTTGGGGTAGATGCAGGACGAGCCGAGGAAGAGCAGGCGGGGGACGTCGGCGGAGTGGGCGCCGGCCACCACGCTCAGCTGTATACGAAGGTTGTCCTCCAGGAACTGCACCGGATAGGTGCTGTTGGCCATGATCCCGCCCACCTTGGCGGCGGCCAGCACGACGGCGTCCGGGCGGACGTCGCGCAAGAAGGCCTCGGTCCGCGCGGCGTCGCGCAGATCGAGCTGGTCCCTGCCGCGGGTGAGCACCTCGTGTCCGTCGGCCTCGAGCCGCCGGGCCACCGCGGAGCCGACCAGGCCCCGGTGGCCCGCGACGAAGATCCGGGCCGGACTGGGAAGCAGCGAGGGCCCCGGCGTGCGCTCGGGCTCGGACACGGGCGTGAGCTTGGGCGAAGCGTCAGCTGTCATGCGCGGATTGTGTCAGCGACGGACCCGTTCGGGGGACGTTCCGCATTAATTCCGGTCAATTAACAAAAAAACGCGGTCATTTCGGCCGTGCAGAGGGGGGTACTGATGGGCAAGTCGGCACTCATCACGGGAGTCACCGGTCAGGACGGCTCGTATCTCGCGGAGCTGCTCCTGAGCAAGGGGTACACCGTGCACGGCCTGATCCGCAGGTCGTCGAGTTTCAACACCGAGCGGATCGACCACATCTATCAGGGTCCGGACCGGCCGGAACGGTCCTTCGTGCTCCATCACGCCGATCTGTCGGACGGCGTGGCGCTGGTGAATCTGCTGCGGGATCTCAGGCCCGACGAGGTGTACAACCTGGGCGCGCAGTCCCATGTCCGGGTCTCCTTCGACGCGCCGCTGTACACGGGTGACGTCACCGGGCTGAGCGCTGTCCGGCTCCTTGAGGCGGTGCGGGCGAGCGGGATCGAGACGCGGCTGTACCAGGCCTCGTCCTCGGAGATGTACGGGTCCACTCCCCCGCCGCAGAACGAGAACACGCCGTTCCATCCGCGCAGTCCCTACGGGTGCGCCAAGGTCTTCGGCTACTGGACGACCGTCAACTACCGCGAGGCGTACGACATGTTCGCGGTCAACGGGATCCTCTTCAACCACGAGTCCCCGCGCCGCGGTGAGACCTTCGTGACCCGGAAGATCACCCGGGCCGTCGCCCGGATCCAGGCCGGACTGCAGGACCGGCTGTACATGGGCAACCTCGACGCCGTGCGGGACTGGGGATACGCACCGGAGTACGTCGAGGCGATGTGGCGGATGCTGCAGCGGGACGTGCCGGACGACTACGTCGTCGCCACCGGTGAGGCGGCGAGTGTGCGGCAGTTCCTGGAGGTCGCGTTCTCCCATGTGGGCCTGGAGTGGCGGGAGTTCGTGCGCTACGACCCCAAGTACGAGCGGCCCAGCGAGGTCGACGCGCTCATCGGGGACGCCTCCAAGGCGGAGGAGCTGCTGGGCTGGAAGCCCTCTGTGAAGGTGCAGGAGCTGGCGCGGATCATGGTGGACGCGGATGTGGCCCGGCTGGAGCAGGAGTTGGCGGGTACGGCAGTTCGGGTCGACAGATGAGACGGCATGCCGTGGGAAGAGCCGCGATAGGGGGTGCCGCGATATGCCGTCTTGCGGCTGCGGCTGCGTCGTGGCTTGTCGCGCAGTTCCCCGCGCCCCTTAGGGACGTCACTGAACCGCCGGTCAATAGGCGAGGTCCGGTCAGGCGGGCGCTCATATGCGTGCTTGCCCTCGTCGCCGGGCTGTTGGGCGGGGTCGTCACCGCCGCTCCCTCCGCCTCCGCCGTCACCGCCCCCGTCGCCTTCACCGCCGACAGTCTCAGCACCTGGCAGACCAACGGGATCGTGTGGGCGCTCGCGGAGCGCAACGGGACGGTGTTCGCGGGCGGTACCTTCTCCACCATCCGGCCGCCCGGGGTCCCCTCCGGGGGTGCCGGGACGCGGTCGGCGGTGAACTTCGCCGTGTTCAACGCGGCGACGGGCGCGCCGACCAGCTGTTCGCTGTCGTTCACGCGGAGCAGTGGTACGGCGACCGTGCGGGCGCTCGCCGTGTCCCCGGACGGGCAGACCCTGTACGCGGGTGGTTACTTCACCGCGGTGAGTGGTGTCGCCGTCAACGGGCTCGCCGCGATCGACATCGGCAGCTGCACCGCGCGGGCCGCGTTCAACCCGGCCTTCAACGCGACCGTTCGGGCCCTGGACGTGGCGCCCGACGGGACGGTCTACGCGGGCGGCGACTTCACGACCGTACGGGGCATCGCGCGGGCCCGGTTCGCCGCGCTGACGCCGGCCGGGGCGCTGACCCCGTGGAGGGCGGACGCCGATGTGTCCGGGCGGGCCATCGAGGTCACCGCGGACGGGCAGCACGTCGCGGTCGGCGGGGACTTCTTCACCGTCAACGGCACCGACTCGCACGCCCTGGCCATCACCGACGCCACCACCGGAGCGGTCACGCGGGCCTACCCGAGCGGGTTCTTCCCCAACACCTCCGTCGTCAAGGACATCACCTCCGACGGCTCGGGGGTCTACACCGCCAACGAGGGCACCGGCGGCGGGGTCTTCGACGGCCGGACCGCCTTCGAGCCGGACACCTTCGCCCAGCGCTGGCGGGACACCTGCCTGGGCGCCACCCAGGCCCTCCAGCTCTACCAGGGCGTGATCTACAGCGGCTCGCACGCCCACGACTGCTCCTCCATGGGCGAGTACCCCAACGTCGAGCGCAAGCATCTGCTGGCGCAGCGCGTGACCGACCCGGCGCTGCTGGCCTGGGCGCCGGACACCAACGAGGGCACCGGCGAGCAGCTCGGCCCGCGGGCGCTGACGCTCGCGAACAGCGGCGGATCTGAATTCCTCTGGCTGGCCGGCGAGTTCACCACCGTCAACGGGTCGGCCCAGCAGAGCCTGAGCCGTTTCGGCACCGGTCCCGACACGGGGGCGCCCAGCACCCCGGCCGCGTGGGTCTCCAGTGACACTCCGGGCAGTGTGAACGTCCGCTGGCAGGCGAGCCAGGACCTCGACGACGGCGACCTGACGTACAACGTCTACCGGAACGGCTCGGCGACGCCGGTCCACACCACGACCGTGTACTCGCTGCCGTGGGAGCGGCCGCAGGTGTCGTGGACGGACACCTCGGTGACCGCCGGGACGACGTACTCGTACCGGATCACGGCGAGCGACGGCACCAACACCAGCGCGCTGTCGACGGCCCGCAGTGCCACGGCGGCGCGGGTGCCGGACGCGTACGCCTCCGCCGTGCGCAGGGACGGTGCCTCGCTGTACTGGCGGTACGACGAACCCGGCGGGACCTTCGCCTCCGACAGCAGTGGCGGGGATGACGGCGGGGCGTATGTGAGCAGCCCGTCGTACCGGCAGACTCCGGCCGCGGTGCCGGGGGCCGGCACGGCGCTCGGGCTCAACGGCACGTCGGAGTACGTGTACAGCGAGAAGCGGCATGCGCGGCCGGGTGCCTTCACCGCGGAGACCTGGATCCGGACGACCACCACCAGCGGCGGGCGGATCATCGGGTTCGGGGACAACTTCGGTTCCGGGGACGGGTACTTCAGCCGGAACTCCGACCGGCTCGTCTACATGACGGACGCGGGACAGCTCGGCTTCGGCACGGGCAGGTTCGCGAACCGGGCGACGATCCTGTCGAGCGCCGCGTACAACGACGGTGCCTGGCACCATGTGGCCGCCACCCAGGGGCCGGGCGGGATGGCGCTGTACGTGGACGGGGCGCTGGTCGGCTCCAACACGGTGACGACCGCGCTGAACACCACCGGTTTCTGGCGGGTGGGCGCGGACACGCTCACCGGGTGGCCGTCCAACCCGACGAGCATGTTCTTCGCGGGCACGGTGGACGAGACGGCCGTGTACCCGAGCGCGCTGAGCGCCGGGCAGATCGCCGAGCACCACACGATCGGCACCGGTTCCGGCGGCGGGGGCGAGGAGACCACGGTCACGCTGGCCGCGACCGAGGACGCGTACGTCAACGGGTCGGCGACCACGACGAACTACGGGACGTCGACCTCGCTGGCGGTGCGCGGCAGCGCGGCGTACGAGAGCTACCTGCGCTTCGCCCTGCCGGCCGCGCCCAGCGGTACCGAGCTGACGGGCGCGGTGCTGCGGCTGCGGACGACCTCGCTGAGCACGGCCGGGTCGGCGGACTCCTTCACCGTCGTACCGGTGACCGGGGACTGGACCGAGGCGGGGGTGACGTACGCGAACCGTCCCGGGCTGTCCGCGGCGGTACTGGGCACGCTGGCCGCGCCCGGCGCGGTGTCGACGGACTACGAAGTCGCCCTGAACACCGACGGGTTGAGGGGACTGCTCGGGACGACTTCGTCGCTGGCGCTGACCGGTGGCGGCACCGATGCCCTGTGGCTGTGGTCCAGCGAGGCCGGGACCGCGGACTACCGGCCGGAGCTGGTGCTCACCTTCGGTCCGTCCTGAGCCCCCTCAGACAGCCGGGCGGCCCGGTCATCCCTCCCCGGGCCGCCCGGCCCTCCCTTCACCACCACCCCCCGCATCCGATCGCACGGAGCACCGCTCGCAGCACAAGGAGAAAGACATGCTCGGCAGATCACAGAGTCGCAGAACCGGAAGACCCGTTTCACGAAGAGGCGTCGCGGCGCTGGCACTCGCCCTCACCGCGCCCCTTCTCACCGTTCCCCTGACCGCCACCCCCGCCGCCGCGCTCACCAGCCCGGTGGCCCTGACCGCCGACGATCTGGACACCTGGCAGACCAACGGCATCGTGTACGCCCTCGCCCAGGCCGACGGGGTGGTGTTCGCCGGCGGCACCTTCTCGGCGATCCGCCCGGCCGGCGCGGCCGCCGGGGACCCCGCCGAGCAGCCGGCGGTCAACTTCGCCGCGTTCGACGCCGCGACCGGTGCGCCGACCGGCTGCACCCTGTCGTTCACGGTCGGCTCGGGCACCGCGACCGTCCGCGCGCTCGCCGTGTCCCCGGACGGGCAGACCCTGTACGCGGGCGGGTACTTCGGTGCCGTGAACGGCGTCGGCGTGAACAGCCTCGCCGCGATCGACATCGACACCTGCACCCCCAGTCCCGACTTCCATCCGGCGGTCACGGCGACCGTGCGGGCGCTGGACGTGACCGACTCGACCGTCTACCTGGGCGGGGACTTCGGCACGGTCAACGGTGCGACCCGGGAACGGTTCGCCGCCGTGGACACCTCCGGGGCGCTGACCGCCTGGACGGTGAACGCCGACGAACCGGGGCGGGCCGTCGAGGTCACCGCGGACGGGCAGCACGTCGCGGTCGGCGGGGACTTCTTCACCGTCAACGGCACCGACTCGCACGCCCTGGCCATCACCGACGCCACCACCGGAGCGGTGACGCGGGCGTATCCGAGCGGGTTCTTCCCCAACACCTCCGTCGTCAAGGACATCACCGCCGACTCCTCCGGCGTCTACACCGCCAACGAAGGCACCGGCGGCGGCGTCTTCGACGGCCGCACCGCCTTCGAACCGGACACCTTCGCCCAGCGCTGGCGCGACACCTGCCTGGGCGCCACCCAGGCCCTCCAGCTCTACCAAGGCGTGATCTACAGCGCCTCGCACGCCCACGACTGCTCCTCCATGGGCGAGTACCCGGACGGGCAGCGCCGCCATCTGCTCGCCCAGACCACGGCCGACCCGGCGAAGCTCGGCTGGGCCCCGGACACCAACGACGGCATCGGCGAAGGCATCGGCCCGCGCGTGTTCGCCCTGGCGCCCAAGAACGGCACCGACTACCTGTGGATCGGCGGCGAGTTCACCACCGTCGGCGGCACGGCCCAGCAGGGTCTGACCCGGGTCTCGTCGGGCCCGGACACCGGCGCGCCGACCCTGCCGCAGGTGCGGGTGGAGAGCATCGAGGCCGGCAAGGTCGCCGTGCACTGGCGCTCCAGCTACGACACCGACGACAGCCGGCTGACGTACCGCGTCTACAAGGACGGCTCGAGCACCCCGGTGTACGAGGTCCAGGGCGACTCGCTGCCCTGGTCGCGCCCCCAGCTCACCTGGACCGACACGGCGGTCGCGGCGGGCGAGACGCACTCCTACCGGATCAGCGCCTCGGACGGCACGAACACCACCTCCAGGACCACCGCCCAGTCGGTGACGGTGGCGGGCACGGCCGACGCGTACGCCGCCAAGGTGCGCGGTGACGGGGCCACTCTGTACTGGCGGTTCAACGAGACCGCGAACGCCTACGCCGCCGACAGCTCCAGCGGCGACGACAGCGGCGTCCACTGGAACGCCCCGACCCAGGCCGTCCCGGACGGGGCCGCCGGTTCCGGCTCCTCGGTGGGCTACACGGGCTCGCAGAGCGAGTGGACGTACAGCGACAGGCGCCACCCGGCACCGTCGGCCTATTCCCTGGAACTGTGGTTCAAGACGACCACGACCAGCGGCGGCAAGCTCATCGGCTTCGCCAACAAGGTGCAGCTGACGTCCACGTCGTACGACAAGCACATCTACATGACCAACAACGGGCGGCTGGTCTTCGGTGTCTACACGGGCTCGGTCCGCACCATCACCACGCTGCAGTCCTTCAACGACGGCAACTGGCACCACGTCGTCGCCACCCAGGGCGGCGACGGCATGAGGCTGTACGTCGACGGCACCCAGCGCGCCTCCAACGCGTTCGTCACCGGCAACGAGCAGAGCAGTGGCTTCTGGCGGGTCGGCGGTGACAACCTGGACAGCTGGCCGAACCGTCCGTCGAGCCGGTTCTTCACCGGGCAGATCGACGAAGTCGCCGTCTACGGCAGCGTTCTGACGTCCAGTCAGGTGGCCTCGCACTACTCGACCGGAACGACTCCATGAGGCGGCCCGTCCTCGCGGCACTGCTGCTCCTGCCCCTGCTCGCCGCGTGCGGCGGCGGGGGCGGGAGCGGTGAGCAGCCCACGCGGGCGGCGGGAAACGGGGCCGGCGTCCCGGCGACCCCGTCCACCCCCGCCCCCGCGGCCGGTACGCCGTCCAGTACCGCTCCCGGCAAGGCGCCCGCGACGTCCCAGGGGCCGAAGAACACCGTCCCCGACGCCGAACTCACCCCGGTCACCGGGTCGTTCACCAAGAAGGAGAAGAAGTACCTGTCGGGGCGGGTGCCCGAGGGCACCGATCCCGCGGCCATCCTGCAGGCCGGTCAGGAGACCTGCGACCGGCTCGCCGCCACCGCGAAGATCGACCGCGACGCCACGCTCGGGGCGATCATCGCCGGGGACATCAAGGACGCCGAGGGCGCGGTGAAGGGCCTGTGCCCCGAGCTGAAGCCGCTCATCGAGGACGCCGAGGGCGGATACGCCGACGGCACCCACGAGGACCCGGCGCCGGGCACCTACCGGGCACTGACCACGGCGAAGGACTGCTCCTGGTCCCTCGACTCGGCGACCGGCGGCAAGCACCGGATCACCATCAAGAAGGGGACCAGATCCTTCACCTCCGGCGGGTGTTACGCCTGGGCGAAGGACTCGTAGAGGGAGTGGAGGCGGTCGGTGACCGCCTCCAGCGAGAACGACGTACGGGACAGCTGCCAGGCCGCCGCGGAGGCGGTGTCCGCGGCGGCGGGTTCCAGCAGGGCGAGGATCTCGGCGGCCAGCGCCTCCGGGGTCCTCGCCACGCGTCCCGCGCCGGAGCGCGCCAGGTCGTCGGCGAGACCGTTGGTGGGGGTCACCACCGACGGGACGCCCACCGACAGGGCCTCCAGGACGGACATCGGGAACGGCTCGTCCACGGAGGGCAGGACATGCACATGGGTGCGGCGCAGCTCGTCCACTACGGCACCGGGCGCGAGGCTGCCCAGATAGTCGACCGAACCCGACACCCCGAGCGCGTCGGCGAGCTTCAGGGCGGCCCCCAGCTCCCCCTCGTCGGCGCCGGCCATCACGAAGCGGGCGTCCGGGTGCCGCCGCAGCACCTCGGGGGCGGCGGCGACGAAGTCCGACGGGCGTTTGCGGGCCTGCATCCGGGCCAGATAGAGCACCCGGGGCGGCCCGTCGGGGCGCGGCCGCCGCTCCTGCGCGGGCACCCCGTTGACCAGCCGCATGCCGTTGCCGGGGTCCCGGCCGCCGAGCACCGCGTCCAGGCCCTTGCGTTCGTACGACGTGAGGTGCAGGACCGCGTCGGCGCGCCGCAGCACCCGGCGGACCGCCACCGCGTCCAGCACCTTCGCCAGTGCCTTGTCGCTGGGGTCGACCATGCCGTGCGTCTGGACCACCAGCGGGCGGCGGGCGCTCAGGGCGGCCAGCGCGATCGGCAGGGTGACCAGGTCGCGGGCGAGGTGGACATGGACCACGTCGGCGGCCTTGACCAGGCGGCGGGCGCCGGCGAGGAGGGCGGGCGAGGTGAGGCCGCTGAAGCCGGCGCCGGGCACCACCCGGCGGGCCGGGTAGAGGCGGGCGGGGCGGCCGTCGACGTCGGTGGGGAGCGGGCCGTCGAAGCCGTCCGCGAGGGCGACGATCCGGGTGTCGACACCGCGGGCGGCGAGGCCTCCGGTGAGGTTCACGGCGACGCGGACCGGGCCGCCGAAGGCCTGCGTGGGGGTGTGCAGGGTGACGGCGTGCAGGGCTCTCACGGGGTGGGCTCCTTCAGGGCGCGGGGGCCCTCGGCCGGGTGCGGGGTGGGCTCCTTCAAGGCGCGGGGGCCCTCGGCCGTGTGCAGGGTGAGTTCCGGCAGGTCGCGCGCCAGGACGGTCCCGGCGGCGACCACGGCATGCCGTCCGACGGTGACTCCGGCCAGCACGGTCGCGCGGGTGGCGATCCAGGCGCCGTCCTCCACGCGGATGGGCGCGTTGCGGTACCGGAAGTCGGTGCTGCGGTGGTCATGGCTGCCCGTGCACAGCAGCGCCTCCTGGGAGACGCAGACATGGGAGCCGAGGGTCACCGGTTCGAGGTTGAGCAGCCAGGCGCCTTCGCCGATCCAGGTGTGGTCGCCGACGGTCAGTTTCCAGGGCCACAGGACCCGGACGCGGTGTCTTATGAGCACGCCCTCGCCGATCTCGGCGCCGAAGGCCCGCAGCAGCGCGACCCGTACTCGCGCCGGGCAGAACCAGGCCATGAACAGCGTGTTCAGCACGCAGAACCACAGAGCCTGGACGGCGATCCCGCGCCCCTTGTCGTACCCGGTCAGCGTGAACGTCCGCAGATCGCGCAAGAGTTACCCCCCTCGATACCCCCTGTACCCCCCTGTCCCCTCACCCTAGGGATTCCGCCCGCCACTCGCACATAAATCCGTAGACTCTGTGAACTAAACGTAGAGGGGGGCTTATGTCGGCGGTAACTCTGACTGCGCGACGGCCCGCCGAGGCCACCGGCGGCTCACCGCGCGGCGCGCTCCGCCGTGTCCTGGCACTGCCCCTCGTGCTCAGCCTCACCGTCCTCATGCCGGCCTTCGTCGCGCTCCAGCCCGGTACCGGTCTGCGCGACCAGGTGTTCTGGCTCCAGCTGGTGCTCACCGTCTACGCGGGCGCCCGGCTCTCCGCGATGATCCTGGGCCGGCACCGCAAGCTGCTCCAGGGCACCTTCTGGCTGTTCGTCTACATGGCGATGGGCATCGCCGCGCTCGCCCAGGACGTCGTGGGCAAGACGCCCGTGCCGGTCGCGGGTTCGCGGTCCGACCTCGCGGAGGCGGTCGCGCTCGTCCTGGTGGCGTGCGTGGCCTTCGACGCGGGGGCGGTGCTGGTCCGGCCGGGGGCGCGGTCGACGGCACGGACCGTCTTCCGGCCGGCGATGGTCTCCCGGCGGCGCCTGGCGCTGCTCATCGCGGTGGCGTTCGCCGGGAGCGGGCTGTTCGTGATGAAGCTCGGCGGCCTCTCGGTGTTCTTCGCGAGCCGGATGGAGATCAACGAGTCGATCGCGACGAGCGGTCTGTCCACGCCCGGCTCCCAGGCCAGTACGGCGATCCTGCGCGGGTTCGGGACGGTCCCGGCGCTGCTCGCCCTGATGGTGGTGACCCGCTGGCTGATCACCTCCCCGCGCGCCCGCGGCAGGCCGCTGCCGTGGATGGCGCTGGTGGCGCTCGTCGGGTTGAACGGGATCGTCAACAACCCGATCTCGAACCCGCGTTACTGGTTCCTGACCGTACTGCTGGCCCTGCTCTTCACGGTGTTCCCGCAGAGCCCGGCGATGTACCGGGCGGCCCTGTCCCTCGGTGTCGCGGCGGCGGTGCTGATCTTCCCGTTCGCGGACAGGTTCCGCTACGACGAGGCCAACACGAGGGCCACCGAGACCAGTTCGGTGCTGGATCCGCTGGTGCTCAAGGACTACGACCAGATGGCGATGTTCGCCAACACCATCACGTACGCCGACGCCGGCAACGGCCACACCTACGGCCGCCAGCTGGCCGGCTCCGCCCTGTTCTTCGTGCCCCGCTCGGTGTGGACCGACAAGCCCAAGGACACCGGGGTGATGGTGAGCGAGTGGATGGCGGCCGCCAACACCAACCGCTCCTCACCTCTGTGGGCCGAACTGTGGCTGGACTTCGGCCCGTTCGGGATGGTCGCCGGGTTCGGCCTGATCGGCTGGGCGTCGGCCCGGGTCGACCGGCGCTACGCCCGCGTGGTGGCCCGCCCCGGCCCGGCGAGCATCCTGACCCTCGCCGTGCCCCTGGTCGCGGGCTACTCCTTCATCCTGCTACGGGGCCCGCTGCTGCAGGCCTCGGGCCGGGTGGCGATCGGAATCATGTGCCTGGCACTGATCACGACACTGCGCCCGGAGCGCTGGCGGCAGTTGCGCTGACGGTCCCGCCACGCGGCCACCGACGCCGGAAGGCGTGCCGCCGGGCCGCCTTCGAGCCGTCGGCAAGGCCCCCGTGGGGGTTCAGTGCGCTGCGTCCGGAGCGGTGGTGGCAGTTGTGCTGGCCTGTTGCGGCGCCGCGGTCCTGGTGGTTCGGATCCAGGCCGCCGCGCCCTTCAGCACCGAGCCCAGGCACAGGCCCCAGGCGGCGCCCTCGACGCCCGTCCATGCGTAACCGGCGAGCAGGAGGCCGGCCGACACCGGGGAGAAGAGCAGCTGTACGGGCATGGTGGCGCGGGGGGAGAGCACGCGGAGGGCCAGGAGGCCGCAGACGCCGAAGGCCATCGCGGCGTACTGGGCGCCGGTCGCCGGGAGGACCTTCGCCGCCGACTCCCAGGTGTCGCCGAGGAGTTGGCGGCCCCAGCCGCTCGGCAGCGCGTACAGCACGGCTCCCCAGGCCGCCGCCACCGCGGCCAGGGCGCCGCCCGCCAGCAGGGCCGCCCTGCGCGGGGCGGGGTGGCGGTTGAGGAGCGGTGGGCCGAAGCCGGTGGCCGCGTTGAAGGCCACGTTGAGGGGGCCGAAGAGGGTGGTCGCGCCGCGCAGGGCGCCGACCGCGAGCGGGGTCGCGAAGAGGCCCAGGGCGAGGACGGCGAGCTGGCTGGTGGCGTTGCCGACGCCGAACTCGACGAGGAAGCGCCGGCCGAGATGACCTCGTACGAGATAGCGCCCGAGGTCGGTCCGTTCACCCTTCGTGCGGGTCCTGAGCAGGAGCAGGGCCAGCAGGAGGGCGGGGAGTGCGGACAGGCCCCACACCAGGGTCGTACGGGCCGCCGAGGTGTTGTCCGGCTGGAGGAGGAGGGCGGGGAGGACCGCCGCAAGTCTCAACGCGTCGGTCGCCAGGGCCAGTTGGGGCTTGCGGAGGACCGAGAAGCAGTAGCGCAGGGTGTCCTGGGTGAGGGTGATCGGCAGGACCAGGCCGAGGGCCGCGAAGACGGCGGCGTCCTCGGTGGTGAGGAAGGCGCCGCCCGCCAGCAGCGCGCCGAGCACGGCCGAGGCGGACGCGGTGAAGGCGACGGCGCCCCGGCACGGCGGCTGCTCCTTGTGGAGGACCAGTTCCTGGCCGACGTACGCTCCGAACCCGCCGAGGAACACGCTGAAGACGACGTAGGCGGTGGCGAAGAGGGCGAAGGTGTCGGCCTCGCTGTGGCGGGCGACCAGGACCAGGACGGCGATGTTGGTGAGCGCGCTCACCGCCTGGTCGAGGACGGAGCTGACGAGGGCCGTGCGGGCCCTCACCGAGTGCCCGAGGAGAGGCTGTCCCGGCTGACGGACTCCGGGCTCGGGGTCGGGTTCGGGTTCGGGATGGCGGCGGTGTCCTGGGCGTCCCGGCGGCGGACCCGGCGTCGGCGGCCCGCCTGGTGCAGGACCGCGCCGAGTACCTGGCCGCCGGCGCCGTCGATGAGCTCGCGGATGCGCTCCAGTGCCGTACGGGCCGCCGTGCGCGGGTCGCAGACGACGACCACGCCGTCGACCCGGTCGACGAGGGCGAGCGCGTCGGCGTAGGAGAGGACGGGCGGGGCGAGGACGACGACGGTGGTGTTGGGGGCGTCGGCCTGGTCGATGAGGCGGGTCGTGGCAGCGGAGGTGAGGGTGCGGGCCACGTGCGGGACGCGGACGCCGGGGACGAGGTCGAAGGTGCCGGACTCGCCCGCGTCGACGGTGATGTGGCGGCCGCCCGGCCACGGCGTGCCGTCGAGGGGTTCGCGGTCGGCCCACTCGGGTCGGGCGCCGGGCACCTCGGGCAGCCGGCGGGCGAGATCGGGGTGGCGCAGGTCGGCCTCGACGAGCAGGGCGGACATGCCGGTCTCGGCGAAGCAGGCGGTGAGGTTGACGGCGACGACGGAGGCGGTGGTGCCCTCGCCGCCCGGCTCGACGACCAGGAGGCGGCGGCGGTCGGCGAAGTGCCGGTCGTAGGCGAGCCGGAAGGCGACCGAGCGGTACTGCTCGGCCAGTGCCCCGTCGGCGGCGAGGAGCGGCTCCTCCGGGACCCTGGGCAGGCTGCCGAGGACGGGGGCGCGCAGGGCGCGGGAGACCTGGTCGGCGGAGCGGGCCGCCGGGTCGAAGACCATCCGCAGCCAGGCGCCGAGCAGTCCGAGCGCGAGGCCGACGACTCCGCCGAGGGCGATGAGCATGGGCGTGCCGAGGCCCTCGGCGGCGGTGGGCTCCTCGGCCTTGACTGTGATGTAGCCCGGGGTGGTGTCGAGGGCCTTCAACTCGGATATGTCGTTGGTGAGTTCGGTGATCTGGCTGAGCAGGTTGGCCTGTGCGGCCAGCGCGGTGCTCTTCTCGGTGTCGCCCTGGAGCCGGTCGATCTGGTCGAGGAGGTCCTCGCGCTGCTTGGCCAGCGGGTCGAGCTGCTTCTTGTATCCGGCGATCATGTTGGTGACGGTGCCGGTGGTCTGGGTCTCGCGGTAGTCGAGGTAGGCCTGCGCGAAGGCCGCGGCGCCCGCGGCGGCCTTCTCGGGCGTGGCGCCGGCATAGGAGAACTTCAGGACCAGGGTGTCCGGCGGGTTGGTGACCTGCAACCGCTTCTGCAGATCCCCGGCCTCGTCGGGGTCCAGGCCGAGCTTGTCGGCGGCGCGCTCGGCGACCGCGTTGCCCGCGGCGGTCTGCCGTTCGCTGCCGATGTTGATCTGCTTGTCGACCGAGACGCCGTTGGTGGCGTACGGGTTGATGGTCGCCGCCCGCACGAGCACCTCGCTGGAGGACTCGTACGTCGCCGTCGACCCGTAGGCGAACCAGCCCCCGGCGAGCAGCCCGGCCAGCAGTCCCCCGGCGACCAGTACACGGTGCCGCAGAACCTGCTGGACCTGGTCGCGCAGGAGCTCGGGCTCGTCCTGCTGCCCGCGTATGTCGTCGTTCATTCCCGTACCGCTCCTTCGTGCGCGGTGCTGCCGTCCGTGCCGAGTGCCTCGGCGAGGAGGTCGTCCAGGCGGCCGAGCCCGGCCGCGGCGCTGAGGTGTTCGTCCACGTAGGCGGGCCCGCGGGCCCCGAGCCGGTCCGCTTCGGCGGGGTCGGCGGCGAGTTCCTTGAGCGCGGCGAGGAGCGCGGCCGGGTCCTCCGGGGGCACCAGGACGCCGGCGCCGGAGCGGCGCACCTCGTCGGCGGTGCCGCCCTCCGCGGCGACGGAGGCGATGACGGGCCGTCCGGCGGCGAAGTAGGAGGTCAGCTTGGACGGCACGCTCATGTCGAGCACGGACGCCCGCTGGGTGACCGCGAGGACGTCGGCGGCGGCCAGGACGTCCGGGAAGTCGGCGGACTCGGCAGGCGGCAGGAAGCGCAGGTTGGGCAGGGAGCGGGCGCGCTCCTGGAGGGCGGTGCGCTGGTTGCCGTCGCCCATGAGCACGAAGTCGACCCCGGGGGCGAGCCGGGCCGCGTCGACGAGGACCTCCAGGCCCTGCTTGAGCCCCATGTTCCCGCAGTGCAGGACGACTTGACGGTCGGGGGCCCAGCCGAGCCGGGCCCGGGTCTTCGTCCGCGAGGCCGAAGGACGGGACACGTGCGACCAGTTGGGGACGAGGCGAATCCGGCCGGGGGCGACGCCCAGGGCCTGGACACGGGGCCGGAAGCTGTCGTGGATGATCCCGACGAGCGCGGCCCGGCTCAGCGCGTACCGCTCGGCCCGCGCCGCCACCGCCGCCGCCCGGTCACCGCCGCTGATCCCGCTCTGCGCGGCCGCCGCCCCCATCAGGTCCTGCACGACCGGCACGAACGGCACCCGGTACCGGGCGGCGATCCGCGCGGCGACCACCGCTCCGGCGAGGCTGGGCATCTGGGCGACCACCGCGTGCGGGCGGGGCATCCGGGGCGGGGCGAGCAGCTGATGGGCGAGCAGCGAGGCCTCGAACAGGGCCCGGCGCAGAGCGGTCTGGCGCGGGGGCACGGTGTGCCTGCGCCGATGGACGGTGACCCCCGCGCGGGACTCCGTCGCCCGCCAGCGCCCGGCGTAGGCCGGGTCGAGCCGCCAGGACGGGTAGTGCGGCATGCCCGCGAGGACGTGCGTGTCGGCGCCGCGCGCGGCCCAGTGCTCGGCGAGCTGGGTGGCGTAGGGGCCGATGCCGGTGTGCTCGGGCGCGTAGTTGGTGGAGACCAGCAGCAGAGTGCGGCCGGTGAGTGGATGCAGATGCGATGCGGATCCGGTCAACGCCGGTCCCCTTCCCCCCGGAAGTGATCCTGAGCCAGCTTAACCGTTCACCAGATCTACAGGAGGCGTTCACAGTAAGGTCGTTGGACCATTGACCCCGACTGGGGTTGACGTTCGTCCGTGGGGGGAGAACGCATGGTCCATCGTGTCGGATACGCACCTGGCGTCTACGACCTGTTCCACATCGGCCACTTGAACATCCTTCGCCATGCCCGCAGCCAGTGCGACTACCTGGTCGCGGGGGTCGTCTCGGACGAGATGGCCGAGTTCGCCAAGGGCCGCAAACCGGTGATACCGCTGCCGGAGCGGCTGGAGATCGTGCGCAGCGTGCGGCATGTGGATGCCGCGTTCGTGGAGACCGTGCCGGACAAGCTGGAGACCTGGAAGCAGGTCAGGTTCGACGTGATCTTCAAGGGTGACGACTGGCGGGGCACCGAGAAGGGCGAGCGCCTGGAGCGGGACTTCGCGACCGTGGGCGTGGAGGTCGTGTACTTCCCGTACACCGTGCACACGTCCAGCACCCTGCTGGGCAGGGCGCTGGACGCCCTCGTCACGCCGGGGTCCGGGGAAGCGCGGACAGCTCCCTGAACCATTTACCGAGGAACGCCACAAGGAACAGTGCGTGCACGACGGCAAGGGCCGCGTAGGCCGCCCGGAACACCTCGGGCGCGCCGAGTGTGAGGAAGACCAGGCAGAACACCCCGTAGTCCACCGGGAGCAGGGCGATGGCCCGCAGCCGGGAGGGCGGAGCCGCCGGGGTGCCGCCGGCTCCTTCGGCGGGACGGCCCCGCTTCAGCTGCTCGGTCAGCAGGCCGCCGCAGAAGGTGACCACGGCGGCGAACTGGAAGCCGAGCGGGATCAGCAGCCAGCCGTCACCGGGAAGGTCGAAGAACCGGTGGAAGGCGATCAGTACCGCGGTGTGCAGCGCGACCATCTTCGCGCAGTCCACGACATGGTCCAGCCACTCCCCCGCGGGCCCGCCCTTGCCGGTGAGCCGGGCGAGCTGGCCGTCCGCCGAGTCGAAGGCGAAGCCGACCACCAGGGCTGCGTACACCGCCAGCGCGAGGGGCCAGGACGGCCGCACGAGCGCCACGGCGGCGATGCCGGTGAAGGTGAACGCCGCACTGATCAGCGTGACTTGATTGGGCGTCAGCCCCGCCCGGTGGGCACCGGCCGCCAGGATGCGCCCGGCCGGCCGGTTCACGTACCGGGAGTAGAGCGACACCCCCTTCGCCGATTTCTGCGCCCCTCGCAATGCCGTCAGAGTCCCCACGAGCCCCCCTCGTGTCCCCGTGCTGCGTCAGTGAACGCCATGATGACACGGGGTGAACGGACGTTCGGGGCGTCGGCCGATGTTGACGGAGTACGACGCGGTGTCGAGGCGCCCGACGCGGTGGCAGGCGTTCGCGCCGGAGACGTGAGAGCCTTGGTGCGCGTCGGCCCGCACTCTGTATCGAAGCGCTTCGACAACCTATGGACACCCACCCCGGGTGCGGCTACTGTCGAACCACCCCCACCCGCCCATATTCACACCGCGCACTGTCGAAGCGCTTCACAAGCTTGGAGAGCTGGATGGTCACCCTCGCCGAGGTCGCCCAGCACGCCGGAGTGTCGGCGAGCACGGTGAGCTATGTCCTCAGTGGCAAGCGGTCCATCTCCACGACCACCCGGCAGCGGGTCGAGCAGAGCATCCGCGAGCTCGGCTACCACCCGAACGCGGGCGCCCGCGCCCTGGCCAGCAGCAGGTCCAACATCATCGCGCTGATGGTGCCGCTGCGGACGGACATGTACGTGCCGGTGATGATGGAGATCGCCATCGCCGTCGCCACCACCGCCCGGACACACGGGTACGACGTGCTGCTGCTGACCGGCGAGGAGGGCCCGGACGCGGTGCGCCGCGTCACCGGCAGCGGGCTCGCCGACGCGATGATCCTGATGGATGTCGAACTCGACGACGAGCGGCTGCCGCTGCTGCGCGGCACGGACCAGCCGTCCGTCCTCATCGGCCTGCCCGCCGACACCACCGGGCTGACCTGCGTCGACCTCGACTTCCGGGCGACCGGCGCGCTCTGCGTCGAGCATCTCGCGATGCTCGGCCACCGCGACATCGCTGTCATCGGCGAGGCCCCCGCGGTCTACGAACGCCACACCGGTTTCGCGGAGCGCACCCTCGACGGACTGCGGTCCCGGGCCCAGGAGCTGGGCGTACGACTGCTGCACCGGCCGTGCGAGGGCGGGTACGACGCGATGGCCGTGACGCTCGCCCGCATCCTCGACGAGCGCCCCGGCACCACCGGGTTCGTCGTGCAGAACGAGTCGGCCGTCGAGCCGCTGCTCGCCCTGCTGCGCCAGCAGGGCCGCGCCGTCCCCGAGGACGTGTCGGTCGTCGCGATCTGCCCCGACCAGGTCGCCACCCAGGCCTCGGTGCGGCTGACCTCGGTCGCCATCCCCGCACAGGAGATGGGCCGCAACGCCGTGGAGCGGCTGGTGGCCAAGCTCGACGGCCGCGGCAGCGACGAAGTCGTCCTGATCACCCCTGAGTTGACGGTCCGGGCGAGCACGGGCCCGGTGCCGGAGTAGTCCGGCCGCCTCTCGTACCGGGCGCGTCCGCCCTCTCCAGGGCACCCCCATGTCTGCACTCCTCCAGGAGCACACACGTGAATCAGCCTGCCGAAAACCAGACCCGGGTAAGCCTCGCGCAGTCGTCTCCGACCGTCGGTACGTTCCGTGAGCGGGACGGTGGTCTGGAGTGGAGCGGCCGTCAGGAAACCCTCAGGATCGAGCCCTGGGGCCCGGACGCCGTCCGGGTACGGGCCCGGCTCGGCGGACCGATCCTCGACGGGCTGCCGGGTGCGCTGCTCGAAGAGGCGCCGGTCACGTCGTACACGGTCAAGATCGAGGACGGCCAGGGGCAGTTGACCGTCGGCACTCTCACCGCCGTGGTCAACGGAGAGGGCCTGGTCCGCTTTCTGCGCACCGACGACGGCGGCGAACTCCTCGCCGAGGAGCGGGCCCACTTCTGGTGGCCGGGCCCACGCCTCTACACCGCCGTCGGCAACGGCCACCACCGTCTGGAGCAGCGGTTCGCCGCCTACGACGACGAGCGGCTGTACGGCCTCGGCCAGCACCAGCACGGCCGCCTCGACCAGAAGGGCCTGGTCCTGGACCTGGTCCAGCGCAACGCCGAGGTCGGCATCCCGGTGCTGACGTCCAGCCGGGGCTACACCCTGCTGTGGAACAACCCGGCGATCGGCCGGGTGGAGCTGGCCCACAACGGCACCCGCTGGGTGGCCGACTCGGCCCGGCAGATCGACTACTGGATCACGGCCGGCACCCCGGCCGACGGGCAGCGCCGCTACTCTGCCGTCACCGGCCGCACCCCGATGATGCCGGAGTGGGCGGCGGGCTTCTGGCAGTGCAAGCTGCGCTACCGCACCCAGGACGAACTCCTCGAGGTGGCACGGGAGTACAGGCGCCGCGGGCTGCCCATCTCGGCGATCGTGTGCGACTTCTTCCACTGGACCCACCTCGGCGAGTGGAGGTTCGACCCGGCGGAGTGGCCCGACCCGGCTGCCATGGTGCGGGAGTTGGCCGACCTGGGCATCAAACTCGTCGTCTCCGTCTGGCCGTCGGTGTCGCCGCTCAGCGAGAACCACCCGGTGATGGAACAGCGCGGCTACTTCATCGGCACGCAGTACGGGCCGATGGCCCACGCGGACTGGCCCGACAAGGGAGTGGCGTCGACGGTCCAGGTGGCCTTCTACGACGCCACCAACCCGGAAGCCCGGGAGTTCCTCTGGTCGAAGATCAAGGAGAACTACCTCGACCCGTACGGCATCACGGCGTTCTGGCTGGACGCCTGCGAGCCCGAGCTGAAGCCCGGCTTCCCGGAGAACCTGCGCTACTGGGCGGGCCCGGGCCTGGAGGTCGGCAACCTCTACCCGGCGGACAACGCCCGCACCTTCCACGAGGGGCTGAGCGCCGCGGGCGAGGAGGTCATCACGCTCAACCGCTCGGCGTGGGCGGGCAGTCAGCGCTACGGCGCCGCCCTGTGGTCCGGTGACATCGGCACCGACTTCCCGACCCTGCGCCGCCAGATCGCGGCCGGCCTCAACACCGCGCTGTCCGGCATCCCCTGGTGGAACACCGACATCGGCGGCTTCCACGGCGGCGACCCGAGCGACCCGGCGTACCAGGAGGTCATGGTCCGCTGGTTCCAGTTCGGCGCGCTGTCCCCGCTGATGCGGCTGCACGGCTTCCGCGACCCGGGCATGCCGCTGGGCCCGGAGATGACCGGCGGCCCCAACGAGGTGTGGTCGTACGGCGAGCGGGCGGGGGCGGTGCTGGAGAAGTACCTGCGGCTGCGCGAGCGTCTGAAGCCCTATGTCCTGGACGTCATGCGCGAGGCCCACGAGGAGGGCCTGCCGCCCATGCGGCCGCTGTTCCTGGAGTTCCCGGACGACCCGGCGGCCTGGTCGGTGGACGACGCCTATCTCTTCGGCGCGGACCTGCTGGTGGCGCCGGTGCTGACGGCGGGCGCGACGGCCCGCACGGCCTATCTCCCGGCGGGCGCGACCTGGACGGACGCGTGGACCGGTGAGTCGTACGAGGGCGGCGCGACCGTGACGGTCGACGCCCCGTTGGACCGCATCCCGCTGTTCCTGCGGGACGGGGCGCGGCTTCCCGTAGCGGAGTAGCCGCGGACAGGCGTGCGGCCGGTCCCGATAGGGGAGGGACCGGCCGCACGCGCGTGTCAGCGGCAGACGGACATCAGGGAGCGGACCAGCGCCCCCGTGTGCAGGAGGTCCGGGTGCTTCTCGTGGTGGACCTCGACGACGGCGAGGGCGAGTTCGGGGCGGCAGCCGGCCGAGGACCGCTCCGGGGTGGTGTCGGCCAGCGCGGTGACCAGGCCGGTGTTGATGCGGTTGATGGTCTGCCGTACGACGCTCAGGTCCGGCTTGGTCGTCGGTGCCTCGTCGGGGTGGGCGGTCCAGCGGCGGAACAGGGCGCGCTGGACGGTCTTGTTGGCCTCGATCTGGTCGCGGAAGACGGCCCGGATCTCGTCCGGATCGGCACCGATCTGCTGGGCCTGGGCGGCGACGGTGTCGAGGACCTGCTGTTCGCGGGCGGGGTCGTCGATGGGGCTGTCGGTGCCCCACTTGGCGGCGGCCACGAGGTCGGCGGTGGCGAGGCGGTCGGCCGCGAGGGAGGCGACGGGCAGCAGGCCCGGGGACGCCGGAGCCGCCGTCGCGCCGCCCGGGGAGGCGAGCAGCGCGGCGGCGGCGAAAGAGGTGGTGATGAGGGGGGTGGTGATACGCATGGGTTCATATAACCCGGCGATCGCACCCCGTTGGGTCAACTGCTGCTGACGGTCAGGTTGTTGGTTTGGAAATTGAGGCCGCCGGACGAGGACGTGATCTCGTAGCCGAACTGGACGTCCCCGATGGTCTCGTTGCTGGGCATCCAGCCCTTGGTGTACGCGAGCCAGTTCAGGACCGGCTTGATGTCCACGGTGCCGGAGTTGGAGTCGGAGGCCCGCAGGAACGAGAACACCTGATTCGATCCGTTGGTGCCCTTGTAGACGTTCCAGTTGTGGCCGCCGACGGTGACGTTGGCCTGGTAGCTGCCGATCGGGCCGACGGCTCCGTTGTAGTTGACCCACAGCATGATCTCGTACTGGTGGTCGGTGTCCCAGATGTCGTACGACGTGTTGTACGCGCCGGCGGACGGGACGTTGACGTTGTAGTTGCTGTTGAGGGAGCCGAGCGAGTCGATCCTCTTGTTGATCCACTTCGTGGAGTTGGGGTAGGACTTGATGCCGCCGGTGTTGGGGTGGTCGGCCCAGACGCCCCACTGGGTACCGGAGTTGGCCCAGATGCACTGGCTGCCGTGGCCGGAGCCCCAGATGTTGTTGTAGAGCGTGTAGCCGTTCAGACTGGTGGAGGCCCACTGGTCGCAGGAGTTCCACACGGCCGCCGAGGCGGGCGCGGAGGCGAGTCCGACGGTGGCGCCGAGGGCCATCGCCGGAGCCAGTAGGGCCATGGTGACGTTACGGAGTCTGCGCTTTGCCATGGTGTCCCTTCCATGGGTGGGGGGAAATGCGGGGGTGGTTACCACGCCTCCAGACGCAGGACGTGGTCTTCCCCGGCGACGAGGTCGAGCGGCTCCGTGCCGGAGGAAGTCCTCAGTTCGACGCGGTGGCTGCGGGTGGGGCGCAGTACCGCGGTCGCTTGCTGCGGGGTCCAGATGAGGTCGAGTGCGGCGCCGAACCGGGTGCGGACGCCGAGGAGTTGGCCGTTGGGGTAGCGGTCGGGGAGCGCGGGCAGCAGGACCAGCCGGTCCGGGGTCGACTGCACGAGCATCTCGATGAGCACGGCGGGCAGGGTGTGGGCGGCGTCGGCGTTGTAGGTGCGGCGGTTCGGGTAGTGGGCGCTCATCAGCGAGGCGTGGAAGAAGTCGCCCTTGAGGACCTGGCCGAGGGCGTGCGCGACCCGTTCGCCGTCCCGCAGGCGGGCCGCGATCAGGGCGTGGTGGAGGTGCCCGTGCGCCGAGTCGTTCTCGGCACCGCGGAGTTCGAGGGCGCGGTACGCGGCGGCGGCGAGGTCCGGGGTGTCGTACGGGTTGATCTCGTCGAGCGGCCAGACGCCGTAGAGGTGACTGAGGTGGCGGTGGTCGTAGGTGTCCTCCAGGCCCGGCCAGGCCCATTCGGCGAGGGCTCCGTCGTCGTTGATCCGGTGTGGCGGAAGGCGGTCGGCGAGGGCGCGCAGGCGGTCCGCGTCCCCCGGGTGGTAGTCGGCGGCCGTGTGCAGGGCGTGCCGGGCGGCCGAGAGGTCCATCGCCGCGTTGATCGCGCCCCAACTGGCGTTGGCAGGGCGGTTCTCGGGCGAGTAGGAGGGGACGACGACGAGACGGCCCTCGGCGTCCGTGCGGGTGAGGAAGTCCTCGTAGAACAGGGCGAGTTCGGCGAGCGCGGCGGCGGTGCGCGGGTCGCGGGTGCCGGTGGTCTCGTCGTGGTCGACGAGCGGCTTGAGGAGCCAGTCGGCGCCGGCCGTCCACAGGTGCAGCGGGTACTCGCGCTCGAAGTGGTACGTCAGCCCGGACTCGCCGTCGCTGTGCGGCGGGGCGACGATCCCGCGGGCGCCGAAGATCGTGCGGGCGTTGTCCCGCCAGTCGGCCAGCTGCCCCTGGATCAGGGAGGCGAGCGCCTCGGTGACCTCGGGGAGGGCGGCGGACGCGGCGGACGCGGTCTGGAGGTTGACGTTGGCGTCGTTGGTGAACGCGCCCGACCAGGCGGTGTCCCAGTCGCCGGTCCACAGGCCGGTGAGGCGGGGCGGGAAGAGGCCGCTCGCGGAGAGCAGGTGGTAGCGGCCGGCGGCGAAGAGGCGCTCCATGAGCGCGGGGCTCTCGGGGTGTTCGAGCAACTCCGAGCCGGGGAGGGCGCGTTCGGCGGGGTCCGCGTCCAGGTCGAGGGTGACGCGTTCGTAGGCGGTGCGGTGGAGCGGGGTGTGCCGGTCGAGGAGCGCGGCGTGGTCCAGGGGGAGATCACGCAGGGCGCGGGCCTCCTCCAGGACGTCCAGCTCGCCGGTGTGCCGGACCACGCGGGTCAGCAGCAGCACCGACTCCGCGCCGGTGATCCGCACCCCGGGTGGTGTGAGGGTGGCGGTGCCGCCGGTGACCTGGACGAGGGTGACGCCGGTGTAGGCGCGGTCGCTGCCGGGGTAGTGGCCGCGCAGGGTGAGCAGGGCGCCCCCGGGGGTGAGGACGGCGCCCTGGCCGACGCCGAGGCCGTCGGGGGCGCCCGGCAGCCGGTGGTCCAGGGAGATGTCGAGGTCGGTCGCGGTGACCCGCTGGACGATGACGTCGTCGGCGCGGGAGACGAAGACCTCGCTGTCCCAGCCCTCGTACCGGGTGCGGGTGACGCCGGTCGCGAAGTCGACGGACCGGTGGTACCCGGGGGCTTCCCCGGTCGCCGTCGTCCCGCGCAGCCGGATCTGGAAGGCCGGGTGGAAGGGCTGCACCCACAGCAGGTCCCGGCCGTCCGTGAAGCGCTCGGCGGCGTCGAGCTCGCCGGCGAGCAGCCGGTCCTGGAGGTCGGGGAGGCCGGCGGCCAGCTCCGGCGGGCGGGCGTGCTCGGAGCCGTTGGGGCGGACCAGGGTGTGATGGGTCACGACGACCCGCTCGTCGTTCGGCTCACCGAACACAAGGGTGCCGTGATGGCCGTTGCCGCTCAGGAAGCCGTCCTCCCAGCGGACGGCCGGTCGGCGTTCCCAGGTGCCGTGCACAAGGCTCATGGCTTCAGCACCGCCACTCCGTAGCGGTCGAGAGTCAGGTCGTCCGTGACGTTCATGCCGGTCAGCAGATCACGGAAGGCTCCCGGAACTCGAACAGTGACCGACTCGCGGACATGGTTGAGGACGAAGAGCAGCTCACCCCGCCGTACGGCCTCGACGCCCGCCGGAAGCCCCTCCAGCACCGGCCGCACCCCCGCCCCGGCCGCGAACCCGGCAAGCATGGCGCGCAGTTGGTCCGGGTCGGGCAGGGTCGCGAGATAGCGGGCCCGGCCCTTGTGCAGCACGGCGGGCAGCCCGTCGAGCTCTCCGCCCTTGAAGGCGGCGGCCACGACCGCCTCGCCGTCCGCCTCGATCTCCTCCGACCACAGGGTGCCCCGGAATCCGTCGCACTCGACGGTCTCCCCCGCGTCCAGCGGCCACCACTCGTGCAGGGTGCGGATGCCGAACAGCTCCCGCAGGCGTACGTCCATGCCGCCGGGCCTGATCCGGTCGTCCTGGTCGGCGACGCCGGTGAGGAAGCCGGAGACGAGGGTGCCGCCGCGGCGGACGTACCCGAGAAGGTTGTCGATCGCCGCGTCGGTGAGGGCGTACAGCTGCGGGACGACGACGAGCTTGTACCCGCTCAGGTCGTGCTCGGGGGGGGCGAAGTCCGTGGCGAGGTGGGCCTCCCACAGGGCCCGGTGCCAGGCGGTGAGGATCCGCGCGTAGTCGACCTCGCTGGAGAGCCGCCCCTCGTGGGCACCGGCCCACCAGGAGTGCCAGTCGTGCAGGACGGCGATGTCGTGGGACGTGTGACCGCCGACGACCTCCCCGCCGATCCGGCCGAGTTCCGCGCCGAGCCGCTTGACCTCCTGGTACGTCCGCCCCTGCTCCCCCGCGTGGCTGACCATTCCGGAGTGGAACTTCTCGGCGCCCTGCCGGGACTGCCGCCACTGGAAGTAGCAGACGGCGTCGGCCCCCCGGGCGACGGCCTGGAACGACCAGAGCCGGTTGAGGCCGGCCGGCTTGGGATGGTTCACGCCCCGCCAGTTGACGGGCCCGGCCGCCTGCTCCATCAGCATCCAGGGGCCACGGGCCTGCGAGCGGGTCATGTCCTGCGTGAGGGCCGCGTGCTGGGCGCCGAGCGGGTCCCGCGGGTCGGGATAGAGGTCGACGGAGACGACGTCCTCCTCCTCGGCCCACCGCCAGGCGTCCTGTCCCGTCCACAGGGGCATGAAGTTGGTGGTGACCGGGACGTGCGGGGTGTGCCGCCGCACGATGTCCCGTTCGGCGAGGTAGCACTCCAGGAGCATGTCGGAGGTGAACCGCTTGAAGTCGAGCACCTGGGCCGGGTTCTTCAGATAGTGGGCGTGGCGCGGGGTGTGCACCTCGGCCCAGTCGCCGTAGCCCTGGCTCCAGAAGGCGGTGCCCCAGGCGGCGTTGAGTGCGTCGAGCGTGCCGTACCGCCGCTGGAGCCAGAGCCGGAAGCGGGCGGCGGCCTCGTCGCTCCAGTCGAAGGTGCAGTACTCGTTGTTGATGTGCCACATCGTGAGGGCGGGGTGGCCGCCGTAGCGGGCGGCGAGGTCCTCGGTGATGGCGGCGGCACAGCGCCGGTAGGTGGCGCTGGAGTGCGAGAAGTGCTGGCGGCCGCCCCACCACTCGGTGCGGCCGTCCTGGTCGACGGGAAGGGTGTCGGGGTGGAGATGCCCCATCCAGGGCGGCGGCGAGGCGGTCGGGGTGGCGAGGACGACCCCGATGCCGTGCTCGTGCATCAGGTCCATGACCCGGTCGAGCCAGCCGAAGTCCCGTTCCCCGGGCCGGGGTTCGAGCTTGGCCCAGGAGAAGACGCCGAGCGTGACGGAGTTGACGCCGGCGTCCTTCATCAGCCGGACGTCCTCGTGCCAGGTCTCCTCGGGCCACTGCTCGGGGTTGTAGTCGCCGCCGAAGAGGATGCGGCCGCGGGTGGCGTCACCGAGCCCCGGCATCAGACCGGTTCCCCGTACTGGATGCCGCGTCCGTTGGTGGCGAGGTACACGCGTCCGAAGACCCGGGGATCACCGGCGATCGCCTCACCGGTCCAGCCCCACTGGTGCCGGTCGTCGTTGATCCGCACCCAGGACTTCGCCTCGTCGTCGGAGCGGTACACGGCGGTGATCGACTCGGTGGAGCCGACCATGAAGACGGCCGGGTACGCGGCCCCCTCGGCGGCCTTGCCGAAGCCGAGGGCGTACGAGGCCCGGCAGCCGGCCACCTCGGAGAAGCTGACGCCCCCGTCGGTGGACCGGTACAGCCCGTTCCCCTTCAGGCTGAGCCAGAGGTCACCGGAGCGTCCGGGCGCCGCGACGAGCTCGAACTGACTGTCACCGGAAGGCAGCCCGACCGCACGTGCCGTGAACGTGACGCCGCTGTCCGTGCTGGCCAGCAGCGTTCCTGTGTCGGTGTCGTACGCGTAGAACAGCGTCGGGTCGGCCGGGTCGGCGACCGGCGTGGCGCCCTTCGGGAAAGAGGGGACCTCGGTCCAGGAGGCCCCGTTGTCGGTGGAGCGGTAGGCCGGATATCTGGTGCCGTCCCAGTGCACGAAGACCCACAGCAGGGCGGTGCCGTCGGTGTTGACGGCGATCGGTCCCGGTGCGTCCTTGGCGAGGGCGGGCTGGGCCGCGAAGGGCGTCCAGGTCCGCCCGCCGTCGTTCGAGTAGGCCCCGTTGCCGTGGTCGCCCCACCCGGTGCGCACGACGTAGGCCGGCTTCGCCGCGGCCTGGGCGAGTCCCGTCGCCGTCCCGAAGACGGGGTTCGACGCCATGCCCCGCGAGGGGGACGCGGTGAGCTTCTCGTGGTACATCACGCCGATGTCCCCGCACCCGCTGAGCAGATGCGCCTCCCCGGCCGGGGGCGAGATCAGCAGTTTCGCGGCGGCCTCCTCGATCCCGCGGATCTGCGGGGCCCAGTGCCTGAGGTCCCGGGTGCCGTAGAGGGTGGCGCCGGTGCCGTAGACGACATGCCGGGAGTCGTACGGGTCGAGCGCGAGCGCCTGGATCCACCAGCCGAACTTGGGCGCGTCGCCGCCCCACTTGAGATAGGGGGTCTCGGAGACGTCGAGAACGGCGGAGTCCTTGAGGGAGGTCCAGGAGCGACCGCCGTCGGTGGACCGGAAGACGGTGTCGACGAGCGCCCACCGGTTGTTGGTGGAGACGACGAGGGTGCCCGGCCGCCGGGCGTCGACGGCGACCCCGCCGTACCCGAAGGAGTCGGTGCCGCCGTCGGGGGTGGTCCCGCCCGGCTTGACCGGCGTGACCTCGCGCCACTTCCCGGTGGCGGTGCACAGCGCGTGCACACTGCCGTCCGACTGCCCGTTGGGGCCGGGGGCGTTGGCGTACGTCAGATACAGCTCGCGGGTGTGCTGGTCGTAGGCGGCCCGGATCGGCACCTTGGCGGCGGCACCGGAGGGCTGCCCCGGCACGGCCTCCCACGTGATCCCGTCGGCGGTCCGGTACAGGTTGGCGGCGGTCCCGTCGGAGTCGCCCCAGCCGGCGTAGAGGGTGCGCCCGGCGGCGACGAGAAGGGTGACGCCCTGCCCGGAGGCGCTCGGGGTGGCCGGGAAGCCGGGGGCGGTGGCCCAAGTCGCCCCTCGGTCCGTGGACTTGAGCAGCCCGTCGTGTCTGGTCCCGAGCCAGAGGGTGTCGCCGGCCCGCGGGTCGACGAGCAGCCGCTCCCCGGCGCCTCGCCCGTCCTCGTTGGCCCCGAGCTTGACGGCGAGATCGGTACGCCTCCAGGTGGCACCCCGGTCGTCGGACCGCAGGACGGCCCCGTTGGAGGCCCAGGACTGCGCGTAGGTGCCAAGGGCGAGGTAGAGACGGTTCGGGTGGGCGGGGTCGACAGCGATCGCCTCGACACCGAGGAGGTTCCAGTCGTCCCACCCGAGGTGATCGATGAGCGGCGTCCAGCGGGCGGCGGAGTCGTCCCACCGGTAGGCACCACCGATATCGGTACGGGCGTAGGCGAGCCCGCGGACGGAGGGGTGGAAGAGAACGCCGGTGACGAAGCCGGTGCCACCTTGGACGACGTTGCGCCAGCGGTAGGTGGGGGCGGCGGCGTGCGCACGCCCTTGAAGAGAGGGGACACCAGTGAGCGCAACGGCCGCAGCAGTCCCGGCAAGAACGGCACGACGGCTCAGGCTGGGCGCATGCATGACACATACCTCGCTGTATGAGAAACGGGAGGGGACGTACCTCAAAGGGGCGCGGGGAACTGCGCGACCAGCCACGACGAACCCCGCAGCCGCCGGCCAAACGCACCCCACTCAGTGGGCGCGGCTCAACCCTTCACCGCGCCGGTCAACATGCCCTTCTTGAAATGCCGCTGCACGAACGGCGACAGCACCGCCACCGGCAGCAACGCCATCACCATGACCGCCATCTGAATGGCGAGCCCCGACAGCTGCCCGGTCCGGATCGCCTGGCCCAGACCGACCGGCGCCTCCTGCCGCTGCACCAGCTGGATCATGACGTTCTGCAGCGGCATCATGTCCTGCTGGTTCAGATACAGCGACGCGTTGAACCAGGCGCTCCAGTACCCGACGGCGTAGAACAGCGTGATCACCGCGAGAACCGCCCGCGACAGCGGCATGACGATCCGCAGCAGGATCCGAACGTCCCCCGCCCCGTCGATGCGCGCGCTGTCGATGAGTTCCTGCGAGATCCCCATGAAGAAGCCCCGCAGCACCAGGATGTTGAAGACGCTGATCGCGCTCGGGAGGATCAGCGCGAGATAGCTGTCGGTCAGGCCGAGGGACTGCACCAGCAGATAGGTGGGGATGAGGCCGGCGCTGAAGAACATGGTCGCCAGCAGCGTCATCAGGATCCAGCGGTGGCCGAGGGTCCCGCTGCGGGACAGGCCGTAGGCGCACAGGACGGACACCGTCATCGAGAACAGCGTGCCGAACAGGGTGACGAAGATGCTGACGAGCGCGGCGCGGGTGACCTGGCCGCCGCCGAGCAGTTCCTGGTAGGCGATGAAGGTGATGCCCTTGGGCACCAGCACCAGACCGCCCGCCTCGTTGATGGTCTTGCGGGAGGAGAGGCTGGTGACGACCACGATCCACAGCGGGAAGAGGATCGCCAGGCAAGCGAACGACAGGGCGATGCCCTTGGCCGCGAGGCCGGCCTTGGAGGGCTCCTCCTCCCAGGTGGGCCGGGGCGGGGCGGCCCAGCGGCGCTGTGTGGCGGCCGCTTTGTCGGCCGGTGTGTCGATGACGGCGGTCATTTCTGGTACACCCCCTGCTCGCCCATGAGATGGGCCACCTTGTTCGCGGCGAGGACCAGTCCGATGCTGACCACGCCCTTGACCAGGCCGGCGGCGGCCGCATAGCCGAAGTCCTGGTTGCGGACGCCGTTCCACCACACGAAGGTGTCGAGGACTTCTCCGGCGCCCGGTCCGACGCCGTCGCGTTGCAGCAGGATCTGCTCGAAGCCGACGGTCAGGGCGTCGCCGACGCGCAGCACCAGCAGCAGGGCGATCACCGGCCGCAGGGCGGGCAGGGTGATGTGCCACATGCGGCGCCAGCGGCCGGCACCGTCCATCGCGGCGGCCTCGTAGAGATCCGGGCTGACCGAGGCGAGCGCGGCGAGGAAGACGATGATCCCCCACCCGGCGTCCTTCCAGACGCTCTGTGCGGTGAGCAGGAAGGGGAAGGTGTCCGGGTTGGTCATGATGTTGAGGCCGTCGTGGCCGTTCTGCCGCAGCAGCTGGGAGAGCATCCCCGCGCCGCCGAACATCTGCTGGAAGACGGCGATGACCAGCACCCAGGAGAAGAAGTGCGGCAGGTACAGGACAGCCTGCGCGACGGCCCGCACCCGGGGCCTGACCACGCTGTTGATGAGCAGCGCGAGCAGGATCGGGATCGGGAAGAACAGCAGGAGCTGCACGAAGAACAGCACCAGTGTGTTCTGGACGGCGTTCCAGAAGGCGGAGTCCTCGAACATCCGCTGGAAGTTCTCCAGGCCCACGAAGGGGCTGTGCAGGATGGAGACGATGCCGTTGTCGCTGATGTAGGGGTCGTAGTCCTGGAAGGCGACGACGTTGCCGAGGATGGGCAGGTAGTTGAAGACCAGGAGGAGCACGACGGCCGGCAGCGTCATGAGGATCAGGACGCGGTCGCGCCGGAACCTGTGCCGCAGGCTGAGCTTGCCCGTGACTCGTTTCTCCCGGGGGCGGGCGGCGGCACCGGACGCCGCCGCGGTCTTCGCCGGTGTGCTGGCCTCGGCGCTGCTCCGAGGCACCGTGCTGTGGGACACGGTCGGTCTCCTTGCCTCAGAGTGGGGTCAGCCCGCCGCGGAACCGTTCTCGTCGAGCAGCTTCTTGTACCAGTCGCGCAGCTTGTCGCCGCCCTTGCTCTTCCAGTCGGAGATGGCCTGCTGCATGTCGCTGATCTTCTTGTGCCCGCGGATGATGTCGTCCTCGAGCTGCTCGAAGTCGTTGGCGAGGTTGGTGTAGCGGGAGGGCTCGGTGATCTGCAGGCCCCAGAACGACGACTTCCTGGTGAAGGCGCCCATCCGCTGCTGCCACTCGACCATGGCCTTGGTGTAGTCGGGGAGGTCGGGGTGGGCGATGGTCGCCGCGGGGCTCGCGACCATGACGTAGGCGTTGATGACCTCGTTGTTGCCCTTGTCGTTCTTGACCGGGACGCCGTTCTTGATCGTGTAGTGGGTGCCCTCGACGCCGTAGTTGGTCATCATCCACTCCTTGGTGCCGTACGGCGCCGCGGTGACGTTGGCGACCGCAAGCGCGTCGCGGATGACGGACTCGGAGGCCTTCTTGTTGACGAAGGCGAAGATATTGGCCGGCATCGTGGCGTACAGCGTCGGGTTCCCGCCGTCGTGGCCCCAGATGTCCATGCCCCAGACCTTGACGTCGGGGTTCTGGGTCTGCAACGAGGCCTGCTGCCCGTACCAGTTGGAGATGTCGTTGTTCCAGATCAGGAACTCACCGGAGGCGAACATGGGGGCCGGGTCGCCGATCTGGCCCTTGCCCAGGTAGAAGTTGGGGTGGACGACCTTGGCGGCGAACAGCTTCCGCGTCCACTCGATGGCTTCCAGGTACTGCGGGGTCTCGACGCGGTTGATCAGCTTGCCGTCGACGAGGTTCCACCACAGCGGTTTCTCACCGCCGCCGAGCACCCCGAAGTTGCTGAACGCGGTCCACTTCATGTCGCCGCAGGCCCAGCGCTTGGCCCGGGCGTTGGTGATGTCCTTGCACAGGGCCATGAAGTCGTCGGCGGACCGCGGGACTTCGTAGCCCTCCTTGTCGAAGATGTCCTGGCGGTAGAGCGGCACGATGTTGCCGACGTATCCGGCGGGCATCGGCAGGCCCCTCAGCTTGCCGCCGAAGATCGAGCGCTGCCAGGCGTCGCTGGGGATCGCCGCGAGGTTGGGGTACTCCTTGATCTTGTCCCCGGACAGGTAGGGGCCGAGATCGGCGAACTTGCTGATGATGGCGCTCGGTATCTTGCCCATCATGTTCCAGCCGGGGACGACCACCACGTCCGGGACGTCGCTGGAGGCGAGGACCGCGCCGAGCTTCTGGTCGTAGGTGTTGCCGTCCTGGTTGCGCCACTGGACGTCGACGCCGATCAGGTCGTTCATCGACGTGTAGTAGGCGTTGTCCCCCTTGGGCGGCGATCCCCAGAACGGCGACATGATGGTGACCTTGCCGCCCTTGCCGAGCTTCGTGGGGACCGAGGTCTTGAGGCCCGCGACGTCGAGCTTGGACGTGAAGCCCATCGCCGAGCCGTTCTTGGACGGGATGTCCGGCTGCACGACGTTGCTGGCCACGTACGCCGGGAGGATCTTCTTGGCGTTCTTGCCCGAGGTGGTGCCCTCGCGTGTGCCACCCTCCGAACCTCCGCAGGCGGCGAGCAGGGGCATCCCCCCGGCCACCGCTGCGGTGGCGACCGCCGTGGAGGCAAGGAAGCTTCTCCGGCTGGGGCCCGAAGGACCTGGGGGGAGGGAAGCGGCGTTCGGCGTCATTGCGTCAACCCTTCGTGGCGCACCAGGACACCCGGCGGTGGGCCGTCGGCTGCGGTGTCTTCGGTGGAACTGGCTGAGCCGAAGCGTTCCTTCGACTTCTACGGTCGCTGCATAGTCGAAGCGCTTCGATGTTGCTGTGAGGTTAAGTGAAGCCCTGGGGGCGCACAAGGGTCGCTTCCAAGATTCCTGGGAGGCCGCGGAGCAGACCATTTCTTATGCACCGCTTGAAGTAGCGCTGCCGCTCCCTTGACACCCACCCCCGCGTCGAATGAGCATCGAAGCGCTTCGAAAGAGCTTCGATGCTCCATTCCAAGGGGAACCCCACGTGACCGCACAGACGCCGCCCACGCCGCCCTTCCGAGATCCGCAGCTGCCGATCGCGAAGCGCATCGACGATCTGCTGTCCCGGCTCACCCTGGACGAGAAGACCGCGTTCCTGCATCAGTTCACGCCCGCCGTGGAGCGCCTCGGCATCGCCGCGTTCCGCACCGGCCAGGAGGCGCTGCACGGCGTGGCCTGGATGGGCCCGGCGACGGTGTTCCCGCAGGCGGTCGGCCTCGGCGCGACCTGGAACACCGATCTCGTACGACGGGTCGGCGACGCGGTGTCGAAGGAGGTCCGCGCGATGCGGGCCCGCGACGACCGGGTCGGACTGAACGTCTGGTCCCCGACCGTCAACCTCCTCCGCCACCCCCTGTGGGGCCGCAACGAGGAGGGGTACTCGGAGGACCCGAAGCTGACCTCCGCGATCGCCACCGCGTACACCCACGGCCTGCGCGGCGACCACCCCACCTACTGGCGCACGGCCCCCGTCCTCAAGCACTGGCTGGCCCACAACAACGAGACGGACCGGGCCACTTCGTCGAGCTCGGTGCGTCCGCGCGTGCTGCACGAGTACGACCTGCGCGCCTTCCGGGAGACGGTCGAGGCGGGCGCGGTGGCCGGCGTGATGCCCGCGTACAACCTGGTCAACGGCCGCCCCAACCACGTCAGTCCGTATCTGCGCGAGCAGCTGCGGGCCTGGACGGACGAGGACCTGCTGGTCTGCTCGGACGCGGGCGCGCCCTCCAACCTGGTCGACGCCGAGCACTACTTCGACACCCACGAGGAGGCCACGGCCGCCTCGCTGCTGGCCGGGGTCGACAGCTTCACCGACCACGGCACGGACAGCTCGCAGATGATCGCGCGGATCAAGGGGGCTTACGACCAGGGCCTGTTGAGCGAGGCCGACATCGACACGGCGGTCCGCCGCCAGCTCTCGGTCCGGTTCCGGCTCGGCGAGTTCGACGGGTACGACGAGCCGGGCGCGTTCGACACCCCCGAGCACCGCGCCCTCGCCCAGGAGGCGGCCGAGCAGGCGATCGTTCTCCTGCGCAACGACGGGGTGCTGCCGCTCGCGCCCGACACCCGCCTCGCCGTGGTCGGCCTGCTCGCCGACGAGTGCAAACTCGACTGGTACAGCGGCACGTTGATCCACCGCTCCACCCCGCTGGAGGGCCTGTACGAGCGGTTCGGCGCCGAGCGCGTGGAGTTCGCGGAGGGCGTGGACCGCGTCCTGCTCAGGACGTCGACCGGCGCCTTTCTCCACGTCCCCGCCGCGGACGCCGGCGACGAGGTGCGCGGCGCCGAGGGCGCGCTCGACCCGGCGCTGCTCGCGGGCCGCACCGACCTCCCGCCGCTGACCACGGACGCGACCGGCACCGAACTCGCCCTCGTCGACTGGGGCGAGGACCTGCTGACCCTGCGCGCCCCCGACGGCCGCTATCTCTCGGTCGCCGAGGACGGTTGTGTCCGCGCCGCCGCCGACCAGCCCGGAGGCTGGATCGTCCAGGAGACGTTCCGGCTCGAACCCCACGAGAAAGGTCACCTCCTCCGGCATGTCGGCACAGGTCGCCACGTCTGTGTCGCCGCCGACGGAGTAAAGGTTGCCGACGAGAACGCGGAAGTCTCCGAGCCGCCGGAGATCTTCGAGCTGGTCGTCGTCGAGCGGGGTGCGGACGCGGCGGCCCGGGTCGCGGCCGAGGCCGACGTGGTCGTCGTGGTGGCGGGCAACGACCCGCATCTCAACGGCCGCGAGACCGAGGACCGTACGACCCTCGCGCTCCCCGCCCACCAGGAGCGGCTGCTGCGCGCCGCCCGCGCCGCCAACCCGAACACGGTGCTGGCCCTGGTCTCCGCCTACCCCTACGCCGTCGACACCGGCCCGCTGCGCGCCGCGCTCTGGACCGCCCACGCGGGCCAGGCCGCGGGCACCGCCCTGGCCCGGGTCCTCGCCGGCGACGTCTCCCCCGCGGGCCGCCTCCCGCAGACCTGGTACGCGGACGACGCGGACCTGCCGGACCTGCTCGACTACGACGTGATCGGCGGCCGGCAGACGTACCTGTACTTCGAGGGCACGCCCCTGTTCCCGTTCGGCCACGGGCTGTCGTACGCGTCGTTCGCGTACGCGGATCTGAACTCCCGTGTGGGGGAAGAGGCGTTGCACGTGTCCTTCACGGTCACGAACACCGGTGACGTCACCGCCGACGAGGTCGTCCAGCTCTACACCAGGGCCGCGGACCCGTCCGTGCCGCGCCCGCGTCGCGCGCTGGCGGCGCACCGCCGGGTGACGCTGACGCCGGGCGAGAAGGTGACCCTGGACTTCGACGTCCCGCTGTCGGAGCTGGAGTTCTGGGACGTGGCGCAGGGCCGCCTCCGCCTCGAACCGGGCCCGTACGACCTCCTGGTGGGCGCCTCCAGCGAGGACATCCGGCTGCGGACGACGGCCGTCCTGGACGGCGAGCCCGGCGGCCCGCGCCCGGTGACCCGGCACGGCCTGAACGGGGCGGACTTCGACGAGCAGAGCGGCGCGGAGATCGTCGACCGTACGAAGACGGCGGGCGACGCGGTGACGGCGGCGCGGGGCCGGACGGCCGAACTGCTCTACCGCGCCTGCGACTTCGGGCCGGGCGTCACGGAGGTGACGGTGACCGTGGCGGGCGAGGGCACGGTGGAGGTGTCGCTGGACGGCGGCGCGACCTCGGTCCCGCTCTCGCCGAAGGCGCCCACGTCAGGACCGTACGACTACGTCACCGTCGCGGCGGGGCTGACCGCCTCCGGTGTGCGCGACGTGCACCTCAGGCTGCGCGGCCCGTTGCGGCTCGCGCACGTCGGCTTCTCCGGTTGAGGGTCCGGAGAAGACCGGCACACAGAAGGGGCCCGGCACCGGAAGGCATCGGTGCCGGGCCCCTTCCCCGGAGCCTATATGAAAATGGTTCCCATTAGCTAGAGGGGTCCCTCAGGGGGTCCGCCCCGAGCCCCTCAGAGCGCGAGCCCGGTGAGAACCAGCACCCGCTCGTAGGTGTAGTCGTCCATCGCGAACTTCACGCCCTCGCGGCCCACACCGGACTGCTTGGCGCCGCCGTACGGCATCTGGTCGGCGCGGTAGGAGGGCACGTCGCCGATGACGACGCCGCCGACCTCGAGCGCGCGGTGGGCGCGGAAGGCGGCCTGGAGGTCGTGGGTGAACACGCCCGCCTGGAGGCCGTACTTGGAGTCGTTGACGGCGGCGAAGGCCGCCGCCTCCCCGTCCGCCTTCTGCACGGTGAGGACGGGTCCGAAGACCTCCTCGCAGGAGATCGTCGTGTCGGCCGGCACATCGGTGAGGACGGTCGGCGCGTAGGAGGCGCCGTCGCGGTCGCCCCCGGTGAGCAGGGTGGCGCCGGCCTCGACGGCCTCCTTCACCCACGCCTCGACGCGCTTGGCCGCGTCCTCGCTGACCAGCGGGCCGACGTCGGTCTTGTCGTCGCCCGGGTCACCGGTGACCTGGGCCTCGACGGCGGCGACGATGCGCGGCAGCAGCCGGTCGTACACGGACGCGTCGGCGATGACCCGCTGCACGGAGATGCAGGACTGGCCGCCCTGGTAGTTGGAGAAGGTGGCGATGCGGGTGGCGGCCCAGTCGAGGTCCGCGTCGGAGGCGAAGTCACCGAGGACGACGGCCGCGCCGTTGCCGCCCAGCTCCAGGGTGCAGTGCTTGCGCGGCACCGAGTCCATGATCGCGTAGCCGACCTTCTCGGAGCCGGTGAAGGAGATGACCGGCAGGCGCTCGTCCTGGACGAGGGCGGGCATCCGGTCGTTCGGCACCGGGAGGATGCTCCAGGACCCCGCCGGCAGCTCGGTCTCGGCGAGCAGGTCACCGATGATCAGGCCGGAGAGCGGGGTGGCCGGGGCGGGCTTGAGGATGATCGGCGCGCCGGCCGCGATCGCCGGGGCGATCTTGTGGGCGCACAGGTTCAGCGGGAAGTTGAAGGGCGCGATGCCGAGGACGACGCCCTTCGGGAAGCGCCGGGTGAGCGCGAGCCGGCCCTGGCCGCCGAGGTCGGTGTCGAGGCGCTGGGCCTCGCCGCCGTTGAAGCGCCGGGCCTCCTCGGCCGCGAACCGGAACACGGAGACGGCCCGGCCGACCTCACCGCGGGCCCACTTGATCGGCTTGCCGTTCTCCGCGGAGATGAGCTGCGCGATCTCCTCGGTGCGCTCGACGAGACGCCGGCTGACGTGGTCGAGGGCGGCGGCGCGGACATGCGCCGGGGTGGCGGCGAACTCGTCCCGTACGGCGTACGCGGCGGCGACGGCCTCCTCGATCTGCGCGTCGCTCGGCACGCTCACCGTGCCGACGACCCGGCCGTCCCAGGGCGAGGTGACGTCGAAGCTGTCCTCGCCGGTGACCTGGCGGCCGGCGAGCCAGAAGGCGGTGGTGGAAGTCATGTGCGAGTCCGGCCCTTCGCTGTCGGGGTGTGTACGCGGCTTGCGCCTCCACGGTAGGGGCGAGGAGTCGGCGGGGCGCTTGTCCGGGGTGGAGTGGTGGGGGGTGAGGGTGTGCCGGTTTGGACAGGCCCCTGCCCGCCCACCAGCAGACGGTGGGCGGGCAGGTGGCGTGGGCTGTGGGGTCAGGCGCGCTTGAGGTGGACGGCGGCCGTCTCGCTGACGGTCACCGGCTGGTCGTAGTCCGGGTCCGTCGCCGTCGCCCGGGCCTCGACCTCGACGTCACCGCGCTGGAAGGGCACGTCACCGGTGGGTACGGCCGTCGCGGTCCAGGCCGCCGCGGTGCCCGGCGTGCAGGAGACGGAGGTGCTGAAGGAGCCGCGGATGATCTTCCGGTTCTTCACCTGGGTGATGTCACCCGCCACGTCCACCCGCACCGGCTTGTTGCAGCTGACCGTCCCGTGCACGGTGGCCTTGCCGTTCAGGGTGCTCGCGGTGCCGTCCAGGGCCACGGCGAGGCCGAGGTCGAGCTCCGCGGGCGGGGCCGGGTTGTCGATGTGGACCTCGCCGCGGGCCGCGGGGGTGAATCCCTCACAGTGCTGGACGAAGCTGGCGTCGAGCTTCTTGACGTAGCCCTGCGGGCCGAACTCCACGTCGGTGATGGTGAACTCGCCGGTGAGCGTGTTGCAGCCGCGCCCGTTCCCGCTGAGGTCCAGGCCGGGCTCGGCCGACCCGTTGAACGGGTAGCGGGTGGCTCCGGTGTAGGTCCCCGGCGCGAGCGTCTTGCCGGACGGCGCCGCGAGATCGAGGGTCCACCAGTCGCCGTGGGCGCCGTCGAGGGAGAGGTGGACCCCGTTGCCGGAAGTGTCGGCGGAGATGTTCAGCCGGTCCTGGGACGCGGTCGAGTACGAGTAGGACTGGCCGCCGCTGATGTAGTCGCCCTCGTCACCGCTGAAGGCGAACGTCCCGTCGGTGACGGGCAGAGCGTGCGCCTCGGTGCCGGACAGCAGACCGGTCGTACCGGCGGCCATGCTCAGGGTCAGTGCGAGGACGGCCGCGGCTCGGGCCAGGACGCGTGCGGGCGCGCTGATTCTCATGCGTATCCCCCTGCGGATGAAGTGCCCCGTCGCCGGTGGGAGCGCTCTCCACGCACCGGCGTGGCGAGTCTGCCAATCAGCGGGGATGCCGACAACCGTGTTTCAGGTGACGGCAGTTGTGATTTCAGCCAACTCCTGGGACCGCCGCGCCGGGAACCCCTGGGCCGCCCTACTCCGGCGCCGTCGCCTTCAGCGCCAGCCACAGCTCCATCCGTACGTCCGGATCGTCCAGGGAGCGGCCCAGGATCTCCTCGACCCGTCGCATGCGGTACCGCAGGGTGTGCCGGTGGACGCCCAGGTCCGCGGCCGCCGCGTCCCACTGGCCGTGCCGCGACAGCCAGGCCCGCAGGGAGGCGACCAGGTCGCCGCGGCCGGTGGCGTCGTGCTCGTGCAGCGCCCGCAGCAGGCCGTCCGCGAACGCCTTCACCGCGTCGTCGGCGAGCAGCGGCAGCACCGACCCCGCCGCCAGCTGCTCGTGCTCCACGTACACCCGGCCCCGCCGCCGGGCCACGGACAGCGCCTGCTCGGCCTGCTTGTACGCGGCCCCCGCGGCCACCGGCCCCACGGGCGCCGACACCCCGACGACGAGTTCCTCGCCCTCGCCCTGGTCCGCGGACCGGGCGGCCTCCACCGCGGCCCCGTAGTCCGCGCACGCCGCCACCGCCGCTCCCCCGTCCGCGGCCAGCACCACCAGCCGCTCCCCCTCGGGCACGACCAGCACGGCCTCGCCGGCCCGCGCCGCCGCCGACTCCGCGGCCTCGGTGAGCGCCCCCAGCGGATCGCCGTCGGCGCCGCCCGCCTCGGGCCCCCGCAGCGCCGACCCCGCCTCGGCGATCACCATCCGGAACGGCGCGTCCAGCAGCGCCCCGTACAGATCCCCGGCCACGGCCCGGGCGTGGTCCGGCTCGCCCGCCAGGAGCATCCGCAGGACCGCCGCCCCGATCCGCTGCTCGGCGGCGTGCAGCGACCGTGACCGCTCCGTCGTGAGCGTCAGCAGGGCGATCGCCGAATGGACGGCGTACCGCTCGGCCGTGCCGAGTGCCGAGGCGGTGCCCACCGCGAGCGCGGCCCGGGGCCGCCGGCCCGTGCCCAGGGAGTGCAGTTCGACGCGGTCCTCGTCCGCCGGGCCCGCGACCACCGACGACGCCGGTGCGGGCCGCTCGCGCAGCCGCTCCACGTCCGCGGTCAGCCGCGCGGCCCGCCGTCCGGCCCACTCGGGCGCGGTGGCGACGACGGCGCCCGAGGCGTCGTACAGCGCCGTCCACCCGTCGACCTGCGCGGCGAGCGCGGCGAGCAGCCCCTCGGGGCCCTCCACGAGCGCCTGCTTCGTCAGCTCGCGCTGGGCGGCGAATCCCGCCGTCACCGCGCGGTACTGGTCGGCGGCGATGGCCGCGGACACGGCCTTGCTGATGGCGAGGAACGGGGTGCGCCGGGGGACCTCGAGGAGGGGCAGCCCCTCGGCCCCGGCGGCGTCCACCAGCGCCTCGGGGATGTCCTCGTAGTTGACGCCGACCGCGAAGCCGAGCCCGACGACCCCGGCGCCGACCAGCCGCTTCACGTACCGCCGCATCGCCTCGGGGTCCTCGGCGTCCAGCTTCAGCGCGGTGATCAGCAGCAGTTCCCCGCCCTCCATGTACGGCACGGGGTCGGCGAGCTCGCTGACGTGCGCCCAGCGCACGGGGACGTCGAGGCGGTCCTCGCCCGCGCGCACGGTCAGCTTGAGCGCGGAGTGGTGGACGAGCGAGGCGAGGGTGGGAGGCATGAGGCCTTCAGGTCGGTGAGGTGGGCCGAGCGGTCGGTGAGGTGGGGCCGAGTGCATCGGCGAGGTGGGCCGAGGTGATCATTTGGCCGCGGTGTATGAACGGCCTGTGCCGATTCTGCCTCACCGTACGGTCCGACTCGGCTCC
This sequence comes from Streptomyces sp. NPDC057280, assembly GCF_042668605.1. Classification (NCBI taxonomy): domain Bacteria; kingdom Bacillati; phylum Actinomycetota; class Actinomycetes; order Kitasatosporales; family Streptomycetaceae; genus Streptomyces; species Streptomyces sp. NPDC057280. Next base: position 86,933 of record NZ_JBHUYR010000008.1, read on the forward strand.
TCAGCCCCTCAGGTCCACCAGGAGCGGCGGCGCGTGCTCCCCCTTCACCGTGGTCAGGGACAGCACCGCGTGCCCCGGCGGTACCGCGTGCGCCAGTTCGGACGCGGACCAGCGCTCCCGCTCCACCTGGCGCACGGTGACCGCCTCCGTGGTCACGGCCTTGCCGGTGACCAGCTTGCGCAGGGAGTGCATGAGCCGGGTCATCGGCTGGTCGGCGAAGACGGTGTGCTGGGCGACGTCCTTGGTCTCCACCCACTCCGTGCCCCAGGCCTCGGCGAAGCGGCTGCCGTCCCAGGTCGTCACCCCGGACAGCGCCATCCGGCAGCCGACCGCCCCGTACAGCGGCCCGTGCAGGGCCTCGGGGACGTCGGAGACCGAGCGCAGCGCCAGCACGACACCGGCGTTCTGCGCGCGCAGCCGCTGGATCCGGCGCAGCGACCCGGGGGTGACGGTGCCGGTGGCGTCGTCGAGGACCAGGCTCACGAAGTGGTCGCGGACCCCCTCGCCTTCCTGGGCGACCCGCGCGAACTGGGCCAGCACCAGCCGGGCGAGCAGCCGCGCGGCCTCCTCGTGGCCGTGCCGGGGCAGGTCGATGCGGACCCGGAGCGGGTGGTGGGCGACGGCGCGGAGGGAGAACGGGCGGATGTCGGACCCGGCGGAGCCTGCGCCACCGGAACCAGCGCCGCCGGAGCCGAAGAAGCCGTCGAACGCGGGCCGGTCCAGCAGGGCGAGCCGGTCGGCGAGCGCCGGACCGGGGTCGCCGGGGGTGCCGGCCTGCCGGACGCGGGCGTCCAGCTCACGGCGCATCGCCGCGTGGCGGTCGTCGGCGAGCCGCGCGCGCAGGTCGGCGAGGCGGGCGAGGTCCCCTTCGAGCAGTTCGCGCAGGACGGGCAGCGCCGGGAAGCGCCCGTACGCGGCCCGGTACGGGCCCAGCAGCTGGGCGAGGGGCCGTACGGCACGCTCGGCGCCCACGGTGTCGAGGTCGCCGGCCAGCGCCTCGGCGAGGAACCCGGCCGCCTCGTCGGGGTCGTCGGCCTCGGCGTAGGGGTCGAGGTCGTGCACGGAGGCGGGGTCGCCGACGCGGACCACCACGTCGTAGGCCGAGTCCGCCCCGAGCGGCGTTCCCGCGCCGCACACCACGACGACGGCGCAGCTTCCGGTGAGGGCCTGGAGCGTCAGGGACTCCGCCACCGGGGCGATCACCTGCCGGGTCTTGCCGGCGCCGGACGGGCCGACGACCAGCAGTGAGGTCCGCAGGGTCTCCGGCCCGAGGGCGGCGCCGACCCCGCCGTACGCCAGCGGGGTGCGCTCGGCCTCGGCCCACCGGCCGATGCGGACCTGCCCGGTGAGCAGGTCGTGCCGGGCGGCGCGGTGGGCGAGGTCGCGGGCGCCGGAGGGGTGGGTGAAGGCGGCGGCGCCCTGCCGCAGCACCGTGTCCGTGAAGTCGGCGAGCCGGCCGAGGCGGCGGGCCCGGTGCCAGCCGTGTTCGATGCGGGCGCAGTCCACGTCGTTCATCCGCCCGGCGAGCAGCTCACCGGCGAGCAGGTCGGCGGCCTGGTACTGGCCGGCCTCGCGCAGTTCGGGCCAGCGGGCGCGGGGCTGTTCGGCGACGACGGCCGGGTCCTGGCCGTGCGCGGCGCGGCGGCGGTCGGCGAGCCAGGTGCGGGCGAGCGGCAGCCAGCCGCCGAGGCGGGCGAAGGGCAGCAGGACGAGGACGACGACGGCGGTGTCGAGCAGCTGCTTGGAGGGCGAGCCGTACACCCCGTACCCGTCGGTGATCAGCACGAGCAGGGAGAACAGCGGGGTGACGACGGGCACCGGGTCCCAGCCGACGACGGGAAAGGCGTCCGGGAAGACGAAGCTGAGGGCGATCAGGCCGCCCAGGGCGGCGATGAGGGCCCGCGCGGGCTGGGCCTTGCGGCCGACGAAGTGCCGGGCGACGACGGCCCAGCCGCCGAGCCGGACCACCAGGTACACGAGGACGGCGAAGGAGAGGCCGCTGTAGACCTCCAGCGCCTCCACGCCGGGGTACGGGACCGACTGCCCCGCCAGCTCCTTGGGTGTGGCCAGCGTGCCGCCCCACCACCAGTCGTCCGGCGTGAACAGTCGCAGCACCGTGAACTCGTACGGCACCTCACCGCGCCGCCAGAAGGACCAGAACACGATGCCGACGACGAGCGGGATCAGCATGCCCGCGACGGTCACCGGGGAGAGCCGCTCGGCCTTCCGGGCCGCTTTGGGCCGCTGGTAGCCGAACCGCCAGATGCCGGGCTCGGCCTCGGGACGCTTCTCGTTGAGCCAGTCGGCCACGAGCGCCCCGGGGCTGTGTCCCGGCTGCGGCGGCACCCTCGGCGCGTCCGGTGGTCCCGCCGGACGAGGCACCGGGTTCGCATGCGTACCCCGAGTGTCCCGCGTCCCGTCGCTGTCCATCGCCCCTGCTCCCTGACCAGCCGTTCCGTCCACCGTCAGCGGTCAATCTAACGCCCTCGCAAGGGGAGTTCACCGCTTACGCGGCCGGGGCCCACGGAGCGGACGGCCGCCTGCGCCGGCTCACCGGTCGGCGCCGCTATGTCCACCGCGGACAAACCCGCCCCCCTGACACCGCCCACATGGAGCATGCCCACCCTCCGCTCCCCGCCCTAGCCTGCGAGAAAAGAGTCATGCGTCCGCAGGACGTTCGGTAAGACCCCGTACGCCACACCCCCAGGAGCCCCTCATGAGCGCACTTCCGCAGGAGCGCCGGATCGTCACCGCCATCCCCGGCCCGAAGTCGCAGGAGCTGCAGGCCCGCCGTCTCGAAGCGGTCGCGCAGGGCGTCGGCTCGGTGCTGCCCGTGTTCACCGCGCGGGCGGGCGGCGGCATCATCGAGGACGTCGACGGCAACCGGCTCATCGACTTCGGCTCCGGCATCGCGGTGACCAGCGTCGGCGCGTCCGCCGAGGCCGTCGTACGCCGCGCGAGCGCCCAGCTCGCCGACTTCACCCACACCTGTTTCATGGTCACGCCGTACGAGGGCTACGTGGAGGTCGCGGAGGCGCTGGCCGAGCTGACCCCCGGCGACCACGCCAAGAAGTCCGCGCTGTTCAACTCCGGCGCCGAGGCCGTCGAGAACGCCGTCAAGATCGCGCGTGCGTACACCAAGCGCCAGGCCGTCGTCGTCTTCGACCACGGCTACCACGGCCGTACGAACCTCACCATGGCGCTGACCGCGAAGAACATGCCGTACAAGCACGGCTTCGGCCCCTTCGCCCCCGAGGTGTACCGCGTGCCGGTCGCCTACGGCTACCGCTGGCCCACCGGTGCGGAGAACGCCGGCCCCGAGGCCGCCGCGCAGGCCATCGACCAGATCACCAAGCAGGTGGGCCCGGACAACGTCGCCGCGATCATCATCGAGCCGGTGCTCGGTGAGGGCGGCTTCATCGAGCCCGCCAAGGGCTTCCTGCCGGCGATCCGCCAGTTCGCCGCCGACAACGGCATCGTCTTCGTCGCGGACGAGATTCAGTCCGGCTTCTGCCGTACCGGGCAGTGGTTCGCCTGCGAGGACGAGGGCATCGTCCCCGACCTGATCACCACCGCCAAGGGCATCGCGGGCGGTCTGCCGCTCGCCGCCGTCACCGGCCGCGCCGAGATCATGGACGCCGCGCACGCCGGTGGCCTGGGCGGTACGTACGGCGGCAACCCGGTCGCCTGCGCCGGTGCGCTCGGCTCCATCGAGACGATGAAGGAGCTCGACCTCAACGCCAGGGCGAAGAACATCGAGGCGATCATGAAGGCCCGCCTCGGTGCCATGGCCGAGAAGTTCGACCTCATCGGTGACGTCCGCGGCCGTGGCGCGATGATCGCCATCGAGCTGGTGAAGGACCGCGCCACCAAGGAGCCGAACCCGGAGGCCACCGCCGCCCTCGCCAAGGCCTGCCACCAGGAGGGCCTGCTGGTCCTCACCTGTGGCACCTACGGCAACGTGCTGCGCTTCCTGCCCCCGCTCGTCATCGGCGAGGACCTCCTCAACGAGGGCCTCGACATCATCGAGCAGGCCTTCGCCCGCATCTGAGGCAATCGTCCGCGGTGATCGTCCGGGCGAAACCTCTCTTTTCACAGCCGCCCCGGGCGTGAACGCACAGCGGATTCCGGGTCTGGGGCGGCCGACTGCAGAGGGTGTGAAGAAGGTGTGCGAGGTGCATGGCAGGACCCGATTCCGGCTGTCGTACCCCTACTCGCTGCCGTAGGTTCTACCCAGATGAGAGATACACCCCGCCCACAGGGGACTGTGGGCGACATCAGGCCGGGGCCTCCCCAGCTTCGACCTGGTCGTGCCCTCGCGCACACAACCGGAGCCTCCGGCTCCGGATCTCCTCACCGATCGGACGGTCACGCGCCCCAAACCCCCCGGGGCGCGCGACGATCCGGTCCGGACGGCCGCCCCGGAACCACCCCCCCTGTTCCGGGGCGGCCGACCTCCTTCTTTCTCCTCCTCGTTCTCCTTCTCGGGCTTCCGGCCCTCCTCTTCGCGCTGATCACCTGGCAGGTCGTGGCCGACGGCCCCCTGCTCCGCCTGGACGAGCGCGTCAGCCGCGCCCTCCTCCACCCGGACCGCGCCTCCGAACTCCTCGCCGACCTGGGCAACATGCAGGTGGCGGTGCCGATCCTCGCCGTCGTCCTGGTCCATGTGGCATTGCGCGCCCGGCGTACCGGTACAGACCGCTGGTGGGCGCCCGCCACCGCCGGTGCCGTCGTGATGGCCCTGGTCCCGGTGCTGATCATCCCGCTCAAGGAACTCACCGCCCGCCACGGCACCCACGTCATGCCGCCCGGCGTCGGCTACTTCCCCTCGGGCCACACCGCCACTGCCGCCGTCGCCTACGGCTCCGCGACGCTGCTGCTCCTGCCCTGGCTGCGGACCGCGTGGGTCCGCCGCGCCCTCGTCGCGCTCTGCGCCCTCGCCGTGCTCGGCGTCTCGTTCGGGCTGGTCCGGCGCGGCTACCACTGGCCGCTGGACGTCGTCGCCAGCTGGTTCCTGTGCACGGTGCTGCTCGGGTCACTGTGGCTCTTCCTCAAACGGCGGCCACGATCCAGCCCCTCCGCGGAACACTCCTGATCAGCCCGCGTTCCCTGAGCACCTGGTAGGCGCGTTCACCGACCCACACCGCGACGCCTTCCGACGCGGCGACCTGCCTCGGGCTCGGCAGCCTTTCGCCCGGCAGCATGCGGCCCGCCGTGATGTCGGCGCAGAGACGGTCGGCCAGCCGGGTCCAGATCTCCTCGGGGCGGCCGTTGTACGTGTCGTTGTAGCGGGGTCGCTCGGATCGGATGGCGTCGCGCTCGGCCTCCTCCGCGTCGGCCGGGTACTCGATCCTGATGCCGATGACATCGGGGCCCCACGGCTTGTCGCGCAGGTGGGTGCGCACTCGGGTGAGCGGGCAGGTCGAGATGCCGACGTACAGCAGGCCCTCGACGCCGTAGAGGCGGTACAGCGCCGTTCCGCGCCCCGCGTACAGGGTGCCTTCCTCGTCGAACAGGCCGCGCAGGAACTGGCTGTCTATGTCGGTCACAGGGCCCGGCTCCTTCGCGTCGTCAGGATTCCGGCCGTATCAAAGTAGTCGGGCTGAGGGCAGCCTGGGACACCTTCTCCGAACAGTTGTCCGCGTCGGCCGCACGGGCGGCCGACGAGATGTCGGACGAAGGACGCGCGACGGGGCGTCACGGAGTCACGGTGTGCCGTCGGGAAGGGGGAATGCGACAGCCGCGTGACGGTGCGCCCGTCGGACGGTCAGCCTTCGTCGTCCGTGGCCAGCCCCGCCGCCGCCTCGTGCATCGCCAGCTCGAGGAGCGCTGGGTCGGTGAGGGTGCCGGAGCCGTCGGGCGGGACCAGCCAGCGGACCCCGCCGGTGGCGCGTCCGGGATACGGCACGACGATCCAGGTGCCCGCACCGGCCGTGCGGATGCCGGTGCCGACCCAGCGCGCGGCCGTTCCGGGCGGCACCAGGAACCCCATCCGCGCGTCGCCGAAGTCGACCAGCACCGGGCCGGGCTGGTCGATGATGCGGGTGAGGACGTCGAGCGTGGGATAGCCGAGCTCGCCCGGCAGGATGAGCACGTCCCAGGCCTTGCCGGCGGGCAGCAACGCGACCCCCAGGGGGTTGCGTTCCCACTCCCAGCGGCAGGCCTCGGGATCCGGAGCCACGGATGCCAGCCACTCGACCGCCGTCTTCGCCCCAGTCATGAGGGGACCTCCCTTTCCTGTGTGGACGCGGAGCGCGTCACGAGGGAGAGGGAGGTCCTGGGCAGGCATTACGCGGGTTTCGGCACTTTGTTGAAGTGAACTGGGGCACGCCCGCAATGCGCCCCCCGAAGGCGGTGTCAGCTGTCGAAGCCCAGCCCCAGCCGGTCCATGGTCTTCAGCCACAGGTTGCGCCGGCCGCCGTGCGAGTCCGCCCGGGCCAGCGACCACTTGGTCAGCGCGATACCGGTCCAGGCGAACGGCTCGGGCGGGAACGGCAGCGGCTTCTTGCGGACCATCTCCAGGGAGGTCCGCTCGGTCGTCTCCCCCGCCAGCAGGTCCAGCATCACGTCCGCGCCGAACCGGGTCGCGCCGACGCCGAGGCCCGTATAGCCCGCCGCGTAGGCCACGTTGCCGTGGTGGGCGGTGCCGAAGAACGCCGAGAAGCGCGAGCAGGTGTCGATCGCGCCGCCCCACACGTGGGTGAAGCGGACGCCCTCCAGCTGCGGGAAGCAGGTGAAGAAGTGGTCGGCGAGCTTGGCGTAGGTCTCCGGCCGGTCGTCGTACTCGGCGCGGACGCGACCGCCGTACTGGTAGACGGCGTCGTAGCCGCCCCACAGGATCCGGTTGTCGGCGGAGAGCCGGAAGTAGTGGAACTGGTTGGCCGAGTCCCCGAGGCCCTGCCGGTTCTTCCAGCCGATCTCCTTGAGCTGCTCCTCGCTCAGCGGCTCGGTCATCAGCGCGTAGTCGTAGACCGGGACGGTGTACGACCGCACCCGCTTGACCAGGTTGGGGAAGATGTTGGTGCCGAGCGCGACCTTGCGGGCCCGGACCGACCCGTAGGGGGTGCGTACGGCCATGCCGGCGCCGTACGGCTTCAGGGTCAGGGCCGGGGTGTGCTCGTAGACGCGGACGCCGAGCTGCATACAGGCCCGCTTCAGACCCCAGGCGAGTTTCGCGGGGTTGAGCATGGCGACGCCCCTGCGGTCGTACAGACCCGCCTGGAAGGTCGGCGAGTCGACCTGCTCCCGCACCGCCTCCGCGTCGAGGAACTCCACGCCCTCGGCGAGGCCCTGGCGCTGCATCTCCTCGTACCAGTCGCGCAGTTCCCACGCCTGGTACGTCTCGGTGGCGACGTCGATCTCGCCGGTGCGCTCGAAGTCGCAGTCGAGGGAGTAACGGGCGACCGCCTTCTCGATCTCGTCGAGGTTGCGGGCGCCCAGCTCCTCCAGCTTGTGGATCTCGTCCGGCCAGCGGGTCAGCCCGTTGCCCAGACCGTGGGTGAGGGAGGCGGCGCAGAAGCCGCCGTTGCGGCCCGAGGCGGCCCAGCCCACCTCGCGGCCCTCCAGCAGGACCACGTCCCGCTGCGGGTCGCGCTCCTTGGCGAGGAGCGCGGTCCACAGTCCGCTGTAGCCACCCCCGACGACCAGCAGATCGCAGGTCTCGGGGCCGGTGAGGGCGGGCTCGGGGTGGGGCTTGCCGGGGTCGTCCAGCCAGTACGGGACCGGCTGGGCTTCGGAAAGTGCCTTGATCGAATGACTGCCACGGCTCATGGCGCTTGGGGCCATGATTTCAACTCCCTACAGGGGTGATGCGGTAAGGCTCATGCCTTTTGCTTGTTGCGGCGATTGGTGATGACCATAGAGGTCAGGACCAGCAGTACGGCGACCAGGAACATGGCCGTACCGATCACATTGATCTGAACGGGCGTACCGCGCTGTGCCGAGCCCCAGACGAACATGGGGAAGGTGACGGTCGAGCCCGCGTTGAAATTGGTGATGATGAAATCGTCGAAGGAGAGCGCGAAGGCGAGCAGCGCGCCCGCCGCGATTCCGGGGGCCGCGATCGGCAGGGTGACCCGGACGAAGGTCTGGAAGGGGCCCGCGTAGAGGTCCTGGGCCGCCTGTTCCAGGCGCGGGTCCATCGACATCACGCGCGCCTTCACCGCCGTCACGACGAAGCTCAGGCAGAACATGATGTGGGCGATCAGGATCGTCCAGAAGCCCAGCTGGGCACCCATGTTGAGGAACAGGGTGAGCAGCGAGGCGGCCATGACGACCTCGGGCATCGCCATCGGCAGGAAGATCAGCGAGTTCACGGCGCCGCGGGCGCGGAACCGGTAGCGGACCAGGGCGAAGGCGATCATCGTGCCGAGGACGGTGGCGCCGATCGTCGCGAACGCCGCGATCTGGAGGCTGATCGACAGCGAGCCGCACATGCCGGCGACGCCGCACGGGTCCTTCCAGGCGTCCATGGAGAACTGCTGCCATTCGTAGTTGAAGCGCCCCTTCGGTTTGTTGAAGGAGAACACCGTGACGACGACGTTCGGCAGCAGCAGATATCCGAGAGTGAGAAGTCCCGCGATGACGACGAGATTGCGCTTGAGCCAGTTCACGAAGGCCATTTAGACCAGATCCTCCGTCCCGGACTTGCGGATGTAGACGGTGACCATCACGAGAATGGCGGCCATGAGGATGAAGGAGAGCGCCGCCGCTGTGGGGTAGTCCAGAATCCGCAGGAACTGCGACTGGATGACGTTTCCGACCATGCGGGTGTCCGTCGAGCCGAGCAGATCGGCGTTGACGTAGTCACCGGCCGCCGGGATGAACGTCAGCAGCGTGCCGGAGACGACGCCCGGCATCGACAGCGGGAAGGTCACCCTGCGGAACGTGGTGACCGGCTTGGCGTACAGGTCGCCGGCGGCCTCGTGGAGGCGGGTGTCGATGCGCTCCAGCGAGGTGTACAGCGGCAGGATCATGAACGGCAGGAAGTTGTACGTCAGACCGCAGACCACCGCCAGCGGGGTGGCCAGCACGCGGTCGCCGGTGGTCCAGCCGAGCCAGCTCGTGACGTCCAGGACGTGCAGCGAGTTCAGGGCGCCGACGACCGGGCCGCCGTCCGCGAGGATCGTCTTCCAGGCGAGGGTGCGGATCAGGAAGCTGGTGAAGAACGGCGCGATCACCAGGATCATGATCAGGTTCCGCCAGCGGCCCGCCCGGAACGCGATGAGGTAGGCGAGCGGGTAGCCGAGGACCAGGCAGAGGATCGTCGCCGAACCCGCGTAGAGGATCGAGCGCAGGTACTGCGGCCAGTACTCGGACAGCGCGTCCCAGTAGGTGGCGAAGTGCCAGGTGACCTTGTAGCCCTCCTCCAGGGAGCCCGTCTGCACGGACGTGGAGGCCTGGTAGACCATCGGCAGCGCGAAGAAGACGACCAGCCACAGCATGCCGGGCAGCAGCAGCCAGTACGGCACGAGCCGGCCGCGCCTGCGCGGGGGCTTCTTCTCCGGCGCGGTCGGGGCGAGAGGCGGCGGCGCCTCGGTGAGCGTCGCCATCAGGCCGCCGCCCCTTCCTCGACACCGGCGTCGATGTCCTGTGCGGCATCCAGGCCGAAGGTGTGCGCCGGGCTCCAGTGCAGGACCACGTCGGCGCCGGGCACCAGCCGGGAGTCGCGCTCGATGTTCTGGACGTAGACCTCGAACTCGGGGCAGACCGCGCTGTCGATGACGTATTGCGTGGAGACGCCGATGAAACTGCTGTGGGCGATGGTGCCGGTGATGCGGTTGCGGCCCTCGGGGATCTCGCCCGCGTCGTCGGCGTGGGTGAGGGAGATCTTCTCCGGGCGGACGCCGACCAGCACCTTGCCGCCGGTCGTGGTGGGCGCGGAACATCGCGACTCGGGCAGGACGAGCTTGCCGCCGCCGGCCTTCAGCACGATGTCGTCGCCGTTCTTCGTGTCGACCTCGGCCTCGATGAGGTTGGAGGTGCCGAGGAAGTTGGCGACGAACGTGGTCTGCGGGTTCTCGTACAGGTCGCTCGGCGAACCGAGCTGCTCCACGCGCCCCGCGTTCATCACGGCGACCGTGTCGGCCATGGTCATGGCCTCCTCCTGGTCGTGTGTGACGTGCACGAAGGTGATGCCGACCTCGGTCTGGATGCGCTTGAGCTCCAGCTGCATCTGGCGGCGCAGCTTGAGGTCGAGGGCGCCGAGGGGCTCGTCGAGGAGGAGCACCTTGGGGTGGTTGATGAGGGCGCGGGCGACGGCGACGCGCTGCTGCTGGCCGCCGGAGAGCTGATGCGGCTTCTTGCGCGCCTGCTCACCGAGCTGGACGAGCTCCAGCATGTCCTCGACCTGCTTCTTGACGCTCTTGATGCCCCGCCGGCGCAGACCGAAGGCGACGTTCTCGAAGATGTCGAGGTGCGGGAAGAGGGCGTACGACTGGAAGACCGTGTTCACCGGCCGCTTGTAGGGCGGCAGGTGGGTGACCTCCTGGTCGCCGAGGAACACGGTGCCGGTCGTCGGCTCCTCCAGGCCCGCGATCATCCGCAGGGTGGTGGTCTTGCCGCAGCCGGAGGCACCGAGCAGGGCGAAGAAGGAGCCCTGCGGCACGGTCAGGTCCAGCGGCTGGACGGCCGTGAAGCCGTTGTCGTACGTCTTGCTGATGCCCGAGAGGCGGACGTCCCCGCCGGTTTCGTTCTTGTTCGTCACGGTGGTCACGCCCCAGTCAGCTTCGCGAACTTCTGCTCGAACTCGGTCTCTTCCTTCGAGCTCAGAGAGCGGAAGGCATGAGACTTCGCGGCCATGGCCTTGTCCGGGATGATCAGCGGGTTGTTCGCCGCATCCGGGTCGATCTTCGCCAGCTCGGCCTTCACCCCGTCGACCGGTGACACGTAGTTGATGTACGCGGCGAGTTCGGCGGCCGGCTCGGGCTCGTAGTAGAAGTCGATGAGCCGCTCGGCGTTCGTCTTGTGCCGGGCCTTGTTCGGGATCAGGAAGTTGTCGGTCGACGTCATGTATCCGCTGTCCGGGATGATGAAGTCGATGTCCGGGCTGTCGGCCTTCAGCTGCACGACGTCACCGGCCCAGGCGATACAGGCCGCGAAGTCGCCGCTGGTCAGGTCGGAGGTGTAGTCGTTGCCGGTGAAGCGGCGGATCTGGCCCTTGTCGACGGCCTTCTGCATCCGGGCGATCGCCGCGTCGTAGTCGTCCGCGGTGAAGTTCGCCGGGTCCTTGCCCATGTCGAGCAGCGTCATGCCGACGCTGTCGCGCATCTCGGAGAGGAAGCCGACGCGCCCCTTGAGCTTGGGGTTGTCGAGCAGATCGGAGACCGACTTCACCTCGACGCCGTCCAGCGCCTTCTTGTTGTAGGCGATGACGGTGGAAATGCCCTGCCAGACGTACGAGTACGCGCGTCCCGGGTCCCAGTCGGGGTCGCGGAACTGGGCCGACAGGTTGGCGTAGGCGTGCGGCAGGTTGGAGGCGTCCAGTTTCTGGACCCAGCCGAGGCGGATGAGGCGGGCCGCGAGCCAGTCGGTGAGGACGATGATGTCGCGGCCGGTGTCCTGGCCCGCCGCGAGCTGCGGCTTGATCTTGCCGAAGAACTCGACGTTGTCGTTGATGTCCTCGGTGTACTTGACCGAGATACCGGTCCGCTTCTTGAACTGGTCGAGCGTGGGGTGGTGCTTCTCGCTCTCGTCCACGTCGATGTACTCGGTCCAGTTGGAGAAGTTGACGACCTTCTCCTTGGCCGAGTGGTCCTCTGCGGAGACTCCGCCCTGGGTGTTGCCGGCCGCGGGGATGCCGCAGCCGGTCAGCGCCCCGAGGCCGCCGACCGCGAGCGCGCCGCCCGCGGAGGCGCGCAGCAGGGACCGCCGGGTCATGGCGGCCCGGCCATTGCGGAAGCTGCGCCGCATGGCGGCCACTTGGGCCGGGCTCAGGCGGTCGGGCTCGTACTGCTCCATGCGCGTGGTGCCCTTTCGGAGGGTCGGCCGCGGGTCGGGCGGCCTGATTCAGCTAACGGTCCCCGAAGATCGTGCGGTGCCAGTCCTTCCTGGCCACGCCCGTATTGTCGAACATGACGTGCTTGATCTGGGTGTACTCCTCGAACGAGTACGAGGACATGTCCTTGCCGAAGCCGGACGCCTTGTACCCGCCGTGGGGCATCTCGCTGATGATCGGGATGTGGTCGTTGACCCACACGCACCCGGCCTTGATCTCGCGGGTCGCCCGGTTCGCCCGGTAGACGTCCCGGCTCCAGGCCGAGGCCGCGAGTCCGTACGGGGTGTCGTTGGCGAGCGCGATCCCCTCGTCGTCGCTGTCGAAGGGGAGGACGACGAGGACCGGCCCGAAGAGCTCGGACTGGACGATCTCGCTGTCCTGGGCGGCGTCGGCGACGAGGGTGGGCCGGTAGTAGGCGCCCTTGGCGAGCTCCCCTTCCGGTGCCTCGCCGCCGGTCACCACGCGCGCGTAGGCACGCGCGCGGTCGACGAAGGCGGCGACCCGGTCCCGCTGGACGTGCGAGATGAGCGGACCGAGGTCGGTGCCGGCGGCGAAGGGGTCCCCCAGCCGCACGGTCTCCATGAGGGCGGCCGTCTTCTGGACGAACGCCTCGTAGAGCGGCCGCTGCACATACGCGCGCGTGGCGGCGGTGCAGTCCTGGCCGGTGTTGATGAGCGCGCCGGCGACCGCGCCGTTGACGGCGGCGTCGAGGTCGGCGTCGTCGAAGACGACGAAGGGCGCCTTGCCGCCGAGTTCCAGGTGGATGCGCTTGACGGTGGCGGTGGCGATCTCGGCGACGCGCTTGCCGACGGCGGTGGACCCGGTGAAGGAGGTCATGGCGACGTCGGGGTGGCCGACGAGATGCTCACCGGCCTCCTTGCCCGTCCCGGTGACGATGTTGATGACACCGTCGGGGATGCCGGCGTCGGTGGCCGCCTGCGCGAACAGCAGCGAGGTCAGCGGGGTGAGCTCGGCGGGCTTGAGGACGATGGTGTTGCCGGCGGCGACGGCCGGAAGGATCTTCCAGGCGGCCATCTGCAGCGGATAGTTCCAGGGCGCGATGGACCCGACGACACCGATGGGCTCGCGACGGACGTACGACGTGTGGTCCCCGGAGTACTCGCCCGCGGACTGCCCCTGGAGGTGCCGTGCGGCACCGGCGAAGAAGGCGGTGTTGTCGATGGTCCCCGGAACGTCGAACTCACGCGTCAGCTTCAGCGGCTTGCCGCACTGGAGGGACTCGGCGCGGGCGAACTCCTCGGCCCGCTCGGCGAGGACGGCGGCGAAGCGGTGCAGGGCGTCGGAGCGCTCGCCGGGGGTGGTGGCCGCCCAGCCGGGGAACGCCGCACGGGCGGCGGCGACGGCCGCGTCCACGTCCGCCGGGCCGGCCAGCTCGTACGTGTACACCTCCTCGCCGGTCGACGGGTCGACGACCGCGTGGGTACGTCCGGAGGTGCCCTTGGTCAGCCGGCCCGCGATGAACTGCGCACCGTCCGCGAGGCGCTCCTGCGCGGGGAACCGGTCCGAGGTGTCGGGGGTTTCCGGGGTGGCGTTGCCCGGGTTGTGCATGTCGCTCGCTCTCCTCCGCCGCCGGCCCGTGTTCACAGGCGGTGGGCGTAGCTCCAGCTCGATTTGAGTGCCGATCCTGACAGAGCAAATGCCGTCCAACAAGTGATTCCGTTGTTGCCTTTTGGTTACGCGACGGAATCTGTCGACCAGGTGTCGAGCGAGGGAGGAAAAGGAGGGACGGAGTGTCAGTGGCGCCTGCCAGACTCGCATGCATGACGAAGATCGATTCTCGGGACGCGCTGGTCAGGGCGTTGGGTACGGGGGCGAGGGTCAAGTACCTCCACTTCTGGGGACACCGGCCGTTGCCCGACGGCCGGATCGGCGCGAGCTGTCTGAGTCAGTGGTGGCCGTCACCGTTCGTGGTGGACGGGGTGACGTATGCGACCGCTGAGCACTGGATGATGGCGGCCAAGGCACGGCTTTTCGAAGACGCGGAGGCGGAGCGGCGGGTGCTGGCCGCCGGGCATCCGTCGGTGGCGAAGAAGGAAGGGCGGCTGGTCCGGGGCTTCGACGACACGATCTGGGAGCGCGAGCGCTTCGGGATCGTCGTCGAGGGCAGCGTCCACAAGTTCGCGTCGGACGCGCGGCTGCGGGAGTTCCTGCTGAACACCGGGGAGCGGGTGCTGGTGGAGGCCAGCCCGGTGGACCGGGTGTGGGGCATCGGCCTGGCGGCGACGGACGAGGGGGCGTCGGATCCGAAGCGGTGGCGGGGGCCGAACCTGCTGGGGTTCGCGCTGATGGAGGCGCGGGGGCGGTTGCGGGACGGCGCGGACGGTGGTGCGGGTCGGCCCGGTTAGGTCACGGCGAGGAGGACGAGCACCCCCACGCCGAGCACGATCCCCGCGGCCCCGCAGATGATCCCGGCCAGCGCCTGACCGGCGTTGGTGGCCATGCCCTTGCTCGCCTTGCCGCGACCGACCGAGCCGAAGATCACGCCGAGAATGCCGAGGACGATGGCCAGCGGCCACAGGCAGAAGACGATCGCCGAGAGAATCCCGAGCACGAGCCCGGCGGTCCCCATGCCGTTGGCGGGCAACGGCTGCATGCCGGGCCAGCCGTAGTAGCCCTGGGGCTGACCGGGGTAGCCCTGGGGCTGACCGGGGTAGCCCTGGGCCTGCCCCGGATAGCCCTGCGGCTGACCGGGGTATCCGTAGCCGCCGCCGGGATAGCCGTAGGGCACCTGGCCGGGACCGTCCGGGGCGATGGGGGGCGGAGGGACGGCGGCGTCCTGGGCGTAGGGGGGCAGGCCGGTGGGGCCGGTGGGGGGCGCGAAGGGGTTCGACGGGATCGCGGGGGACGGTGAGGTGAAGGGGGCGGGGGCGTTCGCGGGGGTGGACGGGCCGACGGGCGGAGCGAAGGGGTTGGGGGCGCCGTTCGAGGGGGCGGTCGGCGGGGCGAAGGGGTTGGAGGCGTCGTTGGTCGGACCGGTGTCGTGGACGGTCGGTGCGGCGAAGGGGTTGGCCCAGGGCTGTGGGGCGGACGTGCCGTTTTCCGGTGCTGACGTGGGCGCAGGCGTCGCTGTCGTCCCGTCCGCCCCCGGTATCGAGGCGACGGTCCGCTGGTCGTGGACCGAGGGAGGCGGCCAGGAGAGCGGGTCGCCGGACACGACGGTGCCGCCGGGACCACCAGGCCCCTCAGAGACCTCCCCCGCCGACGCCCCACGGACATCCCGCGCCGACTCCGACGCCGGCACCCCGGACGCGTCCCCCGCATCCCCCGCCAACGGCACGTCCTCCCCGAACACCGCCGGCATCGCCTCCGCGTCACGGGTCGGCGACGCCCACGTGCCTCGGGTCGGCGGCCCGACCGCGTCACCCGCGGGCCGCGCCCAAGGGTCCCGCCCGGCGTCCGGCTCTGCGCCCGACCCGGCCTTCTCCCCCGTCGCGCCCGACGTCTCCAGCCCCGGCTTCGCATCCGCCGGCGGAGTCGGCCCGTCCCAGGTCGGGTCCGGGGTCTGCGCCTCGTCGGACATGCGTGGGTTCCCCTCGGTTCGGATGCCCCGTCATGCTACGGCCAGGGCATCTCCCCCGCGGGGGCGGCCTACGATGATCCCCGAGTCATCGATCAGCCGATCACCCGCGCCCCGCCGTACGCCGGCGGACGGCGCCGTTCCGGGGAGGAACCTTGACCGACCGCCTTGTCGACCCCAGCATCCCGCGCGACCTGCACGCGTTCATCGCCGCGCTGCCCAAGGCCGAACTGCACGTCCATCACGTGGGTTCCGCCTCCCCCCGGATCGTCTCGGAACTGGCCGCGCGGCACGGCGACTCCAAGGTCCCCAGCGACCTGGAGGCCCTCGCCGACTACTTCACCTTCACGGACTTCGCCCACTTCATCGAGGTGTACCTGTCCGTCGTCGACCTGATCCGCACGCCGGAGGACGTACGTCTGCTGACGTACGAGGTGGCCCGCGATCTGGCCCGGCAGCAGGTCCGCTACGCCGAGCTGACCATCACGCCGTACTCCTCGACCCGCCGCGGCATCGACGAGAAGGCGTTCATGGAGGCGATCGAGGACGCCCGCAAGGCGGCCGAGGCCGAGTTCGGCACCGTACTGCGCTGGTGCTTCGACATCCCCGGCGAGGCGGGTCTCGTCGCCGCCGAGGAGACGACCCGGCTGGCCACCGACGACCGGCTGCGCCCCGAGGGCCTCGTCTCCTTCGGGCTCGGCGGCCCCGAGATCGGCGTCCCGCGCCCGCAGTTCAAGCCGTACTTCGACCGCGCGATCGCGGCCGGCCTGCGCTCCGTCCCGCACGCCGGTGAGACGACCGGCCCGGAGACGGTGTGGGACGCCCTCACCCACCTCCGCGCCGAGCGCATCGGGCACGGCACCAACTCCTTCCAGGACCCCAAGCTCCTCACCCACCTCGCCGAGGAGCGGATCCCGCTGGAGGTGTGCCCGACCTCCAACATCGCCACCCGCGCGGTGCGCACGCTCGACGAGCACCCGATCAAGGAGTTCGTGAAGGCCGGGATCGTCGTCACGATCAACTCCGACGACCCGCCCATGTTCGGCACCGACCTCAACAACGAGTACGCGGTGGCCGCCCGCCTCCTCGACCTCGACGAGCGCGGTCTGGCCGAACTGGCGAAGAACGCGGTGGACGCCGCCTTCCTCGACGAGGCGGGCAAGGCGAGGATCAGGGACGAGATCGACACGTACACCGAGGCGTGGCTCGCCCCCTGAGCCGAGCGCACAGCACCCCGCCCCGCCCACCACAATGGGCCCATGCAGAAGCTGACCGCAGTGGCCCATCGCGGCGACCCCTACCGCGTCCGTGAGAACACGCTCGACTCCCTGCGTTCCGCGCTCGACCTGGGCGCGGACGCCGTCGAGGTCGACGTACGCCTCACCAGGGACGGCGTCCCCGTGCTGCTGCACGACGCGACGCTGAAGCGGCTGTGGGAGCACGACCGGCCGCTGCTGTCCCTGTCGTCGGACGAGGTCCGCGGCCTCACGGACGGCAAGGTGCCGACCCTGCGGCAGGCGCTGGCCGCCGCCGACGGGGCCCGGCTCATGCTCGACCTGCCGGGCACGCCGGACGTGAAGGCGGCCCGCCGGGTGGTGGACGTCGTACGGGAGGCCGGGGCGGAGGACCGCGTCTACTACTGCGCGGGCGCCCCGGCCATGCTCGCCGTACGCGCCGCGGACCCGGCCGCGGAGATCGCGCTGACCTGGACGTCCCTGGCCCCGCCGCGCGCCACGCTGGTGGACGCGGTCCGCCCCCGTTGGCTCAACTACCGCTTCCCCCTGGTCGACAAGGCCCTCGCCGAGCGGGTCCACCGCGACGGCCTGCTGCTCTCGGTCTGGACCCCCGACACGGTCCGCTCGATGCGCCGCCTGATCGCCGCGGGCGTCGACTCGATCACGACGAACCGCATCGACGCCCTCTCCGCCCTGCGCGACCTGCACGCGTGAGCGTTGCCCCCTAGGGGAAACCCCGAGCAACTCCAGTCTCCACAAGGGAAGTTGCTGAGGGACACATCGGGGGCGGGTGCCCTCCTCGCCGACGATCCGGGCACGACCGTAACCGCAGCATGATCATCACGGTCACCCCGTCGCCACCCACCCTGGAGCCGCCCCGTGTCCGCCCTTCACCGCAGAACGTTCCTCACCGCTTCCCTCGCCCTCGGCCTGGGCGCCGCCACCGGCGGCCTGGCCGCACCCGCCGCCGCGCACAGCTCCGCCGCCCCGGACGCCGCAGCCCTGCGTGCCGCCATCGCCGGTCTCCCCGACGAGGACGCGACCGCCGCGCTCGTGCGGATCGGCGGCCGGGACGGCAGTTGGCGGGGCAGCTCCGGTGTGCACGACCTGGAGAGCGGACGGGCGGCCGACCCGAGGGCTCGGTTCCGGGCCGGGTCGACGACGAAGGTCGTCACCGCGGCCACCGCCCTGCACCTGGCCGCCGAGCGCCGCCTCGACCTCGACACCCCGGTCCAGCGCTACCTGCCGGGCCTGTTCACCGCCGCCTTCGACCCGATCTCCGTACGGCAGTTGCTCAACCACACGAGCGGCATCAAGCCGGGCGACGGCTTCGACGACCCGTACGCCCACCGCTTCGACACCCTGCCCCCGCAGCGGGTCGTGGCGTCGGCGATCGCGAAGGGCCCGGACTTCACGCCGGGGACGCAGCAGCGGTACCTCAACATCGGCTACACCATCCTCGGCCTGCTGATCGAGAAGGTGACGGGACGCCCGTACGCCGCCGAGGCCACCCGGCGCGTGCTGCGCCCGGCCGGGATGCACGACACCTACTTCCCCGGCACCGACCCCCGCATCCACGGCCCGCACAACCGCGGCTACCAGCGGATGACGGCGGCGGACGGGACGACGCGCCTCGTCGACGTCACGGAGTGGAACCAGGCGGACCGTTTCGCGGCCGGCGACATGATCTCGACGACCGCGGACCTGGAGCGGCTGCTCCACGCGCTGTTCCGGGGACGGATCCTGCCGGGGCCGCAGCTGGAAGAGATGTTCACGGTCCCGGCGCACATCGAGGGGGCGGCCTTCAGCGCCGGGCTGCAGCGCAGGGCGGTCGGCGACCGGGTCTACTGGTGCAAGACCGGGGCCCGTTACGGGTACAGCACCGCGCTCGCCGCGACCCGCGATCTGCGCCGCACCATCGTCTACTCGGTGGGCGACACCGACGCCAAGGACGAGTCCTCGAACCCGGTCATCGACCGGATCGTCGCGGCGGCCGTCAAGTAGCGAGCGCCGGTACGGGGGTCGCGCCGGTCAGCGCCTCCAGGCGCTTGATCTTCTTCCGTACGACGTACAGCGGTACGACCCCGAAGACCCCGAACGCCATGTCGAGCACGCTCCACCAGAACGGGATGCCACGGATCGGTCCGCAGACCAGCGCGAGCGGGACGATGCCGGCGCAGGCGATCATCCCGAACTCGACGACCCAGATGTTGCGCACCGGATCGCGGTAGGGGCCGTAGAAGGCGACCGCGATGACGAGGTGCGCGAAGGCCAGCCAGTCGGTGCCGTAGAGGAGGAAGGGATAGTCGGCGTCGGCGGTGTCGAGTCCCTGACGGACCCGGGTGATCCAGTCCGTCAGGGCGTCGGGCGCGGGCACATGCGTCAGCAGTTCCTCGGTCCAGCGCAGTTCGTGGACGAGCGGGAAGGCCGTGGCGCCGCTGAGCACCAGGCAGATGACGAAGAGGACCAACCAGGCACGGATGCCCTTGAGCAGGGCGGCTCTGTCGCTCATGGGAGGAGCGTACGCCTGAAGTTGAACATGTTCAAAAAGCGTTTCAGGGGGTCGCCCCGGGCGCGGACGGCACGGCGGTCGGCACGCTCCCCGAGGGCACCGCGCTGGGCGAGGGGAGGGGGGTCCCGGCCGGTTCGGACGGCACCGCGGAGTCGCTCGGCGGGCTGCTCGCAGGAGTGGACGCGGGGACGCTCGCGGGCGGCGGCGCGAGCGGGACCGTGGGGGTGGCGGGGGCGCCGGCATCCGCCTGGCGCAACGGCAGTACGACGAGCGCGGCGACGGCGCACACCAGTCCCGCCCCGGCGGCGGCCCGCAGCAGCTTGCGCCGGGCGGCGCCCCGCCGGACGGCCTCGTAGCGCCCGGGCGGCGGGCCGAGATACTCGGCCGGGGGACGCAGGATCACGGCGATCGGGTCGTCGTCGAGGTTCGGGCCGTCGTCAGCTGGTGTGATCAAGACTCCTCCTCAGGTGGGCGCGGAGCAGTTCGCGGGCCGCGTGGAGGTCGGCCTTGACGGTTCCTTCCTTGCGTCCGGTCAGCAGCGCCACCTCCCGGACGGGCATGTCGGCGTAGTAGTGCAGGAGGATCGGGACGCGCAGGCGTTCCGGCAGCGACTGGACGAGCAACCGTACCGAGGGGTCGGCCTGTTCGGGCCGGGGGCTGAGCTCGGCCTCCGTGGTCGCGCGCCGCACGGCCCGGCGCTCGCGCTCCAGCTTGCGCCAGTGGTCGCGGACGAGGTTGGCCGTGGTGACGTAGAGGAAGCCCTGCGGTTCGTCCACCGCGGTCCAGCGTGCCCACAGTCTGGTGAACGCCTCCGAGGCGATCTCGTGGGCCGTCTCGTCGTCGTCGACCAGCCGACGGCACCAGCCGGCGAGGCGCGGATAGAGCGCGGCGAACAGCTCGGACGCCGCCTTCTCTCGGGACCGTTTCAACGTTCTCCAGTGCGTGGGGGGTTCATGGGTGAAGACCCCGAACCGTCGGCACGCGTTCCGACGGGGCGGGATCCGGCGGCCCCGGTCAACGACCGGTGGCGCTCACCGCGGCGAAGACGATCACGTTGTCGGCGTATCCGTCGCCGGTCCGCGGGCCCCCGCAGGTGATGAGGCGCAGCTCGGGCCGGTCGACGTCGCCGTACACCTCGTCGGTCGGGAAGTCGGCCTTGGCGACGGTGCGTACGGCGGTGACGGCGAAGACGGCCGCGGTGCCGTCCTTCAGCGTCGCCGTGATCCGGTCGCCGCGGCGCAGGGCCGCGAGGTGCCGGAAGACGCCGTCGCCGTAGGACCCGACCGTGACATGGCCGAGGATCACCGAGGGTCCGGTCCGTCCCGGCACCGGCGAGTGCTCGTACCAGCCGGCCCGGTCGTGCGCCGTGATCGGCGGCACCTGGACGGTGCCGTCGGGGGCTAGGCCCAGCCGGAGGACCGGGGTGTCGACCCCGATGGCCGGTATCCGCAGCCGCACCGGCGTCGAACGCCCGCTCCGCGCGGCCGACGTGCCGGCGGGCGTCGACGCGACCGCGGGCGTCGAGGTGCCGACGGGTGTCGAGGTGGCCGAGGTGCGGACTCCCGTCCCGGCTCCCGGACCGCCGCAGCCCACGAGCAGCGCGGCCGGGGCCGCGAGCGCGAAGCCACGCCGCGAGAGCGGACTCACGCCCCGCTCGCCCGCCGACGCCGTACGACGAAGGCGGCGCCGCCACCGAGCACGACCGCCGCGGCCGCACCGCCACCGACGAGACCACCCTTGCCGTCCGAGGACGGGGCCGTCACTCCGGTGTTCGGCGCCCCGCTGGGCACGACGGAGACCTGGGCGCCGGGCGCCTCACTCGGAGCGGCGGTCGGCGCGGCGCTGGGCGCGGCACTCGGTGCGGCGCTGGGCACGGCGGTCGGCTCCGCGCTGGGCTCGCCCGGTGCGCTGGGCACGGGACTCGGCGTCGCGTCGGCGACGGCGGGCGCCGCACCGGTCAGCACGGCCGCACAGACAAGTGCCGCGACGCCCAGGACAGTTGTACGCATGGATGACTCCCCTTGCTCGGTCCGTCCGCCCGTCGGTCGGGCGGGGTGACGGATCGAGCGGAGAGACGAGGCAGCGGCGGGGCGCGTTGTAAAGAGATGGCAAAGTCGCCGAGGCGGGATCGCGGGACCTACAGCCCCACGATCGCGTTCCACCTCTTGGAGAACTCCACCCGTTCCGTGGACGTGATGTCGCGGGCGATCACCAGCCGACGGCGCATCTCGTCGTCGGGGAAGATCAGCGTGTTCTCGGCCAGTGCGGCCGTCTCCTCGTCCTTGGCGGAGGCGAGGACGTCCCGCGCGGCCGGCACCGGGCAGACGTAGTTGACCCAGGCGGCGAGTTCCGCGGCGACCTCGGGGTCGTAGTAGTGGTCGACGAGCCGTTCGGCGTTGGCCTTGTGGCTCGCGCGGTCGGGGATCATCAGGGAGTCCGACCAGAGTTCGGCGCCCTCCTCGGGGACGACGAAGCGGATGTCGGGGTTGTCGGCCCGGAGC
This sequence comes from Streptomyces sp. NPDC057280, assembly GCF_042668605.1. Lineage (NCBI taxonomy): Bacteria > Bacillati > Actinomycetota > Actinomycetes > Kitasatosporales > Streptomycetaceae > Streptomyces > Streptomyces sp. NPDC057280. The sequence goes on from NZ_JBHUYR010000008.1 coordinate 108,714, forward strand.
TGGATGACGTCTCCGGAGTACGCCTGGCAGGCGAGGACGTCTCCGCTGACGAGGTCCTTGGTGTAGTCGTTCCCGGTGAAGCGGCGGATCTGGCCGTTGCGCACGTACTTCTCGACCTGGTCGCAGGCGGTGTGGAAGTCGTCGGCGGTCCACTTCCCGATGTCCACGCCGTTGCCCTGCATCAGCAGCGCGAACGCCTCGTCGAGGCCGGACAGCAGGGTCACCCTGCCCTTGAGGTCGCTGTCCCACAGCTCGGAGACGTGCCGTATCTCGCGTCCGAGGCGGCGGTGGTCGTAGGCGATGCCGGTGATGCCCGACTGCCAGGGGACGGTGTGCTTGCGGCCCGGGTCGAAGGCGGGGGAACGGAGCAGCGGGTCGAGATACCGGGTGACGTTCGGCTGGTTGGCCCGGTCCATCTCCTGGACCCAGCCGAGGCGGACGAAGCGCGCGCACATCCAGTCGCTCATGACGATGAGGTCGCGGTCGGTCGACTGGTGGTTCATCAGTGCGGGGCTGATCTTGCCGAAGAACTCGTCGTTGTCGTTGATCTCCTCGACGTAGTCGACGGAGATGCCGGTCTCCTTCCCGAACGCCTCCAGCGTCGGCCGCTTCGTCGTGTCGTCGTCGTCCGTGTCGATGTACAGCGGCCAGTTCGCCCAGCTCAGCCGCTTGTCGGTGGCGGAACGGTCGGGAACCGCGCGGTCCCCGGCGGACACGTACGCGGCGGGCACACCGCACCCGGCGAGGGCGCCCAGCGCCGCGGTGCCGCCGAGTGCGCCCAGCAGGGAACGGCGGGTGAGACGGGGCGTCTGCAAGGGGAGAGGCATTCCGGCAGCATGCCGCGCCCGGCCGCGGACGGACAATCGACGCTGCGTCGAGCCGTGCCGGGCACAGCGGACACCCTGTCGATCACGCGTTCACTGGGGCCCTCGGACCGGAGGGCACGTACGCGGGCAGTGCGACCTCCACCACCAGCCCGCCCCGCGGCCTCGTCCTGGCCAGCACCCGCCCACCGTGCGCGGCGACGACCGCCGCGACGATGGACAGGCCGAGTCCGTGCCCGTCCCGCTTCCGTACCCGTTCGGGCCCGAGTCGCCGGAACGGCCGGAACAGCCCCGCGGCCTGGTCCGCCGCGATCACCGGCCCGCTGTTCTCGATCCGCAGCCCGGGCCGTCCCGCCGCGTCCGTCCCCGTCCACACACTCACCCAACTCGACTCCCCCTCAGGCAGGTTGTGGCGCACGGCATTGTCGGTGAGATTGACGACCAGTCGCTCGACGAGCTGCCGGTCGCCGAGCACGGGGGCGGGGTCGAGCCACGCCTCGACCTTCACACCCGCATCGGGCAGCCGCTCCCGTACGACCTCCGCGAGGTCCACGAACTCCCGCCGCTCCAGCCCGCGTTGACTGCGGGCCAGCGTCAACAGCGCGTCGATCAGCCGCTCCTGCTCCTGTCCGGCCGCACGCACCCGCAGCAGCGCCGCCCGCAGGGAGTCGGCGGAGGCCTCGGGGTCGGCCAGCGTCACGTCGACGATCGTCTGCTGGAGGGTGAGCGGGGTGCGCAGTTCGTGCGAGGCGTTGGCGACGAAGCTCTTCTGCGCCTCGAAGGCCCCTTCCAGTCTGGCCAGCACGGCGTCGAAGGTGTCGGCCATCGCCTTCAGCTCGTCGTCGGGCCCGGCCACCGCGAGCCGTTCGTGCAGGTTGTCGGCGGAGATCCGGCGGGCGGCGGAGATCATGGTGCGCAGCGGCGCGAGCACCCGCCCGGCCATCAGCCAGCCGAGGGCCACCGAGGCCAGCGCCATCACCGCCAGGGCGACGCAGCCCTTGACGAGCAGTTCGTGCAGCTGGTCGGAACGGACCGCCTCCACCACGGCGTTGACGGCCGGCGGATCGAGCGTGCCGGGCTCGCCGGCCGGCACCGGGCCCTGTCCCTCGCCGGAAGCGAGCGTCCTGCCCGCCTTCGAACTCGCGGCGAGGACATAGGTGAACCCCAGGAGCAGCGCCCCGGCCACCACGAACAGGGCGCTGTACAGCAGGGTGAGGCGCCGGCGGATGCTGCGCGGCCCGCGGACGCGCGTCACAGCCGGTACCCCGCCCGCTCGACCGTCTCGATCAGCGGCGGCTCCCCCAGCTTGCGCCGCAGCCTGCTCACCGTGACCTTCACGGTCTGGCTGAAGGGGTCGGCCGCCTCGTCCCAGGCCCGTTCGAGCAGTTCCTCCGCCGACACCACCCCGCCCCGCGCGGCCATGAGCAGCTCCAGCACGGCGAACTCCTTGGGGCTGAGCGGCAGTCGGGACCCGGCTCGGGTCGCCTCCCGGCGCGCCGGGTCGACCCGCAGCTCCCCGCGCACCAGCACGGGCGGCAACGCGGGCTGCGCGCGCCGGGCCAACGCCCGTATCCGCGCGACGAGTTCGGCGAAGGCGAACGGCTTCGCCAGATAGTCGTCGGCTCCGAGCCCGAGCCCGGCGACCCGGTCGGCCACGGTCCCCGACGCGGTGAGCATCAGCAGCCGGGCCCGGCCGTCCCCGCGTGCCAGCGTCCGGCACACCTGGTCGCCGTGCACGCCGGGCAGATCGCGATCCAGTACGACGACGTCGTAGCCGTTGACCTCGGCGCGCTCCAGCGCCGTCGCCCCGTCGAGGGCGAGATCGACCGCCATGCCCTCCCGGCGCAGCCCGGACGCCACGGTCTCGGCGAGCTCTTCGTGGTCCTCGACCACCAGCACACGCATGCGGTCAGTGTGTCCGCGCCGGGGTTACACGGCGATAAGGACGGCCGTTCCCGTGCCGTAACCGCCCGGGCGCTTGTGTTGACCCCGTCAGCACCACCACCCACGAGGAGGACCCCATGCGTGCTCTGCCGACCCGGCCGCAGCGACTCGCCCTCGGCATAGCCGTCCTGACGGCCGCCGCACTCGGCACGGTCAGCGCGTCGGCCGCCCAGTCGTCCGGTACGACATCCGCCGATGCCGAGCCTCCGAGGAGCGGCGCCGCCTTCGCGGTCGCCTACCACCCGACGGACAACACCCCCGACGACGTCAACGAGGCCGACGACGACTTCGCCGCGTGCATGCGGGGCCAGGGCGAGCGGACCTTCCCCGGCTTCCATGCGACGACGGACGAGCAGGGCAGGGTGCGGCTGGAGGTGAAGTCGGGGGCGACGACGGACTTCGACCCGGCGTCGAAGTCGTACGAGAAAGCGCTGAAGACCTGCGCCCCGATCCTGAAGAAGGCCGGTATCACCTTCCCGGACCCGGCGGACCGGCCCCCGCTCCCGATCCCGGCCAAGCCGGGAGAGCCGGGCGAGGGGCTCCCGTCGCTGCACGAGCACACAGAGAAGGCGTAGGCCACGAAGGAGGGGGAACGGGGCGGCCCCCGGACGGAATTGATCTACGTCCGGGGGCCGCAACGCCGCCAAGGGGTGCGGGGAACTGCGCGACCAGCCCCCGCTCACCCGCAGTCGGCCGACTACGCGTCCAACGAAGTCATCACGTGCTTGATCCGCGTGTAGTCCTCGAACCCGTACCCCGACAGGTCCTTGCCGTACCCGGACTTCTTGAAGCCGCCGTGCGGCATCTCCGCGACCAGCGGGATGTGCGTGTTGATCCACACGCATCCGAAGTCCAGCTTCTTGGACATCCGCATCGCACGTCCGTGGTCCTTGGTCCACACGGACGAGGCCAGCGCGTACTCCACGCCGTTGGCCCACTCCACGGCCTGGTCCTCGTCGGAGAAGGACTGGACGGTGATGACCGGTCCGAAGACCTCGTTCTGGATGATCTCGTCGTCCTGCTTCAGCCCGGACACGACGGTCGGCGCGTAGAAGTAGCCCTTCTCACCGACCTGGTGGCCGCCGGCCTCGACCTTGGCGTGGGCGGGCAGTCGCTCGATGAACCCGGAGACCTGCTTGAGCTGGTTGGGGTTGTTGAGGGGGCCGAAGAGCACGTCCTCGTCGTCCGGCTGGCCGGTCTTGGTGTCGGCGGCGGCCTTCGCGAGCGCCGCCACGAACTCGTCGTGGATGGAGGCCTGCACCAGCACGCGCGTGGCCGCCGTACAGTCCTGGCCCGCGTTGAAGAAGCCCGCCACGGAGATGTCCTCGACGGCCTTGGCGATGTCGGTGTCCTCGAAGACGACGACCGGCGCCTTGCCGCCCAGCTCCAGGTGGACCCGCTTGAGGTCCTTGGACGCGGACTCGGCGACGGACATGCCGGCGCGCACGGACCCGGTGATGGAGGCCATCGCGGGGATCGGGTGCTCGACCATGAGGCGGCCGGTGTCACGGTCACCGGTCACGACGTTGAAGACGCCCTTGGGCAGGATCGACCCGATGATCTCGGCGATGAGGACGGTCGAGGCCGGGGTGGTGTCGGACGGCTTCAGCACGACCGTGTTGCCCGCGGCGAGCGCCGGCGCGAACTTCCACACGGCCATCATCATCGGGTAGTTCCACGGCGCAACCTGGGCGCAGACGCCGACCGGCTCGCGGCGGATGATGGAGGTCATCCCCTCCATGTACTCGCCGGCCGAGCGGCCCTCCAGCATTCGCGCGGCACCCGCGAAGAACCGGATCTGGTCCACCATCGGCGGGATCTCCTCGGACCGCGTGAGACCGATCGGCTTGCCGGTGTTCTCCACCTCGGCGGCGATGAGGTCCTCGGCCCGCTCCTCGAACGCGTCGGCGATCTTCAGGAGGGCCTTCTGGCGCTCGGCGGGGGTCGTGTCGCGCCAGGCGGGGAACGCGCGTGCGGCGGCCTCCATCGCGGCATCGACATCGGCCTGCCCGGACAGCGGCGCGGTCGCGTACGCCTCGCCCGTCGCGGGGTTGACCACCTCGGTGGTCCGTCCGTCGGCGGCGTCCCGGAACTCACCGTCGATGTAGTTGCGCAGACGACGCAGCTCGGTGCTCACTGCCGGCCTCCTGTGTCGGGTCGAACTGTCCATTGGTTGAGACACCCACCCTAATCGGCTTGCCCACGTTTTCAACACCCCCGCTCCCGCCGATTCTGCGAAATCCGCAGGTCTCAGACACGTAAACAACGAATTTCATCGCTACGGCCTTGCGGAAGTGTCGATACGTCGTGCACAGTGAGCTGGTGGCCAGTCGAAGCACAGACCCCAGGGACTCACGGGTCGTCCGCGAGTCCAGGAACGGCACTCCTCATCTGGATGCCGTTTCCCTCGCCATCATCGAGCAGCTCCAGGAGGACGGCCGCCGGCCGTACGCCGCGATCGGCAAGGCCGTCGGCCTGTCGGAGGCGGCCGTGCGCCAGCGCGTCCAGAAGCTGCTCGACCAGGGCGTGATGCAGATCGTCGCCGTCACGGACCCGCTCACCGTGGGCTTCCGCCGACAGGCGATGGTCGGCATCCATGTCGAGGGCGACGTCGAGTCCGTGGCCGACGCACTGACCTCCATGGCCGAGTGCGAGTACGTGGTGATGACCGCGGGCTCGTTCGACCTGATGGTGGAGATCGTCTGCGAGGACGACGACCACCTCCTTGAGGTCATCAACCGACGCATCCGCGCCATCCCCGGCGTGCGCTCCACCGAGAGCTTCGTTTACCTGAAGCTCAAGAAGCAGACCTACATGTGGGGAACCCGATAACCCGTGAGGACCCGATAACCGTGAGCACCAAGGACCTCAGCCAGACCGCGTACGACCACCTGTGGATGCACTTCACCCGCATGTCCTCGTACGAGAAGTCGCCCGTCCCCACCATCGTCCGGGGCGAGGGCACCCACATCTACGACGACAAGGGCAAGCGCTACCTGGACGGCCTCGCGGGCCTGTTCGTGGTCCAGGCCGGCCACGGCCGCACCGAGCTCGCCGAGACCGCCTTCAAGCAGGCGCAGGAGCTGGCGTTCTTCCCGGTGTGGTCCTACGCCCACCCGAAGGCCGTGGAGCTGGCCGAGCGCCTCGCCCACCACGCCCCGGGCGACCTCAACAAGGTCTTCTTCACCACCGGTGGCGGCGAGGCGGTCGAGACCGCCTGGAAGCTGGCCAAGCAGTACTTCAAGCTGGTCGGCAAGCCCACCAAGTACAAGGTCATCTCCCGCGCGGTCGCCTACCACGGCACCCCGCAGGGCGCCCTGTCGATCACCGGCCTGCCCGGCCTGAAGGCGCCCTTCGAGCCGCTGGTCCCCGGCGCGCACAAGGTGCCGAACACCAACATCTACCGCGCCCCGATCCACGGCGACGACCCCGAGGCCTACGGCCGCTGGGCCGCCGACCAGATCGAGCAGCAGATCCTCTTCGAGGGCCCCGACACGGTCGCCGCGGTCTTCCTGGAGCCGGTCCAGAACGCGGGCGGCTGCTTCCCGCCCCCGCCCGGCTACTTCCAGCGCGTCCGCGAGATCTGCGACCAGTACGACGTCCTGCTGGTGTCGGACGAGGTCATCTGCGCCTTCGGCCGCCTCGGCACGATGTTCGCCTGCGACAAGTTCGACTACGTCCCGGACATGATCACCTGCGCCAAGGGCATGACCTCGGGCTACTCCCCGATCGGCGCCTGCATCATCTCCGACCGCCTGGCCGAGCCGTTCTACAAGGGCGACAACACCTTCCTGCACGGCTACACCTTCGGCGGCCACCCGGTCTCCGCGGCCGTCGGCCTCGCCAACCTCGACCTGTTCGAGCGCGAGAACCTCAACCAGCACGTCCTCGACAACGAGGGCGCGTTCCGCTCGACCCTGGAGAAGCTGCACGACCTGCCGATCGTCGGCGACGTCCGCGGCAACGGCTTCTTCTACGGCATCGAGCTGGTGAAGGACAAGGCCACCAAGGAGTCCTTCAACGACGAGGAGACCGAGCGCGTGCTCTACGGCTTCCTGTCGAAGGCCCTCTTCGACAACGGCCTGTACTGCCGCGCCGACGACCGCGGTGACCCGGTCGTCCAGCTCGCCCCGCCGCTGATCTCCAACCAGGAGACCTTCGACGAGATCGAGCAGATCCTGCGCGCCACGCTCACGGAGGCGTGGACCAAGCTGTAAAGCCATCCGGCCGCGGCCCGGGGTGCACCCGTCCGAGTGACAAGGGTGCACCCCGGGCCGCGTGCTGTCCGGGGTTTCCGCACCCGCTCCCTAGCGTGCCTGGTAACCGATCGGCCCTGTCTTCGTTCCCCCGCTCGGGGGATCAACGGCAGGGAAAACGGATCAGATACGAGGTGTACGCCCATGGAGGCCCCGCCCGACAACGACGTGCTCTGGGCCCGCGCCCTGCACTTCACGCACCCCGACGGCTCGCCCGCGCTCGGCGGCGTATCGCTCGGCGTCCGCGAGGGCGAGATCCTCGCCGTGAGCGGCCCGCGCGGCAGCGGCAAGACGACGCTGCTCAGCTGCCTGTCGGGGCTGGTCCCGGCGCAGCGCGGCGAGGTCTGGTTCAACAGCGTGCCCGTGCACACGATGGGTCCGATGACCCGTGAGAGGCTGCGCCGCGACCGCTTCGGCTGGATCGACCCGGCCCCGGTCCTGGTCCCCGAGCTCAACGTCTGGGAGAACGCCGCCCTCCCCCTGATGCTGCGCGGCACCAGCCGCCGCCGGGCCAAGGTGGCCGCGCTGGAGTGGCTGGAGCGCCTCGACATCGGTGACAGATCCCGCAACCGCCCCCACGAACTGACCCAGCCGGAACGCCAGCGCGCCTGCATCGCCAGGGCTCTGGCCCCCGCCCCGACGGTCCTGTTCGCGGACGAACCGACGGCCCCCCTCCACCGCGCGGACCGCGCCCACGTCCTGCGCACCCTCACCACCGCGGCCCGCTCGCACGGCATCACGGTGGTCCTGGCGACCCATGACGCGGAGACGGCGGCGCTCGCCGACCGCACGGTCTCGCTGCTGGACGGCCGCCGGGTGAACACGGTCCACCTTCCCCCGGTCCAGGAAACGCAACCGGCAGGCCAGGGGGCCGCGTGCTCGCTCTCCGTCTGACCCGCGGCGCCCACCCGGCCGTCCACCTCCGCCGCCTGCTGGTCGCGACCGCCGCGGCGGGCACAGGCTTCCTCCTCCTCTGCACCCTCGGCTACGCGATGGCCCACCAGGACGACCCACGAGGCTCCCTCCTCCGCCTGGCCTGGTGCCTGACTCCGCTGGCCACCACGGTCTACTTCGCCCTCGCCGTGGCCCGCACCGACCCCGGCACCCGCCCCCGCCCCGGCCTGGCGGCGATCGGCCTGGGCCCGGCCCGCCTGATGGCGGTCTCGGCGGCGACGACGGCCCTGTCCTGCCTCCTGGGCTCGATGGTGGCCCTCCTCTTCTTCCTCCACCTCCGAGGCGACCTGACGGGCATGCCCTTCGACGGCGCAGGAGCGGACTTCCTGGCCCCGGAGCAGCCCCTGCCGTTGCCGGCGGCCCTGACCCTGCTGGGCCTGGTCCCGACACTCGCATCCGTGACGGTGGCCTTGGCGATGCGCCCGAGGGACGACCGACCGAAGGGGACGGGGAGGTCGTACGGGAGGTTCGGCGCACGGGGAGCGGCGGCGGCCCGGGAGACGTTCGGCGCCTACGGCCGCTTCGGCGCACACCTTCACCGCCCGCCGTCTGCGGGCAGTGACGCCCCGCCGTCTGCCGGCAGTCGTGCCGCGCCGTCTGCGGGCAGTCGTGCCGCTGGGGCGGCACGGGTGGGCGCTGGGGGTCCCCCCTCTGGGGGAGGCACCCCGCAGGCGCGGGCAAGCGAGACGCCCCCTACAGCAACCCCCACGACGGAAAGCCAACTCGCCACCCTCCCCCCACCCCCTCAAGAGGCACCAAAGGGCCTCCCCTGGGGCATCGCAGTACTGGCCGCCGGCCTGGCCGTAGAGGCATACGCAGGCAAGCAACACACCACCCCCCTCCCAGGCGGCCTCACCGGCGCCGCCCCCGCCACACTCATCGGCTGGCTCCTCACCGCAGTCGGCCTCGCGCTGGCCGGCCCCGGCCTCACCCACCTCTGCGGCCGCCTCCTCCAGTCCGCCCACCCCGGCGCCCTCCGCCTCCTCGCCGGCCGCATCCTCATGGCAGAAGCCACCCGCATCGGCCGCCCCCTCGGCGTGGTCTGCGCGGTCGCCTCCGGCACGTACGCCATGACGACGCTCCACGACACGGCGGCGACCACCCCGGAGATCGGCCCCCTCACCACCCTCGGCCTGCTCCTGGTCACCGGCTGCACCCTCGCCACCCTCGCCACCGCGGCCGTGGAGGCGAAGCACGCCCGCGCCGACACCACCGCCGCTCTCCTGCGCCTCGGCGCCCCCACGACGATGCTCCGCAGCGCGGCCGCGTTGCGCGCGGGCGCGGTCCTGGCCCTGTTCGGCCCGCTCACCCTGATCGTGGCGGAGCTGGCGGCACTCCCCCTCACGCGCTGAGGAACTCGGCTGAAAAAACTCGTACGAAAAGATCTCCGGGCGCCGATGAGTTCCTGATCCGCCCCCGGTCTACCCACCGAACAGCACACACCCCGATGGGAGAGACCACGATGAGCGCGACGTCCTACCAGCAGATGATCTTCATCAACCTGCCCGTGAACGACCTGGACGCCTCCAAGAAGTTCTTCACGGAGCTCGGCTACTCGATCAACCCCCAGTTCAGCGACGAGAACGCGGCGTCGGTCGTGATCAGCGACACCATCGTCACCATGCTGCTCACCAAGCCCTTCTACGCCACCTTCACCGACAAGGAGATTGCGGACGCCACGAAGACCAGCGAGGTGCTGGTCTGTCTGAGCGCCGAGAGCCGCGAGAAGGTGGACGAGCTGGTGGACAAGGCCGTCGCCGCGGGCGGCACCGCCTCGCCGAAGATCCAGGACATGGGCTTCATGTACGGCCGCGCCTTCGACGACCTGGACGGCCACACCTGGGAGATCGTGTGGATGGACCCGGCCGCGGTCCAGGGCTGAACCACCCTTTTCGAACGCCGTGTCTAGCATGGGCGGGTGCAGACGATGCCCGCCCATGCGGCCCACCACGACGACCGTGAGATCGAGACCCTCGACGACTTCGACGCGACGGTCTCGGCCCGCGGCACCCTCGCCGGCTTCCGTGTCCAGGCCGTCGATCTGACGGACCGCACAAGGCAGTTGCTTGCCACGGACACCACGGGCGCGGTCTTCCTCGGCTGCCCCATGCGGGAGGACGCGGCGGCCAAGGTCCGCGCGGACGGAGCGATGGTCTTCCCGCCTGTCCCGAACCTGCCGTTCAACCCGTACCGCGGTCTGCTCTACTCCCCCGACGAGTTGTTCGACGGTCTCGCCAAGGGATACGAGGAGACGCCGGACGCCCGCGCGTACGCCTGGTTCCAGCGGACCAAGGCGGACGGCGACATATTCGCCTCGATGCTCCGCTCGATCCACGACGACGCCGTCTCCGACGCCCTCGACGAACTCCTGCGCGGGACACGGGTGGTGGGCGTCATGGGCGGTCACGCGATGGCCCGGGGCACTCAGGCGTACGCCGGTGCCGCCCGGCTCGGCCGGGAGCTGACCCGGTCCGGCCTCACCGTCGCCACCGGCGGCGGCCCCGGCGCGATGGAGGCGGCGAACCTCGGCGCGTACGCCGCCCCGTACGACGACGACATGCTCACCGAGGCGCTCCGACTCCTCGCGGAGGCACCCGGGTTCACCCCGTCGGTCACCGACTGGGCCGCCGCCGCCTTCGAGGTGCAGGCGCGCTGGCCGAAGGGCGGTACGTCCGTCGGCATCCCGACCTGGTTCTACGGCCACGAGCCGCCGAACCCGTTCGCGTCGCACATCGCCAAGTACTTCGCCAACGCCACCCGCGAGGACGGCCTGCTGGCCCGCTCGAACGCGGGCGTCGTGTTCCTGCCGGGCGCCGCCGGGACCGTACAGGAGATCTTCGACAACGCGACGCCCAACTACTACGAGTCACGCGGGGAACCGACGCCGATGGTGCTCGTCGACCGGGCGCACTGGACCGAGCGGCTGCCGACCTGGCCCCTGCTGACGGCACTTGCGCGGGAACGCTCGATGGAGTCGCGAATCGCCCTGGTTGACCGAATCGAGGAGGCTCCGGCGGCGTTGAAACGTCTCGCTGGTTAATAAGCAGGTAAAGCCAACGTCCTGGATGCGCTTACACGTTGACACTACTTACGCCACACTTATAAACCTGTGAGCCTCCTGGGATTGGTGTTGTCGCATCCCGTGATGTTCCGTCACCACTCCGCCCACCCCCCGCAATTGCGCCTCCCGTAAGGACAAACGTGGCAGTTCTGTCCATATCTCGCCGTACCGTCGCCCGTTCCGTGCGCGTCCTCGGTGTCGCCACCGCAACCGCCGCGCTCGCGCTCGGTGCCGCCGGCAACGCGCTGGCGTGCAACATCAAGGAATTCTCCGCCGAAGCCAAGTGCGACGGCGACAAGGGTGTCATCACCGTCACCGACGTCGACAAGTCCGGCGTCGAGGCCACCGTCTCCGTGTACCTGGTGGAGAACAACGCCGACGTCCGCATGGTCGGCGAGAAGACGGTGAAGGGCTCCAAGGAGGGCACCACCATCACCTTCGACGAGGCCTGGCAGCCCAACGCGGAGTACCGCGTCCACGTGGTCGCCCTGCCCTACATCAAGGGTGACGACATCAGCCCGAACCTGACGACCCCGGCCACGGCCTGCAAGACCGAGGAGGAGTCCCCGACCCCGACGGCCACCCCGTCGCCGTCGGAGTCCACCCCGGCCGAGGAGGAGTCCGACAGCCCCGCCCCGTCGGCCTCCGAGAGCAGCACCGCCCCCGCGGACACGTCGAGCAACGCCCCGACCCCCGCGGCCGGTGAGTCCAACCTCGCCGAGACCGGCGCCAACTCCAACACGGGCATGATCGCGGGCATCGCGATCGCCCTGGTCGCCATCGGCGGCGGCGCGGTCTTCTTCGGCCTGCGTCGCCGTGGAGCGAGCAGCAGCCGATAAGCCCGGCACGCACACCGGCGTGGCCCGTCCTCCGTCAGGGGACGGGCCACACCCATGTCACCCTGGACATCAGGCCTGCCGACCGGTCCTCGGACGCCTCATATGCCCGCCGATCAGCCCAGTACGACGATTTCGGCCGCGTCGAACTCCACCCCGACCGTGTCCCCCACCTCCGGCGCCGCCCGCAGCGCACACGCCGCCTCCAGCACCGGCGCGTCCCCCTCCGGCCGCAGCCGTACGGCGACATGCGTGCCCTTGAAGGTGCGCGCGACGACGCAACAGCGCAACCCGGCGTCCACGAGCCGCACCCCCGCGGGCCGCACCAGCAGGCTCCGCGCCCCCTGGGGAGCCCCCTCGGGCACCGGCACCTTGCCCCACGGCGTGTCGGCGGCCTCCCCGGCCACCGTGCCCTCGACGACGTTCTCGAACCCGAGGAACCGCGCCACGAACTCGTCGGCGGGCCGCTGCCACACCTCGAGCGGTGTACCGGACTGAGCGATCCGCCCGTCCCGCATCACCACCACCCGGTCGGCGAGCGCGAACGCCTCCCCCTGGTCGTGCGTGACCGCCAGCACGGTCGTCCCCAACCGCCCGAACAGCTCCCGCAGTTCGACGACGAGCCGCTCCCGCAGCGAACGGTCCAACTGCCCGAGCGGCTCGTCCAGCATCAGCAGCCGCGGCCGGGGCGCGAGCGCCCGCGCCAGCGCCACCCGCTGCTGCTCACCTCCGGAGAGCCCCGCGACGGCCCGCCCGGCGGCTCCGGGCAGCCCGACGAGGTCGAGCAACTCGCCCACCCGCTCGCCCTGTTCCGCCTTCGGGACCCCGTGCATCCGCAGCCCGAACGCCACGTTCGCGCCCACGTCCCGCTGCGGGAACAGCTGATGGTCCTGGAACATCAGCCCGACCCCGCGCTTGTGCGCGGCCACCCCCACCTGATCGCGCCCGTCCAGCGACACCCGACCGGCGTCGAGGTGTTGCAGCCCGGCCACCACCCGCAGCAGCGTCGACTTGCCGCTCCCGCTCGGCCCGAGCACACACACGATCTCGTGCTCGGCGACCGACAGGTCGACCCCGTCCAGGACGGCCCGCCCGCCGAGGCGAACCGTCGCGTCCTCCAGCGCCAGCAGCATCAGAACTCACCCGTCCGATCGGTCCGCAGCCGCTCCAGGACCAGCAGCGCCACCGCGCACACCACCATCAGAATCGTCGAAAGGGCCATCGCCTGCCCGTAGTTGAGGTCGCCGGCCCGCCCCAGCAGCCGCGCCACCGCGACCGGCAGCGTCGGGTTGTCGGGCCGCGCGATGAACACGGTCGCCCCGAACTCCCCCAGCGACACGGCGAAGGCGAAGCCCGCCGCGATCAGCAACGCCCGCCGCACCAGCGGCAGATCGACCTCCCGCCACACCCGCCAGGGTGACGCCCCGAGCACGGCCGCCGCCTCCCGCAGCCGCTGGTCCACCGCCCGCAGCACCGGCAGCATGGTCCGTACGACGAAGGGCACCCCGACCAGCGCCTGCGCGAGCGGCACCAGGATCCAGGAGGCCCGCAGATCCAGCGGGGGCTCGTCGAGGGCGATCAGGAACCCGAACCCCACGGTCACCGCGGACACCCCGAGCGGCAGCATCAGCAGCGCGTCGAAGCCCCGTACGAACCGCCCCGCGTCCCGTCGCGTGAGCGCCGCCGCGGCGAGCCCCCCGATCAGCACCGCGATGGCGGTGGCGGCGACGGCGTACTGAAGGGAGTTCCCGATCGCCTCGATCGGCGGCACCAGGAACACGCCCCCGTCGGCCGAGGTCAGCGCCCGGTAGTAGCCGAAGTCCGGTGCGTCGAGGGAGCGTTGCACGAGCACCGCGAGCGGCAGCACCAGCAGGACGGTGATCGTGGCCAGCACCCCGGCGAGGAGCGCCCACTGCCCGGCCCCGCGCGGCCGGCGGGCGGTCGTCTCGGGCGCGACGAGGCGCAGCACGCTCTCCCGGCGCCGTACGGTCCACGCGTGCACGGCGAGGATCGCGCCCACGGCCACGAACTGCACCAGAGTCAGCACAGCGGCCGTACCGAGGTCGAAGATCTCCGAGGTCTGCCGGTAGATCTCCACTTCCAGTGTCGAGAAGGTCGGCCCGCCGAGGATCTGCACCACCCCGAAGGAGGTGAAGGTGAAGAGGAAGACCATGAGGGCGGCCGCGGCCACGGCCGGCGCGAGAGCGGGCAGCGTGACCTTCCGCCAGGCCCGCCACGAGGACGCGCCCAGCATCCGCGCGGCCTCCTCCTGCCGCGGGTCGAGTTGCCCCCACAGCCCGCCCACCGTCCGTACGACGACGGCGTAGTTGAAGAAGACGTGGGCGAGCAGGATCGCCCACACGGTGGTGTCGAGCCGTACGCCCCACAGCTCGTCGAGCAGCCCACCGCGCCCGACCAGTGCGAGGAACGCCGTACCGACGACCACCGTCGGCAGCACGAACGGGACCGTGACGACGGCCCGCAGGATCTGCTTGCCGGGGAAGTCGTAGCGCGCGAACACATACGCGCCCGGCAGCGCGACCGCGAGCGTCAGCGCGGTCGAGGCGAGCGCCTGCCAGGTGGTGAACCACAGCACGTGCCGGATGTCGGACTGCGCGAGCACGTCCGTGATCCGCCCGAACTGCCAGGTCCCGTCCGCCTTGAGCCCGCGCGCGACGATCGCGGCGACGGGCCAGGCGAAGAAGAGCCCGAAGAACGCGACGGGCACGGCCATGAGGCCGAGCCGCGTCACGCTGCCCCGGAAACGCGGGGTTACTTCAGTACGAGCGAGGTCCACGACTTGACCCAGTCGTCACGGTTGTCGGCGATCTTCGCCGGGTCCATGGTCTCGGGGTCCTTGGCGGCGGGACCGTACTTCGTGAACTCGGCGGGCACGGCGGCGCCCTCCACCACCGGGTAGACGAACATGTTGAGCGGCATGTCCTCCTGGAACTTCTTGGTCAGGAGGAAGTCGATGAGGGCCTTGCCGCCCGTGCTGTTCTTCGCGTTGCTCAGCAGTCCCGCGTACTCGACCTGCCGGAAGCAGGTGCCGTCGACGACACCGGTCGGCGCGGTCGAGGGCTTCGGGTCGGCGTAGATGACCTCGGCGGGCGGCGAGGAGGCGTACGAGACGACGAGCGGCCGGTCGGCCTTCGCCTTCTTGCCGCCGGCGGACCCGGAGAACTCCTCGTTGTAGGCCTGCTCCCAGCCGTCGACGACCTTGACGCCGTTGGCCTTGAGCTTGGTCCAGTACGCCTCCCAGCCGTCGTCGCCGTACTTGGCGGCGGTACCGAGCAGGAACCCGAGCCCCGGCGAGGAGGTGGAGGCGTTCTCGGTGACGAGGAGGTCCTTGTAGGCGGGCTTGACCAGATCGTCGTACGACGTGGGCGGCTGGAGCTTGTGCTTGCTGAACCAGGCCTTGTCGTAGTTGAGGCAGATGTCGCCGGTGTCGATGGGCGTGACCTTGTCCCCGTCGACCCGGTAGCCGGGCTTGATGGTGTCGGCGCCCTTGGCCTCGTACGACTGGAACAGTCCGTTGTCGAGCGCCCGGGACAGCAGGGTGTTGTCGACGCCGAAGAAGACGTCGCCCTGTGGGTTGTCCTTGGTCAGGATCGCCTTGTTGACGGCCTGCCCGGCGTCGCCGTCCTCCAGGACCTTGACCTTGTAGCCGGACTCCTTCTCGAAGGCGGCGAGGACGCTCTTGGAGACGGCCCACGAGTTGTGGCTGACGAGCGTGACGGTCTTGGACTCGCTCTGGGAGCCGCCCTCGTCGGACGACCCGCACGCGGACAGCGCGACCAGGCCGAGGCCGACGACGACAGCACAGTACTTCTTGCTACTCACGGTGATGACCGAACTTCCTACCCAGAATGACCTGGGCGAGGTTCAGAGGGTCTGCGGCCCGACGGCCGCACTCTCAGCGCTGTGGCGCTCCCCTGTCGGATAGATATATGAAGTTAGGTATACGAAGGTGTTCTTGCGACGGTCAGACTACCGTTCGCCGGCCGCGAGCTGACCGCAGGCCCCGTCGATCTCCTGGCCCCGGGTGTCCCGGACGGTCACCGGCACGCCGTGCGCGGCGATGGCCTCGACGAAGGCCTTCTCGTCCTCGGGCCGCGAGGCGGTCCACTTCGAGCCCGGGGTCGGGTTGAGCGGGATGAGATTGACGTGCACGGGCTTGCCGCGCAGCAGCCGCCCGAGCCGGTCCCCACGCCATGCCTGGTCGTTGATGTCCCGGATGAGCGCGTACTCGATCGACAGCCGCCGCCCGGACTTCTCGACGTACTCGAACCCGGCGTCGAGCACCTCGCGCACCTTCCAGCGCGTGTTCACGGGGACGAGGGTGTCGCGCAGCTCGTCATCGGGAGCGTGCAGCGAGATGGCGAGCCGGCACTTGAACCCTTCGTCGGCGAACCGGTGAATGGCCGGCACCAGCCCGACCGTCGAGACGGTGATACCCCGCTGCGACAGCCCGAGCCCGTCCGGAGCCGGATCGGTCAGCGCACGGATCGACTGCACGACCCGCTTGTAGTTGGCGAGGGGCTCGCCCATGCCCATGAAGACGATGTTGGAGAGCCGCGCGGGCCCACCGGGCACCTCCCCGTCCCGGAGCGCGCGCATCCCGTCGACGATCTGATGGACGATCTCGGCGGTGGACAGGTTCCGGTCCAGCCCCGCCTGCCCGGTGGCGCAGAAGGGGCAGTTCATCCCGCACCCGGCCTGCGACGAGATGCACATCGTGACCCGGTCCGGATACCGCATCAGCACCGACTCGACGAGCGTCCCGTCGAACAGCCGCCACAGCGTCTTGCGTGTGGTCCCCTGGTCGGTCGACAGATGCCGGACGACGGTCATCAGCACAGGAAGCAGCGCCTCCTGCAGCTTGCCGCGAGCGCCGGCCGGAATGTCCGTCCACTGCTCCGGGTCGTGCGCGTACCGCGCGAAGTAGTGCTGCGAGAGCTGCTTGGCACGAAACGGCTTCTCACCGATCTCGGCCACGACATCCTTGCGCTCGGCAGGAGTGAGATCGGCAAGGTGCCGCGGCGGCTTCTTGGCTCCGCGCGGGGCGACGAAAGTGAGTTCTCCGGGCTTAGGCATGGCTGTACCAGTGTCGCAGATCGAACGGAGTGACTCCTGCCCCCGCCCGTCACCGAGGGTGACCGATGATTTCCCCACGCGGGACGGGTCTTCCTGCCGTACGTTCCCGACGTTCCCGTCCGCCAGCCACCGGAAGTGATGACAATGCCGTACGCCAAGGTCAACGGCCTGGAGATGTACTACGAGATCCACGGCGCCGCCCACGCCGACCGCCGCCCGCTGGTGCTGCTGCACGGCGGCGTCACCACCATCGGGCTGTCCTTCGGCGCCGTACTGCCCGCCTTGGCGGCGGAGCGCCAGGTCATCGCCCCGGAGCTCCAGGGGCACGGCCACACGGCCGACACGGACCGCGCCCTGACCGTCCCGCACCTCGCCTCCGACGTCGTGGCCCTGCTCGACGAGCTCGGCGTCCCGCAGGCCGACCTCCTCGGCTACAGCCTCGGCGGGCTGACCGCGCTGGAGATCGCGGTACGGCATCCCGACCGCGTCGGCCGGCTGGTCGTGGTCTCCGCCCAGTACAGCCAGGACGGCGTACGGGAGGAGATCCGCACCCCCGACTACAGCTCCCCGCTGCTGCCGACGCAGGCCGACTTCCAGGACATGGCCGACGCGTACGCCGCCGTCGCCCCGTATCCCGAGCGCTTCCAGGACTTCCTCGGCAAGGTCTCGGCGGCCGCCCAGGCGCCGCTGCCGTGGACCGCGGACGACCTGCGCGGTCTGACGGCGCCCACGCTGCTGCTGATCGGCGACCGCGACTTCGTGCACGTCGAGCACGCGGCCGAGATGCAGCGCCTGATCCCCGACGCCCGGCTGGCCGTGCTGCCCGGCACCACGCACATGACGGTCCTGCGGCGGCCGCCTGTGGTGCTGCCGCTGCTGGAGGACTTCCTGACCGCGCCGTCCGCGCGGTCCTAGCCGGTCGGCCGCTCCAGGCACTCCTTGAGCAGCTGCTCGTCCCGCGGGAGTTCCTTGCGGACCTGCGGGCGGACCACGAGGGGGACCAGCGCCCTGCCGAGCCCGTGTCCCTCGAAGTCGATCTCTATCGTCACGCGGGACCTCCGCCCGTCGTCGAGCGGTTCGATCTCACCGTGGGTACGGGGCCGGACGGGCCCGGAGATCCCGTGCAGGTCCCAGCTGTGCGGAGGGTCGAGCTCGTCGAACTCGACGGTCATCGGGACCTGGCGGTTCCCGATCCGCCGGGTGACCCGGACCCGGGAGCCGGCATGGATCGGCCCCTCCTCGAGCGGCTCCGCCTTGACGGCGCTCAGCTGCCATTCCGGCAGATGGGAGGGGTCGGTGATGTACGCGTAGACGTCTTCGGGACTGCGGTCGACGTCGATCACTTCACGGATGGCGGGCATGACGCCCTCCTTCCAGGGCGATCCCCTTCGAGGGCTTACAGGGAAATCGTCCCACCGGACCGCCCCCGAGAACAGCAGAAGCCCCCGCCTCAGCGGGGGCTTCTCCAGACATCCGCCCAGACATCCGAACGACGATCAGCCCGAGCCCACGAACAGCACCAGCAGCAACCACACCACGGGCGCGGTCGGCAACAGCGAGTCCAGCCGGTCCATGATGCCCCCGTGCCCCGGCAGCAGCGTGCCCATGTCCTTGATGCCGAGGTCGCGCTTGATCATCGACTCGCCGAGGTCACCGAGCGTCGCGCTCGCCGCCACCGCGAGGCCCAGCAGCAGCCCCTGCCACCAGGTGCCGTCGTCGATCAGGAACTGCATGCACAGCGCGCCCGCCACCATCGCGAAGGACACCGCGCCCAGCAGGCCCTCACGGGTCTTGCCGGGGCTGATGCGCGGCGCGAGCTTGTGCTTGCCGAAGCGCCAGCCGACGGCGTACGCCCCGGTGTCGCTGACGACCGTGAGGAGCAGGAACGTCAGCACCCGCTGCGGCCCGTCGTCGGCGGTGAGCATCATCGCGACGAACGTGGCCAGGAACGGGACGTAGAAGGCCGCGAAGACGCCCGCGGTGACGTCCTTCAGATAGCCCTCCGGCGGTTCGGTCATCCGCCAGACCAGCACCGCCAGCGCGGTGAGCGCCATCGCCACCCACGCGCCCTCGGCGTCCCGGACGTATCCGGCGACGACCATGGCCGCACCGCCGACCGCCAGCGGCACGAGGGGCGCCCTGATGCCCTTGCGCTCCTCCAGCCGCGAGGTCAGCTCCCACAGGCCGACGACCACGGCGACCGCTATCACGCCGACGAAGACGGCCTTGACGACGAAGAGCGAGGCGACGATGACCACACCGAGCCCGACGCCGACCCCTATGGCCGCGCCCAGGTCACGCCCCGCGCTCTTCTTCTGCGGCGCGGAAGCCGGCTGCGGGGCGTCGGGCATGGGCTCCGGATTCTGCGTCTGCGGCGCCGCCGCTCGGGGCTGCGCCGACGTGGTCTGGTCGCGGAACGTCCCGTCCCGGAACGTCTCGTCCCGGAACAAGGGGCCACTCAGCCGAGCGGCCCCCCGGTCGTCATCCTGGTCTCCGCCATACGCGGGTACGTCGGGCACGATGGGCATGGGGCGAGTCTGCTGCGCCTCAGGCGCATCGTACGCGGGACCCGCCGGGGCGGCCCCCTGGACAGGCCCCTGGTCGGTGGGCCCCCAGTACCCGGCGTGTGGCCCGGCCCCAGGCGGAGAGCCCCAGGAAGAGTCGTTCATCAGACTTCGAGGAGCTCCGCTTCCTTGTGCTTCAGAAGCTCGTCCACCTGGGCGACGTACTTGTGCGTCGCGTCGTCGAGCTCCTTCTCCGCACGGCGGCCCTCGTCCTCGCCGATCTCGCCGTCCTTGACGAGCTTGTCGATCGCGTCCTTGGCCTTGCGGCGGACCGAGCGGATGGACACGCGCGAGTCCTCCGCCTTGCCCTTGGCGACCTTGATGTAGTCGCGGCGGCGCTCCTCGGTGAGCTCGGGGAACACCACCCGGATGATGTTGCCGTCGTTGCTCGGGTTGACGCCCAGGTCCGAGTCACGGATGGCCTGCTCGATGTTGCGCAGGGCCGTCTTGTCGAACGGGGTCACCACCGCCATGCGCGGCTCCGGCACGGAGAACGAAGCCAGCTGGTTGATCGGCGTCGGCGCGCCGTAGTAGTCGGCCACGATCTTGTTGAACATCGCCGGGTGCGCACGGCCGGTGCGGATCGCGGCGAAGTCCTCCTTGGCGACCACGACGGCCTTCTCCATCTTCTCCTCGGCCTCGAGGAGGGTCTCTTCGATCACCACTTGCTCCTGCGTGTCTTGAGTAGGCCCGGCTGCTGTTCCGTTGCGTGGAGGCGGCGGCCGGCTGCGTCGCGTCTTCTTCCTGCACGGTTCCCGACCGGCAGGACATTGTCCATCCCCCGGTCAGGGACGGTGTCCAACGGGGGTCAGTCCCGGCTGCCCTGGTCACCCACAAGCGTGCCGATCTTCTCACCCTTGACGGCGCGGGCGATATTGCCCTCCGTCAGAAGCTCGAAGACGAGGATCGGGAGCTTGTTGTCGCGGCACAGCGTGATGGCGGTGGCGTCGGCGACCTTGAGGTCGCGGGTGATGACCTCGCCGTAGCCGAGCGAGTCGAACTTGACCGCGTCGGGGTTTTTCTTGGGGTCGGAGTCGTAGACCCCGTCCACGCCGTTCTTGCCCATGAGGAGCGCCTCGGCGTCGATCTCCAGGGCGCGCTGGGCGGCGGTGGTGTCGGTGGAGAAGTACGGCATGCCCATACCGGCGCCGAAGATGACCACACGGCCCTTCTCCAGGTGGCGCACGGCGCGCAGCGGGATGTACGGCTCGGCGACCTGGCCCATGGTGATGGCGGTCTGCACGCGGGAGTCGATGCCCTCCTTCTCCAGGAAGTCCTGGAGGGCGAGGCAGTTCATCACGGTGCCGAGCATGCCCATGTAGTCGGAGCGGGCGCGGTCCATGCCGCGCTGCTGGAGTTCGGCGCCGCGGAAGAAGTTGCCGCCGCCGATGACGACCGCGATCTCCGCGCCGTCGCGCACGACGGCCGCGATCTCGCGGGCGATCTTGTGCACCACGTCCGGGTCCACGCCCAGGCCCCCGCCACCGGAGAAGGCCTCTCCGGACAGCTTCAGCAGAAACCGGCCGCTCACTTTGCCGTCGTCGCTCTTCTGGGCCTTGGTGGTCATCGGAATCTCGCCTCTTTCAAGGGGTCGCACATACGAAGAAGGCCATTGCCGATGGGAACTGGTTCGCATCCCATGCGCGGCAATGGCCTCCTCGTCAGATCTGCTGTCGTCCGCCACGCGCGCGCGTGACGGCGTACCGGACGACTGCCTACGACCCTATCGGGGTCGGGCGTCGAACGCGGTACGGACTCAGATGCCGACCTTGATACGCGTGAAGCGCTTCAGGGTGACACCGGCCTCGTCCAGAACCTTCTGGACGGACTTCTTGTTGTCCAGCGCGTACGGCTGGCCGAGCAGCGTGGCGTCCTTGAAGAAGCCGTTGAGGCGACCCTCGACGATCTTCGGCAGGGCGGCCTCGGGCTTGCCCTCGGCGCGGGTGGTCTCCTCGGCGACGCGGCGCTCGGACTCGACGACCTCGGCCGGCACGTCCTCCTTGGAGAGGTACTTCGGCGCGAAGGCGGCGATGTGCTGGGCGACACCCTTGGCCAGCTCGGCGTCGGCCTTGTCCAGCTCGACCAGGACACCGATCTGCGGGGGCAGGTCGGGCATGGTGCGGTGCATGTAGGCGAAGACGAAGCCGTCGGCGAACTGCGCGAAGCGGTCCAGGACGATCTTCTCGCCGAGGTTGGCGTTGGCCTCGTCCACGAACGCCTGGACGGTCTTGCCGGCCTCGATCTCGGAGGCGAGCAGGGCGTCGATGTCGGCCGGGGAGGTGGCGGCGACGTGCTGCGCGATCTGGTTGGCGACGGCCTGGAACTTCTCGCCCTTGGCGACGAAGTCCGTCTCGCACTTCAGCTCGACCAGGACACCGGAGGTGTTGTCGTCGGCGATGAGGGAGACCACGGCGCCGTTCTCGGCGGAGCGGCCCTCGCGCTTGGCGACGCCCTTCTGGCCCTTGATGCGAAGCGCCTCGACGGCCTTGTCGACGTTGCCCTCGGCCTCGTCCAGCGCCTTCTTGCAGTCCATCATGCCGGCGCCGGTGAGCTCACGGAGCTTCTTGACGTCGGCGGCGGTGTAGTTCGCCATGATTCCTGGAATCTCTCTCGAAGTCTGAAGATCTACGGGCCGACGGCGGGGGCTGGTGGGCCCCCGCCGTCAGAAGACCCGAAGGGGTGAGGGGTCAGGCCTGCTCGGCCTCGGCGGCCGGAGCCTCGGCCTCGGCAGCGGGGGCCTCGGCGGCAGGCGCCTCAGCCTCAGCGGCGGGAGCCTCGGCGGCCGGGGCCTCCTCGGCCTTCTTCTCGCCCTCGAGCAGGTCGCGCTCCCACGCGGCGAGCGGCTCGCCCGCACCCTTGTCACCCTTGTCGCCGGTGGCGACGCCGGAGCGGGCGATGAGGCCCTCGGCGACGGCGTCGGCGATCACGCGGGTGAGCAGGGTGACGGAGCGGATCGCGTCGTCGTTGCCCGGGATCTTGTAGTCGACCTCGTCGGGGTCGCAGTTGGTGTCGAGGATGGCGACGACCGGGATGTTGAGCTTCCGGGCCTCGCCGACCGCGATGTGCTCCTTCTTGGTGTCCACGATCCAGACGGCGCTGGGCACCTTCTGCATCTCGCGGATACCACCGAGGGTCTTCTCCAGCTTGGCCTTCTCGCGCGAGAGCACGAGAAGCTCCTTCTTGGTCAGACCGGAAGCGGCGACGTCCTCGAAGTCGATCTGCTCGAGCTCCTTGAGGCGCTGCAGACGCTTGTAGACGGTCGAGAAGTTGGTGAGCATGCCGCCCAGCCAGCGCTGGTTGACGTAGGGCATGCCGACGCGGGTGGCCTGCTCGGCGATGGCCTCCTGCGCCTGCTTCTTCGTGCCGACGAACATGACCGTGCCGCCGTGGGCGACGGTCTCCTTGACGAACTCGTAGGCGCGGTCGATGTACGACAGCGACTGGAGCAGGTCGATGATGTAGATGCCGTTGCGCTCGGTGAAGATGAAGCGCTTCATCTTCGGGTTCCAGCGACGGGTCTGGTGACCGAAGTGGACGCCGCTCTCCAGCAGCTCCCGCATCGTGACGACGGCCATGGCCGTTCTCCTTGGTTTCTCGGTTATGTCCTGACGCCCGGCACGCGCCGTGCCACGTACGCAGCTGCGTACGGGACCGAAAGGCGCTGACATCGATGGCCACGAGAGCCCGATGTCGGGGCGTGCGAAGTCGACCCGGTGACCCGGATCGCCAGAAGAAGTGTACGGGACCCGCGGGGTACCGGGTGACGCCGCTGTCCACAACCGGGCGGTACTCCACAGCTCCCGGTCATGATCAGCCCTGCTCGGGCAGGGTTTCAGCCATGCGACACCTGCACAGCGCCCTCCTGCCCGCACTCCTGATCCCCTACCTGGCGCCTTCGCCCCCACCCCCGGCCCCACCCCAACCCCCTCCCACCACGGTCCCGGCCATCGCCCGCACCTGGCCGGTAGGCGTACGCCCACCCGTCCTCCGCACCTGGGAACCCCCGCCCACCCCGTACGCCCGAGGCCACCGAGGCGTCGACCTGGCAGCATCCCCGGGCACACCCGTACGGGCGGTGGCCGCCGGCCGGGTCACCTTCGCGGGCCGCGTGGCCGGAAAGGGCGTGCTCTCGATCACCCTCACCGGCACAGGCCTGCGAACGACGTATGAACCGGTACGGGCGACAGTGAGAAAGGGCGAGGAGGTGACACCGGGCGAAGTGGTGGCCACGGTGGAGCCGACGGGCTCCCACTGCACGGCCACGTGCGTCCACTGGGGTCTGCGCAGCGGGGAGACCTACCTCGACCCGCTGTCCCTGCTGCCGCCGTGGCTATTGCGCAGGCCCCCGTCAAGACTGCTGCCGGTGCTGGGAGTCCCTCTTCCCTAGCCCCCACCCCAGCTGCGGGCAGTCGTGCCGCTGGGGCGGAACGGGTGGGCGCAGGGGCACCCCGCAAGCGCGGCCAGCGACCACGCCCCCGCCGCAGCCCTCGCCGGCCTCAGCCGCGAACCCCCGCAGCAAGCCCCACCAACCTCAGCCCCGAACCCCCCGCAGAGCCATCGTCACCGCAGCCTCAGTGATCGCCGCAGGATCCTCCGCCGCCCCCAGCTCGATCCGCCGCACAGCCGCATCCACAACCCCCTGCAGCAACATCGCCGCAAGCCGAGGCTCCGAGTGCCCCATCTCCTCCAGTGCCTCGCCGATCATCGCGACCAGCTCCCCGTGCGCGGCCCGGATCTTCTCCCGAGCCCCCGCATCGAGCTCACTCGCGGAAATGGCGACCACGGCCCGATGCCGCCGGTCCCCCACCAACGCCAGCTGCCGCCGCACATACGCCTCGACCTTGGCCTCGGCCCCCTCCGCCGCGCCCATCGCCGCGGCGACCTCCGCCGCCCAGACCGGGAAGTCGACCGCGCACAGCTCCTCGACGACCGCGGCCCGCGACCGGAAGTACTCGTACACGGACGACCGCGCCAGCCCCGTCCGCTCGGCGAGAGCCGGGAAGGTCAGTGCCTCCGTCCCACCCTCGGACAGCAACGACCGAGCCGCGTCCAGCAGGGCGGCTCGCTGCATCGACCGGTGCTCGGCCACGGAGGCCGCTCGAATCCTTGGCACGTCCACCACTGTACGGACGCACCGCCCCGGACGGGAGTCACTCACCACCACGACGGTTCGTCCGCCCAGGTCACCGACCGAAGCTCGCCAGTTTCGCCCGCAGTTGCAGCACCGACTTGGTGTGGATCTGGCTGACCCGGCTCTCGGTCACACCCAGCACGTTCCCGATCTCCGCGAGGGTCAGACCCTCGTAGTAGTAGAGCGTGACCACGGTCTTCTCCCGCTCGGGCAGCGTGTTGATCGCCCGCGCCAGGAACCGCCGCAGCTCCCGGTCCTCGGCCACCTCCACCGGGTTGTCGGCGGCGGTGTCCTCCAGCGTGTCCATCAGACTCAGGCGGTCGCCGCCCTCACCCCCGACATGCAGCAGCTCCTCCAGCGCGACCACGTTGGCCAGCGACAACTGACTGAAGACCGCGTGGAGTTCGTCCACGGCGATCCCCATCTCGGCCGCCACCTCACCCTCGCTGGGCGTCCGCCGCAGCCGCGCCTCCAGCGTCGCGTACGCCCGCTCGACGTTCCGCGCCTTCTGCCGCACCGACCGCGGGATCCAGTCCAGCGCCCGCAGCTCGTCGATCATCGCGCCCCGGATCCGGGTGATCGCGTACGTCTCGAACTTGATCTCCCGGTCGACGTCGAACTTCTCGATCGCGTCGATGAGCCCGAAGACGCCGGAAGAGACGAAGTCGGCCTGCTCCACGTTGGGCGGCAGCCCCACGCTCACCCGGCCCGCCACGTACTTCACGAGCGGCGAGTAGTGCAGGATCAGCTGCTCCCGCAGCCGTTCGTCCCCCGTCGCCTTGTACGACCGCCACAGCTCGTCGAGCGTCGAGGGAGCGGGGGGCCGCACGCTGCCACCGTCCCGGGCGGCTGGGGGGACCGCCGCCCGGTCGGACCCGGAGGTGTGCTGGGGCATTCGTCGCCTTGTGCCGTTCTGCCGTGAAGTGGGGATGGCTGGGTGACCTGTCGGTCTGATGCTGATCTGGAATCTCTGAGGTGGATCTGCCGTCTCTGAGGTGGATCTGTGGTCGAGTCGCCGTTCCGTGCCGGAATCCCCGTGAGCGTAGCGTGACTGGAGTGTCGCGGTGTGCGAAGGAGCGGCCCCGAGCCGTGCGCAGATACGTTCCTCTCGACGCCCCGCCGAGTCACGCCGACGACTCAGCGTGACCACGGGGAAACTCCAACTGCGGGAATTCCCAAGGCTGTAGGGGTTCCCCCGGACGGCCGAACACGCTCGGTCAACTCGGACCGCGACCACCACGGACGGAGATCATCGCCTGGCGTGTCAACTTCCAGCCGTCGCCGTGTCGTTCGACGTAACCAAGTGATCGGAGCTCGTACAGTCTCGCGACCGCCTCGTCCTGAGTCGTCTGCGCGCCGCGCCCGACCTCGGCAGCGGTCGCCGCACGGCGTGCGGGCAGCGCGTCGAGGACTCTGCGCGCCCCCGGTTCCAGCAGGTCGCGCGGCAGCACGGGTCCTCGCCGCTCCGGCGCGAGCTCTCCCATCTCACCGACCACCTCGACGACTTCCTCGGCGTCGGTGACGAGTTCGGCGTCGCCGCGCAGCAGTTCGTGCACCCCGGCGGAGAGACCGCTGGTGGCCGGCCCGGGCACGCCCATGGTGTGCCGCCCGAGCCGTTGCGCGGCACGCGCGGTGACGAGCGAGCCGCTGCGGTACGCGGCTTCGACGACGACGGTCCCTCTGGTCAGCGCGGCGATGACGCGGTTGCGCAGCACGAACCTGCTGGGAGTCGGATGGTCGCCCGGCGGCAACTCCCCCACCACCAGCCCCTGTTCCGCGATCCTGGTGATCAACTCGGTGTGCCCGCGCGGATAGGGCCGGTCGACGCCGCAGGCCAGCACGGCGACGGTGGCGCCGCCGGCGCCCAGCGCCCCTCTGTGGGCGGCCCCGTCGACGCCGTACGCGCCGCCGGACACCACCACCCACCCGCGCTCGGCGAGCCCGGCGGCGAGGGTGGCCGCCATGTGGGCGCCGTACTCGGTACAAGCGCGGGCCCCCACCACGGCGACGGACCGCAGGGCCCACATCCGCAGACTGGGCCGCCCCCGCACCCACAGCCCGAGCGGCCGGGCATCCCCCAGATCGTCCAGCTGTCCAGGCCACTCGCCGTCCCCCGGGCACACGAACCGCACCCCGGCCTCGGCGGCGACCGTGAGATCCCGCCGTGGATCGGCCTCCCCGGCCCGAGCCACCAGCCCGCCCCACCGCTTCCCGCTCACCCCGGGCAACACCTCCCGCCCGTTCCGCAGCCTCCGAGCCACCTCCCCCACCCCGAACTCCCGCACCCACCGCCCGGCGACCTCGTCACCGGGTTCGATGACCCGGGCGAGGAAGACCCGGGCGAGCACTTCGCCGTCCATCACCTGCCGATCCCTTCCAGGACGGCGCCGCGCCGGACACCGGTGCGCAGTTCGAGGGCCCAGTTCACGTCGTTCGCCGAGGGCCGGTCACGGCCGCCCAGGTCGGCCACCGTCCAAGCGACGCGCAGCACCCTGTCCAGGCCACGAGCCGACAGCAGCCCCCGGTCCAGGTCCTCCTCGGCCTTGCGCAGGGCTCCGGACTGCACATGCCACCGGGTGCGCAGTTCATGACCCGGGACCTCACTGTTCGTACGCCACGGTGTGCCTTCGTAGCGCCTGGCCGCGCGTTCCCGAGCGGCCTTCACGCGCTCGGCGACGGTGGCTGTCGTCTCGGCCCCGGAGTGGAGCCGGAGGAGTTCGGCCCGGGCCACCGGCTCCACGGTCACCCGCAGGTCCACGCGGTCCATCAAGGGTCCGGACAGACGGGCTCGGTAGCGCTTGATCGAGGACGGCCTGCACTCACAGATGTCGTCTCCGCGTCCGTGTCGGCCACAGGGGCACGGATTGGCCGCCAGGACCATCAGGAACTTGGCCGGCATCCGCAGCATGCCTGCGGCGCGGGCAACCACGACATGACCCGATTCCAGCGGCTGCCGCAGGGAGTCCAGGACGCTGCTGTGGAACTCTGCGGCTTCATCGAGGAAAAGAACTCCGTGGTGAGCCAGGGAGACGGCTCCCGGCCGCGGAAACCCGTTCCCTCCCCCGACCAGTGAGGCCATGGTCGCGGAATGGTGCGGCGCACAGTAGGGCGATCTGTCGACGAGCGGGTGGCCAGGTGGCAGTACACCGGCCACTGAATGGACGGCGGTCACCTCCAAGGACTCCTGCCGACTCAGCTCGGGCAGGAGTCCGGGCAGTCGCTCGGCCAGCATGGTCTTACCGGCTCCCGGCGGTCCCTTGAAGAAGACGTGATGCCTCCCCGCGGCGGCCACCTCCAGCGCCGACCGGGCCAGATGCTGCCCGGCCACGTCCGCCAGGTCGGGCTGATGCCCAGCGGAGACGATGCCCGTCCCCAAGCCGGTGCCCGGGAGGGCCAGACCGGCGAGGAAAGGGTCGGGGCGGATCTCCCCCGGGACGGGCTCTTCGTCGGGCACCGGCTCGTCGGTGAGAACCGCGATGAGCTGGCGCAGGCTGCGTACCCCCAGCACCGAGACACCCGGCACCAGCGAGGCCTCCGGCACGGCGCACTCAGGCACGACCACCTGTTCGTATCCCGCGTCCGCCGCGGCGAGCACGGCGGGCAGCACTCCGCGCACCGGCCGCACCCGCCCATCCAGCCCCAGCTCCCCGATCATGACGATGTCCGCCAGCACCCTGGGATCGATCCGCTCGGCCGCCCCCAGCACCGCCGCGGCGACGGCGAGATCGAACCCGCTCCCGCTCTTCGGCACCGACGCCGGACTCAACCCCACCGTCAGCTTCTTCGCCGGCCACGCCGCGCCCGAGTTGACCACCGCGGCCCGCACCCGGTCCTTGCTCTCCGTCAGGCTCTTGTCCGGCAGTCCCACCAGCGTGAACGCCGCGACCCCGGGCTCAAGATCCGCCTGGACCTCCACCACCACGCCCTCGACGCCCACCAGGGCCACCGAGCACGTCCGCGCGAACCCCATCTCAGGCCACCCCCCGCGCATGCTCGACGACGGGCGCGCCGCGCTCCGGCAGGAGTACGCCGACCAGGTCGATGCGGACGCCACCCGGTGGCGCCCCGCCATGCGCGTGGATCCAGCATTCGGCGAGGCCCCGCAGGCGCTCCGCCTTCTCGGGGGTCACCGCGGCCATCGGGTGCTCGAAGGCACCCGCCCGCCGTGTCTTGACCTCGCAGACGACCAGGACCTCTCCGTCCCGCGCCACGATGTCGATCTCGCCGGTCCTGCCACAGCGCCAGTTGCGCTCCAGGACGGTCATCCCGGCCTCCGCCAGCCGCCGCGCGGCCAGCGTCTCGCCGTACTTGCCGAGTGCACTGCGTGCGTTCATGTCGGCACCACCTCCGGCGCCAACGATCACGCAGCCGAGCCACCCTTGTTGATCTTGGTGGACGACCCGGCGGTTGTGGAAAACTCAGCCACCCACACGAGCGGCCCCACTACCGACCTCACCCGCCCGGCAGCTCCAGATCGCTCTTGTTGAGCTCCTCGATGTTCACGTCCTTGAACGTGAGCACGCGCACCTGCTTCACGAACCGAGCCGGCCGGTACATGTCCCAGACCCACGCGTCGGCCATCGAGACCTCGAAGAACACCTCACCCTGGACCGAGTGCACCTGCATCTCGTAGTCGTTGGTGAGATAGAAGCGCCGCTCGGTCTCGATCACGTACTTGAACAGACCGACGACATCGCGGTACTCCCGATAGAGCTTCAGCTCCATCTCGGTCTCGTACTTCTCGAGGTCCTCGGCGCTCATGGCATGTTCCCCTTCAGCCGTGCGATCCCCCCATTGTGCGCCAGTCCCGTCAGCCCCTAGACGATTTCGGTGTCAAGGGTCACGGGCCCGGCCGGGGGACCTTCGTCGAGCAGCCTGCGGAGCAGCTCGGCGAGTCTGGTCGGATACACCGTCTCATGTGCCCGGGTCAGTTCCTGACACGTCCACCAGCGCGCTCCGGCGACGCTGCGCCGTTCCAGATCGGTGAGCGCCGTCGCCGCCGTCGCCGTCTGGGTCGTCCGGGCCAGGAAGTACCACTCGTCCTGGTCCCAGCGGCGCCCCGCGAACGGGAAGGAGCACATCCGGCGCCACAGCACCGGCCCGAGCTCGACCTCGGTGATTCCGGTCTCCTCGGCGAGTTCCCTGAGAGCGGCCTCTTCACGAGTCTCCTCGCCCTCGACTCCGCCACCAGGAGTGAACCACCAGTCGTCGCTCGGATCGTCCGGCTCATGGCCGTGCAGGAGCAGGATGCGGTCGTCGGGGTCGAGCAGCACCACTCTGGCGACCTTGCGCAGTCCGCCCTCGTAGGTGTCCGCCGCGGCCTCAGCGCGCACCCACGGGCTCCGTCCGGCTCTGCGCGGCGCGCCGCTTGCCCAGCCGCTTGGCGATCGGCCCGTAGGCGCCACCGCCGAGCACGAGCACCGCGCCGCCGATGATCAGGGCGGTGATCGTCCGCAGCGGTCCCGGCGAGGACAGGGCACCGAGCTCCTTGAAGCCGCTCGGCTCCTTCAGCATGCCGTCCATGGGCCAGACCACGGCGTCGACGCGGGCGGTCACGGCGCTCACCGCGACCGTGCCGCTCGCCGCGTCCGTGAGGTGCGCGGAGGAGTCCAGGGAGCCCTGCCGCTCGTCACCGAGCAGGAACAGCCGGCCCTTGGGGACGGTCACCTCGGGGATGTTCTTCCACTCGGCCAGGCTGTCCTTGGGCAGATACGGTTCGTCGATCTGCTTGCCGTTGACGGTGAGCTTGCCCTTCGTGCAGCAGGAGACGGTGTCCCCGCCGACCGCGACCACGCGCTTGACCACTGGGGCGTTGCTCACCCAGGTCTTGTCGGTGAAGACGACCACGTCACCCCGGCGGATGTCGCCGCCGTCGATGCGCTGCGCCAGCACCCGGTCACCGGCGTCGATGGTGGGCGCCATCGAGCTCGTGGGCACGGTGTAGGGCCGGTAGACCACCGCTCCCCAGGCGAACCCGCCCAGGAACAGCACCAGGCCCAGCGCGACGGCCAGCCCGGACAGTCGCTGTCCGGTCCGGCTGCCCACCGGGCCCGTGTCGGTGCCACCGCTGCGCGGGGCCGTACGTGTCGTGCTCTCGCCACCCATGGGTCCGCACCCTACCCGGCGGTACCGGAACCGGTCAGCCCCCTTCGGGGACCGAGATCACCGGCTCCGTAAAGGTTTGCCCAGGCCAACCCGTCAGCCTCTGCGAGCGGCTTCAGCGCGTCTCCACCGGCGCGATCCGGCGCCGCCGCCACAGCACCACCGGCACCGCGCCCGCGAGCGCCAGCCCCTGCGGGGCCACCGTCAGCGCGGTGGACGCCGAGGACTGGGTGTTCAGGCCGTCCTGGTCGAAGGTGTCCGGGACCGGCAGGGTGCCCCAGCGGTTGATCGGCCAGGCCTTCACGATGGCCCGTCCGACGACCTCGTCGACCGGGACCATGCCGTGGTACTTGTCGTCCTGGTTGTAACGCGAGTCGCGCGAGTTCTGGCGGTGGTCGCCCATGACCCAGATGAAGCCCTTGGGCACCTTCACCTTGAACTGGCCGCCCATGTCGTCGACCGTGCAGGGGGTGTTGCCGGCGTAGACGTAGTCGCTCTCGCTCAGCGCCTTGCCGTTGACCTTCACCGGGCCGGTGCCCTTGCACTCGACGGTGTCGCCGCCGACGCCGATGACCCGCTTGATGAGGTCCTTCTCCTCGGCGGACGGCATCAGACCGATCCAGCTGAGGAACGTCTGGACGGCGTTCGGCTCGGCGGTCGGTTCGCCCGCCAGCCACTGGGTCGGGTCGTGGAAGACGACGACCTCACCGCGCTCGGGCTCGGAGCCGAACCACGGTGTCAGCTTGTCGACGAGGACCCGGTCACCCTGCTGGAGGGTGTTCTGCATCGAGTCGGACGGGATCGAGAACGCCTGCACCAGAAACGTCTTGATCAGCAGCGCCAGCACGAGCGCGATACCGATCAGGATCGGCAGTTCCTTCCAGAAGGAACGTGGCTTCTTCGGCGCGGGCTTCGACTCCTCCTGGCCCTCGTCGGTCCTGGTCCCGTCCCCGTCTCCACCGGAGCCGTCGTTCGAGGTCACGACGCTGTCCGCGGCCGGGTCGGCCGCGTCCACGGGGCGTCCGCGGTGCTCCTCGCCGTCGTGTCCGGACCGTGCGCCAACCGCCACATCCCCCACGCCAACTCCTTACTCTGTGCCGCCGCCTGCCCATGACACGGTGCAGGCCCACCACTCCCATAACGAGCGGGAGTTCCGCAGGGCTCGGGAGTTGGACAGGTCCATTCGGATCGTCGGAGGCAACCCTATGCGACAGCGAGGGAGCAGCGGTCGACCCGGTCGCCGAGTCGGACACGGAAGCGTAGGTTTTCGGTTCCTTCAAGGTGGTCCAGTGCCCCAGGGGCCAGGCGATGACCATCGCCCGGCCCACGACCGAGTCCTCGGAGACCGTGCCGCCGTAGTCGGTGTCCTGATGCACGCGGGAGTCCGCGGAGTTGGCCCGGTGGTCGCCCATCACCCACAGCCGCCCCTGGGGGACGGTGATGTCGAACTGCTGCGTGGAGGGCGCGTTGCCGGGATAGAGGTAGTCGCCCTCGGTGAGCGGGACGCCGTTGACGGTCACCCGCCCCTGCGCGTCACAGCACTTGACCCGGTCGCCGCCGACGCCGACGACGCGCTTGATGAGGTCCTTCTCGTTGTCGGACGGCAGCAGACCGATGAAGGTGAGCCCTTCCTTGATCTGCTTGACGACGACGGGGTCCTGCTTCTTCACCGTCGTCTGCTCGTCCTTGAGCCAGCCGCCGGGGTCCTTGAAGACGACGACGTCCCCGCGCTGCGGCTTGGAGCCGAACCACGGGGTGAACTTGTCGACCAGGACCCGGTCGCCGATCCGGATCGTCTGCTCCATGGAGCCCGACGGGATCACGAAGGCCTGCACCAGGAAGGTCTTCAGCACCAGGGCTATGAGGACGGCGACACCGACGAGGAGCGGTATCTCCTTGACCGCGGAGCGCCGGCGGCGCCGCTTGACCTTGCGCTGGAGCTGGCGGCGCTCCGCGCGCGTACGACCGCCCGCGGGGCTGGCGGCGCGCCGGACGCCGGTGGGCAGCAGGTTGTCGGCGGCGCTGCCGGACACCCCGCGCGGTTTGCCGCGGTTACCCATGCGCACCGCCCGCGGCGGGCACGCGCGCGTAGGCGTCGGAAGGCGTGAGCCGGGTCCAGTGCGCGATCGGCCATACGATCCAGTCGGCGCGTCCGATGACGTCGTCGACCGGGATCATGCCGCCGCCGGGCGAGCCCAGATGGTCGCGGGAGTCGCTGGAGCGGCTGCGGTGGTCGCCGAGGACGAAGAGGGTGCCGTCGGGCACGACGACGTCGAAGGGAACCGTCGACGAGCTGTCACCGGGGTACAGGAACGTCGACTCGTCGACCGACCGGCCGTTCACCTCGATCCTCCCCTTCTTGTCGCAGCAGACCACGTGGTCTCCCCCCACACCGACAACGCGCTTGATGTAGTCCGCATCCCCGAAATACCCGGATCCGTCGAACACGACCACATCTCCGCGCCGCGGTGCGGCACCGAAACGGTACGCCAACTTATTTACGAGAACCCGGTCCCCGATCCTCAATCCGTTTTCCATGGATCCGCTGGGAATCTGGAAGGGTTGCACCACGAAAGCGTTGAGGAGGAGCAAAAACACCAGGCAGATCAGCGCGCCGAGGGTGATCCGGCCGCCGGGGAGCCACTCGGTGATCCGTGACGGCAACGCGAAACGCGACCGTTCCTCCTGACCCCCTGTGTCCGAGGTCTCCTCGGAGTCGGAAGGGCGGGAGGAGCGGTCGCGCTCCGTCTGCTGTGCTTCGGTGTCCATCGGGGCCAGATGCTATCCGGCCCCTCTGTGGAGCCCCGAACGCGAGATCAGCTCTCGCGCTTCTCCTTGATCTTCGCGGCCTTGCCGCGCAGCTCACGCAGGTAGTACAGCTTCGCGCGACGGACGTCACCGCGGGTGACGAGCTCGATCTTCTCGACGATCGGGGTGTGCACCGGGAAGGTGCGCTCGACGCCGACGGAGAACGAGACCTTGCGGACCGTGAAGGTCTCGCGGACACCGGCGCCCTGGCGACGGATGACTACGCCCTTGAACTGCTGCACACGGGAGCGGTTGCCCTCGATGACGCGGACGTGGACGTTGACGGTGTCACCCGGGCGGAAGGCCGGGATGTCGCTGCGCAGCGACGCGCTGTCGACGGAGTCGAGCAGGTGAGACATTTCGTCTGCTTTCTTCGCCCATGCCACAGGTCATAGGCGGGAGATAGGTGTTTCCTGAGGATGCTGTCCGTGTCGGGGCGGGCGTCGTGTCCCCCTGTGGCAGGGGCGCACGCCGGACGACGCACAACAGCGACCTATTCTTCCACGTCGTCGACCCGACGCCAAAATCGGCCGTACGGCTCCCCCGCCGGGTCCGGTGCCCAGCCCAGGATGGAGAGCATCTCGCGGTCCTTCTTGTCGAAGGCCTTGGGGTCGCAGCGCTCGATCAGGTCGGGCCGGTTGGCGGTGGTGCGCTTGAGTGCCTCGTCGCGCCGCCAGCGGGCGATCTTGCCGTGGTGGCCGCTGAGCAGCGTCTCCGGGATCTCCCGGCCGCGCCAGGCGGGCGGCTTGGTGTAGACGGGGCCTTCCAGGAGGTTCGCCATCGCGCCGGGCGCGAAGGAGTCGTCCCGGTGCGACTCGGCGTTGCCGAGGACGCCGGGCAGCAGGCGCGCCACGGCCTCGGTGATCACCAGGACGGCCGCCTCACCGCCGGCGAGGACGTAGTCGCCGATGGAGACCTCGTAGACGGGCATCCGGGTGGCGTACTCGTCGATGACCCGGCGGTCGATGCCCTCGTAGCGGGCCGGCGTGAAGACCAGCCAGGGCCGCTCGGAGAGCTCGACGGCGAGTTCCTGGGTGAAGGGGCGTCCGCTGGGCGTGGGGACGATGAGGGCGGGCGCGTGCGAGCCGGTCTCGTAGCCGTCGGCCAGCACCGTGTCCAGCGCGTCCCCCCAGGGCTCGGTCTTCATGACCATGCCGGGGCCGCCGCCGTACGGGGTGTCGTCGACGGTGTTGTGGCGGTCGTAGGTCCACTCGCGCAGATCGTGCACCTGGACGTTGAGCTGCCCACGCGCGCGTGCCTTGCCCACGAGGGAGACGTTCAGGGGTTCGAGGTACTCGGGGAAGATCGTGACGACGTCGAGTCTCATGCGCTGTCTTCCCTGGACGAGGCGATCTCGGCCTGGTCGTCGATCAGCCCGGGCGGCGGGGTGATGACCGCCTTCTGCTCCTCCAGGTCGATCTCCGTGACGATCTCCTCGACGAAGGGGATCATCACCTCGCTGCCGTCGGGACGCTCCACGATGAACAGGTCCTGCGAGGGCAGGTGCGAGATCTCGGTGATCCGGCCGACCTCCACGCCGTCGGCGGTGACCACGTCCAGGTCGATCAGCTGGTGGTCGTAGTACTCGTCCTCGTCCTCCGGCAGCTCCTCCGGGTCGACCTCGGCGATCAGGAG
Organism: Streptomyces sp. NPDC057280; assembly: GCF_042668605.1. Lineage (NCBI taxonomy): Bacteria > Bacillati > Actinomycetota > Actinomycetes > Kitasatosporales > Streptomycetaceae > Streptomyces > Streptomyces sp. NPDC057280. The sequence continues at coordinate 143,926 of NZ_JBHUYR010000008.1, forward strand.
GGTGTTGCGCAGGGCCTCGGCCGCGGTGCGGTCCTTGACGCCCTCGAAGCGCAGGAGGAGCCGGCCGCTGTGCACCCGGCCGGTCTCGATGGTGAGGGGGCCGGTGGCGGCGGGGTCCGTGAGCAGGACGGCACCGGGGGCGAGCCGGAGCTCCGGCTCGTCGGTGCGGACCTCCACGGTGACCTCGCCCTTGATGCCGTGAGCACGGCCGATGCGAGCGACTACGAGCTGCACTTTTCGAAGATCTCCTGATCGTACGTACGACTACGGGCCGGGGACGGCCCGAAGGCCCTCCCCGGCCCGAGCCGGTGCTGCGTTTGGCGTCAGCGGACGTGGTCCACGTCGACGAGGTCGACGCGGACGCCGCGACCGCCGATGGCGCCCACGACGGTGCGCAGAGCGCGCGCGGTGCGGCCGTTGCGGCCGATCACCTTGCCGAGGTCGTCGGGGTGGACCCGGACCTCGAGCACGCGTCCGCGGCGCAGGTTGCGGGATGCGACCTGCACATCGTCAGGGTTGTCGACGATGCCCTTCACGAGGTGCTCGAGAGCCTCCTCGAGCATGCTCAGGCCTCGGTCGACTCGGACTCGGCCGCGGCCTCGTCCTTCTTCTCAGCCTTCTTCTTCTGGGTGATGGCCTCACCCTTGCCCTCGTCGTCGCCGCCCAGGGCCTCGAACGAGGGGCGCGCCTTCTTGGGCTCGGCGACGAGCAGCGGAGCCGGGGCGGGCTCGCCCTTGAACTTCTGCCAGTCGCCGGTCTTCTTCAGGATGGCGAGCACGGGCTCGGTCGGCTGCGCGCCGACACCCAGCCAGTAGGCGACGCGCTCGGCGTCGACCTCGATGCGCGACGGGTTCTGCACCGGGTGGTACAGACCGATCTCCTCGATCGCACGGCCGTCACGACGGGTGCGGGAGTCGGCGACGACGATGCGGTAGTGAGGCGAACGGATCTTGCCCAGACGCTTCAGCTTGATCTTGACTGCCACGGGAGTGGATTCTCCTGGTTTTGACGTGGTTGGGCACGGCGAGATTGCCGCGTGGGGTTGCGGTACCCGAGTGCCCGATGGACGCGTCAGCCGGAGGAGAGAGGGGTCCTGTGCGACTGTCGAGTACAGCTAGCCATTGTGCCACACCCCGCAGGTCGGGTTGGACCGAGGCCACCTCGGGGCATGCCTGACGGGCACCCGGCGGTCCGGGTGCCCGTCACAGGCAACGCCACGACACCGGTTCCGGCACCCACGAGACGCCGGCACCGCGCGTGGCTAGGCCGCCCCGGCGACCTCCGGGATGCGGAACGGCTTGCCGCAGCCGCCGCACACGATCGGGGCCTGCGCCAGCACCGACGGGACGACCCGGACGTTGCGCCCGCAGTCGCAGACCGCCTTCACCCGCACGCCACCCCCCGAGGAGCCGTGCCGGGCGGCCGGGCCGCGGAAGGTGCGGGAGGTGTCGGCGGAGGTGGCCGCCGTGTGCGCCTTCAGAGCGCGCTGGAGGCGGTCGATCGTCGGCCGGTAGCGGCGCTTCGCCTCGGGGTTGAGAGTGACCAGCGAGAAGCCGCTGCTCGGGTGCGGTTCCTCGGGGTGGTCCAGGCCCAGTTCCTCGGCGATCGCGAGGAATCTGCGGTTGTGGTAGCGGCCGGCGCGGGAGGTGTCACGGACGCCGCGGGCTGCGGCGATCCCATGGACTGCCTCATGGAGCAGTCGCTCGAAGGAGAGCTCGTGCCCGCACGCGGACGACGACTCTCCGATCAGGGACTCTGGCGCGGCGAGGTCGGGCAGCTCGGGGTGGTACCGCTGAATGTCGGCCCACGCCTGTGCCAGCTCGGCGGCGAGAACAGGTGGTGTCTGTGTCGTGCTCACGTAATGACAACGAGCCTGAGTGCCCCAGTGTTCCGATTCCGGGCCATCCCAAATAATTTGCACGTACCCGTCAGTTGCCGCTGATGCGTCCTGACGAGGGCGGGTGCGCTGATCTGCGGAGAAGCCTCACAGCTCCTACCAAGGCGGTACGTAGTCCGATATACGCACCGCCGCGTAGGCGATGTCCGCGCGTCGCGACGAGTGGGGTCCTCGGATGCGCAAGAGGCGTTTCGGTCGCTCTTCCGCCGGAAGGGCGCTACCTCAGTAAGCGCGTGCGACGCCCGCGACGTTACCCGGCTCCCCCTCGGCGTCCGGCACCGACCCGCCCTCGGCGACCAGACACCGTACGGTCACCGCGCGCTCGGCCGGCCTGGCTGGTGCCTTTTCATGACGGGATCGTACGGGCCCAGGTTGCCGGCATGTGAAATCTCGCCACTGGCACGTTCAACCCGGAAGCCGGGCCCCACGACCCCTGGACGCCGGGACGGACGCGGAGTTTGCTGGCATTGCGGGGGAAGAGCGAGCGCACGTCACGGGGGCCACGGAAACGGACACAAGGGCAACTCTCGGCGGATTGGGGCGCTTTGATGACACCTACGCTCGTGCGGCAGCACCTGGCTCACGCGGCGGAGACACCCCGCGTGGACCCGGGGGCACGCGCGCGTGACTGGTCCGAGATCCAGGAGCGGATGCTCGTCCCGCTCTACGAGGCCGTCTACGAGCGACTCGATGTAGGACACGGCACCCGGCTGCTCGGCCTCGGCTGCGGCAGCGGGCTCGCCCTTCTGATGGCCGCCTCCAGAGGGGCCGCGGTCACCGGCGTCGACGCCTCCCGCCCCGAACGGCTGGCCCTGGCCCGGGAGCGGCTGCTTCCCGAGGCGCGGGGCACGGGCCCACGCGGGGCCACCCGGTTGGTCGACGGCACACCACAGGACGCGGCCGACGCGGAGACGCCCGCGTACACCCTGGTGACCGCTTTCGAGCCCATCGGATGTCTCGCAGGCGACTCGGAGGGGCTCGGCGAGCTGTTGCAGGCAGCGACCCCGCTCGCCGAGCGCGGGGCGCCCGTGGTGCTCGCCGGCTGGGGTCCGCCGGAACGCTGCACCACGTCGTCCGTGCTGCGGGTGGCCACGAAGCTGGCGGATCCGCTGCGCAGCGCGGGCAGTTGGCGCCCCGCTCTTCGCGACGACCTGGAGGAGGTCGCCCAGCGGGCGGGGCTGAAGCCGGACGGTTCCGGGCGGGTGGCCTGCCCGTTCGGGTACGCCGACCTGGACAGCGCGGTCAGGGGCCTGCTGTCGACCGGTCTCTTCGACGCGGCGATCTCCGCGACCGACCAGGCGCAGGTCGACAAGGAGGTGGCGGAGGCGCTCCATCCGTACCAGCGGCGGGACCGGACGGTGTGGATGCCGAACGTGTTCCGGTATCTCATCGCGCGCGTGCCGTGACCAACATGGCCTGAACCAGGCGCTGCGACGGGCGGAAGCCGCGCGGCTGGACCCGCGTGGACGCCTAGGCCTCGTCCTTGGTCAGCCGGGTGATCCCCGCGATGCGGTACGCGTCCGCCTCCTCCAGGGTCTCGTTCTCCAGGAGCGCCTCGGCGAGCGCGTCCAACCGGCCGCGGTGGTCGCGGAGTTTGCGGCAGGCCTCGTCGTAGCACTCGTCGACGATCCGGTGCATCTCGGCATCGATGACGTCGAGGGTCTGCGGGGCTGCGGCCAGCCCGTAGGCCTGCTGGGCGTCGTTGGGGAGCGCGGACAGCCGGCCCACCCGTTCGCTCATGCCCCACCGGGCCACCATGCCGCGCGCGATGCTGGTGACCTGTTCCAGGTCGTTCTCGGCGCCGGTCGTGATCACGCCGTAGACGACCTGCTCGGCCGCCATGCCGCCGAGCGCGCCGATGATCCGGCCGCGCAGGTACTCCTCGGTGTACGCGTACTTGTCGGCGTCCGGCGTCGACAGGGTCACCCCCAGCGCCCTGCCGCGCGGCACGATGGTGATCTTGCGGACGGGGTCGGCGCCCGGTTGCAGCATGCCGAGGAGGGCGTGTCCGCTCTCGTGGTACGCCGTGCGGCGGCGTTCCTCCTCGGGCATCACCAGCGGGCGTTCGGCGCCCAGTTGGACCTTCTCCAGTGCCTCCGAGAGGTCGGTCTGGGTCACCTGCTCCTGCTTGCGCTTGACGGCGAGGAGGGTGGCTTCGTTGGCGAGGTTGGCCAGTTCGGCGCCGGTCATGCCCGGGGTCGTGCGGGCGACCTGGGCGAGGTCGACGGTGTCGGCCATCGGGATGTCCCGGGTGTGGATCTCCAGGATCGCCTCACGGCCGCCGCGGTCGGGGGGCGAGACCATGACCACCCGGTCGAAGCGGCCGGGGCGGGTCAGGGCGGGGTCCAGGACGTCGGCGCGGTTGGTCGCCGCGATGACGATCACGCCCTCCGAGCCGGAGAAGCCGTCCATCTCGGTGAGGATCTGGTTGAGGGTCTGCTCGCGCTCGTCGTGGCCGCCCATGCCGGAGCCGCCGCCGCGGGCCCGGCCGATGGTGTCGATCTCGTCGATGAAGATGATCGACGGGGCCACCTTGCGGGCCTCCGCGAACAGCTCCCGCACGCGTGAGGCGCCGACGCCGACGATCATCTCGATGAACTCGGAGGCGGACGCCGAGAAGAACGGCACCCCCGCCTCACCTGCGACCGCCCGCGCGAGCAGTGTCTTGCCGGTGCCGGGCGGCCCCGCGAGCAGCACACCGCGCGGCATCTTGGCGCCCATGCGCCGATAGGCCTCGGGGTTCTTCAGGAAGTCGACGACGTCGTTGAGCTCGCCCTCTACCTCGTCGATGCCGGCCACGTCCGCGAAGGTCGTGCGCTTCTCCCCCGACTCCAGCTCGACCGGCTTCGGGGGCGCCTTGCGGCCGAGCATGCCGCCCGCGCCCCCCATGCCCGCGCTCATCCGCCGCGCGATGAAGATCCACAGCACGATCAGCAGCAGCATCGGCGCCAGCGAGATCAGCAGGTTGGCCAGGAAGCTGCGGTGCTGGACGACCGGTTCGGCGGTGACCGTGACGTTGTGCTTGGTCAGGTCCTCCCAGAGCTGGTCGTCCGCGAAGGTCGGCCGCTCGGTGTTGAACTTGGTGTACTTGCCGTCGCCCTCGGGGTTGTCCTGCTCCTTCTTGAGCTGGCCCTGGATCGCGTCGCCCTTGGCGTAGATCTTGCTGACGTTGCCGGCGTCGACCTGCTTGCTGAACTCGGTGTACGAGATCGTCGGCTCGTCACCCTCGTTGAAGAAGGACAGCACGAGGTTGGCGACCAGGAACACGACCAGCGCGGTGACGACGAGACTCCACCAGCCGCCACGCGGCCTGCGTCCACCGGGGGACGGCTTCTGCGGCTCCTCCGGGGTGCCCTCGGTACGCCAGGGCTGGTCCGGCGACTTGCGGGGCGGCGCAGGGTTGGTCATATCCGGACGTTACGACAGGAAAGCCGCGCCAGCATGTGCGCTGACGACGCCGGGGGCACCCCTCCGAAGAGGAGCGCCCCCGGGGACGTCGAAGAGAGAACCGTCAGCCCATGAACTTCTTGAACTCGTCCGGCAGCTCGAAGTCCTGCGGGGCCTGCTGGCCCGGGACGCCGAAGGCGTTGCCGCCCTGCGCGGCGGCGGCGCGGCGCGCGGCCTCCTCCTGCTCCTGCTGCTTGCGCTTCATCGGGTTGCCGGAGCGCTGCTTGCCCTTGGCCTTCTTGGGCTGCTTCTTGGCGCGGCCGGGGCCGCCGCCCATGCCCGGGATGCCCGGCATGCCCGGCATCCCGCCGCCCTGGGCCATGCGGGACATCATCTTGCGGGCTTCGAAGAACCGCTCGACCAGGCCCTTGACCGCGCTGACCTCGACGCCGGAACCCTTGGCGATACGGGCGCGCCGGGAGCCGTTGATGATCGTCGGGTCCTGGCGCTCGCCCGGCGTCATCGACTTGATGATCGCGGCGGTGCGGTCGACGTCCCGCTCGTCGAGGTTGTTGATCTGGTCCTTGATCTGCCCCATGCCGGGCAGCATCCCGAGCAGCTTGCTGATGCTGCCCATCTTCCTGACCTGCTCCATCTGGGCCAGGAAGTCGTCCAGGGTGAAGTCCTGGCCCTTCTTGGACGCCAGCTTGGAGGCCATCTTCTCGGCCTCTTCCTGGCTGAACGTCTTCTCCGCCTGCTCGATCAGGGTGAGCAGGTCACCCATGTCGAGGATGCGGGAGGCCATCCGGTCAGGGTGGAAGGCGTCGAAGTCGTCGAGCTTCTCGCCGTTGGAGGCGAACATGATCGGCTTGCCGGTGATCTGCCGGATCGACAGGGCGGCACCACCGCGGGCGTCACCGTCGAGCTTGGAGAGCACCACGCCGTCGAAGCCGACGCCGTCGCGGAAGGCCTCGGCGGTGTTGACCGCGTCCTGACCGATCATCGCGTCGACGACGAAGAGGATCTCGTCGGGAGAGACCGCGTCCCGGATGTCCGCGGCCTGCTGCATCATCTCCTGGTCGATACCGAGGCGGCCCGCGGTGTCGACGATGACGATGTCGTGGACCTTGGACTTGGCGAAGTCGATGGAGTCCTTGGCGACCTTGACCGGGTCACCGACGCCGTTGCCCGGCTCCGGCGCGTACACGGCGACGCCGGCGCGGTCGGCGACGACGCTCAGCTGGTTCACGGCGTTGGGGCGCTGGAGGTCGGCGGCGACCAGCAGCGGCGAGTGGCCCTGCTCCTTCAGCCAGTGGCCCAGCTTGCCCGCGAGAGTGGTCTTACCGGCACCCTGGAGACCGGCCAGCATGATGACGGTCGGCGGCTGCTTGGCGAAGCGCAGGCGGCGGGTCTCGCCACCGAGGATCGTGACGAGCTCCTCGTTGACGATCTTCAGGACCTGCTGGGCCGGGTTCAGCGCCCGGGAGACCTCGGCGCCGAGCGCACGCTCCTTGACGTTCTTGATGAACGTCCGGACGACCGGCAGGGCCACGTCCGCTTCGAGCAGCGCGATACGGATCTCGCGCGCGGTGGCGTCGATGTCCGCCTCGCTCAGACGCCCCTTGCCGCGCAGATTCTTGAAGGTCGCTGAGAGGCGGTCGGAGAGAGTATCGAACACGGCGGCGTCGGTCCTCGGAGTCGGGGGCAGTATGAGCGTCTTCCAGGGTATCCCGGCGCGGCAGGTCGCCGGGATCCCCCGTCAGCCCCGCAACGTCTCCTCCAGCTTCCGCGTCACCGAGGCCACCTCGTCGCCCGGCAGCGGGGCGCCCTCGGGACCGGTGACGTAGAAGGCGTCGACGGCGTTGGCGCCCAGCGTCGACACATGCGCGCTGCGCACCCGTACGCTCGCGTCCTCCAGCGCCCGCCCGATCCGGAACAGCAGCCCCGGGGCGTCCTGGGCGCGCACCTCGATGACCGTGGCCAGCCGGGACGCGGCCGGGGCGACCGTCACCCGCGGCGGCGGGGCGACGACACCCCGGCGGCGCGGGTAGGCCGCGTCCCGCTCGGCGAGGCGGCCCGCGATGTCCAGCGACCCGTCCAGTGCCCGCACCAGATCCGCCCGCAGCCGCGCGGCCTGCGGCAGCGAGCCGTACTCCGCCGCGACCCGCCAGTTCAGCAGCAGCACCGAGCCCTCGACCCCGTCCGGCAGGTCCAGCGCCGTCAGTTCCGCGGTCCGGACGGTGAGGCGGTGCATGGCCAGGACGCCCGCCACCGCCGGGAGGACACCCGGCTGGTCGGGCACCGCGATGAGCAGTTCCACGCCGAGCGGCTCGGGATCGCCGGACGGCTCCTCCCCCGTCGGCGGTTCCGTCTGGGCCCGCAGCGACAGCACCGGGCTGCCGGTCGCGACCGCCTCGATCGCCAGCCGCTCCTGCTCCGCGGTGGGCGCGGCGGCCTCGGGCTCGGCCGGGTCGTCCCCGGCGAGCACGGCCGCGACCCGCTTCACCAGGTCGGTGACGAGGGAACCCCGCCAGGACGACCAGGCCGCCGGGCCGGTGGCCAGCGCGTCCGCCTCGGTCAGGGCGTGCAGCAGTTCCAGCGTCGACGGCGTGCCGACCGCCTCCGCGACCGACCGGACCGTCTCGGGGTCCTCCAGGTCACGCCGGGTGGCGGTGTCGATGAGGAGGAGGTGGTGCCGTACCAGGGTGGCGAGTACGGCGACGTCCTCGCGGTCGAAGCCGATGCGCGCGGCGACGTCCTTCGCGATGATCTCGCCGGCCACCGAGTGGTCGCCGGGCCAGCCCTTGCCGATGTCGTGCAGCAGCGCGGCGACCAGCAGCAGGTCGGGGCGGTGGACGCGGCGGGTGAACTCCGAGGCCCGTACGGCCGTCTCGATGAGGTGCCGGTCGACGGTCCAGATGTGCACGGCGTTGCGCTGCGGCCGGCAGCGCACCCGCTCCCAGTCGGGCAGCAGCCGCGTGATCAGGCCCTCCGCCTCCAGTGCCTCCCAGACGTCGATGGTCGGGGCGCCGGAACCGAGCAGGGTCACGAGCTGTTCGCGGGCCTCGGCGGGCCAGGGCGTGGACAGGGGGCGCGCGTGGGCGGCCATGCGCCGTACGGCGTGCAGCGAGAGCGGCAGTCCGGCCTGCGCGGCTGCCGCGGCGGCGCGCAGCGGCAGGACGGGGTCGCGCTCGGGGCGCGCGGCGCGGGCGAGCACCACCTCGCCGTCCATCTCGACCACGCCCTCGGCCAGCGGCGACCGCTCCGCGACGGGCTTCCCGCCGCCGAGCATGGCGCGCAGCCGCGGCCGCACGGCACGCGATCGCAGCACGCGCCCCACCTCGCGCCAGGTGACGTCACTGGCGTACGACACGACGCGCGCCGCCTCGTACACCTGCCGCAGCAGTGTGTCCGCGTCGAGGAGGCCGAGCTCGGCGGCCACCTGGTCCTGCTCCTGGAGCGCGAGCCGGTCGGTGGCGCGCCCGGTGGCGAGGTGCAGGGCGTCGCGGACGTCGAGGAGCCGGCGCCGGGCGTCGTCGAGGCCCTCGCGCGGGGCGTCGGCCAGCCAGGAGGCGGCGACGGCGCGCAGCGCGGTGGCGTCGCGGAGGCCGCCGCGGGCCTCCTTGAGGTCGGGTTCGAGCAGGTACTGCAACTCACCCTGGCGTTCGGCACGTTCGGCGCAGAGTTCCTGGAGTTCGGGGAGGCGCTTGGGGGCCTGGTTGCGCCAGTCGGCGAGGACCGCGGTGCGCAGTCCTGCGGTCAGGCCCAGGTCGCCAGCGAGATGCCGGGCGTCGAGGAGGCCGAGCTGGACCTTCAGGTCCTCGCCGGCGGTCTTGCGGGCCTCCACCGGGGTCCGCACGGAGTGGTCGAGGGCCAGGCCCAGGTCCCAGACGGGGTACCAGATGCGGTCGGCCAGGGCGGCGACCGCGCCGGAGTCGCTGCCGTCGTGCAGCAGGAGCAGGTCCAGGTCGCTGCGGGGGGAGAGCTCGCCGCGGCCGTAGCCGCCGACGGCGACGAGGGAGACTCCGCGCATCCCCTCGGCGCCCGCCGTGAAGAGTCCGCTCAGCCAGTCATCCGTCAGTTCGGAGAGGGCCGAACGGCGCGGCGGCCCGGACTGCGCCCCCTCGCTGAGGAGACGCAGCCGGGCCGCCGCGTAGCCGCTGGGTCCGGAGTCCTCTGTTTCCTTGCGCACGTCCGTACTCGACACCCAGCAGCTCCTGTTCTTTTTCCGTCAGAGCGCGTCGGGGCCGCGCTCGCCGGTCCGGACCCGTACGGCCGTCTCGACCGGCAGGGACCAGACCTTGCCGTCACCGATCTTGCCGGTGCGGGCGGCCTTGACGATGACGTCGATCAGCTGCTCGGCGTCGTCGTCCTCGGCCAGGACCTCGATACGGATCTTCGGGACCAGGTCGACGGTGTACTCGGCACCGCGGTAGACCTCGGTGTGGCCCCGCTGACGACCGTAGCCGCTCGCCTCGGTGACCGTCAGGCCGTGGACCCCGAAGGCCTGGAGGGCTTCCTTGATCTCGTCGAGCCGGTGGGGCTTGACGACTGCGGTGATGAGCTTCATGCGTCCACCTTCTTGCTCTCGGCGGCCGGGGCGGCGACTGCGGGCTTGGCGGAACCGCCGCCGGCGCCGCTGAAGTCGTATGCGGTCTCGGCGTGCTCGGCCTGGTCGATGCCCGAGACTTCCTCGTCCTCGGTGACCCGCATACCGATGGTCTTGTCGAGGAGGAAGGCGAGGATCGCGGAGGCGATCAGGGAGTAGGCGAGGACCGCGAAGACACCGGCGCACTGCTTCCAGAACTGGTCCAGGCCGCCGCCGTAGAAGAGGCCCTCGACGTCCGACTGGCCCTTGCCGCTGGCGAAGAAGCCGATCAGCAGGGAGCCGATGACACCGCCGACCATGTGGACACCGACGACGTCCAGCGAGTCGTCGTAGCCGAACTTGTACTTCAGGCCGACAGCCGCGGCGCAGGCGACACCGGCGATGGCGCCGACCGCGATCGCGCCGATCGGGGTGACCGCACCACCGGACGGGGTGATGGCGACCAGACCGGCGACCGCGCCGGAGGCGGCACCGAGGGTGGTGAACGCGCCGTGGCGGATCTTCTCGTAGGCGAGCCAGGCCAGCATGGCGGCGGCGGTGGCGATCTGCGTGTTGACGAACATCAGGGAGCCGACGCCGTCGTCGTTGCCGAGCCACGAACCGGCGTTGAAGCCGAACCAGCCGAACCACAGGAGGCCCGCGCCGAGCATGACCAGCGGCAGGCTGTGCGGGCGCATCGGGTCCTTCTTGAAGCCGACGCGCTTGCCGATGACCAGGATCACGCCGAGTGCCGCGGCACCCGCGTTGATGTGGACCGCCGTACCACCGGCGAAGTCGATCACTCCGAGCTCGAAGGCCCAGCCGCCGGTGCCCCAGACCCAGTGGGCGACCGGGAAGTAGACGACCGTGGCCCACAGGACGACGAACAGCGACCAGGCGGAGAACTTCACACGGTCGGCGATCGCGCCGCTTATCAGGGCCGGCGTGATGATGGCGAACATCATCTGGAAGACGGCGAAGGCGAAGACCGGGATCGTGTACCCGGACCAGATGTCGCCCTTGTCGATGCCCGTCCAGCCGAAGAAGTCGTTCTCCCAGCCGATCAGCGAGCCGTGGTCCGTCCCGAACGCCATGGAGAAGCCGTACAGCACCCACAGGATGGTGACGATCCCCATGCTGATGAAGCTCATCATCAGCATGTTCAGGGTGCTCTTGACGCGGACCATGCCCCCGTAGAAGAAGGCGAGGCCCGGGGTCATGATCAACACCAGGGCGGAACAGATGAGCATGAAACCTGTGTTGGCCACCGACAGCTTGTCTGCGGCGAGCGTGATGGCTGGTGCCATCGGCGTCTCCTCGTCGTTGGTACGGCCCCGTGCGGGCGAAGCCTGAGCGGATTGAGGGGTGGGCCGGTTATGCGCCATGAGATTGGCGCAGCGCGGTTTCGGTGGAAGCCCCTCGTTGTTTCGCCGCCGTGACGAAGGCGCATGGCGTGTTACGCGTCGATGAACTGCCGGATGTTCGCCGAGTGGATCGTTATCGTGGCGCAACCTTCATCGAAGGAAAGAAACCGGCCGCGGACGGCCTTCCGATGACCTGGCATGGGGGAGCCGAGTCGGGCAGTTCGGGAGGGCCGGCCGCGGCCGGGGTTCATGGATTTCCTGCGGATGTCAGACGGCCTCGGCCGTCTCGGGCAGCTCGATGGCGAGCTTGTCCGTGAGATCCACGACCTCGGCCAGATCACCGAAATCGCGTACGGCCGTGTCGACCGTCTTTCGGATACGAGTGTTCACACGCTCGGAGCGGACCTTCTTGGCGATGACCATGGCCTCCTGGGCCAGCACGGTGCTCCGCTCGGGCTCACGCTGGAGCAGGTGCACGGTGGCCATGCCGATCAGGTTGAGTGCGTACGACCGCTGGTGCTCCTGATCCTTGGCGAAAAGCTCCACCGCCCGCTGCATCAGCGGCTCGGCCAGGGAGGCGTACGTCGGGCTGCGGCCGGCGACGTAGGCGAGGTCACGGTAGGAGTGGGAGTTCTCGCCGTACAGCTCGGCCTCGGAGAAGAAGCGGATCCAGTCGGGGTCCGGCTCGTCCCAGTCGTCGGCGTCGGCGAAGGTGTCCTCGGCCATCCGGACGGCACGCTTGCACTTGCCGGGCTGCCCCATGTTGGCGTAGGCGCGGGCCTCCATCGCATACAGCATCGACTGGGTCCGCGGGCTCGCGCAGTCCCGGCTGCCGTACTGCGCGAGGTGGACCAGCTCCAGGGCGTCGTCGGGCCGGCCGAGGTGGATCATCTGGCGGCTCATGCTGGAGAGGATGTACGAGCCCAGCGGTTTGTCGCCCGCTTCCTTGGCGGCGTGCAGCGCGAGGACGAAGTACTTCTGCGCGGTGGGCTGGAGTCCCACGTCGTACGACATCCAGCCCGCGAGCTCGGCCAGCTCGGCGGCGACCTTGAACAGCTTGCGGGTGGTGGTCTCGGGCTGGGGTTCCTGGAGGAGGTCGGTCACCTCGTGCAGCTGGCCGACGACGGCCTTGCGGCGCAGGCCGCCGCCGCACTGGGCGTCCCACTGCCGGAACATCACGGTGGTGGACTCCAGCAGGTCCAGCTCGGGCTTGGAGAGGCGGCCGCCGCGGCGGGCGGCGGCGGACGGCTCGGGCTCGTGGTGCGCGGTGGACGGGGCGGGGACGAGCCAGCGCTGCATGGGCTCGATGAGGGACGGGCCCGCGGAGAGGGCCAGCGAGGTCCCGAGGAAGCCGCGCCGCGCCAGCATGAGGTCGCTGCGCGAGAACTCGCTGAGCAGGGCCACGGTCTGCGGGCCCGTCCAGGGCAGGTCGACCCCGGTCGCGGAGGGTGACTGGCGGGCGGCGCGCAGGCCCAGGTCCTCGACCGAGACGACGCAGCCGAACCGCTCGGAGAACAGCTCCGACAGGATCCGCGGGATCGGTTCACGGGGGTTCTCGCCGTCCAGCCAGCGGCGCACGCGCGAGGTGTCGGTGGAGATGTGGTTGGCGCCCAACTGGCGGGCCCGGCGGTTGACTTGGCGGGCGAGCTCGCCCTTCGACCAGCCGCTGCGCACGAACCACGAGGTGAGCAGCTCATTGGGGCGCTTGTCGCCGTTCGCCGCGCTGCCGGCGCCCGTTCCGCTTCCGCCGTTGCCGCTCACTGGAACGCCCCCATCCCTGAGACCACTTGTCGCTGAGTGCGCCAAGCCCTATCAGAATGCCGGTAAATACGGCTTCCTGTCCGACGGTTGTCACCCTTCGAACGGGGTACCGAGTTGCCTCCGGCATACCCACGAGTGCATGTGCCCCCAGGACTCGTGCACTCAAAGTAATCCTACGATCACCCGTCCAGCCATGGCGATCCCGGAAACGCCACCATTCGCCACCCCTTCGAATGAACTCACAGTCGTCCGTACGCGATTCACTTGACATAGGACAGCCGGGAGTGGGCGGAGCGGTGCACACGGGGGCGCGCATCACCGGGCGCACCACCCGGGGCACAACCGGGCGCCGAGTGGACGGGTGCGACACCGCTCAGGTCACTTTCCGTGCGCGTCTCGTAACCACCGGTGCGCCGGACCCGTTGGAGGGGGCATGGGCTTCACGATCGGCAGCAGTCGGGGGATCCGCGACATCCGGTCCTCTTCGCGTCGCCGCGGCCGCTCGTCGGAGTGCACCGCCGTGGCCGAGTTCACCGGCCTGTGGGGCTGGGACGTGGTCCCGGGCGCCCGGGCCGCCGCGGGCGCGTGTTCCTGCGGCCACTCCGACTGCCGGGCACCGGGCGCGCATCCGCTCGACTTCGCACCCGAGGTGCCGGCGGGCGCGACACTGGACGAGGTGACCAGCGCCTGGGCCGAGTTCCCGGGCGCCTCGGTGATGCTGCCGGTCGGCCGGGCCTTCGACGTGATCGAGGTGGCCGAGCCGGCCGGGCGCCGCGCCCTGGTCCGCCTGGAGCGCATGGGCCTCCCCCTCGGCCCGGTGACCACCACCCCCGAAGGCCGCGCCCACTTCTTCGTCGCCCCCGGCGCCGCCGCCGAACTCCCGGAACTCCTCTACCGCATGGGCTGGGACGACCCCACCTCCCTGGACCTGCGCGGCCTGGGCCCGGGCACCCACATCACGGCTCCCCCGTCCGACCGGGGCGGCCTGGGGCCGGTTCACTGGCTACGTCCGCCCGCCCTGGACTCGGCGACGAAGCCACCGGCGGCGAGGCTGCTGCTGGGGACGCTGGCGTACGTGGCACATCGGTCCCGCGCCTAGCCGTACAGAGCGAAGTGCCCCGCTCCCAACTGCACCTTGGGGGCGGGGCACTTCTTGATTCGCGGTTCGGTAGCGCCCCTAGGGGCGCGGGGAACTGCGCGACCAGCCACGACGGCGCCGCAGACAACCAACGGCCCAGCGGCCACTCAGTCTCCGATCAATGCATCCACGAACGCTTCCGGCTCGAACGGCGCCAAGTCATCGGCACCCTCGCCCAGACCCACCAGCTTCACCGGCACCCCCAGCTCCCGCTGGACCGCGACGACGATGCCGCCCTTGGCCGTGCCGTCGAGCTTGGTGAGAACGATGCCCGTGATGTCGACGACCTCGGCGAACACACGGGCCTGCACCAGACCGTTCTGCCCGGTGGTCGCATCCAGCACCAGCAGGACCTCATCGAGCGGCGCCTGCTTCTCCACGACCCGCTTGACCTTGCCGAGCTCGTCCATGAGGCCGGTCTTGGTGTGGAGGCGTCCGGCGGTGTCGATCAGCACGACATCCGCACCGATCTCCTTGCCCTCCTTCACCGCGTCGAACGCGATGGAGGCGGGGTCGCCGCCCTCGGGGCCGCGCACGGTGTGGGCACCGACCCGCTCACCCCAGGTCTGCAGCTGATCGGCGGCGGCGGCACGGAAGGTGTCGGCGGCACCGAGGACGACCGAACGGCCGTCGGCCACGAGCACCCGGGCGAGCTTGCCGGTGGTCGTGGTCTTGCCGGTGCCGTTGACACCGACGACCATCACGATGCCGGGCTTGCTGGTCTCGGGCTCGGTCTTCACCGTGCGGTCGAAGTCGGTGCCGACCAGCTTCAGGAGCTCCTCGCGCAGCAGCCCGCGCAGCTCCTCCGGGGTCCGGGTGCCGAGCACCTTCACGCGCTCGCGCAGGCCCTCGACCAGCTCCTGGGTGGGGGCGACGCCGACGTCGGCGGTGAGGAGGGTGTCCTCGATCTCCTCCCAGGTGTCGTCGTCGAGGTGCTCGCGGGACAGCAGGGTCAGCAGACCCTTGCCGAGCGCGTTCTGCGAGCGGGAGAGACGGGCGCGCAGCCGCACCAGGCGGCCGGCGGTGGGCTCCGGGACCTCGATCTCGGTCGGCGGGAGCTCTTCGACGACGGGCGGTTCCCCGACGGCGACTCCGGTCGAGCCGTCGGGCAGGTCCACCTCCTCTATCGTCCGGCGCGGTTCGTCGCGGGGCGTCTCGGCCTCGTCGCCGATGTGCGGCTCGGCCGGAGGGGCGGTGATGTCGGGCGCTGCGGGAGGCGGCGGGGGCAGCGGCTTCTTGCGTCGGCTGCCGACGACGAGCCCGCCGAGCACACCGAGCACGACCACGGCGATGACTACAGCAAGGATGACGGTTTCCATAACCCGACCAGTATCAGTCATGGAGTCCTGCGACACCGCTCTGGATGTCTGACACACCGTCAGCTAACGTCCCCCTCCACACCCGCCCGGTGAAGGGAGACCCCCATGCCCGTCTCCGTCGTCCGCTTCAACCTCGTCGAGCCCGCCGCCACTCCCTCCTCCCTGCGCGCCCGCTACCAGGCCGCCCTGGAGATGGCCGCGTACGCCGACGAGCACGGCATCACCACCGTGCAGACGGAGGAGCACCACGGCGTCGCGAACAACTGGCTGCCCTCCCCCTTCGCCTTCGCGGCAGCCGTCTTCGGAGCCACCCGCCGCATCGCGGTCACCGTCTCGGCGATCATCGGCCCGCTCCACGACCCCCTGCGGCTGGCCGAGGAGATCGCGGTCCTTGACCTGCTGAGCGGGGGCCGCCTGGTGACGGTCGCCGGGATCGGTTACCGGCCCGAGGAGTACGCACTGTTCGACGTGGAGTGGAAGCGGCGCGGCAGGCTCCAGGACGAACTGCTGGAGACGCTGCTCAAGGCCTGGACCGGCGAGGAATTCGAGTACCGCGGCCGTACGGTACGCGTCACACCGCGCCCGTACACCGACCCGCACCCGCTCCTCCTGGTCGGCGGCTCCTCGCGGGCCGCCGCCCGCCGGGCCGCCCGCCTCGGTCTGCCCTTCTTCCCCAGCGCGCATCTGCCGGAGCTGGAGGCGTACTACAAGGAGCGGCTCGTCGAGTACGGCACGGAGGGCTGGACGATGATGCCGGCCGCCGAGACCCCCCTGCTGCACCTCGCGGAGGACCCGGACGAGGTGTGGGCCACGCACGGGGAGCACTTCCTGCACGAGGCCCGGACGTACGCCTCCTGGCAGTCCGGGGACATCCGGTCCGCGGTGAAGTCGGGGGCCACGAGCGTCGAGGAACTGCGCGCCGAGGGTGTGTACCGGATTCTGACGCCGGACGAGTGCGTGGCGCAGGGCCTCGACAACCTCGTACTGCATCCGCTGGCCGGGGGGATGCCGCTCGCGGAGGGGTGGCGGAGTCTGCGACTGTTCTGCGAGGACGTCCTGCCGAGGCTCGGCGGCTGACCGCCCGGACGCGACACCGCCGCCCCGGCTCGGGCAGTGGCCGAGCCGAAGCGGCGGTGCGGGTTACGGGGAGAGGGGCAGCGGGGTTTGAGCCCTTCTCCCCGAGTTCGTAGGGGCTGCTCAGCCCATCTCCTCCAGGGCCTTGCCCTTCGTCTCCTTGACGTACTTGAGGACGAACGGGATGGAGAGCGCGGCGAAGACCGTGTAGATCACGTAGGTCGCGGAGAGGTTCCAGTCGGCCAGCGACGGGAAGCTCGCGGTGATGGCCCAGTTGGCGATCCACTGCGCGGAGGCGGCGACGCCCAGGGCGGCGGCGCGGATGCGGTTGGGGAACATCTCGCCGAGGAAGACCCAGACGACCACGCCCCAGGAGAGGGCGAAGAAGAGGACGAAGACGTGCGCCGCGATGAGGGCGGTCCAGCCCTGGGCCGCGGGCAGCTTGCCGTCGACCAGGTCGAAGCTGAACGCCCAGGCCTCCAGCCCGAGGCCGATGGCCATGCCGACCGAGCCGATGAGGGCCAGCGGCTTACGGCCGACGCGGTCGACGAAGATCATCGCGATCACGGTGCCGACGATGTTGATGATCGACGTCGTGAAGGAGTAGAAGAACGAGTCCGTCGGGTCGACGCCGACCGACTGCCACAGCGTCGAGGAGTAGTAGAACGCGACGTTGATGCCGACGAACTGCTGGAAGACCGACAGGCCGATGCCGACCCAGACGATCGGCTTGAAGAAGAAGCCGCCGCCGAGCAGGTCCTTGAAGGTGGACTTGTGCTCGCTGTGCATGCCGTGCTCGATCTCGGCCACGCGGGCGTCGAGGTCGACGTTCTCGCCCTCGACCTCCTTGAGGATCTCGCGGGCACGCTCGTGCTTGCCGACGGAGATCAGGAAGCGCGGGGACTCGGGGATGGCGAAGGAGAGCAGGCCGTAGAGGACGGCCGGGATCACCATGACGCCGAGCATGACCTGCCAGGCCTCCAGGCCCATCAGCTTGCCGCGCTGGTCGCCGCCGGCCGCGTTGAGCAGACCCCAGTTGACCAGCTGCGAGATGGCGATGCCGATGACGATCGCCGCCTGCTGGAAGGAACCGAGACGGCCGCGGTAGGCCGGCGGGGCGACCTCGGCGATGTAGGCGGGGCCGATCACGGAGGCCATACCGATGGCGAAACCGCCGACGATGCGCCAGAAGGCGAGGTCCCACAGCGCGAAGGGCAGCGCCGAACCGACGGCACTCACCGTGAACAGCACGGCGGAGATCTGCATGCAGCGGATACGGCCGATGCGGTCGGCGATCCGGCCCGCGGTGGCGGCACCGATGGCACAGCCGATCAGGGCGATGGCGATGACCTGCGCCAGCGCCGCCGAACCGATGTCGTACCGGTCCCGGATGGCCTCGACGGCGCCGTTGATCACGGAGCTGTCGTACCCGAAGAGGAACCCGCCCATCGCGGCGGCCGCCGCGATGAAGATGACATGCCCGAGATGATCGGGATGAGCCGTCCTGGCTCCTGACGTGGGTGGCGCAGTGCTGGTCACGTTCAACTCCTAAGGCCATCGGCAACGCTGCCTGAAGGCAAGAACAACGATGCAGACCTTATGCCTTCAAGTTGTGAAGTCAACAGCGAAAGCGATGTGAGAAAACAGGCACCACTGTGAAAGATGAGTTCAAGGATTGAAGAAGTGAAGAGCGGGTAGACGGGATCAGCGCAGCCGCTGGCTGATGACCTTCGAGACGCCGTCGCCCTGCATGGAGACGCCGTACAGCGCGTCGGCGACCTCCATAGTCCGCTTCTGGTGCGTGATCACGATGAGCTGCGAGGCCTCTTGCAGCTCCTGCATGATCCGGATCAGCCGCTGAAGATTGGTGTCGTCCAGCGCGGCCTCGACCTCGTCCATGACATAGAACGGACTCGGCCGGGCCTTGAAGATCGACACCAGCAACGCTACGGCCGTGAGGGACCGTTCGCCACCGGACAGCAGGCTCAGCCGCTTGACCTTCTTGCCCGGCGGACGCGCCTCGACGTCCACGCCCGTGGTGAGCATGTTGTCGGGATCGGTCAGGATCAGCCGCCCCTCACCGCCCGGGAAGAGCCGGCTGAAGACACCCTCGAACTCCCGGGCCGTGTCCCGGTAGGCCTCGGTGAAGACCTGCTCGACGCGCTCGTCGACCTCCTTCACCACCTGCAGCAGGTCGGCGCGGGTCTTCCGCAGGTCCTCCAGCTGCTCGCTGAGGAACTGGTGCCGCTCCTCCAGCGCCGCGAACTCCTCCAGCGCCAGCGGATTGACCTTGCCGAGCTGCTGGTAGGCCCGCTCGGCCGCCTTGAGCCGCCGCTCCTGCTCCGCCCGGTGGAACTGCCTGGGCTGGTTGCGCGGATGCTCGGGGTCCTCCGGCAGCTCCTCCCCCTCGGCGGGCGGAGAAGGCGGTACGAGCTGATGGGGGCCGTACTCGGAGACCAGGCCGGCGGGTTCGACGCCCAGCTCCTCCAGCGCCTTGGTCTCCAGCTGCTCGATCCGCATCCGCTTCTCGGCGCCGAGGACCTCACCGCGGTGGACGGAGTCCGTGAGCTTGTCCAGCTCGGCCTTGAGGTCGCGGCCGGCGGCGCGGGCGGCGGTCAGCTCCTGCTCGCGCAGGGCCTTGGCGGCGTCGGCGGCGGTCCGCTCGGCGTCCGCGCGCGCGAGCGACACCTCGACGTGCGTCAGCAACTGCCGGGCGCCGGACGCCACGGCCTCGGCGACGGCCGCCTCGTGGCGCAGGCGTGCCCGCCGCTGCTCGGCACGCGCGCGTGCGTCGCGCTCCGCGCGGGCGGCGCGGTCGAGGGAATCGGCACGGCCGGCGAGGCCCTTCACGCGCTCCTCGTGCGTACGGACCTGGAGCCGGGCCTCCATCTCGGTCTGGCGGGCATTGGCCCCGTCGGCGGCGAGCCGGTCCCGTACGGCGGTGTCCGGTTCCTCCTCGACGGGCATCTCCTCCGCGACGGCGAGCCGTTCGGCGAGTTCCTCGACGTCCTGGTGGGCCTTGTCGAGTGCGTCCTGCGCGCGGGCCGCGGCCGCGGTCGACCGCTCGGCCTCCCCCGCGGCGCCCTTCGCCTGGCCGGCGAGCCGGCCGAGCTGCTGGGCGACGGACGACTTCTCCCGGTCGGCGGCGCGGCGGCGCTCCGCGAGCTCCTCGACGAGGGCGGCGCATTCCCTGCGCCGTTCCGCCGCGGCGTGCTGCGCCTCGGTGAGGGCCTCGCACTGGACGGCCAGTTCCTCCAGCTCCGCGGCTGCCTCGTCGACGGACGCCTGTACTTCGAGGAGGCTCGGCGCGCCCGCGGAGCCGCCGTGGGCGAAGTGGGCGCCGAGGAGGTCGCCTTCGGCGGTGACGGCGGTGAGGTGGGGGTGAGCGTAGACGAGGTCCTCGGCGTCTTCGAGGGTGCTGACGACGACGATGCCGGCCAGTAGGCGTCGTACGGCCGGCATGAGGTCGGAGGGGCCGCGGACGAATGATGCCGCGTGAGGTGGAGAGGCGTCTGCGGGTGCTTCGTGGCTGGTCGCGCAGTTCCCCGCGCCCCTCAGGGGCGTTTCCGGAGCGCCTGCCAGCAGAAGTGACGCACGTCCACCGTCCTGCTTGCGCAGCAGTCGGATGGCGTCTGCCGCCGCTGACGGGGAGGTGACCGCCAGTGCGTCCGCCGCCGCGCCGAACGCCGCCGCCAGTGCCACCTCGTAGCCCGGCGTCACGCTCAGCAGCTCGGCCGCCGGGCCCAGCAGACCGGTGAGGCGGTCCTTCGCGCCCAGCAGTATGCCCGTCCCGTCCTTTCGCCGCAGTCCCAGCGCCAGCGCCTCATGCCGGGCCTGCGTCGCCGCGCGCTTGCGCTCCGCCGCCGTCGCCGCCTCCCGCGCGGCCGTCAGCGCGGCCTCCGCCTCGGCCAGCGCGGCCTTCGCCGCGTCATGCCGCTCGGCGAGTTCCGCGTCACCCGCGTCGAGGCCGTCGACCTCGGCCTTGAGCGTCTCGTACTCCTCCTGCGCGGCGACCGCCCGTGCCTGGGCCTCGTCCCGCGCGGCGGCCAGGCGGTCGATCTCGGCCTGGGCCGAGGCGGCACGGGAACGGGCCGCGTTGACCTGCCCGTTGAGGCGGGCCAGGCCCTCGCGGCGGTCGGCGATGGCGCGGGCCACGTCCTTCAGGCGCCGTTCCTCGTCGGTCAACGCGCGTTCCAGCTCGGCGCGGTGGGCGACCGTGTCCTCGAGGGCCCGCTCGGCCGCCTCCAGGGCAGCCTCCAGCTCGGCCTCCTGCTCGCGGATGCGGGCGGCCTCGCGCTCCATGTCCTCGGGGTCGCGGCCCCGCCGTTCCTCGGGCGGGGCGGAGGTCGCGCTCTTCACGCGCGCGTCGGCGAGCGAGATCGTGCCGCGCACCCGTTCGGCGAGCTGGGAGAGCTCGTACCAGGTCTGCTGGGCGCGCTGGAGGCGGGGGGTGAGCTGCCGTACCTCGTCCTCCAGGAGCGCCTCGCGCTGGAGCGCCTTCTTCAGCTCCTGCTCGGCGGTCTCCTTGCGCTCCTTGAGCGCCGCCTCGTCCGCGACCTCGGCCTTCAGCGCCTCGCGCAGACGTACGAGATCGTCGGCCAGCAGCCGCAGCCGCGCGTCCCGGAGATCCGCCTGGATCACAGCCGCCCTGCGCGCGACCGCCGCCTGGCGGCCGAGGGGCTTGAGCTGCCTGCGGAGTTCGTCCGTGAGGTCCTGCACGCGCGCGAGGTTGGCCTGCATCGCGTCCAGCTTGCGCAGCGCCTTCTCCTTGCGCTTGCGGTGCTTGAGGACGCCCGCGGCCTCTTCGATGAAGGCTCGGCGGCCCATCGGGTCGGCGTGCAGGACGGAGTCGAGCTGGCCCTGGCCGACGATGACGTGCATCTCGCGGCCGATGCCGGAGTCGGAGAGCAGGTCCTGGATGTCGAGGAGACGGCAGGTGTCGCCGTTGATCTGGTACTCGCTGCCGCCGTTGCGGAACATGATCCGCGTGATGGTGACCTCGGCGTACTCGATGGGCAGCGCCCCGTCGGAGTTGTCGATGGTCAGGGACACCTCGGCGCGGCCCAGCGGCGGGCGCCCGGTGGTGCCGGCGAAGATGACGTCCTCCATCTTGCCGCCGCGCAGCGACTTGGCACCCTGCTCGCCCATGACCCAGCTGAGGGCGTCGACGACATTGGACTTGCCCGAGCCGTTCGGTCCCACGACGCACGTGATGCCCGGCTCGAACCGGAGCGTGGTCGCCGAGGCGAACGACTTGAACCCGCGGAGGGTCAGGGCCTTGAGGTGCACGCCGCCGGACTCTACCTTCCGCGGTTGTCTCACTCCATGAACGTGCGGTTGCCCGCGGTTTCACCCATGAACGTGCAGGGCACATCAGACGTTAAAGAAGGTGAGGGGAGTGCGGGGGAAAGAAAGAAGGGACGCCGAAGCGTCCCTTGCAACTCTGACAACTTAGCGGTTGACACGGACAGCCCAACCACTGCTTGTCGTGGTGCGATGCAGTGATCAGGTGAGCGCAGGCTCCGCCTGGTGTGCGTCGATGCTCTCCAGAAGCGAGTCCTGAGAAGCGGCAGCCGCGAGCGCGTCGTTCTCGGCCTGGATCCGTACGAGCTCGGATTCGAGGTCCTGTACGCGCTGCTGGAGCCGTCGCATCTCGGCAATGAGTCGCGGGTCGGAGCCGCCGACGTAACCGAGAAGCGCCTTTGCCATGATGGATGGTCCTCCACACTGAGTGACCGACCGAAGCGGTGTGGGTCGTGAGGGATTCGCACCCGCGATGCTTGACACTGTTGAGTTGCTGCTGCCGTTCAACCATGCCAAACAGCTAAGGTGCGCGGGGTGCTTTCAGAGTCTCACCAAAAAGTTTGACGGTCAACACGATCACGCCCCGTATTGGCGGGCAACCCGGTGGCGCGCGGCCGGGAAACGGCGGCGCAGCGACTCCTGCGGGGCCCTCGGGGCGTAGCGATCATTCTTAAGTGCGGAGCCTCCCACGAGAACCCCTTCTTGGCAACCACCAGCGTCTTTCCGCCTCGGGCAGCTGCCGTCGGCATGTTCCTCCGCTGCCACCAGGCGTGGTTTACAGAACCGGTTCAACGGATGGCGAAGCCGTCGTAACCCCCACGGGGTGTGTCCCAGATCTCGGTGACACCGTCCACGCGGCCGGGCGTGTCGTCACCCAGAAGCCAGGCGAGGAGCCCTTCGCAGCGCTCGCGCGGGCCCTCGGCGACCACCTGGACCCGTCCGTCGCCCAAATTGAGAGCAAAACCACTCAGCCCGCCGAGCTCCAGGGCCTTGGCCCGCGTGAACCAGCGGAAACCCACACCTTGGACGCGTCCACGCACCCAGGCGACCAGTCGCACATCCTCGCTCATGGGTGCAACCTAACCAACCAAAGTCTCTCTGGGCGCTCCCTCCCCTGGCGCCATGCGGTACCGTCCCCTGCCAATGAATCTCATACGAAACTCACTCGATCGTGTGGGTTTTGTGAGTTCGGTCCGACCGCCGGGGACGAGTCGGCCGCAAAGGACGAGGAAGGCCAGGACACATGGGACGCCACCGACGCTCCGCCGCCGGCCGCGCCGCCACGGGCCGCGCCACGGGGGTCACACAGACAGACGGCTCGTACACGAGCGGCTACGACCCGCAGCACTCGTACGGCTTCGACCAGCAGGACGCGTACGACATCGACCAGCACGCGTACGGCATCGACCGCCAGTTCTCCTACGACTTCGAGGCCGACGCCCGGGGCCCGCACAGCGGCGAGTACCCCACGATCGGCATCGCGCCCTATCTGAACCCCGAGGCGCACTCCCGCAGCGACGCCTACCTCTACGCGACCGACGACGAGTACGCCCAGGCCACGGGGACCATGAGCACCGTCATGCTCCCGAGCGAGGGTTTCTCGCCGGCCGACGGGCCGCGGCGCGGGGGCTCGCGCCGGCGTCGTAAGAAGCGGGTCGTGACGCCGGTGAAGACCGGTCTGCTCGGGGTCTCCGCGGCGGTCGCCATCGGCACCGTCGCGGTCGCCACCGGTGTGGTGCCGGGCCTCGACAACTACAAGATCGGCGGCGGCAGCGGCGGCGACAAGGTGCAGGCCGCGGACACCCCGACCAACTCGGCCACCGAGCAGGGCGGCACCTCCGGCAGCGCCGACGCCGGCCGGGACGACGAGGCGGCCAGCCGCGGCGGCGACCGCGCGGCCTCGCCGACGCCGCCCGTCTCCGCGTCGCCCTCGACGACGGCACCCACCGAGGAACCGACCGAGAAGCCGACGAAGAAGCCCACCGAGGAGCCGGAGGCGAAACCCTCGAAGACGGCCACCAAGGCGCCGCAGAGCAGCACGGCCCCGGGCATCACCATCTCCGCGGAGGCGCAGGCCGAGGCCGAGGTGCTCAAGCTCGTCAACGAGGAGCGGGCGAAGGCGGGCTGCAGCGCGGTCTCCGCGAACAGCGCACTGGGCAAGCTCGCCGAGGACTTCAGCGACGCCATGGCCGACCAGGGCTTCTTCGACCACACCGACCCCAGCGGCAACACCCCCTGGGACCGGGCCGAGGCGGCCGGCATCAGCAACCTGGGCGGCGAGAACATCGCCCGGGGCCAGGCCGACGCCGCGGCGGTGATGGAGGCCTGGATGAACAGCGAGGGCCACCGGGCGAACATCCTGAACTGCGACTTCAAGACGCTGGGCGTCGGCGTCCACTTCGGGGCCGGCGGCCCCTGGTGGACCCAGGACTTCGGCTACTAGCGGCACGCACGACGCGGCACGGACGACGCGGCACAGACGACGAGGGGCTCCCATCCGATGACCGGGTGGGAGCCCCTCCGCATGTCCCGATGTCCGCGCGGCTGTCTACGCGGCGAGGGCGGCGCGGCCGTGCGCGAACACCTTCGCCGTCTCGGCCAGCCGGCGCCCGAGGTGCTCGGCGGTCGCCACGTCCGCCTTGTGGACGGCGTCCGGGCCCTCGTCGACGTTGGTCTGCGCGGCGGCACCCGCGAACACGCCGAGGCGGTTGAGGTCGTGCTCGGAGCCCTCACTGTTGTTCCAGCCCGGGTGCAGACCGAGGTTGATCCAGTGCATGCCGTGCTGTGCGGCGAGGATCTGGAAGAACTGCAGGGTGTGCAGCTTGTCGCCGCTCTTGGAGCCGGAGTTGGTGAAGCCGGCGGCCAGCTTGTCCTTCCAGTCCTGCCCGAACCAGCGCTTGGAGGTGGCCTCGGCGAAGACGTGGAACGGGCCGGAGGCGGTGCCCATGTAGGTCGGTGAGCCGAAGACGATCGCGTCGGAGCGGTCGAGGACGGCCCACTCCTCCTCGGTGATCTCGGCGACGTTGATCAGATGCACCTCGGCCCCGGCCTCCTGCGCACCGGCGCGGACGGCCTCGGCGAGGACGGCGGTGTGGCCGAAGCCGGAGTGGTAGGCGATGGAAACGACAGGGCTGGTCACGATGCGTTCTCCTGGGATGCGCAGGTCACTGACGATGAGAAAAGGAAAGCACTAACTTCTGGTTAGTGCAACCTACCGGTTAGCGCTGCGTTCGAGTACGCTTGAATCATGGACATCACGCAGGAGCGCACGCCGGAGCGGGGCCAGGACCTGGCTTTCGACGTGTTCGCCAAGGCCTGCCCGTCGCGGGGCACGCTGGAGCACATCACCGGCCGCTGGGGCGCGCTCACGCTCGGCGCGCTGCACGAGGGCTCGCTGCGCTTCAACGAGCTGCGCCGTCGCGTCGACGGCGTGAGCGAGAAGATGCTGTCCCAGACCCTGCACGCGCTGGAGCGCGACGGCCTGGTGCACCGCGAGGCCCAGCCGACCAACCCGCCCCGCGTGGACTACGAACTGACGCCGCTCGGTCAGCAGCTGGCCACGCGGCTGCTCGGCCTCATCCGCTTCCTGGAGGGCCGGATGGACGACGTGCTCGACGCACGCCGGCGCTACGACGAGACGCGCGGCGCCCTCTGACACTTCGGGCAGAAGTAGCTCGACCGGTTCATCCACGGCCGCCGGCGCATCGGCGTACCGCACCGCTTGCAGGGCAGGCCCTCACGGCCGTACGCGTCGAGCGAGCGGTCGAAGTAGCCGGACTCCCCGTTGACGTTGACGTACAGGCTGTCGAAGCTGGTGCCGCCGACCGCCAGGGCCGCGTTCATCACATCCCGCACGTGGCCCAGGAGTTCGGCCGTGCGCGGGCGCGTGAAGCCGGCGGTCGGGCGCTCGTAGTGGATGCGGGCGCGCCAAAGCGCCTCGTCCGCATAGATGTTGCCGACGCCGCTGATCAACGACTGGTCCAGCAGGGCCCGTTTGATGGTGCTGCGCTTGCGACGGAGGTTCTGGTGGAAGGCCTCGTCGTCGAAGAGCGGGTCCAGCGGGTCGCGGGCGATGTGCGCGATGACGTCGGGCAGACCGTCCTCGGTGTTGTCGTGCAACGACAGTCCGCCGAAGGTGCGTTGGTCGACGAAGCGGAGCTCGGTGCCGAGGCCGTCCGCGAACCGCACCCGGATCCTGAGGTGCTTCTCGTCGGGTGACTCGTGCGGCTGGACCAGGAGTTGGCCGCTCATGCCGAGGTGCGCCAGCACCGACTGGTTGGTGTCCTCCAGGGGCAGCCACAGATACTTGCCGCGCCTGCTGGGCACGCCGATGCGATGGCCCTTGAGGCGGTGCGTGAAGTCGTCGGCACCGGCGAGGTGACGGCGTACGGCACGCGGGTGCAGCACCTCGGCCTCGGCGACGGCACGGTGGGCGACCCACCGCTCCAGACCTCGGCGTACGACCTCTACCTCGGGCAACTCGGGCATCGCATCCCCCGTGACAAGCCGGTGTATGAGCCGAGCGCCCGCCCCGGGGCGGGACGGGCGCTCGGTGTACTGCTCTGTTCGGTCAGGCGGAGGCGGACGCCTCGTCGGCATCCGCGTCGGCCTCGACGGCCTTCGCGGCGGCCTCCGCGGCAGCCTTGGCGCGCTCGTCCGCCGCAGCCCGGATGGACCGCCAGGCGGACTCGGCGGCCTGCTGCTCCGCCTCCTTCTTGCTGCGGCCGGTGCCGGTGCCGTACGAGACGCCTCCGACGCGGGCGGCAGCAGTGAAGGTCTTCTCGTGGTCGGGGCCGGTCTCCGAGACCTGGTACTCGGGGACACCGAGTCCTTCGGTCGCGGTGAGCTCCTGGAGACTGGTCTTCCAGTCCAGGCCGGCACCGAGGTTGGAGGACTTCTCGATCAGCGGGTCGAAGAGCCGGTGGACGAGTTCGCCCGCCGCGTCCAGACCCTGGTCGAGATAGACCGCGCCGATCACCGCTTCGAGGGTGTCGGCGAGGATGGACGCCTTGTCCCGGCCGCCCGTGCCCTCTTCACCGCGGCCGAGCCGGATGAAGGAGCCCAGGTCGAGCCCGCGGCCGACCTCCGCCAGCGCACGAGAGTTGACCACCGCGGCCCGCAACTTGGCCAGCTGGCCTTCGGGCAGGTCGGGGTGGGTGCGGTACAGCGTGTCCGTGACCACGAGGCCGAGGACGGAGTCCCCGAGGAACTCCAGGCGCTCGTTGGTCGGCAGACCGCCGTTCTCGTACGCGTAGGACCGGTGGGTCAGCGCACGCACCAGAAGGGCGGACTCGAGCTTGTACCCGAGCCGCCCTTCCAACAGCGTGTGGGACGAGGCCGTGTTCTCCGCAGAGTTCTTCTTCGGCGTGGACACAGTGCCTCTCACCAGCCGCTCAGACCTCGAGGACCTGGCGCTTGTTGTAGGTGCCGCAAGACGGGCACGCGATGTGCTGCTGCTTGGGCTCGTGGCAGCGCTCGCACGCAACCAGGGTGGGGACCGCAGCCTTCCACTGCGACCGGCGGTGGCGCGTGTTGCTGCGCGACATCTTCCGCTTCGGAACAGCCACGGCTACTTCTCCTGCTTCTCGTCGACGCCCGCTTCCGCTTCGGCGCCGCTCATCTCGTCCTTCTCGCCATCTTCGAGTGAACCGGCGAGTCCCTGCAGTGCCGCCCAACGGATGTCGACGGCGTCGTGGTGGTGGTCCGGGTCGTCCGCCAGCCGGGCTCCGCACTCGGAGCACAGGCCGGGGCAGTCGTCCTGGCACACCGGCTGCATCGGCAGGGCAAGCACCACCGCGTCACGCAGCACTGGTTCGAGGTCGAACAGGCCGTCCTCGATGAAGAGCCTGTCCTCGTCTTCCTCGGCGTCGTCGGTCGGCTCCGCCTTGGGGCGGCCCCGATCGTCGGCGTCAGGGTACGAGAACATCTCCTGGAAGTCCGCTTCGAGCTCCAGCTCAAGCGGCTCCAGACACCTTACGCACTCCCCCTCGGCCTGTGCACGGGCGGTGCCTGTGACAAGCACCCCTTCCATGACCGACTCGAGCCGGAGTTCGAGCTCCACCGGGGCGCCTTCCGGCACTCCGACGACTCCCGCGATCCCCAGATCCTTGGGAGCGTCGATCTCACGGGTCAGGCGCTGCAGCGCACCGGGCCGCCGCCCCAGCTCGTGCGTGTCGAACACGAGAGGCTTGCGGTGGTCGAGGTGAGCGTTGGGAGCCATTCCTGCTTTCGATCTTCGAGCTCAGAGGGACGCCGCCCTTCGGTGTTCCCGGGCAGCGTTGATCGCGGACGTACGCGCGACCGAAGAGCCAGGATACTGGACCTTTCGCTCACGGCCCAATCCGGTGGTCCCGCACTGGTTTCCTACTGGCCGCGGCCCTGCTCGTAGGCCCTCAGCTGCTCCGGCGTGATCATGCCGGTGTCGAAGAGGCTGGTCTCGTCGAGGGCGTACGACTGCTGGGCGTGCTGGGCCTGCTGCTGGGCCTGTCCGGCGTCGTAGGCGGCCTGCTGAGCGTCGTAGCCCTGGTACGCGTACGGGTCGGCCTGCTGGTAGCCGTAGGGGTCCTGCTGCTGGGCGTAGGCCGGCTGCTGCGGGTAGCCGCCGCCGTAGGTGTCCTGCTGCTGGTAGCCGTAGGCATGCTGCTGGTCGTACTGCTGCTGGTGCGGTACGGCCGCGGCGGCCGGGGTGTCCTGTTCGGCCAGGGCCGCGAGGTCGGCGAGGTAGTCGGCGTCGCTGGAGTGCTGGACGGTGCTGTCGTCGTCGGCGAGGGCGCCGAGGTCGTCGGTGGCGATCCGGCCGTGCAGCTTGGCGCGGCCCTTGCCGACGGCCTCCAGGGTCTTGGCGAGGACCGCCTCGAAGGCGCCGAGCTTGGTGTCGACGTAGGCGTCGGCGTCGCGGCGCAGGGTCTCGGGGTCGTGGCTGCGCTCGGGGGCGTCCTCGTCCTCGTAGCCCTGCTCGTCGAGGCCCGGGCCGGTGCCGAGGAGCTTCTCGCGGCCGCGGCCGACCGAGCCGAGGGTCTTGGTGAGGACGACCTCGAAGTTGGCCAGCTTGGAGTCGACGTAGTCGTCGGCCTCGGCGCGGACCTCCTCGGCCTCCCTGCGGGCCTCGCTGAGGATGCGGTCGGCCTCGGCCTGGGAGCGGCGGGCGACCTCGGTGTCGGAGATCAGCGAGCCGCGCTCGGCGTGCGCGCCGGAGATGATCCGCTCGGCCTCCTGGCGGGCCTGCTCGACCATCGACTCGCGGTCGCCGATCAGCTCCTGGGCCTGGGCGAGGGAGTCGGGCAGCGCGGCCCGGACCTCCTCCAGCATCGCGAGCAGTTCGGCGCGGTTGACCACGCACGAGGCCGACATGGGCATCGACCGGGCGCCGGAGACCGCGGCGACGATCTCGTCGAGCTTCTTCTGCACGTCCACCTGTGCTCGCCACTCTCTACAGCTGTGTTGGAGACGGACGGGACGACTGTAGCCCCATCAGTCCTTGCGCAGGCGCTCGTTGAGGGCCTCCAGGACGACCGGCGGCACCAGGTGGGCGATGTCGCCGCCCCAGGTGGCGACCTCCTTGACGAGCGAGGAGGACAGGAAGCTGTAGGTGGGGTTGGTGGGGACGAACAGGGTCTCCACCCCGGACAGCCCGTTGTTCATCTGGGCCATCTGGAGTTCGTAGTCGAAGTCGCTGACCGCGCGCAGGCCCTTGACGATCGCGGGGATGTCGCGCTGCTTGCAGTAGTCGACGAGGAGGCCGTGGAAGGACTCGACCTTCACGTTCCCGTACTCGGCGGTGACCTGGCGGATCAGCTCGATCCGCTCGTCGACCTCGAACAGGCCCTTCTTGGACTTGTTGATCATGACCGCGACGTAGACCTCGTCATACAGACGGGAGGCGCGGGAAATGATGTCGAGGTGTCCGTTGGTGATGGGGTCGAACGACCCGGGACAGACGGCGCGGCGCACTTGAGATCCCTCGCTCTCCGGTCCGGTCATCGTGCGTCTTCGCACGTAGAGGCGGCGCGACCGTACCAAAACGTTCCCTCGCCGTAACGACGGGACCGGAGTGCTTCAAAACCCTCCGGCCACCCGAATTCACCGCCTCTGGTGCTGCGCTCCACGGTGACGAGCGCCTCCGCCGCGAGCCAGCCCCCCGAACGGAGTGTGAGGAGAATCTCCCGAAGATCGTGATCCGTGACTCGGTACGGCGGGTCGAGGAAGACGATGTCGTACGGCTCGGCCGGTGCCGGCTGCTGGATGATCTGCTCCGCTTTGCCCGCCCGGACCTCGGCGCCCGGGAGGCCGAGGCTCTTGACGTTCTCGCGGATGGTGCGGGCGGCGCGGGCGTCGGCCTCGACGAGGAGGGTGTGGCTCGCGCCGCGGGAGAGGGCCTCGAGGCCGACGGCGCCCGATCCGGCGTAGAGGTCGAGGACGCGCTCGCCGTCCAGGGGGCCGCCCAGGAGGGACTGCCAGGTGGAGAGGAGACCTTCGCGTGCGCGGTCGGAGGTGGGGCGGGTTCCGTTGCCGGGCGGCACGGCGAGGCGACGTCCGCCGGCTGCGCCGGCGATCACGCGGGTCATCTTCGGTCCTTGATTCGTGGGCGGCTTCAGGTTTCAGTGTGGCTGGTCGCGCCCGCGCGGCGGTAGCCGCATATGGATTACAGCCCCGCGCCCCTGAGGGAGTCTCCCTCACCCCTTTTCCAGGTACTGCTCCCTCTCCTCGTCCAAGAGAGCATCGAGCGCTGTCCGCAGGCCCGGGAGGTTCTTCAGCTCCGGATCCGCCTCCACCACCGCCATCGCTTCTTCCCGCGCCTCCGCGATGACCTCCTCGTCCTCGATGACGGCGAGGACCTTCAGGGAGGTGCGGGCGCCGGACTGGGCCTGACCGAGGACGTCGCCCTCGCGGCGCTGTTCCAGGTCGATGCGGGAGAGCTCGAAGCCGTCCAGCGTCGACGCCACCGCGTTCAGCCGCTGGCGGGCGGCGCTGGCCTCCGGCATCTCCGTGACCAGGAGGCAGAGGCCCGGCGCGGCGCCTCGGCCCACCCGGCCGCGGAGCTGGTGGAGCTGGGAGACGCCGAAGCGGTCGGCGTCCATGATCACCATGGCGGTGGCGTTGGGGACGTTGACGCCGACCTCGATGACGGTGGTGGCGACCAGGACGTGGGTCTCGCCGGCGGCGAAGCGGCGCATGACCGCGTCCTTGTCGTCGGGATGCATACGGCCGTGCAGCACCTCGACCTTGAGGCCGGTCAGCGGGCCCTTGGCGAGCTGGTCGGCGACGTCCAGGACGGCCAGCGGCGGGCGCTTCTCGGCCTCGTCCTCGGCGGACTTGCGGGCCTTCTTCGAATCATCCTCGTCGTCGCCGATCCGGGGGCAGACGACGTATCCCTGATGGCCGTTCTCCACCTCCTCGCGCACCCGTTCCCAGGCGCGGGCCAGGAAGTGGGGCTTGTCGGCGGCCGGGACGACATGGCTGGCGATCGGGGAGCGGCCGGCCGGGAGCTGGTCGAGGACGGAGGTCTCCAGGTCGCCGAAGACCGTCATCGCGACCGTGCGCGGGATGGGCGTGGCCGTCATCACGAGGAGGTGCGGGGGCTGTTTGCCCTTGCCGCGCAGGGCGTCGCGCTGCTCCACGCCGAAGCGGTGCTGTTCGTCGACGACGACCAGGCCGAGGTCGTGGAACTGGACCTTGTCCTCGATCAGCGCGTGCGTGCCGATGACGATGCCGGCCTCGCCGGTGACGAGGTCGAGCAGGGCCTGTTTCCGCGCGGCCGCTCCCATGGAGCCGGTCAGCAGCACCACCTTGGTGGCGTGCTCGGCGCCGCCCAGCATTCCGCCCTCGGCCAGCTCGCCCATCATCTCGACGATGGAGCGGTGATGCTGCTGGGCGAGGACCTCGGTGGGCGCGAGCATGGCGGCCTGGCCGCCCGCGTCGACGGTGGCGAGCATGGCGCGCAGGGCGACCATCGTGTTGTGTGTGACGGTGAAGTTGTCGGTGACGTAGGCATGGCTCGGATGGGCGACGCTGATGCACTGGACGGGCTTTCGCCCCACGTGCTCCACCGCGCGGATACCCCGCCGGAAGGTGTTGTACTTGGGGCGCGAACGCACTCGCTCGGCCTTGCGGGTGACCCTGAAGGGTGCGTACTCGTCAGGCAGAGCTACCGAGACGTTGAAGGCGGCCTTCTTCGGAAGGACTCGTGCGCGACCACCGAGCGATCGGACAAGCCACGCAACGTCTTCAGCGAGCCTCCGCGAGGCTGAACAGAGCGAGATACTCAGGCCGTCCTTGCCGACGGTGCCATCGGTATCGAGAAGCCCTTGCAGCAGTGCGAGACGGTTCTTGATCGAAGTGTTCTTGAACTCGTCGGGAACGAACTTCCCGTGCGACGTCGTGCCCCACAGGTTCAGATCACGCAGAGTCTGAATCACAGGATTGCGCGCGCCATCCACCCGATGTGTCAGTTGGATCGTGTTGTCGCAACGGGATCCCTTCACGGGAACCAGACGGCAGTCAGGCGCCACTGCTGCCGCGACAGCGCCCCGGATCTCGTCGTCCACAGTCGCCAGACGCAGGTTGTGTCGGAATGATCCGTTCCCCAGGAGGAGACCGAACAGGTACGGATCGAGGGGCAACCCCGAATCGTCTCCGAGATCAACCGGGGCAGCTGTTGGGAGGTACCACTTCGAAGATCCGTTGGCTTTAAAGGTGTCCAGCCGGATCTCCCGAGTCGTCATGACCTTGGGAGCCTGGCCTCGGTGCCACCCACAACTCGTACCGACGATCCAGAGATGCTCGTCGTCGCACTCGACGGAGCTCCCATCGGACAGGATCAGGCGCCAGACCTCTCGCTCGCCTTGCGGGTAGACACCGTCGATCAACGCGATGTCCCCGTCCGGCACGACGATCTCCTCCCCGACCCTCAAGTCCCCCATGCGACGAAAACCGGCGGGCGTGAGCACCAGCGAGTCAAGAGGCTGAGCTTTGCCCGAACCGACCTCTCCCTGAAGCAGCCGGTGCATCGGATGCTCCGTGGCCAGGTCGTCGAAGATCTCCTTGGAGACCTTTTGCTGGCCCTCGGTGAGGGTGAAGGGGAGACGGTCGTCGAAGGCGGCCAGGAGGCCGTCCGGCTTGGGTTTGCGGGCCACCGCCGGGAGCTGCGCGTCGGCGTGGCGGCGGCGGGCGAGGGCGACCTGGAGGACGAAGGCCTCGTCCCACTTGAGGCGCGAGCGGGCGTCGTCGATGTCGGCCTTGGTATGCGGACGGTGGATCTTGAGGAGAGCCTCCGGCAGCGGCAGGAGCCCTCGGCCCTCGCGCAGGGAGTCCGGGAGCGGATCGACCGCCTCCTGGGCGCTGGGCAGGACCGTCTGGATGGCCTTGCCGATCTTCCAGGACTCCAGCTTGGCCGTGGCGGGGTAGATCGGGATGAGGGCGCCGGCCCAGGTCTCGACCGTCTCGTCAGCTTCGCCGTGTAGCAACTCGTACGCCGGATGCGCCAGTTGGAGCCGGCGGTTGAAGACGGAGACCTTGCCCGCGAACATCGCGCGGGTGCCCGGCAGGAGCTCCTTGTGGGGCTTGTGGACGCCGTTGCCGAAGAAGACGAGCTGGAGGCGGCCGTTGCCGTCCGTGATGGTCACTTCGAGGCGCTGGCCCTTGCCGCGCGGGGCCTTGGCGGAGGCGAAGGTGTGCAGGCGGGCGTCGGCGACCATCGCCACCACGGTGACGTGCTCGTCCATGGGGAGGTCGGCGAGGTGCGTGAGCTGGCCCCGCTCCTCGTATCTGCGCGGGTAGTGGTGGAGGAGGTCGCCGACGGTGTGCAGGCCGAGATGCTCGGCCATCACCTTCGCGGTGGGTGGGCCGAGCACCTTTTTCAGTGGTTCTTCGAGCGCGGGCACGAGATCCATTGCACACCACCCCACTGACATTGCCGTATACGTCTTGCGAAACACCTGGTCAGGCGGGCTGTTCCGGCTTTAGGATGGCGCGCCTCCGGCCATCCCCTCCGCGGTCACCGCCCCACCGGGACCGCCCGACCCCGCGCCGTAGACCGTCCCCCGCCCACGGCGCCGTTGCGATGGACTCCCAGACCTCACAGGCATCCCAGGCTTCTCCGTCCCACACCTTCCAGGTCGACCTGCGTGGTCTGGTGGACCTGCTCTCCCATCACCTCTACTCCAGTCCGAAGGTCTATCTGCGCGAGCTGCTGCAGAACGCCGTGGACGCCATCACCGCCCGGCGGGCCGAACAGCCGGGCGCCCCGGCCCAGGTACGGCTGTACACGACCGGCGGCGCCCTGCGGGTCGAGGACTCCGGCGTGGGTCTCACCGAGACGGACGTGCACGAACTGCTGGCCACCATCGGCCGCAGCTCGAAGCGGGCCGAGGGGATCCAGGAGGCGCGGTCCGAGTTCCTCGGGCAGTTCGGCATCGGGTTGCTCGCCTGTTTCGTGGTGGCCGAGCGGATCCGGGTGGTCAGCCGCAGCGCCCGTACGCCGGACGCGGCGCCGGTGGAGTGGACGGCGAGCGACGACGGTTCGTACACCGTGCGGACGCTGGCGCCCGAGGCCCGGCCCGAGCCCGGCACCACCGTGCACCTGACGGCCCGGGCGGGGGCCGGGGAGTGGCTGGCGCCGGAGCGGGTCCTGACGCTGGCGCGGGACTTCGGCGCGCTGCTGCCGTACGACGTGCGGGTGGACGGCGAGGCGGTCACCGATCTGCCGGCGCCCTGGGACCGGTCCCACCCCTCCCCCGCCGCCCGCAGGGTGGCCCTGGCGCGGCACTGCCATGACCTGTTCGGGTTCACTCCACTGGACTCGATCGAGCTGAACGTGCCGCTCGCGGGGGTCCGCGGGATGGCGTACGTCCTGCCGTCGGCGGTCAGTCCGGCGCAGCGGGCGACACATCGCGTCCACCTCAAGGGGATGCTGCTGACCGAGCGGGCCGAACAGCTCCTGCCGGACTGGGCGTTCTTCGTGCGGTGCGTGCTCGACACGGACAGTCTGAGGCCCACCGCGTCGCGGGAGGCGCTGTACGAGGACGAGACGCTGGCCGCCGTACGGGAGGCGCTGGGGGAAAGGATTCGGTCCTGGCTGACGGGGCTCGCCGCGGGCGATCCGGAACGGCTGGCGGCGTTCTTGTCGGTGCACCACCTGGGCGTGAAGTCGCTGGCGCGGCACGACGCGGAGATGCTGCGCACGATGCTGCCGTGGCTGCCCTTCGAGACGACCGACGGGCCTGTGTCCCTGGCGGAGTTCGCGCGGCGCCACCCGGTCGTGCACTTCACGCGGACCGTCGAGGAGTTCCGGCAGGTCGCGCCCATCGCGTCGGCGCAGGGCATCGGGGTGGTGAACGGCGGTTACACGTACGACAGCGACCTGGTCCAGGCGCTGCCGTCGGTGCGGCCGGGGACGGTGGTGGCGGAGCTGGACGCGGACACCGTGACCGCGCATCTGGACGCCGTCGACCCGGCCGAGGAGCTGGCGCTGGCCGGCTTCCTGGCGGCGGCGCGGGCCACGCTCGACCCGCTGGGCTGTGATGTCGTCCTGCGCGCCTTCCACCCGCTCACCGTGCCCGCCCTGCACCTGGACGACCGCGCCGCCCGCCACGAGCAGGCCCGCGCCGACGCCGAGGCGCAGGCCGACGACCTGTGGGCGGGCATCCTCGGCTCGCTGCGCGGCACCACCCCCCGCGCGCGTCTGGTGCTCAACCACCTCAACCCGCTGATCCGGCGGATCAGTTCGCTGCGCGGGCCGGAACTGATCGGCACCGCCACGGAGTCCCTGTACGGGCAGGCGCTGCTGATGGCGCAGCGGCCGCTCCGGCCCGCCGACTCGGCGCTGCTGAACCGGGCCTTCATCGGACTGCTGGAGTGGGCGACGAACGGCGAGGAGGGGCACTGATGGGGGAGATCGCGGACTTCGACGCGCTGCGCCGGGCGATGGCGGAGAACGGCGAGCAGCCGGAGGGCCCGGCCCGCAACGCGCGCGCGGAGCAGCTGCTGGCCGAGGCGGAGAAGCTGAACATCCCGCTCGCCGTGATCGAGGCGCTCGGGCACCAGCTGAAGGTCTACAACTACAGCTCCGAGAAGGACAAGATGTTCGTCCCCTTCGCGCGTCTGCTGCGCATGTGGGACGAGCGGCCCGAGGACTTCGACGAGTACGAGGCCCATTCGCTGCACTGGGTCTTCAAGTGGATGTCGTCCGGGATGCTCGACCAGCCGCACATCCCGCTGGCCTCCATAGAGAAGTGGCTCGGCGAGATGGAGCACCGCTACCGGCTCGCCGGGCACTCCGAGCGGGCGGTGCGCAGCGTCGAGTTCACGGTGGCCGCGCATGTCGGGGACACCGCGCGCGCGGAGCGGGCGTTCGCCGCGTGGCTGGCCGCCGACCGGGACGCCATGGCCGACTGCCACGCGTGCGAGCTGAACGGGCAGGGCTGGTGGCGGGCGGAGCAGGGCCGGGACGCGGAGGCGCTGCGGCTGTGGGCGCCGGTCCTGGAGGGCGAGTTCACCTGCGCGCACGAACCGCACACCGTCCTGGCCTCCTCCTTGGTCCCGCTGCTGCGGCTGGGCCGCCTGGACGAGGCGCGGGCCAACCATCTGCGGGGCTTTCGGCTGGTGCGGGCCATGGAGAGCATGCGCTCCGCGTACGCCGACCATGTGGAGTTCTGCGCGCTGACCGGCAACGAGGCCCGCGGTCTGGAGCTGCTCGCGGAACGCCCGGCGTACTTCACGGACAGCGGGCATCCGCGCGGCAAGCTGGAGTTCCTGAGCGTGGTCACGCTGCTCATGGACCGGCTGACCGGCCTCGACCTGGGCGACCACCCGGTGCCGGGACCGGCCGGCCGGACGTGGACCGCCCGTGAACTGGCGGCACACGCGCGTACGGAGGCCCTGGACCTGGCCGGGCAGTTCGACCGGCGCAACGGCACGACGTACGTCAGCGACCGGGCACGCGCGCGCATGACGCGGGAACCGCTGGTCGAGCGGCTGCCGTTGGGCGTGCGCGCCGCCCGCGAGGCCACCGCACCGACCGCTCCGCCCCAGCCCGCCGCGCCGGAGAGCGACCTCACCGCTCTGATCGCCGAGGCGCGCCGCCTGTCCGACGGCCTCCAGCCGAACGCCGTGGAGGCGTGGGCGGCGGTCGCGCGGGCCGCGGAGGGCGTCGAGCTCGACCCGCGCGACCGGGCGGAGATCGTCGACCACCGGGCGATGGACCTGGGCCCCGCGGGCCTGGACCTGTTCGAGGACGCCGCCGAGCTCTACGCGGCGGCGGGCGATCCGGGAGAGGCGCTCGCGGCACGCACGCGTGGGGCGTTCATGCGGGCCCTCGCCGGTGATGTGGAGGGCGCGCTGGCCGCGGTCGCGGGGCCGTACGACGAGGCCCTCGCCCTGTACGCCGAGGACGGCACCGGCGTACGGCAGACGGCGTCGGTGCTGATGGGGCGGGCGCGGATCCTGCTGCGGCGGGTGCAGGCGGCCGAGGAGGAGGGTGCCGTGCCGGCGTCGGTCCTGGCCGAGGCCGAGGCCGCCGTCCGGGAGGTGCTCGCGCTCGTCGACGGGCGGGCCGGCGAGGACGTGCGGCTCGGCTCGCGGGACGCCGAGGCGCGGGCCATGCTCGCGGAGCTGGCGGTGCACGCCGGGGACCTGCCGAGGGCCGCGGGGCTGTTCGCGCGGGCCGCGGAGGGGTTCGTGGCGGCGGGGCTGCCGTGGTTCGCGGTGGAGTACCAGGCGAGGCTGGCCGGGCTCGCCCACCATCTCGGCGACATCGGGCAGGCCGAGTGGGCGCTGCGGGCGGCCCTGACGCACGGCGCACCGTATCTGGAGGCCACCGGACGGGCCCAGCTGCACCTCCAGCTCGCCGAGGTGCTCGGCGGCACGGGGCAGCCGGAGGAGGCCGCCGAACAGGCCCTGGAGGCGGCGCACTGGGCCGACGAGGCCGGTGCCGGGCCCACGCTCGGCGCCTGGGCGCGGCATCTGCTCGGCGGGTTCCTGCTGCGGCAGGGCCGGTGGGCCGAGGCGGCGGCGGTGCTGGAGTCGGCGCTGCCCGACCTGAGCGTCGACACGCACGGCGACGCCGCGGTCGTCCAGGCGCAGTGGTGGCTCGGCGACTGTCTGAGCGAGCTCGGTGAGCACCGTGAGGCCGCCGAGCACCGGCTCCGGGCCGCCGAGCTCGCCCGGGAGTGGCCCGAACAGCAGGACCACGCGACGCTGGCCCACCTCGCCGGCGAGTCCCTCGGCGAGGCGGGGCTGCCCGACGAGGCCGACCGGGCGTACACGCGCGCGGGCGAGCTGTGGCGCGAGGTCGGTGACGTGCACGGGCTGGTCCG
Organism: Streptomyces sp. NPDC057280; assembly: GCF_042668605.1. NCBI lineage: Bacteria > Bacillati > Actinomycetota > Actinomycetes > Kitasatosporales > Streptomycetaceae > Streptomyces > Streptomyces sp. NPDC057280. Next base: position 182,068 of record NZ_JBHUYR010000008.1, read on the forward strand.
CTCGCTGCGCGCCCGCGCGTGGCTGGCGCTGCGCGCGGAGGGCGGGCAGGACGAGGCCCGGGAGCTGATGGCGGAGGCGGTGCGGGAGTGCGGGGAGGCGCTGGGCGCGGACTCCGTGGCCGACGAGGCCCGCCAGCGGCTCGTCGCCGAACTCGGGCACACCCATCGGCAGTACGGCGACCTGCTCGCCCGTTCGGCCGCCGAGGACGCCGAGGACGAGACGATCCAGGCCGCCCTGGAGGACGCCCTCGCCCAGATGACCGAGGCCATCGTGGTGTTCGCGTCCCTCGGCGACGACGCCCTGCACAGCCGCACCGGCGCCGAGCTCGCCGCGGGCTGGCTGGAGGCCGACCTCAGCCGCCCCGAGCGCGCGGCGGCACGCGCGCGTGCGGTGCTGGCGGCGTACGAGGACTACGAGCCGTACGAGGCCCCTGGGGCGTACGACGAGGACGAGGACGAGGAGACGGCACAGGCGCGCTGCGCGGAGGCCCAGCAGATGCTCCAGGTGCTGGACGACTGACAGTCGCTGAACGACCGGGGCGCTACTCGACCCCGATGAGCAGCAGCGCGCCCTGCCGTCCGCCCCGGTACACCACGGTGTCGACGGCGAGGTACGCCTCACGCACGCGTGCTTCGAGGTGGTCGGCGATGGAGTCGGGGGCGTCGTCGCCGAGGACGAGGGTCACGAGTTCGCCGCCCGCCGACAGCATGCGGTCCAGGACGGTCTCGGCGGCGGAGGTGATGTCGGAGCCGATCACGGCCACGTCGCCGTCGATGAGGCCGAGGACGTCGCCCGCCTCGCAGATGCCGGCCAGGGTCCAGGACTGGCGTTCGGCGACGGCGATCTCGGCGTAGCGGGTGGCGCCGGCGGCCGAGGTCATCGAGACGACGTCCTCGTCGAAGCGGCGTCCGGGTTCGTGCACGGCGAGCGCGGCGATGCCCTGGACCGCGGAGCGGGTCGGGATCAGGGCGACCCGGATGCCCTCGGCGCGGGCCTGCTCGGCCGCGGCGGCCGCGGTGTGGCGCAGGTCGGCGTCGTTGGGCAGCAGCACGACCTCGCGCGCGTGGGCCCGTCGTACGGCCTCGACGATCTCCCCGCTGGCGGGCGGCTCGCCGGGGCGCGCGAGCACGGTGGTGGCGCCCGCCTCCGTGTAGAGCCCGGCCAGCCCTTCGCCCGGCACGACGGCGACGACCGCCCGCTGCACCCGCTCCCGGGGCGGCCGCTCGCCCCCGCGCGTGTGGACGTCACCGAGCGCGAAGTGCGTGATCCGGATCCGGTACGGCCGCCCCGCCTCGACGCCCGCCTCCACGGCCGCGCCCGCGTCGTCGACATGCACATGGACGTTCCACAGCCCGTCGCCCCCGACGACGACGAGCGAGTCCCCCAGGGCGTCGAGTCGGGTCCGCAGCCGGGCCACGGCGGCGTCCTCGGCCTCCAGGAGGTAGATCACCTCGAAGGCGGGCCCATCGGCCTCCACGGGCACATCGGCGCACTCGTCGGCAGCCGCCATGGGCGCCGTGTCGGAAAAATCGGCAACGGCATCCACGCGCGCGTGCCCAGGGGAAGCAGGCGCCACCATGCGCGGCACCTCCCCGGTGAACGTCTCCACCAGCGCCCCGAGCACCGCCACCAGCCCCCGGCCGCCCGCGTCGACCACCCCGGCCCGTTCCAGGACGGCAAGCTGCCCCGGGGTCGCCGCGAGCGCCGCCCGGGCCCCGTCGTAGGCGGCCCGCGCGACCGCCCCGCAGTCGCCCTCGCTCCCTTCGGCGGCGTCGGCCGCGGCCGAGGCGACGGACAGGACCGTGCCCTCCACCGGGTGGGCCACGGCCTCGCGCGCGGAGTCGGCCGCGCGCCGCAGGGCGAGGCGGAGGCCGGTCCCGTCGGTATGAGACGCCTCACTGTCGCCGGCGAGGACCTGGGCCATGCCGCGCAGCAGCTGGGCGAGGATCGTCCCGGAGTTCCCGCGGGCGCCTACGAGGGCGCCGTGCGCCATCGCGCGGGCCGCGTCGGCCAGCGAGGGCCGGCCGTTCTCGTCGTAGGCGGTGAAGACGGCCTCGACGGCCGCCGCCGCGGACTCCGCGGTCAGATACAGGTTGGTGCCGGTGTCGCCGTCGGCCACGGGATAGACATTGATCGCGTCGATCTCCTCGCGCGCCCGCCCGAGCGCCTCCAGCGCGAGACCGCACCAGGTGCGCACCGCGAGAGCATCGAAGAATGTCTGCGGCACCTGCGCCACCTGCGCCTCCTTGGACTGCTGGACGTGGACGCAGCGTAGACCCCGGGAAGGTGTCCACCGGAAGAGGGCCGGGAGCAGGGCCCTGAGCAGCCATGGTAGTTTCGTTCTACTGGCGCAGTCGTTGTATGCTGCTCCGGTTGCCCGATCCGATCGGGCCATTCCCCTGGCAGCGCCACTCAGATCTCTGATCCTACGATCTCGATCCCGGCTTGCCGGGAGCCAACCGTAAGTGCATCTGAAGTCTTTGGAGTGACCCGTGGCTGCCAACTGCGACGTCTGCGGCAAGGGGCCGGGCTTCGGCAACAACATCTCGCACTCGCACCGCCGTACGTCCCGTCGCTGGAACCCGAACATCCAGCGCGTCCGTACCGTGGTCGGCGGGACGCCGAAGCGCGTGAACGCTTGCACCTCGTGCATCAAGGCCGGCAAGGTCTCGCGCTGACGCACAGCTAAGCGCGCGGCCACTGCTGGTTCGCTGCACTGAGCCGGTCCACCGAGAGGTGGGCCGGCTTTTTGCCGTGCCTACGCCGTGAACTGCCACGCATGGTCGACGGGGCCGATGCCGGCGCCCAGCGCGAACCCACCCTTGATCGCCCCGGTGACGTACTCCTTGGCCGCCGCCACCGCCTCCGGCACGGACCGCCCCTTCGCCAGCTCCGACGCGATCGCCGAAGCCAGCGTGCAGCCCGTGCCATGGGTGTGCCGGTTGTCGTGGCGCGGTGCCCGCAGCCAGTGCTCCTCTGAGCCGTCGGTCAGCAGATCGACGGCGTCCCCGGTCAGGTGACCGCCCTTGATGAGCACCCACTTCGGGCCGTACGAGAGCACGGCCCCGGCGGCCCGCCGCAGGTCCCCCTCGGACTCGACACGCACCCCGGTCAGCTGGGCCACCTCGTCGAGGTTCGGGGTCGCCACGGTCGCCGCCGGGAGCAGCCGGGTGCGCACCGACTCCAGCGCCGAGTCGGCCAGCAGTGAGTCGCCGTGCTTCGACACCCCGACCGGGTCGACGACCGCCGGGGCGTCGGTTCCGGCGAGCAACTCGGCCACCGCCTCGACGAGTTCGGCCGAGGCCAGCATGCCGGTCTTGACGGCCTGTACGCCGATGTCGTCGACGACGCTGCGGTACTGGGCCCGCACGACCTCCACGGGCAGCGGCCAAGCCCCTTGCACGCCCAGGGAGTTCTGCGCGGTGACGGCGGTGACGACGCTCATGCCGTGCACGCCGAGCGCGAGCATCGTCTTCAAGTCGGCCTGGATTCCGGCTCCTCCGCCGGAGTCGGAGCCCGCCACCGTCAGCACGCAGGGGGGCTTCACGACTCGATGTCCCCGAAGTGGTCCCAGCCGCCCTTGCTCGTCCACGGCGCCCCGTCGACGGTCACCTGGGGCAGCGCCGAGGGGTTGAGGACCTCGCCGATGACCTTCCAGCGGGCGGGCAGCTTCACGTCCGGCGGGAAGGTGGCCACGATCGCGTGGTCCTCTCCCCCGGTCAGCACCCACTGCATGGGGTCGACGCCGACGGCCTGCCCGATGTCGTTCATCTGGGACGGGATGTCGATCGCGCCGGAGCGGATGTCGATGCGGACCTTGCTGGCCTCCGCGATGTGCCCGAGGTCGGCGATCAGCCCGTCGCTCACGTCGCACATGGCGGTCGCGCCGAGGCCCGCCGCCGCCGGTCCCGCGTGATACGGCGGCTCGGGACGCCGGTGCGCCTCCACGAAGGCCCGCGGCGAGCGGAAACCGCGCGACAGCACCGCGTACCCGGCGGCCGACCAGCCCAGCCAGCCCGTCACGGCCACGAGGTCGCCGGGCTGAGCGCCGGCCCGCGTGACGGGCTCCTGGTTGCGCAGATCGCCGAGCGCGGTGATGGACACCATGATCATGTCCCCGCGTACGACGTCTCCGCCGACCACCGAGGCGCCCGCGACCTGGCACTCGTCGCGCAGGCCGTCCATCAGCTCGGACGGCCAGGTCACCGGGAGTTCGGCCGGGACGACCAGGCCGAGCAGCAGGGCCGTCGGCACGGCGCCCATGGCGGCGATGTCCGCGAGGTTCTGTGCGGCGGCCTTGCGGCCCACGTCGTAGGCCGTGGACCAGTCCCGGCGGAAGTGCCGCCCCTCCAGGAGGATGTCGGTGCTGGCCACGACCCGGCGGTCGGGAGCGGCCACCACCGCGGCGTCGTCGCCGGGGCCGACCCGGACCGCCGGGGTGGTGGTGAGACGGGAGGTGAGCTCCCTGATGAGCCCGAACTCCCCGAGCTCACCAACAGTGCCCTTCATTGCCCTTTCGCCCCTTCTGTCCCTTGCCGTGCCCGGTCGCGCGTGACCAGTGTCCTCGATACGGTCGAAGTGACCGTCGACTTCTGCCATGTCTGCACCCCGGCGCGGGTGTCCGCGCCCCCGCAGGTCTCCCCGCGGCGAGCGGCGACGCGATACCGTGGCGTTCCTTTTCCCCACATGATCCTCGTGGCCGCCCTGGAGGTTCCGTGGTACAGGCGTACATCCTGATCCAGACGGAGGTCGGCAAGGCGTCGACCGTCGCCGAGACGATCAGCAAGATTCCTGGAGTGATCCAGGCCGAGGACGTGACAGGACCTTATGACGTGATCGTGCGGGCCCAGGCGGACACCGTCGACGACCTCGGTCGGCTGGTGGTCGCGAAGGTCCAGCAAGTGGACGGCATCACGCGCACCCTGACCTGCCCGGTCGTGCATCTGTAGCCCCCGTCTACCCTTGGCCGGTGAACTCTTACCGTCACCGGCTCATCGGCCTGCCCGCGCTCGCCCTGCTGATCATCACCACAGGTTGCTCATCAGCAGACGACAGCGACTCGGTGACGGTTCCCAACCCCACGGCCGAGGTCGCGAAGCTGTGCCGGAACCTGGACAGTGTCCTGCCGGACAAGGTCGACGGTCTCGACCGGCACGATCCCGAGCCCGCGTCCGCGCTGACCGCGGGCTGGGGAAGCCCGGCGATCATACTGCGCTGCGGTGTCACCCGGCCGCCGAAGATGGTCGACCCCAAGGTGGCCACCGGGAGCGACCCGGACGCGATCGCCGGTGAGGTGAACGGTGTGGAGTGGCTCATGGAGAAGCAGGACGACGGTTCGACCCGCTTCACCACGGCCAATCGCAAGGTGTACGTCGAGGTGACGGTCCCGAAGGGCCGGGACACCGCGGGGATGCTGACCGACATGGCCGCGTCGATCAAGAAGGCGATCCCCTACGGGAAGTGACCGCTACCGCAGCCCCGTGGAGCGTCGCAGCGCCGCCTGGATCAGCCGGTCCACCAGCTCCGGGTAGCCGATCCCGGTCGCCTGCCACATCTGCGGGTACATCGAGATCGGCGTGAAGCCCGGCATCGTGTTGATCTCGTTGATCACGAACTCGCCGTCCTCGGTGAGGAAGAAGTCCGCGCGGACCAGCCCCTCGCAGGAGGCCGCGTCGAAGGCGTCCACCGCGAGCCGCTGCACCTCGGCGGTCTCCTGCGGCGTCAGCGGCGCCGGCACCAGGCCCGGGGTGGAGTCGATGTACTTGGCCTCGAAGTCGTAGTACGCGTGGGCGTCCGGCGGCGGGATCTCCGCGGGCACCGAGGCACGCGGGCCGTCCTCGAACTCCAGGACGCCGCACTCGATCTCACGGCCGCGCAGGGCCGCCTCGACGAGGATCTTCGGGTCGTGCCGCTGGGCCTCGGCGATCGCCTCGTCGAGCCCGGACAGGTCGTCGACCTTGGTGATGCCGATCGACGAACCCGCGCGCGCGGGCTTCACGAACAGCGGCCAGCCGTGCTCGCCGGCGAAGTCGACGATCTTCTTGCGGGCGGCCGACTCGTCCTGCTCCCACTCACGGGGCCGGATCACCACGTACGGGCCGACCTTGAGCCCGAAGGAGGTGAACACCCGCTTCATGTACTCCTTGTCCTGGCCGACGGCCGAGGCGAGCACGCCCGAGCCGACGTACGGGACACCGGAGAGCTCCAGCAGACCCTGGAGGGTGCCGTCCTCGCCGTAGGGGCCGTGCAGGACGGGGAAGACGACGTCGACCTCGCCGAGCGCCTTGGGCACCGATCCCGGTTCGCTGTAGACGACTTCGCGGTTCGCGGGGTCGACGGGGAGCACCACGCCGCCCTCGTGCGACTCGGCCAGCTCGTCGACGTTGGGCGTACGGCGCTCGGTGATCGCCATACGGTCCGGCTCGTCGGCGGTGAGCGCCCAACGGCCGTCCTGGGTGATGCCGATCGGCAGGACGTCGTACTTGGTCCGGTCGATGGCCTTCAGGACGGCGCCGGCGGTGACCACGGAGATCCCGTGTTCGGAGCTGCGCCCGCCGAACACGACGGCCACGCGCGGCTTGCGAGACGGCTGCTCAGGGCTCTGGGGGAGGTTCTCGGTGCTCATATCGCGTTGAGAGTACCCGTTGGTAGAGCCCCGATACAGCGTGGCCGGAGTGGCGTCGCCCCGGCGTCGCTCAGCGTCGTTCGGGCTTCGCGCTGCGCGACATCAGCTCCTTGACGGCGACCACCGGAGGCTTGCCCTCGTGCACGATGGCGACGACCGTCTCGGTGATCGGCATGTCGACGCCGTGCCTGCGGGCCAGATCCAGCACGGACTCACAGGACTTGACGCCCTCGGCGGTCTGCTTGGTGACCGCGATGGTCTCCTGGAGGGTCATGCCCTTGCCGAGGTTGGTGCCGAAGGTGTGGTTGCGCGAGAGCGGCGAGGAGCAGGTCGCCACCAGGTCACCGAGACCGGCGAGTCCGGCGAAGGTGAGCGGGTCGGCGCCGAGCGCGACACCGAGCCGCGCGGTCTCCGCGAGGCCGCGCGTGATGAGCGAGCCCTTGGCGTTGTCGCCGAGCCCCATGCCGTCCGCGATGCCGACGGCGAGCCCGATGACGTTCTTCACCGCGCCGCCGAGCTCACAGCCGACCACGTCCGTCTCGGTGTACGGCCTGAAGTACGGCGTGTGGCAGGCGGACTGGAGTTTCTGCGCGACCGCCTCGTCGGTGCACGCGACCACCGCGGCGGCCGGCATCCGGGCGGCGATCTCGCGCGCGAGGTTGGGGCCGGTGACCACGGCGACGCGGTCCTGCCCCACCTTGGCGACGTCCTCGATGACCTCGCTCATCCGCATGGCGGAGCCGAGTTCGACGCCCTTCATCAGCGACACGAGGACGGTGTCGGGCGCGAGCACCGGCACCCATTCGGCGAGGTTGCCGCGCAACGTCTGCGAGGGGACGGCGAGAACGGTGAAGTCTGCGTCGCGCGCGGCCTCGGCGGCGTCCGTCGTCGCCCGCAGGTTCACCGGGAGTTCGACGCCGGGAAGGTAGTCCGGGTTCGTACGCGTGGAGTTGACGGCTTCCGCGAGTTCGGCGCGGCGGCCCCACAGGGTGACCTCGCAGCCCGCGTCGGCGAGGACCATGCCGAAGGCGGTGCCCCACGATCCGGTGCCGAAGACAGCCGCCTTGACGGTCGTGCTCACTTGGCGCTCTCCTCCTCGTGGCCGGCCTCGGCCTGGCTCCGCCGGCGCTGCTCGATCCGCTCCTTGCGCGGGTCGTAGGGCGTGGCGGGCGCCTTCTCGCCGCGGATCTCCTCCAGCTGGCGGGTGATGGCGGCCATGATGACCTCGGTGGCGTCCTTCAGGAGGTCCGGGGTCATCTCCTTGTCGTAGAACGGCGTCAGGTCCACCGGGGGGCCCGCGAGGACCCGCGAGGTCTTGCGCGGGCGGAGGTTGAGCTTCTTGGCGTACGGCGGCAGCAGCTCGTTGGCGCCCCACTGGGCGACCGGGATCACCGGGCACTTGGTCTGCAGGGCCACCCGCGCGGCGCCGGTCTTGCCGGTCATCGGCCACTGCGCGGGATCCCGGGTGATGGTGCCCTCGGGGTAGAACGCGACGCACTCGCCGCGCTCCACGGCGTCGATCGCGGCGCGGAAGGCGCTCAGCGCGTCCGTGGTCTCGCGGTAGACGGGGATCTGTCCGGTGCCGCGCATGAAGGCACCGACGAATCCCTTCTTGAAAAGTCCGCTCTTCGCGAGGAATCGCGGAACGCGGCCGGTGTTGTACTGAAAGTGCGCGTACGCGAAGGGATCGATGTGCGAATTGTGGTTCACCGCGGTGATAAATCCGCCATCAGCCGGAATGTTCTCCATTCCGCGCCAGTCCCGCTTGATCAGAACCACCAGCGGCGGTTTGGCGATCACCGCTGCCAAGCGGTACCAGAAGCCGATTCTGCGGCGGGGCACGCGGACACCTTCCTCTAGGGGCCTTCAGGGCCGCACAAGTGTCGCCCCAGGCCGCCGGTCTGTCGAGAACACCGTACGCCTCGCCGCGACGACCGCCAGATGGCCCAGGTGACGGCTGAGTGACAATGGCCGCGACAAGAGAGGGACGGAACGCTCGTGCAGTGGACCTTGGTCATACCCCTGAAGCCCCTGGCGCGGGCCAAGAGCAGGCTCTCGGACACCGCCGGGGACGGGCTGCGCCCGGGCCTCGCCCTCGCCTTCGCCCAGGACACGGTGGCAGCGGCGCTGGCCTGCCGGGCGGTCGGGGATGTGGCAGTAGTCACGGACGACCCGCTGGCCGGCCGCGAGCTGTCCGCCCTGGGCGCCCGCATCGTCCCCGACGAGCCCCGGGGCGGCCTGAACGCGGCGCTGGCGTACGGGGCGGGTGTCGTACGGGCCGCACACCCCCGACGTGCCGTAGCGGCCCTCAACGCCGATCTGCCGGCTCTGCGCCCCCTGGAATTGGCCCGGGTCCTGGACGCGGCGGCGGAATTCCCGCGCGCATTCCTCCCGGACGCGGCGGCAATAGGCACGACACTGCTGGCGGTCCGCGAGGGCCAGGAATTGCGCCCGGCTTTCGGAACGGATTCCCGGGCCCGCCATCGGGCGTCAGGGGCGGTGGAGCTCTGCCTCTCCGGGGTGGACTCCGTACGCCAGGACGTGGACACGGGCGAGGACCTGCGAGCGGCGCTGGCACTGGGGGTGGGACCGCGGACGGCGAGCTTCTCAGCAGGGCTGCTGATCAGAGGCTTTTAGGGGCGCGGGGAACTGCGCGACCAGCCACGACGAACCCGCAGCCGACAACGACGCACTACCCTGACCACCATGCAGGCCACCGCATACACCTACGACGCCGAGACCCGCACCGGCAGCGTGCTGCTGGACGACGGCACCCCGGTCCCCTTCGACGCCCCGGCGTTCGACGCGGGCGGTCTGAGGCTGCTGCGGCCCGGGCAGCGGGTACGGATCGAACTGGACGGCGACAAGGTCACCGTCGTAACCCTCCAGACGTTCTGAACGCGCCGCGGGCCGGACTCCCAGAACGGAGTCCGGCCCGGCGCGTGAGTACCGCTCGCGCTTACCTCTTGCGGGCGGTGGCCTTCTTGGCGGTGGTCTTGCGGGCCGTCGACTTCGCGGCGGGCGCCTTCTTGGCGGTCGCCTTCTTCGCCGGGGCCTTCTTGGCCGTCGCCTTCTTGGCGGTGGTCTTCTTCGCGGCGGTGGTCTTGGCGGCGCCCGTGGTCTTCTTGGCCGTCGTCTTCTTCGCCGTCGTCTTCTTGGCGGCCGCCGTGGTCTTCTTGGCGGTCGTCTTCTTCGCCGTGGTCTTCTTCGCGGCGGCGGTCGCCTTCTTCGTCGGGGCGGCCTTCTTCGCCGCCGCCTTCTTGACCGTGGCGGAAGCCCCACCGGTCAGGCTGCCCTTGGGGGCCTTCTTGACCGCGACGTCGTTCTTCGGGAGCTTCTTCGTGCCGCTCACCAGGTCCTTGAAGCCCTGGCCCGCACGGAAGCGCGGAACGGAGGTCTTCTTGACCCGAACCCGCTCGCCCGTCTGGGGGTTGCGGGCGTACCGGGCCGGGCGGTCGACCTTCTCGAACGAACCGAAGCCGGTGACCGAGACCCGGTCCCCCGCCACGGTCGCGCGGACGATGGCGTCCAGGACCGCGTCGACCGCGTCGGCGGCCTGCTGACGGCCACCGACCTTGTCGGCAATCGCTTCTACGAGCTGCGCCTTGTTCACGTCTTCCCCTTCGGAGACATCGCCCGAACGAAACTGTTCAGGCTTTTTCGCACGTTAGGCAGATATATACCGCAAATCAAACACGAAACGGGCTTATCACCCTTGTGCCGCAACGGGTTCGGCTGTCTCGGACTTGTTCAGCGTTCCTCTTCGGGGAATCGACCCGCGTCGAGGTCCGCCGTGAAGGCCTCCAGACGCCTTGCCGCATCGGCGAGATCGTGCTTGGCCGCGGCCGTAATGACCAGCAGCTTCCGGGTCAGCGCCATCCGTACGCCCTCCGGGACTTGCAGTGCGCGCACCCTTGTGTGCGCTTCCTTGAGTTGGTCCGCGACCGCCGCATAGAGCTCGAGTTGGCCGTCGTGTTCCATGCACAGATTGTGCCATCTGGGGCGAGTTGTCGCCCGCTCAGGGTGCAACTGCCGCCTCAAACGGCCTTCCGGGCGCGCGCCGAAGCCGCGGCCACGACTTTCGCGTACCCCTGCAACACCCCTTCTAACGGGGGAAGTTGAGAAGCGTTTCGGGCGGGCGCAGGGCCGTTCGGGTGCAGACACGGCTGTACCCCCGATCGGGCTGATCGGGGGTACAGCGGGGGGTGTTCGGTGGCCGAAACTCGACCTGTTCAGTTGGGTCGCGCGAGGGGCGCGGTCAGACCTCGAGCGTCCGCGGCTTGAACGAGGGCCGCTTGGCCTCGTACGCGGCGATGTCGGCCTCGTTCTGGAGGGTGATGGAGATGTCGTCCAGCCCGTTCAGCAGCCGCCAGCGGGAGTTCTCGTCCAGCTCGAAGCTCGCCGTGATGCCCTCGGCGCGCACCTCGCGGGCCTCCAGGTCGACGGTGATCTCGGCCTCGGGGTCCTTCTCGCTCAGCTCCTGGAGCGCCTCCACGATCTTCTGGTCCAGAACGACCGTGAGCAGGCCGTTCTTGAGCGAGTTGCCGCGGAAGATGTCGGCGAAGCGGGAGGAGATGACGGCCTTGAAGCCGTAGTTCTGCAGCGCCCACACGGCGTGCTCACGAGAGGAGCCGGTGCCGAAGTCGGGGCCGGCGACCAGGACGGTCGCGCCCTTGCGCTCGGGCTGGTTGAGGATGAACGTCTCGTCCTTGCGCCAGGCCTCGAACAGCCCGTCCTCGAACCCGTCCCGGGTGACCTTCTTGAGCCAGTGAGCAGGGATGATCTGGTCGGTGTCGACGTTGCTGCGGCGCAGCGGGACGGCCCGGCCGGTGTGCTTGGTGAATGCTTCCATGACTGATCAGACTCCAGCGGCGACAGGGGCGTCGGACAGGTCGGCGGGCGAGGCCAGGTGGCCCAGCACGGCGGTCGCCGCGGCGACCTGCGGCGAGACCAGGTGCGTACGGCCGCCCTTGCCCTGCCGTCCCTCGAAGTTGCGGTTGGAGGTGGACGCGGAGCGCTCACCCGGGGCCAGCTGGTCGGGGTTCATGCCCAGACACATCGAGCAGCCCGCGTGCCGCCATTCGGCGCCGGCGTCCTTGAAGACGACGTCCAGGCCCTCGGAGACGGCCTGCAGGCCGACCCGCGCGGAGCCGGGAACGACCAGCATCCGTACGCCGTCGGCGACTTTGCGGCCCTTGAGGAGTTCCGCGGCGGCGCGCAGGTCCTCGATACGGCCGTTGGTGCACGAACCTACGAAGACGGTGTCCACCTTGATGGAGCGCAGCGGCTGCCCGGCCTCCAACCCCATGTATTCCAGGGCCTTTTCGGCGGCGAGGCGCTCCGAAGCGTCTTCGTACGAAGCAGGATCGGGGACGTCCGCCGAAAGCGGCGCGCCCTGACCGGGGTTGGTTCCCCAGGTGACGAACGGCGACAGTTCGGCGGCTTCGATGACGACCTCGGCGTCGAACTCGGCGTCCTCGTCCGTCTTCAGGGTCTTCCAGTACGCGACGGCCGCGTCCCAGTCCTCGCCCTTGGGCGCGTGCGGGCGGCCTTCCAGGTAGTCGAACGTGGTCTGGTCGGGGGCGATCATGCCCGCGCGGGCACCGGCCTCGATCGACATGTTGCAGATGGTCATGCGGGCCTCCATCGAGAGTTTCTCGATGGCGGAGCCGCGGTACTCCAGGACGTAGCCCTGGCCGCCGCCGGTGCCGATCCTGGCGATGATCGCCAGGATCAGGTCCTTGGCGGTGACGCCCTCGGGCAGTTCGCCGTTGACCGTGATGGCCATGGTCTTCGGGCGGACCAGTGGCAGCGTCTGGGTGGCCAGCACGTGCTCGACCTGGGAGGTGCCGATGCCGAACGCCAGGCCGCCGAAGGCGCCGTGCGTGGAGGTGTGGGAGTCGCCGCAGACGACCGTCATGCCGGGCTGGGTCAGGCCCAGCTGCGGGCCGACGACGTGCACGACGCCCTGCTCGACGTCGCCCAGCGGGTGCAGGCGCACACCGAACTCGGCGGCGTTCTTGCGCAGCGTCTCCAGCTGGACCCGGGAGACCGGGTCGGCGATGGGCTTGTCGATGTCGAGGGTCGGGGTGTTGTGGTCCTCGGTCGCGATGGTGAGGTCGAGGCGGCGCACCTGGCGACCGCTCTTGCGGAGGCCGTCGAAGGCCTGCGGGCTGGTCACCTCGTGCAGCAGATGCAGATCGATGAAGAGGAGGTCGGGCTCGCCCTCGGCGCGCCGGACGACGTGGTCGTCCCAGACCTTCTCCGCGAGTGTCCTACCCATCGCTTTCCCTCCGGCCGGCAAGAGGTGCGCCGGCCCAACTAGAGATCTTCCGGAAGCGGCGCCCGCACCCCTGGATTCCCGGGCAGCCGCCGCCAGGCCCGTTTGGTCCGCGGGCCGCTGTGCATCCAAGGGTTGCGCGTCTCACGAAAAAAGGAACTTGCGTTTCACAGAGTGAGACGTGAGTATCGTTGCATGGACAACAGTAGCGGCGTCGGCGTTCTGGACAAGGCAGCCCTTGTCCTCAGCGCCCTGGAGTCCGGTCCGGCCACCCTCGCAGGGCTTGTGGCGGCCACCGGACTGGCAAGACCCACGGCCCACCGGCTGGCCGTGGCTTTGGAACACCACCGTATGGTGGCGCGCGACATGCAGGGCCGTTTCATTCTCGGCCCGCGCCTCGCGGAACTGGCCGCGGCGGCCGGCGAGGACCGCCTGCTCGCCACGGCGGGCCCGGTCCTGACGCATCTGCGTGACGTCACGGGCGAGAGCGCCCAGCTCTACCGCCGCCAGGGAGACATGCGCATCTGCGTCGCCGCGGCGGAGCGCCTGTCCGGCCTGCGGGACACCGTCCCGGTCGGCTCGACGCTCACGATGAAGGCCGGCTCCTCGGCCCAGATCCTGATGGCCTGGGAGGAGCCGGAGCGCCTGCACCGCGGCCTCCAGGGTGCCCGCTTCACGGCGACGGCCCTGTCGGGCGTCAGGCGCCGCGGCTGGGCCCAGTCGATCGGTGAGCGCGAGCCGGGCGTCGCGTCCGTCTCAGCGCCCGTACGCGGGCCTTCCAACCGGGTCGTGGCCGCCGTGTCGGTCTCCGGCCCCATCGAGCGTCTGACGCGCCACCCGGGCCGTATGCACGCCCAGGCCGTCATCGACGCCGCGGCCCGCCTCTCCGAGGCCCTGCGCCGCACGGGCTGAGCCCGGACCGGGGACATCGACGAAGGGACCTGCCCCAACGCCGCGGCAGGCCCCTTCGTTCCCCCGATCCCCCGTGTCAGCCGGTCTTCCCGGCCGTCTTCGCCGACCGGTGCGCGAACCGGTCCTTGGCGTACCGCCCCCGCCGCTCCAGCGGCACCTGCCCGTGCGCTCCGGCGAGGCCGAACGCGGGCATGTCCGCGTAGATCGCCTCGTACGACCCCTCGGGCACCACATAGGCCTCGTGCCAGATCCCCACGTGGCCCTTGACCTTGCCCTCCCGCTCCTTGCGGTTGAGGAGCGCCCAGACCGGGTGGTGGCGCATCTCCGGCGCGTGGGCGTAGGCGTAGAGCTTCTCCTTGGACTCCCAGTACTGGACGACGTAGTACGTCCGCGGCGACGCCGTCAGCATCACCTTGCCCAGCAGCCCCCGGCCCGGGTCCTTGGCGAGCTCCGCCAGCATGCGGAACATCGAGACCATCACCAGTCCCCACTGGTGCACCGCCCAGAAGTGGTTGATGCGCATCCCGATGAGCAGGACCACCACGTCCCCCTCGGCATCGGCGGTCGTACGGCCCAGCACGGACTTCGCGAACACGGCTCCCCCACGACTCCCTCGTCGGATAGCGGCACTATCCTTCTGAACGATGCTTGGATAGTGGCACTCCCCAATGAAAGGCGCAAGACATGCGGCTGGCCGAACTGAGCGAGCGCAGTGGGGTGTCCACGGCGACGATCAAGTACTACCTGCGCGAAGGGCTGTTGGCCCCGGGCCGCCAGATCAACACGACCACCGCCGAGTACGACGAGGAGCATCTGCGCCGGCTGCGGCTGATCCGCGCGATGATCCAGGTGGGCCGGGTGCCGGTGGCGACGGTCAAGGAGGTACTGGGGCACGTCGACGACGACTCCCTGCCCCGCACGATGCGCCTGGGCGCGGCGGTGTGGGCCCTGCCGCAGGTGCCGGAGCCGGACGCGGACGACGAGTTCGTACAGGGCGCGCGGGTCGCGATGGAGGAGCTGCTCAGGACGCTGGGGTGGTCCAACGCCCAGGCCATGACGACGATCTCGCCGTCGTTCCGTTCCCTCGTGGTGGCGGCCGCCGCGCTGCGCCGGCTCGGCTACGACTGGAGTCCCGAGACGCTCGTGCCGTACGCCCGGCTGATGCACCAAGTCGCCGAGCTGGACATGGAGTTCATGGAGTCGCATGTCTCGGAGGCGGAGAAGGCGGAGGTGGCGGTGCTGGGCGTGGTGCTCGTCGAGCCGATGCTCCAGGCGCTGCACCGGCTCGCACAGGAGGAGGAGTCGACGCGGCGGTACGGCTTCGAGTAGAGCGGCGGGAGCCGGTCGCCGGGAACGGCGAAGGCCCCCCACCGAAGTGGAGGGCCTTCCTCTACGTACCCCCGACCGGATTCGAACCGGCGCTACCGCCTTGAGAGGGCGGCGTGCTAGGCCGCTACACAACGGGGGCGTGGAGCCTGCGTTACCGCAGGTCCGAGCTGGTCTACCTGGACTCGAACCAAGACTAACTGAACCAGAATCAGTCGTGCTGCCAATTACACCATAGACCAATGTGGTTTAGACCAGTCAGTACCCCCGACCGGATTCGAACCGGCGCTACCGCCTTGAGAGGGCGGCGTGCTAGGCCGCTACACAACGGGGGCCCTAGCGATCCTGCATCGATGGTGGTGGGAGCTACCCGAGCCACCTTCGCGGGAAGGATCTGTACCCCCGACCGGATTCGAACCGGCGCTACTGCCTTGAGAGGGCAGCGTGCTAGGCCGCTACACAACGGGGGCTTTGCAGATGAGCTCTGCGAGCTGGCCTACCTGGACTCGAACCAAGACTAACTGAACCAGAATCAGTCGTGCTGCCAATTACACCATAGGCCACTGGAACGCAAGCCCCGAAGGGGATCTTGTTCTAGTTTCGCGCTGTGGGTTTCCGGCCTTTCGGCCCGCTCCCCTCGGCGCAGGAAGAACATTACCCGAAGGTGGACGGGGCTCCAAAACGGGTATCCGCGCCGAGGATCGCGGGGAGTTCGGCGAGGGTGGCGATCCGGTGCGGGCCGACGGGTGGGGCGGCGTCGGCGTACGCGCCGTCGCGGTTGATCCACACCGAGAGCAGCCCGGCGTCGGCGGCGCCCCGGCCGTCGATCTCCGGGTGGTCCCCGACGTACGCCACCTCGTGCGGGGCGAGGTCCAGGGCGTCGCAGGCGGCGAGGAAGGCGGCGGCCTCCGGCTTGGAGACGCCGAGTTCGGCGGCGCACAGGATCGCCTCGAAGCGGTCGTGGACGCCGAGGACGCGCAGCTTGTGGTCCTGGACGTGGATGCTGGAGTTGGACAGCACCGCGTGCCGGTGGCTGGCGGCCAGGGCGTCCAGGGTCGGCAGGACGTCCGGGAACAGGGCCCAGACGGTCTCGTAGTGAGCCAGGTAACGCCGGAACCAGGCGTCGGCCTCGGCGTCGGTCAGCCGCTCGCCCAGGAACACCCGTACGCGGTCGCGGCGCTGGTCCTCGAAGGACACCTCGCCGGCCGAGAAGCGCGCCCACTGGGCGTCGGTGATCGTCCGCCAACGCACGAGGGCCTGCTCCGGAGTCTCGTCTCCGGTGAGCAGGCCCTCGGCCGTCAGATGCAGGCGCATGCCCTCGCGGTCCGCCGTGGTGTAGTCGAAGAGAGTGTCGTCGACGTCCCAGATCACGGCGTGAATGCTCATGATCCGACGGTAACCCGGGCCGCGCGGGCGCGTCCGGCGATTGGGGTCACGCGACGGGGGTCACGCCGTCAGCTTCGCCAGGGCCGCGTCGATGCGGGCCAGCGTCGCCTCCTTGCCCAGGATCTCCAGGGACTCGAAGAGCGGCAGGCCGACGGTGCGGCCGGTGACGGCGACGCGGACCGGTGCCTGGGCCTTGCCGAGCTTGAGGCCGTGGGCCTCGCCGGCGGCCAGGACGGCCTCCTTCAGCGACTCCGCGGAGGTCCAGTCGGCCGCGTCGAGCTTCTCCCGGGCCGTGGCCAGGAGCGCGTCGCTGCCCTCCTTCATCGCCTTCGCCCAGGACGGCTCGTCGAAGACCGGCTCCGCCAGGAAGAGGAAGTCGACGTTGTCGGTGATCTCCGACAGGACCTTCAGACGGGTCTGGGCGTGCGGGGCGATCGCCTGCCACTTCGCCTCGTCGAACTCCTCCGGCGACCAGGGCGCGAAGGGCGCCTGGAGCCAGGGGGCGCAGCGCTCGGTGAAGTCCTTCACGTCCAGCAGGCGGATGTGGTCGGCGTTGATCGCCTCGCACTTCTTCAGGTCGAAGCGTGCCGGGTTGGGGTTGACGTCCGCGATGTCGAAGGCCGCGATCAGCTCGTCGGTGCTGAAGATGTCCTTGTCCGCGGAGAGGGACCAGCCCAGCAGGGACAGGTAGTTGAGCAGGCCCTCCGGGAGGAAGCCGCGCTCGCGGTAGAGGTTGAGGGACGCCTGCGGGTCGCGCTTGGAGAGCTTCTTGTTGCCCTCGCCCATGACGTACGGCAGGTGGCCGAACTGCGGGGTGCCCTTGGCGACGCCCAGCTCGATGAGCGCCTTGTAGAGGGCGATCTGGCGGGGGGTGGAGGAGAGCAGGTCCTCGCCGCGCAGAACGTGGGTGATCTCCATCAGGGCGTCGTCGACCGGGTTGACGAGGGTGTAGAGCGGGGCGCCGTTCGCGCGGACGATGCCGTAGTCCGGGACGTTCTCCGGGGTGAAGGTCAGCTCGCCGCGGACCAGGTCCGTGAAGGTGATCGTCTCGTCGGGCATGCGGAAGCGGACGATCGGCTCGCGGCCCTCGGCGCGGTAGGCCTCGACCTGCTCGGCGCTCAGGTCGCGGCAGTGGCCGTCGTAACCGGAGGGCTTGCCGGCGGCGCGGGCGGCCTCGCGGCGCTCGTCCAGCTCGGCCTGGGAGCAGTAGCAGTGGTAGGCGTGGCCGGCGTCGAGGAGCTTGGCGGCGACGTCCTTGTAGAGGTCCATGCGCTGCGACTGGCGGTAGGGCGCGTGCGGGCCGCCGATCTCGGGGCCCTCGTCCCAGTCGAAGCCGAGCCAGCGCATCGAGTCGAGCAGCTGCTGGTACGACTCCTCGGAGTCGCGGGCCGCGTCGGTGTCCTCGATGCGGAAGACCAGGGTGCCCTGGTGGTGCCGGGCGAACGCCCAGTTGAACAGGGCGGTGCGGACCAGGCCCACGTGGGGGTTACCGGTGGGCGAGGGGCAGAAACGTACGCGGACGGGTGCGCTAGCCACGCTTGACAACCTTGTTGGTGAGAGTGCCGATGCCTTCGATGGTGACGGCGACCTCGTCGCCGACGGTGAGCGGTCCGACGCCTGCCGGGGTGCCCGTGAGGATCACGTCGCCGGGGAGCAGCGTCATGGCCTCGGAGATGTTGACGATCAGATCCTCGATCGGGTGGATCATCTCGCTGGTGCGGCCGAGCTGGCGCTGCTGGCCGTTGACCGTGAGCTGGATGGTGAGGTCGCTCGGGTCGAGGTCGGTCTCCACCCAGGGGCCGAGCGGGCAGGAGGTGTCGAAGCCCTTGGCCCTGGCCCACTGCTTCTCGCGCCGCTGCACGTCACGGGCGGTGACGTCGACGGCGCAGGTGTAGCCGAGGATGACGTCCTTGACGCGCTCGCGCGGGACCTCGCGGCACATGCGGCCGATGACCACGGCCAGCTCGGCCTCGTGGTGGAGTTCCTCGGAGAAGGACGGGTACTGGATCTCGTCGCCGGGGCCGATCACCGAGGTGGACGGCTTGAAGAAGGCGAACGGGACGTCCGGGACGTCGTTGCCGAGTTCGCGGGCGTGCTCCGCGTAGTTGCGGCCGTAGGCCACGACCTTGTTGGGGAGCACCGGCGGCAGCAGCCGGACCTTGCTCAGCGGGACCTTCGTGCCGGAGAGCTCGAAGTCGGCGAACGGGATGCCCTTGATGATGTCGAGGACGAGCTCGTCCGGCTTGTCGCCCTCGACCGCGCCGAAGGCGACGTTCCCGTCGATGGAGAATCTGGCGATGCGCACGGGATCCTTGCGCCCCTTAACTGAGCTGGCTGGAGTCTGACGCTCCAGGCTAACGCGGTCAGGGGCCGCTGCCTCGCGCATTACCGAGGGCGCCCCGCGCATCGGCGTGGGCGCCCTGGTGGTCGTACGGCTGTGATCTACTCGGCGGCGGCGGTGACCGGGATCTCCATCAGGACCGTGCGGCGCGGGTTGGCCGTCTGGGCCGGGAGGTCGACGGAGTGCTCCGGGAGCTCCGGGGTCTGCAGGTCGTCGGCGTCCTCGAGGTGCGCCAGCGTCGTGCGCCGCGGGTTGGCTATGTTGCGGAACATCATCGTCGTCTTCACGGTTGCAGTGGACCTTGTCGTCCTCGGGCGTCGGCGGAGTCCCGAAGGACCCTCGCGCAGACGCGGGTTGTCAAAGTGTTACGTCATGTAAAGCGTCAGGCTAAACATGCAATTCCCCTCCGAAGCGCGGAAGACCCCATGATCCGCGTGTGAGTTTGCTCACGACCCCCGGGGCAAAGCGGTCAATTCCGACTCGCAACTCACCCCAACGAAACGGACATTGACCCCCTGAAGGCATCATTCCGCTCCTGATCATGGCGACTGGGACACCCCCGTCACGTCAACGATCCGTAGGCATACGTCCGGTATCGTCCGGATCACTTTCTACGACCGGTGACTCCGCCCTCACGTGGTGTCACGTAGGTCACGGCCTGACCCACTGCCCTTGTTGGAGATCCGGCACTGTGCTGGAATCTCACGGACCGCCGCAGGATCGAGCCGGCGCACAGGGGGCGCCTCGAGCGCCGAGTGGCGGCGAGAGGGGGAGCCAGCGCCGGTCACTCACGACCATCGGGGGGCGTAATTCAGGACGCCCCTCAGTACGCCGACACCGTGCCGTCCGTTCACGCGGGGGGTGCCTGGTCCAGAGGTTGCGACGCTAGTGCAGGGACGTTTCAAGAGGGATGGCAGTGCTTCGGCGGAGCCGGAGCCGCACGGCGGGACTGCCCCCAGCAATGGCAGCTCCTCGCCCCAGCACGCCCAGAACCCGGGCCAGGTGGCGTCCGGCGACGGAGGTGCGCGCTCCGGCGCGACGCCCTCCGGGGCCCCGAACCCCACCGCTCCGACGGTCAAGCCGCCGAAGGGGCCGACCGGCCCCGGCTCGCGAATAGCGCTGCGCAACTGGCGTATCTCCACGCGCCTGGTGTCGCTGCTCGCGCTGCCCGTCGTCGCGGCCACCTCGCTGGGCGCACTGCGCATCAGCGACAACGTCAACGACATCCAGCAGCTCGAGAACATGAAGCTGCTCACGGACATGACCAAGCAGGCCACGGCCCTGGCCGAGGCGCTGCAGAACGAGCGTGACCAGTCGGCAGGCCCGCTGGCGCACGGCTCCAGCGCGAGCGACTACACGATCAAGGGGCTGCGGGACAAGAGCGACCGCGCCATCGAGGACTTCGTCGACTCCTCCGAGGAGATCGGCAACCAGGGCAGCAGCCTCCAGGGCATCCGCGACAACGTGGTGCTCCTGGTGGCGAGCCTGCGCGAGATCGAGAAGGTCCGCAACAACGCCTACGAGGCCAAGGACAACTCCACGCAGACCGTGGAGGCCTACCACCGGCTGATCACGCAGCTGCTGGACCTCTCGCAGGACATGGCGCAGGCCACCAGCAACCCCGACATGATCCAGCGGACGCGTTCCCTGGCGGCCTTCTCCGCCGCCAAGGAGTACGCCTCCATCCAGCGCGCCGTCCTCGCCGCGGCCCTGCCCGCGAACAAGACGTCCTTCGGCGACCTCTCCGAGAACGACCGGCTCTACGCCCAGTCGGCCCTGGAGAGCGAGGAGTCGGAGCTCAAGAGCTTCCAGTCCATCTACGGCAAGACCAGCGCCGTGGAGCTGCTGGAGCCCATCGGCGACAACAACACGACGATCCAGTCCGCCGACACCTACGCCAGCCGCGCCCTGGACTCCACCAACGGTCTGGAGAACCTGGACAAGCGGTCGTACAAGGACTGGCTCGACGACAGCTCCACCAAGATCGACCAGATGGGCAAGATCGAGAGCACCCTGCTCGAGCAGATGGAGCAGAAGGCCCGCGAGCTGCGCAACGAGTCGGAGAGCGAAGCGATCATCTCCGGTGCGCTGATCCTGCTGGTGCTCGGTATCTCGCTCGTCGGCGCCTTCGTCGTGGCCCGCTCCATGATCCGCTCGCTGCGCCGGCTGGAGGAGACCGCCACCAAGGTCGCCACCGACCGTCTGCCCGAGCTGGTCAAGCAGCTGTCCGAGTCCGACCCGCAGGACGTCGACACGTCCGTGGAGTCGGTCGGTGTGCACTCGCGCGACGAGATCGGCAAGGTGGCCGCGGCCTTCGACGACGTCCACCGCGAGGCGGTCCGCCTCGCCGCCGAGCAGGCCCTGCTGCGGGGCAACGTCAACGCGATGTTCACCAACCTCTCGCGCCGCTCCCAGGGTCTTATCCAGCGCCAGCTCTCGCTCATCTCCGAGCTGGAGTCGCGTGAGGCCGACCCGGACCAGCTGTCGTCGCTGTTCAAGCTCGACCACCTCGCGACGCGTATGCGCCGTAACGGTGAGAACCTCCTCGTCCTCGCCGGTGAAGAGCCCGGCCGCCGCTGGACCCGTCCGGTCCCGCTGGTCGACGTGCTCCGTGCCGCCGCCTCCGAGGTGGAGCAGTACGAGCGCATCGAGCTGGCCGCCGTGCCGACCACCGAAGTGGCCGGCCGGGTCGTCAACGACCTCGTGCACCTCCTCGCCGAGCTGCTCGAGAACGCGACCTCGTTCTCCTCGCCGCAGACCAAGGTCAAGGTCACCGGTCACGCGCTGCCCGACGGCCGGGTGCTCATCGAGATCCACGACACCGGCATCGGCCTCTCCCCCGAGGACCTCGCCGCGATCAACGAGCGGCTCGCCTCGCCGCCCACCGTGGACGTCTCGGTCTCCCGCCGCATGGGTCTGTTCGTGGTCGGCCGGCTGTCGCAGCGCCACGGCATCCGCATCCAGCTCCGGCCGTCCGACTCCGGTGGTACGACCGCGCTGGTCATGCTGCCCGTCGACGTCGCCCAGGGCGGCAAGAAGCCGCAGCCCAAGCCCGGCCAGGGCGCCGGTGGCGGCGCCCCGTCCGCCGCGCAGGCGGCCGCCGGCGCGGCCGCGGCCCGTGGCGGCTCCGGCCGGCCGGGCGGCGGTTCGCTCGGCGCCGGTGCGCCCGGCGGCGGTGCCCTCGGTGCCGGTGCTCCGGCCGGTGGCCGGCTCGGTAGCGGTCAGGGACCGCGGGCCGCGCTGCCGGGTACCGGCAACTCCGGCCGTCCCGGTGCGCCCGGTGGCGCGCGTGGGCCGCAGTCGCCGTCGGCTCCGTCGCAGGGCCGGCCCGCTCCGGCCGGTGCGGGCGCGGGCTTCGGCGGTCAGGCTCCGGGTGCTCCGCAGGGACTGCAGGCCGCCGGTACCGGTGGGTCGCAGGACGCCTTCGGCGGCGGTCGGCCGCCGCAGCAGCCCGCCCCCTCCGCCGGCGAGCAGGGCGGCCGCCGCAGCCGTCTGCTGCCGGGCCGCGGCGGTCCGCGCGCCGAGCTGCCGGGGGGCAACACGCAGCAGTCGCGGCCCAGTTGGAGCGACGAGAACGCCCAGCCGCAGATCTCGCACGCCTCGCTGGACGCCCCGCGCGGCCATGACGAGCAGGACCCGTCGCAGACCTCGCGCATGCCGCGGATCGACGACCGGCAGGGCCCGGGCGCCACGTCCGAGTTCCCCCGCCCGGACTTCGACGCCCCGATGCCGGGCACCGGCGGCCCACAGCACACCGGCCAGTTCCCCCGGCCGAACGCGGTCCCCGGCTCCCAGGACTCCGGGCAGTTCGCGCCCGCGGACTTCGGCGGGCCGCAGAGCACGGGCCAGTTCCCGCGGCCGGACTACGACGCCCCGCAGAACACCGGGCAGTTCGCCCAGCCGGGCGCCAACAGCCAGCAGGACGGCACGGGTTCCTTCGTCCGCTCGGACGTCTTCGGCACCCCGGCCCCGAACGGCCCGTCCGCGACCGGCCAGTTCCCGGTGCCGCAGGGCTACGACAACGGCTCCACCGGCCAGTTCCCGGCGCCGAACCACGACAGCAGCTCCACCGGTCAGCACGCGCTGCCGGGCCGCCCGTCCCCCGCCGGACCGGTGAACCCGCAGCAGACCGGCCAGTTCGAGCGGCCGCAACAGGGCGCCGGACGCGGACCCGCCGACTTCGGCGCCCCGCGGCCCCCGGCCCCGCAGCGTCCGCAGCGGCCGGTACGTCAGGAGCCCGAGGCGCTGCCGCCGGCGGCGGGCCCCGGCGACGGACGTACCCCGCTGTACGACACCCTGGAGACCAACTGGTTCCACGGTCAGGGCGGTCAGGGCCAGCCGGCGAACGGCAACGGCGCGGCTCCGGCCGCTCCCCCGGCCCAGGCTCCCCAGCAGCCGCAGGCTCCGGCTGCTCCGCAGCGGCCCGGTTCGGCCGCCTGGCGCAGCTCGCCGAACGACGACCTCGTCCGGCAGGCCGAGCGTGTCCGGCAGCCGGCCGCGGGCGGTGTCACCACCTCCGGTCTGCCGCGCCGGGTGCCCCGGGCGAACCTCGTCCCGGGCACGGCCCAGCAGCAACAGCACCAAGCCGGTCCGGCGGTCTCCCGTGCGCCTGATGACGTACGCGGCCGTCTGACCAATCTCCGTCGGGGTATCGCACAAGGTCGTCAGGCCGGCAACGGCCAGACGGGCAGCTTCCCGAGCCCCACTCACCAGCAGGAGCGTTAGTTGAGCCCGATGAGCCAGGCGGCACAGAACCTCAACTGGTTGATCACCAACTTCGTGGACAACACCCCCGGGGTGTCCCACACCGTCGTCGTGTCCGCCGACGGCCTTCTGCTGGCGATGTCCGAGGGTTTCCCGCGTGACCGTGCCGACCAGCTGGCGGCCGTCGCGTCGGGTCTGACCTCGCTGACGGCCGGGGCCTCCCGGATCTTCGAGGGCGGCAACGTGGCACAGACGGTCGTCGAGATGGAACGGGGATTCCTGTTCCTGATGTCCGTCTCCGACGGCTCGTCGCTGGCCGTGCTGGCGCACCCCGAGTGCGACATCGGCCTCGTCGGCTACGAGATGGCCCTGCTCGTCGATCGCGCGGGCGCGGTGCTCACGCCCGATCTCCGCGCGGAACTGCAAGGCAGTCTGCTTCACTGAACCGCCTCGATCCACCCGTCTCACGAAATCACCGTCGGCCGACACAATCCCCCCACCGGCCTCACCAAGACGGCACGACTGACCGGAAGTTTGCTGTCCCGCCCGGAGGATCAATGACCCCGCCCACCGCCTCTCATGATCCGTACGCGGAGCCGTACGAGGATGAGGGCGACCAGCCGCTGGTACGTCCGTACGCGATGACCGGCGGCCGGACCCGGCCGCGTTACCAGCTGGCCATAGAGGCCCTGATCAGCACCACGGCCGACCCGGCAGCGCTCATGGGCCTGCTCCCGGAGCACCAGCGCATCTGTCATCTGTGCCGCGAGGTGAAGTCGGTCGCGGAGGTGTCCGCGCTCCTGGCCATGCCGCTCGGCGTGGCCCGCATCCTCGTCGCGGACCTCGCCGAGGCAGGGCTCGTCGCCATTCACCAGCCGGGCGGCGACGAGAGCACCGGCGCTCCGGACGTGACACTGCTCGAAAGGGTGCTCAGTGGACTTCGCAAGCTCTGACGGAGGCCGGGCGACCACCTCCGCGAAGATCGTGGTCGCCGGCGGCTTCGGCGTCGGCAAGACCACGTTCGTCGGCGCCGTCTCCGAGATCAACCCGCTGCGCACCGAGGCCGTCATGACGTCCGCGTCCGCGGGCATCGACGACCTCACCCACACCGGGGACAAGACCACCACCACGGTGGCCATGGACTTCGGCCGTATCACCCTGGACCAGGACCTGATCCTGTACCTGTTCGGTACGCCCGGTCAGGACCGTTTCTGGTTCATGTGGGACGACCTGGTGCGCGGCGCGATCGGCGCGGTGGTCCTGGTGGACACCCGTCGCCTGGCCGACTGCTTCCCCGCGGTCGACTACTTCGAGAACAGCGGTCTGCCGTTCGTCGTGGCCCTCAACGGCTTCGACGGACACCAGCCCTACGCGCCCGAGGAGGTGCGCGAGGCGCTCCAGATCGGTCCGGACACCCCGATCATCACGACGGACGCCCGGCATCGCTCGGATGCGAAGAGTGCCCTGATCACACTGGTCGAGCACGCCCTCATGGCACGTCTGCGATAGCACTCAAATCGACAACGCCATACGGCAGTTGTCGTAGATGCCCCGGAGCCGGCTGTGTCCTTTGACACGGTCGGCCCCGGTGTTCATAACGTTTCGGCAGAGGAATCGGGTGGTACGGCCACGCGTCGCGGTCAACCGGTGTCGCTGCGCGCACAAAGGCCCCGTCTTTTGACGGGGCTCGCTCTTTATGACCGTTTTATCTGGGGCTTACATCACTCGGAATCCCTGCACTCCCATGTTTGGACGAGCGCAGGACCACGTGCTGGAATGCCTGAACTGCCCAATAGTCAAAGACGTACTCATCAGTCGAAGGCGAACTGGGCTCTGAGAGACTGCGGCACAACGTAGGTGCCGACCCCTCCGAGAGGTTGTTGGTCGAGTGAGGCGAAGCAAGAACGGTCCCGAGCCGTCGGCCCGGGGCAACTTCACCCCGCCGCCGCGCGGAGCGGCGCCCGCCCCTGTGCCCGGATCCGAACCAACGGCTGCCCCGGCGCCGAGCGGTGGCCGGCTGTCCCCCCGCAACTGGCGGGTGCCTACCAGGCTGAACGCGATCCTGCTCATACCCGTGCTGGTCGGCCTCGTCATGGGCGGCTTCCAGGTGAAGAGCTCGATCGACACCTGGCAGCAGGCCGAGGACGCCGAGAAGACCGCGCGTCTGGTCCGTGCCGCCCTGACCTACGGCGACGCCCTCTACAACGAGCGCGACACCACCGCCGCCCCTCTTCTGGAGGGCAAGGGCAAGGACGACAAGACGGTCGTCGCCGCCCGCAAGGCCACCGACGACGCGGCCGACGCCTTCGACGAGGCCGCGCAGAACATGCCGAAGACCGCGGGCCTGGAGCGCCGTCTCCAGCTGTTCCGCGAGGTCGAGGGCGACCTCACGAAGCTGCGCGCCGCCGCGTACACGGACGCTCTCTCCGGTGTGCAGACCGAAGAGGGCTACGTCCAGGTCGCGCACCCCCTGATGGAGTTCGCCAACGAGCTCGGTCTCGGCACCGGAAACATCACCAGCTACGGCCGTACCGTCTACGCCATCGCGCTGACCAAGGCCTCGCTGTCGCTCGAGCGCTCCATCGGCATGCACCTGCTGATCGCCCCGGGCCCCAAGGCCGAGAGCCTGGCCGCCCAGCGCACCGCGCTCACCTCGTACGCCTACCTCGAGGGCATCGCCATCGAGGAGTACATCGGTGGTGGCACCGAGGCCGACGCCCAGAAGCTCGACACCCTGCAGAAGCAGGCGCAGGCGGACGGCAAGGCGATGGCCGAACAGGCCGCGAAGAAGAACCCCGCCTACGTGCCGCCGCCGACCGACACGGCCACCTTCGTCAGGTACGTGGGCTCGCTGACCTCCACCGACAAGTCGGAGCGGGCGGCGCTCGCCACCAAGGGCGTCACCGCGGAGAACTGGTGGGCGTTCAACACGCTCAAGTACAAGACCTACCGGACCATCGAGTCCGACATGAGCGACACCGCGGTGGACGAGGCCGCGAGCATCGCCGACGACGCCAAGCGTGACGCCCTCATCACCGGTGCCGCCGTCGTGGTCGCCCTGCTCGCCGCGTTCATCCTGGCCGGCATGGTGGCCCGCCAGATGTCCCGCTCGATGCGCCAGCTGCGCAACGCCGCCTTCGGCATCGCCGAGCAGCGCCTGCCGATGCTGGTCGACCAGCTCTCGCGCACCGACCCCGGCCGCGTCGACACCCGGGTCGCGCCGATCCCGATCAACTCGACCGACGAGATCGGCGAGGTCGCCCGCGCCTTCGACCAGGTCCACCGCGAGGCCGTCCGGCTCGCCGCCGAGCAGGCCCTGCTGCGGGGCAACATCAACGCGATCTTCACCAACCTCTCGCGCCGCAACCAGTCGCTGATCGAGGGCCAGCTGACCCTGATCACCGACCTGGAGAACAACGAGGCCGACCCGGACCAGCTGGAGAACCTCTTCCGCCTGGACCACCTCGCGACCCGTATGCGCCGCAACGGCGAGAACCTCCTGGTCCTCGCCGGCGAGGAGCCGGGCCGCCGCTGGGACCAGCCGGTCCCGCTGGTCGACGTGCTGCGCGCCGCCTCCTCCGAGGTGGAGCAGTACGAGCGCATCGAGCTCTCCGGCGTCCCGGAGGCCGAGATCCACGGCCGTGCCGTGACCGACCTCGTGCACCTCCTCGCCGAGCTGCTGGAGAACGCCACCACGTTCTCCTCCCCGCAGACCAAGGTCCGTGTCACCGCGACCCGTCTTCCCGACGGCCGCGTGATGATCGAGATCCACGACAAGGGCATCGGCCTCACCGCCGAGGACTTCGCGGACATCAACCACAAGCTGGCCAACCCGCCGACCGTGGACGCCGCGATCTCGCAGCGCATGGGCCTGTTCGTGGTCGGCCGGCTGTCCGACCGGCACGGCATCCGCGTCCAGCTCCGCCCCTCCGGCGAGCAGGCCGGCACCACGTCGCTGGTCATGCTGCCGGACGCGATCACCCACGGTGGCGGCGGCGAGCAGCAGGCGCCGGTCGACGAGTTCACCGTCTCGCAGATCATCCCGGAGCAGCAGTACCAGGGCGAGGACTTCAACAACGGCCTGCCGATGCGGACGGCCGCCGAGCTCGGCTTCGACGACAGCCGCTACAGCACCGAGGTCCCCGACGACATCCGTGAGCTGGACCCCGTGGGCCGCTCCCTGATGCGCGAGGAGCGCCGCGCGGCCCTGGAGGCCCAGGCGCACACCCCGCAGCCCGGCCAGGAGGCGCCCGCGGCCCCGTCGTACGGCGACGAGTTCGACGCGCGCCCGGCCGGCTACGACAACGGCCAGGGCGGCTACCAGGAGCCCGCGTACGAGGAGCAGCAGGCGGCGTACACCGAGCCGCAGCACGCCGCGTACGAGGAGCCCCGGCAGCCGTCGTACGACGAGCAGTACTACGCGCCGAACGGCGGCCTGCCGCAGCACGACGCCTTCTCGTCGAACGGTGGCGGCTACCCCGAGCCCGCGTATGCGGAGCCGGTCCAGGAGGAGTCCGCGCCCGTCCAGGCCTCCGCCCCCGAGACCTTCCCGGCCTTCGAGGAGCGGCGCTACCAGGACGACTGGCCGCAGCAGGACACCTTCCAGAACGGCTACCAGGACCAGTACGCTCCCGAAGCGGAATCCGTGCAGGCCGCTGACGCGGGTGAGCGTGACCGCGTAGGCTTCGACCGTCCGGGACCTGCATCGTCGTCCGTCCACGAGCTGACCGACGCCGGCCTCCCCCGCCGCGGATCCACCGGTGGCGGAGCGAACGGCACGAGCAGCGCGAACGGTACGAACGGCACGGGCAGCGGCACGACCGACCTGTTCGGCGCGCGGTCCGTGAGCCGGGAGCCTGCGTCCTCCGCACCGGAGAGCAACGGCACCGGCAACGGCGACTGGCGCTCGGCCAACGACGAGCGCTGGCAGCAGGCATCGGCGCTCCGTAAGCCCAAGGCGGGCGGGGTCACCTCCTCCGGTCTGCCGCGGCGGGTCCCCAAGGCCAACCTGGTCGAGGGTGCCGCCGAAACCACCCCCCAGGGGGGCCCACAGGTCTCCCGTGCTCCGGAGGACGTCCGGGGCAGGCTGAGCAACCTGCGCCGCGGTGTCCAGCGGGGTCGCAACGCAGGCAGTGAAACGAACGGCCAGGCCACCAGGAATCAGCACGGTGGTCCTGACAGCACCTACAACCAGGAGCGTTAGTGTGAGCCCGATGAGCCAGGCGGCACAGAACCTGAACTGGTTGATCACCAACTTCGTGGACAACACCCCCGGGGTGTCTCACACGGTGGTGGTCTCCGCCGACGGACTCCTTCTGGCGATGTCCGAAGGGTTTCCGCGCGACCGCGCCGACCAGCTTGCGGCCGTCGCCTCCGGTCTGACCTCGCTGACCGCCGGTGCCTCGCGCATCTTCGAGGGCGGCAGCGTGAACCAGACGGTTGTGGAGATGGAGCGGGGATTCCTGTTCATCATGTCCATCTCCGACGGTTCCTCGCTCGCGGTGCTGGCCCACCCCGAGGCGGACATCGGCCTCATCGGGTACGAGATGGCCCTTCTGGTGGACCGTGCCGGCACGGTCCTGACGCCCGATCTGCGTGCGGAGCTCCAAGGGAGCCTGCTCAACTAACAGACAGACGGTGCGTTTTGGCGTCCCGGGGCCGTAAGGTTTCGGGACGCGGCTCCACAGTGATGCGGTGCCCGGCACAGTCGGAGGAGGAGAGAAAGTGGCAACACCCCCAGGCGGTTCATCGTCGGGCAATTGGTCGTACGGCCCCGGACAGGGCCAGAACGACGGTGCCCACAACCCGAACCGTTACAACTTCCCCTCCGCACCCAGCCAGCGGCAGCCGTACGCGCCCCAGCACCCGCAGGGACCCGGGCCGTCGCCGTACGATCAGCCGCCCGCGCCGCGCATCCAGCCGGTGCAGCCGCAGCGACGCTCCCCTGAGCCGGCGCCCGCAGGGTCGTCGAACAACCCCTTGGTGCGCCCGTACGCCATGACCGGCGGCCGGACGCGCCCCCGCTACCAGCTCGCCATCGAGGCGCTGGTGCACACCACCGCGCAGCCGCACCAGATGCAGGGCCAGTTGCCCGAGCATCAGCGGATCTGCAACCTCTGCCGGGAGATCAAGTCGGTCGCCGAGGTCTCGGCGCTGCTGACCATCCCTCTCGGCGTGGCCAGGATCCTCGTCGCCGACTTGGCGGAGGCAGGACTGGTCGCGATCCATCAGCCCGGCGGCGACGAGAACGCCGGCGGCCAGCCAGACGTGACACTGCTCGAAAGGGTGCTCAGTGGACTTCGCAAGCTCTAGCGGCGGTCCTTCCCGCTCCACCACCTCGGCGAAGATCGTGGTGGCGGGTGGCTTCGGCGTGGGCAAGACCACGTTCGTCGGGGCCGTTTCGGAGATCAACCCGCTGCGCACAGAGGCCGTGATGACATCCGCGTCGGCGGGCATCGACGACCTCACCCACACCGGAGACAAGACGACCACGACGGTCGCGATGGACTTCGGCCGTATCACGCTCGACCAGGACCTGATCCTGTACCTCTTCGGTACGCCGGGCCAGGACCGCTTCTGGTTCATGTGGGACGACCTGGTGCGCGGCGCGATCGGCGCGATCGTGCTCGTGGACACCCGCCGTCTCGCCGACTGCTTCCCCGCGGTCGACTACTTCGAGAACTCGGGTCTCCCCTTCGTCATCGCCCTCAACGGCTTCGACGGCAATCAGCCGTACAACCCGGACGAGGTCCGCGAGGCGCTCCAGATCGGTCCGGACACCCCGATCATCACGACGGACGCCCGCCACCGCGCGGACGCGAAGTCGGCGCTGATCACGCTGGTGGAGCACGCGCTGATGGCGCGCCTGCGGTAGGGACTGCGACGCGACACGGCCCCTGAGCCCCTCCAAGGAGGCTCAGGGGCCGTTGTGTTGACCGGGAGTCACCAGAGCCCGACGGGTTCGCGTCCGGCCGCCCTGAGCAGGATGTGCCGGACGGAACCCATCCCGTACTTGTCCTCGTCGCTGGAGAGTTCGGCGATCTCCAGCAGCAGGGGCCGCATGTCGACGCCTGCCTCACGGGCCTCCTCGCACATACCGTTCAGCAGGACCATCTCGTCCCGGGTGTCCCGGGCGTGGTCCCGCGCGGACAGCAGGAGCAGCTGCCGCCGGAAGGCCTGCGGGGCGCGACCGCGGGGTACGTCCGTGGCCCAGGTGAACGCGGCGCAGCGGTCGAGCAGTGCCCGTACCTCGATCCGGGCCTCCTCGTCCCGCTCGTAGAGCGTCAGCAGCTCGCGCAGCGCCCGCTCGGCCTCCTCGCGGACGTTCGCCTCGTCCAGGGGGTGCGGTCCTTCGCTCATGCGGGCCATCGCGTCGGGATCGGTGAAGTCCACCGGCCTGTTCACGATCGGTTTCAGCAGGGCGTCGATCAACTCGACCTCGTCCGCCAACTCGCCCGGTACGCCCATCGGTTCCCCCTCCGCGGGGACGACAGAAGGCCCCGCCCGCCCATGATGGACGGTCGGGGCCCTCGGTGTCGCTGAAGGGCTCAGTGCCAGCTGTGCGGGGCGCGGAAGCCGCCCTCGCGCTCCAGGCGGCGCCAGCCGGCCTTGGGGCGGCGGTGGGCCGGGGTCTCGGTGGGCCGGGCGGCCGCGCGGGCCAGGAGGAGGGCCGTGATGGCGGCGACTTCCTCGGGCTCGGCGTGGCCCTTCTCGACGCGGATGTCAGGGGTGCTCATAGGTCACAGTCTCCGTGAGAGAGGTTTCCGCAGCGGTACCTGTGGGTTACTGCGGGGGGTTGCCGTGCTTGCGGGAGGGCAGGTCGGCGTGCTTCGTCTGCAGCATCGCCAGGGACTTGATGAGGACCTCGCGGGTCTCGGCGGGGTCGATCACGTCGTCCACCAGGCCGCGCTCCGCCGCGTAATACGGGTGCATCAGCTCGGACTTGTACTCCTTGACCATCTTCTGCCGCATGGCCTCGGGGTCCTCGGCCTCGGCGATCTGCCGGCGGAAGATCACGTTGGCCGCGCCCTCGGCGCCCATGACGGCGATCTCGTTCGTCGGCCACGCGTAGGTGAGGTCAGCGCCGATGGACTGGCTGTCCATGACGATGTAGGCACCGCCGTACGCCTTGCGCAGGATCAGCGAGATCCGCGGCACGGTCGCGTTGCAGTAGGCGTAAAGGAGCTTCGCGCCGTGGCGGATGATGCCGCCGTGCTCCTGGTCGACGCCCGGGAGGAACCCGGGGACGTCCAGGAAGGTGACGATCGGGATGTTAAAAGCGTCACACATCTGGACAAAGCGCGCAGCTTTTTCCGATGCCTCGATGTCCAGGACGCCCGCGAGGGACTGCGGCTGGTTGGCCACGATGCCGACGACCTGGCCGTCGAGGCGGGCGAGGGCGCAGATGATGTTGCGGGCCCAGCGCTCGTGGACCTCCAGGTAGTCGCCGTCGTCGACGATCTCCTCGATGACCTTGGCCATGTCGTACGGCCGGTTGCCGTCGGCCGGGACCAGGTCCAGCAGGACGTCGCCGCGGCGGTCCGGCGCGTCGCTGGACTCCACGCGCGGCGGGTTCTCGCGGTTGTTCTGCGGGAGCAGCGAGAGGAGGTAGCGCACCTCCGCGATGCAGGTCTCCTCGTCGTCGTACGCGAAGTGGCAGACGCCCGAGGTCTCGGCGTGGACGTCGGCGCCGCCGAGGCCGTTCTGCGTGATCTCCTCGCCGGTCACGGCCTTGACGACGTCCGGGCCGGTGATGAACATCTGCGAGGTCTCGCGGACCATGAACACGAAGTCCGTGAGGGCGGGGCTGTAGGCCGCGCCGCCGGCGCACGGGCCGAGCATCACCGAGATCTGCGGGATGACGCCGGACGCCTTGGTGTTGCGCTGGAAGATGCCGCCGTACCCCGCGAGGGCGGAGACACCCTCCTGGATGCGGGCACCGGCGCCGTCGTTGAGGGAGACCAGCGGGGCACCGGCCGCGATGGCCATGTCCATGATCTTGTGGATCTTGGTGGCGTGGGCCTCGCCCAGCGCGCCGCCGAAGATCCGGAAGTCGTGCGCGTAGACGAAGACCGTACGGCCCTCGACCGTGCCCCAGCCGGTGATGACACCGTCGGTGAACGGCTTCTTGGCCTCCAGGCCGAAGCCGACCGCGCGGTGCCGGCGCAGCTGCTCGACCTCCTGGAAGGACCCGGGGTCGAGAAGGAGTTCGATGCGCTCCCGGGCGGTCAGCTTGCCCTTGGCGTGCTGTGCCTCGGTCGCCTTCTCGCTCGGTCCGGCCAGTGCCTGGGCACGGATCTCGTGCAGCTCGGCCACTCGTCCGCGTGCGTCCGTCGGCTCACCCGGCGCGTCATCCAAAACGGTCATGTAGCGACCTTACGAAGCGCGGCAAGGAAAGCGGGCCGTCGACTCCGTACAGTCTCCGGCCCGTTTTCCTGGTACCCCTGAACAGAACTTGAGCGGCATGCAGCCTTTCCGACTGCCCAGGGGGCTTCCCGCTTGTAGAGGTCTCACAAAGTGGTCAGCCGAGAGCCACCTCACATTCGTGCGTGGCACATGCCCTCCCCGGGGTGACACGGACGCGCAGACGGCGGCCTGCGCCGAGGATCTCGACGGGGTCGTCGGCCCGGAGGACCGCGCGTACGGGGTGGTCCCAGACGATCTCCAGCGGCTCACCGGTGCGCGGCGGCTCGCTGACGCAGAGGGTAGCGGTGCGGCCCCTGCGGCGGAGAAGCACGCTCGCGCCCGCTGAGGCGGTCAGCGGCCCTGCCGTACCGGCCTGCCAGAAGTTGGCGGCCGTCAGGCCCAGGGCGGGGACCCGGACCGCCTGCCGGGTGCCGTCGTTGGCGAGGACGGACAGCCAGCGCCGGTCGGCGGCCCGGGCGGCCGTCTCGTGGCGGTCGGCGCCGGGCAGGAGGACATAGACGTACGTGGCGTCGACGGGGTCGGTGCCGTGGTCGAGCCAGAGGGTCTGCCAGCGCCGGGTGGCCCGTTCCGTCGTACTGGTGGTGTTGATGTCGGACCAGGCTCCGGTGCGGTCCTCACGGAGGGCGCGGAGGGCGCCGTACGGCAGGACGTAGCCGCCGTGGCCTTCGAGGTGGGCCCAGCCGTCGCCGCGTACGAAGGGCTGGGTGCCGTTCTCGCCGAGGTTGCGGTTGTCGACGACCGTCTCGACCGGGACGCCGTCGGCGCAGGTGATGCCGGCGCCCAGGCAGATCACCGCGTCGTCGACGCAGAACCACGACTTGCGGGCCTGGAGGGTGGAGCCGAGCCCTTTCAGGTGCTGGCCGACCGCCGCGTACTCACCGTCCGTCGCCCCTCCCACCCAGCGCACGTCGGGCTTGGGCTCGCCCCACTCGCCGCCGGCCTTGTCGGGGAGGCGGCGGGTGGACACGGTCGTACCGGGGAGGCGGTACCAGTCGACGGTCGGCCAGTACCAGTCGGTGAACTGGTCCCCGTTGCCCTCGGCCCACCACGAGAGCATTCCGGCTCCCGTGTGCCAGCCGCGCGGGTTCTCGCCGTTGCCGCACTCGTAGTGGGCGATGCGGTCGCTCGCCATGGCGATGTTCGCGACGAAGCGCGGGCGGCGGTGGACGGCGCGGTCCATGGCGGCGAAGAGGTGGTGGCCGGTGGGGGCCGGGACGGCGGGGACGGGTGATTCGGCCACCTCCCGGAGCCGGGCCAGGTCCGCGACCCCGAACTGACGCGCTGTCAAGATCGGTGTGATGGTGTCCCGTTCGATCCAGTCCTTGATACGGCCGTACCAGCGCTGTCGCTCCGCGGGGCTCGCGCCGTCCGCGAGGAGGGCGATCGCGGCGATGACCCCCTGGCCGTGGAAGTGGTCGCTGCGCATGACGTGCCGGTCGTCGCTCTTGAGGTAACCGCGGCTGATGGCACGGCCGTTGACGCTGTCCATCATCAACCCGTCATGGATCAGCGGTGCGTAGGCCTGCTCGACGCTGTCGAGGACGATCTGCCGGGCGGGGTCGGTGACCTCCCACCCGGATCCCGCGAGAAGGGCGAGGAGACGTCCGAGGCCGTCGAGGAGGACCTGGCCGTACGTCCCCGAGTAGGCGACCCAGGTGTGCTGCACGAAGGAACCGTCGGCGTAGAGGCCGTCCCCCTGGGTGACGTGGGGGAAGACCGGCGAGAGGGCGTCGCGGGCGAGGGCGATGCGGTCGGGGGCGCGGCCGAGGATGCCGCGCAGGGCGACCGAGCGGCACAGGTCGACGCGGTTGGCGCCGGTGGAGGTGCCGGAGTAGTCGGTGAGCATCGCGTCGGGGATGAAGTGGTCGACGGCGGCGCAGGCCGCTTGCCGCTGCGCGTCCGTGAGGTGGTCGTGGAGGGCGGCCGTGACGTCCATGAGGAGGCGGGGGCTGCCGATCTGCCATTCCCACCAGTTGCCGTAGCGGGTGGTGGTGGGGTTGTAGATCGTGGCGGAGAGGTGGTCCAGGCCGCGGATCACGTCCGAGAGGAGGGCGTCGTCGCCGGTGGAGCCGGTGCCGGGCTGGACGTACGCCTGCGCCATCGTCCACAGGCGGCTGTAGCTCTGGGTGATGCCGGAGGGCGGGTCGTAGGGGCGGTCGGGCCACAGGGAACGGGCGGTGGGGGCCATGGCGGCGCGGAAGGCGCGGGCCAGGGTGCCGGTCTCGGCGAGGCGGGAGGCGTACGGCTCGGAGGTGGGGTCGTAGCCGGTGCCGAGGGCGATGTCGAGCCAGCGGTGGCGGAGGTCGGCGTACGGGTCGGGGCCGGGACCGGGGTCGGCGGCGCGGCTCACCGAGGTGCGGGTGGCGACGAGGGTCGCCGCGAGTAAGAGGGCCCTGCGGGTGAGTCTCATGGAGTCACCGTGACGTGAGGTCATGCCCTGGGCATCTACCACCTCAGCGTATTCACGCCAACACATTGCGGATGACGTTGAAACTTGAATGGAATAGGTCTACGGTCGTCCGTGTTGGTTAGTTCAACGTTCAACTTACACACTCCGAAGGAGCACACCATGGCGAACACCGACCTGACCGCCCTGACCGGTGACTACACGATCGACGCCTCGCACTCCACCATCGGCTTCACCGTCCGGCACGCCATGGTCACCAACGTCAAGGGCAAGTTCAACGACTTCACCGGCTCGCTGCACCTCGACGGCGCCGACCCGTCCGCGTCGACGGCCTCCGTCGACGTCAAGATGGAGAGCATCGACACCGGCTCCGCCGACCGTGACGGCCACCTCAAGAGCGCGGACTTCTTCAAGATCGACGAGTTCCCGACCATGACCTTCCGCTCCACCAAGGCGGAGGCCCTGGGCGACGAGGACTACCGCATCACCGGTGACCTGGAGATTCTCGGTACGACCCGCCCGATCACCATCGACCTGGAGTTCAACGGCGCGGCCAAGGACCCCTTCGGCAACGAGCGCGTCGGCTTCGAGGGCAAGGCGGAGATCAAGCGCTCCGACTGGGGCCTGACCTGGAACGCGGCCCTGGAGACGGGCGGCGTCCTGGTCTCCGACAAGATCAAGCTGCACTTCGACATCTCCGCGATCAAGAACGCGTGATGCCTCGGCGAGAGCGCCGGTGAGTCGACGTGACGCACCGGCGCTTCGCGCTGCCTTTCGACCGTTCCCTGTCGATCGCTTCCTTGCGATCACTTCCTTTCGATCGTTTTCTTCGATCGCTGCTCTTTAATCCCTGCGCGGGCGGCCCCGGACCGAGTAGCCTGCCCGCGTGTCCAGCCCCGAGGCGTCCAGACTCCGGCCACCGGCTCTCCGGTGGCTGTTCGTGATGACGGGCTGACAGGTCCCGCTCCGCGCTGCCCGGACGGCCGGTACTTCGTGCCGTGTTCGACTTCTTCTGCTTCGGGTTGCGGAGTTCCTTCATGCCGTTTGCGTTGTTCCTGCTGGGCGTCGCCGTGTTCGCCCAGGGGACGTCCGAGTTCATGCTGTCCGGGCTGCTCCCGGACATCGCCCGTGAGCTGCACGTGTCCGTCGCGGACGCCGGTGCGCTCACCACTGCCTTCGCCGCCGGGATGGTGGTGGGGGCGCCCCTGATGGCCGGGCTCGCCCGGCGCTGGTCGCGGCGCGGTGCGCTGCTGGGGTTTCTGGTCGTCTTCCTCTGCGTGCACGTGGTGGGTGCGGTGACCGGAAGTTTCGCCGTACTGCTCGTCACCCGGGTCGTGGGAGCGCTGGCCAACGCCGGGTTCCTGGCGGTGGCGCTGGTCGCCGCGGCCGGGATGGTGCCGCCGGACGCCAAGGGGCGGGCCACCTCGATGCTGCTGGGCGGGGTCACGCTGGCCTGTGTCGTGGGGGTGCCCGCGGGGGCGCTGCTGGGGCAACTCTGGGGCTGGCGTGCCGCGTTCTGGGCGGTGGCGGTGCTGTCCGTGCCGGCCGTGCTGGCGGTGGGCCGGTCGGTGCCCGGCGGTGCCGCGCCTCAAGGCCCCGCGCTGAGCGGTGAGTTGAGGGTGTTGCGCGAGCCCGGGCTGCTCGCCCTCCTCCTGCTCGGCGCGCTCGTGAACGGGGCGACCTTCTGCACGTTCACGTATCTCGCGCCCCTCGTCACCGAGGTCGCCGGACTGGGCGACACATGGGTTCCGGTCGTGCTCGCGCTGTTCGGGGCCGGGGCGTTCACCGGAGTGCGGGTCGGAGGGCTGCTGGCCGACCGGCGTCCCGGGGTGACCGTGGGCGGCGGCGGGCTCGCCCTGTGCCTCGGCTGGGCCGCCCTCGCGCTCGGCGCCGGGAACCCTGCTGTGCTGCTCACCTTGGTTCTCGTGCAGGGCGCGCTCGCCTTCGGAGTCGGGTCCACACTGATCTCCCAGGTGCTCTACGCGGCCCCGGGCGCGCCGACGCTGGCCGGCGGATTCGCCACGGCGGCCTTCAACGTGGGGGCGGCTTGCGGGCCTTGGGCCGGCGGGGCGGTCATCGACGCGGGCATCGGGGGCGGGGACGGGTATCGGGCGCCGGTGTGGGTGAGTGCGGGGCTGGTGGCGCTGGCCCTGGTGACCGGGGCCGGGATTCAGGCGAGGGTGCGTCCCACGACGGAGCTTCCCGGCGCCTGACCACGTGAACGCGGCATCGGCCGGAATGACCTTGGTACGTGGCCGGATTCCACCCCTTGCCTCAGATCTCACAGCGTTCTCATAATCCAGCGACAGATTTGACTTGCTCATGCCATCCGATGGGCACTTCTTTGCTGTGCCGATCCGCTGTGCCCCGTCCGTATCGCCTGGCATCTGCGCGTCCCCTCTGTGATCCCAGCACTTCCACCCCCCACGGAAGGCATCACGTTGAAGAGACTCCTCACGGCCCTCAAGAGATGCGCGGCCCTCGGTGCCGCCGCCCTCGCGATCGCCAGTCTTCAGCCCGTCTCGGCCGCCCAGGCCGCTCCCGCGCCCGTCGTCGGCGGCACGCGGGCCGCGCAGGGCGAGTTCCCGTTCATGGTCCGGCTCTCCATGGGCTGCGGCGGGGCGCTGTACACCCAGCAGATCGTGCTGACCGCCGCGCACTGCGTGAGCGGTTCCGGGGCCAACACCGGCATCACCGCGACCGCGGGGGTCGTCGACCTCCAGTCCACCAGCGGGCGCGTCCAGGTCCGTTCCACCAGGGTGCTGCAGGCGCCCGGCTACAACGGCACCGGCAAGGACTGGGCGCTCATCAAGCTCGCCCAGCCGATCAACCTGCCCACGCTGAAGATCGCCACGACCACGCAGTACAACACCGGCGACTTCACCGTCGCGGGCTGGGGTGCGGCGCGTGAGGGCGGGGCCCAGCAGCGGTACCTGCTCAAGGCGACCGTGCCGTTCGTCAGTGACGCCACGTGCAAGGCGTCCGGCGGGTCGTACAGCGATCTCGTCGCCAGCGAGGAGATCTGCGCAGGATTCGCGGCGGGTGGGGTCGACACCTGTCAGGGTGACTCCGGTGGGCCCATGTTCCGCAAGGACAACGCCGGGGCCTGGATCCAGGTCGGGATCGTCAGCTGGGGCGAGGGCTGCGCGCGGCCCAACGCGCCCGGCGTCTACACCGAGGTGTCCACGTTCGCCTCGGCGATAGCGTCGGCGGCGTCGACTCTCTGATCTGACGGCACCTGCTTCTCGTACGACCTTCCGCGGGCCCGGCGCACCTACGCGCCGGGCCCGTGTCGCTGTGGGAGGCCCACACCCGCGTCGCTCAGAACCCGCCCCCGAAGTCCCCGCCCCCGCCGAAATCCCCGCCGCCGCCCCCGTCGCCTCCGAAGTCCCCGCCCCCGAACCCCCCGCTGAAGTCGTCCGAGTCGAAGTCCGCGCCCGAGACGTCGCCGCCCTCGTAGCCTCCGGGGCCGCCGAAGTCCCCGTAACCGGTGCCGTAGTCGGCGGCGTAGGACGGGGTCGCCATCATGCTGCCCAGGACCGTGCCGACCAGCAGGCCGGGGAGGATGCCGCCGCCGAAGTAGCCGCCTGCCCAGGGGCCGTACGCCGGGCCCGCGTCCCAGTAGGGGCGGCGGCCCGCGTCCGTGTCGACCTCGCGCATCACGGGGTCGCGGCCGTCGGCCAGGCGGGTGGCGTCGGCGGCGCAGACCGGGACCTCGCGCGGGGCGCCGGACGGGGGCGTCCAGGTGGCGTCCGTGACGGAGGGGCCGTGGCGGGGGTCGAAGAAGCAGGGGGCCCGGCGTTCCGGCAGGGGCCTGCCCTCGCGGCGGGCCGCGAGTTGGGCGAGGGAGAAGCGGCCTTCCTCCAGGGCCTGCGTCACGGCTCGTACTTCTTCCGGTTTGCCGACCCCCGCCATCAGCGTCTTCGCCTGCTCGTAGGCGTCCAGCGCGCGCTCGTAGTCCGCGCGCATCGCGTCGTCCGCGCCCTGCTCCGCGGGGTGGAAGTCGAGGCGGTCCAGTTCCTCGCCGAACGCGGTGATGTCCTCGTCCACGACCACCCGGAGCTTCTCCAGTGCCGCCCGCTGCTCCTCCGCGCGCCGGCGGCGGTTGCGGCGGACCAGGGCGTAGGTGCCCGCGCCGCCTGCCACCAGCACCGCACCGACCGTGATCAGCGCGCCCGTGGGGACGCCGTTGTCGTCGGAGCCGGTGCCCCAGCTCGCCGGGGCCGAGCCGCCCATGTTCGTCAGCGCGCTGTCGGTGAAGTCGCCCAGCTGGGCCCGGGTGTCCTCGCCCGCGACGGTGGTGACGAGGTGGTGCACGGCCGCGCGCGGCAGGACCGAGGAGTCGGCGCGGGCGTCGAACCGGTCGCCGAGGCGGATCGCGTACAAGCCGGTGACGCCGGTCGCCGTGCGCAGCTTGGTGAAGAGGTCCTGGGTGGGGTAGCCGGCCGGCAGGACGGCGATGAAGAGCGGCTTGTCCGCGTTCTTGATCTGGTCGGCCAGGGTGGCGGCGTCGGAGGGGGACAGTTCGCCGGAGGCCGCCGGGTCCACATAGACGGGGCTCTCGCGGAGCGCTGCGGCGATCGCCGAGACGCTCGTGGCGGCGGACGCGGGCGGTGCGAGGGACGGCCACAGGACGGTCAGGGCGGCGAGCGCCAAGGCCGCCAACAGCCGGGGGAGGCTTCGGGTCCGTAGGGCGGACTTCATACTCCGACGCTACCCGAAGCCTCCCAAACCAGGACATCGATCCTGGTCAGGTCGCCCGGTAGGCCGTCAGCAGGCGCTCCACCGCCTTTCCGTACCGTCCGGTGAGGAGCAGGTGGTCCGCCTCCGCGAAGGGCTTCGCGGAGCCCGCCGTCACCGGCCGCTGCTGGACGATCAGCCGCGCCTTGGTCACCAGGGCGCGCCCCACCTCGTCCGCCCCGGCCTTCTCGGCCGCGGCCGCCGCGACGGCGAGGGCCTTCAGGGTCGTCGCCCCGCCCTCCGGGACTCTGGTCAGGGTGGTCAGGCCCCAGCCGTACGGGAACTGCGGGTCGTACGTCGCGTCCCCGACGTTGATCGGCAGCTGCGCCTCCGACTTGGGCCAGGTGACGGGAAGTTGGCCGGTGAAGGGCCGCCTGCCGTAGAGCACGTCGGCGACTCCGGCGCCCTCGGTGCCGGGCAGCCAGGAGGCCACGAGGGCGTCGATCGCGCCGAGCCGGTCGCCGATGAGCTGCGGGCGTCCCGACACGATCAGCACCGCGCACTTCATGGCCGCGCACACCTTGTCGACGGCCGCCTTGTCGGCCGCGGACAGCTCCAGGTCGTGGCCGTTGCCGACGTCACCGACGCCCTCGGCGTACGGGGTCTCCCCGACGACGACCACGCCGACGTCGTAGCCGGTGGTGGGCGCCGAGGCGTCCCTGGAGTACGTCACGTCTCCCCCGGCGTCGCGCAGGCCCTCCAGGATCGTCGTCCCGGGGACGATGTTGCCCGACGAGCCCTGCCAGGTGACCGTCCAGCCGCCGGTCTGGTTGCCGATGTCGTCGGCGTTCGCGCCGGCGACGTACACCTTCTGGGACTTCTTCAGCGGCAGCACACCGCCCGCGTTCTTCAGCAGCACCTGCGACTCGGCCGCCGCCTGCCGGGCGACCGCGCGGTGTCCGGCGGAACCGATCTTCGCCGCGCCGCTCGTGTCGGCGTACGGCTTCTCGAAGAGGCCGAGCCTGAACTTCTGCGTGAGGATGCGCGACACGGCGTCGTCGATCCGTGCCTCGCTCACCCGCCCGGCCTCGGTCTCGGCGACGAGGGCGGTGCGGAAGTCCCGGTAGGCGTAGGGGGCCATGACCATGTCGACGCCGGCGTTGACCGAGGTGCGGACGTCGGAGGTGTAGTCGCCGGGGATCTGGTTGATGCCGTCCCAGTCGCTGATGACGAAGCCGTCGAAGCCCATCCGGCCCTTCAGCACGCCGTTGATCATGTCGGCGCGGGCGTGCATCTTGACCGGGCCCTTGCCGTCGCCGATGACGTCCAGGGAGGAGTAGGAGGGCATGACCGTGCCGACGCCGCGGTCGACGGCCGTCTCGTACGGGGCGAGATGGATCGCTTCCAACTGCTGCGGGGTGACGGTGGTGACGCCCTGGTCGATGGTGTAGGTGCCGGTGGTGGAGGAGCCGTAGGCGGTGCCGCCGTCGCCGACGAAGTGCTTGGCGGTGGCGAGAACCTTGTCGTCGTCCTTCAAGTCCCGCCCGTTCGCGGCGCCTTGGAGGCCCTGGATGATCGTCTCCATCGAGTCGACCAGGGCCGGGTCCTCGCCGAAGGACTCGTAGGAGCGGCCCCAGCGTTCGTCGCGGGTGACGCAGAGGCAGGGCGCGAAGTCCCAGGGCACGCCGGTGGCGCGGACCTCGGCGGCGGTCACCGCGCCGGTGCGCTGGGCGAGTCGGGGGTCGCGGGTGGCGCCGAGTCCGATGTTGTGGGGCATGACCGTGGCGCCGACCAGGTTGTTGTGGCCGTGGACGGCGTCGACGCCGTAGATCAGGGGGATCTGGAACCTGGTTGCCTGGGCCCGGAGTTGGAAGGAGTCGATCATCTTCGCCCAGGCCTCGGGGGTGTTGGGCGTGGGGGTGGAGCCGCCGCCGGAGAGGAGCGAGCCGAGGGCGTACGCGGCGATGTCGCCGCCGGTCCCGACCGCGCCCCGCTCCGCCTGGGTCATCTGACCGGCCTTCTCGGCGAGGGACATCCGGGAGAGGAGATCGGCGACGCGGGCCTTGACGGGCAACTTGGTGTTCAGATACGGCAGTCCGTGGGCGTCGATCACGATTTGCGGGGTCTCGTCGGGGGCCTTGGCACCGGTGACGGTGAGTTTCAGCGGGATGGTCTCGGCGCTCTCCGCGTCCTTGTCCTTGAGAGTGCGGACCTGGATCGTGCGAGTGGCGCCGGAGGCGGAACCGGCGGGGAAGGTGAGGGTGCCGGAGACGGGGACGTAGTCCTTGCCGGGGTCGGCGGGCGTCTCGTACGCGACCGTCACGGGCTCGTCGACGGGCGCGGAGCCGGTGGTGGCCAGGGTGACCTTGACGGTGGCGGTGCCGCCTTCCCGCACCGGGTACACCGGCGCGTCGGTGAGGACGGAGGCGCGCCGGGACTGGTCGGCCCTGCCGTACAACTCGACGCCGTCCATCGCGAACTGGCCCGGCGTGCCGACCGGGAGGGTGACCGCGTATCCCCAGGTCTCGGTCAGTCCGAGGATGTGGTCGATGCCGCCGACGGGCTGGTAGTCGGTGCGGTACGCGAAGTCGGTGAAGGGGATCTCGATCTGTTTCCAGCCACTGAAGTCGTCGGTGAACGACGTCGTCCAGAGCTCGGAGGCCTCGCCGTTGGCGCCGCCGTCCTTGAGCTCGAAGGCGATCTTCTTGCCGTTGTCCTGGCCGTCCCACCAGAAGCGGATGCCCTTGTGGGCGGACCAGTCGTGGGCCGGGTCGTTCGCGGCGAAGTCGTGGGTGAAGCCGCCGTAGCCGCTGATGTCGTAGGTCCCGGCGAGGACCTTGGCGCCCTCGGGGGCGTCGGGTCTGGTGGCCAGCTGGAGCGTGGGTGGGTCGTCGCTGTCGCTCCCCCAGGTGAAGATGCCCTCCGCGGGCTGGGTGGCGAAGGGGACCTCGCCCTCGAAGCGGTCGACAGGGACCGGCGGCGGGTCGTCGGCCGCCTGCGACACGGTCGGCGAGAGCAGCGCGGCGGACAGGGCCGCGGAGACGAGCAGGGCGGTTCTTGGCATAGACCTTCCCTCGACTCTCTGGTTCACTCTGGCTCGAGCAGTTCACTCATGACTTAGATCACGCCATGAGTTAACTAAGGCCCCGCAGACCCGTCAAGACGACTCGTCAGGGAGCGATGCACCCCATGAGAAGAACCCCCCACGCGAGAAGAGCCCCCCACGCGCTCCGGCTGCTGCTGGCCGGTGTGCTCTCGGCGGCCGGCGTCACCGCGGCCACGGCCCCCGCGCACGCGGCCGGTGAGCAGGTCACGGCCTGGCTCACCACCACCGACGACTCCGCCGGACGCCATGTGACGCGCGGCCTCCAGGCGCAGACGCCGTTCGCCTTCCAGTCCGGGGCCGGGGGCGGCGGCGAGAACATCACCGTCGACGAGAACACCCGGTACCAGACCTTCACCGGCGGCGGCGCGTCCTTCACGGACACCGCGGCCTGGCTGATGAACAGCAGCGGGGCGCTGTCGCAGACGACCCGGGACGCGACCATGCGGAAGCTGTTCTCGCCGACGGACGGGATCGGGCTGTCGTTCCTGCGCAATCCCATGGGCGCCTCCGACCTGGCGCGGTACGGCTACACGTACGACGACGTGCCGGCCGGGCAGACGGACCCCAACCTGAACAGCTTCTCCATCGCGCACGACCTCGCGGACGTGGTGCCGCTGACCAAGCAGGCGCTCCAGCTCAACCCCTCTCTGACTGTCATGGCCTCGCCATGGACGGCTCCGGCCTGGATGAAGGACAGCGGCTCGCTCAACGGCGGCTGGCTGAAGGCGGAGGACTACGGGGCGTACGCCAACTACTTCGTCAAGTACCTTCAGGCGTACAAGGACCAGGGCGTTCCGGTCTCCTACGTGACCGTCCAGAACGAGCCGACCTGTTGCTCCGGCTATCCGTCGATGAGCTGGAACGCGTCCGGTCTCGCCTACTTCACCAAGAGCGAACTGCTGCCGAAGCTCAACGCCTCCGGGCTGTCCACGAAGGTACTGGCGCACGACTGGAACTGGGACGTGTACGACTCGTACGCGGCGGCGACGGTGGACGACGCGGCGGTCCGCTCCAACCCGAACTTCGGCGGCATCGCCTGGCACGGCTACAGCGACATCAGCGGCGTCTCCAAGCAGACCACCGTCCACAACCAGTACCCCACCCTGGACGCCTTCGGCACCGAGCACTCGGGCGGCACCTGGATCGCCAACCAGCAGCGCGAG
Source organism: Streptomyces sp. NPDC057280 (assembly GCF_042668605.1). NCBI lineage: Bacteria > Bacillati > Actinomycetota > Actinomycetes > Kitasatosporales > Streptomycetaceae > Streptomyces > Streptomyces sp. NPDC057280. The sequence continues at coordinate 226,425 of NZ_JBHUYR010000008.1, forward strand.
GACATGAACAACATCATCGACTACACCCGCAACTGGGCGAAGTCGGTGACGAAGTGGTCGCTGGCCGTGGACCAGAACATGGGTCCGCACAACGGAGGTTGCGGCACCTGCACCGGGCTGATCACCGTGCACAACGGGGACGGGGCGAGCGGGACGGTCGACTACACGGTCGAGTACTACACGATGGGCCACCTGACGAAGTTCGTCCGTCCGGGAGCCCAGCGCATCGCCTCGACGGCGTCGTCCGCCGTCCCGAACGTGGCCTGGCGCAACCCGGACGGCTCCAAGGCGCTGATCGCCTACAACGACGCCTCCTCCGCGAAGACGGTGACCATCAACTGGGGTTCCCAGCACGCCACTTACTCCCTGCCGGGCAAGACGTCGGCGACCTTCACCTGGACCGGCACACAGTCCGGCAGCGGCAGCTCCTCCGGTTCCTTCGTCGGCCTCGCCGGCAAGTGCCTGGACGTGGCGGGCGGTTCGGCCACCAACGGCACGGCCGTCCAGCTCTACGACTGCAACGGCTCGACCGCGCAGCAGTGGACCGTGCAGTCCGACGGGTCGGTCCGGGCGCTGGGCAAGTGCCTGGACGTGACCTCGGCCTCGGTGGCCGACGGCGCGAAGGTCCAGCTGTACGACTGCAACGGCACGGGCGCGCAGCAGTGGTCGTACAACGCGTCGACCGGTGATGTCGTGAACACCGCCGCGAACAAGTGCCTGGACGTCACCGGCAACTCCTCGGCGAACGGCGCCCGCGCGCAGATATGGAGCTGCACGGGCGCCGCCAACCAGAAGTGGCACTTGCAGTAGGGGCACCTGCCGGGGCGGCGCCCGCGGGAGGTGACTACTCCGCCGGCTCCACCCCGGCCCGCAGCAGCCCGTACGTGTAGGCGTCCTCCAGGGCCTGCCAGGAGGCGGCGATGACGTTGTCCGCGACACCCACCGTGGACCACTCGCCGGAACCGTCCGACGTGGAGATCAGGACGCGGGTCGTGGACTGCGTGCCGTGGACGCCTTCCAGGATGCGGACCTTGTAGTCGACGAGGTCGAGCTTGGCCAGCTGGGGGTAGATCTTCTCCAGCGCGACGCGCAGGGCGCGGTCGAGGGCGTTGACTGGGCCGTTGCCCTCCGCGGTGGCGACGATCCGCTCGCCCTTGGCGAAGAGCTTGACCGTGGCCTCGTTGGCGTGGCTGCCGTCGGGGCGGTCCTCGACGATCGCGCGCCAGGACTCGACGGCGAAGTACTTCAGCGGCTTGCCCTCGACCTCGCCGCGCAGCAGGAGTTCGAAGCTCGCGTCGGCCGCCTCGTACGTGTAGCCCTTGAGCTCGCGCTCCTTGACCCGCTCCACGACCCGGCCGACCAGCTCGCGGTCGTCGCCGAGATCGACGCCGAGCTCCTTGCCCTTCAGCTCGACCGAGGCGCGGCCCGCCATGTCGGAGACCAGCATCCGCATGGTGTTGCCGACCTGCTCGGGGTCGATGTGCTGGTACAGGTCGGGGTCGACCTTGATCGCGGAGGCGTGCAGGCCGGCCTTGTGGGCGAAGGCCGAGACGCCGACGTAGGGCTGGTGGGTGGAGGGGGTGAGGTTGACGACCTCGGCGATGGCGTGCGAGATCCTCGTCATCTCGCGCAGCTTGCCCTCGGGCAGCACCTTCTTGCCGTACTTCAGCTCCAGGGCCGCGACGACGGGGAAGAGGTTGGCGTTGCCGACCCGCTCGCCGTAGCCGTTGGCCGTGCACTGGACGTGGGTCGCGCCCGCGTCGACGGCGGCGAGGGTGTTGGCGACCGCGCAGCCGGTGTCGTCCTGGGCGTGGATGCCGAGGCGGGCGCCGGTGTCGGCCAGCACCGTGGAGACCACGGCCTGTACCTGCGCCGGCAGCATGCCGCCGTTGGTGTCGCAGAGGATGACGACGGAGGCGCCCGCTTCCGAGGCGGCCCGTACGACGGCCTTGGCGTACTCGGGGTTGGCCCGGTAGCCGTCGAAGAAGTGCTCGCAGTCGACGAAGACCCGGCGGCCCTGCGCGACCAGGTACGACACCGTGTCGCGGACCATCTCCAGGTTCTCGTCCAGCGTGGTGCGCAGGGCGAGCTCCACATGCCGGTCGTGGGACTTGGCGACCAGCGTGATCACCGGGGCGCCCGACTCCAGCAGTGCCTTGACCTGGGGGTCCTCGGACGCCTTGGCGCCCGCCCGGCGGGTCGCGCCGAAGGCGACCAGCTGCGCGTGCTTGAACTCGATCTCCGCCTGGGCGCGGGCGAAGAACTCGGTGTCCCGCGGGTTGGCGCCGGGCCAGCCGCCCTCGATGAAGCCCACGCCGAAGTCGTCCAGGTGCCGCGCGATGGCCAGTTTGTCCGCGACGGTGAGGTTGATGCCCTCCCGCTGGGCGCCGTCGCGCAGGGTGGTGTCGAAGACGTGGAACTGATCGTCGAGCTCGCTGGTTTCGGTCATGGTCTCAAGGCTCCTGAGGTTGGATCTCGGTCGTACCGGAATGACCGGCTCCACCGCCCCCACATATTCCCTCGCGCTCTCGCCTCCGGCTGCGGGTGGGCCAGAAAAGCGAAAAACCCCTCGCGGGTGCGAGAGGTCTGCGCGCGGGTCGAGGACGACGGTGTCCGTCCGTACCTGGTCGTACGAGACGGTCACTGCGGACCGGCGCGCCTGCTGCCAATAATCATGGCGAACGAGAGCACGGGGGCAGTCTGGCACAAGTCGCCCCCGCGCTCACCGTCCGTCTCAGGATGCGAACCCTCTGCTGGTCAGCGCAGGTGGCGGACGAAGCCGTCGGTGACCCCGTTGGTGTCGTCCGGCACGAGTTGCGCGGAGCCGGAGGAGAGGCCGACCTCCTTGCCGCCGCGGGTCACGGAGTACAGGGTGACGGCCTCGTCCTCGACCGTGCCGCCGCTGACGGACCGGCTGACGAGGCGGACCTTGCCGGTGCGCAGGTCGCGGAGGTAGACGTTGCCGACGCCGAAGTAGCCCGTGGCGCGGTTGCGCGGGGTGGCCTCATAGGCGACGTACCGGCCGTCGGGGCTGATCTCGGGGCTCTGGGTGCCGAAGGCGGTCTCCGCGTTGTGCGAGATCCGCCGGATCTTGCCGGTCTTCAGGTCGCGTACGAAGACGTCGGCGTCGCCGTTGGTGTCGTCCGGGACCAGGTCGGGGGCGCTGGAGCTGAAGGCGACGTACCGGCCGTTCGCGGTGAGCGAGGCGTCGAGGGCCGCGGTGGTCGGGGTGCCGTCGGGGGTGACGTTCAGCTGCTGCCGGGTGCCCTTCTTGATGTCGTACGCCCACAGGGCCGAGCCCGGGCCGCGGTACTGGAACTGGTTGTAGACGATGCGGCTGCCGTCGTCGCTGACGTCGTGGACGACCGACGTCCACTCGGGGCGGGTGCGCTCGCTGACGCGCTTCACCTTTCCCGTCCGGCGGTCGAGGAGGTAGAGCATCCGGTACCCGTTGGGGTCGTCGGCCTCCATCCGGTTGGGGCGGGCGGTGAAGGCGACGTAGCGGGCGTCGGCCGACATGGCGGCGCCGCCGACGTCGACGGAGCGGCCGTCGAGGCCGAAGCTGAGCCGTTCGGTCCGGCCCGTGCGGCGGTCGTGCAGATAGACGTCGTCGACCCATTCGTCGGCGGGCGGCGGGGTGTCCCAGTGGACGAGGTTGCGGGCCTGGGAGGTGAACAGGACGTACCGGCCGTCGCGGCTGATGTCGAACGCGCTGGACGTGTGGTCGGCCTGGGCGCCGGCGGAGCTGACGCTGACCCGCTCGACGGTGCCCTTGCGCAGGTCGCGGACGAAGACGTCGGCTTGTCCGTTGGTGTCCCCCGGCACCAGGTTGCCGGCCTCCGAGGTGAAGACCGCAAAGCGGCCGTCGGCGCTGAACTCGGGGCCGTAGGTGTAGCTGTCGGCCTGCCCGCCCGTGGGTGAGGTGCCGAGGCGCTCGGTGTGCGGGGCCCGGGCCGGGGCCGGGGCGGAGGACGCCGTGGTGGCGGAGAGGGTGAGCAGGGCGGCGACGATGCCGGTGGCGAGTGCGGTGCGCGTGCTGGCGTACAAGAGCGGTTCCCCCCGTGTGGTTCGGTGTGCTGCGTGTGCGGTCTTCCGGTCAGTGCAGGCGCCGGGCGAAGACGTCCGTCACCCCGTTCGTGTCGCCCGGCACGAGGTTCGTGGCGTCCGACGTGTAGGCGACCCGGTGGCCGCCCAGGGCCGTGCCGCCGGTCGCCGGGCCGTCCGCCTGGGTGCCGTCGGCGGCCGTGCTGACCCGCTCGATCGCGCCGGTCCGCAGGTCCTTGACGAAGACGTCGGCGACCCCGTTGGTGTCGTCCGGTACGAGGTTCGTGGCGGCCGACACGAAGACGACCCGGCGCCCGTCCGCGCTCAGGTACGCCCCGGAGCTCGCGCCGTCGCCCTGGGTGCCGTCGGCGGCGGTGCTGACGCGCACGGTCATCCGCGTCTCCCGGTCGAAGGCGAAGACGTCGGTGACCTTGTTGGTGTCGTCGGGCACCAGGGAGCGGACGTTGGAGGCGAAGGCGAACACGCGGGCGTCGGCGCTGAGCGACGAATCGAACGAGCTTTCCTTGTAGACGTACTTGGTGGGCCGGCTGATCTGTTCCGTCGTCCGCTCCACGCGGTCGCGCACATAGACGTTGCGGGCGTGGGTGTAGTCGTGGGCCGGGTCCAGCTGGTCCGCCGACTCGAACGCCACGTACCGGCCGTCGGCGCTGAGCGCCGCCCCGAGCGAGTCGGCCTCGCCGAGGGTGCCGTCGGTGCGGTACTGGACCAGTTCGTCCCGCCCTGTCGTGCGGTCGTGGACGATCACGTCGTCGCGCCCGTTGGTGTCGCCGGGCGCGGCGTCCGGGGTCAAGGTGGTGTACGCGACGACACGGCCGTCGGCGCTGATGGCGGGCGAGTGGTTGAGCAGATAGCGCGGCGGCACGTCCGGGTGGCCGTGGCTGATCCGCTCGGTGCGGTGGGTGCGGCGGTCGACGAGGTAGATGTCGTCGAGGCCGTTGTCGTCGTCCCGGGTGAGCGCGGCGGTGGTGGCGACGACGACACGGCGGCCGTCGCCGCTGAGCGCCACGTCCGTCGCCGGGCCCTCCCCCACGCGTTCGGTACGCCCGGTGCGCAGATCGCGGACGAAGGCGTCGGCGACCCCGTTGGTGTCCCCCGGGACGAGGTCGGCGGCGGCCGAGACGAAGGCGACGTACCGGCCGTTCGCACTGAGCACGGGCCGTCCGGAGGCACCGTCGGCCTGCCGGCCGTGGGAGTCCACGCTCACCCGTTCGGTGCGCTGCGGGGTGTGCGGGCCGGCGTGGGCCGGTAAGGCGGCCAGGGCGAGCGCGGTCGCGACGAAGGCGGCGCTCAGGGTCGTACGGCGTGCGAGACGCATAGAAAATCCCCCGATTTTCCGTGCTGGCAAAGGAGTTCGGCACAGACGGCGGGCGTCCCCCGAACTCTTTACGAGGCAAGCGCATCACAAGGCACAGGGCAATCCCCCGAATTGAGTACAACCCGGGCACGGGCTCAGGCGTCCGCGAGGAGAGCCTCGTCCAGGAACTCCCGTACGTGGCCGAGAATCTGCGCTCGGTCGGTGCCACGGAGGCCGATGGCGACGTGGATGGAGAAGCCGTCGAGGAGTGCCCGCAGCCGGGCCGCGAAGCGGTCCGGGTCGACCGCCCGGAACTCCCCCCGCGACACCCCTTCCGCCAGCAGCGCCACCAGGTCGCGGTGCCAGGCGCCCTCGATGGCGGCCTGCCGGTCGCGGGCATCGTCGTCGGCGTTCTGCGAGCGGTTCCAGACCTCCAGCCAGAGGGTCCAGTGGGGGTCGCGGTGGCCGTCGGGGACGTACAGGTCGACGTACGCATCGAGCCGTTCCCGCGCGGTGCCCGTGCGGGCGAGGAGCCTCCCCCGCTCGGCGCCCAGCCGGCCCTCGCTCCACTCGAGGGTCTGGAGCAGCAGTTCGTCCTTGGTGCGGAAGTAATACAGGAGATGACCGCTGCTCATGCCGAGTTCACGCCCGAGCGCGGCCATGGTGAGCTTCTCCAGCCCGCGGTCGGCGATCATCTCCATGGCGGCGGTGAGGATGCGCTCGCGGGGCGGGGCGGGGGTGCGGCGGGGCGTGGTCATACGGCGGTCACCCGCACCGCGTCGGGCAGGAAGTGCGTCTCGTACGGGCCGGTGCAGTCGGCGAAGAGCGTCGCCACGACCGCACCGCACGCGCCGCACACCTCGTTGGGCCCCTCACGGCCCGGCGGCCCGCAGCAGCCGATCTCCTCGAAAGCGGGGTTCTGCGCGAGATACCCACGGGTGTCCTCGGGGTGCACGACCAGGGTGTCGCGCGGCCCGGCGGAGACCAGGAGCCCCGGGCCGTCGGGGTCCCCCATCCAGGAGTTGCCCGGGTGGGCGACGCCGGTCCACTCCGGGTCGGGGTGCGGCACGTACGGCGCCCCGCACGCCTTCGGGTCCACGGCGTACGTCCCGCGCGGCATCGTCGCCGGGGCGCCGCGCAGGCCGTCGGCGCCCTTGCTGCCGTCGTACTCCGGGCGGGCGGGTACCTCGGGCAGCGGACGCAGTGGCTCGGTCAGCCGGGCGCCACAGGCGGCACAGTTCAGCACATTCACCCGTACGTTCTACCTGACGCCCGCCCTGGGCTGCTGCTGGGTGATGCAGTGGATGCCGCCCCCGCCCGCGAAGATCGTGCGGGCGTCGACGAGGGTGACCGTCCGGTCGGGGAAGAGGCGGCGGAAGACGCCGGCGGCGAGTTCGTCGTGCGGGTCGTCGAAGGCGCAGAGGACCACGCCTCCGTTGCAGAGGTAGTGGTTGATGTACGAGTAGTCGACCCAGTCCCCGTCCTCGTCCTTCAGGACGGTCGGCGCCGGGATCTCGACGACCTCCAGGCGGCGGCCCCGGGCGTCGGTCTCGCCGCGCAGGATCTCGACGTACTCCAGCGACCGGGCGTGGTCGGGGTGGGCCGGGTCGCGCTGGCTGTGGACGACCACGACGCCCGGCCGCGCGAAGGCCGCGACGATGTCGACGTGGCCCTGGGTGCCGTACGTGCCGTAGTCGCCGGCCAGGCCGTGCGGGAGCCAGATCGCCTTGGTGGTGCCGAGCTTGGCGTGGATCTCCGCCTCGACCCGCTCCCGGGTCCAGCCGGGGTTGCGGCCCGCGCCGAGCTGCACGGTCTCGGTGAGCAGGACCGTGCCCTCGCCGTCCACGTGGATCGCGCCGCCCTCGTTGACGAGGGTGCTGCCCAGCACCGCCACCCCGGTCAGGTCGGCGACCTGCGCGGCGATCTTCGCGTCGTGCTCCCAGCGGGCCCACTCCTGCCCGCCCCAGCCGTTGAACGTCCAGTCCACGGCGGCGAGTTGCCCCGCCCTGTCCTTCACGAAGGTCGGGCCGATGTCCCGCATCCACGCGTCGTCGAGTTCACGCTCCACCAACTCGACGTCCGGGCCGAGCAGTTCGCGCGCGGACGCGCCCTGCCCCGGCCCGTGCACCATGGTCACCGGCTCGAACCGGCGCACCGCGCGGGCCACGGACGCCCAGGCGGCCCGGGCCTCGGCCAGCTCCTCGTCGTTCGTGAACGTCGGGTTGGGGCTGGGCCAGGCCATCCAGGTGCGCTCGTGCGGTTCCCACTCGGCGGGCATGCGGAAGGTCATGGGGGGTCCTAGAGGAAGTAGAGGCGGTTGAGGGCGACCGAATCGGCCGGTTCCGAGTGCAGCGGCTCGCCGTCCAACGTCACCAGTCCCGTGCGCTGGTCGACATCGACCGCTCCGGTACGGGAGTTGAGGCGCAGGTCGGCCGGTCCGATGCCGCGGGTGCCGCGGACGGCGACCCTGCGGCGGCGGGTCGGCATCGAGTCGCCTCCCTGGTCGACGGCGGCCTGCGCGACGAAGGCCACCGAGAGGTCGGCGGGGGTGGCGCCGTACGACCCGAACTGCGGGCCCAGGACGAGGGGTTCGCAGGTGTCCGTCGCCGCGTTGGGGTCGCCGACGACCCCGTAGGCCGGGAACCCGGACTTCAGCACCAGCTGCGGCTTGGCCCCGAAGTACTCCGGGCGCCACAGCACGATGTCGGCCAGCTTGCCGACCTCGATCGACCCGACCTCGTGCGCGAGCCCGTGGGCGATGGCCGGGTTGATGGTCAGCTTGGCCATGTAGCGCAGGACGCGCTCGTTGTCGTGGTCTTCGTTCCCTGCGCCGAACTCGGCCTTCATCTTGCCGGCCATCGCGAAGGTGCGGCGGACGGTCTCACCGGCGCGCCCCATGCCCTGCGCGTCGGAGGAGGTGATGCCGATCGCGCCCAGGTCGTGCAGCACGTCCTCGGCGCCCATGGTCCCGGCGCGGATGCGGTCGCGGGCCATGGCGGCGTCGCCGGGCAGGTCGGTCTTGAGGTCGTGGACGGAGACGATCATGCCGTAGTGCTCGGCGACCGCGTCCCGGCCGAAGGGCAGGGTGGGGTTGGTGGAGGAGCCGATGACGTTCGGCACGCCGGCCATCTTCAGCACGTTCGGGACATGTCCGCCGCCGCAGCCCTCGATGTGGAAGGCGTGAATGGTGCGGCCCTCCAGCACCCGCAGGGTGTCCTCCACCGACAGGCACTCGTTCAAGCCGTCGCTGTGCAGGGCGACTTGGACGTCGTGCTCCTCGGCGACGCGCAGTGCCGTGTCCAGCGCCCGCGTGTGGGCGCCCATGTCCTCGTGCACCTTGAAGCCGCTGGCGCCACCCTCGGCGAGGGCCTCGATCAGAGGTGCCTCGTCGGACGACGAACCCCGGCCCAGGAAGCCGATGTTGACCGGCCAGGCGTCGAAGGCGTTGAACGCGTGCCGCAGCGCCCAGGGCGAGTTGACGCCGACGCCCCACACCGGGCCGAACTCCTGCCCGATGATCGTGGTGACGCCGGAGGCCAGCGAGGCCTCCATGATCCGCGGCGACAGCAGGTGGACGTGGGTGTCGACGGCCCCGGCGGTGGCGATGAGGCCCTCGCCGGAGACGATGGACGTGCCGGTGCCGACCACGACGTCGACGCCGTCGAGGGTGTCGGGGTTGCCGGCCCGTCCGATGGCGCAGATCCGTCCCTCGCGGATGCCGATGGACACCTTGCGGATCCCGAGCATCGCGTCGATCACGACGACGTTGCTGATGACCACGTCACAGGTCTCGCGGACGGCGGCGGCCTTGAGGTGCAGTCCGTCGCGGGCGGTCTTGCCGAAGCCGGCGAGGAATTCGTCGCCGTACTGCTGGGAGTCGGCCTCGACCCGGATCGTCAGCCCGGAGTCACCGAGGCGGACACGGTCGCCGGCGCGGGGGCCGTGGGTGGCGGCGTACTCGTGGGGGGTGAGGCGTCGGGCCTCGGCGGGGTGTCCTCCGGGGCGGCTCATCGAACGACCTCCTCATCACGTACGCCGAGGTAGCCGCAGGCGGCGGCCCGGCGCAGGGCCTCTTCCTTCGCGCCCGGCGCGTCCAGCGCCCCGTCCACCAGCCCGGCGAACCCGATCGCGACCCGCGCCCCGCCGATCGGCACCAGCCCGACCTCCAGCGACTCCCCCGGCCCGAACCGCACCGAGGACCCGGCGGGCACCGCGAGCCGCAGCCCGTAGGCGGCGCCCCGGTCGAAGTCGAGCCGCGGGTTGGCCTCGAAGAAGTGGAAGTGCGAGGTGACCGAGACGGGGACGGTCGCGGTGTTGGTGACCGTCAGCCGGACGACCGCTTCCGGCTCGGCGTGCTCCGGTCCCGGCAGCAGCGCGCCCGGTGCCTGCTCGGCGAGGCCGCCGCCCCCGATGGGGTCGGAGACGACCGCGAGCCGTGAGCCGTCGTCGAAGACGGCCTCGACATGCACCTCGGTGACGACGTCCGCGACGCCGGGCAGCACGTCGTCCGGGCCGAGGACTGCCCGGGCGCGCTCGATGGCCTCGGTGAGCCGGGCGCCGTCCCGGGCGGCCTCGCACACGGTGTCCGCGATGAGCGCGGTGGCCTCCGGCACGTTGAGCCGGAGCCCGCGGGCCCTGCGGGCCCGGGCCAGCTCGGCGGCGCCGAAGAGCAGCAGGCGGTCGCGTTCGGTGGGGGTGAGCCGCATGTCGTTCCCTTCGCTTTAGAGCATCACTCTAAACACAGAACTCCGACAAACCAAGGCTTGACGGCGGAGCAAGGAGCGGCCCACATTGAACGTCACTCAAACCGAGGGACCGAGGGAGACGCAGCATGCCGATGGAACAGCGCGGGGTCGACACCATCCCCGACGAGGAACGCACCAGCGGGCCACGCGACCTCATCTCGATCCTGCTCGGCTCGAACCTGTGTCTGGGCGTGATCGTCTTCGGCTGGCTGCCGCCGTCCTTCGGTCTCGACTGGTGGGGCTCGGTGAGCTCGATCGTGGCCGGCACGGTGGTCGGCACCCTGCTGACGGCCCCGCTCGCGCTGATCTCGCTGCGCACCGCGACCAACCTCTCCACCTCCTCCGGCGCCCAGTTCGGCGTCCGCGGCCGGCTGGTCGGCTCGGTGGTGGGCCTGCTCCTCGCCCTCGGCTACACCGCGCTGACCGTGTGGATCGGCGGCGATGTGATGGTCGGCGTGCTGGGCCGGCTGGTCGGGCTGCCGGCGAGCGGATGGTCGTACGGGGTGATCTACGCGCTGCTCGCCGCGGCGACCGTGGCGGGCGCGGTGTACGGCTACCGGGTGCTGCTCACCATGTCGCGGGTGCTGGCGATCGGCATGACGGCCCTGCTGGCCCTCGGGATCGCGGCCTACGCCCCCGACTTCACCACGGAAGCGCTGCCCGACGCGGGCGGCTACCTGCTGGGCGGCTACTGGCCGACCTGGCTCCTCGCGGCCGTGGCCGCGGGCCTGTCCGGCCCGATCGCCTTCATCACCCTCCTCGGCGACTACACCCGCTACATCTCCCCGGCCCGCCACTCCGACCGCCGGGTCCTGCACGCCACATGGCTGGGGCTGCTGCTCGGCCTGCTGGTGCCGCAGCTGTTCGGCACGTTCACGGCGTACGCCGCCCGCGCCGCGCTGGACTACGCCGGGCCCCTGGTCGACGCCTCCCCGTCCTGGTACCTGCTCCCCCTCCTGCTGGCCGCCTCCGCGGGCTCGGTGGGCAACGCGGGGCTGATGCTGTACTCCATGGGCCTCGACCTGGACGCGATCCTGCCGCGCGCCTCCCGCGCCCGGGCCACGTACACGGTCGCGGTGGTGGCGACGGTCTGCGTCTTCGTCGGCCACTACGCCTCGTCCGCCCAGGACGCGATGACGTCCTTCGTCCTCCTGCTGACGGCGATCGGCACGCCGTGGGCGGTCATCACCCTCATCGGCTTCGTACGCGCCCGCGGCGTGTACGACGCGGACGCCCTCCAGGTCTTCAACCGCCGTGCGCGCGGCGGCATCTACTGGTTCCGGGGCGGCTGGAACATCCCGGCCACGGTGTCCTGGGCCCTGGGCGCGGCGGTCGGCCTGCTGGCAGTGTCGCTGCCGTCGTACGAGGGGCCGCTGCTGTCGCTGACGGGCGGGGTGGACTGCAGCTTCCTGCTGTCGGGGCTCGTGGGCGGAGCCGCGTACCTGCTGCTGGCGCCCCGGCGGGACAGCGGCAGGGCCGCCACGGAGGTGACCTCCGCGACGGCCCTGGCCAACAGCGATCTCTAGGCGCTTCGTCCTAGCCCAGCCTGTGCATCCAGCCGTGCTTGTCCTCCGCCGTGCCGCGCTGGATGTCCAGCAGTGCCTGGCGGAGCCTCAGCGTGACCTCGCCCGGCTCGCCCGCGCCCTGGGCCCACTCGGCGCCGGTGCGCTTGACCGTGCCGACCGGGGTGATCACGGCGGCCGTGCCGCAGGCGAAGACCTCGGTCAGGGTGCCGTTGGCGGAGTCGGTCTGCCACTGGTCGACGGAGACGCGGCCCTCCTCGGCCTCGTAGCCGAGGTCGCGGGCGACGGCGAGGAGCGAGTCGCGGGTGACGCCCTCCAGGATGGAGCCGGTGAGGGTCGGCGTGACGATCTTGTTGCCGTACACGAAGTACAGGTTCATGCCGCCGAGTTCCTCGACCCACTTGCGCTCGACCGCGTCGAGGTAGCAGACCTGGGCGCAGCCCTGCTCGGCGGCCTCGGCCTGGGCGAGGAGCGAGGCGGCGTAGTTGCCGCCGGTCTTGGCGTCGCCCATGCCGCCGGGGACGGCGCGGACGTGGTCCTCGGAGACCCAGATCGAGACCGGCTTGACGCCGCCGGGGAAGTACGCGCCGGCCGGGGAGGCGATGACGAGGAACAGGTACTCGTTGGCCGGCTTGACGCCCAGGCCGACCTCGGTCGCGATCATGAACGGGCGGAGGTAGAGGGACTCCTCGCCGCCGTGCGCCGGGACCCACGCCTCGTCCTGCTTCACCAGCGCGTCGCACGCCTCGATGAACGTCTCGACCGGCAGCTCCGGCATGCCGAGCCGGCGGGCGGAGGCCTGGAAGCGCAGGGCGTTCTTCTCCGGGCGGAAGGTCGCGACGGTGCCGTCGGGCTGGCGGTAGGCCTTCAGGCCCTCGAAGATCTCCTGCGCGTAGTGCAGGACCATCGTCGCGGGGTCGAGGGAGAGCGGCGCGTACGGCACGAGCTGGCCGTCGTGCCAGCCGCGGCCCTCGGTCCACTTGATGACGACCATGTGGTCGGTGAAGTGGCGGCCGAACCCGGGGCTGGCCAGGATCGCGGCGCGTTCCGCGTCGGAAAGTGGCGAGGCCGAGGGCTTGAGCTCGATCGTGGGCGTCGTCATGAGTGGTTGTCCTTCACCGGTGTGTGTAGTGACACGGGCCGCCGCTCACGCCCTTTTACTGTCAGTGACCAGTGCTAGGACGTCCGAGCATTCCCTCATTCCGCGGCTCCGCGTTCGATTATCGCGCGCGGGGGTCCGTGGACGAAAACGGCGTGAATGCGACCCAGGGGTTGATGGTGTCACCCGGCGGGGGACATACGGAAGCCGCCGGGTGCGGATGCGACCCGGCGGCTTCGAGGTGGTGCTGGGCAGCCGCGGGTCAGCCGGCTACTCGTACGGCCAGCGCGTCGCCGATCTCCGAGGTGGAGCGGGCGGGCTTGCCGGCGCGCTCGCCGAGGTCGGCCGAGACGGCGTCCTCGATGCGGGCGGCCTCAGTCTCGTAGCCGAGGTGGCGCAGGAGCAGCGCGACGGACAGGACCGTGGCGGTGGGGTCGGCCTTGCCCTGGCCGGCGATGTCGGGCGCGGAACCGTGGACCGGCTCGAACATCGACGGGAACTCGCGGGAGGGGTTGATGTTGCCGCTCGCCGCGACGCCGATGCCGCCGGAGACGGCCGCGGCGAGGTCGGTGATGATGTCGCCGAAGAGGTTGTCGGTGACGATCACGTCGAACCGGCCCGGGTCGGTGACCAGGTAGATGGTGGCCGCGTCGACGTGGATGTAGTCGGTGGTGACCTCGGGGAACTCCTCGGCCACCTGGTTGAAGATGTTCGTCCACAGGTGGCCCGCGAAGGACAGCACGTTGTTCTTGTGGACCAGCGTGAGCTTCTTGCGCGGACGGGCCTGGGCGCGGGCGAAGGCGTCGCGGACCACGCGCTCGACACCGAAGGCCGTGTTCACGGAGACCTCGGTGGCGACCTCGTGCGGGGTGCCCTTGCGGATGGTGCCGCCGTTGCCGGTGTACGGGCCCTCGGTGCCCTCGCGGACGACCACGAAGTCGATCGCGGGCTCACCCTTGAGGGGCGTCTCGACGCCCGGCAGGAGCTTCGACGGACGCAGGTTGACGTGGTGGTCGAACAGGAAGCGGAGCTTCAGCAGGAAGCCGCGCTCCAGGACGCCGGAGGGGACCGACGGGTCGCCGATGGCGCCGAGGAGGATCGCGTCGTGCTGCTTGAGCGCCTCCGCGTCGGCGTCGGTGAGGGTCTCACCGGTGGCGTGGTAGCGCCGGGCGCCGAAGTCGTACTCCTTCGTCTCCAGCTTCACATCCTGCGGAAGGACGGCGGAGAGGACCTTCAGACCTTCGGCCACGACCTCCTGGCCGATGCCGTCACCGGGAATCACTGCGAGATTGATGCTGCGAGACATGTCGGCACCTTACTCCTCGTCCCATGGGATGACACGACATGTCCGCGATGCGGACACCCCGGATCACCCCGGGCTCTGCTGGGCGTCAGCCCTTCGACGGGCGTTCACCCGTACGTAGGGCGGCCGTTGGCCCGCGCTGGGAACTTCACCGTCATGGACCTTCCCGACGTAGGCATCCCGCCGCAGCTCGCCCGCCGGATGAGCATGGCGGAGCAGCACGAGTACCTGCGCACGAAGCTGACCCGGCGGCGCACGCTGGTGACGGCGGGCGCGGTGGCGGGCGGCCTGCTGACCGGTTGCTCCACGGACGGAAACGGTTCACCGGCCCGTACGGCAGCCTCCGCCCCCGCGTCCGCGACCGGCAGGGCGCCCGGCTCGGCCGTCGTCCCCTTCGGCCGCCATCTCGCCTTCGGCGCCGACCCGAGGACGCAGATGCGGATCTCCTGGCAGGTCCCGGCCGCCGTCCGCAAGCCGTACGTCCGGATCGGCGCCCGCCCCGACGACCTCGGCCGGCGGATCGAGGCCGAGATCCGCGACCTCCACACCCCCGGCGTCACCGGCGTCCGCCCCACCCTCGACCAGTACTACGTGCACGCGGCCCTGGACGACCTGCTCCCGGGCACGACGTACTACTACGGCGTCGGCCACGACGGCCTCGACCCGGCCGCCCCCGAACACCGCTCGACGATCGCCTCCTTCCGCACCGCGCCCACCCGCCCGGAGAAGTTCGTGTTCACGGCCTTCGGCGACCAGGGCGTGAGCAAGGCCGCCGCCGCCAACGACGACATCCTGCTGAAGCAGAACCCGGCCTTCCATCTGCACGCGGGCGACATCTGCTACGCCGACGTCAACGGCCGCGGCGACAGGGCGGACGGCTACGACCCGGCGTACTGGGACCTGTTCCTGAAGCAGAACGAGCAGGTCGCGCGGTCCGTGCCGTGGATGGTGACGACCGGGAACCACGACATGGAGGCCTGGTACTCCCCCGAGGGCTACGGCGGCCAGCTCGCCCGCTGGTCCCTCCCGGACAGCGGCTTCGACGCGCGCACGGCCCCGGGCGCGTACTCCTTCGTGTACGGCAACGTCGGCTTCGTGGCGCTGGACGCCAACGACGTGTCGTACGAGATCCCCGCCAACCTCGGCCACACGGGCGGGAAGCAGACGGCCTGGCTCGACGACCGGCTCGGGGAGCTGCGCAAGGCGGTGGACTTCGTCGTCGTCTTCTTCCACCACTGCGCGTACTCGACCTCGTCGCACGCCTCGGACGGCGGGGTGCGGGCGCAGTGGCTGCCGCTGTTCGCGAAGCACCAGGTGGACCTGGTGATCAACGGGCACAACCACGTCTACGAGCGGACCGACGCGATCAAGGGCGGCGAGGTGGGCCGGCGGGTACCGATCGGCGCGTCGACCGATCCGACGCGGGACGGGATCGTGTACGTCACCGCCGGCGGAGGCGGCAAGGACCTGTACGGCTTCCCGGCGGGCGCGAAGGAGAGCTACGAGGGCCATGTGCGCGACGTCGACTCCGTGGACACCTTCCAGTGGACGAAGTCACGGGCCACGAAGGCGGAGACGGTGGAGTGGTCGCGGGTGCGCTACCGGGGGTTCTCGCTGCTCAAGGTGGAGGCGGAGAGCGGCAGCACGCCGCGGCTCAGGGTGTCGGCGCTCGCGCAGAACGGGGAGCGGATCGACCATTTCGAGGTGCGGCGCGGCGGGTGAGACCGCGCCGCACCCCGGTGCGGGTGCGGCTCCCGGCTTCTTCAGGTGCGCTGTGGCTGCCCAGTGGGCTGCCACAGGTGCGTCGTGGCTGCTCAGTGGCCGGTCGAGCCGCCGTTGTCACGGCGGTCGAGGGCACGCTGGAGGGCGGCCGCGGCGTTCTTGCGGTCGGAATCGCTCGTGCGGGACGTGTGACGGACTCGACGGCGGACGGTCGTCTCGGCCATGGGAAATCGACTCCTTCGAATGCATGAATGCATGGAGGCAACGGGGGGTTGCGAGACGCCGGAAGGGGCGGGGAGCGGTGGGCCGCAGGGGTTGCCTGCACGGGCCCGGCTCACGACCGCCATTCGCTTGATCGAGCGAGACGTTCGGCTTCTACAAAGCTAAGGGAGGCGGCCGTGTCTGTCTCCACAATTACTCGGACTTCCTACTATCTGAGACGGTGGATTGGGTCACACGCCGCTGAACTGCGGTTTCACCTGACCGCGCAACTCCCGCACCAGCGCCCGAACGGCGGCGGAGACGGCCAGTTCGGGCGTGGTGACATACCCGACCTGACGGGTGGGGCGGCCGGGACCGAGATCGGTGATCTCGACGGCGGACGGCACATCGGCGAGGGAGAGCGCGGGCATGATCCCCATCCCGAACCCGCTGCCCACCATCGACAGCACCGCCCCGTCGTCCTCGGCGTGGACCGTCGCGGTGGGGATCCAGTCCTGGGCCGCCCACCAGGCGCGCGTGTAGGAGGAGCAGTTCTCCAGCCAGTCGACGAGCGGGAGCGAACGCGGGTCGGGATGCCCGGCCGGGTGCACGAGGGAGTACGGCTCTTCGAGGAGTACGTCGCCGACGAGCTGCGGCGGGATGGGGGAACTGGTCCCGAAGGTGGCGATCCCGAGGTCGGCCCGCCCTTCGACCACCTCCCCGGCCGTACCCGCACCGACCTCGCGTACGACGGTGACGGTCGGCTCGATCTCGGGGTGGCGGGCGGTGAGGCGTTCGAGGACGGGCGGGAGGAGGTGGAGGGCCGCGCTGCGGAAGGCGGCGATGCGGAGGGGGCCGCCGACGCTGTCGCTCTCGGCGCGTCGGGTCTCGCCGACGAGCATGGTCAGCATCCGGCGCGCGTGGGCAACGGCCCGTGCCCCGGCGGCCGTCGGCCGGGCCCCGTACCGCCCTCGCTCGAACAGCACCACGCCCAGCTTGCGCTCGATTCCGCGTACGGCGTGCGAGACGGCGGACTGGTCGTGCCGAGGCGGCGGGCGGCGGCCGAGAACCCGCCCTCCTCGGCGACGGCGACCAGGGTACGGAGTTCGTGCGGCACGAGATCGACGGTGTCGTTCATGGATACGGGGTCCCCCACCTGCTGCTATGAGCCACGGCTCATGGAAGTGCCTGTTCCATGAACGCAACCCTCTGCTCCCGGCCGGCATTCCTCCCTACGGTCGGCTCCCATGACCGACACCACGATCACCGTGCACCAGACCGCCCGCCCGACGGGATTCCCGACCCCGGACCACTTCCGCTTCGCGGAGTCACCGGTGCCCGAGCCCACCCCCGGCACGGCACTGGTGGAGAACCTCTACTGGTCGGTCGACCCCTACCACCGCGAAATGATGGACGGGGACTTCGAGTTGAACGCCCCGTTGGAGGGCCGCACGCTGGGCCGTGTGATCGCGTCCCGCACGCCCGAGCTGCCGGAGGGCGCGGTCGTCTTCCACCGCCGGGGCTGGCGCACGCACGCGCTGGTGACCCCGGAGGAGGTCAGACGCCTGCCCCACCACGAAGGCGTCCCTCTCTCCGCGTACTTGAGTGTCCTCGGCGGCACCGGCCTCACCGCGTACGTCGGCCTGACCCGTGTCGCCCGGCTCCGCGAGGGCGACGACGTGTTCGTCTCGGCGGCAGCGGGCGGCGTCGGCACGGCGACGGGCCGCTTCGCACGTCTCCTGGGCGCGGGCCGGCTGATCGGCAGCGCGGGCTCGCCCGCCAAGGTCCGGCATCTGACGGAACAGGTCGGCTACGACACGGCGTTCGACTATCACGCGGCCCCGGTGCGGGACCTGCTGGCGAAGGCAGCCCCGGACGGCGTCGACGTCTTCGTGGACAACGTGGGCGGCGATCACCTGGCCGCGGGAATCGGCGCCCTCCGGGAACACGGCCGCGTGGTCCGGATCGGCACGGTCGGCCAGTACAACACCCCGGGCCGCACCGAGGCCCACTTCAACCACGCGGACGTGGTCGAGAAGAGCCTGCGCATCGAGGGCTTCCTGGTGAGCAACTACCGTCACGTACAACAGGAGTTGGAAGAGTTCGCCGTCCCGCACCTCCAGCGCGGCACGCTCGCCCTCGACGAGACGGTGGTCGACGGCTTCGAACGGATCGTGGAGGCGTTCCTGCTGATGCTGCGGGGCGGGAACACGGGGAAGATCCTGGTGCGGGCGACCTAACCACTCAAAGATGCTTGACCGGTACGGCGACCCATGATGGACTGATCTAACCACCAAATATGAATTAAGAGGTTAGACGCCATGGTCACCGCCCACCGCACCACCACCGTCCGCGGCCTCGACATCCACTACCGCGAGGCCGGGCCCGCCGACGCCCCGGTCCTCCTGCTGCTCCACGGCTTCCCCACCAGTTCGCACATGTTCCGCGAGCTGATCCCCCGCCTCGCCGACCGGTACCGCCTCATCGCCCCCGACCACATCGGCTTCGGCCGCTCGGCGGCACCGGACGCCGGCGAATTCCCGTACACCTTCGCCGAACTCGCCGCCATCACGGGCGAGTTCACCGAGCAGCTCGGCATCGAGCGGTACGCCCTCTACATCCAGGACTACGGCGCCCCGATCGGCCTGCGGCTCGCCCTCGCCCACCCCGAGCGCGTCACGGCGATCGTCACCCAGAACGGCAACGCCTACGAGGAGGGGCTCGGGAAGGAGGCCTGGGCGCCGGTGCTCGCGCTGATCGCGGAGCGGACGCCGCAGACGGAGGCGCCGGTGCGCGAGATCAGCTCACCGGAGGGCATCAAGTGGCAGTACCTGCACGGGGTACCGGAGGAGTACCGGGCACTCGTCGCACCGGAGGCGTACGAGCACGACGCGGCGTTGATGGCGCGCCCCGGCCAGCCGGAGATCCAGCTGGACCTCATCGCCGACTACGGCTCCAACTTCGCCCTCTACCCGGCCTTCCACGCGTACTTCCGCACCAGCCAGGTCCCGCTCCTCGCCACCTGGGGCGCCCACGACGAGATCTTCGTCCCGGCCGGGGCGCTGGCCTTCCAGCGCGATCTCCCGAAGGCCGAGATCCACCTGCTCCCCACGGGCCACTTCGCCCTGGAGACCCACGCGGCCCAGATCGCGGACCTCGTGCGGGGTTTCCTGGACCGGCACCTGCCGGCCGGAGGATGACCGAAGGGGCCGGACAACGGTCCGGCCCCTTCGGTCATGTGACCTGACGTCAGCCCATGTGCGGGTACGTGTAGTCGGTCGGCGGGACCAGCGTCTCCTTGATGGCGCGGGTCAGGGTCCAGCGCATCAGGTTCTGCGGGGCGCCCGCCTTGTCGTTGGTGCCGGAGGCGCGGCCGCCGCCGAAGGGCTGCTGGCCGACGACGGCGCCGGTGGACTTGTCGTTGATGTAGAAGTTGCCGGCCGCGTAGCGCAGCTTCTCCATCGTGTACGCCGCCGCCGCGCGGTCGGACGAGATCACCGAGCCGGTGAGGGCGTAGTCGGACGCCGACTCCATCTGGGTCAGCATCTCGTCGTACTGGTCGTCCTCGTAGACGTACACGGCGAGGAACGGGCCGAAGTACTCGGTCGTGAAGACCTCGTTCTCCGGGTCGGTGCACTCGACGACGGTCGGGCGGACGAAGTAGCCGACGGAGTCGTCGTACGAACCGCCCGCGACGATCGTGCAGGTGGGGTCGGACTTGGCGCGGTCGATGGCCGCCTTGTTCTTGGCGAACGCGCGCTCGTCGATGACCGCGCCGATGAAGTTCGACAGGTCGGTGACGTCACCCATGGTCAGGTAGTCGACCTCGGCCGCGAACTCCTCCTTGAAGCCGGAGTTCCAGATCGACGCCGGGATGTAGGCGCGGGAGGTGGCGCTGCACTTCTGGCCTTGGTACTCGAAGGCACCGCGGGTCAGGGCGGTCTTGAGGATCGCCTTGTCGGCGCTCGGGTGGGCGACGACGAAGTCCTTGCCGCCGGTCTCGCCGACCAGCCGCGGGTAGGAGCGGTACTTCTCGATGTTGTTGCCGACCGTCTTCCACAGGTACTGGAAGGTCTTGGTGGAGCCGGTGAAGTGGATGCCGGCGAGGTCCCGGTGCTCCAGGGCGACCTTGGAGACCTCGATGCCGTCGCCGGTGACCAGGTTGATGACGCCCTTGGGCAGGCCCGCCTCCTCCAGGAGCTGCATGAGCAGCACGGCGGCGTGGGTCTGGGTCGGGGACGGCTTCCAGACCACCACGTTGCCCATCAGCGCGGGCGCGGTGGGCAGGTTGCCCGCGATGGCCGTGAAGTTGAACGGCGTGATCGCGTAGACGAAGCCTTCGAGCGGGCGGTGGTCGAGGCGGTTCCAGACGCCCGGGGAGTTCGCCGGCGGCTGCTCGGCCAGCAGGTCGCGGGCGTACTTGACGTTGAAGCGCCAGAAGTCGACCAGCTCACAGGGGGTGTCGATCTCGGCCTGCTGGGCGGTCTTGGACTGACCGAGCATCGTCGAAGCGGCCAGCGTCTCGCGCCAGGGGCCCGCCAGCAGCTCGGCCGCGCGCAGGATGATCGCGGCGCGGTCGTCGAAGGACATCGCGCGCCAGGCGGGCGCGGCGGCGAGGGCCGCGTCGATGGCGTCCTGGGCGTCCTGCTGGGTGGCGTTGGCGTAGGTGCCGAGGCGGGCCTTGTGGTTGTGCGGCTGCACGACGTCGAAGCGCTCACCGCCGCCCATCCGCTTCTCGCCGCCGATGGTCATCGGCAGGTCGATGGGGTTCTCGGCCAGCTCCTTGAGCTTGGCCTCCAGGCGGGCACGCTCGGGCGAGCCGGGGGCGTAGCCGTGCACCGGCTCGTTGACGGGGGTGGGGACCTGGGTCACAGCGTCCATGAGATCCGTAACTCCTTGAACTTGAGCGGGTGGTGGGGCTCAGCCCTTGCTGACCATCGAACGGAGGAAGAAGCGCAGGTTCGCCGGCTTCTCCGCCAGCCTCCGCATGAAGTAGCCGTACCAGTCGGTGCCGTACGCGGTGTAGACGCGCATGCGGTGGCCCTCGGCGGCGAGGCGCAGGTGCTCGTCGCCGCGGATGCCGTACAGCATCTGGAACTCGTACTCGTCGAGCTTGCGGCCGGCCTTGCGGGCGAGTTCCTGGGCGATGGAGATCAGGCGCGGGTCGTGGGAGCCGATCATCGGGTATCCCTCGCCCTCCATCAGGGTCTTGAGGATGCGGACGTACGCCTTGTCGATCTCGTGCTTCTGCTGGTAAGCGACCTCGGCGGGCTCCTTGTAGGCGCCCTTCACGAGCCGGACGCGGCTGCCGGCCTCGGCGAGGCGGCGGGCGTCGGCCTCGGTGCGGAAGAGGTAGGCCTGGATGACGCAGCCGGTCTGCGGGAAGTCCTTCCGCAGCTCCTCGTGGATGGCGAACATCGAGTCGAGGGTGGTGTGGTCCTCGGCGTCGAGGGTCACGGTCGTCCCGATGGCGGCGGCGGCCTCGACGACGGGACGGACGTTGGCGAGCGCCAGCTCGTGCCCGCCGTCCAGCGCCTGCCCGAACATCGACAGCTTCACGGACATCTCGACCCGCTCGCCGAGCCCGAGGTCGCGCAGCCGGTCGACCAGCGCGAGGTAGGCGTCGCGGGCCGCGTAGGCCTGCTCGGGGGTGGTGATGTCCTCGCCGACGACGTCCATCGTCAGCTCGAGGCCCTGGTCGGTGAGGCTCTCGATGATCGGTACGACGTCGTCGACGGTCTCGCCGGGGATGAAGCGGTCGACGACCTGCTTGGTCACCGGCATCGCCGAAATCAGACGTCGCATCCTGTCGCTGCGCGACGCGGCGAGAATCACGGGACCCAGCACGGGGCACCTCCACAAACCAGCAGGAACACGCCGCAGTCCCGCAACTCGGGTACGGCACGGAGAACCACCGTGAAACCTAAGGATCCCTCCGATCGTCGACCATCGACAGCTGTCACGCATCCGTGCCGCAGATCTCAGACAGATGTATGAAGGGGCTGCGATCGTGCGGGAGAATGCGGGAGTGACCGCGGATTACAAAGGTGACTATCAGGAGCTGGTCGACGAGATCTCGGAGCTCCTCGGCGTCCCGGCGACCCTGGAGAACCGCGACTTCGAGCTGATCGCCTTCGGGGCCTACGACAGTGAGGGCGACCTCGACCCCTCGGCCCTGGACCCGGTCCGCACCCGCTCGATCCTGACCCGGCGGTCGACGACGGCCGTCCGGACCTGGTTCGAGGGCTTCGGCATCACCCGCGCGACCGGCCCGGTCCGCATCCCGCCGACCCCGGAGGCGGGCGTCTACCGCGGACGGATCTGTCTGCCCGTACGCCATCGGGGTGTCGTCCTCGGATACGTCTGGCTGCTGGAGTCCGACCCCGGGCCCACCGACACCCAACTCACCGCCGCCATGGAGGTGACCGTCCGCATCGGCGCGCTGCTCGCGGACGAGGCGCAGCACGGGGCGGATCTCAGCCGGGAGCTACGGGCGGCGCTGACCGCCGAACGCGGCTGGCAGGGCGACATGGCGGTGGCGGCGCTGCGCACGGCCCTCGGCCCGCGCGGCGACGGCCCGCACGCGGTGGTGTGCGTCGCCCCGTGGCCGTCCGCCGACCCCGACGACGCCCCGTCGGCCCGTACGGTCCCGCACACGACGGCACTGTGCACGGTGCCGTGGGGCACGACGGCCCACAGCCTCGCGCTCCTGGTCAGACTGCGGTCGCCGGAGGCACGGACCCCCGCGCTGACGGCGGCTCAGCGGCTCCTTGGAGAAACCGAGGCCGGGGTCGCGCGTGCCGCCGGGGTCGGCGAACCCCGCACGAACCTGGCCGACCTGCCGGCGGCCTGGCAGGAGGCCTCGGCCTCGGCCCGCGCGGCCCTGGCGGAACCGGCGCTGGGCCCGATCGCGCACTGGTCCGCCATCGGCCCCTACCGGCTGCTGACCGCGCTCCCCGCGGACACGGCCCACGACCCCGCCGTACGCCCCCTCCTCTCCCCCGCCCACCGCGACCTCGCCCGCACCGCCGAGACGTACCTCGACTGCGCGGGCCAGGCGGGCCGCACGGCGGCGGCCCTGGGCATCCACCGGCAGACCCTCTACTACCGCCTCTCCCGGGTCGAGCAGCTGACCGGCCTCGACCTGGACGACGGGGAGGACCGGCTGCTGCTGCACATGGCGTTGAAGGGAGCGCGCCTGTAGGCAGGGGGCGAGGGGCGAGGGGGATTATTGAAAACGATTGTCATCATGCTACGGTCGGCGCACACTGCCTCTTGACCACCCCTTTACCCGGAGGGTTCCGTGCGCCTGCCCGCTCGCCGTCTGCTCCCCGTCACCGCCCTCGCGGCGACGTCCGCACTGCTCACCGGCTGCTTCTCCGGGGCGGGCTCCGCCGCCGACGGCGACGGAAAGCGGGTGCGCGTCGCGATGATGCAGCCGCCGCGCTCGGGGCTCTCCCCGTTGTCGGACGACGCGTTCAAGCTGTCCCGCTGGTCGACGGCCGAGACGCTGGTGAAGCTGGACGCCGACGGAGACGCCGAACCCGCGCTCGCCACCAAGTGGCGGCAGAACGGCCGCACTTGGACCTTCGAGATACGCGACGGCGTCACCTTCCACGACGGCAGCGCGCTCGACGCGAAGGCGGTCGTACGGTCGCTCACCGCCGCCGCCACCGCCTCTCCCAAGCCCCGCATCCTCGACGGCGTCGACCTGACCGTGCGGGCCCAGGACTCCGACACGGTCAGCGTCACCACGGCCGACGACGACCCCCTCGTCCCGCAGCGGCTCAGCTCGCCGCAGCTGTCGATCCTCGCGGCGAAGGCGTACCGCGGGAAGACCGTGAACCCCGTCGGCGCCGGCACCGGCGCCTTCGAACTCACCCAGGTCGACGGCACCTCCTCCGCCACCCTCGACCGCTACGACGGCTACTGGGGCGAGCGGGCCAAGTCCCCGGGGATCGACGTGAAGTTCGTCCCGGACGGCACCGCACGCGCCGCCGCCCTCAGAAGCGGCGAGGCCGACATCGTCGAGGCCGTCCCGGTCTCGCAGGCGGCACTGCTGGACGAGGATCTCGTCACCGAGGTGCCGATGCCGCGCACCAACACCCTCTACCTCAACACCTCCGACGGCCCCTTCCGGGACGCCGGCCTGCGCGCCGCCGCCCGGGAGGCGATGGACGCCGGCTCGATCGTGCGGGGCGTGTACGAGGGGCGCGCCGATGTCGCCGAGGGGCTGCTGGGGCCCGCGCTGCCCTGGGCGGCCCAGCTGCGGTCGAAGGAGAAGCGGGCCGTCGCCCCGAAGGCGGACGGGCAGTCCATCACCATCGGCACCTTCACCGACCGCGCCGAACTGCCCGAGGTCGCGGCCACCCTGCAACAGCAGCTCCAGAAGGCCGGGTTCAAGGTCAAGCTGGAGATCCGCGAGTACGCCACCATCGAAACCGACGCGCTCGCCGGGGAGTTCGACGCGTTCATCCTGTCCCGCGCCACCGTCCTCGACTCCGGCGACCCGGCCGCCTACCTCTACAGCGACTTCGCCTCCGACGGCTCCTTCAACATCTCCCAGCTCGCCGACGCCCGGGTGGACGCGGCGCTGCGGAAGGCCGCCGGGACCGGCACCGGCGAGGCCCGGCGCAGGGCGGTCATCGCCGCCGAGGCCGCCGTACTGGCCACCGACGCCGCGATCCCGATGCTCCACGAGCGGGTGATCCAGGGCGACGCCGCCGGGGTCGTCGGCGCCGCGCACGACCCGCGCGAGCGGGAGCTGGTCACCACGGAGACCTACGTCAAGTGAGAGCCGGGAAAGCCGGGCCCGGGCCCATGAGACCGCGGCAAGTGCGCGCCTGGACGCGGGCGTTGCCCAGCGCCGCCGGGGCGACCCGCGCCCTCGGGCTGCTCGCGGTGGTCGCCGCCGTGGGGCTCCTGCCCTGGCTCTCCGGCAAGGACCCCGCCCTCACCGTCCTGCGCGCCCGCTCCGCCGAGCAGGAGCCGACGAAGGAGGCGCTGGACGCCGTACGGCGGGATCTCGGGCTGGACGCCGGTCCGCTGTCGCTGCTGGGGAGGTGGGCGTCCGGGCTGGTGCGCGGGGACCTCGGTACGTCCTGGGTGTCGGGGACCGAGGTGCTGCCGTCGGTCGTGTCCGGGTTGCAGGTGTCGCTGGCGCTGATGGGGGCGGCCTTCGGGGTGGCCCTGGTGCTGGCCGGTGCGCTGGTCGCGTCGGTGCTGGTGCGGGGACGGCGGTCGGCGGGTGCGTTCGCGGCGATGCTCGCGGCCGTGCCGGAGTTCCTGCTGGCCACCGTCGCGCTGCTGGTGTGCGGGGTGTGGCTGGGGTGGCTGCCGACGTCGGGGTGGCAGGGGCCTCGGTACATGGTGCTGCCGGCGCTCGCGCTCGGGGTGCCGGCGGGCGGGCTGCTGGGGCGGCTGGTCGCGGATGCGCTGCCGGGGGTGCTGGACGAACGGTGGGTGGAGCTGTGGCGGGGCGCCGGGGTGAGTCGGAGGCTGATCGCGGGGGCCGCGCTGAAGCGCGTCCTGCCGCCTCTGGTACCGCAGTTCGGGATGGTCGCCGTGGGGCTGACGGGTGGCGCGGTCGCCGTGGAGACCGTGTTCGCCGTGCCCGGTATCGGGCGTACGGCGCTCGGCGCGGCCAAGTCGCAGGATCTGCCGCTGCTCCAGGGGGCGGTGCTGGCGCTGTTGACGCTCGGTTTGGCCGTGGGCGCGCTGGCGGCCTTCACACGGCGTGGCCTGCTCGGCCCCGCCCTGCGTGACGCCTCCCTCGCCCTGCCTCCCGCCCGCCCGGTCCGTACACACCCCGCGATCCCGTTGACCCTGTTCACACTCCTCGTCGTGGTCATCGGCTGGGGGCTGCTGCGCGACCCGTACGCCGTCCACACCGCCGACCGGCTCACCGCGCCCTCCTGGTCCCATCCCCTCGGCACCGACGGCCTCGGCCGTGACGTCCTCGCCCGGCTCGGTCACGGCGCCGCCCCCACCGTGGGCACGGCCGCCGCCGTCTGTCTGCTGAGCCTGCTGGCCGCCCTCGCGCTCGGCTTCCTCCCCGGCGTCGCCGCCGGCGCGGCCGACATCGCCAACGCCCTCCCGCCGGTCATCGTCGGCATCCTGGTGGCCGCGGCGGCGGGCCCCGGCACCGGCGGCGCGGCCCTCGCGGTCGCCCTGATCTCCTGGCCCCCGCTGGCCGCCCACGCGGCGGCGCTGGTCCAGGAGGTACGCGCGTCCTCGTTCCTGCTGGCCCAACGGGCCCTCGGCGCACCCCCGTGGTGGATCCTCACCCGGCACGTCCTGCCCTCCGTCGCCGCCCCCGTCGCCCGGCACGCCCTCCTCCGGCTGCCCGGCATCGCCCTCGCCCTGGCCTCGCTCGGCTTCCTGGGCCTGGGCGCCCAGCCGCCCGCCCCGGAGTGGGGCCTGCTCCTCGACGAGTCCCGCGCCTACGTCGAACGCGCCCCCTGGGCCGCCCTCGCCCCCGCGGTGGCGCTGGCCCTGCTGGCGGGGCTCGCGGTGTCAGGGGCGGCCTCCGCACAGGGGCGCCACGCACCGCGTACCAGCCCAAGAGGGAAGGTGACCCCCGTTGACCCCGTTGACCCCGTCGGCGTCTGAACCCGTGCTCTGCGTCCGCGATCTGCGGATCGCCTTCGACGGCGTCGAGGTGGTCCGCGGACTCTCCTTCGACGTCCACGCCGGTGAAGTCCTCGCCCTGGTCGGCGAGTCGGGCGCGGGCAAGTCCCTGACGGCGAGGGCGCTGCTCGGGATGCTGCCGTCCGATGCCGTACAAACAGGCACCGTGCGGCCGGACTTGTCGGCCGCCCGCGGCCGCCGTATCGCCCTCGTCCCCCAGGACGCCCTGTCCGCCCTCTCCCCCGTGCACCCGGTGGGCGACCAACTCGCCACCGCCGTACGGTCGGTGGCCCGCGTCTCCCGTGCGGAGGCCCGCGTCAGGGCGGTGGCGGCGCTCGACCGGGTGGGCATCCCGGACGCCGCGCGCCGGGCACGGTCGTATCCGCACGAGTTCTCCGGCGGCATGCGGCAGCGCGCGGTCGTCGCGATGGCCACGATCAACGAACCCGACATCCTGGTCGCCGACGAACCCACCACCGCGCTGGACGAGGAGCGCCGCGACCAGGTGCTGCGGCTGCTCACCGAGCAGCGCGAGGCCGTCGGCGCGGCACTCGTGCTGGTCACGCACGACCTGGAGGCGGTACGACGGCACGCGGACCGCGCGCTGGTCATGTACGCCGGCCGGATGACCGAACTCGGCCCGGTGCGGGACGTGTTGGAGCGCCCTCTCGCCCCCTACACGGCGGGGCTGCTGGCCTGCCTCCCGCACAGCTCGCGAGGTCGCCGCCTCCCCACCCTTCCCGGCCTGCCCCCGAGCCCGGAGGCACTGCCGCCGGGCTGCGCCTTCGCGCCCCGGTGCCCGCACGCCTCGGAGCGGTGCGGACGCGAGGAGCCGCGGCCGGAGCGGGTGGACGGCCGACTGGTCGCCTGTCACCACTGGGAGAAGGTATGACGAGCGTCCCGCTGCTCGACGTCCGTGAACTCGTCGTCCGCTACGGCACGATGACGGCCGTCGACCACGTCTCCTTCACCCTCGACACGGGCGAGACGCTCGCTCTCGAAGGCCCGTCCGGTTGCGGCAAGTCGTCGACGGCCATGGCCGTACTGCAACTGCGCCGCCCGGACAGCGGCGAAGTCCGCTTCGAGGGACGGGAGTTGACCGGCCTCAACGAACGCGAACTCCGCCCGCTCCGCCCCCGTATGCAGCCCGTCTTCCAGGACCCGTACGGCTCGCTGAGCCCCCGCCATCGCATCCGGGACGCGGTGGCCGAACCCCTGCGTCTCCAGGGCCTGCGCCCCACCGCCGCCCAGGTCGCCGGACTCCTCGACCGCGTCGGCCTGGACCCGTCCTACGGCGACCGGCGTCCGCACGAGCTCTCCGGCGGCCAGTGCCAACGTGCCGGAATCGCCCGCGCGTTGGCCTCGAACCCACGGCTGCTGGTCCTGGACGAGCCGGTGTCGGCACTGGACCCCTCGGTCCGCGCCGGCATCCTGAACCTGCTGGCCGACCTCCGGGACGAGCTGGGCCTGGCCTACCTGTTCATCTGCCACGACCGGGCGGTCGTACGGCACTTCGCGGACCGGGTGATCGGGATGCGGGACGGACGGATCACTTCCCGGTGATGCCCTCCATCACCTGGCGGAGCCCCTCGGTGAGCGCGTCGGCGTCGGGCGCGTTCTCGGGATCGAAGATCCACTGGGTGATGAGCCCCGTCATCAGGGTCGTGTAGAACCTGCCGAGGGTGTCGCGCGTCCCGTCCGGCACGTCCTCCTCCGGCACACCCATGAACAGCGAGACGAGAGCCCGTTCGGCGTCCCGCTGCTGCTGCGCCAAGTGATCGCGCACGGCGGGCAGTTGATCCCCCATCGCCACGATCTCCACACTGAGGCGCCACATCGAACCGGGCCCCCGCATGGTGCCGATGATGTTCGACCACACCTCCCGGAACCGCTCGATCGAACCGGGCGACGCCACGATCCCCGCCGCGTCGCCGTCGAAGGCCTCGGAGAGGTCCCCGACCAGCGCCAGGTACGCCTCCGCGAGCAACGCGTCCTTCGAGCCGTAGTGGTAGCCGATCGAGGCCAGGTTGGTCCCCGACTCCTTGACGATGTCGCGCGCGGTGGTGCGCGCGAAGCCCTTGGCCAGCAGGCAGCGCTTGGCGCCTTCGAGCAGATCCTCACGGTGTCCCATGCGCCCACTCTATCTAGACAAGCGACTTATACAAGTGTCATAGACAAGCGTTTAAGACGTGCGTATAGTCCCTGGCATGACGAACTCGACGCGCACCAACTCCCTGGCCGGACGCCGGGAATGGACCGCACTCGGCGTGCTGATGCTCCCGCTGCTGCTGGTCTCGATGGACGTCTCCGTCCTCTACTTCGCGATCCCGTCGATCAGCGCGGACCTGGAGCCCTCCGGCACCCAGCAGCTGTGGATCTTCGACATCTACGCGTTCGTGCTGGCCGGTCTGCTGATGACGATGGGCGCGCTGGGCGACCGCATCGGCCACCGCCGGCTGCTGCTGATCGGCGCCACCGCCTTCGGCGCCGCCTCCCTGCTCGCGGCGTACGCGAACAGCGCCGAGACCCTGATCGCGGCCCGCGCGGTCCTCGGCATCGGCGGCGCGACCCTGATGCCGTCGACGATGGCGCTGCTGCGCACGATGTTCACCGACCCCGGCCAGCGCGCGAAGGCGATCGGCCTGTGGTCCGGCGTGATGACGGCCGGCATCGCGCTGGGCTCGGTGATGAGCGGGGTGCTGGTCGAGTACTTCTGGTGGGGCTCGGTCTTCCTGGTCAACCTGCCCGCCATGGCGCTGCTGCTGGTGCTCGGCCCGCTCCTGCTCCCGGAGTCCCGCAACCCGCGGGCCGGCCGCTTCGACTGGCTGAGCGTCCCCCTGTCCATGGCGGCCGTGCTCCCCGTGATCTACGGCCTGAAGGAGATCCCCTCCGAGGGCTGGAACGTCCGCTACGTCGTCTCGATCACCGTCGGTCTGCTCTTCGGGGCCCTGTTCGTGCACCGCCAGCGCACCACGGCCTCCCCGATGATCGACCCGGCCCTGTTCCGCAACCGCGGCTTCGCCCCCTCCGTCGCCCTGAACCTCGTCTCGGCGTTCGGGATCATGGGGTCGGCGTACTTCACCACGCAGTACCTGCAGTCGGTGCTCGGCAAGAGCGCCCTGGAGGCGGCGCTGTGGGCGCTGCTGCCGTCGGTGCCGATCGGTGCGGCGGCGCCGGTGGCGACGAGCCTGGTCCAGAAGGGCGTGGCCCGCGCCCGCGTCGTCACCGCCGGCTTCGTGATCGCCGCGGCCGGGTTCGTGGTCCTGGCCTTCGCCGGTACGGACTCGCTGTGGCTGGTGCTGACCGCGTGCGCGGTGCTGGCGGTCGGCGGTGTCGTGGTGATGTCCCAGATCATGGACCTGGCCATGGGCACGGCCCCGGCCGAGCGGGCGGGCACCGCGTCCTCGCTGATGGAGACCGGCTCGGAGTTCGGCGGCGCGCTGGGCATGGCGCTGCTCGGCTCCATCGGTACGGCCGTCTACCGCCACGAGATGCCGGCTTCAGCGCCGGACACGGCCCGCGAGACCCTGGGCGGGGCGCTGGCGGTGGCCGACCGGGTCCCCGGCCTCGCGAGGGTGGCCCGGGAGGCGTTCACCAGCGGGATGCAGGGAGCGGCGATCGGAGGGGCGGTGTTCCTGACGCTGGCGGCGGTGGTGGCGGCGGTGACGCTGCGGGGCGTGGGGACGCCGGAGCCGGCGGAGGCTGAGCGGGAGAAGGTGTCCGCCTGACGCAACGAAAAGGCGGGGCGCGCTGAGGACCGGTCCTCAGCGCGCCCCGGCGGGGGCGGGGTGCGTCGGCCGGGGGGGCGCGCGCGCGGCGCCCGGGGGCGCGGGGCCGCGGGCCCCGCGGGGTGGCCACGCGCCGG
>NZ_JBHUYR010000008.1:256880-353983 GCF_042668605.1 Streptomyces sp. NPDC057280
GGGCGCGGTGCCGGCGGGGGGGGGGGCGCCGGCGGCCGCGGGCGCCGGCTGGGCGGATTAGGTGTGCGGGAGCACCAAACGAAAAGGCGGGGCGCGCTGAGGACCGGTCCTCAGCGCGCCCCGCCTTGTGCTTTGTACGTCAGACGAGGTTCACCGCGCGCGCGGACGTGGCGCCGATCTCCTCGGCCACCTCGGTGAGAACGCCCGCCGGCACCGTGTCGTCGACCGTCAGGACGGCCAGCGCCTCGCCGCCGGCCGCCGAGCGGGCGACCTGCATGCCGGCGATGTTGATACCCGCCTCGCCGAAGATCCGGCCCACGGTGCCGACGACACCCGGACGGTCCTCGTACCGGAGCACGACCATGTGGTCGGCGAGGGCGAGGTCCACGTCGTAGTCACCGACCGCGACGATCTTCTGCAGGTGCTTCGGACCGGCCAGCGTGCCGGAGACCGACACCTCCTCGCCGCTGCCGAGCGTGCCGCGCACGGTCACCACGTTGCGGTGGTCGGACGACTCGGAGCTGGTCGTCAGCCGCACCTCGACGCCGCGCTCCTGGGCGAACAGCGGGGCGTTGACATAGGAGACCGTCTCGTCGACGACGTCCTCGAAGACACCCTTGAGGGCGGAGAGCTCCAGCACCTTCACGTCGTGCTGGGTGATCTCGCCGTACACCTCGACGTCCAGCCGTACGGCCACCTCGCCGGCGAGGGCGGTGAAGATCCGGCCCAGACGCTCGGCGAGCGGGAGGCCCGGCTTGACGTCCTCGGCGATGACGCCGCCCTGGACGTTGACCGCGTCCGGCACGAGCTCACCGGCGAGGGCGAGACGGACGGAGCGGGCGACGGCGATGCCGGCCTTCTCCTGGGCCTCGTCGGTGGAGGCACCGAGGTGCGGGGTGCAGACGACCTGGTCGAGCTCGAAGAGCGGGGAGTCCGTGCAGGGCTCCTTCGCGTACACGTCGAGACCGGCGCCGGCGACGCGGCCTTCCTTGAGGGCGGAGAACAGCGCGGCCTCGTCGACGATGCCACCACGCGCGGCGTTGACGATCCGGACGCTCGGCTTGACCTTGTGCAGGGCCTCGTCGCCGATGAGACCGAGGGTCTCGGGGGTCTTGGGGAGGTGGACGGTGATGAAGTCGGAGACCTCGAGCAGCTCGTCCAGCGACAGCACCTTGACGCCCATCTGCGCGGCGCGCGCGGGCTGCACGTAGGGGTCGTAGGCGACGACCTTCATGCCGAAGGCGGACATGCGCTGGGCGACGAGCGCACCGATGCGGCCCAGACCCACGACACCGAGGGTCTTCTCGGCGAGCTCGACGCCCGTGTACTTGCTGCGCTTCCACTCGCCGTTCTTCAGGGCGGTGTTGGCCTGCGGGATGTGGCGGGCCGTGGCGAGCAGCAGACCGCAGGCCAGCTCGGCGGCGGTCACGATGTTGGAGGTCGGGGCGTTGACGACCATCACGCCGGCCTTGGTGGCGGCGGAGACGTCCACGTTGTCCAGGCCGACGCCGGCTCGCGCGACGACCTTCAGCTTGTTGGCGGCGGCGATCGCCTCGGCGTCCACCTTGGTGGCGGAGCGGATCAGGATCGCGTCGACGTCGGCGATGGCGGGCAGCAGCTCGGCGCGGTCCGCGCCGTTGCACTGCCGGATCTCGAAGTCGGGGCCAAGCGCGTCGACGGTCGCGGGCGACAGCTCTTCAGCGATGAGTACGACAGGTTTCGAGCTCACGTGAGTCCTCACAAGTCCATTGCATGCGGACGGCCGTCCCGACGGCCGCAGGCGGTGGAGGGATGTCGCGACCCAAAGGGTCGCTTGAGCCGCGTGGAAGACGCACGACGCTGTGGGCCTGACGCGTATGTGTGCAGCAGTGTAGTGGCGTGGGCGATGGGCTTTTACGCCGCTGCGGAAGGATCACCCGTCCGTGGTCGGACAGGTTGGACAACGGGGCCGGAGCATGCCGCTCCGGCCCCGTCGGTCGAGGACTTACGCCTCCTCGTCCACCCAGCTCATCAGCTTGCGCAGCTGCTTGCCGGTGGTCTCCAGGAGGTGCTCGGAGTCCGCGGTCTTGTACTCGTTGTACTTCTTCAGACCGCCGTGGTACTCGGCCATCCACTCACGCGCGAAGGTGCCGTCCTGGATCTCGGCGAGGACCTTCTTCATCTCGGCCTTGGTGGCGTCGGTGATGATCCGCGGGCCGGTGACGTAGTCGCCCCACTCGGCGGTCTCGGAGACGGACCAGCGCATCTTCTCCAGGCCACCCTCGTACATGAGGTCGACGATCAGCTTCAGCTCGTGCAGGCACTCGAAGTAGGCGATCTCCGGCTGGTAGCCCGCCTCGACGAGGGTCTCGAAGCCGGCCTTCACCAGGGCGGCGGTACCACCGCAGAGAACGGCCTGCTCACCGAACAGGTCGGTCTCGGTCTCCTCGGTGAAGGTCGTCTTGATGACGCCCGCGCGGGTGCCACCGATGCCCTTGGCGTACGACAGCGCCAGCGCGAAGCCGTTGCCGGTGGCGTCCTGCTCGACGGCCACGATGCAGGGAACGCCGCGACCCTCCTCGTACTGACGGCGCACGAGGTGACCCGGGCCCTTGGGGGCGACCATGCACACGTCGACGCCCGCCGGGGGCTTGATGAAGTCGAAGCGGATGTTCAGGCCGTGGCCGAAGAACAGCGCGTCGCCGTCCTTCAGGTTCGGGGCGATGGACTCCTCGTAGACCTGGGCCTGGATCGGGTCCGGGACCAGGATCATGATGACGTCGGCCTCGGCGGCGGCCTCCGACGGGGTCACCACGCGCAGGCCCTGCTCCTCGGCCTTGGCCTTGGACTTGGAGCCCTCGTGCAGACCGACACGGACGTCGACGCCCGAGTCACGGAGCGACAGCGCGTGGGCGTGGCCCTGGCTGCCGTAACCGATGACCGCGACCTTGCGGCCCTGGATGATGGACAGGTCGGCGTCGGCGTCGTAGAACAGCTCGGCCACTTTGGGTTCTCTCCTTGAGTGCTGGTGTTGCGTCCCACCGTATGACGGCGGGATGAAGTGAAGTCTCGGGGTCTCGCTATACGGGCGGCCGACAGTCGCGGCCGCCCGCACACAGCGTCAGGCGGATCGGTCGAGCGCGCGCAGCGACCGGTCGGTGATCGAGCGCGCGCCGCGGCCGATCGCGATGGTGCCGGACTGGACGAGCTCCTTGATGCCGAAGGGCTCCAGCATCTTGAGCATGGCCTCCAGCTTGTCGCTGGAGCCGGTGGCCTCGATGGTGACGGCCTCCGGGGAGACGTCGACGGTCTTGGCGCGGAACAGCTGGACGATCTCGACGATCTGCGAACGCGTCTCGTTGTCGGCGCGCACCTTCACCAGAACGAGTTCACGCTGAACGGCGCTCGACGGCTCCAGCTCGACGATCTTGAGGACCTCGACGAGCTTGTTGAGCTGCTTGGTGACCTGCTCCAGCGGCAACGCCTCGACGCTCACCACGATGGTGATGCGGGAGATGTCGGCGTGCTCGGTGACCCCGACGGCGAGGGAGTCGATGTTGAAGCCGCGGCGGGAGAACAGGGCCGCGATGCGGGCCAGGATGCCGGGCTTGTTCTCCACCAGGACGGAGAGCGTGTGCTTGGACATGATCTTTTACGTCTCTCTCGCTCAGTCGTCTTCGCTGTCGCCGAAGTCGGGGCGGACGTCCCGGGCGGCCATGATCTCGTCGTTGGAGGTGCCGGCGGCGACCATCGGCCACACCATGGCGTCCTCGTGGACGATGAAGTCGATGACGACCGGGCGGTCGTTGATGGAGTTGGCCTCTTCGATGACCTTGTCGAGGTCGGCCGGGTCCTCGCAGCGGATCGCGTAGCAGCCCATGGCCTCCGACAGCTTCACGAAGTCGGGGACGCGGGTGCCGCGGGCGTCCGGGTTGACGTCCTCGGGGCCGCTGTGGAGCACGGTGTTGGAGTACCGCTGGTTGTAGAAGAGGGTCTGCCACTGGCGGACCATCCCGAGGGCGCCGTTGTTGATGACGGCGACCTTGATCGGGATGTTGTTCAGGGCGCAGGTGGTGAGTTCCTGGTTGGTCATCTGGAAGCAGCCGTCGCCGTCGATCGCCCAGACCGTCCGGTCCGGGGCGCCGGCCTTGGCGCCCATCGCGGCCGGGACCGCGTAGCCCATGGTTCCGGCGCCGCCGGAGTTCAGCCAGGTCGCGGGCTTCTCGTACTGGATGTAGTGCGCGGCCCACATCTGGTGCTGGCCGACGCCCGCCGCGAAGATCGTGCCCTCCGGGGCGAGCCGGCCGATGCGCTCGATGACCTGCTGCGGCGACAGCTGCCCGTTCTCGGGGTGCTCGTAGCCCAGCGGGTAGGTCTCGCGCCAGCGGTTGAGGTCCTTCCACCAGGCGCTGTAGTCGCCCTGGTGGCCCTCGCTGTGCTCCTTCTGGACCGCCTGGACGAGGTCGGCGATGACCTCGCGGGCGTCACCGACGATCGGCACGTCCGCGGCGCGGTTCTTGCCGATCTCCGCGGGGTCGATGTCGGCGTGGACGATCTTGGCGTACGGGGCGAAGCTGTCCAGCTTGCCGGTGACGCGGTCGTCGAAGCGGGCTCCGAGGGCGACGATCAGGTCGGCCTTCTGCAGCGCGGTGACGGCGGTGACCGCACCGTGCATGCCCGGCATTCCCACGTGCAGCGGGTGGCTGTCGGGGAATGCGCCGAGCGCCATCAGGGTGGTGGTGACGGGCGCTCCGGTGAGCTCGGCGAGAACCTTGAGCTCGGCGGTGGCCTGTGCCTTGATGACACCGCCACCGACGTAGAGGACGGGCCGCTTGGCGGCCGTGATGAGCTTGGCGGCCTCCCGGATCTGCTTGGCGTGCGGCTTGGTCACCGGGCGGTAGCCCGGGAGGTCCATGACCGGCGGCCAGGAGAACGTGGTCTGCGCCTGGAGGGCGTCCTTGGCGATGTCGACCAGGACCGGGCCCGGACGGCCGGTGGAGGCGATGTGGAACGCCTGCGCGATGGTCCGCGGGATGTCCTCGGCCTTGGTGACCAGGAAGTTGTGCTTGGTGATCGGCATCGTGATGCCGACGATGTCCGCCTCCTGGAAGGCGTCCGTGCCGATCGACTTGGAGGCCACCTGCCCGGTGATCGCCACGAGCGGCACCGAGTCCATGTGGGCGTCCGCGATCGGGGTGACCAGGTTGGTCGCACCCGGGCCCGAGGTCGCCATGCAGACGCCGACCTTGCCGGTGGCCTGCGCGTAACCCGTGGCCGCGTGGCCGGCGCCCTGCTCGTGGCGGACCAGGACGTGCCGCACGCGGGTGGAGTCCATCAGCGGGTCGTACGCCGGAAGGATCGCACCGCCGGGGATACCGAATACCGTCTCGGCGCCGACCTCCTCGAGAGAGCGGATGAGGGAC
Source organism: Streptomyces sp. NPDC057280 (assembly GCF_042668605.1). NCBI lineage: Bacteria > Bacillati > Actinomycetota > Actinomycetes > Kitasatosporales > Streptomycetaceae > Streptomyces > Streptomyces sp. NPDC057280. Next base: position 262,283 of record NZ_JBHUYR010000008.1, read on the forward strand.
TTCGCACCCGTGACGTGCTCGGGTGCGGACTGCTGTCCTCCGGATCGGGGCCGCGGCTGCGGATGGTGGGCCCCGGTGGCCTGCTCGGTCATCGTCAGTCTCTTCTCGATGCTGAGGGTTTTTGCGAGGTTCGTACGGTTTGAGCGGCTCTACGCTCGGTGTCTGTGCAACAAAAAACCCCTCGTGCCGTAAGGCAAGCGAGGGGAGCGCGCCGGGAGTGGTCGCTGAGCGGTCGAGGGCTCAGCTTCAGCCGACGCGCTTTCCAAGTACGAGAATTCGGGTGCGCATGGCACTGACCCTCCCCCCGGCGCACACCACGTGTCAAGTGGGTGGGACGGGAGTCTCATTATGTGAGCGAAGGGCACTTCCGCCTCCGAGGACAGCGGTACCGCCCCCGAGGACGGCCGTCACACCACTGGTGACCCCACTTGTGTACACCCCCGCGCCGCCGCCCGCGAACGCCGGCTCCGCCGGTCCGTGCGGCACCGGAAAGTGGCCGGAAGTGAGCGCCCGCCGCAGCCGGTACTCGTCCAGCGGGCCGGAGAACGCCATCCCCTGGCCGTGGGTGCAGCCCATCGCCCGCAGGGCCACGACCTGCTCCGGCAGGTCCACCCCGTCGGCCACGGACTGCAGTCCCAGGTCACCGGCGATCCTGAGCAGCCCGCTGGTGATCTTGTGCAGCCGCGCGGACTCCACGACCCCGTCGACCAGGCTGCGGTCGAGCTTGAGCACGTCCACGGGGAGTCTGCGCAGGGCCGTGATGGCCGCGTAGCCGCTGCCGAACCCGTCGAGCGCGATCCGGACACCGAGCCTGCGCAGCGCCGCCAGCCGGCGCTCCAGCTCCTCCAGGGAGACCCGGGGGTCGGTCTCGGACAGCTCGATCATCAGCGATCCGGACGGCAGGCCGTGCCGGGTCAGCAGCGCCTCGATCGAGCCGGGCGGCAGCGAGCGGTCCAGGAGCCGGCGGGCGCTCATCCGGACCGTCACCGGCACGGACACCCCGGTCCCGGTCCGCTCGGCGGCCTGGGCCACGGCCTCCTCGAGCATCCAGCGGCCCAGCTCGGCGGTCTTGTCGCTGTCCTCGGCCACCCTCAGGAACTCGGCGGGCGTGAACAGGACGCCCTGCGAGGAACGCCAGCGCGCGTGCGCGGCGACCGAGGTGATCCGGCCGTCCTCCAGACACACCACCGGCTGGTGCAGCAGCGCGAACTCGCCGTCGTGCAGCGCGGCCCGCAGCCGGGTGGCCAGTTCCGCCTTGCGTACGACGTCCTGCTGCATCTGGGGCGCGTACAGCTCGACGCGGCCCTTTCCGGCCGACTTGGCGCGGTACATCGCGAGGTCCGCGTTGCGCAGGATCTCGCCCGCGCCCAGGCCCGGCTCGGAGAAGGCGACACCGATGGAGGCGGCGACCCGGACATCGTTGCCGTCGATGAGGTAGGGCTGGGAGAGCGTGATCCTGAGGCGGTCGGCGAGCTCCAGGATGTGGCGTTCCCTGGCGGACCGGTCACGGGTGCCGTCGCCGACGATCAGGGCCGCGAACTCGTCGCCGCCCAGCCGGGAGGCGGTGTCGCCGTACCGGACCGCGTCCTGGAGTCTGCGGGCGGCCTGGACGAGCAGTTCGTCCCCGGCCTGGTGCCCGATCGTGTCGTTGACGGCCTTGAAGCCGTCGAGGTCGATGAAGAGGACGGCGGTGCCCCGGTCGGAGGAGCGCCGGCCGGAGAGCGCCTGCTGGACGCGCTTGGTGAACAGGGCGCGGTTGGGCAGGTCGGTCAGCGGGTCGTGCTCGGCGTTGTGCTGGAGCTGCGCCTGGAGGCGCACTCTTTCGGTCACGTCCCGGCTGTTGAAGATGAGGCCGCCGTGGTGGCGGTTGACGGTGGACTCGACGTTGAGCCAGCCTCCGTCGCCCGACTTGAAGCGGCACTCGATGCGGGTGGTGGGCTCCTCCAGCGGGCTGGCGGCGAGGAACCGGCGCACCTCGTGCACCACGCAGCCCAGGTCCTCCGGGTGGATGAGATTGGCCAGTTCCGTCCCCACCAGTTCCTCGGCGGGGCGTCCGTAGACCCCGGCCGCGGCCGGGGAGACGTACCGGAGGATGCCGTTGGGCGCGGCGATCATGATGACGTCGCTGGAGCCCTGCACCAGGGAGCGGAAGTGGCTCTCCTTCTGGGCCAGTTCCTGGGTGAGGGTGATGTTGTCGAGCAGCATGATGCCCTGGCGCACCACGAGGGCGAGGACGACGGTACCGCAGGTGAGCAGGACGACGCGGTCGACGCTGCGGCCGTTGAGCACGTTGTAGAGGATGCCCAGGGTGCAGACGGCGGCGGCGAGGTAGGGCGTGAGGGCGGCCAGGGAGCCGGCGATGGGCCGGGCGGCCGGGTACCGGCTGTGATCACCTCCCGGTGCCGGTGCGGGCGGGTGGTGGTGGATGGCGCCACGCCGCCTCGGCAGGTGTTCGTGGACCACGCGCGTGTGCGGCTCGTCGTCCACGTGCCCGTGCCGGGGCGTGGCCCAGGGGGCGTAGGCGAGGAGCAGCGAGCCGGCGAACCAGCCCGCGTCCAGCAGCTGGCCCGAGCGGTAGTCGTTGTGCAGCAGCGGTGAGGTGAACAGGGCGTCGCACATGACGGTCAGGGCGAGCGCGCCGATCGCGGTGTTGACCGCGGAGCGGTTCATCGCCGAGCGCCGGAAGTGCAGCGCGAGCACCATGCTGACCAGGGCGATGTCGAGCAGCGGGTACGCCAGCGAGAGCGCGGTGTGCGCGACGCTCGGCCCCTCGGACTTCGCCGCCTGGGCGAGCGCGAGGCTCCACGACAGCGTGAGCAGCGAGCCGCCGATCAGCCACGCGTCGAGCGCGAGACAGACCCAACCGGCCTTCGTCACCGGCCGTTTGGCGAGGACCAGCAGGCCCACGATGGCGGGCGGCGCGAAGCACAGGAAGAAGCCGTCGGCATAGCTCGGGCTCGGCACGGGCCGCTCCAGGACGACCTCGTACCACCCCCAGACGAGGTTGCCGAGGGAGGCCATGGCCGAGGAGAGCGCGAACAGCAGCCAGGCCGGTCGAAAGCGGATGCGGCGTCGACGGGCGTAGAGGAAACAGGACACGGCGGCCATGCCCGCCGCGGCGCTCAGCCCGAAGTCGCCCATGATCAGGGCGAGTTCGTCCGAACCCCAGCCGATCGCGGAACCGACGGCGTATCCCGCGCAGACCAGGGCCAGGACGAGTTGGTGGACCAGGCTCGCCCCACCGCCGGCGGACGGCGGGCGGGACAGCAGCACCCCTGGCGAAGGCCGGTCCCGCAGCGCTCCGTTGAGGGTGGTCGTGGGGGGCGGCGGCGAGCTCACCGGACCCTCCAGGTCCGCTGTGCCCCGGGGTCCCGTGGTTCCCGGGTCGCTGGGTGCGCATGCCTCTTGCGGCTGCTGTGCCTGCGGTGGTGATGGCTGTGCCGGCAGTTGTGGCTGCCGTGGTGACCGCGTCTGCGCGCGGCCGTGTGCCAGGGTCGCCGCCGGCTGCTCCGCCGCGTCGGATCGTTCGTCCATAGGCCGTGCATCGCCCGTCGCCCCCCTCACAGTCTGAAATGTCCATCCCCGGCGCCGAACGGTGCGCGGCGCAGCCCCTGTCGGGACGATACACCAGTCTCGTCACTCAGGGACATAGTTCCTCTACGCTCCGTGACGACCAGCGACGTTGTGAGCACGGTCTGCGTCCGGAAGGTTGCGGAGGGTACCGGAAGCGGATTACGCGCTTGTTGCCCGGAGCGCTCAGGCCGTTGTGGGACCCGTCGTAAGGATCACGTTGCGCAGGGGCTCCTGGTTCACGAAACGCCCCAACTGATCCACCAGCAACCGTTTTGCGCGCGGCAGAAAGGCGGACGAGGGACCGCCGACGTGCGGGCTGATGAGCACGCCGGGCGCCTGCCAGAGCGGGTGTCCCTTGGGCAGGGGCTCGGGGTCGACCACGTCCAGGGCGGCGGTGATGCGACCCGTCTCCAGCTCGGCGAGGAGCGCCTCGGTGTCGACGACGCCTCCGCGCGCGACGTTCACGAGGAGCGCCCCGTCCTTCATCCGGGCCAGGAACCCGGCGTTCACCAGGCCGCGGGTGGAGTCGTTCAGCGGTGTGGAGAGGATGACGACGTCCGCCTCCGGCAGCAGGGCGGGCAGGTCGGTGAGCGGGTGCACCGGTCCGCGCTCCGTGGTGCGCGCGGAGCGCGCGACGCGCGCCACCCGCGCGACCTCGAACGGCACGAGCCGGTCCTCGATCGCGGCGCCGATGGAGCCGTACCCGACGATGAGCACGTTCTTGTCGGCGAGCGCGGGATGGAAGTCGCCCTGCCAGTGCTCCTGTTGCTGGGCCCGTACGAAGCCGGGGATGCCGCGCAGGGAGGCGAGGGTGAGGGTGAGGGCGAGCTCGGCGGTGCTGGCCTCGTGCACCCCGCGCGCGTTGCACAGCCGTACGCCGGGGGCGAGGTCGGACAGCTGTGCCATGACGTCGTCGACGCCTGCGGTGAGCGTCTGGACGAGCTGGAGGTTCCGCATCTCCTTCAGCGGGCGGACCTTGACGTCCTGCCGCTTCATGTACGGCACGACGTAGACGACGCAGTCGGCCGGGTCCCCCGGGAAATCCTGCTCCCCCGCCTCACCCCCGTCCCAGAACAGGTAGTCGGGGCCCTCGGGAAGCCCTGCGATCTCCTCGGGCGGGATGGGAAGCCACACGTCAGCGCTCATGGTCACGAGGCTATGTCAGGTACGTGAGGACGCAGAGGTTAGGTTGTGGGGTGCCGGAAGAGGAGGGTCACGACCAGGTGGAGCGCAGGACGATCGGCGCGGGGGCACTCGCGGTGGGGGCCGTCGGACTCGGCTGTATGCCGATGAGCTGGGCGTACAGCGGGTCACGGCAGCGGGGCGAGGAGTCCCTGCGGGCCGTGCACACAGCGCTCGACGCGGGCATGACGCTCCTGGACACGGCCGACATGTACGGCCCGTTCACCAATGAGCTGCTGGTGGGGCGGGTGTTGAAGGAGCGGCGCGCGGACGCGTTCGTGTCGACCAAGGTCGGCCTGCTGGTGGGCGAGCAGCACATCGTGGCCAACGGCCGCCCCGGGTACGTGAAACGGGCGTGCGACGCCTCGCTGCGCCGCCTCCAGACCGACGTCATCGACCTGTACCAACTGCATCGCGCGGACCCCGAGGTCCCGGTCGAGGAGACCTGGGGTGCGATGGCGGAGCTGGTGCGGGCCGGGAAGGTGCGGGCGCTGGGCTTCTGCGCGATGGGCGCACGCGGCGGCCGCCGCTCCGGGGCCGGCCTCCACGACGCGACGATCAGGCAGCTCCAGCGGGTGCAGCAGGTCTTCCCGGTGAGCGCGGTGGAGGCGGAGCTGTCGGTATGGTCGCCGGAGGCGCTGGAGTCCCTGCTGCCGTGGTGCGCGGCCCGGGGCATCGGCTTCCTGGCGGCGATGCCGCTCGGCAACGGCTTCCTGACCGGCACGCTGACGCCTGGTGAGGGCTTCGAGCCGGACGACCTGCGCGCCCGGCACCCCCGCTTCACCGCCGAGATGATGGCCGCCAACCAGCCGATCATCGCGGGCCTGCGCCGCACGGCGACCCGCCACGGCGAGCACGTCACGCCGGCCCAGGTGGCCCTGGCATGGGCCCTGGCCCAGGGCCCCCACGTGATCCCGATCCCGGGCACGAAACAGCAGCGATGGGCACAGGAGAACGCCGCGGCGGCGGACCTACGCCTGTCCGACCAGGACCTGACGGAACTGAGGGGGCTGCCGGGGGCGCAGGGGTCGTGGGACTGAGATGCGGGGCATGGGCGGACGGGGGACGCGGACTGAGATCCGGGGCACGGGCGGACGGGGGACGCGGACTGAGATCCGGGGCACGGGCGGACGGGGGACGCGGGCTGAGATCCGGGGCACGGAGGCGGCGGGCTCGGGGCTGAGATTTCCCCGCGTAGGCGCGGGGCTCGGGGGTGGGACGCATGGCGCGGGGGTGAGGGGGCCGATCAGAGATCCCCGGGGCGAGGCGGAGGGGCCCTCGACTGAGCCCCCGGCCCACGGAAGAGGGAACCGAGGCTCAGACCCCCGGCACAGGGATGAGCGGGCCGAGGCTCAGATCCCCGGCGTGAGGCTAAGGGGCGCAGGGTTGAGATCCCCGCCCCGGAGGCGACCGCTCCGAACTGAGACCCCCGGCCCGGCGCAAGGGGCACCGGGCCGGGGTTCTGGGGTTGTGGACGGGCTTCGTGCATCGGGTCGTGGAGATCGGGAACCCGTGAGGCGCGAGCGGTGTATGAAAAGGAGAACCCGCCGCGTCGAAGGGACCAGATCGTGCAACGTCGAGTTGTGACGGCCGTGTTGGCCGCGACCACACTCCTGCTGACGGCCGGCTGCTCCTCGGACGACGGCGGCGAAGGCCCCGCTGGCGACGGTAGGACGCCTGGTGGTGCGGCGTCGGCGTCCGCGTCCTCCTCCCCCGGCCGACAGGCCGCCGAGGAGACACCGCCCGCGAAGGGCTCGGTGAAGGTGCTGCGCACCGTCACCACCGGCCTGGACACCCCCTGGGGCCTGGCCCCGCTGCCCGACGGCGACCTCCTGGTCTCCTCCCGGGACAAGGGGACCATCACCCGGGTCGACGCCGAGACCGGGAAGAAGACGGAGCTCGGCGAGGTCCCCGGGGTGTCCCCGGCGGGCGAGGGCGGTCTCCTGGGCCTGGCCCTCTCCCCCGACTACGCCTCGGACCACATGGTGTACGCGTACTTCACCTCGGCCTCCGACAACCGCATCGTCCGCATGCTGTACGAGGAGGAGAAGCCGTCCGGCGAGCAGCTCGGCGCACCGGACACGGTGTTCAAGGGCATCCCGAAGGGCTTCATCCACAACGGCGGCCGGATCGCCTTCGGCCCCGACAAGATGCTCTACGCGGGCACCGGCGAGAGCGGCAACACCGGTCTGTCCCAGGACAAGAAGTCCCTCGGCGGCAAGATCCTGCGCCTCACCCCGGAGGGCGAGCCCGCTCCGGGCAACCCGTTCCCCGACTCCCCGGTGTACTCGTACGGCCACCGCAATGTGCAGGGCCTCGCCTGGGACACCGAACAGCGGCTCTTCGCCTCGGAGTTCGGCCAGGACACATGGGACGAACTGAACGCGATCAAGCCCGGCGACAACTACGGCTGGCCCGAGGCCGAGGGCAAGTCGGACAACTCAGGCTTCCACAACCCCATAGCCCAGTGGGCCACGGACGACGCCTCCCCCAGCGGCATCGCCTACGCAGAGGGCTCGATATGGATGGCCGGCCTCAAGGGCCAGCGCCTGTGGCGCATCCCGTTGAAGGGCACGGAGGCCTCCGCCGACCCGCAGTCCTTCCTGAAGGGCGAGTACGGCCGGCTGCGCACGGTGGTGTCGGCGGGCGGCGACAAGCTGTGGCTCGTCACCAGCAACACGGACGGCCGGGGCGACCCGAAGAAGGGGGACGACCGGATCCTGGAACTACAGGTGAGCTGAGCCAGAAGCTGCCGGTGAGCCGAGTCCGGAACTGCCGGTGAGCCGAGTTCCGAACTGCCGGTGAGCTGAGTCCCGAACTGCCGGTGAGCCGAGTCCCAAGCTGCCGGTGGCCTGAGCCGGCCGGCGTCCTCAGTCGCCCTCCGGTGCCTCCTCCGACGCCTCGGTCTCCCCCTCCGCCTCCGTTCGGCGTATGAGGACCTTCCCGGACGAGAGGTCTATCGGTCCGTGTCCCGGGTCTCCGTCGCCGACATCGACCCGGGTCAGTTCCAGTCGGTTCTGTTCGTCCCGGGTGTGCTTTCGACCGGGTTGGAACAGCTCCTCGAAGGGGTTGAACACGGGACCTCCCTAGGCCGGCGTCACTTACAGCGTAAACGTCACCCCGCCGTCCGACTCGAGAGCCGCTCGGCGGGAAACAGCCCCAGCCGATGGGCCACCGCGGCCGCCTCCCCGCGCCCGGAGACACCGAGCTTGGCCAGGATGTTCGACACATGGACGCTGGCCGTCTTCGGGGAGATGAAGAGTTCCTCGGCTATCTGCCGGTTGGTGCGGCCGGCGGAGACCAGGCGCAGGACGTCGCGTTCCCGGCCGGTGAGGCCGAGGGCCTCGGCCTGGTCGGCGGGGACCGGGGCCTGCTTCGGGGCGTGGGACAGGCCCAGGCGGGCGCGCTGGGCGAGCCGGGCCACGGCGTCGGCCAGGGGGCGAGCGCCGAGGTGCTCGGCGACGGCGTGGGCGAGGCGGAGGAGTTCCGTGGCGCGGTCGCGCTCGTCCTCACCACCGACGGAGAGAAGGGACTCGGCGAGGCGGTGGCGGACGCGGGCGAGGTCGTAGGGGCGGTCCAGGTTTTCGAAGGCGGCGGTGACCGCGGCCCAGTCGTCGGGGTCGCTGTGGCCCTCGGCGCGCCGGAGTTCGGCGCGGACCCAGTGCTCGTAGGCATGCCAGACGGGCACATTGGTGGCCAGGGTCTTGGCGGCCTTGCGGATGTCCTGGAGGACCTCGGCGCGGCCGGTCTCGGTGGCGGGCAGACCGAGCGCGTCGGCCTCCGCGACGGCGGCGGTCAGGAGCAGCGGCCAGGCGTAGCGCTGGGTGTCCGGCGGGAAGCCCTCGTCCAGGGCGCGGCGCAGGGTGGTCCGGGCGTCCAGCAGGCGGCCTTCCGCCGCGGTGACGCCGATGGCGATGCGGGCGAGGGGGAGTTCGTGCTGGGGTGCCCGGTCGTGGGTGCCGAAGTGGCTCCGGGCCGCGGCGAGTTGGTCGGCGCACTCGGCCAGGTCGCCGCGGGCGAGGGCGAGTTCGGCGCGCAGGGTGGCGTGGAAGCCGCGGGGTATCGCGCTCTGGCCGACGCGTTCCGACTTGCCGGCGGCCGTGGCGGCCTCGTCCCAGCGGCCGAGGCTGAAGAGGGACTCGGCGAGGTTGCCCCAGACCCAGGCCTCGCTGTCGAGGAGGCCGAACTTCCGGGTGTGGGCGACGCCTTCCTCCAGGATGGGCACGGCTTCGGCGGAGCGGCCGACGGCTTCCAGGGCGTCGGGCAGGTTGACGTAGACGCGGGCGGCGATGGCGGTCATGCCGTTCTCGGTGGTCCGGCGCCGGACCTCGTACATCTCCTTGAGGCCTGCTTCGAGGTCGCCGGAGTGGACGATGAGGCTGCCGAGGGTGAGCCGGGCGCTCATCTCGATCTCGCGGGCGCCGACCATGCGCGCGTACTCCACGGCCCGTTCGGCGGCCGAGAAGGCCTCGGGGCCGGGGACGTGGACCATGGACCAGTTGGCGACCTGGGCGAGGACGTCGGCGTGCACTTCCGACGGCGGCAGGCCGCGGACCAGCTCCTGGGCGGTGGCCAGCTCCTGCCAGCCGTTGCCGCGCGCGAGCGCCTGCACCAGCCGGGAGCGCATCACCCAGAACCAGGCGGCGCGCACCGGGTCGCCCTCCTCCTCCAGCAGATGCAGGGCTCGTTTGGTGATCTTCAGGGCGCGTTCCCGCTCCCCGGCGAGCCGGCCGGCGACGGCGGCCTCGGCCATCAGGTCGAGATAGCGCAGCGGGGTGGTGGCGGGGTCGCAGCCGCAGGGAGGGAAGGCCTCGGTGTAGTCGACGGGGCGCAGGGCGGCCCGGACGTCCTCGGGGGCGGTGTCCCACAGCTCCATCGCGCGTTCCAGGAGCCGGAGTTGTTCGGAGAAGGCATGCCGGCGGCGGGCGATGACGGAGGCGTCCAGGACGGCGGGCAGGGCCTTGGCGGCGTCATGGGCGTGGTACCAGTAGCTGGCGAGGCGCATGACCCGGGCGTCGGGCGCGACGAGGGTCGGGTCGGCCTCCAGGGCCTCGGCGTAGCGACGGTTGAGGCGGGAGCGCTCGCCGGGCAGCAGGTCGTCGCTGACGGCCTCGCGGACCAGGGAGTGCCGGAAGCGGTAGCCGTCGCCGTCCGGGGCGGCGCTGAGGATGCTGGCGTTGACGGCGGCGCGCAGGGCCTCGATGAGGTCGTCCTCGGCGAGCCGGGCGACGGCGGCGATCAGCCGGTACTCGACGGTGGAGCCGCCTTCGGCGACGATCCGGGCGACCCGCTGGGCGCTCTCGGGGAGCCCTTCGACCCGTACGAGGAGCAGGTCGCGCAGGGAGTCGGTGAGGCCGGTGCAGCAGCCCTCGTGGGAGGCGACGGCGAGTTCCTCGACGAAGAAGGCGTTGCCGTCGGAGCGTTCGAAGATCTCGTCGACCTGGGCCGGGTCGGGTTCGGCGGCGAGGATGCCGGCGATCTGGCGGCCGACCTCGGTGCGGTTGAAGCGGCCGAGTTCGAGGCGGCGGACGGTGCGGAGCCGGTCGAGTTCGGCGAGCAGGGGGCGCAGCGGGTGGCGGCGGTGGATGTCGTCGGCGCGGTAGGTGGCGACGACGACGAGGCGGCCGGTGCGCAGGGTGCGGAACAGATAGGCGAGGAGGTGCCGGGTGGAGGCGTCGGCCCAGTGGAGGTCCTCCAGTGCGACGACGACCGTGCGGTCGGCGGCGACGCGTTCCAGGAGGCGGGCGGTGAGTTCGAAGAGGCGGGCCATGCTCTGCTCGTCATGGCGTCCGGCGGGGGCCTCGCCCAGTTCGGGCAGGAGCCGGGCCAGTTCCTCCTCCTGGCCGGCCGCCGCGGCGGCGAGTTCGTCGGGCAGTGCGCGGCGCAGGGCGCGCAGGGCGGTGGAGAAGGGGGCGAAGGGCAGTCCGTCGGCGCCGATCTCGACGCAGCCGCCGAGCGCGACGACCGCGCCCCGGCCGCAGGCGGTGGTGGCGAACTCCTCGACGAGGCGCGTCTTGCCGACTCCGGCCTCACCGCCGATCAGCAGTGCCTGGGGCTCTCCGGCGGCGGCGCGGGCGAGCGCGTCGTTGAGGGTGTCGAGCTCGTCTGCGCGGCCGACGAACACGGGACTGACGGACCTGGTCTCCACGGGCCCGAGCATCGCACGCGGGTCCGACAGCGCGGCACCGGTTTTCACCGAGGGCGCGATCTTGATGTCCCCCGCGAGGGCGTTAACGCCCTCCGACGCCGCCCCGGCATACGGGACGGCGTCGGTGGTGGGTGGTGCGACGGTTGCGGGGAGGACGGCCGCCTGTGCTGTCGGCGTCCGGCCGTCCTCCCTCCCCCCGGCGCTCATGCGGTGCGCAGGAACCGGTGCCGACGCGAGCGGCCGGTATGCACCTCGCTCTCGGCCTCGCGGCCGGCTGCCTCGCGGCGGGCGGCGCGACGGCCCTGGACGGCCTCGCGGACGAGACGGTCGTGCTGGGCCTGGCGGATCAGGTCGTCGGAACGGAGCTGGGAGAGCTCGTACTCGTACATGGTGTGTCCCTTGTGAGATTCGGTTTCGTGCTTCGCTTTCTGCGATGCCTCTACCTTCGTCTCCAAGGCGGGTGCGCCACATCGGGAGAGTTCCGCATCTTCGGCGGCCGCCGGGACCTTAGACGTGCGTGAGGGGCCTCAGAGACTGCCTAAGGTGCTTACGGCAGTTCTAAGACCCCTCGGGACCTGCGACGACTCAGCTCGTGGACGGCAGTCCGAGCAGGATGTCGGTGTACTTGAGGACGGCCAGGAGCAGGCCGATGACGCCGAGCGCGACGCCCGCCCAGGAGACGGACTTGATCCAGGCGGCCTGCGGCTTGCCGGGCACTCCGAAGGCGGGCCGGGCCAGCACGAGGACACCGAGGAGCAGCGCGGCCAGCGCGAACAGGCCGCCCCACAGCGCGGTGGCGTGCCAGGCGTCGCCGTAGACCTCCTTGACCTGCTTGGCGACGCTCGCGGTGGACGAGGTCTCCAGCTGGCCGACGAGGGTCTCGCGGGCGGAGGCGATGGTGGCGATCCAGCCGCCGGTGAGCGAGACGAGTCCGAGGGCGGCCGAGACTACGGCGGCGGCACCCTGGCCGACGCCGGTCGGGCCCTCCGGCTCGGTGTCGGCGAGACCCTCGGGCCCGTCGACGTCGTCGGTGGCGTCGGTCGCGGCCTCGGCACCGGCCTCGGTCTCGCTCCCGGTCGTCTCGTCGGCCTTGCTGACGTCCACCTTCTCGTCGTCGGTCTTCGCCTCGGGGCCGGTCTCGACCCCGGTCTCGTCAACAGTCTTGGTTCCCATGCCTCGCACCGTACGGACGCAGTCTGAGAGGTTTCTTAATGATCGTTGTGAGCGGCACGCGCGCGTGCCTCGCGCCACTCGGGCGCAAGGACCGACCAGACCTCCAGATCGTGCCGCACACCGTGGTGGAGGTGGCTCTCGCGCCGCACCCCGTCCCGGGTCAGCCCCAGCCGCCGGGCCACGTTCAGGCTGGCGGTGTTGCCGGCGGCGGCGACCCATTCGACGCGGTGGATGCCGCGTTCCTCGATCACGTGGTCGATGAGCAGCCGCATCGCCCGGGTGATCAGCCCGCGCCCGGTGGCGGCGGGCTCCAGCCAGCAGCCGACCTCGGCGTTGCCCTGAGCGGCGTCGAAGTTGAGCGTGAGGACGCCGCCGACGAGCTTTCCGTCCAGCCAGATGCCGTGGTAGCCGCCGGTGTCGTCGGCGCGCATCTGCGCGTAGCGCTGGAGGGTCGCCCGCGCGGAGTCGACGTCGACGGCCTGGGAGCCGAAGGCGATGAACTGCCCGATGAACTCCCGGCCGCGCTCCAGGTTCGCCAGGAACTCCTCCGCGTGCCAGGGCTCCAGCGGCCGCAGTTCCGCCCCGTCACCCAGCGATATCGCGTACATCCTCGTCCCGCTCCTTCTCGATGTCCCCCACAACGGCGTCCACCCTTTCATGCGCGGCGCGGCACTCGGGCGGTTCGATGCTGATGCGGGGCATCCTGCGGTCCAGCCAGCGCGGCAGCCACCAGTTGGCGCCGCCGAGCAGATGCATCAGGGCGGGGACGAGGAGGGTACGCAGGACGAAGGCGTCCAGGGCGACCGCGGCGGCCAGCGCGATGCCGAACATGGCGATGACCCGGTCGCCGCTGAGGACGAAGGCGAGGAAGACCGAGATCATGATGACCGCGGCGGAGTTGATCACCCGGCTGGTCTCGGCGAGCCCGACCCGGACGGCCCGCCGGTTGTCACCGGTCTCCAGCCACTCCTCGTACATCCGGCTGACCAGGAACACCTGGTAGTCCATGGAGAGCCCGAACAGCACGGACACCATGATCACGGGGAGGAAGGGTTCGATCGGGCCGGCCCGGCCCAGGCCGAGGAACTCGCTCCCCCAGCCCCACTGGAAGATCGCGACGACCACACCGAACGCGGCGGCCACGGCGGCGACGTTCATCGCGGCGGCCTTGAGCGGAATCCCGACGGACCGGAAGGCGAGCAGGAGCAGCAGACAACCGAGCCCGATGACGACCCCGACGAACAGCGGCAGCTTGCCGACGATGACATCGGCGAAGTCGTCGTACGACGCCGTCACCCCGCCGACCTGGATGTCGAGCGACGTGCCGGTCTCGGCGCGGGGCAGCACCTCGGTGCGCAGCCGGTCCACGAGGTCGCTGGTCTGCTGGGACTGCGGAGCCGAGGTCGGGACGATCGTGAAGTATCCGGTGTCGCCGCCCGCGTTGTAGGTGACCGGGGTCACGGAGGCGACGCCCTCGGTGGTGCGGATGGTGGCGTCGAGGTTGTCGAGGAGCAGCTTGTCCTCGGCGCCGTCGACGTGGGTGACCAGGGTCAGCGGGCCGTTGACGCCGGGGCCGAAGCTGTCGGCGAGGAGGTCGTAGGCCTGCCGTGTGGTCGACGAGGCGGGGTTGTTGCCCTGGTCGGAGGTGCCGAGCCGGAGTCCCAGGGTGGGCAGGGCCAGGACGGTGATGACCACGAGGGCGATCGCGCCGAGCAGCTTGGGGTGCCGTTCGACGAACGCCGACCAGCGGGCGGCGAGCCCGGTGGGCAGCTCGGGCTGGGGGCCGTGCTCGGTCAGGTGCCGCCGTTCGCGCCGGCTCAGCGCGCGCATGCCGATGAGGGACAGCAGGGCGGGCAGCAGGGTGACGGAGGCGGCGACGGTCAGGACCACGGTCAGCGAGGCGGCGATCGCGACGCCGTTGAGGAAGCTCAGCCGGAGGATCAGCATCCCGAGCAGGGCGATGCAAACGGTGGCACCCGCGAAGACGACGGCCCGTCCGGTGGTGGCGACGGCGTTCTGGATGGACTCGGTGACGTCCAGCCCGCGTTTCAGACCGCGCCGGTGCCGGGTGACGATGAACAGGGCGTAGTCGATGCCGACGCCGAGCCCGATCAGCATGCCGAGCATGGGCGCGAAGTCGGCGACGGTCATGGCGTGCCCGAGCAGCACGATCCCGGCGTAGGCGGTGCCGACGCTGACCAGGGCGGTCGCGATGGGCAGCAGCGAGGCGGCGAGCGAGCCGAACGCCAGGAACAGCACGAGCGCGGCGACGACCACGCCGACGATCTCGGCGACATGCCCGCCCGAGGACTCGGTGAGCGCGATGGCGCTGCCGCCCAGCTCCACCTGAAGCGCGTCGGACCCGGCCCCCTCGGCCGTCTTCACGACGGCCTCGACCTGGGCCTTGTCGAGGTTCTCGGTCCGCTCCCCGAAGGTGACGGTGGCGTACGCCGTACGGCCGTCGGAGCTGATCTGCGCGCTGCCCTGGGTGTCGTACGGGCCGACGACGGACGCCACCCCGGGCAGGTCGGCGATCTTGTCGAGGGTCTGGGTCATGGTCTGCTCGACGGCGGCGGCCCGCACGCCGCCGGTGCCGGACGTGGTGTGCCAGACGACGGTGTCGCTGTCCCCGCCGAGCCGCGGGAACCCCTCCTGGAGCAGCTGGGTGGCGCGGCCCGACTCGGTGCCCGGGACCTCGTAGTCGTTCGAGTACGCGGAACCGGTGAGCGCGGCGGCCGTACTGACCCCGCCGAGGGCGAGGAGCCACAGGAGGACGACGACGAGACGGCGTCGGACACACCAGCGCGCGAGGGCTGCCACGTTGCTGCTCCCAGGGGTGAATTGTGGATCTTTGACCGGGAACAGTCGTTCAGATGGTGAACAGCCCGCAAAGAACGCATGAGCAATGCAAGGACCACTCTTGCAGGCAGAAATGATCGTTTATGCCATTCGTGGGTTTATTCACAGGAGTGGGAGGCAGATCACAGGACAGTAACGACCGCTCTGTCACCCTCAGTCGAACTGGTCGCCCCACGCCATCACCATCACGCCGGCGACCAGCAGCCACAGCGCCCGCCGGGTGCGCCCCCGGGAGCCCAGGACCGCCGCGAGCGCGCACACGACGGCACCGAACGCGTAGGCGGCCGGCACCAGCGCGGGCGCGGCCCCGGTCAGCCGCAGGGCCGACGCCGCGAGGCCCGCGAGGGCCAGCAGCGCCCCGCTCCCGGACGCCGTCCAGCGGGCCCGCCGGGCGTCAAGGATCTGGTCGTCGTACTCCTCCTGTATGTCGGAGTCGGAATCCGGGTGCGCGTTCATGGCGGGCGAGCGTAGCGTGTCCGGCTGAGAATCCCCGGGCTGTCCGCCCCTGGCCGAAGCAGGTGCATTGTTTGAGCGTCCGACCGAGCTCCGACGTACCCCTTTCCGCATTTTTGGACTCAAGGAGCCCGTTCACCGATGCCAGACATCACCCCGACGACGAGGCCCTCGGATGAGGACCTCGCACGGCTGCTGACCCACCCGCGCTACCCGCGCAGCAACGGCTACGACGTCCGCTGGGTCATCGAGAACCAGATGGGCCCGAACGCGCTGTGGCTGCTGGAGTGGCTCGCGCCCGCGCTCGGCCTGGACACCCTGCGCCCCTGCGCCCGCGTCCTCGACCTCGGCTGCGGCCGGGCGATGACGTCGGTGTTCCTGGCCAGGGAGTACCACGCCCAGGTCACCGCGGCCGACCTGTGGGTCAAGCCGGACGAGAACGCGGCACGCATCGCCGAGGCCGGTTTCGCCGACCGGGTGCTGCCCGTGCACACCGAGGCGCACGCCCTGCCGTTCGCCGAGGGCAGCTTCGACGCGATCGTGAGCATCGACGCGTACCAGTACTTCGGCACGAACGACCTGTATCTGCCCACCCTGACCCGGCTGTTGAAGCCGGGCGGGCGGATCGGGATCGTCGTACCGGCACTGCGCGAGGAGATCGACGGCGCGGAGCCGCCGGAGCACCTCGCGCAGTGGTGGGAGCCGGACTTCTGGTGCTTCCACACCGCCGACTGGTGGCGCCGCCACTGGACCCGCAGCGGAGCCGTCGAGGTCGAGACGGCCGACTGGCTGGACGACGGCTGGCAGGACTGGCTGCTGTGGGTCGACGTGGTCGCCGAGGAGAGCCCCCAGGAGTTCCACCGCACGATGGCCCGCTGGGTGCGCGACATGGTGCGCGCCGACGCGGGCCGGACGTTCGGGTTCGTACGACTCGTGGGGCGCCGTAAGTAGCAGTACGCGGGACGCCGTGAGCAGCAAGCAGAAGGCCCCGGAGGCAGCGCTTCCGGGGCCTTGTGCGTCGTACGAAGGTCAGCCCTCGCTGACGCCCAGCTTCTCCAGGATCAGCTCCTTGACGCGGGCCGCGTCGGCCTGGCCGCGGGTCGCCTTCATGACCGCGCCGACCAGGGCGCCGGCCGCGGCGACCTTGCCGGAGCGGATCTTGTCGGCGATGCCCGGGTTGCCGGCGATGGCATCGTCAACGGCGGTGCCGAGGGCACCCTCGTCGGAGACGACCTTCAGACCGCGCTTCTCGACGACCTCGTCCGGGGTGCCCTCGCCCGCGAGGACGCCCTCGATGACCTGACGGGCCAGCTTGTCGTTCAGGTCGCCCTTCGAGACCAGCTCGGAGACGCGGGCGACCTGCACCGGCGTGATGGCCAGCTCGTCCAGCGACGTGCCCGACTCGTTGGCGCTGCGCGCCAGTTCGCCCATCCACCACTTACGGGCGGAGGCCGCGTCGGCACCGGCGTCGATCGTGGCGACGATCGGGTCCAGCGCGCCGGCGTTGAGGATCGCCTGCATGTCGGTGGCGGAGATGCCCCACTCGGCGAGCAGCCGGTTGCGGCGGGCCAGCGGCAGCTCGGGCAGACCGGCGCGGATCTCCTCGACCCACTCACGGGAGGGGGCGACCGGGACGAGGTCCGGCTCCGGGAAGTACCGGTAGTCCTCGGCCTCTTCCTTCACGCGGCCCGAGGTCGTGGACCCCGTGTCCTCGTGGAAGTGCCGGGTCTCCTGGATGATCGTGCCGCCGGACGAGAGAACGGCCGCGTGCCGCTGGATCTCGAACCGGGCCGCACGCTCCACGGAACGCAGCGAGTTGACGTTCTTGGTCTCCGAACGGGTGCCGAACTTCTCGGTGCCGTGCGGGCGCAGCGACAGGTTCACGTCGCAGCGCATCTGGCCCATCTCCATGCGGGCCTCGGAGACGCCGAGCGCCCGGATGACCTCGCGCAGCTCACGGACGTACGCCTTGGCGACCTCGGGAGCGCGCGAGCCTGCGCCCTCGATCGGCTTGGTGACGATCTCGATGAGCGGGATGCCGGCGCGGTTGTAGTCCAGCAGGGAGTGGGACGCGCCGTGGATACGGCCCGTCGCGCCGCCGACGTGCGTCGACTTGCCGGTGTCCTCCTCCATGTGGGCGCGCTCGATCTCCACGCGGAAGGTCTCGCCGTCCTCCAGCTGCACGTCGAGGTAGCCGTTGAAGGCGATCGGCTCGTCGTACTGGGAGGTCTGGAAGTTCTTCGGCATGTCCGGATAGAAGTAGTTCTTCCGGGCGAAGCGGCACCACTCGGCGATCTCGCAGTTCAGCGCGAGACCGATCTTGATCGCCGACTCGACGCCGGTCGCGTTGACGACCGGGAGCGCGCCGGGCAGGCCGAGGCAGGTGGGGCAGGTCTGCGTGTTGGCGTCCTGACCGAGTTCGGTCGAACAGCCGCAGAACATCTTGGTCTTGGTGCCGAGTTCGACATGGACCTCAAGGCCCATGACGGGGTCGTACGACGCCAGCGCGTCCTCGTACGACACCAGGTCGGTCGTGGTGGTCACGGTGAAACTTCCCTCTCAGCCCAGCAGGACGTCGTCGTCGCCCAGCCGCTTCAGCTCGCGGTACAGGATGGCGAGGCCGGTGACGATCGCGACCGCGGAGACGGTGGCGTCGATCAGCCGGAGCGTGTCCTGCTCGGTGCGGGCCTTCTTGATCTGCTTGGCGACACCCAACGCGCCGAACGCGGTGGTGGCCATCGACAGGTACGTACCGGACTTGGACTTCTTGAAGTCCTTGGCCTTGGTCAGCTTGCTCACAGCGACGGTGCCTCCTCGAGAAGCGGGTGCCCCCACTTTTCCACGAAGGCGGCCTCGACGGCGGCGCCGACCTTGTAAAGACGGTCGTCCTTCAGCGCCGGGGCGATGATCTGGAGGCCCACCGGGAGGTTGTCCTCGGGCGCCAGACCGCACGGCAGCGACATCGCCGCGTTGCCCGCGAGGTTCGTCGGGATGGTGCACAGGTCGGCCAGGTACATCGCCATCGGGTCGTCGGCACGCTCGCCGATCGGGAAGGCGGTGGTGGGCGTCGTCGGCGAGACGATGACGTCGACCTGCTCGAAGGCCTTCTCGAAGTCGCGCGTGATGAGCGTGCGGACCTTCTGGGCGCTGCCGTAGTAGGCGTCGTAGTAGCCGCTGCTCAGCGCGTACGTGCCGAGCATGATGCGGCGCTTCACCTCGGGGCCGAAGCCCGCCTCACGGGTGAGGGAGGTGACCTCCTCGGCCGAGTGGGTGCCGTCGTCGCCGGTCCGCAGGCCGTAGCGCAGGCCGTCGAAGCGGGCGAGGTTGCTCGAACACTCGGACGGGGCGATGAGGTAGTACGCCGACAGGGCGAGGTCGAAGGACGGGCAGTCCAGCTCGACGATCTCGGCGCCCAGCTCCTTGAGGAGCGCGACGGACTCGTCGAAGCGCTGGATGACACCGGCCTGGTAGCCCTCGCCGCGGAACTGCTTGACGACACCGACGCGCATGCCCTGGACGCTGCCGTTGCGGGCGGCCTCGACGACCGGCGGGACCGGGGCGTCGATGGACGTGGAGTCGAGCGGGTCGTGCCCGGCGATGACCTCGTGCAGGAGGGCCGCGTCCAGGACCGTACGGGCGCACGGCCCGCCCTGGTCCAGGGAGCTGGAGAAGGCCACCATGCCGTAGCGGGAGACCGCTCCGTACGTCGGCTTGACGCCGACCGTGCCGGTGACGGCGGCCGGCTGGCGGATGGAACCGCCGGTGTCGGTGCCGATGGCGAGGGGCGCCATGTGCGCGGCGAGCGCGGCGGAGGAACCGCCGCCGGAGCCGCCGGGGATGCGGGTGAGGTCCCACGGGTTGCCGGTCGGCCCGTACGCGCTGTTCTCCGTCGAGGACCCCATGGCGAACTCGTCCATGTTGGTCTTGCCGAGGATGACGACGTCGGCGGCCTTCAGACGCTTGGTGAGGGTGGCGTCGTACGGCGGGATCCAGCCCTCGAGGATCTTCGAGCCGACGGTCGTCGGGATGCCCTCGGTGGTGAAGATGTCCTTCAGCGCGAGGGGCACACCGGCGAGCGGCCCGAGCTTCTCGCCCCGCTCGCGCTTCTCGTCGACGGCACGCGCCTGCGCCAGCGCGCCCTCGCGGTCGACGTGCAGGAAGGCGTGCACCTTCTCGTCGACGGCCTCGATCCGGGCGAGGTGGGCTTCGGTGACCTGGACGGCCGTGAGCTCGCCGGAGGCGATCTTCGCGGCGGTCTCGGCGGCGGTGAGCTTGATGATGTTGACGTTGTTGTCCGTCATGACTTCTTAGTCCTCCCCCAGGATCTGCGGCACCTTGAAACGCTGCTGCTCCTGGGCCGGGGCGCCGGAGAGCGCCTGCTCGGGGGTGAGCGACGGACGGACCTCGTCCGCCCGCATGACGTTCGTCAGCGGGAGCGGGTGCGAGGTCGGCGGTACGTCTTGGTCGGCGACCTCACTGACGCGTGCGACCGCGCCGATGATGTCGTCCAGCTGTCCCGCGAAGTGCTCGAGCTCTTCGGGCTTCAGCTCCAGACGCGCCAGCCGGGCGAGGTGGGCGACCTCCTCGCGCGTGATGCCAGGCATGCAGCGATCCTCTGGGGTGAGTGTGTGTGGTTTGGGGCCAATCCTATGGGGCCGGGGGCGGTGACGGTTACGCGGTTTCCCCAGGGGCCGGGCGGGCCTCCCACGCCTCGCTCCGCAGGAAGTGGTTGTCGTAGAGCTCCTGCACCTCCAGGATGCTCTCCGGACCGACCTCGCCGAGGCGGATGCGCTGCAGATGACGGAAGTACTCGAAGCGCTCCACGCCCGGGGTGATGACGATCAGCAGGTCGGCGGTGGAGCCGGGGGCGGCGGCGAAGGCGTGCGCCCTGCCGGGCGGGACGATGACGAGGTCGCCGCGCTCGGCGGTGACGATGTCGTCGCCGGACAGGAGCTGGGCCTCGCCGTCGAGGAGGAAGAACATCTCGGCGGAGTTGCGGTGCAGATGCGGCTTGGCGCCGTCGGCGCCCTGGCCGAGGGTGACGCGCACGGTGGACAGCGCGCCGCCGGACGCGCTGCTGTCGGCGAGCAGCTTCACGGCGACGGGATCTCCGCCGAGGGTCTCGGCCTCGGCGTCACGGACCACCACGGAGTCGTCGAACTTCGGTACGAACAGCGACATCTTCATTCCCCCTGATGACTGGTGTTGATCATTTCAACGCCGGGTCCCCGGGGGCTGATTCCGGCGGTTCCTACTCGTCGGCCGCGGCGGCCGGCAGGGCCGCCCGCGGCCGCTGCCAGCCGCGCGATCCGCGCGCCCGCAGCCAGGCCGTCGTCTCCTCGGCCGGCATCGCCGCCGCGACCAGCCAGCCCTGTACGGCGTCACAGCCCAGGTCGCGCAGGCGCTCCCAGGTCTCGTCGTCCTCGACGCCCTCGGCGACGACCAGCAGGCCGAGGGAATGGGCGAGGTCGAGCGTGCAGCGGACGATCTCGGCGTCCTCGGCGTCGACGGCGAGGCGGGCCACGAACGAGCGGTCGATCTTCAGTTCGCTGACGGGAAGGCTCCGCAGGTGCACCAGGGACGAGTAACCGGTGCCGAAGTCGTCGAGGGACATCTTCACGCCGTGGCCGGTCAGCCCGGCGAGGGTGTCGGCGGCGCGCTGCGGGTCCTCCAGCAGCACGTGTTCCGTTATCTCCAGCTGGAGGGAGCCCGCCGGGACGCCGTGCCGGGCGAGGCGGGCGGCGACGGAGCCCGCGAAGCCGGGGGTGTGGACGTCACGCGGGGAGACGTTCACCGCGACCGGGACGTACAGCCCCTGGGCCCGCCATGCGGCGACCTGGGCCAGCGCGGTGTCGAGGACGTACTCGGTGAGGTGGGGCATCAGGCCGGAGGACTCGGCGATGGCGATGAACTCGTCCGGCGGCACCTTCCCGCGCTCCGGGTGCACCCAGCGGACCAGGGCCTCCAGGCCCGCCACCTGTCCGTCGAAGCGGACCTTGGGCTGGTAGTGCAGCTCGACCTCGTGCGCGTCGAGGGCGCGGCGCAGGTCGCCCAGCAGGCCGAGCCGGTCCGGGGTGTTCGAGTCCCGTTTGGACTCGTAAACCTCGACGCCGGTCCGGTCCCGCTTCGCCTGGTACATCGCCACGTCCGCCCGGCGCAGCAGCCCCTCGGCGTCGAGGGCGTGGTCGGGGAAGACGGCGACTCCGGCGCTGGCCTCCAGGACGAGGGTGAGCCCGTCGAGGTCGAGCGGGGAGCTGAGGGCCGAGACGAGGCTGCGGGCGACGCGGGTCGCGGACGTCGTGGAGTCGGCGACCGGCAGTAACACGGCGAACTCGTCGCCGCCGAGCCGCGCGGCCTCCGCCCCGCGCGGCAGGGCCTGCTGGAGCCGGTCGGCTATCTGCAGGAGCAGGCGGTCACCGGCGAGATGGCCGAGCGTGTCGTTGACCGACCGGAAGCGGTCGAGGTCGATGAGCATCAGGGCCGAGCGGGCGCCGATGCGTTCGGCGTCGTCCAGGGCGGTCCAGATGCGTTCGAGGAGCCACTGGCGGTTGGGCAGCCCGGTCAGCGGGTCGCGCAGCTGCTCCTCCGCCCGGGCCCGGGCCATCCACAGAGTGGAGTCGAGGGCTATCAGCGGGATGGCGAAGAGCGGCAGCAGCAACGGCTTGGCCGCGGCGACGACACAGACCAGCGGGGCGATGCCGAGCAGCGCGACCGCGACCAGGCCCTGTCTGACCAGGGCGGTGCGGGCGACCGTGGGCAGTCCGCCGGTGCGGGGAGCGTGCAGGTACCACAGCAGGATGCGGGTGACCGCGAGATAGGCGGCCGCGACGAGGACGATCTCGGGGACCGTGTAGAGGGTCCAGGTCTCGGGGTTCCAGGGGGCCTCGACGCTGGGTACGCGGCCGAAGGCGGCCAGGATCAGCGCGCCGCCGGCGATGCCGAGGATGTCCACCGCGCCGTGCAGGACGCCCTGCCGCCAGCGGTGGCGCCTGGCTATGCCGACCAGGACGACGACGGTGAGGCTGACCATGCCGGCCGGCACCCAGCCGTACAGCATCAGGACGGCGAGGGTGAGGGCGGCGCCGGAGCCGGTGCCGCCCCACCAGCGGGCGCGGCCGAGCGCGACGAGGTGACCGACGATGACGCCGGTGAGCACGGCGAGGGCCCAGCCGACGGTGCCGGACGGGAAGAGGGCGTGGCTTCCGGTGAACGCCCGGTAGAAGCCCGCCCCCAGCACGAACCCGGCCGCCGCGACGACCGCCGCGGGCAGCGCGGGCCAGGACAGATGCCGCTCGTGCTCGGCCCCGGGCAGCCCGGAGGTGTGGTCGGTGGTGAGCGGTACGGCGGTGCGGTCGTCCACGGCGGTGTACGGTCCGGTCGGCACGGCGGGGCCGGTGACCCGCGCCTCGTCCCGCGGACGCTCCGCGGTGCCCGGCGCCCGGCGGCTCCCCCGCCATGCGCCGGCCAGCCGGCGCAGCCGCGAGTACGGGGCGGCGCTCTCGGTCGGTTCCATTCCCGTCCCTCTCACAGCCGGCGGTGCCCACGCCACGCGGCCCGTTGCCCGACAAACCCTCTACGGCGCCGCGTTGGAAAACCCTTTCCCGTCCTCCTGAGGAGCACGGGGTTGCCCCAACCGCAGCTGGGCACGGCAGGCGCACATCTCAACAGTAGGCCGCAGAAGGCTTCCACGGGCAGCGGTCGTCGACGGTTGCCCGAATGCGCCCCGGCCACCCGTATGCATCTGGTATGCGCCGATCGGGTGGCCTTCAACCGCCGCTCCGCCCTACTCCTCGATGGGAAGTGCGACTTCGGCGGCCGCTTCCGGACCCTGTTCCAGCAGGACGTTGAAGCCGTCCTCGTTCAGAACGGGCACCTTGAGCTGCATCGCCTTGTCGTACTTCGAACCAGGATTGTCACCCACAACCACGAAAGACGTCTTCTTCGAAACAGAACCGGTCACTTTCGCTCCACGCGACTGAAGGGCGTCCTTGGCGCCGTCGCGGGTGAAGTGCTCCAGGGTGCCGGTGACGACGACGGTGAGGCCTTCGAGGGGGCGGGGGCCTTCGTCCTCGCCGGTGTTCTCCTCCTCCATGCGGACTCCGGCGGCCCGCCACTTGCGGAGGATCTCCTGGTGCCAGTCCTCGGCGAACCACTCCTTGAGGGACTTGGCGATGATGGCGCCGACCCCGTCGGTGTTCGCCAGCTCCTCCTCCGTGGCCTGCTCGATGCGCTCGATCGAGCGGAACTCGCGGGCGAGCGCCTCCGCCGCGACCGGCCCGACATGCCGGATCGACAGACCGGTCAGGACACGGGCCAGCGGGCGCTGCTTGGCCGCCTCGATGTTCTCCAGCATGGCGAGCGCGTTCTTGCGGGCGCCGCCCTCCTTGTTGGCGAAGATCAGGGCGGTCTTCTCCTCGCCGGTCTCCGGGTCCCGCTTGGGCAGCCCGCTGTCCTGGTCGAGGACGTACGCCTTGATGGGCAGCAACTGCTCGATGGTGAGGTCGAACAGGTCGCCCTCGTCTTTCAGCGGCGGCTCGGCGGGCTCCAGCGGTTTGGTGAGGGCCGCGGCCGCGACATAACCGAAGTGCTCGATGTCCAGCGCCTTGCGGCCCGCGAGGTAGAACAGGCGCTCGCGCAACTGGGCCGGGCAGCTCTGGCCGTTGGGGCAGCGCAGGTCGACGTCGCCCTCCTTCATGGGCCGCAGCGGCGTCCCGCACTCGGGGCACTCGCTGGGCATCACGAACTCCCGCTCACTGCCGTCCCGCAGGTCGACCACGGGCCCGAGAATCTCCGGGATCACGTCACCGGCCTTGCGCAGCACCACGGTGTCGCCGATGAGAACGCCCTTGGCCTTGACGACGTCCTGGTTGTGCAGCGTGGCGAACTCGACCTCGGAGCCCGCGACGGTCACCGGCTCGACCTGGGCGTAGGGCGTGACCCGGCCCGTACGGCCCACGCCGACGCGGATGTTGACGAGCTTGGTGTTCACCTCTTCCGGCGCGTACTTGTATGCAATCGCCCAGCGCGGGGCGCGGGAGGTGGAGCCGAGGCGGCCCTGGAGGGGGATCTCGTCGAGCTTGACGACCACGCCGTCGATCTCGTGCGCCACGGAATGGCGGTTCTCCCCGTAGTACGCGATGAACTCCCGTACTCCGTCGAGGCCGTCGACCACCTTGTTGTGCGTGGACGTGGGCAGGCCCCACGTCTTGAGCAGGTCGTAGGCCTCGGAGAGGCGGGTCAGGCCCTCGAACCCCTCCAACGCGCCGATGCCGTGGACGACCATGTGCAGGGGCAGGGTCGCCGTGACGCGGGCGTCCTTCTGACGCAGTGAACCGGAGGCGGAGTTGCGAGGGTTGGCGTAGGGCTTCTCCCCCGCTGCCACACGGCGGGCGTTCAGGTCCTCGAAGGCCTCCATCGGGAAGTACACCTCGCCGCGGATCTCCACGAGCCGTGGGACCTTGTCGCCCTTGAGCCGATGCGGGATCTCCCCGATCGTCATGACATTGGGCGTGATGTCCTCGCCGACCCGCCCCGTGCCTCGG
This sequence comes from Streptomyces sp. NPDC057280, assembly GCF_042668605.1. Taxonomy (NCBI): domain Bacteria; kingdom Bacillati; phylum Actinomycetota; class Actinomycetes; order Kitasatosporales; family Streptomycetaceae; genus Streptomyces; species Streptomyces sp. NPDC057280. The sequence goes on from NZ_JBHUYR010000008.1 coordinate 287,213, forward strand.
GTGGCCGCACGGGTGAGCCGTCCGTTCTCGTAGGTCAGGTTCACCGCGAGACCGTCGACCTTGAGCTCGCACAGCAGGTGGTAAGCGGATGTGCCCACGTCGTTCGCCACTCGCTCGACCCAGGCGGCGAGTCCGGCGTCGTCGAAGACGTTGTCGAGCGAGAGCATGCGCTCGCGGTGCTCGACCTTCGCGAGGTCCGTCTCGAACTCCACCGCGACCGTCTGCGTCGGTGAATCCGGCGTGCGCAGCTCCGGGTACTCGTCCTCCATCGCCTCCAGAGAACGCAGGAGCTCGTCGAACTCCGCGTCGCTGATGACCGGGGCGTCCTGCGTGTAGTACCGGGTGCGATGCTCCGTGATCTGCTCAGCGAGCTGCGCGTGCTTCTCCCGTGCCTCCGCGGGCACCGTCGTCTCCGCTTGCTTGTCGCCGGCCACCGTGTTGTCCTCCCGTTACTCTGGGTTGTCCGCGAGAGATCTCGCCGCCTGGACGCAGTGGGCGAGAGCCCTGCGCGCGTAGTCCGGGGAGGCCCCCGCGAGGCCGCACGCCGGAGTGACCGTCACGGCCTCCGCGAGAAGCCCCGGATGCAGCCCCAGCCTGCGCCACAGCGTCCTGACACCCATGACGCTACCGGCAGGGTCTGACAATGCCGCGTCCGTGCCGGGCACGACACCGGCGAAGAGCCGGGTACCCGCTTCCACCGCCTCACCGATCGCGTCGTCGTCACGCTCGGTGAGGAGCGAGAAGTCGAAGGAGACCGCCGCCGCGCCCGCCCGACGCAGCAGGGCGAACGGGACGTCCGGTGCGCACGAGTGGACCACGACGGGGCCGTCGGCGTGAACCCCGACGACGTCGCGGAGCGCGGACTCGACGATCTGCCGGTCGACGGCGCGGTGGGTGCGGTAGCCGCTGGCCGTCCTGACCTGTCCGCGGAGGACGGCGACGAGGGAGGGCTCGTCGAGCTGGAGGACCGGCTGGGCGCCGGGGACACGGCGCCGCACCTCGGCGAGATGCTGCCGCAGCCCCTCCGCGAGGGAGCCGGCGAGGTCACGGCAGGCGCCGGCGTCGGAGAGGGCGGACTCGCCGTTGCGCAGCTCCAGGGCGGCGGCCAGCGTCCAGGGGCCGACCGCCTGCACCTTCAGCTGTCCCTCGTACCCCTGGGTGAACTCCTCCAGCGCGTCGAGGTCCTCGCCGAGCCAGGACCGGGCCCGTTTGGTGTCCCGGCCCGGCCGGTCCCCGAGCCGCCAGCCGCTGGGCTCCACGCGCGCGTACAGCTCGACGAGCATCCCCGCGGTCCGGCCGATCATGTCGGCGCCGGGTCCGCGGGCGGGGAGCTCGGGCAGGAACGGGAAGTCCTCGAAGGAGCCCGTCGCCGTCTTAGCGGCTTCCCGGGCGTCCCCGCCGGGCAGGGAGCCGACGCCGGTGGCGGCGGCGAAGGTGAACTGGCTGTTGGCACTCACCTGGACAGCGTATGCAACCCGGCCGACCGCTCCGTCAGCGTCCCGGCCGCACCGTCAGGTCGTTGACCTCCGCGTCCCGTGGCAGGTCGAGCGCCATCAGGATGGTCGTCGCCACGGACTCGGCGTCGATCCACTTCGAGGCGTCGTACTCCTTGCCCTCCTGCTGGTGGACCTTGGCCTGCATCGGGCTCGCGGTGCGGCCGGGGTACACCGAGGTGACCCGGACGCCGTTGCCGTGCTCCTCGTGGCGCAGGGAGTCGGCGAGGGCCTTGAGGCCGTGCTTGGAGGCGGCGTACGCGGACCAGTCGGCGTGCGCGTTGAGGCCCGCGCCGGAGTTCACGAACACCACGTGGCCGCGGGCGGCGCGGAGTTGGGGCAGGAAGTGGCGGGTCAGCTCGGCCGGGGAGATCAGGTTGACGTTCAGCTGGTGGCGCCAGGACTTCGGGGTGAGGTCGCCGACCGGGCCGAGGTCGACGACGCCGGCGATGTGCAGCAGGGAGTCGACCCGGTCCGGGAGGCTCTGGTGGGAGAAGGCCCAGCTCAGCTTGTCGGGGTCGGCGAGGTCGCCGACGAGCGTCTGCGCGCCGGGGAACTCCGCCGCCAGTTCCTTCGCGCGGCCCGCGTCGCGCGCGTGCAGGACGAGGTCGTCCCCGCGCGCGTGGAGGCGGCGGGCGACGGCCGCGCCGATGCCGGAGCCCGCACCGGTGATCACATGAGTAGCCATGGTCGTCATCGTCGCACTAGGCGACGCCTCGGCTCTCCTCCAGGTACGCCAGCGCCCCCACCGGCTCCTCCGCGAAGAACACCAGGTCGGTGAGGGGGACGGGCAGGAAGCCCTCGTCCTCCATGCGCCGGAACTGTTCCTTCAACCCGTCGTAGAAGCCCGCGGTGTTGAGCAGGACCACCGGCATGTCGGTGTGGCCGTGCTTCTTCAGTTCCAGGATCTCGGTGGCCTCGTCGAGCGTGCCGGTGCCGCCCACCATGACGACGACCGCGTCGGCCTTCTCCAGGAGCAGCCGCTTGCGCTCGGCGAGGTCCTTGGCGACGACCATCTCGTCGACGCCCGGGCGGACCTTGGCGGCGAGGAACTCCACCGACACCCCGACGAGTTTGCCGCCCGCCTCCTGCACGCCGTCGGCGACGACCTTCATCAGGCCGACGTCCGAGCCGCCCCACACGAGCGTGTGCCCGCCCTTGCCCAGCAGTTTCGCGAACTCGCGCGCGGGGCGCGTGTAACGCTCGTCGAGGTCGGCGGCGGAGAGGAAGACACAAATACGCATGGGGCCACCGTACGCGGGAAGAACCGGGGCCCCGCGAGCGCTTCTCCTCCCATGGCCTCAGGACACACGATCACCATCGAGCAAGGCGACCGGCACGTGCGCGTGGTGCACGGCGACCAGGTACTGGCGGAGAGCGAACGGCCGCTGATCCTGAAGGAGACGGGCTCTCCGGTGCGGTACTACCTGCCGCCGGAGGACGTCCGCCTCGACCTCCTGACCCCCTCCGACACCCACACCTACTGCCCCTTCAAGGGCACGGCGTCCTACTGGTCGCTGCCCGACGCGGCGGACCTGGTGTGGTCCTATCCCGACCCCAAGCCGGACGTCGCCCAGATCAAGGACCACCTGTGCTTCTACGAGGTGGAAATCACCGATTAGTCCCGCGCGTCGCCGATTAATTCCGTGCCCCGTGGAAGTCTCCACAGGCATGGACAAGAAAACTCTTTCCCGCGACGGCACCCCGATCGCCTACGAGATCTCCGGTCAGGGCCCGGCCGTGATCCTGGTGAGCGGCGCGATGTCGACGGGCGGCACCGTGGCGCCGCTGGGCGCGCTCCTCGCCGACCGGTTCACGGTCATCGGGTACGACAGGCGGGGCCGCGGCGCGAGCGGCGACACGGCCCCGTACGCGGTGGAGCGCGAGGTCGAGGATCTCGCCGCGCTCATCGACGCGGCGGGCGGCGAGGCGTGCCTGTACGGCATCTCGTCGGGCGGGGCACTGGTCCTGGAGGCGGTGGCGAGCGGGCTGCCGGTCCGCAGGGCCGCCGTGTACGAGGTGCCCTTCGCCGACTTCTCCGAGCAAGGGGCGAAGGAGCGCGCCGCGTACACCGAGAACCTGACGGCGGCGCTCGCGGAGGGCCGACGCGGGGACGCGGTGGAGCTGTTCCTCACGCTGACCGGCATGGCGCCCGAGATGATCCGGGGCGCCCGGCAGTCGCCCATGTGGGCCGGCATGGAGGCGGTCGCCCCGAGCCTCGCGTACGACGACGCGGTCATGGGCGGCGGTCTGCTGCCCCGGGAGCGGCTGGCCTCGGTCTCCGTCCCCGTGCTGGCCGTCGCGGGCGGGGCGAGCCCCGACTGGCTGCGGGAGGCCGCGCGCGCGGTGGCGGATGCGGTGCCACAGGGGTCGTACCGGAGCCTGGAGGGTCAAACCCACATGGTGGATCCGAACGCCCTGGCCCCGGTGCTCGCCGAGTACTTCACGCCGTAGCGACGGCCCGGGCACTTCACGCCGTAGCGAGGGCCGGGCACTTCAGGCCGTAGCGACGGCCGGGCATTTCCCGCCGGAGGGGCGCCGGGCGCTTCACGCCGGAGCGGTCGCCGTCGCGCGCGTGGTCGTCGCGATCGTCGCCGAGCCGACCACGCGCGTGCCGTCGTAGAGCACGATCGCCTGGCCGGGTGCGACGCCCCGGACCGGCTCGGTGAACGACACCCGCAGCTCGCCGTCGACCAGTTCCGCGCTCACCTCGGTCTCGCCGCCGTGGGCGCGGAGCTGGGCGGTGTAGGTGCCGGGGCCCTCGGGGGCCGTGCCGCACCAGCGCGGCTTGATGGCCGTCAGGGCGCTGACGTCGAGGGAGGCGGCGGGGCCGACCGTCACCGTGTTGTTCACCGGGGAGATGTCCAGGACGTAGCGCGGCTTGCCGTCGGCCGCCGGGGTACCGATCCGCAGGCCCTTGCGCTGGCCGATGGTGAAGCCGTACGCGCCCTCGTGGCTGCCGATCTTGGCGCCGGACTCGTCGACGATGTCGCCCTCGGCCTTGCCGAGGCGGTTCGCGAGGAAGCCCTGGGTGTCTCCGTCGGCGATGAAGCAGATGTCGTGCGAGTCGGGCTTCTTCGCCACCGCCAGGCCCCTGCGCTCTGCCTCCGCGCGGATCTCGTCCTTCGTCGTGACCGTGTCACCCAGCGGGAAGAGGGCGTGGGCGAGCTGCTTCTCGTCGAGGACGCCGAGGACGTACGACTGGTCCTTGGCCATGTCGGAGGCGCGGTGCAGCTCGCGGGTGCCGTCCTCGCGGACGATCACCTGGGCGTAGTGGCCGGTGCAGACCGCGTCGAAGCCCAGCGCGAGCGCCTTGTCGAGGAGCGCGGCGAACTTGATCTTCTCGTTGCAGCGCAGGCACGGGTTCGGGGTGCGTCCGGCCTCGTACTCGGCGACGAAGTCCTCGACGACGTCCTCGCGGAAGCGGTCGGCGAGGTCCCAGACGTAGAACGGGATGCCGATGACGTCGGCGGCGCGGCGGGCGTCGCGGGAGTCCTCGATGGTGCAACAGCCACGCGCGCCCGTGCGGAACGATTGCGGGTTCGCCGAGAGGGCGAGGTGGACACCGGTCACGTCATGGCCGGCTTCCGCGGCGCGGGCGGCGGCGACGGCGGAGTCCACGCCGCCGGACATGGCGGCGAGGACGCGGAGGGGGCGCTGCGTGGAGTGAGTCATAACCCCTCCAGGGTACGGGGGCGCGGGAACCGGAGCCCACGCGTATCCGTTCACGATCACATGGGGGCGACAGAGGCATCCAGGGACGGCGATCGGCGCCTCGGGCGACGCGCCCTGATGATCGGCGGCGCGGCGGCCGCCATCGGCACGGGCGTGCTGGCCCGGGACGAGCTGGCGCGCCTGTGGTGGCGTACGCCCGGGGTGGAGAAGCCGCGCAAGGAGGGCGAGGTCGACTACGCGGGCGCGCGGTGGGTGGCGGCGTCGGAGGCGAACTGGCGGCGCGCGGACCGTCCCGACGACTACGGCATAGACATGGTGATCATCCATGTCACCCAGGGCAGCCTCGCCAGCGCGGTGAAGGCCTTCCGAGACCCCGGACACCAGGCGGCGGCGCACTACATAGTCGGCCGGGACGGCCGCGTCACGCAGATGATCCGCGAGCTGGACGTGGCGTACCACGCGGGCAACCGCGACTACAACGAACGCAGCGTCGGCATCGAGCACGAGGGCTTCGTGGACCGGCCCGAGGACTTCACCACCGCGATGTACGCGTCCTCGGCCCGGCTGACGGCGAGGATCTGCGCGCGCTACGACATACCCGTCGACCGCGAGCACATCATCGGCCATGTGGAGGTGCCGGGGACGGACCACACCGACCCGGGCGAACACTGGGACTGGGAGCGGTACATGAAGCTGGTGCGGAGGGCGCGTACGGCCGTCGCCTGAGCCTCGGAGCCGTTACGTCAGCCCCGCCGCCCGCGCCCGTTCCACGGCCGGCCCGATCGCCTTGGCCACCGCCTCCACGTCCGCCTCCGTGGAGGTGTGGCCGAAGGAGAAGCGGAGGGTGCCGCGGGCCAGGTCCGGGTCGGTGCCGGTGGCGAGGAGGACATGGCTGGGCTGGGCGACGCCGGCGGTGCAGGCGGAGCCGGTGGAGCACTCGATGCCCTGGGCGTCGAGGAGCAGCAGGAGCGAGTCGCCCTCGCAGCCGGGGAACGTGAAGTGGGCGTTGGCCGGGAGCCGGTCCACCGGGTCGCCGCCGAGGATCGCGTCCGGCACCGCCGTACGCACCGCTTCGACGAGGGCGTCGCGCAGGGCGCCGATCTCGCGGGCGAACCATTCACGCTGCTCGGCGGCGAGCCGGCCGGCGACGGCGAAGGAGGCGATGGCGGGGACGTCGAGCGTGCCGGAGCGGACATGGCGCTCCTGGCCGCCGCCGTGCAGGACGGGGACGGGGGTGTACTCGCGGCCCAGCAGCAGGGCGCCGATGCCGTAAGGTCCGCCGACCTTGTGGCCGGAGACGGTCATGGCGGCGAGCCCGGAGGCGGCGAAGTCGACGGGGATCTGGCCGTAGGCCTGGACCGCGTCCGCGTGCAGCGGGACGTCGAACTCGGCGCAGACGTCCGCCAGTTCGCGGACCGGCAGGATGGTGCCGATCTCGTTGTTGGCCCACATGACGGTGGCGAGGGCCACGTCGTCGGGGTCGCGGGCGATGGCCTCGCGCAGGGCGTCGGGGTGGACGCGGCCGTACCTGTCGACGGGGAGGTACTCGACGGTGGCGCCCTCGTGTTCGCCGAGCCAGTGGACGGCGTCCAGGACGGCGTGGTGCTCCACGGGGCTGGCGAGCACCCGGGTGCGGGCCGGGTCGGCGTCGCGGCGGGACCAGTACAGGCCCTTCACGGCGAGGTTGTCGGCCTCGGTGCCGCCGGAGGTGAAGACGACCTCGCTGGGGCGGGCGCCGAGGGATTCGGCGAGCGCCTCGCGGGACTCCTCGACGGTGCGCCTCGCGCGGCGGCCGGCCGCGTGGAGGGCGGAGGCGTTGCCGGTGACGGCCAGCTGGGCGGCGAGCGCCTCGACTGCCTCGGGAAGCATCGGGGTGGTCGCGGCGTGGTCGAGGTAAGCCATGGTGCGTTGATTCTACGGGGCCGCGTGCGGAAGCCTCATGGCAAGGCTCCCCGGCGCCGGGGGCCTCAGAAGCTCCAGGACACCGTGCTGTCCATCTGCATGACCGTCACCAGGACCAGGAGGTCCGCGACGCCCAGGCCCATGCCCAGGAAGGCACGGCCGCGGCGGGCGGTGCCGCGCCACAGGGCGACGGCGGCCAGGGCGATGGCGACCGGGCCGAGGAAGACGTTCAGGACGAGCAGGCCCAGGAGGCCGAGGATGAAGGACGCCACGGCCATGCCGTCGGCGTCGCGGGTCCCGGTGCGGCGGCCGCTGCTGGTGCTGGTGCTGTTGGCCGGTGCGGTGAGCTGCATGGTGATCAATCCCCCAGGATCAGTCGGGTGGGGCGGGCTCAGTGAGCGGACGAGTTGCGGCGGGCGTGGCGCTCGCGGAGCGCGAAGATGCCCAGCCAGGCGGCGATGACGGCCGCGGCGACGGCGGTGAAGGCGAACGGCGCGTGGGCGACGGTGCCCAGGACGGCGCCGAAGAGCAGAAGTGCGGCGACGAGGAACAGCATGGGATGCAACCCCCTCCGAAACACCCCTCGTGGGCGTCTCTCGTTACGTTTCGGTGAACAGTTGTAGTAACACTTGTTCACTGACTACAGAGTCTAGCGCGTGCGACGACTTCTCAATTCCAGAGAACAGTTGTTTACTGCATGGCATGAGTCACACCCTCGGTATCCGGCAGGCCCAGAAGCAGAAGACCCGACAGGCGCTCCTGGACGCGGCGTTGGGACTGCTGGAGGAGCAGAGCCTGAGCAGCCTGGGCCTGCGCGAGGTCACGCGCGCGGTCGGCGTCGCCCCGACCGCCTTCTACCGGCACTTCCGCTCCACCGCGGATCTCGGCGTGGCACTGGTCGAGGACACGCTGGGCAGCCTGCACCCCATGATCCGGACGACGGTGTCCACGGCGGACGACAGCGAGCAGCGCGTGGTGCGCGCCGTCGAGCTGATCGCCCGTCATGTGGACGCGTACCCCGCACACATCAGGTTTATCGCCCGGGAACGACATGGCGGGGTCCAGCCGGTCCGGGAGGCCATCCGGGAGCAACTGGCCCGGTTCGGCCAGGAGGTGAAGGACGAGCTGGCCAAGGACCCCGAGTCGGCCGGCTGGAGCGAGGACGACCTCCTCATGCTCGCCAATCTGTACGTCGACCAGATGCTGATCACCGCCTCCCTGTTCCTGGAGGCCCAGGAGGCCAGCTCCGAGGAGCGGGACCGGGTGATCCAGGTGGCGACCCGCCAGATGCGGCTGATCAGCATCGGCCGTCATCACTGGCTGGACTGAGGCCCCCGCCGTACGACCCCCGCGGTCAGTTCTTCGTCGCCGACGAGGTCGCCTGCCCGCTCGGCGCCCCGCTCGGCGCCCCGCTGGGCATCCCGCCACCACCGCCCGGGCCGCCGCACCCGCCGCCCTGACCGCCGCCGGGACCACCCTGGCCGCCGCCCGGCCCGCCGCTCGGCATGCCCGAGGGCGCGCCGGACGGCTGGGCGGTGCCGCCCGCCGTGGGAGCGCCCGAGGGTGCGCCGCTGGGCCTGCCCGAGGGGTTCCCGCTGGGCGCGCCGGACGGGGCCTGACAGGCCTGCTGCCCGGAGTTGCCGCTGTTCGAGGAGGAGGACGAGTCCCCCGAGCCACAGGCCACCAGGGCGAGCGGTGAGAGCGCCAGCAGGGCCACCGCGGGGACGAGACGCACGCGCTTCATGAGAAACAACTCCAAGAACGATGAGGGGAGTCTGGAAGCGGGCACTCAATCAACGCGCCTTAGGGCTTCCTTGGGCCCGCGCTGTCCCCGGCCTGTGCGTCAGGCAAAGCGGTCCTCAAGCCGCCCCTCTGACCTGGGGTTCTCCGTCGGCTCCCCGCCTGCTCGCTGGTACAGGTCCGTGACAGAAGCGGCCCCCCGGGCCGGCTCCGCGCGCACCTCGGGCGACGAGAGGACCTCCACGCGGTCGGAGAACGCCAGGAGTTGACGGGCCTCGCCCAGCACGCCGTACGACAGCCGGGCGGTCACCCACACCCCTGTGCCGCCGTCGTCGGGCAGTTCGGTCAGCCAGCCGGTCATCGTCCGCAGGAACAGGTCGAGTCGGTCGCGGCGGACCCGGACGACGACGTCGATGCCGCCGGGGCGTTCCTCGACCTGGCGGCGCAACTGCTCCCGGACGTCGGCGAGTTCGACACCCGGCCGCCGCCGCACGGCGACCTCCAGATGCGCCGCGAGGTGACGTCGCCAGCGGGGCGGTGCGGGGTCGGGTCGGGAGCGCCGCCATCACCTAGCGCAGCGGAACCGGGCGCGGTGTCGAGGCCGAGGGCGGCGTGCGCGCCCTGCGCGGCCAGGATGAACAGGGCGCGGGACTCGTCGGCGGTCAGTCCGGTGGCGTCCGTGCGGAAGCCCGCGAGGAGTTCGATGCCGCCGTGCCGGCCGCGCTCGGCGTAGACCGGGACACCGGAGGCGGACAGGGCCTCGATGTCCCGGTAGACGGTCCGGACGGACACTTCCAGCCGCTCGGCGAGCTCGGGCGCGGGGATCCGCCCGCGGATCTGGAGGAGCAACAGGACGGAGAGGAGACGGTCGGCCTTCACGGCACCGGGATGCCGCCGTCTCCGCCCCCCGTCGCTCAGGCCGGCGGAGGCGTCCGCCTCCCCCGGTTCCTCAGCCCAGCCTGACCCGCGCGAGCTGGCGGGACTGGGCCACCAGGCGGTCCGCGCTGTCCCAGACCTCGGCGTCCTCCTCCAGGAAGCCGCCGGCGAGGTTGCGGGTGGTGATCGAGACGCGGAGGGGGCCGGGGGTCGGGCGGCAGCGGACGTGAACCGTCAGCTCGACCGTGGGGACCCAGCCCTTGAGGCCGATCTCGAAGGCGGTCGGCGGCAGCGCGTCCACCGCGAGCAGCAGGGAGAGGGGGTCGGCGTCGCGGCCGTCGGCGAGGCCGAACCAGGAGCGCATCTCACCCTTGCCGGACGGGGCGCCGAGCGCCCAGCCCAGGGTCGAGGGGTCCAGCTTGAGCATCAGCCGGTCGGTGATGGCCGAGCTGCCGTCGACGGGGGCCGGACCGTCCTCGGGGCCGAAGCACTGGTCCATGGGCGGGAACGCGGGCGGCCGCGCCGACGTACGGACGTCGTCGGGGAGGGAGTCGAGGTCGCCGTAGGAGGCGAGGACGCGGATGCGCTCGACCTCGGCGCCCTGTTCGTCGTACTGGAAGAGCGAGGCCTGACCGGTGGAGAGGGTGCGGCCGGTGCGCACCACGTCCGTGCGGATCACCGCGGGGCCCGGCTGGGACGCGGTGAGGTAGTGCGCGGAGATGGTGAACGGGTCGGCGTGCGGCAGGGCGTCCGCGAGGGCGCGGCCGAGGACGGCCAGCAGATAGCCGCCGTTGACGGCGTTGATGATCGTCCAGCCGGCGGAGAGGTCGATGTCGTAGACCCCGGGTTCCCGGCGGGTGACCGCGGTGTCCCGGTCGAACTCGCTGTCGCCGATCGTGGCGCGCGTGACGGAGGCTGCTTCTGGCATGGGTGAACGGTACAACAGCTAACTACTAAGCGGTAGCTTTGCTCGGCGCCCGCCAGGGAGCCATCCAGGTGAGACCCGGGCAATTTCTCGGTAAGTGTCCGTACTCGTCCGTAAACCCCGGGCCCGGCCTCGCCCTCTGTAGGGACATGAGCCTCACCGGGACCACGTTCCTTTACACGCTGATCGTGCTGTCCGTCGTCGCCGTCCTGCTGCCGCTGGCGCTGTGGTCGCGGCTGCGCGGACCGAAACCGCTGCGGGCCCTGGGCCGGCTGCTGATGGTGCTGTTCGCCCAGGGCACGGCCGTCGCACTCGTCTTCGTGCTGGTCAACAACGAGAACAACCTGTACGACAACTGGGCCGACCTCCTCGGCACCGGCAACCACGTCGAGCAGGCCGCGAACCTCGGGGCGGACGGCACCGGCGGCATCGCGCTGAAACGGTTGCCCAAGGTCCGCCAGCGCTTCTCCCCCGCCGTCGGGCCCGGCATGGGCGGCGTCCGCGTCACCCAGCTCAAGGGCCGGGTGTCGGGCGTGAACGCCGAGGTCTACGTCTGGCTGCCGCCGCAGTACCACCAGGCCGCCTACCGGCACCACAGGTTCCCCGTGGTGGAGCTGCTGTCGGGCTACCCGGGCTCGGCGAAGGCCTGGTTCGGGTCGCTGCACGCGGTGAGCCAGCTCCAGCCGCTGATGCGGGACGGCAAGGTCGCGCCGTTCATCCTGGTCGCCCCGAGGATGAACCTGCTGGCCGGGGTCGACACCGGGTGCGCCAACATCACGGGCACGGTGAACGCCGACAGCTGGCTCAGCATCGACGTGCCGAAGATGGTCACGGACAACTTCCGCGCCCAGCCGGGCCCCACGGGCTGGGCCGCCGCCGGGTACTCCGCGGGCGGCCACTGCGCGACCAAGCTCGCCGTCGCCCACCCCGACCGCTACCGGGCCGCGATCAGCATGTCCGGCTACAACGACCCGATCGGCGAACCCACTTCGCTGGCCGCCGAGACCCCGGCCCTGCGCCGCGCCAACAACCCCTACGTCCTGCTGCGCGACGCCCGCACCCCGCCCGCGATCGCGCTCTACCAGTCCGGCCAGCCGGGCGACGGCTACGAGGCGGCCACCGGCCTCGAACAGATCGCGAAGGCCCCGACGACCGTGCACGTCGTCTTCATCCCCAAGAGCGCGGGCGGCCACAACATGGCGCTGTGGCGGCCCCAGGTGATCCCGGCCTTCCACTGGCTGACGCAGCAGATGGGGCTGCTGCACGGCCGGGCGGGCGGCCCTACTCCTCGCGCACGGTCGACCGGCGGTTCCAGGCCCGCGGAGCTCGCCAGTGGTAGCGCATCGCCAGCAGCCGCAGCACGAAGGCCGTGATCGCGGCGAGGGAGCTGGTGAACGGCGTCAGGGTGTCGTAGCGGATGCAGAGCACCACCATCGTGGCGCCGACGATCGCTGGGACCGCGTACAGGTCGCGGTCCCAGCGCAGCAGCGACGGCACCTCGTTGGCGAGCACGTCACGCAGCACACCCCCGCCGACCGCGGTGGCGAGGCCGAGGGTGGCGGACTGGGTGAGGCCGAGACCGTAGTCGTACGCTTTCGTCGTCCCCGTCACGCAGAACAGGCCGAGGCCCGCCGCGTCGAAGACGTTCACGCCGAGCTGGATGCGCTCCACCTGCGGGTGCAGGAAGACGATCAGCAGCGCGGCGAGCAGCGGGGTGACGAAGTACCCCAGGTCGGTGAAGGCGGCCGGGGGTACCGCGCCGATGATCAGGTCCCGGAACAGCCCTCCGCCCAGCGCGGTGACCTCGGCGAGGACGGCGATGCCGAAGACGTCGAAGTTCTTGCGCACGGCCAGCAGCGCGCCGGAGATGGCGAAGACGAAGATGCCGATCAGGTCGAGCGTGTGCTGGACGGAGGGGGCAAACAGTGGCTCAAGCACCCCACATTCTTACCTATGCGCGGGGGTGAACCTTGCAATGCAAGGGTTACGGGGTCGGAAGAGCCGGTTTTCCTGTGGTGAACAGCCAGGTCTGGAACAGGTCGTCCAGCTGCTGTCCGGAGATCTTCTCCGCCAGCCGGACGAAGTCGGCCGTGTTCGCGTTGCCGTAGCGGTGGATCTTCGTCCAGGCCGGCAGCAGCTTGAAGAAGGCCGCGTCGCCGATGCGTTCGCGCAGCACCTGGAGGGTCATCGCGCCGCGCTGGTAGACCGCGGAGGCGAACATGGTGTCGCGCTGCGGGTCGCCGACGGTGATCTGCCAGAACGGGGCGTCGGCCGGGCGGGCGTTGTACCCGGCCAGGAACGAGTCGTGGGCGCTGCGGGTGCCCTGGTGCTCGGCCCACAGCCACTGGGCGTAGGTGGCGAAGCCCTCGTTGAGCCAGATGTCCTTCCAGCGCTCCACGGACACCGAGTCGCCGAACCACTGGTGGGCCAGCTCGTGCACGATCGTCGTCTCGCTGCGCACGGCCGAGTAGACCGGTTTCGTCTGCACCTCCAGCGAGAACCCCGCCTCGGGCATGTCGTCGACGATCGCGCCGGTCTCCTCGAAGGGGTACGGCCCGAAGACCTCGGACCAGTAGTCGGTGGCGGCGGCCGTGACGGCGTACACGTCGACGTTGTTGCTGTTCGCGAGGACGGGGTCGATCGCGACGTAGATCGGGGTGCCGCCGGGGGTGGTGCCGGTCCTGACGTCGAATTTCCCGATCGTCGCGGTCGCGAGATAGGTCGCCATCGGCTTGGTCTCGCGCCAGTGGGTGTACGTCGAGTCGCCCTTGTCGTACGTCGAGACGAGCCGGCCGTTGGAGACGCCGGTCAGGCCCTTGGGCGCCTTGATGCGGATGTCGTAGGTGGCCTTGTCGTCGGGGTGGTCGCTGGACGGGAACCAGGTGGAGGCGGCGTTGGGTTCGCAGGCGACGAAGACGCCGTCTGTCGTCTTCATCCAGCCGTAGTTCGAGCCGAACACGATCGGGCCGCCGAGGGGTTCGGGGACGCCGCCGTAGGTGACGGCGACGGTGAAGTCCTTGCCCTTGCGGAGTGCGTCGCGCGGGGTGATCACGATCTCGTCGCCGTCGCGGGTGAACCGGGCGCGTCGGCCGTTCACCTCGACTCTGGTGACCTCCAACTGCTGGAGGTCGAGGTCGAAGGCGGAGAGGTTCTGGGTGGCGCGGGCGGTGAGGGTGGTGCGGCCGTCGAGGCGGTCGGTGTCCGGGTTGTACGCCACGTCGAGGGCGTAGTGGCGGGCGTCGAAGCCGCCGTTGCCGAGGAGCGGGAAGTAGGGGTCGCCCAGGCCGGCCCCTCCGGGGGTTGGCGCGGAGGAGGCTGCGATGACCATGAAAGAAGCCGCCGCGGTAGCGACGGCTCCTAAGCGTGCCGAACGGGAGAGTCTCATGTGTCGTCCCTTTCGAGCGTGTGCCGATAAGTCGGACACGGACGACTGTGGACCCTCCCGGTCGGGCATGTGCATGACTTTGCCAACTCGTCATGCGTTACTTGTCAGTTGACTCCTGACCGTCGGCCTCCGGTTCGGCAGGCTCGTCGGTTGTCTGCGGGTCCGTGGGGGCTGGTCGCGCAGTTCCCCGCGCCCCTGGGTCCGTCGACTCGTCGCTCGCTTCAGAAGCACCGACCTCTGCCGCCACAGCCGCCGACGTCTCAGCGCTCTCCGCCAGGACCTCGTCCGCCACCAGCTCCGCCGCTTCCTTCGCGACCGTCAGCAGGACCGTGTCCTGCGGTGCCTGGTCCTCGAAGTTCTCCGGGTGGTGGCAGGCGACCTGCTGACCCGGCTTCAGCTCGGTGAGCTTCGGCTCGGTCGTCTTGCAGATCTCCGTCGCCTTCCAGCACCGGGTGTGGAAGCGGCAGCCGCTGGGCGGGGAGATCGGCGAGGGCACGTCACCCTTGAGCAGGATGCGCTCGGACTTGGCGTTCTTGCGCTTCGGGTCCGGGATCGGCACCGCCGACATGAGGGCCTTGGTGTACGGGTGCATCGGCGCCTTGTACAGCGACTCGCGGTCCGCCAGCTCGACGATCTTGCCGAGGTACATCACCGCGATCCGGTCCGAGACGTGCCGGACGACCGAGAGGTCGTGCGCGATGATCACGTACGTCAGGCCGAGTTCCTGCTGGAGGTCGTCCAGGAGGTTCACGACCTGGGCCTGGATCGACACGTCGAGCGCGGAGACCGGCTCGTCGGCCACGACCAGCTTCGGGTTCAGGGCGAGCGCGCGGGCGATGCCGATGCGCTGGCGCTGACCGCCGGAGAACTCGTGCGGATAGCGGTTGTAGTGCTCGGGGTTGAGGCCCACGACCGACAGCAGCCGCTGGACCTCCGCCTTGATCCCGCCCTCGGGCGTGACGCCCTGGAGCCGGAATGGGGCGCCGATGATCGTGCCGATGGTGTGGCGCGGGTTCAGCGACGAGTACGGGTCCTGGAAGATCATCTGCACGTCGCGGCGGAGCGGGCGCATGCCGCTCACGCCGAGGTGCGTGATGTCCTGGCCCTCGAACTCGACCTTGCCGGCCGTCGGTTCGAGCAGCCGGGTGATCAGCCGGCCCATGGTCGACTTGCCGCAGCCGGACTCGCCCACGACACCGAGGGTTTCGCCGGCCTTGACCTCGAAGTCGATGCCGTCGACCGCGCGGACCGCGCCGACCTGCCGCTGGAGCAGGCCCTTCTTGATCGGGAAGTGCTTCTGCAGCCCGGTCACCTTCAGCAGGGTCTCGCCGGGGGCGGCGTCGGCCTTGGTGACCAGGGTGCCGTCGCTCTGCGCAGGGATGCTCACTTTGTCCTCGCTCACAGCTTCGGCGCAATCTCTTCGGTCCAGATCCGCTCCCGCTGCTCCTGCGTCATGTGGCAGGCGGCCCAGTGCTGGCTGCCGACCTCGGCGAGCTCCGGGCGGACCGTGCGGGTGACGTTGTCCTTCGGGATGTCCGCGTACGGGCAGCGCGGGTTGAAGGCACAGCCGGACGGGATGTTGATCAGCGAGGGCGGGGAGCCCTTCACCGGGATCAGCCGCTCCTGCTGGTCACGGTCGAGGCGGGGCATCGAGCCGAGCAGACCCCAGGTGTAGGGGTGGCGGGGCTCGTAGAACACCTTCTCCGCCGGACCGCGCTCGACGCAGCGGCCGCCGTACATCACCAGGATGTCGTCGGCGAGCTCGGCGACGACGCCCAGGTCGTGGGTGATGATGATGACCGCGGAGCCGAACTCCTTCTGCAGATCCCGGATCAGGTCGAGGATCTGCGCCTGGACGGTCACGTCCAGGGCGGTCGTCGGCTCGTCCGCGATGAGCAGTTCGGGGTTGTTGACCAGCGACATCGCGATCATCGCGCGCTGGCGCATACCGCCGGAGAACTCGTGCGGGTAGTTGTCCACCCGCTTGTCCGGCTGCGGGATGCCGACCCGGTCGAGCATCTCGACCGCGCGCTTCTTCGCGGTCTTCTTGTCCACGTTGTGGTGGATGCGGTACGCCTCCACGATCTGCTGGCCGATCGTGTAGTACGGGTGCAGCGCGGACAGCGGGTCCTGGAAGATCATCGCCATCTCACGGCCGCGCAGCTTGCGCACGTGGTCCGGGTCGGCGGTGAGCAGCTCGGTGCCGTCCAGCCAGATCTCGCCGGAGATCTGCGCCTTGCGCTTGCCGTACTGGCCGGCGGTGTGCAGGCCCATGATGCCGAGCGAGGTCACCGACTTGCCGGAGCCGGACTCGCCGACGATGCCGAGGGTCTTGCCCTTCTCCAGCTTGAAGGAGAGCCCGTCGACGGACTTGACCAGACCGTCGTCGGTCGGGAAGTGCACCTTCAGGTCGCGCACTTCCAGGAAGGAGGTCGGCGCGAGCGAGGCGGGGGTGGGCTCGCCCACGGCCGCTCCGCTCTTGCTGAGTTCGGTCATGCGAGCCTCACTCGGGGGTCGATCACGGCGTAGAGGATGTCCACCACGAGGTTGGCGATCAGCACCGCGAGAGAAGTGATCAGGGTGACGCCCAGAATGATGGGCAGGTCCTGGGTCTTGATGCCGTTGAGCACCGCCTGGCCGAGGCCCGGCAGGCTGAACGTGGTCTCGGTCAGGATCGCGCCGCCGATGAGGGCGCCGAGGTCCATGCCGAGCATGGTCAGGATGGGGGTCATCGTGGAGCGCATGGCGTGCTTGCCGATGACGACGCGCTCCTTGAGACCCTTCGCGCGGGCGGTGCGGATGTAGTCCTCGCCGAGGATCTCCATCATCGTCGCCCGGGTGATCCGGGCGTACATCGCCGCGTAGAGGAAGGCGAGGGTGATCCAGGGGAGGATCATGCCGCCGAACCAGCCGGTGAAGCTCTCGTCGAGGGGCACGTACTCGCCCTCGACCCAGCCGAGACTGTACGAGAAGATCGCGAGGCTCAGCAGACCGGTGAAGTAGATCGGGAGGGAGACACCCGCGAGGGCGACGACCATCGCACCGCGGTCCCACAGGCTGCCCCGCTTGAGCGCGGAGAGCACACCGGCGGCGACACCGAACAGCAGCCACAGCACGGCGGCACCGAGCGCGAGACCCAGGGTCACCGGGAAGCGGTCCGTGATCACCGGCCAGATGGCCTGCTCGGTGCGGAAGGAGTACCCGAAGCACGGCGCGGCACAGTGCACGGAGTCGCCACCGCCCACGTAGGTGCGGCCGGCGAAGAGCCCCTTGAAGAACTCCCAGACCTGAGCGTAGATCGGGTCGCTCAGTCCGAGCTTCTGCCGCACGCCCTCGACGGCGGCGGGGTCGGCCTGCTTGCCCACGAAGCTCAAGGCGACGTCGACGCCCGCCCACTTGGGGACGAGGAAGAAGATGCCGAAGACCACCATGATGATGACCACGAGCATCACTGCGGCGGCGAACAGCCGCCTGATGAGGTAAGCGAGCACAGCTCTCGGCCCGCCGCGGGCCGCGGGCCACCGGAGGTCGTCCGGTGGCCCGCGCTCCCGCGTCGCCGGCCTTCACCTGCCTTTCGTGCCGTTCGGCGGGTGTGCCGGGTTTACTTCGCGGACTTCAGGCCGAGGTTCACGAAGTCGTACATGCCGCTGTAGTTGTCCGACGTGTAGACGTTCGCGAGGCGGTCACCGCGCCAGTTGACGAACTTCTCGAAGACGAAGGGCAGGTAGTAGCCGCCCTCCATGACCGCGTGGTTGATGTCCTTCGCGATCGCCAGCTTGCCCGCGTCGTCCTGCGTCTTCACGTACGTGTCGAACAGGCCGTTGATCTTCTTGTCGTTGATCAGGGCGAAGTTGTTGTTGCCGCTCTCGAGGATGTACTTGCCGTCCCACAGCGGCAGACCGAAGCCCTGGACCGACGGGAAGTCGGCGCCCCAGCCCATGATGATGATGCCGTAGCCCTTCTTCTTCACGTTCGAGGGGCTGCCGATGATGCCGGACGTCTGCGAACCGTCGTACTGGTCGATGTTGACGTCGATGCCGATCTTCTTCAGGGAGGCCTGGAGGGACTCGGCGGTCGCGACCTCGACCGGCTTGTTGTTACGGACCGCGATGGTGGTCTTGAAGCCGTTCGGCTTGCCGCAGGCCTTCAGCTCTTCCTTGGCCTTGGCGACGTTGCCGTTCTTGTTCGCGCCGTTCAGCTCGTACGGGTCGTACGACTGGCCCTCGGAACCGGGGACGGTCGGCGGGAGCATGTTGGTGCCGATGTCACCACCGGCGACCGGGCCACCGCGCGCGGTCTGCAGCGAGACGTGGTCGGCGCCGTAGATCACGGCCTTGCGGCAGTGCTCGTTGTCGAACGGCTTCACGCTCTGCGGGAAGGTCGCGTAGCGGATGTAGCCGGAGACCGGGTTGTCCAGGTTGGCCTTGTGCTCCTGGAGGGCGGTGGTGCGGCCCTGCGGGGACAGACCGGTCTGGTTGATGTCCAGGTCGTAGTCACCGGCGAGCAGACGGGCGTCCAGGTCGTTGGCGTTCGAGAAGAACTTGACCGAGATCTTGTCCGGGTAGGCCTTGCGGATCGGGTCCGAGGCCTGGCTCCACTTGTCGTTGCGGACCAGGACCAGGTCCTTGCCCGGGCTGTACGACTGGAACTTGTACGGGCCGGAGGAGAACGGCTTCAGGCCGTACTTGGACTTGGTGTCCTTGTCCTGGCGGACCGGGGAGGCCGAGACCAGGGCGAGGATCTCCTCGAAGTCGGCGTTGGGCTCCGGCAGGTGGAAGACGATGGTCTTGTCGTCCGGAGTGTCGATCGCCTTCAGACCGAGCTTGTCGGCGGAGGAGTCCTTGTACGGGCCCTTGTACTCGCCCTTGGGGTCGAGGACGTCCTTCAGGTAGACGGGGCCGCCGGACAGCACGTCCTGCGCCCAGACGCGCTCGATGCCGTACTTGACGTCCTTGGACGTGATCGGCTTGCCGTCCTCCCACGTGATGCCGTCACGCAGGGTGTACGTGTAGGTCTTGCCGTCGTCGGTGACCTTGGCGAGACCGGTGGCGAGGTCCGGGGTGAGCTCGGTGCCCTTCTCGCCGGGCGCCGCGGCACCCGTCACGAGCTGGCGGCTGTAGTAGCGCGCGAAGTTCCACATGAAGCCGTAGTAGCCACGCGTGGTGTCCCACGAGTCGGCGTCCTGGGCACCGGCGAACTTCAGCTCGCCGCCCTTCTTGGCGAGCGATGCCTGGGCGACCTTGTTGTTCGCGGCGTTGAAGCCGGCCGCGCCGGTCGCCGAGCCCTTGTCACCGCCGTCGTCGTTGCCGCCGCCGCACGCCGCCGTGGTCAGCAGCGCGGCGACCGCGGCGGCAGCGGCAAATGCCTGCTTCCGCCGCCCTGAGGTGCGTTGGGTAGTCACGATCTCGGATCCTCCGGATTTGATGAGAGACCCCGTGTCGGTGCCACGGGACGCTTTAGGTACGGCAGTTCAGCGGGAGCCCTTCGGGTCCAGCGCGTCCCGCACGCCGTCGCCGAAGAGGTTGAAGGCAAGAACGGTGATGAAGATCGCCACACCCGGGACCACCATGTAGGTGGGGTCCGACTTGTAGTAGTCGATCGCGTTCGAGAGCATCTGCCCCCAGGAGGCCGTGGGGGGCTTGACGCCCACGCCCAGGAAGCTGAGCGCCGCCTCGGTGAGGATGTTGGTCGGGATCATCATCGTCGTGTAGACGATGATCGGCGCGACCAGGTTGGGCAGCAGCTCCTTGAACAGGATGTAGAGCCGCCCGGCGCCGAGGGAGCGGGCCGCCTCGACGTATTCGCGCTCGCGCAGCGAGAGCGTCTGGCCGCGCACCACGCGCCCGATGTAGGGCCAGCCGAAGAAGCCGATGACGAGGATCATCACGAACAGGCGCACGCCCGTACCGGAGAGTCCCAGCATGTTGTTCGGCATGACGGAGACCAGCGCGATGATGAACAGCAGCTGCGGGAAGGCCAGCAGACCGTCCATGACCCGGCTGATGGCCGAGTCGACCCAGCCGCCGAAGAAGCCGGCGAGGACACCCAGGACGGTGCCGATGATCACGGCCACGATCGCGGACAGGAAGCCGACGAGCAGCGAGATCCTGGCGCCGTAGACGATGCGCGCGAAGATGTCGCGGCCGTTGACCGGCTCGACGCCCAGCCAGTGGTCGCCGCTGATGCCGCCGAAGGACCCCTTGGGGGTGCCGAACAGCGGGTCGATCAGGTCCTTGTCGTTGTACGCGTTCGGGTCCTGCCCGTACAGGCTGGTGATCACGGGCGCGAGCAGGGCGACCGCGATGAGGAAGAGGACGACGATGCCGCCCGCGAGGGCGAGTTTGTCCCGCTTCAAACGCTCCCAGGCGATCCGGCCCAGGGAACGTCCCTGTACGGCCTTGGCGCCGGCGTTGACCGCCGCTTCTTCGGCCGCGCTCGGGGCCGCTTCCGCGGTCGGCTCGTGCAATGGTGCCGTCATCTGGCAGGGACCCCTCTCAACCGGCGGTAGCCGGCCCGCACTTGCCGCTGTAGCGGCGTGATCAGTCCGTCGTACACAGGGGCGAACCCACCCCTGGTGCGGGAGTCTTCAACGCTTTGGCGATCTGTTGCCAGACTTGACGAGGAAAGGATGCATAAACGTGATGCGGGCTGCAGGGTTCCGTTATCCGGACAGCGGGTAACAGCCGCCGGACGCACGCCAGTTGGGGCAATCTGGACCTTGCGGGGCCTTCCACCCTCATCTACGCGCGCAGACACACGCCCGTAACACCGGAGTCCGTGCCCGGTACTCCTCAGTAGCCGCCGGGCGCCGGAGGGTAGCCGTACCCGGCCGCGGGAGCCTGCGCCGGGGCCGCGTGCGCCTCTCGGTCGTAGAAGGGGCGGGCGCCGGCCCGCATCCACATCGCGACCGGGTCGTACTCGTCGGACATGGCGACCGTCGACACCGGCAGCCCGTCCGGGACCGCGCCGATGGACTGCTGCATCATCGCGCGCACCGAGTCCACGGCGGGCGGGCTGGTGTCGTAGACGTCGAGACCGATGGCGAGGTACGGCGCCCCGAGCGCGGGCTGCACCCAGGCGCGGCGCAGCGAGCGGACCGCCGGGGTGCGGTGGGCGTTCTGCGCGATCAGGGCGTAGAACTGGGGGATCTCGATACCGGGTTCCGACAGCCGCAGGGGGCCGGCGGGCTGGCGCTCCAGACCGGTGGCGATACGGCGCAGGTCGAGCCAGGGGATGCCGACACCGCCGCCGGGGGCGTGCGGGTTCAGCCAGAGACCGTAGTGGTCGGGGTAGAGGGTGCGCGCGACGTCGACACCGTCGACGACCTCGTACGAGCGGTTCCAGCCGCTCGCCGAGAGTTCCTGGGCGGAGGTGACGCAGGGCGCGTAGCCGTAGCCGTCGACCTCCATGTTCCCGTACTGGGCGTCCGGGGAGCCCGCCTGGCCGTGCCAGAGGAGCATCCAGACCTGGCCGGAGGAGGGGGTGGCGAGAGCGCGGAGGAGTGCCTCGTAGGCGTCGTAGCGCCCCGGCGTCACCTGGCGCAGCATGTGCTCGACCGTGCCGGTCGCTGTGCCGCTGGCACTCACCTTCTACCGCCCCTTCGGGAAAGTTTCGTGGTCGGAAACAGCTTAAGCGCCCAAGGGCTCGGGGCTTGCTGTGGTTCGCGAGTGCGGGTGCGTCGTGGTTGATCGCGCGGTTCCCCGCGCCCCCAGGTCTGCTGCCCTGAAGGCGTTACAAAGCGCCCTGGTAGAAGGGCCTCACCTGTTCCCGCATCCAGTGCCCCACCGGGTCGTCCGCCACGTCCAGCAGGACCAGGTTCACCGGCCACTGCACCGGCGTCCGCCCCAGGGCCCTGCCCAGGGCGTCCATCGGGAGGGTACGCAAGTCGCCCTCCCACTGGGAGAGTTCGACGCCCACGAACAGCACGGGGTCGGCCGTCTCGATCGCGGCCAGGCAGCGGCGGGCCGTGCGGACGACTCCCGTCGCGGCGAACTCGGCGGAGGCGGTGGCGAGGAAGTCGACCGGGTCGTCCTGCCAGTCGGGCTCGTAGAGCTTGACCCGGCCGCCGCTGTTGGGGCCGTCCAACGGGGTCCGGCCGACCCGGCACAGGTCCGCCACGGCGGCCGGCGGGAGCGGGACGCCGACCACGCCGTCCGGGTTCACGGCGATGCCGACCTGCGGCGGGAGGCCGCGCGCGAACTCCACCGCCGGGGCGATCGTGTACGCCATGTGCGCGCCCGCGACCTGGCGGAACTGTTCCTCGGAGCTGAAGACCGGGACGTAGGCCTGGCCCTCGATCTGGAAGGTGGGCAGGTCGAGCGGGCCGGTGTGGGCGCCGCCGCCGTTCGGCAGCGGAACCCAGACGAAGCTGCGGCCGAGGACCTCGATGATCCGGCCGCCGGCCCCGGGCACGCCGAGGGAGGCCGAGAGCACCTCCTCCAGCTCGTTGCCGGGCCATCCGCCGCCGTGCGGATGAGGGTGCGCCTGTGCCGGGAAGTCCTGTGCCGGGAAGTCCATCTGTCCGTCCGCCTGCCGAGTACCGCCGATGTGGCTGAAAGGCTAACGGGTGCTGGCCCCTGGGCGCCCTGGTCGTCAGCCCGTGAACCCGATCCGGCGCAGGGCGTCCGCCGCCGCCCGGTCCAGGAGCAGCGCCGAGCCCACGCCCTGCGGCAGGTCGCCCTTCTCCACGGAACGGATCAGGCGGGCGGCCGCGCTGCGGTGGCGGAGGAAGGCGTAGCGCGAGACGCCCCGGCCGCGCTCGCGCTGGCCCTGCAGCGCGGTGTCCGCGGTGACGTCGAGCAGCAGCAGGTGCAGGGTGCCGCCGCGGCGGTGGGCCGCGCGGGCCAGCCAGCCGCGCACCCACGACTGGGTGCCGCAGTCGTGCACGACGACCCCCCGGCCGGAGCGCAGGGCGCGGTACAGGCCGAGGTAGTGGGCGGCGCGGACGAGGGGGCGGTAGACCGCGTACGGCAGGAAGCGGGGCGCGCGGGCGTCCCAGCGGTCGCGGGTGTCCTGGGAGTCGATCCGGATGCCCTTGACGGCGCGTCGCATCAGGGTGGACTTGCCGCTGCCGGGCAGGCCGGTGATCACGACCAGGTCGTCGGGGGCGAAGAGCAGGGCGCGCGGGCTGTGGCCGGCACGGTCGCGCAGGTCGCGGACGACCGGCTGCGGCGCGCAGGTCTCCTGGGCCGGAGCTGCCGGCTGCGCGGGCAGCGCGACGGCCGAGGTGGTGGCGTACGCAGTGGGCCTGTTCACCGTGATCGTCCTCCTCCTGGGTCGAGGGGTTCCCCTCCCCACCGAGCGTAAAGAGAAGGTAATGAGGTGTCTCTCTTGTTTTCGTGCTCGTCCTGCCACAAGCCAGTCACAAAGGGCCGCACCGATGCGGCCCTGCCGCCGATGCCCGATGCGTGCAATGATGTCCGCGCCAACTGCATACCGGCCGTTTGAATCCGCGCGGGAGAGTCCCCAGCAGCATGTCTGGTCGCTGGGGCGCCGAAGGAGCAAGTCCCTCCCTTGAATCTCTCAGGCCCCGTTACCGCGCGGGCGAGGCACATCTGAAAAGCGAGCCGCCCTCAGGTGGCTCCACCCAAGGTGCAAGTCATGTCCCCTGCGGTCATGGCGAACCTCTCAGGTTCCGATGACAGATGGGGAGGAACGACCTCGCCCGTCATGCCTTGGGAGTAGACCGTCCGATGAGCAGCACTCACCCCCGCCTGACCGCGCTCGACGCCCTGCATCGCGCGCTCGGCGCGACGATGACCGACTTCGCCGGCTGGGACATGCCCCTGCGCTACGGCTCCGAGCGCGACGAGCACAACGCCGTGCGCACGAAGGCCGGGCTCTTCGACCTCTCCCACATGGGCGAGATCACGGTGACCGGGCCGCAGGCCGCCGCCCTGCTGAACTTCGCCCTCGTCGGCAACATCGCCTCCGTCGGCGTCGGCCGTGCCCGCTACACCATGATCTGCCGCGAGGACGGCGGCATCCTGGACGACCTGATCGTCTACCGGCTCGCGGAGACCGAATACATGGTCGTCGCCAACGCCTCCAACGCCCAGGTGGTGCTGGACGCCCTCGTCGAGCGCTCGGCCGGCTTCGACGCCGAGGTCCGCGACGACCGGGACGCCTACGCGCTGATCGCCGTCCAGGGCCCCGAGTCCCCGGGCATCCTGAAGTCCCTCACCGACGCCGACCTCGACGGCCTGAAGTACTACGCCGGGCTGCCCGGCACGGTCGCGGGCGTCCCGGCGCTGATCGCCCGCACCGGTTACACCGGCGAGGACGGCTTCGAGCTGTTCGTGAAGCCCGAGCACGCCGTCGAGCTGTGGCAGGCCCTGACCAAGGCGGGCGAGGGCGCCGGTCTGGTCCCCTGCGGGCTGTCCTGCCGGGACACGCTCCGCCTGGAGGCGGGCATGCCGCTGTACGGGCACGAGCTGAACACCTCCCTCACCCCCTTCGACGCCGGGCTCGGCCGGGTGGTGAAGTTCGAGAAGGAGGGCGACTTCGTGGGCCGCGAAGCGCTGACCGAGGCGGCCGCCCGCGCCGAGACCGCGCCGCCGCGCGTCCTCGTCGGCCTGGTCGCCGAGGGCCGCCGCGTCCCGCGCGCCGGGTACGCCGTCGTCGCCGACGGCCGGGTGATCGGCGAGGTCACCTCCGGCGCCCCCTCGCCCACGCTGGGCAAGCCGATCGCGATGGCGTACGTCGACGCCGCGCACGCCGCGCCGGGCACCTCCGGTGTCGGGGTGGACATCCGGGGCAGCCACGAGCCGTACGAGGTCGTGGCGCTGCCCTTCTACAAGCGCCAGAAGTAGCCGCCGTAGGTGATGCTGAGCACACGGACGCTGCTCACGCACGCCTTCCGCAGTCCCCCATTCATCAGCAGTCCCCCGCGTACAGGAGAATTCAGGCCATGAGCAACCCCCAGCAGCTGCGCTACAGCAAGGAGCACGAGTGGCTGTCGGGCGCCGAGGACGGCGTCTCGACGGTCGGCATCACGGAGCACGCGGCCAACGCGCTCGGCGATGTCGTCTTCGTCCAGCTCCCGGAGGTCGGTGACACGGTGACCGCGGGCGAGACCTGTGGCGAGCTGGAGTCGACCAAGTCGGTCTCCGACCTGTACTCCCCTGTCTCCGGTGAGGTCACCGAGGTCAACGAGGACGTCGTCAACGACCCGTCGCTGGTGAACTCAGCCCCCTTCGAGGGCGGCTGGCTGTTCAAGGTACGCGTCGCGGAGGAGCCGGCCGACCTGCTCTCCGCCGACGAGTACACCGCCTTTTCCGCCGGCTGAGGAGTCGTAGACGTATGTCCGCACTGAACACGCCCCTGCATGAGCTCGACCCGGAGATCACGGCCGCGGTCGACGCAGAGCTGCACCGGCAGCAGTCCACCCTCGAGATGATCGCGTCGGAGAACTTCGCTCCGCTCGCGGTCATGGAGGCGCAGGGCTCGGTCCTGACCAACAAGTACGCCGAGGGCTACCCGGGCCGGCGCTACTACGGCGGCTGCGAGCACGTCGACGTGGCCGAGCAGATCGCCATCGACCGGATCAAGGAGCTGTTCGGCGCCGAGTACGCCAACGTCCAGCCCCACTCCGGCGCCTCCGCCAACCAGGCCGCCCTGTTCGCGCTGGCCTCCCCCGGCGACACGATCCTGGGCCTGGACCTGGCGCACGGCGGCCACCTCACCCACGGCATGCGCCTGAACTTCTCCGGCAAGCAGTTCAACGTGGTCGCCTACCACGTCGACGACGCCGGTCTGGTCGACATGGCCGAGGTGGAGCGCCTGGCCAAGGAGCACCGCCCGAAGGTGATCATCGCCGGGTGGTCGGCGTACCCGCGGCAGCTGGACTTCGCCGAGTTCCGCCGGATCGCCGACGAGGTCGAGGCCTACCTGTGGGTCGACATGGCGCACTTCGCCGGTCTGGTCGCGGCCGGGCTGCACCCCAACCCGGTCGAGCATGCGGACGTGGTCACCTCCACCACCCACAAGACCCTGGGCGGCCCGCGCGGCGGCATCATCCTGGCGAAGAAGGACTTCGCGAAGAAGCTGAACTCGTCCGTCTTCCCGGGCTTCCAGGGCGGCCCCCTGGAGCACGTGATCGCGGCGAAGGCGGTGTCCTTCAAGGTCGCCGCGAGCGAGGAGTTCAAGGAGCGCCAGCGGCGTACGGTGGAGGGTGCGCGCATCCTCGCCGAGCGTCTGACCGCTGCGGACGCCCGCGAGGCCGGGGTCAACGTGCTCTCCGGTGGCACGGACGTGCACCTGATCCTGGTGGACCTGCGCGAGTCCGAGCTGGACGGGCAGCAGGCCGAGGACCGTCTCCACGAGGTCGGCATCACGGTCAACCGCAACGCCGTCCCCAACGACCCGCGCCCGCCCATGGTGACGTCGGGCCTGCGCATCGGCACCCCGGCGCTGGCCACCCGCGGCTTCACGGCCGAGGACTTCGCCGAGGTCGCGGACGTCATCGCGGCGGCTCTGAAGCCGTCCTACGACGCCGAGGCACTGAAGACCCGGGTCAAGACCCTGGCCGACAAGCACCCGCTGTACCCCGGCCTGAGCAAGTAGTAGTTCCCCGGTGGGGGCACCCGACGATGTGTGCCCCCACCCTTTTTGAAGGAGTTCCCGTGGCCATCTCGGTCTTCGACCTGTTCTCGATCGGCATCGGCCCGTCGAGCTCCCACACGGTCGGCCCGATGCGCGCGGCCCGCATGTTCGCCCGCCGTCTGCGCAACGAGGGCGTGCTGTCCTCGGTGGCGGCCGTCCGCTCGGAGCTGTACGGCTCCCTGGGCGCGACCGGCCACGGCCACGGCACCCCCAAGGCGGTGCTGCTCGGTCTGGAGGGCGCGTCCCCTCGTACCGTCGACGTGGAGACCGCCGACGAGCGGATCGAGGCGATCAGGAGAAACGGTTCGCTGAACCTGCTGGGCGAACGCGAGATCGCGTTCTCCTTCGACGACGACCTGGTCCTGCACCGCCGCAAGGCGCTGCCGTACCACGCGAACGGCATGACGCTGTGGGCGTACGACGCGTCCGGGGCGGAGCTGCTGTCGAAGACGTACTACTCGGTCGGCGGCGGTTTCGTCGTGGACGAGGACGCGGTGGGCGCGGACCGCATCAAGCTGGACGACACGGTGCTGAAGTACCCGTTCCGCACGGGCGACGAGCTGCTGCGTCTGACGAAGGAGACCGGCCTGTCGATCTCCGCGCTGATGCTGGAGAACGAGCGGGCCTGGCGCACCGAGGAGGAGATCCGGTCCGGGCTCCTCGACATCTGGCGGGTCATGCAGGCGTGCGTCTCGCGCGG
Organism: Streptomyces sp. NPDC057280; assembly: GCF_042668605.1. Classification (NCBI taxonomy): domain Bacteria; kingdom Bacillati; phylum Actinomycetota; class Actinomycetes; order Kitasatosporales; family Streptomycetaceae; genus Streptomyces; species Streptomyces sp. NPDC057280. The sequence continues at coordinate 314,512 of NZ_JBHUYR010000008.1, forward strand.
CATGTCGCGGGAGGGCATCCTGCCGGGCGGCCTCAGGGTCAAGCGCCGGGCAGCCGTGACGGCGCGTCAACTGCGGGCGGAGGGCGATCCGTTGGCCCACGCGATGGAGTGGATCACCCTCTACGCGATGGCGGTCAACGAGGAGAACGCGGCCGGCGGACGCGTCGTGACCGCCCCGACGAACGGCGCGGCCGGCATCATCCCGGCGGTCCTGCACTACTACATCAACTTCGTGCCGGGCGCCGACGAGGACGGCGTCGTCCGCTTCCTGCTGGCCGCCGGCGCGATCGGCATGCTCTTCAAGGAGAACGCCTCCATCTCCGGCGCCGAGGTCGGCTGCCAGGGCGAGGTCGGCTCGGCCTGCTCGATGGCGGCGGGGGCGCTGGCGGAGGTGCTGGGCGGCTCCCCGGAGCAGGTGGAGAACGCAGCCGAGATCGGCATGGAGCACAACCTGGGCCTGACCTGCGACCCGGTCGGCGGCCTGGTCCAGATCCCGTGCATCGAACGCAACGGCATGGCCGCGGTGAAGGCGGTCACCGCCGCCCGCATGGCGATGCGCGGCGACGGCTCCCACAAGGTGTCCCTCGACAAGGTCATCAAGACCATGAAGGACACCGGCGCCGACATGAGCGTGAAGTACAAGGAGACGGCTCGGGGCGGTCTCGCGGTGAACATCATCGAGTGCTGAACGGGCAAGGGGCCCACGTGCCAAGGTGGTTGGCGATTCACCCACCCCCTGTCCCCCTACGGCACTTCAGGGAGTCCCCCCATGCTCCGCGGCATAGACGTCAGCGCCTACCAGTCCTCCTCCTACGACACCGACGGCCTCTCCTTCGTCTTCGTCAAGGCGACGGAGGGCCGTACGTACACCAACCCCAAGCTCGCGGCCCAGACGAAGCGGGCCCGCGACGCCGGGCTGGTCGTCGGCTTCTACCACTTCCTCTGGCCGGGCAATCTGACCGCCCAGGCCGAGTACTTCGTGAGCAAGGCCCCGGAACGGGCGGGCGACATCCTCGCCGTGGACTGGGAGACCACCGGCGAGGGCACGCACGCGAGCAACGCGGAGAAGGACCGCTTCATCCGGAAGGTGAAGGAGCTGCGGCCGAACAACCGGGTGGTGCTCTACACGAACCGGAACTACTGGCTCAACATCGACACGACGTCCTACGCCGGCGACGGCCTGTGGATCGCCGACTACGTGACGGCCGGCAAGCCCCGCATCAAGGCGAAGTGGCGCTTCCACCAGTACACCGACGATCCGCTGGACAAGGACGTGGCGGATTTCGCGAGCCGGGCGGCACTGCGCGAATGGGCCGAAGGCGCCTGATCAGAGGCCTGGGATAGAGTCCGCCCCATGGGTGGGCAGATCACTGCGGTCAGCAGCAACGGGACGTACTCCTTCACCAAGCCGAACCGGGAGAGCATCACGCTGCTCGCCGGGCTCGGGGTCGAGGGGGATGTGCACGCCGGGGTGACGGTGAAGCACCGGTCCCGCGTGGCGAGGGACCCCTCGCAGCCGAATCTGCGCCAAGTGCACCTTCTGCACCAGGAGTTGTTCGACGAGGTACGGGAAGCCGGCATCGAGGTCGGCGCCGGGGAGCTCGGCGAGAACGTCACCACGCGGGGCATCGATCTGCTCGCGCTGCCCGTCGGCACCCGGCTGCGCCTCGGTGAGCGGGCGGTCGTCGAGGTGACCGGGCTGCGCAACCCCTGTCTTCAGATCGACAACTTCCGGCAGGGGCTGCTGAAGCAGGTCGTCACCCGGGACGCCGACGGGAAGCTCCGGCTCAAGGGCGGGATCATGAGCGTCGTCCTGGAAGGCGGGGTCGTACGGCCCGGCGACGGGATCGAGGTCGAGCTGCCGGACGGGCCGCACGTGCCGCTGGAGATCGTCTGATCCCGGGCCGACCGGCCTCAGGCCCGGAATTCGGGTCCGCGTCCCGGACCCGCCTCACGCACGGAACTCGGGCTCGCGTTCCGGGCTCGCCTCACGCGCGGAACTCGGGCGCGCCTCTCGAACCCGCTCCCGCCTCAGGGTCGGAACTCGGACTTGCGTTCCCGACCCGCCTCACGCGCGGAACTCCGGCTTGTGTTCCGGACCCGCCTCAGCCGCGGAACTCCGGCTTGTGTTCCGGACCCGCCTCAGCCGCGGAACTCCGGCTTGCGTTCCGGGCTCGCCGCCGCCAGTGCCTTCGTCACCCCGTCGACGCCCTCCCGCAGTCCGTACACCGGCGTGTCCGGCTGCTGGCGCCAGGAGTCGTCGAGGCCGCCCGCGTCGACCGTGTCGAAGCCGAGTTCGTCGATGAGGGCGCGGACCTTCGCCTTGGCCGCCTCGTCGTCGCCGGCGACCGGGAGGGCCTGGCGGTCGGGGGCGCCGGCCGGGCGGTGGCGGTCGAGGATGTCCTGGGCGTAGGTGCCGTTGAAGGCCTTGATGACGGGGTGGCCGAGGTGCCGTTCCGTCCAGCGGCTCTCCGTCAGGCCCTCGTCCTCGATCCCGGCGATCCGGCCGTCCCGCTGCTTCGGGTAGTAGTTGCCGGTGTCGATCACCGCCACGCCGTCCGCGGCGCCGCCGAGCACGCCCTTCGGCAGGTCCGGGATCGCCTTGAGCGGGATCGTCACGACGACCACTTCGGCGCCTCGCGCGGCCTCCTCGACCGGGACGGGCGTCGCACCCGTCTCTTCCGCGAGCGCGGTCAGGGTGTGCGGGCCGCGCGAGTTCGCCACCGCCACCTCGTGCCCGAGGGCGGTGAGCCGCCGGGTGAGGTTGCCGCCGATGTTTCCCGCGCCGATGATGCCGATCTTCATGACAGACCCTTCCAGATTCGATGCATGTGCATGCGTCTGGCTGGTGTCAACCTGACTCGGCGGGGAGGTATTCCGGGGAGCCTCAGATCCTGACGACGATCTTCCCCGTGTGCCGGTTCGACTCCATCAGGTGGTGGGCGTCCCGGATCCGGTCCAGGCCCTCGAAGACCTCGGCGATGACCGGGCGGAAGCCGCCGTCGGCCAGGCCCGCGTTGAGGAACGCGGTGGAGCGCCGGCGCCCGCCCGGCGTCCCGGTGAGGATCATGTTGGCGTACGTGTGGATCGTGAACGGCCAGTTCCAGGGGATCTCGGCGGGACGGCGGTCCAGCCAGCCGTAGGCCACCACCGCCCCGCCCTCGGCGAGCGCGCCGGCCAGCGGCCGGAAGCCGGGGCCACCGATCGCGTCGAAGATCACCTCGACGCCCCGCCCGCCGGTGAGCCGCCCGGCCTCCTTGGCCACCGTCTCGGCGTCCCCGTCCGAGACGATCACCTCCGCCGCCCCCGCCTCCAGCAGTCCCTGCCGCTTCGCCTCGGTACGCGTCGTGGCCAGCGGGATCGCGCCGATGCGGCGGGCCACCTGGATCGCCGCCGTGCCGACCCCGCTGGAGGCCCCGGTGATCAGGACGTGGTCGCCGGGCCTGAGTCCGGCCGTCTCCAGGAGGGCGCCGTAGGCGGTCGAGGGCCTCGGCGCGGTTGAGGCCCAACGCCTCGACCCGGACGGCCACTTGGCCGGGGCCGGGCGCGGACACCGGCACGTCCTCGACGGACAGCACTTCGGGTCCGCCCATGTCATGAAAGAGCACAGTACGTGCGGTAGTTGGCATGGCGTCCACGCTAGGAGCCGTGGCGGAGACGATCCATGTCCGTCGGTCTCCCTTTCCTGTCCGTACGTCTTCCGCGACCGACTCCCGGCTACGGTGGGGAGCATGGACGTACTGAGCGACGCGATCGCCGCGATGCGCACCGGGCGGCCGCACTCGGGCCGGCGGGACAAGTACGCGCCCTGGGGGATGCGGATCGAGGACTCGGAGGGTGCCGGGTTCCATGTGGTGCTGCGGGGGTCGGCCTGGCTGCTGCCCTCGGCGGGCGAGCCGGTGGCGCTCGCGGCGGGGGACGTGGTGTTCCTGGCCCACGGGCGGGGGTACGCGCTGACCAGCGGGCCGGACGTGGAACCGGAGGTCGTACGGTTCCGGCCGGACGCGCCACCGCCCCCGCCCCCGCCTCCCGTACGGGACGCCGTCCCGGACACGGTCCTGCTGTGCGGCGCCTACTGGCTGGACCGCAGCCGGGCCCACCCCCTGCTGACCGAACTGCCCGAGGTCGTGCACCTGCCCTCCCGGGTCGGTGCCCACCGCTCGCTGCGGGCGACCGTGGAGCTGCTGGGCGCGGAGCTGGAGGAGCCGCAGCCGGGCTCGGACATCATCGTGCCCTCGCTCCTGGACACCCTGCTGCTGTACATCCTGCGCGCCTGGTGGCAGGACGCGGCACGCGCCGACCGGCATCCCACCGGCTGGGCGGCGGCGCTCGCCGACCCCGCGGTGACGGCGGCCCTCCAGGCCATCCACGCCGCGCCGGACCACCCCTGGACGGTGGAGGAACTCGGCGCCCACGGCGGTCTGTCCCGGGCGGCGTTCGCCCGGCGGTTCACCACGCTGGTGGGGCGCCCGCCGCTGGCGTATCTGACCTGGTGGCGCATGACGACGGCGGGCCGGCTGCTGCGCGCGGACGACACACCGCTGCGGACCATCGCCGAACGCACCGGCTACACCTCGGAGTTCGCCTTCGCCAAGGCGTTCAAGCGGCAGTACGGGGTGGCTCCGGGGCAGTACCGGAGACAAGCCTCCTAGGCGCGCACCACATGACGAAGGGGGCGCCCCTGAAGCCTCTCCCGGCTTCTCGGACGCCCCCTTCCGCGCACGTCACTTGCTCAGGTACGCCCAGAACTCGTCGAAGGAGAGCACCTTGTCGCCGTTGAGGTCACGGGTCTTGATGATCACCTCGGCGACGGACTCGGTCACGTTCCAGTCGCCTCCCTGAGCGAGGGCGGTCTTGAACTCGGCGGCGGTGATGAAGCCGTCACCGTCCGTGTCGATCCGCTCGAAGTCCTTGCGTGCCTCGTCGATGTTCGCCACCGATCCGCCCCTTTTCGTCGTACCTTGCTCGGCTTGTTGCCGGAGGTCAGATTAACCGGCGGTCCGAGCGCGCAATGCGGCGACCACCCACGCGAACTCCTCCTCGTGCGCCGCCTGCGGTCCGAGCCCCGCCACCGTCGCCCAAAGCTGCCGGTACCGGGCCAGCCGGACGTTGGTTCCCGCCTCGAGGCGGGTCAGCACCTCCGCCGGGTCCGCGTCCCCGAGCAGCCCGCGCAGCAGGTCGGCGGCCTCCGGTGCCTCCGGCGCGACACCCCGCTCCAGGGCCTCCCCCGCCAGCTGCACCAGCCGGCTCATGAACCACAGCGAGGTGCCCGCGGGCACGTCCGGCCCGCGGTCCGCCGCGTTGAACTCGATCATCCTGCGCATCAGGGCCTTGAACTCGGGGTCCTGCATCATCTCCGCGATCTCGACCCATGCGTCGACCTGCTCCGGCGTCGGGTCGTCCGGCAGGTCCGCCGGGGCGTACCGCAGCCGCTCCCGGATGTCGGGGTCGGCGGTGTCCAGCCCGTCGAAGATCTCGGTGGTGAAGTCCTCGACGATCCGGGCCCGTTCGGCCGCCGACAGGCGTGCCAGCTTGTTCATGAGCGTCATCTCCTCTGCGGTCGAACCGCGTCGCGCCACGGTCGACAGCACCGCCCGGGTCACCTTCAGCGACCGGATCTGCGCGTCCAGCGCCGTCACATGCGCGGCCGCCACCTCCGCGACCGTCCGCTCCCCGTCCAGCACCTTCCGTACGTCGTCCAGGCCGAGGCCCAGCTCGCGCAGGGTGCGGATCAGTTCGAGCCGGGCCGTGCACGAGGCGTCGTAGAGCCGGTAGCCCCCGGTCGAACGGGTCACCGGCTCCAGGACCCCCTCGTCCGACCAGTAGCGGATGGTGCGCACGGTCAGTCCGGTGGCCCGGGCCAGCTCGCCGATGGTGAAAAGTCCGGTGCCGTCGTCGATCATGTGTGTGAGTCTGGGCCTTCCAGCGGGTGGAGACTCAAGGAGCGGGTGCGGTGGAGACTCTCCGGGACATTCTCGACGCGGCGGCCCGCGGGGTCTTCCCGCCGGCGGACGGCCGCACGACGGTCGTCCCGCAGCACTCGGCCCGGGACGCGGGCGTCCTCGCCTTCACCGCGCACTCCGTCGTCTTCACCGACGAGGATCCGGAGTGGGTGTACGCGACCCTGCGCGGGCTCGACTGCGACCCGCTCGCCGCGACCATGAATCCGCTGTTCCTGGCGGCCTTCCTGGAACGGACGGGGCGCAGGGCCGAGACCATCGACGTCATGCTGGTCGGCTCGCCCCTGCCCGGCCGGCCGCCGGTCACGCTCACGGAGATCGCGGACGCCGGTCATCCGCGGATCGTGTACGCCCGCGGGCGCCGTCACGACGTGCGGGCCTGGACGGCGGACGGCGGGGTGCTGGTCATGGGGCGCGGGATCGGTGGCCGTCTGGAGGTGTCGGTCGAGGTCGACGACGCCGTACGGCACCGGGGGCTGGGGCGGCTGCTCGTGGGAGCCGCCCGGCAGCTCGTCGACGAGCCGCTGTGGGCGCAGGTCGCGCCGGGGAACGCCCGCAGCACGCGGGCGTTCCAGGCGGCCGGTTACCGGCCGGTGGGCGCGGAGGCCCTGCTCCTCAGGGCCGATCCCTGACCTCTCAGTGCCAGGCCTCGTAGTGCGGGTTGCTCTGACAGCCGCTCATGATCTCGACCTTGGTGGTCTTGTTCACGGGGCAGACGCCGATGATGTACTTGCGGGCGATGCCGCCGGGGAAGGCGACCTCGACCTGGTCGGCCCACTTGTGGGTGTCGCCGATGGTCTTGTTCACGTCCACGCCGCCGGGGGCGTCGATGTAGTAGTTGTAGCCCGACTTCCACCAGGTCTTGTACAGGTCGTGGTCGTAGGTCGTGGAGACGTACGGGGAGGGCTGGTTGACCAGGACGTACTTCTCGATGTCGTACTGGCCGTTCACCACGTCCTTCGGTTTGAAGCCCTCCGCGAAGACGATCTCGGGGCCGCGGCCGTCGCTGCGGTAGAGGGTGCCGCAGCTCTTGCGCCAGACCGGCTCGGGGGTGATGCGGCTGACGTCGACGGTGCGGTCGGCGGCGGCCTTGACGGGGTCGTCGAACTGGACCTTGCAGTCCGGGGTCGCAGGGGCCTTCGCAGGCGCGGCGGGCCTGGCGGGGGCGGTGGCCGCCGTGGTGGCGACGACGGCGGCGAGGGACAGGGCGGCGGCAGCGGCACGCCGCCGCAGGCGAGTGGTGATCATGGAAGCACCATCCCGGCCCGGCCCGGGCGGGCCGGGGATCTTCACTCGTGCGGCGGCGTGTCAACTGACCGAGGATCAACCGGAGATCAGCGGAAGATGCCCGTGTGCCCCAGTGAGTAGCGGCCGGGCTGCGGGTAGACGGCGAGGCCGTGGGGTCCGCTGCCGACCTTGATGCGGGCCAGCTGCTCGCCGGTGCGGGTGTCGACGGCGTACACCTCGGCGTTGTAACGCCCGGACAGCCACAGCACCTTGCCGTCCGCGGAGACGCCGCCCATGTCGGGGCTGCCGCCGTCCGGCAGGCGCCACTTCTTCGTCACCTTGTCCTGTGCGAAGTCCCAGACGGAGATGGTCCCTTCACCCCGGTTGGAGACGTACATCTCGCGCGAGTCGCGGCTGACGTAGAGGCCGTGGGTGCCCTTGCCGGTGGGGATGAGCTTCGGCCGGCCGAACGTGGCGCCGTCGAGGACCCACATGCCGTCGGCCATCATGTCGGCGACGTAGAACCGCTTGCCGTCCGGCGAGATCTTCACGTCCTGCGGCATGGCCCCGCGGAAGGGCAGCTTCTGCTGGCCGACGACCTTCATCTTCTCGGTGTCGACCTTGAGCAGTTCGCCGCTGAACTCGCAGGAGACGATGAAGTACCGGCCGTCGAGGGAGAAGTCGGCGTGGTTGACGCCGTAGCAGGTGACCGGGACGGTCTTCTTGCGCTCCATGGTGTGCGGGTCGCGGAAGACGAGTTCGCGGTCGAGAGAGGCCATGACGACGGCGTACTTGCCGTTGGGTGTGAAGTAGAGGTTGTACGGGTCGTGCACCTCGACCGGCTTGCCCGCCTTGCCGGTTCTCGGGTCGATGGGTGTGAGGGTGTGGCCGCGGTTGTTGTTGACCCACAGCGTCTTCATGTCCCAGGAGGGGACGACGTGTTGGGGCTGGCGGCCGACGTGGATCGTCTCGATGATCCGGTACGTCTTCGGGTCGATGACGGAGACCGTGTCGGACTCGGTGTTGGGGACGTACACGCGGGACGGGAAGTCCTTGACCACCGGGGAGAGCTTGTCGGGGCGGTCGGCGGCGTACACGTCCTGCGGGTCGAGGACCGGCGGCATGCCGGGCAGCCCGTGGACGGGCTTCTTCTTCGGCGGCGCGGGGACGGCCGCCCGGGTGGCGGTGTGCTCGGGGGCGGCGTGGTCCCGGGTCTCGGTGCCGCAGGCGGTGAGGGCGGCGAGGACGACTCCGGCGGCGAGGGTCTGCTTCACAAGGCGGTGCATCAGCTGAACAGCTCCGTGGTGGTCACCGCGGCCAGGCCGCGGCGGTCGAGTTCTTCCAGTACGGCGGGGAGGGCGGCGACCGTGTCGGCGTACCCGAAGTGCAGGCTCACCACGGACCCGTTCCGGACCTCGGCGAGCACCTTGCGGGTGATCGCGGGGGCGCCGGGGGAGGTGAAGTCCAGGGAGTCGACGTCGTACGACAGGACGTGCGGGTAGCCGACGCGGCGGGCCAGCCGTTCAACGAGCGGGGAGGCCCGGGCGGCACGCGAGGGGCGGAACCAGCTGCCGATGGAGCCGGTGAGCGTGCGCAGCCGGTCGGCGCAGCCGGCGATCTCGGCGAGCGCGTCCGCTTCGGACATGTCATTGACGCCGAGGTGGTGGAGGGTGTGGTTGCCGAGGTCATGGCCGCCGTCGAGGATGCGGCGGGCGAGCTCGGGGTGGGCGTCGAGCCAGGTGCCGACGGCGAGGACGGTGAGCCGGGCGCCGCGTTCCTCGGCCGCTCGCAGCAACGCCGTCGCGGTGGCGGGGTCGCCGTTGCCGTGGAAGGTGAGGGCGACGCGGGGGCGGGTGCGGGGGCCGTGGCCGAGCTGGGCGGGGCGGCCGGGGAAGCGGCGGGGGCCGGGGGCGGGGGGTTTCGCCGAGGGGCCGGCGGACTTCGAGGGGGCCGGACGGGCGACGGCACTGCTGGTGGCGGGCGCCGGATGTGCGACGGAACCGCTGGTGGCGCACCCGGCGGTGAACGCGAGGCCGGCGGTGGCGCGGAGCACTGTCCGACGATCGGTAGTGGTCACTTGCCCCATTTAAGGGCGGTTTGCCCCCGCTACCGATCAGCGACCCGCATCTCGAACCACGTCGTCTTCCCGCGCGGCAGCAGATCGACGCCCCAGCGGTCGGACAGCTTGTCCACCAGGAACAGCCCCCGCCCGCTGATGTCCATCTCCTGCACCGGCATCAGGCACGGCAGCCCGCGCGAGGGGTCGCGCACCTCGACGCGGATCCAGCCGCGCCGCCGGCGCATCCGGAGTCCGAAGACCCGCGCTCCCGTGTGCCGTACCGCGTTGCCGACGAGTTCGGAGACGAGCAGGACGGCGTCCTCGGTCATCTTGGGGGTGAGGCCCCACTGGCGCAGGACGACCACCTGGGTCAGCCGACGGGCGGCGGCCGCGGACTCGGGGCGGGACGGAAGCGGAACCTCCGCCTCGGTCGGGTCTCCGAACAACTCCAGCGCCTTCTGCGCGTGTTCGTCCTCGACCGTCGGCGACCAGCGCGCCGCGGTCGCACGGCCGTGTCCCCGCGGCTGTTCGATACCCTCCAGCCCCGCCATGCCCCCATCATGGCCGCCCCGGCCGTCCTCCGGGGCCGTTCCTGTTGAATACGCCCCCCGGAATCCACCATTCCGAAGTGGCCGATCGGCATATGCCAGAGGCAGTTCAGGGTCATCGACAGCCTGTCTGACCTGCGGTGGAGGCTCGGTTGGAGGCAATCGACGGTCCCCCTCGACAAGGCAGACTTAAGGTTGCCTTAAGGCTCCCATAAACCGCCCCATCGAGGGACCCGGATCAGACAGTCCGTCAATTGCAAGTGGTTCGGGGGAGTTTCACCATCGACTTCGTCACTCCGGTCCTCAGAGGAACTTCGCCTTCCCCGGGCCCTCCTCGACGAAGCTGCGCATGCCGATCTCACGGTCGGCGGTGGCGAACAGGCCCGCGAACCAGTTCCGTTCGACGGCGAGCCCGGTGTCGATGTCGGTCTCCAGACCGGTGTCGATCGACTCCTTCGCGGCGCGCAGCGCGATCGCCGGCCCCTGCGCGAGCTTCGCCGCCCACGCCCGCGCCTCCGTGTACACGTCGGCGGCGGGGACGACCCGGTCCACCAGGCCCAGCTTCTCCGCCTCGTCGGCCTTGACCATGCGGCCGGTGAAGATGAGGTCCTTCGCCTTGGACGGGCCGACGAGCCGGGCCAGGCGCTGGGTGCCGCCCGCGCCCGGGATCAGGCCGAGCAGGATCTCGGGCTGGCCCAGCTTGGCGTTGTCGGCGGCGATCCGGAAGTCCGCGCACAGCGCCAGCTCGCACCCGCCGCCCAGCGCATAGCCGGTGACGGCCGCGACGACCGGCTTGGGGATGCGGGCCACGGCCGTGAACGAGTCCTGGAGGGCGCGGGCGCGCAGGACCATCGCGGTGTGGTCCATGTTCTGCATCTCCTTGATGTCCGCGCCGGCCGCGAACACCTTCTCACCGCCGTAGATCACCACGGCCCGCACGTCCTCACGACGCGTCGCCTCCTCGGCGAGCTCCTTGAGCCGGTCCTGCGTGGCGACGTCCAGCGCGTTCATGGGCGGACGGTCGAGAAGGATGGTGCCGACGCCTTCGGCGACTTCCAGAGTTACGGTCATGGAGGCAGGTTAACGGCCACTAACGACATCGGCCCCGGTGGAGTACCTCACACCGGGGCCGAGAGCCGATACGGACGTGCTACTTCTTCCACTCCGCCCAGGACATGTTCCAGCCGTTGTAGCCGTTGTCCGGGGCCACCGTGGCGTCGTTGGAGTGCTTCACGACCACCACGTCGCCGATGATCGAGTGGTCGAAGAACCACGCGGCCGGCGCGGAGCGGTCGCCGCCGCCGCGGTTGTCGCGCAGGCCCACGCAGCCATGGCTGGCGTTGTAGTTGCCGAAGGCGTCGCCGCCCCAGTAGTTGCCGTGGATGAAGGTGCCCGAGTTGGTCAGGCGCATGGCGTCGGGGACGTCCTTGATGTCGTACTCGCCGCCGTAGCCGACCGTCTCGCCGTTCATCCGGGTCACCCGGAGGCGCTCACTGATGACCATCTGGCCGTTCCAGGTGTCGTAACCGGGCTTGCCGGTGGTGACCGGGAGGGTCTTGACGACCTTCCCGTCCTGCATGACCTTCATCGTGTGCTTCTTGGCGTCCACGATCGAGACCTGGTTGCGGCCGATGGTGAAGGAGACGGTCTTGGCCTGCTTGCCGTAGACGCCGTCCCGGCCCTCGACGCCGTCGAGGTTGAGGTCGACGGTGACCTTGGTGCCCTCGGCCCAGTACTTCTCGGGGCGGAAGTCGAGGCGGTCGTTGCCGAACCAGTGGCCCTCGACGTCGACGGCCGGCTCGGTCTTGATGCTGATGGCCTTCTCGACGTCCTCGGGGTTGGTGATGCCCCGGGTGAAGCGGATCGAGAAGGGCATCCCGACGCCGACCTTCGAGCCGTCCTCCGGCGTGAAGTTGCCGATGAAGGTGTTCTTCGGCGTCAGGGTGGTGAAGCTGGAGTCCTCGGCGGCCTCACGGCCCGCGGAGTCCTTGGCGACCGCGTGCACCGTGTACTTGGTGGACCCGGCCAGGTGGGTGGACGGCGTCCAGGAGGCGCCGTCGGCGGATATCTCGCCGTCGACCTTGTCCCCCTTGGCCGTCTTGACCTCGACGGCCGTCAACTTGCCCTTGCTGGCGCTCACCTTCAGGGCACCGCTGGTCTCGACGGCCTTGGCGCCGTCCTTGGGCGCGATGGCGACGACCGCCACCGACTGCTTGCTCTCCGCGACGCTCGCGTCCTCGCCCTTGCCGGCGCCCGGCTTGCCGTCCGAGTCCCCGCCGCCTCCGCCGCAGGCCGTGACGGCGACCAGCATCACCCCGGACACCACGGCCATCCAGCCCTTGCGTCGCCGCCCGCCTGCGTCAACCGACGCCCCCGGTATCGGTCGCACGTTCAAAGTGTTTCTCCCCTCGCCGGGCCCGGTCCAGGCCCGCAACCCCCTGCGCGTCCCGCGCACTCGGCGCATATTAACCACAAGATCCCGGCCGTCGGCGGGGTGCGATTGTCACCGTTCGGTCCCAACCGCGCCCCCTGCACCACCCGTCGACCCGGCCCCCCACCTGGTTACTTCACCGCGCTGCCCGCCTTCCACTCCTTCCATCCCATGTTCCATCCTCCGAGCCCGTTGTCAGGAGCGACCTTTTTGTCATTGCTGTGCACGACCTCGACGACGTCCCCGACGAGGCTGCGGTCGAAGAACCAGCCCGCGGGGGTGTCCGAGCTGCCCCCCTTCACGTCCCGCAGACCGACACAGCCATGGCTGACATTGACCTTCCCGGGGGCGTCCGGCGCCCAGTAGTTGCCGTGCAGGAAGGTGCCGGAGTCGGTCAGGCGCATGGCGTGCGGGACGTCCGGGATGTCGTACTCACCACCGAAGCCGACCGTGCGGCTGTTCATGCGGGTCACTTCCAGCATCTCGGTGACGACCATCTTGCCGTTGTAGGTCGTGGTGCGGGGTGCTCCGGCGGTGATCGGCACAGTGGCGAGGAGCTCTCCGTCCCTCCTCACCTGCATGGTGTGCTTGGCGGCGTCGACGAGGGAGACCTGACTGCGGCCGACGGTGAAGGAGAACGTCTTGTACTGCAGGCCGTAGACACCGGGGGCGCCCTCGACGTCCCGCAGGCGCAGCGCGACGGTCACCTGGGTGCCGGGCTTCCAGTAGTGCTCGGGACGGAAGTCGAGGCGGCCCTTGTCGAACCAGTGGGGGCGGATCTCGACGGGCGGCTTGGCGGTGACGTGGACGGCGCGTTCGACGGCGGCACGGTTGTCGATGTCGCGGTTGAAGGTCAGGGAGACGATCATTCCGGTGCCGACCGTGGAGCGGTTCTCCGGGGCGACGTACCCGATGAAGCGTTCGTCGGGGACGTAGGTGGTGAAGGTGGTGTGCCGGGCGGAGCGGCGGCCGTGGCCGTCGAGGGCGACGGCGTCGACGGTGTACTTCGCGGCGAGGGCGAGCTCGGACTCGTCGGGCTCCCAGCGCAGGCCGTCCTCGGAGACGCGGCCGGGCACCGGGGTGTCCTGCGCGTCCTGGGACTTGACGACCTTCACCGACTCCAGCCGGCCGCTGGGCACCCGCACCCTGAGCCGGCTGTCCCGCCCCACGCCCTTGCTGCCGTCGTCCGGGGTGACCCGGATGACGTCCTCGGGTGCGGGCGGTTTCCCGAACCCGCCGAGGTCGAGCCCGCCGGACCCCGAAGTGCAGCCGGCCAGCAGTCCTGCCCATGTCAGTACGGCGGCCAGACCGGTCGCCACGCGCCGAGCGCGCCCGTGTGCATGCCTCACAGGGGGTCCAACGATCGGGGCGGCCCAGGGGAAACGTGAGTGCGAGCCAAGCGCTGGGCAGAACAGTGGGGAGGACGACGCGACGGGGAGCCGCGGCCGGGACGCTGTGCGCCCTTTTTGACGTCGTTCCGCGAGCCGTGGGAGGCCCTGAGGTGTCCAGCGCAGCCGAGCAGGAGGCGGTGGCCGAGGACGTACGTCCGGCTGTCGTGAACGGTGCGCGGCACACGCCGTCGGCACCGGCCGTGCCCGTGTGGCCGGGTACGCCCGTGCCGTTGGGGGCCCGGTTCCGGGTGGGACCGGACGGGGTCGCGGGGACCAACTTCGCCCTGTGGGCGGGCGGCGCGGAGGGCGTCGAACTGTGCCTCTTCGACGAGCGGGGCAAGGAGACCCGGGCGCGGCTGACCGAGCTGACGCACGAGATCTGGCACGGGTTCGTGCCGGGCGTGATGCCCGGGCAGCGGTACGGCTACCGGGTGCACGGGCGCTGGGACCCGTGGACCGGCGGACGCTGGAACCCGGCGAAGCTGCTCCTCGACCCGTACGCCCGCGCCGTGGACGGCGACTTCAGCCTGCCGCCCGAGGTGTACGGGCACGTCCGTGACTGGCCCCAGCAGCAGGTCGCGGACACCGTGCGCGACGAGCGGGACTCGGCGCCGTACGTCCCGAAGGGCGTGGTCGTCCACGACGACGCCCCCGACGACGAGTGGGCGGACGACCGCCGCCCGAAGACACCGTGGGCGGACTCGGTCATCTACGAGCTGCACGTGCGCGGCTTCACGAAACTGCACCCGGGAATCCCCGAGGAACTGCGCGGCACCTACGCCGGGCTGGCGCATCCGGCGGCCGTCGAGCACCTCACCAAGCTGGGCGTCACGGCCGTGGAGCTGCTCCCGGTGCACCAGTTCGCCCATGAGGACCATCTCCTGCGCCGCGGCCTGAAGAACTACTGGGGCTACAACTCGATCGGCTACTTCGCCCCGCACGCCGCGTACGCCGCCTCCGGCACCACCGGCCAGCAGGTCGGCGAGTTCCGGCGGATGGTGCGCGCGCTGCACGAGGCGGGCATCGAGGTCATCCTCGACGTGGTCTACAACCACACCGCCGAAGCGGGCGAGCTGGGCCCGACGCTGTCGCTGAAGGGCATCGACAACCGGCGCTACTACCGCCTCCAGTCGGACGCCCGCAGGTACGCCGACTACACGGGCTGCGGCAACACCCTGCACGTCGTGCAGCCGCACGTCCTGCGCCTCATCACCGACTCCCTGCGCTACTGGGTCACCGAGATGGGCGTCGACGGCTTCCGCTTCGACCTGGCGGCGGCGCTGGCGCGCTCGATGCACGACGTCGACATGCTGTCGCCGTTCCTCGCGGTGATCGCGCAGGACCCGGTGCTGCGACGGGTGAAGCTGATCGCCGAGCCGTGGGACGTCGGCTCGGGCGGCTATCAGGTCGGCGCCTTCCCGCCCCTGTGGACGGAGTGGAACGACCGCTACCGCAACGCCGTACGGGACTTCTGGCGGGGCGCGCTGCCGGACGTACGGGACCTGGGGTACCGCCTCTCCGGCTCCAGTGACCTGTACGCCTGGGGCGGCCGCCGCCCCTACGCCTCCGTCAACTTCATCACCGCGCACGACGGTTTCACCCTGCGCGACATGGTGTCG
Organism: Streptomyces sp. NPDC057280; assembly: GCF_042668605.1. Lineage (NCBI taxonomy): Bacteria > Bacillati > Actinomycetota > Actinomycetes > Kitasatosporales > Streptomycetaceae > Streptomyces > Streptomyces sp. NPDC057280. Next base: position 329,747 of record NZ_JBHUYR010000008.1, read on the forward strand.
TACGAGCGCAAGCACAACGAGGCCAACGGCGAGGGGAACCGGGACGGTTCGGACGACAACCGGTCGTGGAACTGCGGGGCCGAGGGCGAGACGGACGAGGAGCGCGTACGGGCGCTGCGGCGCCGCCAGTTGCGCAACCTGCTGACGACGCTGCTGCTGTCGACGGGCGTGCCGATGCTGGTGGCGGGTGACGAACTGGGCCGGACACAGCGCGGGAACAACAACGCGTACTGCCAGGACAACGAGATCAGCTGGCTGGACTGGGGGCTGCTGGAACAGCCGGGCTGGAAGGCGCTGTTCGAACTCACCTCCCGCCTGATCGACCTGCGCCACCGACACCCCGTGCTGCGCCGCCGCGCCTTCTTCTCCGGGCGGGCGCACTCCGCGGACGGACTGCGCGATCTGGCGTGGTTCACGGCACGCGGGACGGAGATGACGGAACGGGACTGGTACGCGCCGGCGGCCACACTCGGCATGTACCTCTCCGGCCGGGACATCCCCGGGCGCGACGAGCGCGGCGCCCCCGTCCTCGACGACAGCTTCCTCGCCGTCCTGCACGCCGGCGACCGCCCGACGAGCTTCGTGCTGCCGGGGCCGCCGTGGGCGGAGCGGTACGAGGTGGTCGTCGACACGTCCCGGGAGGAGCAGTCGGAGGCGCCGGGGGTGGTGCACCGGGCGGGGGCGGCCATCACGGTGCCGGCGCGGGCGGTGCTGCTGCTGCGGGTGGGGTAGGAACCGGCGGTGACCAATGGGAACACGTACTTCCTGAGGGACAACGACCGGTCGCCCCGGGGGCGGCAGGACCGGGCCAGGGGGCGGCGGCTGATCGTCGTCGGGTGGCTGCTGAGGGTGGGTGGGGCCGTGCTGGGGCTGGGGAGCATCTGGATCTTCCAGTTCTGCCTGCGCACCGTCCTGGACGACGCCGCGCACCGCGGCCGGTGGCTGCTGATCATGCTGGTGTGTGTCGTGGTCTTCTTCCTCGGCTGGTCCGCGTTCGCCCTGGGCCGGGTCTGGGCGCAGGCCGGCCGCCGTCACACCGCCGCGATCCTCGACCCGCTGCGCGCGACCCACTCGACCGGGCACGTCCTCTATCTGCGCCCCTTCGACCTGGACCCGGTCATGTCCGCCATGCCCCTGGAACTGTCCGGCGGTGGAGCGGGCGCGGCCAACCTCTTCTTCCTCTCCGGACGGACCCAGGAGGAGGACCTGGTCCGGCGCTTCGGGCGGCTGGGCCGGGTGGTCGCGATCGGCCGCCCCGGGGAACCGTTGCCGCAGGTCGGCGCCGAGCGCATGTACGTGGCCGACGACGCGTGGCAGCGGGTGGTGAGCGGGCTGATCGCACGGGCCCGGGTGGTCACCCTGTCGGTGGGCACGGGGCGGGGCACGGTGTGGGAGTTCATGGAGTCGCTGCGTGTGCTGCCGCCCGAGCGGCTGGTGCTGTTGATCTACTGCGACCGGACGGCCTACGACGAGTTCCGCGAGGTGGTGGCGGAGCGGTGCGCCCTCCCCGCGTATCCGCCGCCCGCCCGTGCGGAGCGCCCCCGGTGGGAGGTGCTGATGAACGGTGGCCGCAAACGGCTGCTCTGGGACTTCGCGTTGAAGGGCGTGATCGTCTTCGGTCCCGACTGGCAGCCGCGGTTCGTGCGCTTCGATCCGTCGACGCTGCGGGTGCCGAGCGTGTTCTCGGTGCGCAAACTGCTCCGGCGCGAACTCGACCCGGTGCTGGACCGGCTGGCGGCCCTCCCACCGCCCCGCTGAGGTCCGCGTTGCGGGGCCATTGCAGCCCCGTGAACTCCGCCTGTGATTCCTGGCCAGGGCACCTGTCCGGCGATCAGACTCGGCCGCATGCCGAAGATCTCCCGCCGCACGTTCGGTGGTCTCGTCGGGGGCGGCGCCGTGACCGCCGTCGCCGGTACGACCACGGCCGCCGCCGCGGCCGAACGCCCCTTCACCGCTCGTCCCGCCGCCGCCTCCGGCAAGCGGCCCAACATCCTCGTCATCCTCGGCGACGACCTCGGCTGGGCCGACCTCTCCTCCTACGGCGCCCCGCACATCAGGACGCCGCACCTGGACCGGCTGGCGCGGCAGGGGGTGCGGTTCACGGACGCGTACTCGGGCTCGGCGACCTGCTCGCCGACGCGGTTCAGTCTGTACACCGGGCGGTATCCGGGCCGTACGCCGGGCGGGCTGGCCGAGCCGATCGGCAACCGGACGCAGGGGCTGGACCCGCACCACCCCACCCTCGCCTCGCTGTTGAAGAAGGCGGGTTACGCCACCGCCCTGATCGGCAAGTGGCACTGCGGCTGGCTGCCCGACTACAGCCCCACCAAGTCGGGCTGGGACGAGTTCTTCGGCAATCACGGCGGTGTCCTGGAGTACTTCTCCAAGCTCGGCCAGCTCGGCGACTACGACCTCTACGAGGGCGACGCCACCTACAAGGACCTGCGCTACTACACCGACGTCCTGACCGAGCGGGCCGTGGAGTACGTGGGCCGGGAGCACCGCTCGCCCTGGCTGCTGAACCTCAACTTCACCACCCCGCACTGGCCCTGGCTCGCGGAGGGCGACGAGGAGACCGGCGCCGAGATCGAGGCGAAGATCCGCGCCGCGAAGTCCCCGGCCGAGGTCGTCGCCGCGCTCAACCACTACGACGGCGGCTCGGTCGAGAAGTACGCGGAGATGGTGGAGTCCCTGGACGCGGCCGTCGGCGAGGTGCTCGCCGCGCTGCGCCGCTCCGGACAGGAGGAGAACACCGTCGTGGTGTTCGCCAGCGACAACGGCGGCGAGCGCTACTCCTACAACTGGCCGCTCAGCGGCGAGAAGTTCGTCCTCCTGGAGGGCGGCATCAGGGTGCCGACGATCGTCCGCTGGCCCGCCCGCATCGACGGCCACCAGGTCAGCCACGAGCCCAACTTCTCCCCCGACTGGACGGCGACCCTGCTGGAGTTCGGCGGCGCCCGCCCCGACCCGGCCTACCCCCTGGACGGCACGAGCCTCGCGGGCTATCTGCTGCGCGGCGAGAAGCCGCCGGAACGCGACCTGTTCTGGCGGGTGCGGGCCAACCGGGCGCTCCGGCGCGGCGACTGGAAGTACTACCAGGACGCGAACAAGACCGACCACCTCTACAACCTGGCCGCGGACTCCCGCGAACAGGCCGATCTCGCCCCGGACGAGCCGGAGTTGCTGGCCGAACTGAAGGCGGCGTGGGAGAAGACGGCCGCCACGCTCCTGCCGTACCCGAACTAGCCGAGAATCCCCCGCTGGTACGCCGTCGCGACCGCCGCCGCGCGGTCGTTGACGCCCAACTTGGCGTACAGGTGGGTGAGATGGGTCTTCACGGTCGCCTCGCTGATGAAGAGTTCGCGGGCGATCTCGCGGTTGGACGTGCCCTTGGCGACGAGCGCCAGCACTTCGCGTTCGCGGGCGGAGAGCGGCTCGTTGCCGGGGGCGCGGACGGCCGAGACCAGGCGGGTGGCGACGGCGGGCGACAGCACCGTACGGCCCTGCGCCGCCGCACGGACCGCGGTGAACAGTTCGTCGCGCGGGGCGTCCTTGAGCAGATAGCCCGTCGCGCCCGCCTCGATCGCGGGCAGGGTGTCGGAGTCGGTGTCGTACGTCGTCAGGACGAGCACCTTCGCGCGGGCGCCTCGGCGGGTCAGTTCCCGGATGGCGTCGACTCCCCCGCCGCCCGGCATCCGCAGGTCCATCAGGATCACGTCCGGGTCGAGGACGGCGGCGCGTTCCAGCGCCTCCACGCCGTTCGACGCCTCGCCGAGGACGGTGAAGCCGGGGGCGTTCTCGAACATGCCGCGCAGACCGTCCCGTACCACGGGATGGTCGTCGACGATCAGCAAAGAGACCTGGTCGTTCCCGGCGGAGTCAGTCATGGCGGACCAACGGTACGCGAGCCGACAGCGCGGTGCCGTGCCCCGGTTCCGACTCCACCGTGAGGGAGCCCGCGATGCGTTCGGCGCGGGCCCGCATGCCGTCGAGGCCGAAGCCGCCGGCCCGGGTGCGTTCGGGGAGGGCGGCGGGGTCGAACCCGCGGCCGTCGTCGCGGATGTCGAGAATGACCTCGTCGCCGAGGTAGGAGAGGGTGACGCCCACGCGGTCGGCCCGGGCGTGCCGGGCCGCGTTGGACAGGGCCTCCTGGACGATCCTCAGCAGGGTCGCCGCGACCTCGTCGTGGAGCTGCTCGGCGGTACCGGTCACGGTGAACTCGGCGCGTACACCCGTCCGTTCGCCCCAGTCGGCGACCGTCTTCTTCAGGGCCTCCGCGAGGCCCGCGTTCTCCAGCGCCACCGGGGCGAGGTTGTGCACCGAGCGGCGGGCCTCGCCGAGACTGTGCCGGGCCAGGTCCGAGGCCCGCTCCAGGTGGGTGCGTGCCACGTCCAGGTCGGGGGCGTTCGCGACGACCTGGAGCTGGGCGATGATGCCGGTCAGACCCTGGGCGATGGTGTCGTGGATCTCGGCCGCGAGCCTCCGGCGTTCGTCGGCCACGCCCGCTTCCCGTGCCTGGAGCAGGAGTTGGGCGTGAAGGGCGGCGTTCTCGTCGAGCGCCTGCTGCAACGCCTCGATCGTGGCGGCGCGTTCACGGGACCGCTGCTCCTCCTGGTAGGTGAGGTGGGCGACGGCCATCAGCAGCGCGTTGTTGACGACCAGCAGCCCGCAGAAGACCGCCACCTGCCCCCAGTTGCGGAACGGCAGCCCGCCCGACTGCGAGCCCGCCACCACGATCGACGTGGCGAACAGCCCGAACCGCTGCCGGCGCACTCCGGGGATCACCTCGTCGGCGTCGAAGTAGCCGGCCACCGCGTAGAACGCGAAGAACGGGTTGAGCCAGGTCAGTCCGAAGGAGATGACCCAGCGCAGCACGTAGTAGACGACCCCGCGCCGGGACGGGACACGACGGCCCCGGCGCGGCCCGTGCCACAGCTGGAGCACGAGCGCGGCGACCACCAGGGGCCCGGCCACCCACCACTCGCCCGGCCCCGCCATCACCTCGTCGGAGGTGACGGCGGACAGGAGGGTGCCCATCGCGAGCAGTCCGTAGGGGCCCCAGGTGTGGAACTGGTCCCAGCGCCGCTCGATCGCTGCGTCGGCCGCGGTCATGTCCCCAGTGTGCACGGCGGACCGCCTACTCCCACCGGAACCAGCGCGCGGCGGCGCCCGTCAACAGGACCGTCCAGGCGACGAGGACGCCCAGGTGGGTCCAGCCGATCCAGTCACCCGCGGCGGCCCGGTTCAACGCCTCGGCGGCCGCCCCGAACGGCGTGCAGCCGACGATCCGGGCGAGGACGTCCGGCATGGTCTGCACCGGCGCCCACAGGCCCGCGCAGAACATCGCCGGGAAGAACACCGCCGACCCGATGGCACCGGCGATCTTCGTCGTCCGGGACAGCGCGCAGACGACGGCACCGAGCGCGAGGGACACGAGGACGGCCAGCACCAGGGCGAGGAGATAGCCCGCGGGCTGCTGCGGCAGTCGTACGTCGAAGGCGAGCCGCCCGACGGTGAGGGCGAGCAGCGCGGAGGCGAGGGCGGCGCCGCCGAACACCGTCATCTGGGCGGCGAGCAGCGCCGAGGGCCGTACCGGAGTGGTGGCCATGCGGCGCAGGATGCCGCGTTCGCGGTAGCCGGTCAGCGTCTGCGGCATCGCCTGGAGGCCGCCGACGATCAGGCCGAGCAGCACGGCGACGGGGACGTACACGTCGATGGTCCGCAGCCCGCCGAGGTCGGCCTCGGCGTGCCGGAAGGACGGGACCGAGCCGAGGATGACCAGGAGCAGGGTCGGGAAGAGCAGGATCCAGAAGAGGGCGCCGGGTTCGCGGCGGAAGAGGCGGATCTCGGTGCGCAGGACGGCGGCGTTCATGCCCTGCCGCCGTGCGTCGTTCACCAGGGCGGTGCTCATGCCGCGGTCTCCTTCGTCAGGTCGAGGAACGCGTCGTCGAGGGTGGCCTCGGTGACGCGGAGCTGGTGTGCGGTGACGTGGCTGCGGGCGAGCAGTGTGATCACGGCGTTGACCGTCTCGTCGGTGCCGGCGAGCGTGACGCGGCCGTCCTTGTGCGCGATCGAGGCGAGCGCCGGCAGGGCGTTGAGGTCGCGGTCGTCCAGCGGGGCGGAGGGCGTGAAGCTGATGACTGTCGCCCCCGCCGAGCGGCGGATGAGGCCGGCCGGGGTGTCGAGGGCGGCGACCCGGCCCTTGTCGATGACGGCGATCCGGTCGCAGAGCCGCTGGGCCTCCTCCATGAAGTGCGTGACGAGCAGGACGGTGACGCCGCCCGCGCGGATGTCCTCGATCAGCTCCCAGGTGTCCCGGCGGGCCCGCGGGTCCAGGCCGGTGGTGAGTTCGTCCAGGACGACGATCCTCGGGTTGCCGATGAGCGCGAGCGCGATGAACAGCCGCTGCTTCTGGCCGCCGGACAACCTCGCGAACCGGGTGGTGAGCTTCCCGGCCAGACCGAGGCGTTCGGCGAGCGGCCGCCAGTCGGCGGGGCGGGCGTGGAAGGAGGCGTAGAGCTCCAGCGCCTCGCGGACGGTGAGCTTGGCCTGGAGCTCGCTCTGCTGGAGCTGGGCGCCGAGGACGCGGGCCACGTGCGCGTGGTCGGCGATCGGGTCGAGGCCGGTGACCCGGACACGGCCGGCGTCGGGGACGCGCAGGCCCTCGACGCACTCGACCGTGGTGGTCTTGCCGGCTCCGTTGGGGCCGAGGACGCCGAAGATCTCGCCCTCCTGCACGGTGAAGGAGACACCGTCGACGACGGGCCGGCCGCCGTAGGACTTGCGCAGTTCGCTGACTTCGATGACGGACATGGCATCAGCGTCGCGGGACGGGCGGTGTCCGCACATCGGCCGTCGCGCTCGAAGGCGCATCAACCGATCGGTTGATACGCCCGTACGACCCCTTGAACGCGCAGGTCGTAGGACCAAGGCCCGACCCCGGTCCGGCCAAAACTCGGTGGGCGTTGTCAGTGCCGATCCGTAGGCTCGCTGCTGATGTCCACGACACGTGCAACCACCCGGAAACGCTCCGCCGTCAGAACCCTGCTGCGCCTGTGGCCGTACGTCAGACCGGTGCGGGCGCGGCTGTTCACCGCCGCGTTCGTCGCGGTCCTGGCCTCCTGTACGGGCCTGGTGATCCCGCTCGTCCTGAAGTGGATGGTGGACGGCCCCGTCGCCGACCGGGACCCGGCAGGGGTGTGGCTCGGGGCGTTCTTCCTGCTGTTGCTGGGGTTCGGTGAGGCGCTGCTGTTCGGGCTGCGGCGGTGGCTGGTGGCCCGCCCGCTGTCGCACGTCGAGGCGGAGATGCGCGCGGACCTGTACGGCCACCTGCAACGGCTGCCGGTGGCCTTCCACGACCGGTGGGCGTCCGGCCAGTTGCTGTCGCGGGGCACCACCGACCTGATGCTGCTGCGCATGTTCCTGGCCTTCCCGCTGACGTTCCTGCTGGTCAACAGCGTGACGATCCTCGTCGGCGTGATCATCATGCTGATCCAGGACTGGACCCTCGGGCTGGTGATCCTGGCGCCCGCGGTCCCGGTGATCGTCTCCTGTCTGCTCTTCGAGCAGCGCTACTCCTCGGTGGCCCGGCAGGCACAGGACCAGGTCGGTGACCTGACGACGGTCGTCGAGGAGAGCGTCCTCGGCATCCGCATCATCAAGGGCTTCGGCCGGCACCGCAGCCAGGCGCGGGCGTTCTGGGAGCTGTCCCGGACGCTGCGCGGCACGGAACTGCGCAAGGCCCGGCTGCTGGCCACGATCCTGACCGTCATCGTGACACTGCCGGAGGTGGCGATCGGGGCGGCGCTGGTGCTGGGGTCGGTGCAGGTGGCGGACGGGGAGCTGTCGGCCGGGACGCTGGTGGCGTTCCTGTCGACGGCGCTGGCGCTGCGGTGGCCCATCGACTCGATCGGCTTCCTGCTGGCGATGAGCCAGGACGCGGCGAGTGCGACGGAGCGGTATTTCGAGGTGATGGACGAGGCACCGGAAGAGACCTCCGTCGTGAGCGCGACCGGCGCCAAGGGCACCGGCCTCCAGTTCCACGACGTCCGCTTCCGCTACCCCGACGCCGCCCCCGGCTCACCCCCCGTCCTCGACCGCGTCGACCTCCACATCCGCCCCGGCGAGTCCATGGCGCTGGTCGGCGCGACGGGCAGCGGCAAGACGACCCTCACCGCGCTGGTCCCCCGCCTGCACGAACTCACGGACGGCCGCATCACCCTCGACGGCGAGGACATCACCGCCATGTCCCGCGAAGAACTGCGCTCCCTCGTGGCGATGGCCTTCGAGGAACCCACGCTCTTCTCCGCGAGCGTCGGCGAGAACGTCCTCATGGGCGCCGACGACCGCGAACTCGACCGCGCCCTGTCCATCGCGCAGGCCGACTTCGCGCACGCCCTCCCCCAGGGCACCGACACCAGGATCGGCGAGCAGGGCCTCAGCCTCTCCGGCGGCCAGCGCCAGCGTCTCGCGCTGGCCCGCGCGGTCGTCGGCAGGCCCAGGTTCCTCGTCCTGGACGACCCGCTGTCCGCGCTGGACGTGCACACGGAGGCCGCGGTCGAGGCCGCCCTGCGGGACGTGCTCGCGGACACCACCGCCCTGATCGTCGCCCACCGCCCGTCGACCGTGCTGCTCGCCGACCGGGTGGCGCTGCTGTCGGGCGGCCGTATCACCGCCGTCGGCACGCACCACGAACTGCTGCGGACGAACGCCGAGTACGCCCATCTCATGTCCGGCTCAGGGGAAACGGAGGACGCCCGATGACCGCGCCGACGACGGCCGCGCCCGCCACCGCCGACGACGACGAACGGGAACCGCAGGTCCGGGAGAAGGCGGGCGACCCCTTCGACCGTGACGTCCTGCCCACCCCGCCTCGCGCGACCTCCGCCCTGCTGCGCTCCCTGCTCGCGCCGATGAAGGCCCGCGTCGCCCTCACCAGCTTCCTGCTGCTGCTCCAGCAGGCGGCGGTGCAGGCGGGGCCGCTGCTGGTGGCGTACGCGATCGACAGTGCCGTGCCGGCGTTCCGGGAGGACCGGCACGGGCCGCTGATGGCGGTCGGGGTGGCCTATCTGCTGTGCTCGGTGGCCTCCGGCGGCCTGCAGTACGCGTTCATCCGCGCCTCGGCCCGTGTCAGCCAGGACGTGCTCCTCGATCTGCGCGGCCGCATCTTCCGGCACGCCCAGGCGCTCAGCGTCGACTTCCACGAGCGCTACACCAGCGGTCGCCTGATCTCCCGCTCCACGACGGACGTCGAGTCGCTGCGCGAGCTCCTCAACGAGGGCCTCCAGGAGCTGATCACGGTCATCCTGTCGTTCGTCTACATCTCGGCGATGCTGCTCTGGCTGGACCTCGGCCTCGGCGCGGTCGCGGTGGCGTCGTTCGTGCCGCTCTACCTCCTCGTACGGAACTACCGGCGCCGCGCGGGACGCGTCTACACGCTCCGCTCGACGGCCATCGCCGCCGTCATCGTGAAGTTCGTCGAGACGATGAACGGCATCCGCCCGGTGCGGGCGTTCCGCCGGGAGGCCGCCAACGACGCCGAGTTCGCCGTACTGAACAAGCGCCACGAGCGCACCAACGGCGACGCGCTGCTGGAGATGGCCCGCTATGTCGTCGGCTCCCGGCTGGTCGCCAACACGGCGGTCGCACTGATCGTGCTGTGGGGCGCCTACCGGGTGGCGGGCGGCTCACTGGAGCTGGGCGTGCTGGCGGCGGCCGTGCTGTACCTGCGCCGCCTCTACGACCCGATCGACCGCCTGGGCATGTTCCTCAACTCCTACCAGTCGGCGGCGGCCTCACTGGAGAAGATCGCGGGCCTGCTGGCCCAGACCCCGTCGGTCCCCGAGCCCGCCAAGCCCCGCGAACTGCCGCCCCTGGAGTCGGAGCACCCCGGCCGCGAGGTCGTGTTCGACGGCGTCCGCTTCGGCTACCGCACCGGCGGCGAGATCCTCCCCCGCTTCGACCTCACCCTCCCCGCGGGCCAGACGGTCGCGGTCGTCGGCTCCACGGGCGCCGGCAAGTCGACCCTCGCCAAGCTCCTCGCCCGTTTCTACGACCCGACGGCGGGCCGGGTCCTCCTCGACGGCGTCGATCTGCGCGACCTGTCCGTGCCCGAACTGCGGCGCGGGGTCGTGATGGTGACGCAGGAGGCGTTCCTGTTCTCCGGCACGGTCGCGGACAACATCGCCATCGGCCGCCCCGACGCCACCCGCGAGGAGATCGAGCGGGCCGCGAAGGCCATCGGCGCCCACGAGTTCATCAGCGCCCTGCCCGACGGCTACGACACCGACGTCCGCAAGCGCGGCGGCCGCATCTCCGCGGGCCAGCGTCAACTGGTGGCGTTCGCAAGGGCGTTGCTCGCCGACCCGGCCGTGCTGATCCTCGACGAGGCGACCAGCTCGCTCGACATCCCCGGCGAACGGGCGGTGCAGCGCGCGATGTCGACGGTGCTGCACGGCCGTACCGCCGTCGTGATCGCCCACCGGCTCTCCACGGTCGAGATCGCCGACCGGGTGCTGGTGATGGAGCACGGCCGGATCGTCGAGGACGGCCCGCCGGCCGAACTCATCGCGGGCACGGGCAGGTTCGCGGACCTGCACCGGGCGTGGCGGGACAGCCTGGCGTGAGTCTCCGAGGGGGTTACCAGTGATCGACGCGTACGAGGACCCCGGCACGCCCGACAGCCGCGGCGGCTGGCACTACCTGTGGTGGCTGGTCCGCCGCCAGCCCGGCCGCTGCGCCCTCGGCGCGCTGTTCGCCAGCGTCTGGATGGTGCTGCTGGCGGCGACGCCGTACCTGATGTCCAAGGCGATCGACGAGGGCCTGGAGCCGGGCGACCTCGGGACGCTCACGCTCTGGGCGACCGCGCTCTTCCTCGTCGGCGCCTTCAACGCGTGGCTGAGCATCATGCGGCACCGCACGATGACCCGGGTCAGGATGGACGCCAACTTCCGCACGGTCAAGGTCGTCGTCGGCCACGCGGTCCGGCTGGGGGCCGCGCTGCCGCGGCGGGCGGGGGCCGGCGAGGTCGTCACCATCGGAGTCGGCGACGTCCAGACGATCGCCTCCGCCCTCACGGTGGTCGGCCCGGGCGTGGGCGCGATCATCGCCTACCTCGTGGTCGCGGGCCTCCTGGTCTCCGTCTCCCCGGTCATCGCCGCGGTCGTCCTGCTCGGCATGCCGGTGATCGTCGGCCTCGTGGGCCCGTTCCTCACCCGCCTCCAGGGCGCCGAGACCGAGTACCGGGACCGCCAGGGCATCCTCACCGCCCGCATCGCCGACCTCGCCGGCGGCCTGCGCGTCCTCAACGGCCTCGGCGGCAAGGGCCTGTTCGCCGACGCCTTCCGGCGCGACTCCCAACGGCTGCGCGAACAGGGCTACCGGGTGGGCGCGGTGACCAGCTGGGTCCAGGCCCTCGGCGTCGGCCTCCCGACCCTGTTCCTGGCGGTGGTCACCTGGCTGGCGGCCCGACTGGCCGCCCAAGGGGACATCAGCATCGGCGAGTTGGTGTCGGTGTACGGCTATGTCGCGGTCCTGGTCGGCCCGGTGGCGTTCTGGGTGGAGTGCGGCTACATGCTGAGCCGGGGCGTGGTGGCGGCGCGGAGGGTCGTACGGTTCCTGAGCCTGGAGCCGATGGAGGACAGGGGAACGAGGGACGCCCCCGCGGAGCCGTCGGTCCTGCACGACCCGGAATCGGGCGTACGAATCCTGCCGGGCCGCTTGACGGCGTTGGCGGGGGCGCGTCCGGCGGATACGGCGGCCGTACTGGACCGGGTGGCCCGGTACACCCCGTCGACGGCGACCTGGGGCGGGCTCCCGCTGGACGAGATCCGCTTGCCCCAGATCAGGGCCCGCATCCTGCTGGCGGACCATGAGGCGGACGTGTTCGCTGGAAAACTCCGAGAGGTGCTGACGCCGGTAAGGGGCGCGGGGAACTGCGCGACCAGCCACGACGGCGCCGCACCCGCCACACAACAATCCGAGGCACCCCTTCCCGCGCACATCACCTCCGCCCTCCACACAGCCGCAGCCGAGGACATAGTCCAAGCCCTCCCCGACGGCCTCGACTCCCCCATTGACGCGAACGCCCGCAACCTCTCCGGCGGCCAACGCCAGCGCATCCGCCTGGCAAGAGCCCTGGCAGCCGACCCCGAGGTCCTCCTGGCCATAGAGCCCACGTCAGCCCTCGACGCCCACACGGAGGCCCGCGTGGCCACCCGCCTCAAACAAGCCCGCCAAGGCCGCACCACCGTCGTCACCACCACCTCCCCCCTCGTCCTGGCGCACGCGGACACCGTCATCCACCTGGTGGACGGCAAGGTCGCAGCCACCGGCACCCATCAGGGCCTCCTCGACCACGACCCGGCGTACCGGGCCCTCGTGGCGAGGGACACCGACGCGGAGGAGCCCGTACGGTGACGACTTCCGGCCACCTCCCCATCGCCACCGCCGCCGACGTCCGCCGGGCGACCCAACGCCTGATCCGCGCGGACCGAAGCGCCTTCGCCGCCACCCTCGCCCTCAACGCCGCCGCGGCGATCGCGGGCCTCGGCGGCCCCTGGCTGCTGGGCCGCATCATCAACGAGGTGAAGGCGAAGGCCGGCGTCGGCACGGTCGACCGCCTCGCCCTCGCCCTCCTCCTCTGTGCCGTAGCGGAGCTGCTGCTGGCCCGCTGGGCCCGCTTCGTCGGCCACCGCTTCGGCGAACGCACCCTCGCCAGGGTCCGCGAGGAGTTCGTCGACCGGACCCTCGCCCTGCCCGCGTCGACGGTCGAGAGGGCGGGCACCGGTGATCTCACCGCCCGCGGTACCGCCGACGTCTCCACCGTCGGCACCACCCTCCGCGACGCGGGCCCCGACCTCCTCATCAACGCGGTCCGTTTCCTGATCGCGCTCGTCGCGGTGTTCGTGCTGGCCCCGCTGCTCGGCGTGGTCGGTGTGTGCGGTCTGCTGCCCGTCTGGTTCGCCCTGCGCTGGTATCTGCGCCGCGCCCGGGACGGCTATCTGGCCGAGGGCGCGGCCACCTCGGACGTGGCCGAGATCGTCGCGGCGACCGCGTCGGGGGCGCGCACGGTGGAGGCGCTGCGGCTGGAGGGCGAGCGGATCGCGGCGAGCCGGGACGCGATCGAGACCGCGCGCCGCACCCGTTTCCACACCCTGTACCTGCGCAGCGTCTTCTTCCCGGCCGTCGAGGTGTCGTACGTCCTTCCGATCGCCGGTGTGCTGATCGTCGGCGGTGTGCTGTACACCCACGGGGCGATGAGCCTGGGGGCCGTGGTCGCGGCGGCCCTGTATCTGCAGCAGCTCACCGGCCCGCTCGACCAGATCCTGGTCCGGGTGGAGCAACTCCAGAGCAGCGGCGCCTCGTTCGCACGGGTGGAAGGGCTCGCCCGGGCGCCGAGAGCCACCTCCGGCGAGTCGCCGACCCCGGCCGGCGACCGTATCGACGTGACCGGCGTGCGGTACTCCTACGGCCGTGGCGGTGAGGTCCTGCACGGGGTGGACCTCACCGTGCGGCCCGGGGAGCGGCTGGCGATCGTCGGCCCGTCCGGCGCCGGGAAGACCACGCTCAGCCGGCTGCTCGCGGGCGTCGACGCGCCCACCGAGGGGACGGTGACGGTCGGCGGCGTTCCGGTCGGCGCGCTCGGTCCCGAGCAGCTGCGCCGCCAGGTCGTCCTGGTCACCCAGGAGCACCATGTGTTCCTGGGCACGGTCCGGGACAACCTGCGGATCGCCGAACCCGGCGCCGGAGACGAGGAGTTGTGGTCGGCGCTGGCCGCCGTCGGCGCGGACGGCTGGGTGCGCGAGCTGCCCGGCGGTCTCGACACCGCGCTCGGGGAGGGCGGCCACCGCACCGACGGCTCGCAGGCCCAGCAACTCGCCCTGGCCCGGGTGGTGCTGGCGGACCCGCACACGCTGATCCTGGACGAGGCGACGGCGTTGCTGGACCCGACGACCGCCCGGCACACCGAGCGCGCCCTGGCCGCCGTGCTGGAGGGCCGTACCGTCATCGCGATCGCGCACCGGCTGCACACCGCGCACGACGCCGACCGGGTGGCGGTGATGGAGGACGGCCTGCTGACCGAACTCGGCGCGCACGAGGAACTGGTGGCGGCGGGCGGGGCGTACGCGGCGCTGTGGCACTCGTGGCACGGGGACCGCCCGTCCTGACTTCGCGCGGGGGTCACCCGCCCTGACTTCGCACGGGGACCGGCCGCCCCTGACTTTTAGACAAATTGCCCGTATAACGAACATGACCATCCGGGCAACGGACGATTTCCAGCCAACTTCCTGACGCGCTCCTGACAGAAACCGCAAACTGCTGCGACTCTTCCCACGGCCACGACACAGCAACCCCACAGCTTCCGCACAGGGCTGTGCCGTGATCGAACTCCAGCACGCGCAATGCCCGTTCTGCCCGGCCGGCCCACCAGCCGACCGGTCTCCCCATGGCCGCGCGACCCGCGGCCCGCAGACGCAGGAGTCAGTGTTGAGAGAGAGTTCCTCCCACAGACGCACCTCCCACACGATGCACCGCCGTGCCGCAGCCGTGGCACTCGTCGGTGTGTCCGCCCTGATCGCCGCGGCCGTCCAGTCGGGCGCCGCCACCGCAGCCCCGGAGAAGGCACCGTCGGCCGCGGGCAAGGTCATACCGGGCGCCGAGTCGGTCAAGCTGACGCCCGCCCAGCGCGCCGAGCTGCTGCGCACGGCGAATGCCGGCAAGGCAGACACCGCCAAGGAACTCGGCCTGGGCGCCAAGGAGAAGCTGGTCGTCCGTGACGTCGTCAAGGACGGCAACGGCACGCTCCACACGCGCTACGAGCGGACCTACGACGGTCTGCCCGTCCTCGGCGGCGACCTGGTCGTCACCAGCACGAAGGCCGACGCCACCGCGGCGGTCACCAAGGCGACCCGGGCCACCATCAAGGTCGCCTCGGTGAAGCCGCAGCTGTCGACCGCCAAGGCCGAGAAGCAGGCGCTGAGCGCGGCGAAGGCGGAGAAGGCCAAGAGCCCCGCAGTCAGCCACGCCCCGCGCAAGGTGATCTGGGCGGCCGACGGCAGGCCGACGCTCGCCTACGAGACGGTGGTGGGCGGCTTCCAGCACGACGGCACCCCGCAGGAGCTGCACGTCATCACCGACGCGGCGACCGGCGCGAAGCTGTACGAGTGGGAGGCCATCGAGACCGGCACCGGCAACACGGTGTACTCGGGCACGGTCAGCCTGACGACGACGCAGTCGGGTTCGACGTACAACCTCACCGACGGCGCCCGCGGCGGCCACAAGACGTACAACCTCAACCGCGGCACCTCCGGCACCGGCACGCTGTTCTCCGGCTCCGACGACGTCTGGGGCAACGGCAGCGCGTCGAACGCGGAGTCGGCGGCGGCGGACGCGCACTACGGTGCGGCGCTCACGTGGGACTACTACAAGAACATCCACGGCCGCAGCGGCATCCGCGGTGACGGGGTGGCGGCCTACTCCCGCGTCCACTACGGCAACGCGTACGTCAACGCGTTCTGGGACGACAGCTGCTTCTGCATGACCTACGGCGACGGCTCGGGCAACACCAACCCGCTCGTGTCGATCGACGTGGCCGGTCACGAGATGACGCACGGCGTCACCTCCAACACCGCGGGCCTCAACTACAGCGGGGAGTCCGGCGGTCTGAACGAGGCCACCTCCGACATCTTCGGCACGGCGGTCGAGTTCTACGCGGCGAACTCCAACGACGTCGGTGACTACCTCATCGGCGAGGAGATCAACATCAACGGCGATGGCACGCCGCTGCGTTACATGGACAAGCCGAGCAAGGACGGGGCGTCGAAGGACAGCTGGTACTCCGGTATCGGCTCGGTCGACGTCCACTACTCCTCGGGCCCGGCCAACCACTTCTTCTACCTGCTGTCCGAGGGCAGCGGCGCCAAGGTCATCAACGGCGTCAGCTACAACTCGCCCACCTCGGACGGCCTCCCGGTCACCGGCATCGGCCGCGACAAGGCGGAGAAGATCTGGTTCCGCGCGCTGACCACGAAGTTCACCTCCACCACCAACTACGCGGCGGCCCGCACCGGCACCCTCGCGGCGACCGGTGAGCTGTACGGCACGACGAGCGCCGAGTACAAGGCGGTGCAGGACGCGTGGGCGGCCGTCGCGGTCGGTTCGCGCTCCGGCGGCGGCGGTGGCGGTACGTCCTTCGAGAACACCACCGACGTATCGATTCCGGACAACGGCGCCGCGGTGACGTCGTCGATCACGGTCTCCGGGCGGACGGGCAACGCGCCCTCCAACCTTCAGGTCGGGGTCGACATCGTGCACACCTACATCGGTGACCTCAAGGTCGACCTGGTGGCCCCCGACGGCAGCGTGTACACGCTGAAGGCGTACGGCACCGGTGGCAGCTCGGACAACATCAACACCACGTACACCGTCAACGCTTCCTCCGAAGTCGCGAACGGGACGTGGAAGTTGAGGGTCCAGGACAACGCGGCCATCGACACCGGCTACATCAACAGCTGGAAGCTCACCTTCCCGTAGGCCGGCCGTGCTCCACGGCTGAACGACAGGGCGCCGCCCCGGAGGTTCGACTCCCCGGGGCGGCGCCCTCTTTTTGCCAGCCGCTTACCGGCGACTTGTTGGGCCTTTGCCGAGGTCAAGTCGCTTTACATTGCGGCAACATTCACCAGATAGTCGATTTTCGGCCAACATCACTTCAGGGTCCTGACATGTACGCGCCTTGATGCCACGCTTCTTCACACCCGCCGCACAACCTCACAACCGCCCCGGGCCGACGACCCCGATGTCAGTCCGGGCTCCCCCACGAAGGAGCTTGTGTGACCCCCGTCTACGCGCGTCACAAGCGCACCACTCTGGCTATCGCCACCGCCGTCGCGGCCGGAGCTCTCCTCACCACCGGTCTGACCACCGGCACCGCCGCCGCCCAGACCCCGGCGGAGACCAGCGGCAAGGCCGGCCTCGCCGGCGCGCCCCTCCAGCTCACCCCGGCGGCGCGCACCACGCTCATCAAGCAGCAGCAAGCCGGCGCCGCCGACACCGCCCAGGAGATAGGCCTCGGCGCCAAGGAGAAGCTGGTCGTCAAGGACGTCGTCAAGGACGCCGACGGCACGGTGCACACCCGCTACGAGCGCACCTACGCCGGTCTGCCCGTCCTCGGCGGCGACCTGGTCGTCCACGAGTCGAAGTCCGGTGCGACCAAGAGCGTCACCAAGGCCACGACCAAGTCCATCAAGGTCGCCTCCCTGACCCCGAAGCTCACCGTCGCCAAGGCCGAGAAGCAGGCGCTGACCGCCGCCAAGGCCGCGGGCTCGGAGAAGACCGCCGCCGACGGCGCGCGCAAGGTCATCTGGGCCGGCTCGGGCACCCCCGTCCTCGCCTACGAGACGATCGTCGGCGGCTTCCAGGACGACGGCACCCCGAACCAGCTGCACGTCATCACCGACGCCGCCACCGGCAAGAAGCTCTTCGAGTACCAGGGCATCGAGAACGCGACCGGCACCGGCAAGAGCCTGTACTCGGGCACGGTCAGCCTGACCACCACCCTGTCGGGTTCGACGTACCAGCTGACCGACGGCTCCCGCGGCGGCCACAAGACGTACAACAAGTCCCACGGCACCAGCTCCTCCGCGGGCACGCTGTTCACGGACGCCGACAACACCTGGGGCACCGGCACGGCCTCCAGCTCCACCACCGACCAGACGGCGGCCGTCGACGCCGCCTACGGCGCGGCGGAGACCTGGGACTTCTACAAGTCCACCTTCGGCCGCAGCGGCATCAAGAACAACGGCGTCGCGGCGTACTCCCGGGTGCACTACGGCAACCAGTACGTCAACGCGTTCTGGGACGACAGCTGCTTCTGCATGACGTACGGCGACGGCGAGGGCAACGTCAGCCCGCTGACCTCGCTGGACGTGGCCGGCCACGAGATGAGCCACGGCGTCACCGCCAACACCGCGGGCCTGAACTACTCGGGCGAGTCCGGCGGCCTGAACGAGGCCACCTCGGACATCTTCGGCACCGGCGTGGAGTTCTTCGCCAACAACGCGTCCGACAAGGGCGACTACCTCATCGGCGAGAAGATCGACATCAACGGCGACGGCACCCCGCTGCGCTACATGGACAAGCCCAGCAAGGACGGCGGCTCGGCGGACTCCTGGTCCTCCTCCGTCGGCAACCTGGACGTCCACTACTCGTCCGGTGTCGCGAACCACTTCTTCTACCTCCTCTCGGAGGGCAGCGGAGCGAAGACGATCAACGGGGTGTCGTACAACTCCCCGACGTCCAACGGCTCCACGGTCACCGGCATCGGCCGGGACAAGGCGCTGCAGATCTGGTACAAGGCGCTGACGACGTACTTCACGTCGACGACGAACTACAAGGCGGCGCGCACGGGCACGCTCTCCGCGGCGTCCGCGCTCTACGGCTCCAGCAGCACGGAGTACAAGGCGGTCGCGGCGGCCTGGTCTGCCGTGAACGTGAGCTAGCCCCAAGGGGTTTGGCGGGCGGCACCCGGGACGAAGGCATTCCGGGGTGCCGCCCTACCCTTGTTTCCCATGCCGCCGATAGAGCCCCCGAACCCCTTCACCTACGCCGACGTGGGAGCGACCCGCAAGCCGGGCTTCTGCCCACCGGACTTCCACCCCCTGCATGTGCGCACCCGCATCGGCGAGGGCGAACCGGTCTTCCGCCGCGCCTCCGAAGCGGTCCTGACCTGGGAGATGCACCGCGCGATGGGCGTGGGCATCGACGCGACGGCCGACCGGGCGGCCCCCGAGGTCGATGTCACGGTCACCCTGGCCGGCATGATCAAGGCGCCCTGCCGGGTGGTGTGGACGGTCGAGGAACACCGCCGCGCGGGCTGGGCGTACGGCACCCTTTCCGGCCACCCGGAGTGCGGCGAGGAGTCCTTCGTGGTCGACCGCACCGGCGACGGCACGGTGTGGCTGACGGTGTCGGCGTTCAGCCGGGCGGCGAAGTGGTACGCCCGGGCAGGCGGCCCCGCGACCCGCGGGCTGCAACACGCCTACGCGCGCCGCTGCGGCGTGGTCCTGCGCCGGCTGTCCGGCGGGGAGGAGGACTGAGCCCGGCCCAGCCCTCCGTCCGTCACCGCATCAGCACCCCCGCGGCCTCCACCGCCTCCTCCGAAGGCACCGCCACCAGCCCCAACTCGGCCCCGGAGGCCAGGAGCCGGTGCGCCGGGAGGATGCGGACCGTGTAGCCGAAGGGACCCGTCCGGTCGAGCGACAGGGGGCCCTCGTAGACCCACCGCCCCTCCGCGTCCGGGCCGCCCACCGGCTTCAAGGGGAGCGTCAGCGCGTCCGTGATCCTGTCCTCCTCGTCGACCCGGCCCGACAGGGCCTGCACGTCGACGTCCTCGGGGCTCAGATCGCCGAGACCGACCCGGACCCGCAGCCCCAGCGTCGTCCCGAGCTCCGCGGTCGCGGTCGTCACGGACGTCTCCACATGGTCGACCGTCACGCTCGGCCACGCGGAACGCACCCGCGCCTTCCAGCCCGCCAGCTCCCGTGCCACCTGCGGCTCCATCGCGCGGTGCGCGTGCGCGGCGGGGGTGTAGAGACGCTCCACGTACTCGCGGACCATCCGGCCGGCCAGCACCTTCGGGCCCAGCAGCGTCAGCGTCTGGCGGACCATCTCGATCCAGCGGTCGGGCAGGCCGCCCTGGCCGCGTTCGTAGAAGCGGGGGGTCACCCGCTGTTCCAGGAGGTCGTAGAGCGCCGCCGCCTCTATGTCGTCCCGGTGGTCCGGGTCCGTGCCCGTGCCGTCCGCCGTCGGGATCGCCCAGCCGAAGTCCGGCTGGAACCATTCGTCCCACCAGCCGTCCAGGACGGAGAGGTTCAGACAGCCGTTCAGCGCCGCCTTCATGCCCGAGGTGCCACAGGCCTCCAACGGCCTCAGGGGGTTGTTCAGCCAGATGTCGCAGCCCGGGTAGAGCTTCTGCGCCATGGCCATGCCGTAGTCCGGGAGGAAGACGATCCGGTGGCGCACCCGCGGGTCGTCCGCGAACCGCACCAGCTCCTGGACCAGGCGCTTTCCTCCGTCGTCCGCCGGGTGTGCCTTGCCCGCCACCACGATCTGGATCGGACGCTCGGGGTGCAGCAGCAGGTCCATCAGCCGGTCCCGGTCACGCAGCATCAGCGTCAGGCGCTTGTACGACGGGACCCTGCGCGCGAACCCGATCGTCAGGACGTCGGGGTCGAGCACGCCGTCGATCCAGCCCAACTCGGCGCTGCCCGCGCCCCGTTGCCGCCAGGACGCGCGCAGCCGCTGCCGTACCTCCACCACCAGCTGCTCGCGCAGGTTGCGCCGCAGCTCCCAGATGTCCTGGTCCGGGATCTCGCCCACCGCGTCCCAGCGGTCGGAGCCGCCGACCGTCAGCGCGTCCTCGGTGCGCTGGGCGCCGATCTGCCGGGCGCCCAGGCGGAAGACCTCGGGGGCGACCCAGGTCGGGGCGTGCACCCCGTTGGTGACCGAGGTGATCGGGACCTCTTCCGGGTCGAATCCGGGCCAGAGGCCCGAGAACATCTCGCGGCTCACCTGGCCGTGCAGCAGCGAGACGCCGTTCGCCCGCTGGCCCAGCCGCAGGCCCATCACCGCCATGTTGAAGAGGTTCGGTTCGCCTCCCGGGTACGTCTCCATGCCCAGGCGCAGGATGTGCTCGACGTCGATGCCCGGCAACTCGGCGTCGGGGCCGAAGTGGTGGGCGACCAGTTCGCGGTCGAAGCGGTCGATGCCGGCGGGGACCGGGGTGTGGGTGGTGAACACCGTTCCGGCGCGCACCGATTCGAGGGCCGCGTCGAAGTCCAGGCCTTCCCCGGCGCACAGTTCGGCGATCCGTTCCAGGCCCAGGAAACCAGCGTGGCCCTCGTTGGTGTGGAAGACCTCGGGCGCGGCATGTCCCGTCAGCCGGCAGTACGTGCGTACCGCCCGCACCCCGCCGATGCCCAGCAACATCTCCTGCAACAGGCGGTGTTCACTGCCGCCGCCGTAGAGCCGGTCCGTCACGCCCCGTTCGCCGAGGTCGTTCTCCTCGACGTCCGAGTCGAGCATCAGCAGCGGGACGCGGCCGACCTGCGCCAGCCAGATACGGGCGTGCAGCTGCTTGCCACCGGGCAGGGCGAGCGACACCTGCGCCGGGGTGCCGTCCTCCTCCCTCAGCAGCGCCACCGGCAGCTCGTTGGGATCCAGGACGGGGTAGTGCTCCTGTTGCCAGCCGTCCCTGGACAAGGACTGACGGAAGTAGCCGTGGCGGTACAGCAGGCCGACCCCGATCAGCGGCACACCCAGGTCGCTGGCCGCCTTCAGATGGTCGCCGGCCAGGATGCCGAGGCCGCCGGAGTACTGCGGAAGCGCGGCCGTGATGCCGAACTCGGGCGAGAAGTAGGCGACGGCGGACGGGAGTTCGCCGGGCTGGGTCTGGTACCAGCGCTCGCCGGAGACATAGTCGTGGAGATCGTCGGCGACCGACTGCAATCGGCGCAGGAAGCGGCGGTCCTCCGCGAGCTCCGAAAGACGCCCGGGCGGCACGCTGCCCAGGAGGCGTACGGGGTCGCCGCCCGAGGCGGCCCACCGCTCGGGGTCCACCGACTGGAAGAGGTCGCGGGTCTCCGCATGCCAGGACCAGCGCAGGTTGCGTGCCAGGTCGCTCAACGGGCGGAGGGGATCGGGGAGTACGGGTCGGACGGTGAAGCGACGGATAGCCTTCATGGGCACTGCCACCTCGTCAGGCGTGCGGAAGCGGACGCACCGCGTTGTGCGTCCCGTCGTCGACAACGACGGTATCCGTGGAGGGGCCGCCATAACCACGGTGCCGTGGAAGCCATACGGATCGGAATCAGACCGGAAACCGCCGCAACCTTCACGCACCCCTCATGGCCGGTATGGCCGATTCCGCCCCCATAGGCCTCCTTGTGGTGACTTCACACCCCACGAGAGGCTGCACCTGGCGTATCGGTCACACAGGGCCAGACCCGGACGACACCGGCCGGCCCGCAGCGCTTCCGGCCGACTCCCGGGCGCGTCAGGACCGCCGTACGCCGAGTCGAGGAGGGGAACTCACACCATGGCACGGACGCGAACCCGGCGTCTGCGCCGGGCGGGGTGCTTGGCCGCGGTGACCTGTGCCGCCGCGCTTTCGGCCAGCACCCTGCCCGCGCACGCCGCACCGGAGGGGCGGATACTCGGCGCCGGAGCCCCCGGCTCCGTCGGCGGAAGCTACGTGGTGACGCTCAAGGGGGGAACGACGGCCCCGTCGTCGGC
This sequence comes from Streptomyces sp. NPDC057280, assembly GCF_042668605.1. NCBI lineage: Bacteria > Bacillati > Actinomycetota > Actinomycetes > Kitasatosporales > Streptomycetaceae > Streptomyces > Streptomyces sp. NPDC057280. The sequence continues at coordinate 352,037 of NZ_JBHUYR010000008.1, forward strand.
GGGTAAGAGCCTCGCCGAGAAATACGGGGCGAAAATCAGCCACACCTACGGCACGGTCCTCAACGGCTATGCGATCAAGGCCGATGAGAGACAGGCGAGGCTTCTCGCGGCGGACTCCCGGGTCGCCTCGGTCGTGCAGGACACCCGGGTCACGCTCGACCGCACCCAGCGCAATCCGCCGTCCTGGGGCATCGACCGTGTCGACCAGCCGGGTCTCCCGCTGGACAAGAACTACACCTGGCCGGATTCCGCGGGCGCCGGGGTCACGGTGTACGTCATCGACACCGGCATCCGCATCTCGCACAAGGACTTCGGCGGACGGGCCTCCTACGGCTGGGACTTCGTCGGAAACGACAGGTACGCCGGTGACGGCAACGGCCACGGCACCCATGTCGCCGGCACCGTCGCGGGCACCAGGTACGGCGTCGCCAAGCAGGCCGAGGTCGTCGCCGTCCGGGTTCTCGACAATGCGGGCTCCGGTACGACGGCCCAGGTCATCGCGGGCATCGACTGGGTCACCCGGCACGCCAGGAAGCCCGCCGTCGCCAATCTCAGCCTCGGCGGCTACCACAACGCCCAACTCGACGCCGCCGTCCAGAACTCGATCAAGTCCGGCGTCACCTACACCGTCGCGGCAGGCAACGACGGGCTCCCCGCCGGCCTCTACTCCCCCGCGGACGTGAAGCAGGCGATCACGGTCGGCGCGACCGGCACCACCGACACCCGGGCGAGCTTCTCCAACTACGGCTCCGCCCTGGATCTGTTCGCCCCGGGGGTCTCGATCACGTCAACCTCGAACAAGGGCGACAGCGCCAAGGCCACCTACTCGGGTACGTCGATGGCGTCCCCGCACGCCGCGGGCACGGCCGCGCTCTATCTCGCCGACCATCCGGGGGCCACGCCCGCACAAGTGGCGAAGGCGCTGGTCACGCTGGCGGCGTCCGGCAAAATCTCCGCACGCGGGCCGGGCTCGCCGGACAAACTCCTGCAGGTGCCGGGCTCCTAGGCACGGTATGCGGACACCGGTCCCGTCCGATGCGGACGGGGCCGGTCTTGTGTGCAGACATACGCGTGAGTAGTTAACAAAGTGCCGGATTGCCCACCCGAATAGGGTGGGAAGGCTCCACCGGTACACCCCCAGCCACATCATGGGAACACACGAGAACACCACGCAGGACCCACCTCCCCACAGCCATCCGCCCACCCCCAGTTGACGCGGACAGGAGCGGTCATGCCCGCCACGCACCACTCGTCAGCACCCCCGACACCGAGCACCCGGCCCGCCGTCACCGGGCCACCGTCCACCTCGGAGCCACCCTCCACGGACGAGACCCCCACGATCGGACGGATACCGGTGCTGGACGTCCGCCCGGTCGTCCAGCACGGACGCCGCCCGGCCAAGGCCGTCACCGGCGAGACCTTCCAGGTGACCGCCACGGTGTTCCGCGAGGGCCATGACGCGGTCGCCGCCAACGTCGTACTGAAAGACCCCGAGGGCCGCCCGGGCCCCTGGACGCCGATGCGCGAGCTCGCCCCCGGCACTGACCGCTGGGGCGCCGACGTCACCCCCGGAACCGAGGGCCACTGGACCTTCTACGTGGAGGCCTGGGGCGACCCGATCAGCACCTGGCGCCACCACGCCCAGATCAAGATCCCCGCGGGCATGGACATCGAGCTGGTCCTGGAGGAGGGCGCCCGCCTGCACGAACGGGCCGCCGAAGGTGCCCCCAAGGGACAGCGGAAGATCCTCCGGGCCGCCGTGACCGCCCTCCGGGACGAGACCCGCCCGGCCATGGCCCGGTTGGGGGCGGCGTTGACGCCGGAGGTGGACGCGGTGCTGGCCGCGCATCCGCTGCGGGAGTTCGTCACCGCCTCCGACCCGCTGCCGCTGCTGGTGGAGCGGGAGCGGGCGCTGTACGGGTCCTGGTACGAGTTCTTCCCGCGCTC
>NZ_JBHUYR010000009.1:0-299224 GCF_042668605.1 Streptomyces sp. NPDC057280
CCGGGGGGGGGGGGCGGGGGGCGGGGGCCGGGGGCGGGGCCGGGGCCGGGGGGGGGGGCCCGCCCGCCGGGGCGCGCGGGGGGGGGGCGCCCCCCCCCGCGCGGGGCGCCGCCGCCGGGCGGGGGGTCGCGGGCGGGGTGAGGGCGGCCGGTGGTGGGCCGGGTTTCGCGGGTGAGGGTGCGGCCGGCGGGCCGGGTGCCGCTGGCGCCCCGGGCGTACGGGGCGAGGCGGGCGCCACGCCTGAGGAACTGCCCGCCAGAGGCACCGGCCTGCATCTGTCGCCGACCGCCTCGGCCGCCCTCGGGGCCAACGGCGCTCCAGGCGCTGCTCGTGCTCCGGGCGCCGGAAGCGCTGGGTCCCGGCCGGCCGCTTCCGGCGCGAGCGGCGGAGGGCGCCCGCCGGCCGCCCCCGACGCGCGCCGTCCGGGGCGACCGGTGACCGCTGCCGACGCGCGCCGGACCCCGGCCCGGTCGGCCCGTCCCGCCGGGCAGGGCGTACGGCCGCACCGCCACCGGGCGACTCCGGCGCTCCGCACCCTGCCGCGCTCCCGCGCCACCCGGCTCCTCATCCCGTATCTGGACGTCGACGCCCCGGTCACCGACCTGCGCCTCGACCGGCACCGGCGCCTGGGGGCACCGCCGGGTGACGATCCGAACCTCGTGGGCTGGTACCGGGACGGCCCCGCTCCCGGCGGGCAGGGAACCGCCGTGGCCGTGGGTCATCTGGACACCGACACCGGCGGCGCGGTCTTCGCGGGCCTGTCCGAGCTGAAACGGGGACGCCTGATCGAGGTGCGGCGGGCGGACGGTCGTACCGCCGTATACACGGTCGACGCCATCCGGGAGTTCGAGAAGGCGCACTTCCCCGACCGGGAGGTGTACGGCGCCCGGGGCCGCCCTGAGCTGCGGCTCATCACCTGTGGCGGCAACTACGACCGCAGAAAAGGATATTCGGGCAACCTGGTCGTCTTCGCCCACCTGGTCACGATCCGGGAGGCGCCCGCCCGTCACTGAATCTGGCCGTCCGGTTTCTCACCTGCTGGACCGTGCCGTCCGATCCTGCCCGTTCTCTTCCCCCGGCCGCACACATTCCGTTAACTTCCGTGACCCATAGGCCCCGTGCGACTCGCCCGGGGCATTCGGCCACGGAGCAACAGCGCTCAGTCAGCCCCCGGGGGCACCTGCCATGACACGCGCCATCTCTCTGCACGACGTGAGCAAGAGCTATACGCGAGGCACCCGGGTGGTGGACCGGCTCACGCTGGACATCGCCCCGGGTGAGTTCCTCGTGCTGCTGGGACCCTCCGGCTGCGGCAAGTCCACCGTCCTCAGGATGATCGCCGGGCTGGAGGACATCGACGAGGGTGAACTGCTCCTCGACGGCGAGTTCGCCAACGACCTCCCGCCGTCCGGCCGGGACATCGCGATGGTCTTCCAGAACTTCGCGCTGTACCCGAGCATGACCAGCCGCGACAACATCGGATTCCCGCTGCGCATCGAGGCCCCCGGCGCGGACCCGCGCCCGCGCGTGGACGCCACCGCCCGCATGCTCGGCATCGAGGACCTCCTCGACCGCTTCCCCGCCCAGCTCTCCGGCGGTGAACGCCAGCGCGTCGCCATGGGCCGGGCCATCGCCCGCCACCCCTCGGCGTTCCTGATGGACGAGCCGCTGTCCAACCTCGACGCCAAGCTCCGCAATCACCTGCGCGCCGAAATCTCCGCGCTCACCCGGGAGTTGGGCGTCACCACGGTCTACGTCACCCACGACCAGGCCGAGGCCATGTCGCTCGGCGACCGGGTCGCCGTCCTGCGCGGCGGCGTCCTGCAGCAGGTCGGCAGCCCGCGCGAGGTCTACGCGCTGCCCCGCAACGTCTTCGTCGCCGCCTTCATCGGCACCCCGCGGATCAACCTCCTCCAGGGCCTGGTCCGCGCCCCGTTGGACGGCGCGATGACCATCAGCCTCGGCAAGCAGTACCTCCGGCTGCCCGAACCGCTGTCCCTGGACCACCAGTTGCTCCGCGTCCAGCAGGGCCGCGAGGTCATCGTCGGCCTGCGCTCGGAGGCGGTGCGCATCGCCAAGCCGTCCGCGGCCCGCCCCGGCGAGATGCCGCTCACCGGTCTCGTGGAGCACGTGGAGTTCCAGGGCCACGAGAACCTCGTCCACTTCAACACCGGCTCCCGTCCGGCCGTCGTACCCGACCTGGAGGCCCCGCGCCCCGCCACCCGCTCGACCAGGCGCCGCCGCCGCGAGGGAGGTCCCGGCGTCCTGGACCGCCTCCGGCAGCGCGCGGACGCCCTGCGGGCAGGGCCGGTGGTGGTCCTCGACGAGCCGGTGGACGACGGCCCCGTGACACCTCCCGAGGGCCGACTCCCCGGCGACCTGATCGTCCGCACCACGCCCGACCTCCAGCTCCGCCACGGCATGCACGTCCCCCTCCTCGTCGACCTCGCCCACCTGTTCGTCTTCGACCAGCACGGCGAACGCATCAGCCCGGCCCCGGCCCGCCTGCCCGACCTGGAGGAGTGAGTCACAGCGCAGGCGGTGGCGGGACGGCGGCGGGAGGATCGAGGAGGCCTTCGGTCAGGAGCCGGTGGGCAGGGAGGAAGCCCGGGGCCGCGGTCGGCTTCCCGCGGCAGCGGGCGGTAGCGTCTGGCGTTCGAAAACTAACGTCGCTAGTTTATGAGCCGGACGACGACAAGGTCACGCCCCCGCCGGGAGGACGCACGATGAAGGCACACGACGGCATGTACATCGACGGCACATGGCGGCCCGCCGCCGGCCGGGACACGATCGAGGTCGTGAACCCGGTCGACGAGCAGGTGATCGGCCGGGTCCCGGCCGGCACCGCCGAGGACGTCGACACCGCCGTCCGGGCCGCCCGTGCCGCCCTCCCGGCCTGGGCCGCCACCCCGCCCGCCGAGCGGGCCGCACGCCTCGCCGCGCTCCGGGACGTCCTCGTGACCCGCAAGGACGAGATCGCCGAGACGGTCACCGCCGAACTCGGCTCGCCCCTGAAATTCTCCGAGAACGTGCACGCCGCCGTCCCGATCGCGGTCGCGGGCTCGTACGCCGAACTCGCCGCCGCCCACCCCTTCGAGGAGAAGGTCGGCAACTCGACCGTCTTCCACGAGCCGATCGGCGTCGTCGGCGCGATCACGCCCTGGAACTACCCCCTGCACCAGATCGTCGCCAAGGTCGCCCCGGCACTGGCGGCCGGCTGCACGGTGGTCCTGAAGCCCGCCGAGGACACCCCGCTGGTCGCCCAGCTCTTCGCCGAGGCGGTCCACGAGGCCGGGGTGCCGGCCGGTGTCTTCAACCTCGTCACGGGCCGCGGCCCGGTCGCCGGCCAGGCCCTCGCCGAGCACCCGGGCGTCGACCTGGTCTCCTTCACCGGCTCCACCGCGGTCGGCCGCCAGATCGCCGTCACCGCCGGCGCCGCGGTCAAGAAGGTCGCGCTCGAACTCGGCGGCAAGTCCGCCAACGTGATCCTGCCGAGTGCCGACCTGGCCAAGGCCGTGAACGTCGGCGTCGCCAACGTGATGTCCAACTCCGGCCAGACGTGCAGCGCCTGGACCCGCATGCTGGTCCACCGGGACCAGTACGACGAGGCCGTGGCACTCGCCGCGACCGCCGCGGCCAAGTACGGCGACCGCATCGGCCCGGTCGTCAACGCCAAGCAGCAGGCACGGGTGCGCGGTTACATCGAGAAGGGGGTCGCGGAAGGCGCCCGGCTGGTCGCCGGAGGCGCCGAACCCCCGCGCGAACAGGGCTACTTCATCGCCCCGACCGTCTTCGCCGACGTCACCCCCGAGATGACGATCGCCCAGGAGGAGATCTTCGGCCCGGTCCTGTCGATCCTCCGCTACGACGACGAGGACGACGCCCTGCGCATCGCCAACGGCACGGTGTACGGCCTCGCCGGCGCGGTCTGGGCCGGCGAGGAGGCGGAGGCGGTGGCCTTCGCCCGCCGGATGGACACCGGGCAGGTCGACATCAACGGCGGCCGCTTCAACCCCCTTGCCCCGTTCGGCGGTTACAAGCAGTCCGGCGTCGGCCGCGAGCTCGGCGCGCACGGACTCGCCGAGTACCTCCAGACCAAGTCCCTCCAGTTCTGAGGAGCGTTCCCGTGGTTCGCGCAGCAGTCCTTCCCGCCGTGGGCGCCCCGCTGGAGATCACCGACATCCAGCTCCCGGACCCAGGCCCCGGCCAGGTCCGCGTCCGCCTCGCCGCCGCCGGCGTCTGCCACTCCGACCTGTCCCTGTCCAACGGCACCATGCGGGTCCCGGTCCCGGCGGTCCTCGGCCACGAGGGCGCGGGCACGGTGGTCGCCGTCGGTGACGAGGTGGGTCATTTTCAGGTCGGTGACCGTGTCGTCCTCAACTGGGCACCGTCCTGCGGCAGTTGCCACGCCTGCTCACTCGGTGAGGTCTGGCTGTGCGCCAACGCCCTGAACGGCGCCGCCGACGTCCACGCCCGCACCGCGGACGGCACCGACCTCCACCCCGGCCTGAACGTCGCCGCGTTCGCCGAGGAGACGGTCGTGTCGGCGTCCTGCCTCCTGCCGCTCCCCGACGGCATCCCGCTCACCGACGCGGCCCTCCTCGGCTGCGCCGTCCTCACCGGCTACGGCGCCGTCCACCACGCGGCGCGCGTCCGCGAGGGCGAGACGGTGGCGGTCTTCGGCGTCGGGGGAGTGGGTCTGGCGACCCTCCAGGCCGCCCGGATCGCGGGCGCCTCGAAGATCGTCGCGGTCGATGTCTCCCCGGAGAAGGAGGAGTTGGCCCGCGCGGCCGGGGCCACCGACTACGTGGTCGCCTCCGACGACACCGCCCGCGGGATCAGGGGTCTCACCGGCAGGCAGGGCGTCGACGTGGCCGTCGAGTGCGTGGGCCGCGCCGCGACCATCCGCACCGCCTGGGACTCCACCCGCCGCGGCGGTCGTACGACGGTCGTCGGCATCGGCGGCAAGGACCAGCAGGTCACCTTCAACGCCCTGGAGATCTTCCACTGGGGCAGGACCCTGTCGGGCTGCGTCTACGGCAACTCCAACCCCGCCGAGGACCTGCCGGTGCTCGCCGAGCACGTCCGCACCGGCCGCCTGGACCTGGGCACCCTGGTGACGGAACGGATCGCCCTGGACGGCATCCCCGCGGCCTTCGAGAACATGCTCGCGGGCAAGGGCGGCCGGGCACTGGTCGTCTTCTAGTACGCCACGCCTGTGACCCCGGCCTGACCCGAGGCCGGGGTCACAGGCGTGCCCGCAGGTGTGCTCACCCCCCTTGAGTGCTCCGGGCAACCTTCCCGCACGCCCATTGCCTCCATACCGTCCGGTTAGTATGTTCGCCGCCAACGTCCCCACCGCACCCACCGGAGTGTGCACGCATGGACATGGCCCCCTCCGCTCCCTCCCTCCCCACGACCGCCCTCCCCACGGTCAACCGCCGCCGGGTCGCCACGGCGGCCGCCCTCGCCTCAGCCGTCGAGTGGTACGACTACTTCGTCTTCGGCATAGCCGCCGCCCTGGTCCTCGGCGACCTGTACTTCCCGGCGGGCAGCTCCACCGCCGGTGTCCTCGCCTCCTTCGCGACCTTCGCCGTCGGCTTCCTGGCCCGCCCGCTCGGCGGCGTGGTCGCCGGTCACCTCGGCGACAAGCGCGGCCGCAAGCCGATGCTGGTCCTGGCGCTCACGCTCATGGGCCTGGCCACGACCGGCATCGGCCTGCTCCCGACCTACGACACGATCGGCGTCGCCGCCCCGATCCTGCTGGTCGCCCTGCGCGTCGTCCAGGGCATCGCGGTCGGTGCCCAGTGGGGCGGCGCGATGCTGCTGGCCACCGAGTACGCCCCCGAGGGCAAGCGCGGTGTCTACGGCAGCGTCGTCCAACTCGGGGTCCCCATCGGCGTGGTGACCGCCAACACGGTCTTCCTGCTGGCCGGCGCGTTCACCACGGACACCGCCTTCGCGGCCTGGGGCTGGCGGATCCCGTTCCTGATCGGCCTGTTCGTCCTCGCCCTCGCCTGGTACATCCACGCCAAGGTCGAGGAGACCCCGGAATTCCGCGCTGCCGAGCGGGCGTTGGCCGAGCAGGAGAAGGCGGAACAGAGCTCCCCGCTCCGCACGATCCTCCGCGACCATCTCGGCACGGTCCTGCTCGCGGGCGGCTCCTTCGCCGTGAACACCGCGACCTTCTACATCCTCATCACCGGCGTGCTCGACTACACCACCCGTGAACTCGGCATGAGGAAGAGCGCGGTGCTCACCGTCTCGCTCTGCGTCAGCCTCACCCAGCTGATCCTGATCCCGGCCGCGGCGGCACTCTCCGACCGCTACGGCCGCATCCGGGTCTACACCGTCGGCGCGATCGGCATCGCCGCGTGGGCGATCCCGCTCTTCCTCCTCATCGACACCGGCTCACTGCTCTGGCTCGCGGTCGCCACCTTCGTCGCCAGCTGCTTCCTGAGCATCATGTACGGCCCCCAAGCCGCGTTGTTCGCCGAGCTGTTCACGCCGGAGATGCGCTACACCGGCGCCTCCCTCGGCTACCAGATCGCCGCCGTGGCGGGCGGCGGCCTGGCGCCCTTCCTGATGGTCCTGCTCCTGGAGGCCACCGGCACCTCCATGGCGGTGTCCGGCTACCTCATCGCGCTCTCCGCCGTCGCCCTGATCTCCATCAAGGTCCTTGCGGGCAGGGCCCGTTCACACTGAGTCGGAGACCTTCGCGGGCTGCGGCGCAGCTGCCGCGGCCCGCGACCGGGACACCGCGACCCCCGCGAGACACAGCACCCCGCCCACCAGCGTCAGCACTCCCGGCACCTCCCCGAGCACCACCCAGGACATCAGCACGACCAGCGCGGGCACCGCGTAGGTGGTCGCGCCCATCCGGCCGGCCGTCGTACGGGCGAGGGCGTAGGCCCAGGTGGTGAAGGCGAGCGCAGTGGGAAAGACGCCCAGATAGACCATGTTGAGCGTCGCGGACAGGGGCGCGTCGGCCGCCTGATGGACCAGTTGCCCGGCGAACGGCAGACAGACCACAGCGCCCACGAGGCAGCCGTACGTGGTGACTTGCAGCGCGCTCGCCGACCCGAGGGCGGGCTTCTGGGCGACGACCCCACCGGCGTACGCGACCGCCGCCAGCAGACACAGCAGCACCCCGAGAACGGACGACCCGCCCCCACCCGACATCGACAGCCCCACGGTGACGGCGCCCGCGAACGACACCGCCATCCCCGCCACCAGCCGCGGCGGCATGGCATCCCCGAGCAACCGCGCCCCGAGCAACGCGATCAGGATCGGCCCGACGTTCACGACCAGGGCGGCGGTACCGGCGTCCACCTGCTGCTCACCCCAGTTCAGGACGACCATGTACACCCCGAACCAGAGCAGCCCGGACACGGCGATGCCGGGCCAGGCGGCCCGCGGCGGGGGCCCTTCACGCCGTACGACACACATGATCCCCAGCGCGACGACCCCCGACAGCAGCCGCCCGAGCGCCAGAGCGCCGGGGGAGTAGGCGTCCCCGGCACTCCGGATGGAGACGAAGGCGGAGGCCCAGAGCAGCACGGTGACAACGGCGGCACCGGCGGCGAGAAGGCCAGGACGGCGGGGGTTCATCATGCTCCCGAGGCTAGATAGGGGACGGGCGGGAAGCTCGCGCTTTTCAGACACGGCAGTTGCAGCGGACCTGAGGGGCGCGGGGAACTGCGCGACAAGCCACAACGCACCCGCAGACGCACACGGACCCGCAGACGCACACGGACCCGCGGAAGCATCACTGCAACGCCGTTGCCTGGATACCGAGCAGCTCCCCAAGCGCCCGCTCCCCCGACGGCGTCACCTTCACGGCCCGCTCCGACCCGATCCGCACACACCACCCCGCCGCCAGCGCATGCCGACACAACGCCGCCCCCGCCACCCCCGCAAGATGAGGCCGCCGCTCGGTCCAGTCCAGGCACCCCCGTGCCAGTGGCCGCCGACTCGAACGGTCAAGCTCGATACCCGCGCTGTCGAACCACGCCAGCCCCGCGTCCGTCAGGGCGAACCCGGCGTCCTGGCTCAGCAGCAGACGCGTCGTCATCGCATCGGTGACCACGATCCCGAGCCGCCCCGCAAGATGGTCGTAACAGGTCCGCCCCCGCGCCATCGCGGACCCCGCACTGGACTCCCGCAGATTCCGCGGCCGGGCCTGCGCCCCCACCTGCGCCGACAGCTCCTCCACCAGCTGCGCCACCCGCGCGTCGGCGAGCCGCACGTACCGGTGCCGCCCCTGCCGTTCCTCGGCGAGCAGTCCGCCCGCGACGAGCTTGCCCAGATGCTCGCTCAGCGTCGACGCGGCGACGCCGGCGTGCCGGGCGAGTTCACTCGCCGTCCACGCCCGCCCGTCGAGCAGCGCGAGCAGACACGCGGCCCGCGTCTCGTCGGCGATGAGGCCGGCGAACCGGGCCAGCTGGGTCGCCTGGGGGTTCCTCGGTTCCGTGGAGGTCATGCCTCCCAGGATGGGTCACGAACACTTCGGCGCCCACCGAAGCGTCCTACGCGGTCCGCCTGACCTGCTCGTACTGCGTCGCCAGCCCGTCCAGCAGCGCGGCGATCCCCGTCTCGAAGGCCCGCTGGTCGATCTTGTCCTGCTGCTCGGCGAGGAGGTGGGCCTGGCCGAGGTGCGGATAGTCGGCGGGGTCGTACGCGCTCTGGTCGTCCACGAAACCCCCGGCGAAGGAGCCGAGCGCGGAGCCCATGATGAAGTACCGCATCAGCGCGCCGATGGAGGTGGCCTGCGCGGGCGGCCAGCCGGCGTGGACCATCGCGCCGTAGACCGCGTCCGCGACCCGTAGTCCGGCGGGGCGCCGGCCCGGCCCGTGGGCGAGGACGGGGACGATGTTCGGGTGCTCCCGCAGGGCGGCGCGGTAGGACACGGCCCAGTCGTGCAGCGCGGTCCGCCAGTCGCGGCCGTCCTCGAACATCGACAGGTCGACTAGGGCGCTCACCGAGTCGGCGACGGCCTCCAGGATCTCGTCCTTGGTGCGGAAGTGGTTGTAGAGGGAGGGTCCGCTGACCCCCAGTTCGGCGGCGAGTCGCCGGGTGGAGACGGCCGCGAGGCCCTCCGCGTCCACGAGGGCCCGAGCCGTCTCGACGATCCGGTCGGTGCTGAGGAGGGGCTTGCGCGGTCGGGCCATGGCGCACATAGTAGGGCTGCACCTGGAAACTAGCAGTGCTAATTTAAATGTACGCCTTTCATGCGTCTTCCATACGCCTTTCAAGTGGGGTGATCTCGTGGTGAACCTGGGACTCAGCGAGGAGCAGGAAGCCGTACGGCAGCTCGCCCGGGACTTCGTGGCACGCGAGATCGCCCCGCACGTCATCGCCTGGGACCGCGCCGAGGAGGTCGACCGGGGCATCGTGAAGAAGCTCGGCGAGGTCGGCTTCCTGGGGCTGACGATCGACGAGGAGTACGGCGGCTCGGGCGGCGACCATCTCGCGTACTGCCTGGTGACCGAGGAACTGGGCCGGGGCGACTCCTCGGTGCGCGGGATCGTCTCCGTCTCGCTCGGACTGGTCGCCAAGACGATCGCCGCGTGGGGGAGCGAGGGGCAGAAGCGGCGGTGGCTGCCGGGACTCACCTCCGGGGAGTACGTCGGCTGCTTCGGCCTCACCGAGCCCGGCACCGGCTCCGACGCCGGGAACCTCACCACGCGCGCGGTGCGCGACGGCGACGACTACGTCATCAACGGCACCAAGATGTTCATCACGAACGGCACCTGGGCCGACGTCGTGCTGCTGTTCGCCCGCTCCACCGACGCCCCCGGCCACAAGGGCGTCTCCGCCTTCCTCGTCCCGGCCGACACCCCCGGCCTGAGCCGCCGCACCGTCCACGGCAAGCTCGGCCTGCGCGGCCAGGCCACCGCCGAGCTCGTCCTGGAGGACGTGCGCGTCCCCGCCGCCGCGCTGCTGGGGGAGGAGGGCAAGGGGTTCACGGTCGCCATGTCCGCGCTCGCCAAGGGGCGGATGTCGGTCGCGGCGGGCTGCGTCGGCATCGCCCAGGCCGCCCTGGACGCGGCCGTGCGGTACGCCGGTGAGCGGGAGCAGTTCGGCAAGCCGATCGCGAGCCATCAGCTGGTCCAGGAGCTGATCAGCGACATCGCGGTCGACGTCGACGCGGCCCGGCTGCTGACCTGGCGGGTCGCCGACCTCGTCGACCGCGGCCTGCCCTTCGCCACCGAGTCGTCCAAGGCCAAGCTGTTCGCCTCGGAGGCCGCGGTCCGCGCCGCCAACAACGCCCTCCAGGTCTTCGGCGGCTACGGCTACATCGACGAGTACCCGGCGGGCAAGCTGCTGCGCGACGCCCGCGTGATGACCCTCTACGAGGGCACCAGCCAGATCCAGAAGCTCGTCATCGGCCGCGCGCTGACCGGGATTTCGGCGTTCTGAGTATCCGGGGTGCAGGGGCCTGAGTATCTCGGCGGATGTGGCGCGCGCCGCGTCCGCCGAAGCTGTCCCCATGAGTGACACACCGGTCAAGCAGCAGAGCACGGCGGCCTTCTACGGCCAGGCCGTCGCCTCCTTCGCCGTCGCCATGGCGGCCACCGCCATCGGCATCTTCCGCCTCGACGCCGACGCCTCGGTGCGCGGCTTCCTCGCCATCGCCGTCCTGTACCTGGTCACCTCCGCCTTCACGCTCGCCAAGGTCATCCGGGACCGCCAGGAGGCCGGGCAGATCGTCAGCCGCGTCGACCAGGCCCGGCTGGAGAAGCTGCTCGCCGAGCACGACCCGTTCGAGAAACTCTGACACCGTGCTGCTGGACTGCGGCCACTCGGGTCTCTCGCCTAAGCGTTTGCTCACCTTCGGCGGTATGGTGGTCCCTCGATCAGTGGAGAGGGGCGAGCAGGCGATGAGTACGGCGGAGGAGACGGCCGGCGGCGAGACGTCGGCGTGGGGCGAGGTCACGCCCGACGCGGCACGGCGGCTGCTGATCGCCGCGGTGGAGGCCTTCGCCGAGCGCGGCTACCACGCCACGACGACGCGGGACATCGCGGGCCGCGCGGGCATGAGCCCCGCCGCCCTCTACATCCACTACAAGACCAAGGAGGAGCTCCTCCACCGCATCAGCAGGATCGGCCACGCCAAGGCGCTGGAGATCCTGCAGACCGCGGCCCGCCGCGAGGGCACCGCCACCGAGCGGCTCGCCGACGCGGTCAGCTCCTTCGTCCGCTGGCACGCGGGCGGCCGCACCACCGCCCGGGTCGTCCAGTACGAACTCGACTCCCTCGGCCCGGACGCCCGCGAGGAGATCCTCGCGCTGCGCCGGCAGTGCGACGCCGAGGTGCGCGCGATCATCGAGGACGGCGTGGCGTCCGGCGAGTTCGACGTCCTGGACGTCAAGGGCACCACCCTGGCCGTCATGTCGCTCTGCATCGACGTCGCCCGCTGGTTCAACGTCGACGGCCCCTGGACCCCCGACGAGGTCGGCGCGCTCGACGCCGACCTCGTGCTGCGGATGGTGGGGGCCAAGTAGCCCGCGGCGGGGCCTTGGGTCCTCAGAGGTAGTAGCGCGACACCGACTCGGCGACACACACCGGCTTGTCGCCGCCCTCGCGCTCGACGCTGAAGGCGACGGTCACCTGGACGCCGCCCGCCACGTCGTCGACCCCGGTGATCGTCGCCGTGGCGCGCAGCCGGGAACCGACGGGGACGGGAGCCGGAAAGCGGACCTTGTTGGTGCCGTAGTTCACGCCCATCCTCACGCCCTCGACCTTGATGAGCTGCGGTCCGAAGAGCGGGAGCAGGGACAGCGTCAGATAGCCGTGCGCAATGGTCGTGCCGAACGGGCCGGCGGCGGCCTTCTCCGGGTCGACGTGAATCCACTGGTGGTCACCGGTGGCGTCGGCGAACAGATCGATCCGCTTCTGGTCGACCTCCAGCCAGTCGGTGTACCCCAGCTGCTCGCCCACCGCCGCCTTCAGCTCGTCGGCGCCCGCGAAGATCCTCGGCTCTGCCATGTCCCGCCTCCTCGTCCCAAACTCTAAGCGACTGCTTAGCATGGTCGCCCTCGCGGGCCCTGTCAACGCAAGCCTGGGTAGGGTTCGAGGGGTGCCCCAGATTCCTGAGAAGATCCACGAGCTCACGGTCGGCCAGCTCGCCGCGCGCAGCGGTGCCGCCGTCTCCGCCCTGCACTTCTATGAGTCCAAAGGCCTGATCAGCAGCCGCCGCACCACCGGCAACCAGCGCCGCTACTCCCGCGACGCGCTGCGCCGGGTCGCCTTCGTACGGGCCGCACAACGCGTCGGCATCCCGCTCGCCACGATTCGCGAGGCGCTCGCCGAGCTGCCGGAGGAGCGGACGCCGACGCGGGAGGACTGGGCGCGGTTGTCGGAGGCGTGGCGGTCCGAACTCGACGAGCGGATCAAGCAGTTGAACCGGCTGCGGGATCATCTGACGGACTGCATCGGGTGCGGGTGTCTGTCGTTGGAGTCGTGTGTGCTGTCCAACCCGGGTGACGTGTTCGGGGAGCGGCAGGGGGCGGGGTCGCGCTTGTTGGTGGAGAAGCGGCGCGAGTCTGAGGAGCGGTGCGGCTAGGGAGCGGGGGTTATGTGCGTTGCCGGGTGCGGGTGCTTCGTGGCGGGTCGCGCAGTTCCCCGCGCCCCTGGGGTGGCTCACTCGTACTCTGTTCCGTTCTTCCTGGTCAGATACGCCGGACTTACCGCCTTCGCTATCGCCCTGCCGCCCGTTACTTCGCTGTAGCGCTCGGTCGTCGGACGGATCACGACACCCTCCCTGAGGTGCAGCTCGCGGCCCGAGACCGTCTCCCTCCCGCTCGCCACCTCCAGCACCCGCTCGATGTCGAACGGCCCCTCGAAGAGGCGCGGCACCAACGGCAGGTCCCCGTCCAGGAGTTCCGCCGCGTCGAGCCACCGCACCTCGCCGTCGATCTCCGCGCAGACGTCGAAGACCGCGTACCCGAGGGTGTCCCGGCGGCCGTCCGCGCCGTACGTCAGGTCCTGGACGCCCGCGCCGTAGACCTCGCCGAAGACGCCGACCCGGCTCGCGCCGAGGCGGGTGGCCAGGCGGGCGGCCGCGTCGGCGACGCCGTGGCCCTGGACCGCCCGCCAGTACAGGTTCCGCGGGTCCGCCTTCAGCGCCAGGGACTTGGCGCCGAAGCCCTTCGAGGAGACGTACACCCGCTCGTCGGCCGCGACATAGGTGACCAGGCACGCCGAGCCGTGCAGCTTCTCGGTCAGGACCACCGGCTCGCCCGGGGTGAAGACGTCCGGGTAGCGCTGGATGTTCTCGATGTCGACCCAGGGCAGCAGGTCGGGGGCGGACTCCACCTCGCCGCTCATCGTGGGCGGGATCGGGGGCACCCACTTGGTGATGCCGAGCAGTTCCGCGAAGTCGGTACCGTTCTGGGCCGCCCGTGCCAGGTCGACGCCGTTCAGCGCCGCGGGCCGGCACACGATGCCCTGCGACAGCTCGCCGCGCAGCCGTACCGCCTTGACCCGGTCCGCGTTGCCGCCGGCCAGCCGTCCGGTGAGGCCGAGTTCCTCGATCAGGGCGGCGGGCAGCACGGACTGCTCGGGGATGTACACGGCCGCGTCGCCGGTGCGGTAGGCGCCCTTGGCGACGACGGCCCGGTACAGGCCCACCTGGGCCAGTTCGAGCGCGTCGGCGTTCGGGTGTTCGTGGACGGTCAGCACTTCGGCGGTGACGCGCAGCGTCGACATCGGGGTTCCTCGTTCCTGTGCTCAGGTGCGTTTCATCGCCTCCCACTGTCCGTACGTGAAAGGGGTGGAGCGAGGGGATTTGTGGCTGGTAGCGTCGCCGGTCCGGTCACGACGAGCGTCGCGCCGGCCCGTACTGGACCAGTCCCGCCGCCACCAACTCGGCGTTGGACGCGGCCGGTTCACCGTCGGGGAGCAGCAGGGTGTCCTCCAGGCCGATGCGTGTCGCCAGGCCCAGGCGTCCGGCCAGCCGCAGCACCGGCCATGCCCCGCCGTCCTCGCCGTGCAGCAGCACCGGGCGGCCGTGCGGTGCCGTGCCGAGGTCGGACAGCAGGGCGCGGGCCGTGTCCCGGGCGGTGTCCGGCGAGGTGTCGGTCACCTCGGCCAGCACCCGCAGCACCGCCGGGCCGAGCGGCGACTCGGCGAACCGTGCCGCGCCGTCCGTGCCGGACCAGATCCCGGCCTCCACGCCCACACCCCGGTCGATCAGTGCGGCGGCCAGTTCCTCGGCGCCCGGCTCGTGCCAGTTGACCGAGGCGTGGTCGGGGAGCACCGTCCAGCTCCGGATCCGCTCCAGCCGGGCCACCGGGTCCGGTTCCGCCCAGGCGCCCGTGGTGACGCCGACCGGGACCGACACCCGCGCCCGTATCGCCTCCAGGGTCGGCGCGAGGACGCGGGGTGACAACGAGTCGCCGCCGCACGGGGTCTTGGGGTGGACATGGATGTCCGTCGCCCCGGCCGCGACGGCCGCCGCCGCGGACTCGGCCAACGCCTCCGGCGTCAGCGGCACCACCGCACCGTCGGCTGCCCCTCGGGGCCCGTTGAGACACACCTGAACCATGACTCGATGGTGCCAGCCGGCACCGACATCGGCCCGGCCGCGAGCCGTTCCTGTGGACAACCGGCCCGATGTGTAAAACCGGGGCAGCACGCGCGACCGTCACACACCGTCAAAAAGCGCTCGCGACCTTCGTACCCCGCCAATGAACGCCCACGACCGTCACGCGCCGTCAAAGAGGGGGTGCGGCATCCCCGGCGCACCCCCGGTCGCACCACTCAGGCGGACACCAGCAGCCGTCCACGCTTGGACGACGCCAGGGCCTCGGGTGTCAGCACCGGACGGGGGACCACGATCCCGCAGTCCGTGCAGACCGGGCCCGAGGAGGGTTCGTGGGCCAGGTCGTACTTCCACATCAGTCGCTCTCCGCGGCACACCGGGCACACCGAGCCCGGTTCGCGCTCCAGCGCGGAGATCAGTTTGCGCAGCACCTCGGCCAGCGGCTCACGGGGGTGGAGCCGCGGGTCGTCGCACCAGGCGACACCGAAGCCGCCCCAGGTCAGCCGGTGCCAGTCGTCGACACTGCCCGGCCTGCGCAGTCCGTCGTGCTTCTCCTTCTTGCGTCGCTCGGCGAACTCGACCTCGTAGGCCAGCCAGACCGAACGCGCCTCTTCCAGTTCGTCCAACGCGGCCACGAGCCGCGCCGGATCGGGGGACCGGTCCTCAGGACCGAATCCGGCCCGGGAGCACAAGTGGTCCCAGGTCGCCCTGTGCCCGTAAGGAGCGAACCGCTCCAGGCACTTGCGCAGTGAGTAGCGTCGCAGCGCCAGATCACACCGCGGATCTCGCACCTGTCTCGCCAGACTCCGGAAACCGGCCATCGCCCTGCACCTCCGTCACACCTGCACCTGTACTTCGGTCACTTCGGCGTCGTCGAACGGACGTCGCCGAATAGACGTATCGACAAGCGATTTGGCTCCATCCGATTTCCGACGACCCCCCTTCGCCTCCGGATCGGGTACCAAAACTTGACGCATGTTCATCTTCAATCCCGGGGATACCGGCGGTAACGTCCGGCCCACCCCCGTCGGTAGGAGCTGCCATGCCTCGGCGCACCTCACGCACCGCTCTCGACAGACTGAGAACTCCCGGCAGACTCACCGGGTTCCTGAAGACCGCATCCGTATGCGCCCTGATTGCCGGTCTTTTGTCCCCTCTTGGCCAAGCAGCGGCGGCAGCCGAGGCGACGGCCGCCAACGACTACTGCGGCAGCCAGTGCTCCGACATCCTGCCGCCCGGCGAGAACGGCAACGCCACCCTCGCCCAGATCCTCCTCAACCAGGCCTTCGGCAGCCAGCCCGACCACGCGGAGGACCAGCTCGGCCCGTACGCGAACCTCGCCAAGGGCTACTCGTCGCTCACCAACGCCACGATCAACACCTTCTTCAACGACGCCTCGTTCGGCGTGGCCTCCGACCAGGTCGCCTCCACCCTGAACCCGGCCGGCCGCACCGACGTGACGATCGTCCGTGACAAGAAGACGGGTGTGCCGCACATCACCGGCACCACCCGATACGGCACCGAGTTCGGCGCGGGCTACGCGGCCGCCCAGGACCGGCTGTGGCTGATGGACGTCTTCCGCCACGTCGGACGCGGCCAGCTGACCACCTTCGCGGGCGGCGCCCCCTCCAACCAGGGCCTGGAACAGCAGTTCTGGCGCAACGCCCCCTACAGCGAGGCCGACCTCCAGGCACAGATCGACAACGCCGTCGCCACCAACGGCAGCCGAGGCCAGCAGGCCCTCGCCGACGCCAACGCCTACATCGCGGGCATCAACGCCTACATCGACGCCTCCGACAGCGGCCGCTACTTCCCCGGCGAGTACGTCCTGACCGGCCACAAGGACTCCATCACCAACGCCGGCACCATCGACCACTTCAAGCTCACCGACCTGGTCGCGCTGGCCTCCGTCATCGGCGCCCTGTTCGGCTCCGGCGGCGGCGGTGAGGTCAACAACGCGATATCGCTGCTCGCCGCCCAGGAGCAGTACGGCGTGACGAAGGGCACCGAGGTCTGGGAGTCGTTCCGCGAGCGCAACGACCCCGAGGCCGTCCTCACCGTCCACAACGGCGAGAGCTTCCCGTACGCCACCAAGCCCGCCACCCCGCAGGGCGAGGCCCTCCCCGACGCCGGCACGGTGGCCACCGAGCCGCTGATCTACGACCCGACCGGCACCGGCGCCTCCCAGAGCGCCTCCGCGGCCGCCGCCAAGGCCACCGCGAACGCCCTCACCTCCGCCAAGCGCGGCATGTCCAACGCCCTCGTGGTCAGCGGCGCCCACACCGCGAGCGGCCACCCGGTCGCCGTCTTCGGCCCGCAGACCGGCTACTTCGCCCCCCAGCTCCTGATGCTCCAGGAGATCCAGGGCCCCGGCATCAGCGCGCGCGGCGCCTCCTTCGCGGGCCTGAGCATGTACGTCGAACTCGGCCGCGGCCAGGACTACTCGTGGTCCGCCACGACCTCCGGCCAGGACATCATCGACTCCTACGCCGTCGAGCTGTGCCAGGACGACTTCCACTACCTGTACCACGGCACCTGCACGGCCATGGAGAAGATCGAACAGAAGAACTCCTGGGCCCCGACCACGGCCGACGGCACCGCCGCCGGCTCGTACACCATGCGGGTCTGGAAGACGAAGTACGGCCCCGTCGCCTACCGCGCCACCGTCGGCGGCAAGAAGGTCGCCTACACGACCCTGCGCTCCTCCTACATGCACGAGGCCGACTCGATCATCGGCTTCCAGATGCTCAACGACCCCGACTACGTGAAGAGTCCGCAGACCTTCCAGAGCGCCGTGCAGCACATCAACTACACGTTCAACTGGTTCTACGCCGACTCCACGCACACCGCGTACTACAACAGCGGCGACAACCCGGTGCGCGCGAGCGGCGTGGACGCGGAGTTCCCGGTGTGGGCGCAGGCGTCGTACGAGTGGAAGAACTGGAACCCGACGACCAACACCGCCGACTACACGGCGGCTTCGGCCCACCCCCACTCCATCGACCAGGACTACTACATCTCCTGGAACAACAAACAGGCGAAGGACTACACCACCGCGCCCTGGGGCGACGGCTCGGTGCACCGCGGCAACCTCCTGGAGGACCGCGTGAAGAAGCTCGTCGCCGCGGGCGGCGTCACCCGGGCCTCGCTGGTGAAGGCGATGGCCGACGCGGCCCTCGCCGACCTGCGCGCGGAGGACGTGCTGCCCGACCTCCTCAAGGTCATCAACAGCAGTACGGTCACCGACTCCACGGCCGCGGCGGCGGTGACCAAGCTCCAGACCTGGCTCACCGCGGGCGGCAAGCGCACGGAGACGTCGGCGGGTTCGAAGACGTACGCCAACGCGGACGCGATCCGCATCCTGGACGCGTGGTGGCCGCTGCTGGTGGAGGCCGAATTCAAACCCGGCCTGGGAAGCGACCTGTTCACCGCCTTCCAGGGCAACCTGCCCGTCGACGAGTCGCCTTCGGCCGCGCACGGCCCGACCGGCTCGCACGCGGGCAGTTCCTTCCAGTACGGCTGGTGGTCCTACGTCGACAAGGACATCCGCGCGGTGCTCGGCGAGCCCGTGCAGGGACCGCTGGCGAACAAGTACTGCGGCGGCGGCAGCCTCAGCGCCTGCCGGGACATCCTGATCAGCACCCTGAAGACGGCGGCCGGCAAGACCGCGGCCCAGGTCTACCCCGGTGACGACCTGTGCTCCGCGGGCAACCAGTGGTGCGCCGACTCGATCGTCCAGCGCACCCTGGGCGGCATCAAGCACTACAACATCAGCTGGCAGAACCGGCCGACCTACCAGCAGGTCGTGGAGTTCACCTCACACCGGTGACCTCCGGGTGGCGGCGGGTCAGTGGATACGGCCCGCCGCCACCACCAGCTGCGCCAGCTCGCGGTGCACGATGTCGCTGTGCGCCCCGGCCGGCGCCTTGCCGTCCTTCACCACCGACGCCGCGTCGATGTTCACGCACCCGGACGTCGGCAACGTGGTGGTGAGCGCGTCGGCGAGCTTCCACGCGCGCGTGCCCGGCACCGCCTGCACCCCGTCGTGGCCCATCGCCCCCCACTTGGCGCCCAGCAGCCGTCCGAGATTCATGGCGGCCCCTTCCGCGTCCCCGGCCATGCGCGAGGCCAGCGGATACATGGTGCTCAGCGCCTTGTCGAAGCGGGAGTAGCAGCACACCAGGGGACCGTCGATGCGGTTCTGCTGCCCGTGCAGCACCCCGCCCGCGCGCGCGTCGTGCGGCAGCCGGGCGGCGAACGCGTAGTGCGAGAAGGCCCCTTGGAGCAGCGTCACCGACTTCACCGTGCGCACCCCTTCGGGCAGCCCGCGCAGCGCGAAGGACACCAGGCGCCCGCCGAAGCTGTGCCCGACCAGATGCACCCGCACCTCGGGCCGCTCGGCCGCGAGCTGTCCGACGACCCGCCCGAGCCCCCGCTCACCGACCGTGCCGGCGCGCCGTTTCATCGCGTAGTACGTCGCTTGCCGGAGCAACTCGTGCGCCCCGTCCCAGGGGTTGGGGATCGAGAATCCCTCCGTCACGCCGTCCGGCGCCTCGGCCGCGGCGAGCCCGCGCGCGAAGTCCTCGCACACCCCCACCGCGGGCCCGGAGAACATGTCCGGCTCGCTCTGCGGCACGCCCTCCGCGAGCGTGTCCGCCCCGAACAGCGCCTGCGGCCCCGCGGGCACCACCTCGACCAGCAGCCGCACCAGCCGCCCGAACTCCTCCAGCTCGGCCTCCTCGCGCGGCTGCTGGTCCAGCATCAGCGCGATCTGGTCGATCACGGTGGCCCGGCCCGGGAAGGTCTCCAGCAGCGCGTGCCGGGTGTCCTTGTCCAGCGCGGGCCGCCGCGTGCTCTCGGCCGCCACCGACCTGGGGAAGTCCGGGATCGGCTCGTCGCAGAACCGCATCGACGGCCACACCACTCCCACGTACCCGAGCTTCGCCTTCGGCGCGAGCTCCGGGATCGGCGCGAAGAAGCGGCTGTAGAGCCTCGTCGCCCCCGAACGGTCGTTGTTCCAGCCGTGCGCGAAGACGATCAGATCCTTGACGCCGCGCTCCGCGACCCCGGCCAGCAGCCGGTCCCGCCGTCCGCCGTCCGGATCGCCGTCCGCGTCGAAGGTCAGCTCCCAGTACGGGCTCACACTCATCGCCGGATCCGCCATGACAGGCCCCCTCGTCCCCCGAAGTGGTGCGATGCCGTCGCATCGTCCTGCTACGGGGCGAAGTTGGCCATACTTCGCGAGTCAACTGCCCTGTTCCGCCCAGGGGATCATCTGTACAGCAGGTACTCCTTGCGAGTGCGGCGGAACGCGGCCAGCTCCTCCCGCCAGCCCGCCACCACCTCGTCGACGCCCGCACCCGCGTCGATCGCGGTCCGCACCTGCGGGGAGCCGGTGAGCTTGTCGATCCAGTTGTCGGACCGCCACGCGAACCCGGCCCACCCGCGCTTGGCGGTCACCAGCAGCCCGATCCCGGTGCGGACCGGGTCGTACGCCGCCCGGTCGTGCACATGGATCTGCACCCCGCCGACCGTCTTGCCCTGGAACTTGGAGAACGTCGGCGCGAAGTACGCCTCCCGGAAGTACACGCCCGGCAGCCCGAGTTCGTTCGCGGCGGCGGCCCACCGGCCGTCGATCCCCTCCGCGCCGAGCAGTTCGAAGGGTCGGGTGGTGCCACGGCCCTCGGACAGGTTCGTGCCCTCGAAGAGACACGTCCCCGCGTACACGAGCGCGGTGTCGGGGGTGGGCATGTTGGGGCTCGGCGGGACCCAGGGCAGGCCTGCGGCATCGTAGAAATCCGCCCGCCTCCATCCCGTCATCAGTACGGTGTCCAGCGCGACCGGCGCGGTCAGGAACTCCCCGTTGAACAGCCGCGCCAGCTCGGCGACCGTCATGCCGTGCGCCTGTGAGATCGGCTGCCGTCCGACGAAGGTCGCGAACTCCTTGTGCAGGACGGGGCCTTCGGCGGAACGACCGGTGACGGGGTTCGGCCGGTCGAGCACCACGAACCGCTTCCCGGCCAGCTGAGCCGCCTCCATGCAGTCGTAGAGCGTCCAGATGTACGTGTAGAAGCGGGCGCCCACGTCCTGGATGTCGAAGACGACGGTGTCGACGCCGGACGCGGTGAAGACGTCGGCGAGGGGCCGGCCGCTCTTCAGGTACGTGTCGTAGACGGGCAGTCCGGTCGCGGGGTCGTCGTAGCGGCCCTCGGAGCCGCCGGCCTGCGCGGTGCCGCGAAAGCCGTGCTCCGGGCCGAAGACGGCCACCAGGTTCACCCGGGGGTCGGCGTGCATGACGTCGACGATGTGGCGGGCGTCCCGGGTGATGCCGGTGGGGTTGGTGACGATGCCTACGCGCTGGCCGTCGAGGAGGGCGTAGCCGTCGGCGGCGAGGCGCTCGAATCCGGTACGGAGTTTTCGGTGGCGGTCGGCCGCGGACGCGGGGGAGGCCGAGGAAAGAGATGTTGCTGCCGTGGTCGCTGCGAGGAGTGCTCGTCTGGATAGGCGCATGAGGTGCACGTTAAGCGCTTCCGCAGGTTGTGTGGAGGGTGCGGACGCGCTGTGGCTGGTCGCGCCGTTCCCCGCGCCCCTCGGCGGCATCGACGCGACCCTTCCTTGATACATACCGACCGGTTAGTCTGACCAGAGCCTGGAGCCGCAGTCCTAAGGAGACCCATGGTGGAAGCCCTGCGAGACGCCGGAGTCGTCGTCACCGGAGCCGGGGGAGGGATCGGGGCCGCCCTCGCGCGGCGGTTCGCCGCCGAAGGGGCCCGCGTCGTCGTCAACGACCTCGACGCCGGCCGGGCCGAGGCCGTCGCCGACGAGATCGGCGGCATCGCCGTGCCCGGGGACGCTTCCGCCGTCGTCGCCGACGCCCGTGCCGCCCTCGGCGGGACCGTCGACGTGTACTGCGCCAACGCCGGTGTCGCCTTCGGCGGCCCGGACGTGGACGATCTCGCCGACGCCAAGGCCTGGGAGCTGTCCTGGGACGTCAACGTCATGGCACACGTGCGTGCCGCGCACGAACTGCTGCCGGCATGGCTGGACCGGGGGAGCGGGCGGTTCGTGTCGACCGTGTCCGCGGCCGGACTGCTGACCATGATCGGGGCCGCCCCGTACGCCGTCACCAAGCACGGGGCGTACGCCTTCGCCGAGTACCTGTCGCTGACCTACCGGCACCGCGGGATCAAGGTCCATGCCATCTGCCCCCAGGGCGTGCGCACCGACATGCTCGCCGCCACCGGCACCGCCGGCGACCTGGTGCTCAAGCCGACCGCGGTCGAGCCGGAGGACGTGGCCGACGCGCTCTTCAAGGGCATCGAGGAGGACCGCTTCCTGATCCTTCCGCACCCCGAGGTCGCCGCCTACTACCAGGCCCGCGCCGCCGAGCCCGACCGCTGGCTGGCCGGCATGAACCACATCCAGCAGAAGTGGGAGGAGGCCCGGTGACCGACTCCCTGTACGCAGCCAAGCCCTGGGTCGCCCTCCTCAGCGACGCCCAGCGCGCGCCGATCGACCCCGCCGACTCCCTCGTCCACGCGCTGCGCGAGGCGGCCTCCGAGGTTCCCGACCGCACCTTCCTCGCCTACTTCGACGGGCGGCTCAGCTACCGCCAGGTCGACGAGCTGAGCGACTCCGTCGCCGGGCATCTCGCCGCGCGCGGCCTGGAGCGCGGCGACCGCGTGGCGGTCCTGCTGCAGAACTCCCCGCACTTCCTGCTCGCCCTCCTCGGCGCGTGGAAGGCGGGCGCGACCGTCGTGCCGGTCAACCCCATGTACAAGGCCGGGGAGGTCAGCCACGTCCTGCGGGACGGCGAGGTGGCCGCGCTGATCTGCTCCGACCGCGCCTGGGAGTCGTACCTGCGCGAGACGGCCGCCGACTCGCCGGTGCGGATCGTGCTCACCGGGTGCGAGCTGGATTTCCAGACGCGCAACGACGCGCGCGTGCTCACCTTCGAGCGGCTGCCGCAGCCCGCCGACGCCGAGGACCTGACGGCCGTGGCGCGGGCGGGGCTGAAGGCGCCCGAGGGCCGGGACCCGGGACCGTCCGACATCGCCCTCATCAGCTACACGTCGGGCACCAGCGGGGCTCCCAAGGGGGCCACCAACACGCACGCCAACATCATGTACAACGCCGAGCGGCAGCGGACCGGGCTCGAACTGCCCGACCCGCCCGTGTACTTCGCGCTGGCGCCGCTGTTCCACATCACCGGCATGGTCTGCCAGCTCGGCGCCTGTCTGAACAGCGCGGGCACGCTCGTGCTGGCGTACCGCTTCGAGGCGGGCGTCGTCCTCGACGCGTTCGCCGAGCACGGCCCGCACTACACCGTGGGCCCGTCGACGGCCTTCATGGCGCTGGCCGCCCACCCGGACGTCACCCGCGACCACTTCGCCTCCTTCCGGATGATCTCCTCGGGCGGCGCCCCGCTGCCGCCCGCGCTGGTGGAGAAGTTCCGGGCCGCCTTCGGGCCGTACATCCGCAACGGCTACGGCCTCACCGAGTGCACCGCCCCCTGCGCCTCCGTCCCGCCCGGCTTGGAGGCCCCGGTCGACCCGGTGTCGGGGACGCTGGCCGTGGGCCTGCCGGGGCCCGACACGGTCGTACGGATCGTCGACGACCAGGGCGCCGAGGTGCCCTTCGGCGAGCAGGGCGAGATCGTCGTCCGCGGCCCGCAGGTCGTGCCCGGCTACTGGCGGCGCCCCGACGCCACCGCCGAGACCTTCCCCGGCGGCGAGCTGCGCACCGGCGACATCGGTTTCCTGGACGAGCAGGGCTGGCTGTACGTCGTCGACCGCAAGAAGGACATGATCAACGCGTCCGGCTTCAAGGTCTGGCCGCGCGAGGTCGAGGACGTGCTCTACACCCACCCGGCGGTGCGCGAGGCGGCCGTCGTCGGCGTGCCCGACGGGTACCGCGGGGAGACCGTGAAGGCGTACATCAGCCTGCGCCCGGGGGCCGACACGGACCCGGATGAACTCGCGGTGTACTGCAAGGAGAGACTGGCCGCCTACAAATACCCGAGGCAGGTGGAGATACTGTCCGACCTGCCGAAGACGGCGACCGGGAAGATCCTCCGGCGGGAACTGCGTTCCCGTGGGCAGGCCGAGCAGTAGAACGCGCAAGTGCGAACGGAAGGGCAGGTGGCGGCAGGTGGCCAGGACGAACGACGGGGACGGTACGCCCGTCCCGCAGCGGCTGCTGGCCGCCGCCACCCGGCTCTTCGCCGAGCAGGGCTACGACCGCACCTCGGTGCAGGAGATCGTCGAGGCGGCCGGCGTCACCAAGGGGGCGCTGTACCACTACTTCGGCTCCAAGGACGACCTCCTGCACGAGGTGTACGCGCGCGTGCTGCGCGTCCAGCAGGAGCGCCTCGACGCCTTCGCGAACGCGGACGAGCCCATCGAGAAGCGGCTGCGGGGTGCGGCGGCGGACGTCGTCGTGACCACCATCGAGAACCTCGACGACGCGTCGATCTTCTTCCGCTCCATGCACCATCTGAGCCCGGAGAAGAACAAGCAGGTGCGCGCCGAGCGCCGGCGCTACCACGAGCGCTTCCGCGCGCTGGTGGAGGAGGGCCAGAAGTCCGGCGTCTTCTCCACCGCCACCCCGGCCGACCTGGTCGTGGACTACCACTTCGGCTCCGTCCACCACCTGTCGACCTGGTACCGCCCCGACGGCCCCATGAGCCCGCAGGAAGTCGCCGACCACCTGGCCGACCTGCTGCTGCGGGCCCTGCGTCCGTGACCACGCGTGCAAGGGGCGGCCGCCATGGACGACCGCCCCTTACACGTGACCTCAGAGGTACTTCTTCAGCTCCCGCCGCGCCAGCGACCGCTGGTGCACCTCGTCCGGGCCGTCCGCGATCATCAGCGTCCGCGCCCCCGCGTACAACTCGGCCAGCGGGAAGTCCTGGCTGACGCCGCCCGCGCCGTGCAGCTGGATCGCGCGGTCGATGATGTCGACCACCGCGCGCGGCGTGGCGATCTTGATGGACTGGATCTCGGTGTGGGCGCCCCGGTTGCCGACGGTGTCCATCAGCCAGGCCGTCTTCAGGACCAGCAGCCGCAGCTGCTCGACCGTCACGCGCGCGTCGGCGATCCAGTTGTGCACCACGCCCTGCTGGGCCAGCGCCTTGCCGAAGGCGGTGCGGGACACGGCCCGCCGGCACATCAGCTCGATCGCCCGCTCGGCCATGCCGATCAGCCGCATGCAGTGGTGGATACGTCCCGGACCGAGGCGGGCCTGGGCGATGGCGAAGCCGCCGCCCTCCTCGCCGATGAGGTTCGAGGCCGGCACGCGCGCGTGGTCGAAGATCACCTCGGCGTGGCCGCCGTGGTAGTGGTCCTCGTAACCGAAGACCTGCATCGCGCGCTTGACCGTGACACCCGGGGTGTCCCGCGGGACCAGGATCATCGACTGCTGGCGGCGGATGTCGGACCCCTCCGGGTCCGTCTTGCCCATCACGATGAAGATCTTGCAGTCCGGGTTCATCGCCCCGGAGATGTACCACTTGCGGCCGGTGATGACGTAGTCGTCGCCGTCGCGCTCGATGTACGTGGTGATGTTGGTGGCGTCCGAGGAGGCCACCTCCGGTTCGGTCATCGCGAACGCCGAGCGGATCTCACCGGCAAGCAGCGGCTCCAGCCACTGCTTCTTCTGCTGCTCGCCGCCGAACTGGGAGAGCACCTCCATGTTGCCGGTGTCCGGCGCCGCGCAGTTCAGCGCGGTCGGCGCCAGCTGCGGGGACCGGCCGGTGATCTCGGCGAGCGGCGCGTACTGGAGGTTGGTCAGCCCGGCACCGTACTCGGCGTCGGGCAGGAAGAGGTTCCACAGGCCCTGCCTGCGCGCCTCCGCCTTCAGCTCCTCCACCACGGCCGGGGTGTCCCACGGGGACGCCAGCGCGGCCCGCTGCTCCTCCGCCACCGCCTCGGCCGGGTAGACGTACTCGTCCATGAAGGCGAGCAGCTTGGCGCGCAGTTCCTCGGTGCGCGCGTCGAACGCGAAGTCCATGGCGGGTCAGCCTTCCTGAAGGGTGGTGAGGCCGTGCTGGATGAAGACCGGGACGAGGTCGCCGATGCGGTCGAAGCCGCGGCCGACCGTCTGGCCCAGGGTGTAGCGGTAGTGGATGCCCTCCAGGATCACGGCGAGCTTGAACCACGCGAACGCCGTGTACCAGGAGACCTGCGAGACATCGCGCCCCGAGCGCGCCGCGTACCGCTCGACCAGTTCGGCCGGAGCGGGATGCCCCGGCGCCTCGGCGGTCGTGGAGACGGGCGAGTCCGGCATGCCCAGCGGCAGGCTGTACATCACCAGCAGGCCGAGGTCGGTGAGCGGGTCGCCGAGGGTCGACATCTCCCAGTCGAGGATCGCCTTGATCCGGTCGTCGTCGCCGATCAGGACGTTGTCGAGCCGGTAGTCGCCGTGGATGACGGTGGCCGCGGGCGAGTCCGGCAGGCGGCGGCCCAGCGTCGCGTGCAGCTCGTCGATGCCGGCCAGCTCGCGGTTGCGGGAGGCGTCCAGCTGCTTGCCCCAGCGGCGCAGCTGACGGTCCAGGAAGCCCTCGGGCCGGCCGAAGTCGGCGAGACCCACCTCGGCGGGGTCCACCGCGTGCAGCTCGACGAGGGTGTCCACGAGCGCCAGCACCGCGTCACGCGTGCGTGCCGGGCCGAGCGGGAGCAGCTGGTCGGCCGTGCGGTACGGGGTGCCCTCGACGAACTCCATGACGTAGAACGGCGCCCCGAGCACCTCCTCGTCCTCGCACAGCAGCAGCGGCTCGGGCACCGGCACGTTCGTCGGGTGCAGCGCGCTGATCACCCGGTGCTCGCGCTTCATGTCGTGCGCGGTGGCCAGGACGTGGCCGAGCGGAGGCCGTCGTACGACCCAGCGCGAGGTGCCGTCGGAGACCGTGTACGTGAGGTTCGACCGTCCGCCCTCGATCAGCCGGCCGGTCAGGGGGCCGTCGACCAGGCCGGGCCGCTCGCGGTCGAGCAGACCGCGCAGCCGGTCGAGGTCGAGTCCGGGCGGATGGTCGGGGCTCATACATCGCTCCTACGGGCAGGTGAACGGGTCTGCACCTCATGATGCCGACCGGTCGGTATGCCGTCCAGGGGGTGGAGCGAAAGTGATCCGGGACACGATAGGCGGACGGCTCCCCGCGCGGTGCGACGGGGAGCCGTGGGGGCCCTGACGGGGCAGGTCAGTGATCGTCCCAGTGACCCTCGTGCGCGGCGTGCCGGTGGCCGTCGTGCAGGTAGTCGACGTGGTCGCCGTGCAGGACGCTCTCGTGACCGCAGGCGTCCCCGTGCTGGTGCTCGTGACCGTCGTGGGCGGCATGGTCGCCGGGCTCGCACTCGTCCCAGTGGCCGTCGTGCTCGCGGTGCAGATGCCCGCCGTGGGCGTAGTCGACGTGGTCCCCGTGGGGCACCTCGGTGTGGCCGCAGTCCGGACCGTGGGTGTGCGTGTGGGAGGCGTGTTCCTGGTGGAGGGTGGTGCTCATGGTGCTCACCTTCGGAGAAGCCTTGGGTTCGTGCGGATGACGTCGGACAGGCTGCCACGCGAACGCCGCATATCCGGGCATCCCGCTTGCGTGGCGTC
Organism: Streptomyces sp. NPDC057280; assembly: GCF_042668605.1. Lineage (NCBI taxonomy): Bacteria > Bacillati > Actinomycetota > Actinomycetes > Kitasatosporales > Streptomycetaceae > Streptomyces > Streptomyces sp. NPDC057280. The sequence goes on from NZ_JBHUYR010000009.1 coordinate 27,143, forward strand.
CGACTACCCCGGAGGGTCGGTGCCATGAAGGCCATCAGCTACGCACGCTACGGCGGCCCCGAGGTCCTCGCATACGGTGACGTCCGCGACCCCAAGGTCGGGGTCGACGCGGTGCTGGTCAAGGTCCGCGCGGCGGCCGTCAACCCGGTCGACTGGCACTGCCGCGAGGGACATCTGGACCGCATCCTCGACCCGGTGTTCCCGGTGGTACCCGGCTGGGACGTCTCCGGTGTCGTGGTCGGACTCGGCGTCTCCGTCACGGAGTTCGAGGTCGGCGACGAGGTGATCGGATACGTCCGCGAGGACTTCCTGTCCCGCGGCACCTTCGCCGAGTACGTGGCCGCCCCGGTGCGCACCCTCGCCCGCAAGCCCCGCAACCTCTCCTTCGAGGAGGCGGCCGGGCTGCCGCTGACCGGGCTGACGGCCTACCAGGTGCTCGTCAAGGCGCTCCAGGTCAAGCGCGGCGAGACGGTCCTCGTGCACGCCGCGGCCGGCGGCGTCGGCTCGATCGCGGTGCAGCTCGCCCGGCACTTCGGCGCCCGCGTCATCGGCACGGCGAGCCCGGGCAACCACGACTTCGTCCGCGGCCTCGGCGGCGAGCCGGTCGCGTACGGCGAGGGCCTGGCCGAACGGGTGCGCGGGCTGGCCCCCGAGGGCGTGGACGCGGCGTTCGACACGATCGGCGGCGAGACCCTCACGGTCTCGGCCAACCTCCTGGCCCCCGAGGGCCGCCTGGTCTCCATCGCGGACAGCGAGGTCGTCGCCTACGGCGGCCGCTACTACTGGGTCCGCCCCGACGCCGAGGACCTCCAGCGCCTGTCCGAGCTCGCGGAACAGGGCGTCGTCTCGGTGCACGTGTCGGAGACCTTCCCGCTGGAGCGGGCGGCCGACGCGCAACGGCTGAACCAGGAGGGGCGGACCAGGGGGAAGATCGTGGTCACGGTGGAGTGGGGGGCGGAGGACGAGACGGACGCGCCCTGAGCGCGCCTCAGAACACGAGCACCGCCCCGCACACCGCCACCGCCACCGTGCACAGCGCCGTGGCCGTCGCATGCCGCGGGGTGAGCGGCGCCGGGGTCCCGGCCGCGGCGAGCGTGCGGATACGGTGGTGCGCGAGCAGCAGGAAGCCCAGCCAGAGGCCGGTGCACAGGGCGCACGCCACGACACCGGCCGCCGACACCCCGCCGTGCAGCGCGGTCTTCACGGCGAGGACGGCGCAGACGGTGCCGGACAGGGTCGTACGGCGCCACGCGAGCCGCGTGCGCTCCGGCTGGAGCCCCGGGTCGCGTCCGGCGTCCGCGGCCGCCGCGCTCACCCCTCCCACCCGACGAGCACGACGACGACCATCGCGAGCGCGACGACGGCCACGACGATGCTCAGCACCGCCGGGAACCGCGACACCGGCAGATCCTCGCCCCGGCGCATCGCCCGCTCGCAGCGCATCCAGTGATTGACCGCGCGCAGGGAGCACAGCACACCGGCACCCAGCAGCGCGAGTGCCAGTCCCACCCGCCAGCCCCAGCGCAGGTCCGGCAGGAACTGGTCCACGGCGAAGCCCCCGCCGATCAGCGCGAGCGCGGTGCGCAGCCAGGCCAGGAAGGTGCGCTCGTTGGCGAGCGAGAACCGGTAGTCGGGCGTGCCGCCTTCTTCCCGGACCTCCTCGGGCGCGAACCAGAGCCGGACGTTCCGTGCGAATTCGATCACGCGCAGGACCCTACCGGGCGGGGACGGAGGCGTTGTCAGTGGCGGTCGCTACGGTTCGGGACATGGATCTTCCCTCGCCACTTGCCGGGTACGCGAGGCCCGGTCATGCCATCGCCCCCGCCGAGCACCTGCTCGGCCTGCCGGGCTTCTGGCCGGTGTTCTACGCGCCGGTCTGGGACGAGTTCGCGGCGGAGCCCGAGGCCTTCGGCGCCGACGCGGCGGACGTCGACGAGGCGGCCGAGGTCCTCTACGGGGCGGACGAGGTCTGGCCGGCGTACCGCGTCCCGCTGGCCGGCGGACATGTGCTGTGGATCGTCCACCGCAACTTCCCGGGCGAGTCCGGCACGGACTATCTGATCACGCACCCCGACTGGGACCGGCACGCCGATCTGGCCGCCCTCGACGGGCATTTCAGCGGGCCGGGACTGTCCTGGCCGGAGCTGCTGGCCGTGGCCGGGTCGGCGCCCGGCGGGGCCGAGGGCGTGCGGGACGCGGACCGACGCCTGCTCCTGCTGCTGCCGGCGTTCGGCGACGCGGACGTGCCGGTCCCGGCGGCGGTGGAGCGGATATCCGCGGCGCTCCGGGCCGTGGGAGTGGCTCCCGAGGCGGCGCCCGAGGTGGCCGGGCGGCTGCTGGAGCACGACTTCTGGGACGGGCCCACCTGGACGTTCCAGGGCCCGAGCCCGCTCAGCGGCGGCACCCCGGCCGAGCCGAGCCCGCTCGCCGTCTGCGACGGCGGCCACAGCCCGCGCTCGGTACCGCTCGGCTCGGGGCGGCTCACACCGTCCCAGGCCCACGCCCTGGCAGACGCCCTCGGGGGTCAGCCGGCCGCCCGGTGAGCCCGCAGCCGCGCGTAGGCGTCCAGCCCGTCCGGCACCCACTCCCACTCCGTGAGCCGCTGCTCCACCTCGTCCTCCGTCAGGAAGCCGTGCCAGGCGACCTCCTCCACCTGCGGGCTGACCGGCAGTTCGCAGCGGACCTCGTACACCGCCGACCACCAGCTCTGCCCGGCCCCGTCGTCGTACAGGAACTTGAAGAGGAAGGTCGGCTCCGGCAGCCCGCTGACGCCCAGCTCCTCCTCGGCCTCGCGCAGTGCCGCGTCGTCGTAGGACTCACCCGCACCGACCACACCGCCGACCCACATGTCGTACAGGGAGGGGAAGACCAGCTTGGTCGGGGTGCGGCGGTGCACGAAGAGCCGCCCATCGGCGTCACGCGCCTGGATGAACACACATCGGTGCCGCAGGCCACGGGCGTAGGCCTCACCGCGGGGGGACTGTCCGACGACCTGGTCGTACTCGTCGACGATGTCGAGGATCTCGTCAGCAGCGCTCATGGGCCCCATCCAAGCAGCCTCGCCTTTCCGAGCCCCCTGGGGGCAACGCCCCAGGGGCGCGGGGAACTGTGCGACAAGCCCCCGCCGGCCCGCAGCCGACACGCCTCCCCGACACCCGACGGCGAACGGTCGCGAAGCCCACGCCTCTCAGTTCGGCTGAAGCCTCCGCGCCCGAACACGCTCCCCCGCCCCGCACGGCATGGCCGGATGCATCCCGAGCAGCACGATGCCCACCACAACCGCCGCGAGCCCCGCCGCCTCCCACGCCAGTGCGCCCGTGTCGGTGCGCAGCCGGTCGCCGAGGAAGCCGACGCCGCAGATGATCCCGGCGAGCGGCTGGGCGGCGGTGAGAGCGGGCAGCGACATCCGCAGCGAGGCCGTCTCGAAGGCGCTCTGGACGAGGACCAGGCCGGTCACGCCGAGCGCGAGGACCGCGTACGGCTGCCAGCCGGTGAGGACCTCCATGAGGCCGCCCTCGGAGAAGCGCTGGCCGGTCACCCGGGTGAGGGCGTCCTGGACGCCGTAGAGGAGTCCGGCCGCCACCGCCAGCAGGGCCGGCCCCGAGCTCAGCCGCGAACGCTTGGCGTACGTCGTCAGCAGCAGCGCGAAGCCGATCATGGCGCCGATGATCAGCCAGTGGCGGAAGGGGTCGGTCACGGCGGAGCCGCCGCGCGGCTCGCCCGCCACGATGAACGCCGTCACCCCACCCGCGAGGAGCAGCAGCCCCGCCCAGCCCTGACGGCCCAGCGGCTGCTTGGTCTGGTGCCGGGAGAGGGCCATGGCGAACAGGAGGTTGGTCGCGAGCAGGGGTTCGACCAGGGAGATCTCGCCCTGGCCGAGCGCGATCGCGCCGAGGACCATGCCGGCCACCATCAGGCCGATGCCGCCGAGCCAGCGGGGCATCCGGACGAGGTCGAGGAGCAGCCGGGGGGAGAGGAAGTCGTTCAGGGGTGCCCGCTGAGCCGCGTTCTGCTGGAGGACGAAGCCGATGCCCAGGCAGCAGGCCGCGCTCACGGCGAGAACCAGAACCAGAACCGACACGCTGCGTACCTCGATCACTCGGCCGGGCCACGGGGCGGGTTAGGGGCCGACTGTAGCGCCGTTGAGCCCGGCTTGCTCCGGGGAGTACCCGGATCCGGGCGGTTGACTCGGTCCCGCCTCGATGCTGCGTGACCTTTCCGCCATGGTGGGTGCCCTGGTGGCGTGGCGCCATGGCGTGCGCCACATCCCTGCCGAATCGAGACACGGAGGACGGTGGTGAATATTCACAACTGCCCCACCGGTCCCACAAGTTGACGCGTGTAACACCCGCTCCGAGCTTGACTAAACCATTGGCTGCGGGTTTGCTGTCCGTGATCAGTCGCCCACGCCCCGATGATCCACCGCGTGGGCTCGTTGCCCTGCCGACAGCCGACGTCGAGTCACGTCGCACGAGGAAGTCTCCGCGGTGTCACCACCCCCGCCACCTCTGGGCCGCGGCCGCCGACGCGCGGCCCAGGCCTTCGACGCCGCCCTCGACGACGCCGAACTCGTCGCCGCCCGCGCCGCCCTGGCCCAGGGCCGCTGGCAGGCTGCCCGCACCCTGCTCGCCCACACGGGCGACGAGTGGGACCTGCGCGGCCACCGCGTGACCGTCCTCGCCCTGGAGTCGTACAGCGCCGCCTGGGCCCGCGACTGGTTGCTGGCCGAGCCCGAGTCCGCCGACGCCGCCGTTCTCCTCGCCCTCGCCCAGGTCCAGCGAGCCCTGCGCGGCAAGGAGAAGCCCGACCGCGCCCGTGAGGCGTGCCGTACCGCGGCCGAGCGGGTGCCCGCCGATCCCACCCCCTGGCTGGGCATGCTCATGCTGGAGCAGGGCTCCACCGCAGCCGAGAACGCGGTCCGTCTCTTCGAGCAGATCCGCGTGCGCTTCGCCGACCACCACCACGCCCACCACCTGATGGTCGCCCGCCTCGCCGAGCACCGCGCCGCCGCCGGACCCGACCCGCTCCACGAGGTCTACGACTTCGCCAACTGGGCCGCCGAACAGGCCCCCGCCGACTCGCCGCTCGCCATCCTCCCGGTCATCGCGCACGCCGAGCGCTACCGCGTCCTCGCCGCCGCGGGACACGAGCCGGCCGACCCGGCCGCCTCCGGCCACTGGGTCGGCCGCCGCGCCCGCCAGGTGATGAAGTCGGCCTTCGACTGGTGGCTGGAGTGGGAGCACGAAGGCCACCCGCGCCGCCTCGTCGACCTCAACTTCCTCGCCCACGCCAAGGTCTGCGAGGGCCGCGGCGCCGAGGCCGCCGCCCTCTTCCACCGCATCGGCGAGCACCCCACCCCGGCCCCGTGGTCGTACCCCGACCGCGACCCGTACCCCGCCTTCCGTGCCGCCCGCGACCACGCGCTCGGCACGGTGTAACGCCCCCGAACCCAGCTAAGGACGGTCCCGATGACCACGAGCAGAGCCAGCGCCGGCGACGGCATCAGTACGTACAAGGGCGAGGAACGGGCCCTGCGCGCCGACCGCCTCGGCATCGGCGGCCTGCTGCTCTCCCTCCTGGCCGCGACCGCCCCCCTCATGGTGGTCGCGGGTGTCATGCCCACCACATTCGCGGTGATGGGCATCGTCGGACAGCCGCTGCTCTTCGTCGCCCTCGGCGTCATCCTGATCCTCTTCAGCGTCGGCTACGCCGAGATGAGCCGCCACGTCCACAACGCGGGTGCCTTCTACGCCTACATCTCCCGGGGCCTCGGCGGCACCGCCGGCGCGAGCGCGGCCCTCGTCGCCCTCGTCGCCTACAACGCCCTCCAGGTCGGCATCTACGGCATCTTCGGCTTCGAGGTCTCCGGCCTCTTCGCCACCTACGCCGACCTGGACGTCGCCTGGTGGATACCGGCGCTCGCGGCCGTCGCCGCCGTCGGTGCGCTGGGCTGGCTGAAGATCGACGTGAACGCCAAGGTGCTCGGCGTCCTGCTGGTCATCGAGGTGGCCCTGGTCGTCATCTTCGACATCGCCGCCGTCGCCGACCCCGCCAAGGAAGGCCTGTCCCTGCACGCCTTCAACCCGGACACCCTCTCCGGCGCCGGCGTCGGCACCGCCCTGTGCTTCTGCATCGCCGCCTTCACCGGCTTCGAGCAGGCACCCGTCTACGCCGAGGAGACCAGCCGCCCGCATGTGCTCGTCCCGCGCGCGATGTTCCTCGCCGTCGGCGGCGTCGCCGTGTTCTTCGCGCTCAGCAGCTGGGCCCTCACCGTCGCCACCGGCCCCTCGGCCATCGTCGGCGAGGCCCAGAAGCAGAGCGCGGGACTGCTCTTCGGCCTCACCGAGGACCGCCTCGGCACCACCTTCACCGACGTGCTGCACTTCCTCTTCGTGACCGGCATGTTCGCGGCCCTCCTCAGCTTCCACAACGTCGTCGCCCGCTACGCGTTCGCCATGGGCCGCGAGGGCCTGCTGCCGCGTTCCTTCGGCCGTACGACGGGTTCGAACGGCGCCCCGGGCACCGGCTCGCTCCTCCAGACCGCCGTCTCCGCCGTGATCGTGATCGCCTTCGCGGTGGCCGACGACAAGCCGACCGGCGACCCGACCGAGCCCGTCCTGCACCTGTTCACCTGGGGCGGCAACATCGGCGCCCTCGGGGTGATCCTGCTGATGGCCGCGGCGTCCTTCTCCGTCGTCGTGTTCTTCGCCCGCCGCGGCGCCGCCGGCGCCCAGGTCTGGCGGCTGGTCACCTCCGTGATCGCCGGGATCGCCCTGCTCGTCATCGCCGGCTACACGGTGAAGGACTTCGACGTCCTCGTCGGCGCGGGCCCCGACTCGTCCCTGAGCTGGGTGCTGCCCGGCATCATCGGCGCGTCCGTGATCGTCGGCCTCGTCCAGGGCCTGTACCTGCGCTCCCGCGCGCCGGAGGCGCATGCCCGCATCGGCCTGGGCAACGAGGCGTTCCAGCTGGACAAGGCGGCACAGTCGTAAGAAGCGGTCGTAAGAAGCAGCCGTAAGAAGTGGTTACGGAAATCTGACGGGCACCCGCGAACCCTGGTCCGCCAGGGTCCGCGGGTGTTCGAATGAGTACGTGAATCCCGGACAACCCGAGGCGGACGCCCCGCATCCGACCGGCCGGCCCATCGGCCGCCGTGTCCTGCTCGGCACCCTCGGCCTCGGCGCCCTCGGCGTGGTCACCGCGCCCACCCTGCAACGCGGCCTGGAAGCCTTCCTCGGCAGCGCCGCCGACAAGGACCCCACCGGCCTCACCGGCCTGCTCCCCAACGGCGGCGGCTTCCGCTACTACTCGGTCGCCTCCTCCGTCCCCCACAAGAACGCCGCGAACTACCGCCTGCGCATCGACGGCCTCGTCGACCGCCCGGCCACCTACACCCTGAACGACCTGCGGGCGATGCCGCAGACCCGGATGGTCAAGGACGTCCAGTGCGTCACCGGCTGGCGGGTCCCGGACACCCCGTTCGAGGGCGTACGCCTCTCCCACCTCCTCGACGCCGCCGGAGTCCGGGCCGAGGGCACCGCGATCCGCTTCTCCTGCTTCGACGGCACCTACACCGAGAGCCTCACCCTCGACCAGGCCCGCCGCGCCGACGTCCTGGTCGCCCTGCGTATGCAGGACAAGGACATCGGCCACTCCCACGGCGGCCCGGTCCGCCTCTACGTGGCCCCCATGTACTTCTACAAGTCCGCCAAGTGGCTCTCCGGCATCACCGTCACGAAGGACGTGGAGCCCGGCTACTGGGAGGACCGCGGCTACGACGTCGACGCCTGGGTCGGCCGTTCGAACGGGCGGGACGATGACCCTACGAGCTGACGCACCGCCCCAGGCCCGGGTCCGCCGCTTCGGCCGCTCGCAGCGCTGGGTGCACCGCACGACGGCCGCCCTGATGGGCGTCTGCGTGGCCACCGCCGCCTGCCTCTACATCCCCGAGTTCGCCGAACTCGTCGGCCGCCGCGAGCTGGTCGTCCGGATCCACGAGTGGGCGGGCCTCGCCCTGCCCGTCCCCGTCCTGGCGGGCCTCGCCTCCCGCGCGTTCCGCGCCGACCTCGGCTTCCTCAACCGCTTCGGCCCGCACGACCGCGTCTGGCTCCGCGCCGCCCTGCACCGCGACAAGCGGCGCTCGTCACGCCCGGCGGGCAAGTTCAACGCCGGCCAGAAGATCTACGCGTCCTGGATCGCCGGCGCCTCCCTGGTCATGCTCGGCACAGGCCTGCTGATGTGGTTCACGCACCTCACCCCGATCCAGTGGCGCACCAGCGCGACCTTCGTCCACGACTGGCTGGCCCTGACGATCGGCATCGTCCTCGCCGGCCACATCGGCATGGCCCTGGGCGACCCGGAGGCCCGCCGTGGACTGCGGACGGGGCTGGTCAGCCGGGAGTGGGCCGAGCGGGAGCACTCCCTGTGGCGTCACTGACCCGGTCGGTGTCGCCGCGACATCGGGCGCCACGACGGTGAAGGCGCCCTCCGCCCGCACCTCCACGCCCCCGAACCGGACGGCCACGTCGACCTTCTCCGGCAGCCCGCCCGGGTCGAGCGGCGGCACCACCACGTCCAGCACCACCCGGTCACCCTCCGCCGGGCCCAGCACCGGCGGCGCGTCCGGCAGCCGTCCGTCGATCAGCACCTGCCCGTCCCGCAGCAGTTCGGCGGGGTCGAAGTAGACGCCGGTCAGCTCGACGGCCACCGTCTCGCCGGGCCGCGCCTCGCCGTCACCGCCGGTGTCGACACCGGCCAGCCGGTAGGCGCAGGCGACGGCACCGCCGGAGGAGGCCGCCAGCCGTACCGTGCCGGCGGGGTGGTGCCGGTGGAAGTCGAGCAGCCCGCCGAGGACGGTGTACGCGGCCCGTCCTTTGCAGGTGCCGACCCGACCGGCGAGCGCGGTGTACTCCCGGGCCGCCGACGCCCAGCTGCCGCCCTTGCCCTGCACGGCGAGACAGGCCGAGGCGAGGCCGCGCAGCAGCCGCCACTCCGGGTCGGCCGACGCGGCCGGGACGCCGTCGAGGACGGCCCGGCACTCGGCGGGGGCACGGAGCCGGTCGTAGCCGCTGGACGGGTCGGGCATGCCGTCGGTGTCCGGCGAGTTCGGGCCGGGCGGCAGCCACGGCGGGCTCTGGAGAAGCCGGTTGCCCGGCGAAGGAGCCGGGGTGGGGGAGGGGCGGGGGCTGCTGGGCGCGTCCGGGCTGTCGGTGGCGTCCGGGGTGTGCGCGTGGCCGTCGGGCGACGGCCGGGCCGGACCGGGAGACGGCACCGGCGCCGCCCGGTGCCCCGTGGGAGTGGGGCTCGACGGACCGGCGGTGACGATGCCGCCGCCTCCGTACCCTCTGTCCGGCGTGTCACTCCCGCCCCCGGTGAAGGCCGCGGCGGCCACCGCCACCGCTCCGGCCAGGAGCAGCCCCGAGATACGCATCCCGAGGGAAACCGCCATGACGCCCCCCACGACGACGGTAGGCCCCTGGGGCCAGTACCCAAGGGCCTACCATCATCGGTCCACCGGCACCCGATAGGGAAGCCGGTGACAGCGATGTCGTACCTCCCGCTAGATGACCAGCGAGAGCAGCAGCACCACACCGCCCGCGACCACCGAGATGATCGTCTCCATCACGGACCAGGTCTTGACGGTCTGGCCGACGTTCAGGCCGAAGTACTCCTTGACCAGCCAGAACCCGGCGTCGTTGACATGGCTGAAGAAGAGCGAGCCGGCGCCGATGGCGAGGACCAGCAGGGCCGTGTGGGTCGTTGACATGTCGGCGGCCAGCGGGGCCACCAGACCGGCCGCGGACACCGTGGCCACGGTCGCCGAACCGGTCGCGAGCCGGATCGCCACCGCAATCAGCCAGGCCAGCAGCAGCGCCGGGATCGACCAGTCCTTGGAGATGTCCAGGATCATCTGGCCCACGCCGGTGTCGATCAGCGTCTGCTTGAAGCCGCCGCCCGCGCCGACGATCAGCAGGATGCCCGCGATGGGCGCGAGCCCCTTCTCGACCAGCGGCGTCAGCCGCTCCTTGCCGAACCCGGCCGGCCGCAGCAGCGTGAAGATGCCGACGAGCACGGAGGCGAGCAGGGCGATCAGCGGCGAACCGATGACGTCGAAGACCCGCTGTGTGGTGTTCTCGGGGTCGTCGATCACGATGTCGACCAGCGCCTTGGAGAGCATCAGGACGACCGGGAGCAGGATCGTCGCCAGCGTCGGGCCGAAGCCGGGACGCTTCTCCAGGTCCTCCGAGGCACGCTGCGGAACCATGCGGTCCGGCGCCTGCACGTCCACCCAGCGGGCGGCGTACCGGGAGAACAGCGGACCGGCGACGATCACCGTGGGGATGGCGACGAGGACGCCGAGCGCGAGCGTGACGCCCAGGTTGGCCTTGACCGCGTCGATCGCGACCAGCGGACCGGGGTGCGGCGGGACCAGGCCGTGCATCACCGACAGACCGGCGAGCGCCGGGATGCCGATGCGCATCAGCGAGTAGTTGCCGCGCTTGGCGACCATGAGCACGACCGGGATCAGCAGCACGACGCCGACCTCGAAGAACAACGGCAGACCGATCACCGAGGCGATGAGCACCATCGCCCACGGCATCGACCGGCCGCCCGCCTTGGCGAGGATCGTGTCGACGATCTGGTCGGCGCCGCCGGAGTCGGCGAGCATCTTGCCGAGGATCGCGCCCAGCGCGATCAGCACGCCCACACCGGCGACGGTGGTGCCGAGACCGCCGGTGAAGCTGGTGATGACCTTGTCGAGCGGCGCCCCGGCGAACGCGCCCAGCGCGAGCGAGCCGATGGTCAGCGACAGGAAGGCGTGGAGCTTGAACTGGGTGATGAGCAGGACGATGACGGCGATGCCCGCCAGGACGGCGATGCCCAGCTGAGCGTGACCGGCCGAGGTGATGGGCTCGACGGGGTCCGCTGCCAGTATCTCGACGCTGAGTCTGGTCACGGGGGTTCCCTTGCAGGTACGGGGATGGGGAGGGAGGGGGGGAGCAGGCGAGTTACGAGAGCGCGGCGAGCGCCTTGGCGGCCCGTCCGGTGATCTCCTCGGGGCTGCCGGCCACGTCCACCACGACACCCGGCTCGTCCTCCTGGAGCGGCTGGAGGGTGGCGAACTGGGAGTCGAGCAGGGCGGTCGGCATGAAGTGCCCCTGCCGATGGGACATGCGGTCCTCGATGAGGGCGCGGTCGCCCGCGAGATGCACGAACACGAGACCGGGAGCGGCGGCGCGGAGCCGGTCGCGGTACGACCGCTTCAGCGCCGAGCAGCTGACCACCCCGCCGAGCCCCGCCCGCCCGTGCGCCCAGCCGCCGATGGCGTCGAGCCACGGCCACCGGTCGTCGTCGGTGAGCGGCGTACCGGCCGACATCTTGGCGATGTTGGCCGGCGGGTGGAAGTCGTCGCCCTCGGCGTAGGGGACGCCGAGCCGGGCGGCGAGCAGCGGACCGATGGTGGTCTTGCCGGTGCCCGCGACGCCCATCACCACGACGACATGGGGGGTGTCCATCACTGCCTCACTGTCCGTTGTCCTCATCTGTCTTCGTCTGTCCTCATCGACAGGTCGACGCCCTCGGGCGTCGACGACACTGAAACTCATTAGGTACGACGAATTCAAGACCCTGTGACAAATAAGTCTGACTTTTTGTTCCCGTGACGTGCCCCGTACGCTGAGTGCATGAGCACACCGGGCCGGGGGCTGCACGGCCAAGTACTGGACACCCTCGGACCTGCGATCACCGCGGGTGAGTACCCACCGGGCAGCGTCCTGCGCACCGATGAACTGGCACAGCAGTTCGAGGTCTCGCGGTCGGTGATGCGCGAGGCGGTCCGCGTCCTGGAGTCGATGCACCTGGTCGAGTCCCGCCGCCGCGTGGGCGTGACGGTCCGCCCCAAGTACGAGTGGAACGTGTACGACCCTCAGGTCATCCGCTGGCGCCTGGCCGGCGCCGACCGCCCCCAGCAGCTGCGCTCGCTGACGGTGCTGCGCTCGGCGGTCGAACCGGTCGCGGCGGGCCTGGCGGCCAAGCACGCCACGGCGGAGCAGTGCGCCGCACTCACCGAGTGCGCCCTGGGCATGGTCGCCCACTCACGCGGCCACCAGCTGGAGGGCTATCTGGTCCATGACATGGCCTTCCACCGGGTGATCCTGACAGCGTCGGGCAACGAGATGTTCGCCCGTCTCGGCGATGTCGTGGCCGAGGTCCTCGCGGGCCGCACCCACCACGAGGTCATGTTCGAGGACCCCGACCCGGCCGCGGTCACCCTGCACGTCCAGGTCGCGGAGGCGGTCCGCGCGGGCGACGCGGTACGAGCGGAGGAACTGACCCGCGAGATCACCGTCGGCGCCCTCCAGGAGCTGGACATCCTCGCGCCCTGAGGACCGTCAGGCGGGGAACTCCCCGTCGACGTACACCCACGCCCCGTCCACCCGCTCGAACCGGCTGCGCTCGTGCAGTGAGCCACCCCGGTAGGACGCCCGGAACTCCACGGTTCCGGTGCTGTGGAACGCGGACCCGTCCCCCGTGCCGAGGATCTCCAGCCCGGTCCAGCGCATCCCGGGATCGAGGTCGAGCCGCGCCGGCCGCGTCCGCGGATGCCAGGTCCGCAGCAGATAGGCCGCGTCCTGCTTCACGAAGGCGCTGTACCGCGACCGCATGAGCGCCTCGGCGGTCGGGGCGGCGGCGGTACCGGAGTGATAGCGGCCGCAGCACTCGGCGTAGGACGTGGGCAGGCCGCAGGGGCAGGAACGCGCGTTCATGGCAGCCATTCTCAGCCCGCCGCCCGCGTCTGCGGCACCGGCAGCGGCGGCAGCGCCGCCCCGTACACCCACGCGTCGAAGACGTCGTCCAGCGGTTCGGGCGCGAACCGCGCCACATGCGCGGTGAACGTCGTGGTCGTCACCGCCCCGCCCCGGTGCAGCCCCGCCCACCCGCGCAGCATCCGGAAGAACGCGTCGTCACCCATCGCGCAGCGCACCGCGTGCAGGGTCAGCCCGCCCCGCTCATAGAGCCGGTCGTCGAACATCGACTTGCGGCCCGGGTCCGCCAGTCGCAGGTCCTGCGGCAGCCCCGACAGCAACCGGTGCGCGGCGGCGGCGAGTTGCTGGGCACTGCGGCCGCCCGACCGCTCCGACCACAGCCACTCCGCGTACTTCGCGAACCCCTCGTTGAGCCAGATGTGCCGCCAGTCGGCGATCGAGACACTGTTGCCGAACCACTGGTGCGCCAGCTCGTGCGCCACCAGCCGCTCCGAACCACGCGCCCCGTCCACGTGGTTGGCGCCGAACAAGGACAACCCCTGTGCCTCCACCGGCACATCGAGCTCCTCCTCCGTCACCACCACCGCGTACTCGTCGAACGGGTACGGGCCGAACAGCTCCTGGAACAGGTCCATCATCTGCGGCTGCCGCGCGAAGTCCCGCGAGAACTCGGGCAGCAGCTGGGCCGGGATGTGCCCGTGCTGCGGCACCCCGCCCGGACCCGGATCACCCAGCAGCACCGTCTGGTACTTGCCGATCGCCAGCCCCACCAGATAGCTGGAGGTCGGCGCCGCCTGCTCGTACACCCAGGTCGTCGTGGACGCGCGGGTCGTACGGGTCAGCAGTCTGCCGCCCGCGACCACCGCGTACGCCGACGGCGTCGTGATCGAGATCTGGTACGACGCCTTGTCCGCGGGCCGGTCGTTGCACGGGTACCAGGACGGCGCCCCGACCGGCTGGCTCGCCACCAGCGCCCCGTCCTCCAGCTCCTCCCAACCCAAACCGCCCCACGGGCTGTTGACCGGCCTGGGGTTGCCCGACCAGTGCACCTCGACCGTGAAGGCGGCCCCCGGCCGCACCGGCTTCGCGGGACGGACGCGCAGCTTGCCGCCCCGGTGCGTGTAGTGCGGCTGCCGCCCGTCCACCCGCACCCGCCCCACCCGGAAGTCGGCGAGATTCAGGAAGAACTCGGTGAGCGGCGACCGTCCCGCTATGCCGTTGATCCGGGCCGTGCCGGACAGCCGGTTCGGGCCCGGGCGGTAGTCCAGCGTGAGCTCGTACCGGTGCACCCGGTACCGCGCGTCACCGTTGTCCGGGAAGTACGGGTCGGGCCCCGCCGCCTGCTGAACCGCCACTGGTGTGTCTACTCCCTGCGCCGTACTGCCACTCCGACCGCCGCCCATGGGCTCCGAGTGGCCCGCGCTCAGGGTCGCCATGCCTCGATCGGGTTGCCGAGCCAACGGGTGTCGTCCGGAACGGACTCCGCGGCCATGACGAGCGACGCGGGACCCAGGGTCGTGCGGGCCCCGATCGTGCTGCCGGGCAGCACGATCCCGCCAGGACCCAGCGTCGCGCCCTCACGGAGGACCACAGTATCCGTCCGCAAGATCCGGTCGTGGAAGAGGTGCGTCTGGAGCACACAGCCCCGGTTCACCGTCGCCGCGTCCTCGAGCGTCACCAGGTCCGTCTCCGGCAGCCAGTAGCTCTCCACCCAGACACCCTTGCCGACCCGTGCCCCGAGCCCCCGCAGCCACGCCGTCATCAGCGGCGTACCCGGCACCGAACCCGCCAGCCACGGCACCGCCACGACCTCGACGAACGTGTCCGCGAGCTCGTTGCGCCACACGAAGGAGCTCCACAGCGGATGCTCCCCGCTGCGATGCCGCCCGACGAGCAGCCACTTCGCGACGACCGACACCAGCGCTGCCGCGACACCGGCCGCGAGCAGCACCAGACCGGAGAGCACCGGGGCCCACCCGCCCAGCGCGCACAGCGCCGCCACCGTCAGCACCCCGATCGCCGCCGAGCAGAACACCGGCACGATCCGGCACAGCTCCACCAGCCCGCGCGCCCACAGCAGCCGCGCCGGCGGGTCGTACGTCCGGCTCTGGTCGCCGCCGGCCGCGCTGCGCGGCAGCTTCACCGGCGGCAGCCCCAGATAGGAGCTGCCCTTCTTCGCCTTCTTCGGCGTCGCCGACAGCACCCCCACCAGACCGCCGTCCGGCACGGAACGCCCCGGCGCGGTCATCCCCGAGTTCCCGAGGAAGGCCCGCCGCCCGATCTCGGCCCGCCCGATCCGCATCCAGCCGCCCCCGAGCTCGTACGGCGCGGTCAGCGTGTCGTCGGCCAGGAACGCCCCCTCGCCGACGGTCGTCAGACTCGGCAGCGCGAGCACGGTCGACACCTCGGCCCCACGCCCGATGCGCATCCCGAGCAGCCGCAGCCACACCGGCGTGACCAGCCCGGCGTACAGCGGGAACAGCGTCTCCCGCGACCGGTCCATCAGCTGAGTGACGGTCCAGGCCTGCCACCCGACCCGGCTGTGCGTCGGATGCGTCCCCTCCCGCAGCCCCAGACTGAGCAGCCGTACGGCGACGAGGATCAGCAGCGCGTACGCCGCCCCGAACGCCAGCGTCGCCGGTACGAGGGCGATCAGGGCCCCCGTCAGCGGCGCGTCCGGCGTGAAGAACACCCGGCCCGCCCCGAACGCGGCCGCCCCCGCCAGCACCGGCAGCGCGCTCAGCCCGAAACCGGTCACGCCGTACATCAACCGCCAGGACGTACCCCGGCGCGGCCGGTCCGCCGGCCAGTTCCGCTTGGCCTTGCCGAGCTTCACCGCGGGCGCGCCCGCCCAGCGCTGACCCGTCGGGATCTGCCCGGTGACCGCCGAACCCGGCGCCACCTCGGCCCGCTTGCCGACCCGCGCGCCCGGGAACAGCATGCTGCGCGTCCCGACGACCGCGTGCGCGCCCACCTTGACCTGGCCGATCTCCAGCCGGTCGCCGTCCAGCCACCAGCCGGAGAGGTCCACCTCGGACTCGACGGCCGCGCCCCGGCCCAGCTTGAGCATGCCGGTCACCGGCGGCAGCGAGTGCAGGTCGACGTCAGGGCCGACCTTGGCGCCCAGCGCCCGCGCGTACCGCTCCAGCCAGACGCCGGTCAGCCCGGTCGCCCCGCTGAACTCGGCCAGCCGCTCCGCCGCCCACAGCCGCAGATGCACACTCCCGCCGCGCGCGTACCGCCCCGGCTTGAGCTTCTTGAGCAGCAGCCGCGCCCCGCCCGCCGCGATAGCGAGCCGCCCCGGCGGACTGAACAGCACCAGCGCCCCCGCCGCGACCAGCCACCAAGGGGCGGTCGGCAGCCAGGCGTACGGCAGCACGTTCCCCAACGCCGCCAGGACGACCGTCCAGCGCAGCCCCAGCAGCGTGAACAGCGGCACCAGCAGCAGGAGTTGCAGCACCTTCGCGCGCACCGGCACCGGCGCGACAACCCGCGTGCCGCCCTCGTCCTGCACCGACTTCTCCAGCCGTCGGGCCAACTTCCGCAGCACCGGCTGCTGGTAGATGTCCAGGACGGCCGCGCTCGGGTAGCGGGTGCGCAGCCGCGTGGTCAGCTGCGCGGCGGCGAGGCTGCCACCGCCGATCGCGAAGAAGTCGTCGGAGGCGCTGGTCACCGGGATCCCGAGGACCTCCGC
Organism: Streptomyces sp. NPDC057280; assembly: GCF_042668605.1. Lineage (NCBI taxonomy): Bacteria > Bacillati > Actinomycetota > Actinomycetes > Kitasatosporales > Streptomycetaceae > Streptomyces > Streptomyces sp. NPDC057280. Next base: position 43,604 of record NZ_JBHUYR010000009.1, read on the forward strand.
CCACTGCTCCGCGAGCCAGGCCTCGGTGCCGTACAACTGCTCGGCCGGGCCGGAGGGTTCGAGGTTCTCCAGCGGCCAGGGCAGCGCGTTGCGGTCCACCTTGCCGCTCGTCCGCGTCGGCAGTTCGTCGACCGGCGCGAGCAACGGCACCAGCGCGGCGGGCAGTTCGGCGCGCAGCTTCGCCACGGCCGTCGCCTGGTCCCAGCCGTCCTGCGTGACGACGTACCCGACGAGCAGCTGATTGCCGCTGCGCGCGGTCCGTACGGCCGCCGCGGCACCGGCGACACCCGGCAACGCCTGCAACGCGGCGTCGACCTCACCCAGCTCGATCCGCCGCCCGCCGAGCTTGATCTGCTCGTCGGCCCGCCCGAGGAACACCAGCCCCTCGGCGTCCGCGCGAACCAAGTCCCCGCTCCGGTACGCCCGTTCCCAGCCCAGCGACTTCAGCGGCGCGTACTTCTCCGCGTCCTTCTCGGCGTCCAGATACCGCGCGAGCCCGACCCCGCCGATCACCAACTGCCCGCTGGCGCCCATGGGTACGGGCTCCCCGGCCTCGTCGACGACGGCCAGCTCCCAGCCGCGCAACGGCAGCCCGATCCGGATCGGCTCCTCGCCCGTCATCAGCGCCGCACAGGCCACGACGGTCGCCTCGGTCGGCCCGTAGGTGTTCCACACCTCGCGCCCCTCGGTGACCAGCCGCTGCGCCAGCTCGGGCGGGCAGGCCTCACCGCCGAAGATCAGCAGCCGGACGTCGTCGAGGGTCTCCGGCTCCCAGAGCGCGGCGAGCGTCGGCACCGTCGACACGACGGTGATCTCCTGCTCCACCAGCCAGGGCCCGAGATCGGCCCCGCTCCTGACCTGCGAGCGCGGCACCGGCACCAGACAGGCCCCGTACCGCCACGCCAGCCACATCTCCTCGCAGGACGCGTCGAAGGCGACCGACAGGCCCGCCATGACCCTGTCACCCGGACCGATGGGCTCGTCGGTCAGGAACAGCGCGGCCTCGGCGTCCACGAACGCGGCGGCACTGCGGTGACTGACGGCGACACCCTTCGGCTTCCCGGTCGACCCGGAGGTGAAGATGATCCACGCGTCGTGCTCGACCCCGGGCCGCGCGGCGGGCGTCGCACCGCGCCCGGTGACGGTCAGCTCGTGCCCGGCCCCGATGACGGCCCGTACCTCCGCCTCCCCGAACACCAACTCGGCCCGCTCGTCCGGGTCCTCGGCGTCCACCGGCACATAGGCGGCACCGGCGGCGAGCACGGCGAGAATCGCGACGTAGAGATCGTTGGTCCCGGACGGCACCCGGACCCCCACCCGGTCCCCGAGCCCGACCCCGGCCGCAGCGAGCCGCCGCCGCAGCCGCTCCACCTCGACGGCGAGCGCACGGTAGGTGAGATGGACCGTCCCGTCGTCCAGGGCGAGTTCGTCCGGGTAGGAGCGCACGGAGGCGTCGAAGATGTCGACGAGCGTGCGGGGGGAGGCCGCCTGGCCTCCGGAGAAACGTGCCGTATCGCCGAACCGCTCGCGGATCTCGTCCTCGAGCAGACCGAGAGCGCTGCTCTCCTGTATGGCTGCCATCGGTCCTCGCGTCTCGATCCCGGAAGCCTCCGGGGCGCTGGCGGGCCCGCAGGTCTGCCTGGGGTTGTCCGGGTCCAGCTCCGTAACAAGCCGGAAATTTTAGTACGACGCTAGGTACGGGCCCCTTGAGCGGCCACCGGAGAGGCCCGTTCGGGTGGCTGCCCGGACCAGGCGCACCCCGTCTGACCTGCGGTTCGATACGCAGGGCGAGACTTGCCCCACATTGCGTTCCGCTCGGTGTGCGGAGATGTCGCGAACGGGGCGGGAAAAGCAAAAAACCCCTGATCAACAGGGGTTTCAGCTGGTGTCCGAGGGGGGACTTGAACCCCCACGCCCGATAAAGGGCACTAGCACCTCAAGCTAGCGCGTCTGCCATTCCGCCACCCGGACAAGGTGTCTGTCGCGCGGGGTTTCCCTCGCGGCGACAGAGGAAACATTACCAGGCTTTCGAGGTGCCCCGATCACCCCCTCGCTCCCGCGTGAACGGCGTGTGACGGACCGGGTCCGGTCTTGGGCGCAGCCTCTCGGGGAGGGAGGATGAGGGGAACCACCAGCAGGTACAGCGGGAGGAACCAGCGTGAGCGGGACGGACACGACCAGGCACGTCACCGGCGAGGACGAGGTCGTGGACCTCTGCCGCGAGCTGATCCAGATCGACACCAGCAACTACGGCGACCACTCGGGGCCGGGGGAGCGCAAGGCCGCCGAGTACGTCGCCGAGAAGCTCGCCGAGGTGGGTCTCGACCCGCAGATCTTCGAATCCCACCAGGGGCGCGCCTCCACGGTGGCCCGCATCGAGGGCGAGGACCCCTCCAAGCCGGCCCTCCTCATCCACGGCCACACCGACGTCGTACCGGCCAACGCGGCGGACTGGACCCACCACCCCTTCTCCGGCGAGGTCGCCGACGGGTGCGTGTGGGGCCGGGGGGCCGTCGACATGAAGGACATGGACGCGATGACCCTCGCGGTCGTCCGCGACCGGCTGCGCAGCGGCCGCAAGCCCCCGCGCGACATCGTCCTCGCCTTCCTCGCCGACGAGGAGGCCGGCGGCACGTACGGCGCCCGGTACCTCGTCGACAAGCACCCCGACCTCTTCGAAGGCGTCACCGAGGCGATCGGCGAGGTCGGCGGGTTCTCCTTCACCGTCAACGAGAACCTGCGGCTCTACCTGGTCGAGACCGCCCAGAAGGGCATGCACTGGATGCGGCTCACCGTGGACGGCACCGCCGGGCACGGCTCGATGACCAACGACGACAACGCCATCACCGAGCTGTGCGAGGCCGTCGGCCGGCTCGGCCGGCACAAGTGGCCGGTGCGGGTCACCAAGACCGTGCGGTCCTTCCTCGACGAGCTCTCCGACGCCCTCGGCACCGAGCTCGACCCCGAGAACATGGACGAGACCCTCGCCAAGCTCGGCGGCATCGCCAAGATGGTCGGCGCGACCCTCCGGAACTCGGCGGCGCCCACCATGCTCGGCGCCGGCTACAAGGTCAACGTCATCCCCGGCCAGGCCACCGCCCACGTGGACGGCCGTTTCCTGCCCGGCTACGAGGAGGAGTTCCTCGCCGACCTCGACCGCATCCTCGGCCCGCGCGTGCGCCGCGAGGACGTGCACGGCGACAAGGCGCTGGAGACCGACTTCGACGGCCGCCTCGTCGACGCCATGCAGAGCGCGCTGAGCGCCGAGGACCCGATCGCCCGCGCCGTGCCCTACATGCTCTCCGGCGGCACCGACGCCAAGTCCTTCGACGACCTCGGCATCCGCTGCTTCGGCTTCGCGCCGCTCCAGCTGCCGCCGGAGCTGGACTTCGCCGGCATGTTCCACGGTGTCGACGAGCGGGTGCCGGTGGAGGGGCTGAAGTTCGGGGTGCGCGTGCTGGACCGTTTCATCGACGCGTCCTGAGACGCCTCCTGGACCTGAGACGCCTCCTGAAGTTGACGTTGCTTATCGGGCGCACGTACGACCGAGCCTGAGAAGGGTGAATGCGCTCATAAGCTCGTAGCTCCATTACTCCCTCCTCGTTACAGGTGATGCGATCCGCTACTTGGGATCGCATTGCCAACAAGGAGGAATAATGATCAAGAAGGTCGTCGCCGCCGCGGCTGCCACGGGTGGCCTGGTTCTCGCGGGCGCGGGCCTCGCTGCTGCCGACGCTGGTGCTCAGGGTGCCGCGGTGCACTCCCCGGGCGTCCTGTCCGGCAACGTCGTCCAGGTGCCGGTTCACATCCCCGTGAACGTCTGCGGCAACACGGTCTCCGTGATCGGCTTGCTGAACCCCGCCTTCGGCAACACCTGCATCAACAAGTGACGTTGTGCCTCGCCCCATGAGGGGTTGAGCCCGTCGGCCTCGGAGCGCGCGCCATGCGCTCCGGGGCCGACCGGTCTTTTCACGAGGATCGCAGGACGGAATCGACAAGGCAGGGGGAATTCAGGAATGCGACAGGCAACCCGCAAAGGCCTGATGACGGTGGCGGCCGCGACCGGCGTGATCGCCGCGGCGGGCGGCGCCGCGCACGCCGACTCGGGGGCGGGCGGTTCCGCGTCGAACTCACCCGGCGTGCTGTCGGGCAACACGGTGCAGGCGCCGGTGCACGCGCCGGTGAACGTGTGCGGCAACACGGTCAATGTGGTCGGGGTGCTCAACCCGGCGGCCGGCAACAAGTGCGCGAACCAGGGCGGGGCGTCCGGCTCCGGCGGGTACGGCGATTCCGGCGGACACGGGGGTTCCGGGGGCGGTTCGCCGTCCGGTTCGTCGTCCGGTGGGCACGCCTCGGACTCGCCGGGCGTCGGCTCGGGCAACCATGTCCAGGCGCCGGTCGACGTCCCGGTCAACGTCTGCGGCAACAGCGTGGATGTCATCGGCATCGGCAACTCCACGACGGGCAACGACTGTGCCAACGGCGGTACCGGCTCGGGCGGCGGGCACCAGACGCCGCCTCCCGGCGGCCCGGGCCAGCCGGGCAACCCCGGGAACCCCGGGAACCCCGGCACTCCGGGCAACCCGGGAAACCCTGGTACGCCTGGCAACCCTGGTACTCCGGGCAACCCCGGCAACCCGGTCGAGCCGGGTCAGCCCGGCACGCCGGGCACTCCGCCCTCCTCGGGCGGCGGGACGCCGGGCGGCAACCACCCGGGGACCCAGACGGTCACCCAGCCCCACGGTGACGCCCAGCTCGCCCACACGGGCAGCGACCTGCCGCTGGGCCTGACCCTCCCGGTCGGAGCGGGCGCGCTGCTGGCGGGCGCGGTGCTCTACCGCAAGGCCCGTGCCGCGGCGTAGCGGATCGGACACGCAACGGAGCGGGCCCCGCAGCAGCGGGGCCCGCTCCGTTCTCCCGGCCTCACCTCACCAAGTGGCCCGCACCTGGCGGATGATCCTGCGGCGCAGCCGCACCTTGCGGCTTCCGTCACGCAGCAGGCTCAGGCGGTCCAACTCCCAGTGTCCGTACTCGGCATGGTCCGTCAGCAGACGTGTGGTGTCCTTGCGGGAGACCCCGCGCGGCACGTACACGTCGACAAATTCGTATTCCGGCATCGCATCTATTGTGCGGGCTGGGGCCCGGTACGGATAGCGTCTGCACTATGTCTGATGCTGTGCAGCCCACCGCTGCCGAGGTACGTGCCGCCGCCGACGCGGTCAAGACCGCGCTCGACCGCCACCTGGCCGCGGTCGAACGCCGGTCGGGGGAGGACGACGAGGCCGTCTACGAGGCGTTCAACGAACTCGCCGCGGCCGCCGAGGCGTACGACGAGCTGCTCTACGACCGCTACGACGAGGTCACACCCTTCGAGATCCCCGGCGCGGAGGAGCTGCCGCCGTACGCGGGTCCCGAGGAACCGAACGCACTGAGTGTGCTGATCCGCCGGGACTACGCCGTCGCGGAGCCGCAGCGGCTGCTGGCCCAGGCCCAGCGGATCGAGGCGGCCGACCCCGACGGGGAGGCGGCCGGCACGGGCGCCTCCGGAACGGTCCACGGGGCGCTGGGCCTGCTCTTCGGTGAGTACGAGCCGGACGAGATCGCCTCGCGGCACAAGGAGTTCGGCCTGGAGGAGGGCGATTCCACGCTGTGGGTGACCGCGGCGGAGGAGCCGGCCGAGCCCGGGGAGTGGCTGGATGTGCCGTTCGACGGGGTCGATCCGCAGCAGGTGGTGTGCCGGTTCGACGTGAGCGCGGTCTTCGACGACGACGCCGACGACGGCGCGGAGGACGACGAGCTCGATGAGCTCGATGCGGATCTGGATGAGGACGAGGATCTGGAGCCGCTGGACGCGGAACGCTAGCGCTGGGCTTGGGCGGCGGCGGTCATGGAGGTTCGTTTCCATGGCCGCCGTCGGTTTTTGCGCGGGTTCGCCGTGGGGGGTTCGGTAGGGGCGCGGCTGCGGCGCCGCGGGGGCTGGTCGCGCAGTTCCCCGCGCCCCCGGGTGGGTCAGCCTGACGTCAGTTGTGGGGTGAGAAGTACCGGTAGACGGGTTGTGCGGGGCTTGGCCTCGATTTCTGCCACTGCCCTTGGCAGGGCCTGTTCCGCGCCGTGGACCACCGACAGGTGGCGGGCGGCTCGGCCGAAGGCCGTGTAGACCCAGGGGCGGGTCAGGGACTGGGTGGCGTCGCCCGGGAGGACCACCACGACCGCGGGCCAGCGGCCGCCGACCGCCTGGTGCGCGGTCAGGGCCCAGCCGTGGCGGACGGACTGGTCCACGCGGTCCTTCGGGACGACGACGGTCTCGCCGGAGCAGGTCAGATGCAGGCCCTCCGCGTCGGCCTTCACCACCTGGCCCGGCAGGGTGCGGCCCGGGGTGGGGGAGTAGGCGACACGGTCACCCGGGTCGAAGCCGCCGAAGCGGCCCGGGCCGGGGTTGAGGCGCTCCTTGAGGGCGGCGTTGAGGGCGCGGGTGCCCGCCGCCCCGCCGTGGCCCGGGGTGATGACCTGGGTGTCCTCGGGCGGGACGCCGATCGCCCGCGGCACCGAGTCGGCGACGAGCTGCACGGTCCGGTGCACGGCCTCGCCCGCGTCCCGCACCGGCACGATCACGACCTCCTTGCCGGGGGCCTCGACCTGGTTCAGCTCGCCGATGCCGATGCCCGAGACCAGCTCGCCGAGCGGGCCGGGGTCGGGGCGTCGGGAAGCGACCTGGGGGCAGACCCGCGCGGCCAGGAGATCGGCGAACACGCGCCCGGGGCCAGCCGACCACAGCACCGCCGGATCTCCGGACAGCAGCAGCCGGGCCCCGTCCGGCAGCGACTCCGTGAGCAGCGCCGCCGTCTCCACGTCCAGCTGCGGGGCGTCAAGCACGACGAGGAGGTCCAGGTCGAGGGCTCCGTCGGCGTCCCGGCCCGGGCCCTCGGCGCCGGACAGGAGACCGCTGACCGTCGTCACGGTGGTCGCCCCGGGGACCAGGGCCGCGAAGCGGTCCCGCCCGAGCGGGCCGTGGGCCGCCGCCCAGGCACGCAGGCCGAGGTCCCGGGCCGCCTGGAGCAGCGCCGCGGGTTCCGCCAGGGACGCCTCGCCGCCGGTGTGCAGGACCAGGCCGTGGGCCGCGACCGCGCGGATCAGCTCGCCGGCCGACGCCTGCGCGGAGCCCGCGGCGCGCTCCCAGTCCTCGGCCGACCCGTCCTGCTTCGGCGCCGAGTTGATCAGCCGGGCCAGTCCGTCGGCGAGGCTCTCCTCGGCCAGCGCGTACCGCTCCAGGCCGACCAGGACACGGACGGGGCGCTCCTCGTCCTCGTCCTCGGGCTCCGGGGCCCGCGGGTCGAGGGCGTCCTGGAAGACCAGGGCCTCGGCCTCCGCGAGGGTGTTCTGCACGGCCGCGTCGGCGTCCGGCACGCCCTGCTTGCCCAGCGCGGCGACGAGTGTGGGCAGTTCGAGGGCGGTGTGTCCGGCCAGCGCGGCCTGCTCCAGCAGCCAGACGGTCACGGCACGGCCCCGGCGCTCGTCGTCCGGGCCGCACTCCGCGCCCAGCAGCGCCCGCGCGAACCCGTCGGCCTGCTCCGGGCGTACACCGGTGACGCGCAGCAACTGCCAGGGGTCGGCGCGCAGCTGCTCGGCCGCGCCCTCCCCGAGCGCTGCGGCCACCTGCGGGACGAGCGCTTCGGGGGCGCCCCCCTCGGCCAGGATCCCGCGCACGGACTCGACGGTCTCGGCGGCGGGCGCCGCGGGCACGTCGGCGGCGACGGGCTGGGGGCGCTGCACCGGCTCCGGCGCGGGTCGGCGCGGTGCCGGGGGCTCGCTGAAGACCGCCGTCACCGGCTTGGCCCCGCTCTCCACCGCCCGCACGGCCGCGAGCAGATCGGCGGCCTTGCCGCTGAGCTTCGCCCCGCTCTCGACGGTCCCCTGCTTCTCGGCCTTGCGCCGCGCGATCCGCTCCCGCTCGACCTTCTGTGCCGCGAGTTCGGCCTCGGCCTCGGACAACTGGGGAGCGGTGTCGCCCTCGCCGCCGTTCGTGGCCTCCCCCTGATCGCCGGAGGCCTCAGCCGTCGCCTCCTCGGCGTCGCTCTCCACGGCACCGGCCTGCTCTCCGGCCGCCGTCGCGGTGTCCTCCGCGGTCGGCGCCTCCTCCGGCTCGGTCTCCTCGGCGGGCCCCGGCTCCGTGCTCACAGCGTGCTCCAGTCGTGATCGGGATAGCGGTGCACGGGCGCCGACACGTCGTCGAGCGCCCGGCAGATCTCGTCAGGAAGACTAAGGGCCTCCACTGACAATGCCGCCGTGAGCTGCTGCGCGTTGCGCGCGCCGACGATCGGGGCGGTCACCCCGGGCCGGTCGCGGACCCACGCGAGGGCCACCTGGAGCGGGGTCACCGCGAGCCCGTCGGCCGCGGTCTGCACGGCGTCCACGATGCGGCTCGCGGTGTCGTCGAGGTACGGCTCGACGAAGGGCGCCAGATGCTCGGAGGCGCCCCGCGAGTCGGCGGGGGTGGCGTCCCCCCGGTACTTGCCCGTCAGCACGCCGCGGCCCAGCGGGGAGGAGGGCAGCAGTCCGATGCCCAGGTCCAGCGCGGCCGGCAGCACCTCGCGCTCGACGCCGCGCTGGAGCAGGGAGTACTCCAGCTGCGTGGCCGCCAGCCGGGTCCGGGTGCCCGGTGCCGCCAGCTGCCAGGTCGCGGCCTTGGCGAGCTGCCAGCCGCAGAAGTTGGAGACGGCGGCGTAGCGCGCGCGGCCGCTGCTGACCGCCAGGTCGAGCGCCTGGAGGGTCTCCTCAAGGGGGGTTTGGGGGTCGTAGGCGTGGACGTGCCACACGTCGACGTAGTCCGTGCCGAGGCGGGTGAGGGAGTCGTCCAGCGCGGAGAGCAGATGGCCGCGCGAGCCGTCGAAGCGGCGGTCCGGGTCCGGCACGCTGCCCGCCTTGGTGGAGATGACCAGGTCCCGGCGCGGGACCAGGCCTTCTATGAGGCGTCCGAGCAGATATTCGGCCTCCCCGTCGCCGTACACGTCCGCCGTGTCGACGAGGCTGCCGCCCGCTTCCCAGAACGTCTTCAAGAGGTCCGCGGCGTCGTGCTCGTCGGTGTCCCTGCCCCACGTGAGGGTGCCGAGTCCGATACGGGACACGCGCAGGCCGGTGCGGCCGAGATGCCTCTGCTCCATGAGCGCCGACATTACTGGCCTGAACCAGTGGTGTGGGGGCCTGTGGACAACCAGTTTCCCTGATCGTCACGGCACTTCTGTGGGCGGAAGAACACGACCGCGAACTGCCCCGATCCGCGCCCCCGCGCTAAGGTCGGCCCACAAGGGACGTTACTGATCGGTAAGGGGAATCGGCCATGCAGCTCGGCATCAACCTCGGCTACTGGGGCGCCGGAATGGACGCGGACAATCTCGCCGTCGCCCAGGAGGCCGACCGCCTCGGGTACTCCGTGTGCTGGGCCGCCGAGGCCTACGGCTCCGACGCGGCCACCGTGCTCAGCTGGGTCGCGGCGCAGACCGAGCGCATCGACGTCGGCTCGGCCATCTTCCAGATCCCGGCCCGCCAGCCCGCGATGACGGCGATGACCGCCGCCACCCTGGACTCGCTCTCCCACGGCCGCTTCCGCCTCGGCCTCGGCGTCTCCGGGCCGCAGGTCTCCGAGGGCTGGTACGGCGTCAAGTTCGACAAGCCGCTGGCCCGCACGCGTGAGTACGTCGAGATCGTGCGCAAGGCGATGACCCGCGAGCGGCTGTCCTACGAGGGCACGCACTGGACGCTGCCGCTGCCCGGCGGCCCCGGCAAGCCCCTGAAGCTGACCGTGCACCCGGAGCGCGAGCACATCCCGCTCTACATCGCCGCGATCGGCCCCAGGAACCTGGAGCAGACCGGTGAGATCGCCGACGGCGCGCTGCTGATCTTCCCCTCCGCGGCGCACCTGGAGGAGACCACGATCAAGTACCTGCGGGCCGGGCGGGAGAAGGCCGGCAAGACCCTCGAAGGGTTCGACGTCCACCCGACGCTGCCGCTCGCGCTCGGCGAGGACAAGGACGTGGCCACGCTCGCCGACACCTTCCGCCCCTACACGGCCCTGTACGTGGGTGGCATGGGCAGCGCCAAGCAGAACTTCTACAACCAGCTCGCCCAGCGCATGGGCTTCGAGGCGGCCGCCGCCGAGGTCCAGGAGAAGTACCTCGCGGGCGACAAGCAGGGCGCCGCGGCGGCGATCCCGCACGACCTGATCGACCAGACGACGCTGCTCGGTTCCGTGGACCGCATCGCCGACCGGATGAAGGAGTACGCGGCGGCCGGTGTCACCTCGCTGAGCCTCGCTCCCGCGGGCTTCACGCTCGACGAGCGGATCGCCGCGCTCCGCGCCGGCTCCGAGGCCCTGGAGCGGGCCGGACTGGCATGACAGCGGGCCGGTCGGCGTAACGGCCGGATGGCGTAACGGCGGGCGCCGTAACACGCGCTTCAAGACCGCCGGAGGTTTCTGCGGCCGTGGTGGGGGCTCGGGGGTCTTCCCCGCCACGGCCGTCACGCAGAACAACGCGCGCGTGGCCGCCGGGTTACGCCCCCGTCGTGACCCCGTGGGTCCTCCTTTTGGCGGAGTTGTCCGACACAGCTGTTGCAGCACCTCTCTCACCGCATTTGACTCGTTCTTCGGGGTTTGCCGCGGAGTCCCGCAGAGAGGTGCCCACGATGCTTTCGGCCAAGAGTCTGTTCACCGAGATCCTCGACAACGACGATTCCTTCCGCCTGTTCTGTTCCATCGCCGCCAGCGGCGAGTCGCAGGGAGGCTGGGAGAACGCCCGCATCGCCGCCCTGGTCCCCGAGAGCGAGCGCGGACTCGCCCCCAAGATCACCCGGCACGGCGCCGACGAGGACAAACACGGCCGGATCTTCAACGCCCTGATGAAGAAGCGCGGCCTCGACCCCGTACCCGTGCCCCCCGACACCGACTACACGATGCTCCTGGAGCGCAACGGCATCGGTCTCGCCCACGACAAGCTCAAGGCCGACCAGCCGCTCACCGTGCAGGACATCGTGACCTACCTCGCGCACAGCAGGGTCACCGAACAGCGCGCCTCCGAGCAGATGGAGCTGCTGCGCAAGCACTTCGCCGACCACCCCGACCTCGGGCGGGCGGTGAAGATGATCTCGGGCGACGAGGACAACCACCTCGCCTACTGCCACGAGGAGTTGCTGCGCTTCGCGTACGCGGGCCACGGCCGGGACATCCAGCGCATCCTGAAGGAGTGCGCGCTCGCCGAGATCCGCGTCTACCGCGACGTCAGCCTCGCCGTCATGGCGCACATGGGCCGCATCCTGGGCTGGCCCAAGGCCAAGTCGGCGGTCCTCGCGGCGGGCATCCACGCCGTGTACGCGTACGAACGCGCGGTGGGCTGGCGCCGCATGGTCTCCCTGAAGATGCCCGAACGGCGCGACGCGCTCGGCGGCCCGGCCACCGCCGCCCCCGAGTTCGCGTAACGGCTCAGAGCCAGCCCCGGCGCTTGAACGTCCGGTACAGCATGACCTCCAGCACCGCCATCAGCGCGATCACCGCCGGATACGACCACACCCAGTGCAGCTCCGGCATGTGGTCGAAGTTCATGCCGTAGATCCCCGCGATCATCGTGGGGATCGCGGCCATGGCCGCCCACGCGGAGATCTTCCGCATGTCGTCGTTCTGCCGGACGCTCATCTGCGCCAGATGCGCCGACAGGATGTCCGACACCAGCCGGTCCAGGCCCTCCACGGACTCGTTCACCCGCGTGAGGTGGTCGTTGACGTCCCGGAAGAAGGGCCGCGACGTCTCGCTGACGAACGGCACCGAGCCGCCGAACTGGCCGATCCCCGCCAGCCGGGTCAGCGGCAGCGCCAGCGGGCCGGTCGCCCGGCGGAACTCCAGGATCTGCCGCTTGAAGGTGTAGATCCGCGACGCCGTGTTCCGGGAGCCGCCGCCCCCGTCCGGCGCGAACACCTCCGCCTCCAGCTCCTCCAGGTCCGTCTGGAGCTCGGTCGCCACCTCCACGTAGTGGTCGACGACGGCGTCCGAGATGGCGTACAGCACCGCCGTCGGGCCCTTGTGGAGCATGTCCGGCTCCTGCTCCAGACGGCGCCGTACGGCCTTCAGCGGGGCGCCCTCGCCGTGCCGGACGGTCACCACGAAGGAGTCGCCGAGGAACAGCATGACCTCGCCGGTGGAGACCTGGTCGCTGTCGGGCTCGTACACGACCGGTTTGAGGACGAGGAAGAGCGAGTCGTCGTAGACCTCCAGCTTGGGCCGCTGATGGGCCTTCAGCGCGTCCTCGACCGCCAGCGGATGCAGCCCGAACTCCTGGGTGACGAGGTCGAACTCGCGTTCCGACGGCTCGTGCAGCCCGATCCAGACGAACCCGCCCGCGGCCCTCGCCTCCGCCAGGGCGTCGGAGAGGTCGTCGGGGCCCTCGGTGCGGTGTCCGTCGCGGTAGACGGCACAGTCCACGATCACGGTGCGTATTCTCCCGTCACTCGCTCGCCGGTGCACGCGCGCGTGCGCCTACCCTGGGCCGCATGCCCACGCTGATCCTCGTCCGGCACGGACGATCCACCGCCAACACCGAGGGACTGCTCGCCGGGTGGACCCCCGGCGTCGCCCTGGACGAGCGCGGCCGTACCCAGGCCGCCGCGCTGCCCCAGCGGCTCGCCGAGCTGCCCCTCGCCGAGATCGTCAGCAGCCCGCTCCAGCGCTGCCAGGAGACGCTCCAGCCGCTCCTGGACGCCCGGCCCGGGCTGACCGCCCACACCGACGAGCGGATCGGCGAGTGCCACTACGGCGACTGGTCGGGCCGCAAGCTCGCCGAACTCAACGACGAGCCCCTGATGCAGGTCGTCCAGGCCCATCCGTCGGCGGCCGCGTTCCCCGGCGGCGAGTCGATGCGCGCCATGCAGACCCGCGCCGCCGAGGCCGTACGGGAGTGGAACGCGCGCGTGGAGCGCGACCACGGCGCCGACGCCGTCTACCTCATGTGCTCGCACGGCGACATCATCAAGTCGCTCGTCGCGGACGCGCTCGGACTCCATCTCGACCTCTTCCAGCGAATCTCCGTAGACCCGTGTTCCATCACCGCGATCCGTTACACCCGTCTGCGCCCGTTCCTCGTACGCCTCGGCGACACCGGTGACTTCACCTCCCTGGCCCCGCGCGAGACCCCGCCCGCGGACGACGCCCCGGTCGGGGGCGGTGCGGGCGCACCGTGATCGTCGGGCGCAGTAGGGTGAAGCGGTCGCAGTAGCGCCGTACCCATCACGACTCCAGGAGACAGGACGTGTCCCGTCAGGTGTTCCTCTACGACCCTCCGGACCGCTTCGTGGCCGGCACGGTCGGACTGCCCGGACGCCGTACGTTCTTCCTCCAGGCCATCGCGGGTTCCCGGGTGACCAGCGTGGCCCTGGAGAAGACCCAGGTCGCCGCCCTCGCCGAGCGCATGGACGAGCTGCTGGACGAAGTGGTCCGGCGCAGCGGCGGCAACGCCTCCGTCCCGGCGGTGGCACCCACCGAGATCTCCGACACCGCCCCGCTGGACACCCCCGTCGAGGAGGAGTTCCGCGTCGGCACCATGGCGCTGGCCTGGGACGGCGAGGAACAGCGCATGATCGTCGAGGCGCAGGCCCTCGTGGAGCTCGACGCGGAGTCCGAGGAGGACCTCGCCGAGGCCGAGGAAAGGCTCCTCCAGGACGAGGAGAACGGCCCCCCGATGCTGCGGGTCCGGCTCACCGGCGCGCAGGCGAGGGCCTTCGCCAAGCGGGCCCTGGACGTCGTCAACGCCGGGCGGCCGCCGTGCCCGCTGTGCAGCCTCCCGCTCGACCCGGAAGGACACGTATGTCCGCGCCAGAACGGATACCGCCGCGGGGCGTGACCACGGCCGAGCTGCTCACCCGCGGTGAGCTGACGGTGCGCGGACAGATCCGGGACGCCTCCAACGCGGTGCTGTACTGCTCCGTGGAGCACGACGGCCAGGAGGTCTTCTGCGTCTACAAGCCCGTCCGCGGCGAACGCCCCCTGTGGGACTTCCCGGACGGCACCCTCGCCCAGCGCGAGGTCGCCGCCTACGAGGTGTCCGAGGCGACCGGCTGGGGCCTGGTCCCGCCCACCGTGCTGCGCGACGGCCCCTTCGGCGAGGGCATGGTCCAGCTGTGGATCGAGGGCGCGCCCGGCGCCGAGCTGCTCGCCCTGGTCGACGGCGAGGAACCCGAGCCCGGCTGGAAGGCCATCGGCTTCGCCGAGGTCGGCGAGGGCGAGACCGCGCTGCTGGTGCACGCGGACGACGAACGGCTGCGCCGGCTCGCCGTCCTCGACGCCGTGATCAACAACGCGGACCGCAAGGGCGGCCATCTGCTGCCCGCCGGGGACCGCCTGTACGGCATCGACCACGGCGTCACGTTCAACGTCGACAACAAGCTCCGCACCCTGCTGTGGGGCTGGGCGGGCGAGCCCCTGACGGGGGAGGCGGTCGACGTCCTCAAGGGCCTCAAGGAGGCGCTCGGCGCCGAAGGGGCGCTGGCCGCGCGTCTGGCCGTACTCATCACGCCTGCCGAACTCGACGCCACACGCGCGCGGGTCGACGAACTGCTCGCCACCGGCAAGCACCCGGAGCCGAGCGGGGAGTGGCCGGCCATTCCCTGGCCGCCGGTGTAGCAGCCCACCACCGGTGCACCAGCACACCGGACGACAGCACGCAAGACCGCCTTACCGGCCATCCGGCCCGGTCCGGTTCGTATACGGAACATCCGTCCGGTTAGGCTCATGACATGCATGCCTGGCCCGCTTCCGAGGTCCCCGCCCTGCCTGGTCAGGGCCGCGACCTGAGGATCCACGACACCGCGACCGGCGGTCTGGTCTCCCTCGACCCCGGTCCCGTCGCCCGTATCTACGTCTGCGGCATCACGCCGTACGACGCCACCCACATGGGGCACGCGGCGACCTACAACGCGTTCGACCTCGTGCAGCGCGTGTGGCTCGACACCAAGCGGCAGGTTCACTACGTCCAGAACGTCACCGACGTCGACGACCCGCTCCTGGAGCGTGCCGAGCGGGACAGCGTCGACTGGGTCGCCCTCGCCGAGAAGGAGACGGCCCTCTTCCGCGAGGACATGACCGCCCTGCGGATGCTCCCGCCACAGCACTACATCGGCGCCGTCGAGGCCATACCCGGCATCGTCCCGCTCGTCGAGCGGCTCCGGGACGCGGGCGCCGCCTACGAACTCGAAGGCGACATCTACTTCTCCGTCGAGTCCGACCCGAACTTCGGCAAGGTCTCCAACCTCGACGCCGCCGCCATGCGGCTGCTGTCCGCCGAGCGCGGCGGCGACCCCGACCGGGCGGGCAAGAAGAACCCGCTCGACCCGATGCTGTGGATGGCCGCCCGCCCGGGCGAGCCGAGCTGGGACGGCGGCTCGCTCGGCCGCGGCCGACCCGGCTGGCACATCGAGTGCGTCGCCATCGCCCTCGACCACCTCGGCATGACCTTCGACGTCCAGGGCGGCGGCTCCGACCTCGCCTTCCCGCACCACGAGATGGGCGCCTCCCACGCCCAGGTGCTCACCGGCGAGTTCCCCATGGCCAAGGCGTACGTCCACGCCGGCATGGTCGCCCTGCACGGCGAGAAGATGTCCAAGTCCAAGGGCAACCTCGTCTTCGTCTCCACGCTGCGCCGCGAGGGTGTCGACCCGGCCGCCATCCGGCTCGCCCTGCTCGCCCACCACTACCGGGCCGACTGGGAGTGGACCGACCAGGTGCTCGAAGACGCGGTCGCGCGGCTCGGACGGTGGCGTGCCGCCGTCTCCCGCCCCGACGGCCCCGCCGCCGAGGCGCTCGTCGAGGAGATCCGCGAGGCCCTCGCGAACGACCTCGACGCCCCGGCCGCGCTCGCCGCGGTCGACCGCTGGGCGGCCCGCCAGGAGGAGTCCGGCGGCACGGACGAGAGCGCCCCCGGCGTCGTCTCGCGCGCGGTGGACGCGCTGCTCGGCGTCGCGCTGTAGCGCCGGAGTACCGAGAAGGGCGCTTCCCCGGTGCGGGAAGCGCCCTTCGTGTCACCCGGTGCCGGTCAGATCCTGCGGATCTGGATGCTGCGCAGGATCTGCGGGGTCTGGGAGTCCCAGATGCCGATGACCTGGTGCCCGAAGGCGAACGCCTCCTGGACCTGGTCGTGGGTCTGCGGGTTGGGGTTGAACAGGACCCTCAGCTGACCGCCGACCAGCAGGCCGATCACACTCGGCTGCCCCGGCAGCGGCTGGACGACGTCGATGTAGCCGCTGGCGATGCCGGCCTGGAGGGCCTGTGTCTGCACCTGCTGCTGCACGTACTGCACGGCGGCCTGGGCGATCTGGTGGATGTGCTGCTGCACCTGCTGCTCGACCTGTTGCTGCTGCTGGCCCAGCTGCTGCTGGCCGAAGCCCTGCTGCTGGGTGAAGGGCTGCTGGCCGAGCTGCTGGAGCAGCTGCTGGTAGGGCTGCTGCTGGCCGAGCTGCTGGAGCTGCTCCAGCGAGCCGCCGAAGCCGCCCATGCCGTACGGCTGCTGCGGTTGCTGCTGGTACGGAGAGGTGCTCGGGAACTGCTGTCCCTGCTGTCCCTGCTGTCCTTGCTGTCCCTGCTGTTGTCCCAGTTGGCTCATCTGCGGGGTGGTGCTCATGCGGGTGTCACCTTCCCTTGATGGTGGGGATGTGCTTCGTCAGCCCGAGACGACCAGGCCGACGATCTCGTCGTCCGCGAACCACACGCGGACGTCGGGCCGTCCTCCCGCGAAGGCGGAGTGCACCGCCTGGCGGATCTCGGGGGACGGATGGTTGAGGTTCCGCCAGCCGCCGGCCACGAACAGCCGGAGCCGCGGTGGGAGTTCACGCGGATAGGGCAGCAGCTCGTCCCAGTACCGTTCGGCCTGGCCGGAGCCGACCGCGTGCGGCAGCAGATGGGTGACCGCCGCCTTGATGTCGGGCCGGTTGCCGATCCGCTGGGACGCGGGCCGGCCCGGCGCGTCCTGCTGCGGTGACCCGGTCGCCCGCAGCATCGCGCGGGCCCGCTCCGGGGACATCGGCGCCTGGCCGGCCGCCTTCAGCATGCCCTGGAGCGCGGCCAGCGCGCCGACCACCATCGGTGAGGCCGAGGACGTCCCGGAGAACGTGTCCGTGTACCAGGCGATCTCCTCGGGCCCGCCCTGCAGGTCACCGGGCCGGTCCCAGAAGCCGCCGGTGGTGGTGACCTCGCGGCCCCAGCCCTGGGCGTCCACGCGGGCACCGTAGTTGGAGAACGCGAGCCGGGAGCGGTCCGGGCCGTGGTCGCGGCCGTGTGTGCCGGGCGGTGGGGCGCCCGCGCCGACCAGGACCGCGCCGGAGGACTGGTTGGACGGGTTGAACGGGTTGCGCCACCACTGCGGGAATCCGTCCGGGCGGTGCTCGTAGACGGCGTCGTCGAGGGACTCGGCCCCGTTGCCCGCGGCAGCCACCACGAGCACGCCCCTGGCGGTGGCGTACCGGACGGCCGCGAAGTCGTCCGGCCACCATTCGAGGGCGACGTAGCCCCTCTGGTCGTCGCGGTCGGCGAAGTCCAGCCGCGGTCCCGGGCGGTGCAGCTCGACCAGCACGATGTCGCCGGGGCCGAGCCGGTCCGCCGCCGCGTGGACGGCGGCCGCGGTGCCGATGCCCTGGAAGGACGCGGCGGCCGTCACCGCGTCCGGCGCGATCCCCGTGACCCCGTGCTCGGTGCGGTCGCCGCCGATCACGCCGATCACCGCGGTGCCGTGGTTGCGCCAGGCCAGGTCGGTCAGCGGGGTGCCGACCACGACGCCGGCCAGCTTGGCGGCCAGGTCCTCGTGACCGAGCTGCCAGGAACCCTCGACGTCGATCACGGTCACGCCCTGACCGGTGCCGCCGGGCCGCTGCCAGGCCCACTGGGCGTCGATCCCCTCGGGGGCGGGGCCCAGATAGCCCTGTCGGCCGCTGAAGTCCGGGGTGACCGGGGCGCCTTCCTTCAGCCGACCGCTCTCCTCGCCGACCTGACCCAGAGATGCGGGGACGGCGCCCGGCTTCACGTACGCGGTGTCGATGCCCGGCAGCGCGGCGATCCGCGAGCGCAGTTCCTCGGCGCGGCTGCGGTCGCCGCGGACCCGGTAGAACAGCGCGAGGTCGGGCACGTTCTCGGTGTGCGCCGTGGCCGACTGCCGGAGCCTCTCCTCGCTGCCGAACAGGGGTTCCAGGGCGAGCTGTTCGTCGCTGAGGAACATGTTGAGGGCCGAGACGTCGGCACCGGCCGCCGACCGTACGCCCTCGGCGCCGGCGCGCAGCCGGGCCTCGGGGCGGGCGACGACGATCAGTTCCTGCTCGGCTCCTCGGTAGGTGAATCCCGCTCCGTCGGGCCCCGGCCCGGACGCTCCCGGGCCCTGCGCCGGCTGTACCTGGTCGCTCATCGGGTACCGCTCCCTTCGGTCCTTGCGGGTGCCTGGTTGCGGGGGGTGCGTCTGCGGGGGGCTCGGTGCGCCTCCGGGGGACAACCAAGCACCGGAACGGCCCCTCGTCCACCCCGCGTTCGCCAACTCGGTTTGAAATCAAGTTGAACGGGGTACCGCGTGCAATCCGTCCTGAAACAGATGTCACGCCGCAATCCGGCCAGAGACTGCGGAGGTGACGGTCATGTGATGGGGTGAGAGCGTCTGTTGACCGTTCGGCCGGTGACCGCCGGCCCCTTGGCAGAAGGACGCACAGTGGCACCCACAGCACGTTCCTTCGCACGTAGAAGACTGCTCACCGCAACCGCGGCGCTGACCGGAGCGGCGCTGCTCGGCGGCACCGCGCACGCGGCCGAAGCGCCGAAAACCGCCTGGCCCGACCAGTTCCCGCTGCCCGACGGCTTCCAGCCCGAGGGCATCGCCATCGGCGGCAAACCCTTCGCCTACTTCGGCTCCCTGGCCAACGGGGACATCTACCGGGCGCACCTGGCCACCGGCCGCGGCTCCGTCGTCAGCAAGGGCCTCGGCGCCGGCCACCCCACCGTGGGCCTCAAGACCGGCCACGGCCGGCTGTTCCTCGCCGGCGGCGCCAGCGGTGAGATCCGCACGGTGGACCTGCACTCGGGTGCCATCGAGAAGGTGTACGCCACCGGCGGCAGCTTCGTGAACGACGTGATCCTCACCCCGGGCGCCGCCTGGTTCACCGACTCCTTCAAGGCCCAGCTCTACCGCGTGGCCCTCGGCAGGCACGGCGCGCCCGGCGCCCTCACGACGCTGCCCCTGTCCGGCGACTGGGTCCAGGGCGACGACTTCACCGCCAACGGCATCGAGCGCACCCCCGACGGCCGCGCCCTGCTCGTGGTGAACTGCTTCGCCGACGGCGGCACCCTCATGCGGGTCGACCCGCGCACCGGAGCCGCGACCGCCGTCGACCTCGGCGGCGCGAAACTCCCCAACGGGGACGGCATGTTGCTGCTCGGCCGGACCTTCTACGTCGTCCAGCAGGCGCAGAACGCCATCGACGTCTTCCACCTGAACGCGGCCGGCACCAAGGGCACGGCGATCACCCGGATCACCGACCCGCGCTTCCGCATCCCGACGACCGTCGCGGCCTGGGGCGACCGGCTCTACCTGCCCAACGCCCGCTTCGACGTGGAGCAGCCGACTCCCGACACCGACTACGACGCGGTGGCGGTACCGCAGGTCTGACGCCTGCCTCCCGGCACGAAAAAGGGCGGTGCACGCGAGGCGCACCGCCCTTCCCCGTCTCACTCGTCCGACGAATCCTCGCCGTCGGCTCCCGTCTCCGTACCCGGCTCGGGGTCCGTGTCCGCGCTCGGCTTCGGCGGCTTCGGCGGTCGCGTACGACCGCTGGGGTTGTCCCGCAGATACGACGTACCGTCGCCGCTCTCCGTCGCGTGCCCGCCCGGCGGGCTGCCGCCGTCCCGGCGCCGCAGATACCGCTCGAACTCGCGGGCGATCGCCTCGCCCGACGCCTCCGGCAGTTCGGCGGTGTCCCGGGCCTCCTCCAGCGTCTGCACGTACTCGGCGACCTCGCTGTCCTCGGCGGCCAGCTGGTCCACACCCACCTGCCAGGCGCGCGCGTCCTCGGGCAGCTCGCCCAGCGGGATGCGCACGTCGATCAGGTCCTCGAGCCGGTTGAGCAGGGCCAGCGTCGCCTTCGGGTTCGGCGGCTGCGACACGTAGTGCGGCACCGCCGCCCACAGCGACACGGCCGGCACACCCGCGTGCGTGCACGCCTCCTGGAGGACGCCGACGATGCCCGTGGGCCCCTCGTACTTCGTCTCCTCCAGGTCCATCCGCTGGGCCAGGTCCGGATCGGACGTGGTCCCGCTGATCGGGACCGGACGCGTGTGCGGGGTGTCACCGAGCAGAGCGCCCAGGACCACGACCAGCTCCACGCCCAGTTCATGGGCGAAGCCCAGCAGTTCGTTGCAGAACGAGCGCCAGCGCATGGACGGTTCGATCCCTCGGACCAGCACGAGATCGCGCGGCTTCTCGCCGCCGACCCGGACCACGGACAGCCGTGTCGTGGGCCAGGTGATCTTGCGCACTCCGGCGTCCATCCACACCGTGGGCCGGTTCACCTGGAAGTCGTAGTAGTCCTCGGCGTCCAGCGCCGCGAACACCTCGCCCTTCCACTCCCTGTCCAGATGCGCGACCGCGGTGGAGGCGGCGTCGCCGGCATCGTTCCAGCCCTCGAACGCGGCCACCATGACCGGGTCGATCAGCTCGGGAACCCCCTCGAGCTCGATCACCCAGTGCCTCCTTCCGACGTGCCCTCCCGTACGCCCCAACCTTACGGCGTCCAGCGGGGGCGTCCGCAGCCCCCTTGCACGGGGGAGTGAACGCATCACTGCCCCATCAGCCACCCCGGAACACCCCCCGGTCATCCGAGCTGTGCCGGATCACCCTGCACGGATGTCACGTGGACCGGTCGGTGACCCGGGTAGACGTCGGATGACGGTGAGTGATGCGAGGGGGCGTCACAGTGACGCGCGCAGCCACTGCTCCACGCTCGCGATGTGCACCGTCGCCCAGGACCGTGCCGCCTCCGCGTCCCGGTCCCGCAGGGCGGCGAGGATCATGCGGTGTTCGTGGAGCGTGCGGCTGACGGCGTCCTCCTGGGTCAGGCCGCGCCAGATCCGGGCCCGGGTGGTGGGGCCCGACAGGCCGTCGAGGAGGGAGCACAGGACCGAGTTGCCGGAGCTCTGCACGATGCCCCGGTGGAAGTCCAGATCGCTGGCGACCAGCTCCTCCACCGACGGGTTGTCGCCGAGCTTGTCCAACTGGGCCGAGAGCGCGTCCAGTTGCTGCTCGCTGACCCGGGTCGCGGCCATCCCGGTCGCGGCCGGCTCCAGGATGCGGCGCACGGCGAGGAACTCCAGGACCGTGTCGTCGCGGTGGAAGTCGACGACGAAACTCAGGGCTTCCAGGAGGAGTTGGGGGTCGAGGCTGGTCACGTACGTGCCGTCGCCCTGTCGCACGTCCAGGATCCGGATCAGCGCCAGGGCGCGCACGGCCTCGCGCAGGGAGTTGCGGGACAGCCCGAGTTCCGAGGCGAGTTCGGACTCCTTCGGCAGCCGGTCGCCGGGGCGCAGGGCACCGGAGACGATCATGTCCTTGATCTTCTCGATCGCCTCGTCGGTCACTGCCATGGCCGGCCTCCCTGTGGTTCACGCGCATGTCCGTCGAGACATCCGATGTCTCACATCATTATGGGGGTGGGAAGAGCGCCGTGGGAGGAAAATCCCCGGTCAGACCAGTGCTTCCAGGTCGGCGACCACGGCCGGCTCGTCCAGCGTCGTCAGCACTCGGTCCCGCATCAGCACCCGCCCGTCGACCACGGTGTCCCGCACGTCCGCCGAGTGCGCGGCGTAGGCGAGCGTCGACCACGGGTCGTGCAGCGGCCGCAGATGCGGGGCGCCCAGGTCGAGGACGACGAGGTCGGCCCGCTTGCCCGACTCCAGTGAGCCCAGCTGCGCCGTGAGCCCGAGCGCCCGCGCACCCTCGATCGTCGCCATGCGTACGGCCTGTTCGGCGCCGACGAGGGTGGGGTCGCCGCCCGCCTTGTGCACGAGCGCCGCCTGCCGCACCGCCCCCAGCACGTCCAGCGTGTTGGAGCTGACGGCCCCGTCCGTGCCGAGCCCGACGGTCACCCCGGCGCTCAGCAGCCGCGGCACCGGCGCGATCCCGCAGCCCAGCTTCAGGTTGGAGACGGGGCAGTGGGCGACCGAGGTGCCGGTGCGGGCCAGCACCGCGATCTCCGGGCCGGTGAGGTCCACGGCGTGCGCGAGCAGCACGTCGTCGCCGAGCAGCCCGAGCGAGTCCAGCAGCTCCACCGGCCGCTTGCCGTACTTGACCTCGACCGTGGCGACCTCGGTGGCGTTCTCGGCCGCGTGGATGTGGATCAGGGCGCCGAACTCCCGTGCCAGGGCGAAGATCTCGACGAGCTGGTCGGGGGAGAGGGTGTACGTCGAGTGCGCGAACACCACGGGCCGGTGGCCGGGGCGGACCGGGCCGCGCGCCACCAGATCCCGGCGCGCCCATTCCAGCCGGTCCCCGTACGCGATCGCGTCCGGCGGCTCGGGCACATCCATGAAGGTGGGCCCGGTGTGCAGCCGCCAGCCCGCTTCACGGGCCGCCTGCTCGGCCGCCTCGTGGAACCAGTACATGTCGAGCGCGGAGGTCACCCCGGCCCGGACGCTCTCGGCGATCGCGAGCCGCACCGCCGCCGCCACGTTCTTCGGCGCCAGCAGCCGGGCCTCGGCGGGCAGCACCCGCTCCAGGAACCCCTGGAGGGTGACGTCGTCGGCGAGCCCGCGCAGGAGGGTCATCGCGAGGTGGGTGTGCGTGTTGACCAGACCCGGGAGGACGAGACAGCCCTCCGCGTCGATGCGCTCCGCGGCCGTGAATCGCGCTGTCAGCTCCTCGGCGGGGCCGACGGCGACGATCTCGCCCTCGTGGACGGCGACCGCCCCGTCCCGTACGACGGTTCCGGCCTCGTCGACGGTGAGCACGTCACCGCCGTGCACCAGCAGATCGATGCTCACAGTCCGTACTCCTCGGCCAGCAGCCGCAGCGCTTCCAGCGACACGACGGCTCCCTTCTCGACACCGGCGGCGACCACGTCCCGGTGCGGGTCGTAGACGCTGGTGCCGTCGTCGTCGACCAGTTCGTCCGCGTTCGCCCCGTCGACGACCAGCACACCGCCCGCGACGAGCCCGCGCAGCGACGCCGTGACCAGCAGCGCGGAGAGCTCCATCTCGATGGCGGCGAGGCCGGCACCGTCGTAGGAGAACAGCGGCAGCAGGCCGGGCTGGAACACCGCGCGGGTCCAGACGACACCCCGGTGGTGCGGGGCGTCGGCGGCGCGGGCCGCGCGCTGGAGCGCGAAGACGGCCTCTGGGGAGGAGACCGCCGGGTACTCCGGCGGCAGCAGCTGCTGGGTGACGCCGTCGTCGCGGACGGCCGCCTCGGCGATGACGAGGTCACCGTCGGCGATCCCCGGCTTCATCGCACCCGCCGTACCGAACCGCAGCAGCACCCGTACGCCCGCGTCCGCGAGCTCCTGGAACAGCAGGATCGCGCCCGGCCCGCCCACCCCGTGCGAGGCCACGACGACCGGCAGGCCCTTCCAACTGCCGCTGAACACACGGTATTCGCGGTGGTACGACACCTCCTCGGCGCCGTCGAGCAGCGCGGCGACGGCCGCGGCGCGCGCAGGGTCGCCGACGACGACCGCGTGGGCCGGCAGGCCGGTGCGGGGTATGCGGGTGATGGGCAGCAGGTCCTGCGTCATGAGGCGGCTCCGGTGGACGACGGACGGACACGGCGACGACGGCGGGCCGTGGTGAGGAAGAGGGCGCCGAGCGTGACGACGTACGGCGCGGCATCGGTGGCCTGTTGGGGCAGGCCGAGGCCCTGGAGGCGGAAGCCGGCCGCCTCGGCGAGGCCGAAGAGCAGGGCGGCGAGCAGGACGCCCAGCGGCAGGGCGCGGCCGAGCATGACGGCGACCACGGCGATCCAACCACGGCCCGCGGTCATGTTCTCGGTGAACAACGTGACGTTGCCGAGCGCCAGTTGGGCACCGGCGAGACCGCACAGGACGCCGGAGAGCAGTACGGCCGCGTACTTGTACTTCGCGGGACTCACTCCGAGTGTGGCCGCCGCGTCCGGAGCCTCGCCGACCCCGCGCAGCCTGAGCCCCCACACGTGCCGCGACAGCATGACCGCGGCCACGCCGACCGCCGCCCACGACAGATAGGCGAGCGGACTCAGACCGCCGGTCAACGGCAGCCCGGCCAGTGACGGATCGTCGAAAGTGCCCTGCACACCGAAGATCGTACGCAGCAGGAAGCTGGTGAGGCCCACGGCGAGGAGGTTCATGGCGACACCCAGAACGACCGCGTCCCCGCGCAGGGTCACCGTGCCGACCGCCAGGATCAGCGAGTAGGCCGCCGCCGCGAGGGCCGCCGCCAGCACGCCCAGCCAGGGGCTCCCGGTGAACCAGCTCGTCGCCACGGCCGTGAAGCAGCCCATCAGCATCATGCCTTCGAGGCCGATGTTGAACACGCCCGCCCGTTCGCAGATCGCACCGCCCAGCGCGGCCAGCAGGATCGGGGTCAGCGCGCGCAGCGCCGACATCAGGAGATCGGAGTCGAAGAACATCACACCGCCTCCTTGCGACGGTTGAACCACCGGCGGGGGAAACGCAGTCGGGCCGCGAGGAACACGATCACGATCGCCTGGAGCACCTGCGTGAGTTCGCGCGGCACCTCCGTCGTCCGCTCCATCGCCAGGCCGCCGACCTGGAGGACGGCGAAGAAGAAGGACGCCACGACCGTGCCCAGCGGGGCGGCCGTCGCCAGCAGCGCGGCGGTCAGCCCCGTCCAGGTGTAGCCCGGTGCGGTCAGCGAGCCGTCCACGAAACGGTACGGGAAGCTCAACACCCCGATGGCGCCCACGAGTCCGGCGGTCGCGCCCGACACGGACATCAACTTCAGGGTCAGGCCCCGGCGTTCGACACCCGCGTAGGCGGAGAAGCGGGCGTTGAGGCCGGTCATACGGATCTCGTACCCGATCGCGGTCCGCCGGTCCGTGAACCAGTAGGCGGCCGCCGCCAGGCCGACCAGAACCAGCCCCCAGGTGACCGTGGAGTCGCCGAACGCGGGCAGCGCCACCCCGTCGGGCAGGGCGCGGGTCTGCGGGAGGCTGGAACCGGGCTCCTTGAGCGGGTAGCGCGCCAGATAGGAGGCCAGCGACACCGCCGGGTAGCTCAGCAGCAGGCTGCTGACCAGCAGCGGAACGCCGAAGTGGTTCTCGCACAGGGCGGCCAGGGCGGCGTACAGGGCACCGGCCGCCATGCCCGCGAGGAGGGCGAGGACGACGGTGAGGGGCGCCGGCAGCGGTGCGTACAGGCCGGTCACGGCCGCCGTGATGCCGCCGAGGACCATCTGACCGTCGCCGCCCAGGTTGATGAGCCCGGCCCGCAGCGGGATCGCCAGCGCGAGCGCCATGCCGAGCACGCTGGTGCCGGTCGTCAGCGTGGAGCCGATGCCGTCGGCGCCGAGCGAGCCGGTGAGGACCGCCTCGTAGGCCGCGATCGGGTCCGCGCCGGTGCCGACGAGGAAGAGGGCGCCGATGAGGACGCCCGCGAGCACGGAGAAGGTGAGGGGGGAGCGCAGGGCTCCCGATATCCGGTCGTTCATGTCAGTCGACATCCGATTGTTCATGCCGGTCGGCGGCGCCCGCCGTGACCTGGCCGCCCGCCATCGCGAGGCCCAGCGTCCCTTCGTCCGCCTCGTTCTTGTCGTACGACGCCGTGATCCGGCCCTCGTACATGACCAGCACCCGGTCGGCCAGGCCCCGGATCTCGCTCAGTTCGGCCGAGACGAGGAGCACGGCGTGACCGGCGTCGCGGTAGGCGACCAGCTGGTCGTGGATGTTCTGGATGGCGCCGATGTCGACCCCGCGGGTCGGCTGCTCGACGAGCAACAGCGGTGCGTCGTGGGCGAGTTCACGGCCGATGAGCAGCTTCTGGAGATTTCCGCCGGACAGCGCGGAAGCCGGAACCTCCGGCGCCGGCGCCTTGATGCCGAAGCGGTCGATCAACTGCCGTGCGTGCGCCCGGACTCCGGTCGGCGGGAGCAGGCCGCGGGACGACAACGACGTACGGTGATGCCCCATCGCGAGGTTCTCGGCGACGGACGCGGCAGGCGCCGTACCGACCGCGTGCCGGTCCTCGGGGACGTACGCCAGGCCCCCCAGGCGGCGTTCGGTGGCCGAGGCGTGCGTGATGTCGGCGTCGAGCAGGGACACGCGTCCCGCGGTGGTCGGCCGCAGTCCGGCCAGCGCCTCGATCAGCTCGCTCTGGCCGTTGCCCGCGACGCCCGCGATGCCGACGATCTCGCCCGCCCGCACCGTGAGCGAGGCCTCGCGCACCCCGTCGGTGGCCAGGTCGGACACGTCCAGGACCACGTCACCCGGCGTCCCCGGGGCATGGATGCGGTCCAGTTCGACCGCGCGGCCGGTCATCGCGGCCGCGATCTCGTCGGCGGAGGTCTCCGCGGTGACCAGGCGGGCCACCACCCGGCCGTCCCGCAGCACGGTCACGCGGTCGCTGCCTTCGAGGACCTCGCGCAGCTTGTGCGTGACGAGGATCACCGTACGGCCCTGTGCGGCCAGCGACTTGAGGACGGCGAACAGCGCGTCCGCCTCGGCGGGCGTGAGCACGGCCGTCGGCTCGTCGAGGATCAGCGTGCGGGCACCGCGGTGCAGCAGCTTGAGGATCTCGACGCGCTGGCGCAGGCCAACGGGCAGGTCTCCGACGCGGGCGTCCGGGTCCACGGCCAGGCCGTGCTCCTCGGCGAGGGTACGCACCCGGCGGCGGGCCGCGGCCCGGTCCACCAGGCCGAAGCGGCGCGGCTCGGCGGCGTAGACGACGTTCTCGGCCACGCTCAGCGAGTCGAACAGTTTGAAGCTCTGGTGGACCATGCCGAGCCCGGCGGCCATCGCGTCGCCCGGGCTGGCGAAGTCCGCCTCGCGCCCGTCGACGCGGACCGAACCGGCGTCGGCGCGTGTCATGCCGTACAGGATCGACATGAGCGTGGACTTGCCCGCGCCGTTCTCGCCCATGAGGGCGTGGATCTCGCCGCGCCGGACGGTCAGGTCGACGGCGTCGTTGGCGAGCGTGCCGGGGAACCGCTTGGTGATTCCCCGGAGCTCGACCGCCGGATCAGCTTGCTGCGGGGTCATCGACCGTCAGCTTCCCGGACACGATCTGGTCGCGCAGTTCCTTGACCTTCGTGAGGACGTCCGCGTGGTCGGCGATGACGCACTTCGACGTCCCGACGCCGTCCTCCAGGCCGGTCAGGCTGATGCCGCCCTCCTTCAGGCCGTACGAGACGGTCGTGCCCGCCTTGCCGTCGAGCACCGACTCGATGCCCTTCTCCACGGCGATGTCCGTGCGCTTGATCACGTTGTCGACGACCGTGCCGGGTGCCGAGGGGCACTGGTTGACGTCGACGCCGTACGCGTACGCGCCCTTGGCCTTCGCGGCCTCGAAGACGCCGTAGTTGCCCGCCGCCGCGGCCGCCA
This sequence comes from Streptomyces sp. NPDC057280, assembly GCF_042668605.1. Taxonomy (NCBI): domain Bacteria; kingdom Bacillati; phylum Actinomycetota; class Actinomycetes; order Kitasatosporales; family Streptomycetaceae; genus Streptomyces; species Streptomyces sp. NPDC057280. The sequence continues at coordinate 71,182 of NZ_JBHUYR010000009.1, forward strand.
TGAGCTGGTCGTAGCCCTTGGCGAGCAGGGTGCCCGCCTGCTCCTTGGCGCGGGCCGAGTCGTCGAACGGGGACTGGCCGCCGACGAAGCGTGTGTCGGTGGTGGTCTTCGGAGCGACCTTCTTGGCGCCGGCCGCGAACGGGTCGCTGTAGCGGCGGAACTGGGGCGTGTCGAGGACGTCGACCGCGCCGACCTTGCCCGACTTGCTGAGCAGGCCCGCCTCGGCGCCCGCGAGGTAGACGCCCTCGTGCTCACGGAAGACCGCGCAGCTGACGTTCTTGAACGTCTTGGTGGTGCAGGCGTCGATGATCAGGAACTGCTGCTTCGGGTTCTTCTGGGCCTGCTGGGCGACGATGTCGGCGAACTCGAAGCCCACCAGCACGACGACGTCCGGCTTGGCGTCGACCGCGGCCTGCACGTTCTGCTGCTGGGAGGCGGTGTCGGTGGACTCGTACACCTTCTGCGAGCCGTCGTGCTGCTTCGCCGCGGACTTGATGCCGCTGACGGCGAGCTTGAGGAACTCGTTCTGGCCGACGGCGTCCGGGGTGACCAGCGTGAAGGACGTCTCGCTGCCCGCGCTCGCGCTGCCGGAGTCGTTCTTCGCGGCGGCGTTGCAGGCGGTGGCCGCGGTGACGATCAGCGCGGTGGTGGCGGCGACCTGCAGGGTACGGCGGGATCTGCGGAGCATCGGGGGACCTTCCGGATACGGCGATGCGCGCTCCGTCGGGAGCGCGTGGGGGTGGTGGACGGGGTGACGCTGCGGGGACGGGTCAGCGTCGACAGCCGTCGCCGGCACACCGGCCGAAGTCGAGGAAACGGCGCTTGGTCAGCAGCACGGTCTTTCCTCCTTCGTCTCGGTCTGCGGACTGATCGCTGGACAGTAGCATCCGTTTCCGGACACCTGCTCGGTTGTCTCGAACTATGGTTCGTGCAGGTCATGTACGGTGGCGGAGACCACCGGAACATCAGGAGTGTCCCGATATGCCCCAGGAATTGCGCGCGGTCGAGTGGACCGGGGAGAGCCTCGCCCTCATCGACCAGACGCTGCTGCCGCAGCGCACCGAGACGCTGGATGTCCACGATGTGGACACCTTGGTCGACGCGATCCAGCGCCTCGTGGTGCGTGGCGCTCCGGCCATCGGGGCGGCGGGCGCGTACGGTGTCGCGCTCGCGCTGATCCAGGGGGAGCGCGAGGGCTGGTCGCAGGACGAGGTGCGCGCGGCCGTCGCCCGGGTCCGTGCGGCCCGCCCCACGGCCGTCAACCTCATGGTGTGCGTGGACCGCGTCATGACCCGCTTCGACGAGGGCCTCGGCGCGGTGCTGGAGGAGGCCGCCGCCGTCCAGCGCGAGGATGTCGAGGCGAACCGCGCGATGGGCGCCTTCGGCGCCGACTGGCTGCTCCAACTGGTCGGCGAGGACCGGCCGTTGCGCATCCTGACCCACTGCAACACCGGCGCCCTGGCGACCGCCGGCTGGGGCACCGCACTCGGCGTCATCCGTGAACTCCACGCGCGCGGGCGCCTGGAGGTCGTGTACGCCGACGAGACGCGCCCTCTGCTCCAGGGATCCCGGCTCACCGCCTGGGAGTTGGCCCAGGAGGGCATACCGCACTACGTCCAGGCCGACGGGGCCGCCGCCGGTACCGTCCTGCGCGGCGAGGTCGACGCGGCGATCGTCGGCGCGGACCGCATCGCGGCCAACGGCGACACCGCCAACAAGGTCGGCACCGTGGGCGTCGCCCTCGCCTGCGCCGACGCCGGCATCCCCTTCCTGGTGGCCGCGCCGACGACCACGGTCGACCTCGCCACCAAGACCGGCGACGACATCCACATCGAACTCCGCGGCGAGGCCGAGGTGTTGGAGTGGGGCGGGGTACGGACGGCGCCCGCCGAGTCGCGCGGCCACAACCCCGCCTTCGACGTGACGCCGGGGCGGCTGGTGACGGGGCTGGTGACGGAACGGGGCGTGCTGGAGGTGTCGGCCGGCCAACTGCCGGGCGACCACCTGAAATAGGGCCCCCGGCGACAGGAAGGGACCCCCGGCTCCCGGGGGTCCCTTCTCATTGCCGGAGAACACGGCTCAGCGCTGCGAAAGCTCCAACTCCAGCAGCCACTCCACCACTTCGGTGTGGTGCCGCGCCTGGCGCGGATCGGCACCCCACACGTACAGCCCGTGCCCGGCGACGACCACCGCCGGCATCCGCGGGTCCCGCGCCGCCTCCAGTCGGTCCCCGAGCACCTTCATGTCCTGGCTGTTGGCGATGACCGGCAGCGTTACCTCGACGTCGTGCGCGGGCTGCCCCACGCCCTTCAGCATCTCCAGGTCCTTGAACACGATCCCGCCCGGCTCGCGCCGCCCCATGGCCACGGACGCCACCGTGTGGACGTGCACGACCGCCCCGGCACCGGTCAGCGCGGCGACCCGCGCGTGCAGCTCGGCCTCGGCGGACGGCCTTCCGCCCCGCACGGCCGCGCCCTGCCCGTCCACCAACACCACGTCCGCGGGCGTCAGTTCACCCTTGTCGTGGCCGCTGGCGGTGACCGCGAGGCGCAGCGGGTCACGGGTGAGCACCACGGAGAGGTTGCCGGAGGTGCCCCGCATCCAGCCGAAGGAGGCGAAGCGGGCGGACTCGGCGGCGAGCACCGCCCCCGCCTCCTCCAGGTCGAGTGCGTTGATCTCAGCGGTCATGCGGTGCTCCCGGAAACGGCAGAAACGGTGATCTCGTCGAACGTCCCCGCCTGCGCGTGGTCGCCGACGCCTTGCTCGTAGTACGGCTCCCCGGGCCGCCGGATGCCGACCGCCTGCCAGCCGGCCGCACGGGCCGCGTCCAGCTCACCGGGCCGGTCGGAGAGGAAGAGGAGCCTGGACGGGTCGACTCCGGTCGCCTCCGCGATCCTGCGGTACGACTCCGGCTCCTGCTTGGGGCCCGCGTTCTCGGTGTCGTACAGCCCCGAGACGAGGGGCGTCAGGTCGCCCTCCGGGCTGTTGGTGAACCACGCCCGCTGCGCGGCCACCGACCCGGACGAGTAGACGTACAGCCCGAGGCCCGCCGCGTGCCAGGCGCGCAGGCGCGGTACGACGTCGTCGTAGAAGTGCGAGACGAGGTCGCCGCGGGCGAAGCCCTCGGACCAGATGATGCCCTGGAGGGTCTTGAGCGGGGTGGCCTTGCGGTCCTCGTCGAGCCAGGAGTTGAGGGCCTTCTCGACGGCCGCCGCGTCCGCGTCCGGGTCGCCGAGTTCCTCGCGGACCTGGGCGACGGCCCGCAGGACGTCCGGGTCATCGCCCCGCTCGGAGAGCAGTGCTCCGAAACGTGAGCGGGAGTACGGGTAGAGGACGTCGACGACGAAGCCCGTGGCGCTCGTGGTGCCCTCGATGTCGAGCACCACGGCGTCCACGTCGTACGACAGGCTCATGCGGAGGCCTTGTCCGCCTCGTAGCCCGCCGCGATCGTGTCGTAGTCCGGGAAGCGGGACGCGATCGTGGAACCGGTGAAGTTGCCGATCCAGCCGTCCTCCTCGTGGAAGAAGCGGATCGCGGTGAAGGAGGGGTTGGTGCCCATGTCGAACCAGTGGGTGGTGCCGCGCGGCACGCCCAGCAGGTCGCCCTTCTCGCAGAAGACCGCGTGCACCTCGCCGTTCACGTGCAGATAGAAGATGCCGGAGCCGGAGACGAAGAAACGGACCTCGTCATCGTCGTCGTGCGTGTGCTCCTGGAGGAACTTCTCGCGCGCGGCCTTCGCCTTCGCCGGGAACTCCGGGTCGTCGCTGGGGTGGAGGCCGAGAACGTCGACCGTGGTGAAGCCCTCCTCGGCGTTCAGCTTCTCGATCTCCGGGCCGTACGCGGCGAACACCGTGTCGCTGTCCGCGTCGAAGGGCACGTCCTCGCGGATCGGCCACTGCTCGTAGCGCACACCGAGCGGCAGAAGCGCCTCGGCGATCTCGGCGGGGTCCGAGGTGCGGCGGACCTGCGTCTCGGGGCCGGACTCGGACCAGGTGGTCAGCAGCGTCATGGGAACAACTCCAGGCGTCTGGAAGGAAAGTCCGGATACCGAGACAAGCACCGGACCGGCGGGAGAGGAAGAGGGACGGCGGCGAAACGCGGCGGGACAGTCGGTCAGCCGCGACACAGCGCGCGACAACAGCGGCGCATGCAGGGCATACGCAGCGCGTTCGCACGGGGTGTCGTCATCGGGGCCTCACTGTGCCGGGTCGGGTGCCGGTCCCGCGATGGTAACCCGCCCAGTCAGGTCAACCGCGTGTGACGTAGTCGTTGTCTCATCTGTTGAGAAACCGCTTCCACACCTTTGACGGATGGCTGAAATCGTTCTCATGATCTGCGTATGAAGACGCTGCTGCTCGTACGGCGGCTGTACGTGGACCTGCTCCGGACGACCACCGCCAGCTGTCGCTGACCCCTCCCGGAGCCCCGCCCTGCCCTTCTTCGGCGGTGGCGCATTCCCTTCTGCTCGTGCTCCGGGCCAGGCACCCCCTTCATCCGCTCAGCACCACCCCGCACCTGGAGCCCCGCCATGTTCCGCACCACCCGTCTGCCCCTTGCCGCGCTCTCCCTCGCGTCCCTCTCCGCGCTCGTGCTCTCCGGCTGCTCGCAGTCGAGCGACGCCTCCCAGGACACCGGCGACACCGCCGCCTCCGCGTCGGCCGCCACCGGCAAGAAGCCCGCCCCGTTCAGCGCGGGCGCGGTCAAGGTCGCCCTGGTCCGGCAGAGCGGCGCCGGCGACTACTTCGAGCAGTGGGGCAACGGCGCCAAGACGCAGGCCAAGGCCCTCGGCATCGACCTGACCGTGTACGACGCCCAGGCCGACAACGCCAAGCAGGCCACCGACCTCTCCTCGGCCATCAACTCCGGCGCCAAGGCGATCATCATCGACCACGGCTTCCCGGCCACCATCCAGCCGGAGATCGACAAGGCCGTGAAGAAGGGCATCAAGGTCGTCGTCTACGACGTCGAGACCGCCACCAAGGGCGTCGTCTCCACCAAGCAGGACGACGCCAGCATGGCCCAGGCCGTCCTCGACGTGATGGCCGAGAAGGTCGGCAAGGACGCCAAGGTCGGCTACGTCAACGTGGCCGGCTACGCCGCCCTCGACAAGCGCAACACCGTCTGGACGAAGGAACTCGCCGCGCAGGGCTGGAAGCAGGAGTTCAAGGTCGGCAAGGTCACCGACTCCACGGCCACCGACAACGTCCCCCTCGTCTCCGCCGCCCTCACCCAGCACGGCGACGTCGCCGGTGTCTTCGCCCCCTACGACGAACTCGCCAAGGGCACCGTCCTCGCCGTGCAGAACAAGAAGCTCCAGGACAAGGTGAAGGTCTTCGGCGCGGACGTCTCCAACGCCGACATCCAGCAGATGGCCGCCGCCGACAGCCCCTGGGTCGCCACCGCCGGCACCGACCCGTCCGCGGTCGGCGCCGCCGTCGTCCGCACCACCGCCCTCGAACTGGCCGGTCAGCTGAACAAGACCTCCGTCGAGTTCCCGGCCGTCGCCATCACGCAGGACTTCCTGCGCGAGAAGAAGATCGAGAACATGGACCAGCTGCGCAAGGCGCTGCCCGCGCTGAACCTGTCCCAGGTCTCGACCGCGGACTGGATCTCGAATGTCGCCCACTGAGACGACGGGGACGCCGGCGGTCGGTCTCACCGACGTCAGCATGGCCTTCGCCGGCAAGACGGTCCTGGAGTCGGTCTCGCTGGACATCTCGCCGGGCAGCGTCGTCGCGCTGCTCGGCGCGAACGGCGCCGGCAAGTCCACGCTGATCAAGATCCTCTCCGGCGTGCACACCGACCACGGCGGCCAGGTGCGGGTCGCGGGGGAGCCCGCGGCCCTCCAGTCGCCGCTGGCCGCCCGGCAGTTGGGCATCCAGACCGTGCACCAGCGCATCGGCGAGGGCATCGTGCCCGGCCTCACGGTCGCCGAGAACCTCGCCTTCGAGGAGCTCGCTCAGCGCCGCGGCAACCCCTTCCTCAACGGCGCCAAGCTGCTGGCCCGCGCCCGCGAGATCCAGGCGGGCCTGGAACTGGGCTGGGGCGACGCCCTGCTGAAAAGAGACGTCACCGAACTCGGCATCTCCGACCGCCAGTTGCTCATCCTCGCCCGCGCCCTGGCCACCCGCCCGCGCCTCCTCGTCCTCGACGAGCCGACCTCCGCGCTGTCGGCGGCCGAGGCGGAACGCCTCTTCGCCCTGGTCGAGAAGATGCGCGACGACGGCATCGCCGTCCTCTACGTCTCCCACCGCCTCGGCGAGATCGACGCCCTCGCCGACCGCCTGGTCGTCCTGCGGGACGGCCGTCTCACCGAGGACCAGGCCAGGCCCTTCGACTGGGACGCCGCCCTGCGCGCCATGCTCGCCCAGGCCCACGAGGCGACCACGGCCCGGCCGGTCCGGGACGGCGGCCCCTCCCATGAAGTGGCCCTCTCACTGCGGGGCGTCCGCCTCTTCGAGGACCGCACGCCCCTCGACCTCGACGTCCGCACCGGCGAGGTCACCGGCGTCGTCGGCCTGCTGGGCGCGGGCAAGACCGAACTGGCCCGCGGCCTGTTCGGCGCCGAACCCTTCACGTCGGGCACCGTCGAACTCGACGGCAAGGAGTTCGCACCCCGCAGGCCGGCCGACGCCATCCGCGCCGGCATCCACCTGGTCCCCGAGGACCGGCACGCCGACGCCCTCGTCCCCGGCTGGTCCCTCGCCCAGAACATCTCGCTGCCGTTCCTGAAGGCCTTCTCCCGGCTCGGCCTCGTCAACACGGCCAAGGAGGACGCCCTCGGCCGCGACACCATCGACGCCCTCGGTGTCGTCACCCGCGACGAGCACAGCACCGTCGAGGAGCTGTCCGGCGGCAACCAGCAGAAGGTCGTCGTCGGCCGCTGGCTCGCCGAGACACCCCGCGTCCTCATCCTGGACGAGCCGTTCCGAGGCGTGGACATCGGCGCCCGCCGGGACATCGGCCGCCGCGCCCGCGCCCTGGCCGCCGAAGGTGCCGCCGTGCTCGTCCTGTCCGCCGACGTCGACGAGGTGCTGGAGGTCGCCGACCGGGTCGTCGTGCTGGCCGCCGGCGAGATCCACCTCGACGCCTACGGCGAGGCCGCGGAACGCGACCGCGTGATCCAGACCATCTCGGCGTCGGTGTGACGCCCGCCGCCGCTGAAGGAAGCACCCCATGACCACAGCCCAGAGCACCCCGGTGAAGACGGCCACCCCGTCCCCCACGGCCACCCCGGCCGCGCGCGTCCAGAACGCCGTCATCAAGTACGGCTTCATCTTCGTGACGGTCGCCCTCTTCCTCTACTTCGCGCTGAGCGAGGGCTCCTTCCGCGAGTCGGCGACCCTTCTCGACACCCTGCGCTATGTCTCCGTCGCCGCCATCCTCGGCCTCGGCGTCACCCTCACCCTGGCCGTCGGCGGAATGGACATGTCCGTCGGCGCGGTCGCGGGCCTCGGTGTCTCCGTCGCCGCCCAGACGATGGTCGTCTACAACCAGGTCGGCACGGTCGCGATCCTCGCGGTGCTCGCGGCAGGCGCCGTGGTGGGTCTGCTCAACGCCCTGCTGATCGTCGTGCTGAAGATCCCCGACATGCTGGCGACGCTGGGCACGCTCTTCATCGTCCAGGGCCTCAAACTCGTCCTGGTCGACGGCCAGTCCATCACCCCCGGCATGACCCTGGACGACGGCACCACCGCGCCCGGCAAGTTCACCGAGGGCTTCCTGAAGATCGACCGCGGCACCGTCCTCGGCATCCCGATCTCCGTCCTCGTCTTCGGCGGGCTGACCATCGCCGCCTGGGTCTTCCTCGCCCGCACCCGCTGGGGCCGGGTACTGTACGCCATCGGCGCCAACCCCGAGGCGTCCCGGCTGGCCGGCATCCGCGTCGGCGCGTACCGGGCCCTCGCCTACGTGCTGTCCGGCGTCCTCGCCTCCGTCGGCGGCCTGATCCTGGCCTCCCGCATCGGCCAGGGCGACGTCTCCGCCGGCACCTCACAGCTTCTGGAGGCCGTCGCGGTTGCCCTGGTCGGCACCTCGGTCCTCGGCAAGGGCCGCCCGAACGTCTGGGGCACGGCCCTCGGCGCGGTACTGATCGGCATCATCACCACCGGCCTGACCATCAAGGGCCTGCCGTACTACACCCAGGACGTCGTCGAGGGCGCGGTCCTCATCCTCGCCCTGGTCTTCAGCTTCACGTTGTCCAAGCGCCGCACCGCATAGGGGGAGTTCACGATGGGTTACCGCATCCTGGAGACCGAGGACATCCCGGCGTACCTGCGCGAGCGCGGCCACTGGGACGAGGCCGCCGACCCGGAGGTCCGCGAGGTCTCCGACGGCAACATGAACCGCGTCTTCCTCGCGGCCTCGCCCGCCGGCACCCGCAGCCTCGCCGTGAAGCAGGCCCTGCCCTGGGTCCGTGTGGCGGGCCCGTCCTGGCCGATGAACCCGGACCGCGCCGACGCCGAGGCCCGCGCCTACGACCAGGTCGCCAAGGTGGCCCCGGACAAGATCCCGGCGATCCACGGCTACGATCCCGAGAACCACGCCCTCGTCATGGAGGACATGTCGGACCTGGAGGTCCTGCGCACGCTCCTCAACGAGGGCGCGCCGTACGGCCCGGACACCTCGGCCCGCGTGGGCGAGTTCGTCGCCCAGTTCTCCTTCGCCACCAGCGACTTCGGGATGCCCTCCGCCGAGCGCAAGGCCCTGATCGCGGCCTCGGTCAGCCCCGAGCTGTGCAAGATCACCGAGGATGTCGTCCTCTCGGAGCCGTACATCGAGCACGAGCACAACCACTGGCACGAGGGCGTGGCCGACCTGGCGGCGGAGTTCCGCGCGGACGCCCGCCTGCGCACCGAGGTCGCCGACCTCCGGCACACCTTCATGACCAGCGCCCAGGCCCTCCTCCACGGCGACCTGCACACCGGCAGCATCATGGTCGGCGACCGCGAAGGCGTCCCGGTCGTGCGGGTCTTCGACCCGGAGTTCTCCTTCGTCGGCCCGATCGGCTACGACCTCGGCCTGTACTGGGCCAACGCGCTGGTGTCGGAGGAACGGGCGCGGGCGCTGGGGTCGCTGAGCGACCACGGCGACCAACTCCGGCTGTCCTGGGAGGCCTTCGAGGCCGAGTTCCGCCGCCTGTGGCCTTCCCGCGTCGACACCTTCTTCGACGACGCCTACCTCGACCGCTTCCTGCGCCGCGTCTGGACGGAATCGGTCGGCTACGCGGGCACGGAGATCATCCGCCGCATCATCGGCTTCGCCCACCTGACCGACCTGACGACCCTCCCGGACCCGGCACCGGCGTCCCGCAGGGCGCTGCTGCTGGGCCGCGAACTGATCGTGCGCCGCGAGGAGCTGCGGGACGTCACCGCCGTACGCGAAGCCGTCGCCTCACTGGGCTGACCGTCGCCTCACTGGGCTGACCGTCGCCTCACTGGGCTGACCGCCCCCTCACTGGGCTGCCCGTCGCTTCACTGGGCTGCCCGTCGCTTCACTAGGCCGGCCCGCCGTCGAACCACTCCTGGCCGGCGGCCCAGTGCCGCACCCAGCCGGCGAAGCCGGGCGCGGAGGTCGTATGACCGAACTCCGCGCCGAACGGCAGCGCGCCCACATCGGTGACCTGCCATATGTGTCCGCGGTGCGGCCCGGTGACGATCAGGTGCCAGTCCATGCCGCAGCCGTCCGTGCCGAGGATCAGCGAACCGTGGTGGACGACCTGCTCGACGACGGCGTCCGGGTCCTCGTGACCCCCGTCGTCGTCCTCCCATGCCCACGGCTCGGCGAGCGGGAAGGGACGGCCCAGATCCTGTCCCTTGGCACTCTCGGCCAGCCCCACCAGCCCGTACTCCGGCGGTCCTTGGAACGACCCGTCCGAGATCTCCGCCACGAAGGTCCGGTACGGCTCCGGCAACACCACGCCGCGCTCCGCCTCGAAGGCGTGCACCGCCTCCCACCCCAGCGCCGAGGCACCCTCGTCCGTCACGGCGAACGCCTCGCGCAGCGCGGCGAGTTCCCCGGGGACGGCCCGTTCGATGTTCATGCCCCCATGAAAACACCCGCCACTGACAACGCGGCATGCGAAAGGGGCGGCTCCATCGGCGTGGAGCCGCCCCTCTCGCGCACCGGCCCCATAGGGGAGGAGGGCCGGGTCTCGGTCAGGTCGGCTCCCGTCAGGAGGAGCCGCGCCCTTCGAGTCGTAGCGCCTACTTCTTGTCGAGCAGGTCCTGCACCTTCGCCCGGACCTCGTCCGTCGCCAGACCCCGGATCGTCAGCGTCGTCCGGCGGCGCAGCACGTCGTCCGCCGTTTCGGCCCACTCGGTGTCACGGGCGTAGACCACCTGCGCCCAGATCTCGGGGGCGTCGGGGTGGACGCGCTCGCCCAGCTCCGGGTTCTCGTTCGCCAGCCGGGCGATGTCGAAGGCCAGGGAGCCGTAGTGGGTCGCCAGGTGCTTCGCCGTGTCGGCGGCCATGCGCGGACCCGGCGCCGGGTTGTCGACCAGCAGACGGTGCGCGACCGCGCGCGGGTTGGCGACACCGGGCAGCGGGAGCTTCTTCGGCAGCGACGAGATCGGTTCGAAGTCGTCGCCCAGCGGGTGGCCCGGCAGCGCCTCCAGCTTCTGCATGACGGTGCGGCCGATGTGCCGGAACGTCGTCCACTTGCCGCCCGCGACGGACAGCATGCCGCCCTTGCCCTCGGTCACGACCGTCTCGCGCTTGGCCTTGGCGGTGTCACCGGGCCCGCCCGGCAGCACCCGCAGACCCGCGAAGGCGTACGTGATCAGGTCACGGTCGAGCTGCTGGTCCCGGATGGAGAACGCGGCCTCGTCGAGGATCTGCGCGGTGTCCTTGTCGGTGACCCTGACGTCCGCCGGGTCGCCCTCGAACTCCTCGTCGGTCGTACCGAGGAGGAGCATGTCCTCCCAGGGGAGGGCGAAGGTGATCCGGTACTTGTCGATGGGGGTCGCGAGCGCGGCCTTCCAGGGGGAGGTCCGCTTCAGGACCAGGTGCGCCCCCTTGGAGAGGCGGATGGAGGGCGCCGCGTTCGGGTCCTCCATCTTGCGCAGGTGGTCGACCCACGGGCCGGTCGCGTTCAGCACGAGCCGGGCGTTGACGCCGAACTCGTCGCCGGACAGCCGGTCGCGCAGTTCGGCGCCCGTGACCCGCCCCTGGGTGAAGCGGAGGCCGGTCACCTCGGCGTGGTTCAGGACGACCGCGCCCGCCTCGACGGCCGCGCGGACCGTCATCAGCGCCATGCGGGCGTCGTTCATCTGGTCGTCGCCGTAGACCGCGACGGCCTTGAGGTTGTCGGTGCGCAGCTCGGGCACGTCCTGCGCCGCCTTGGCGGGGGACAGGAGGTGACCGACGCCGTCACCGAAAGCGGAGAGCGCGGAGTAGGCGAAGACGCCCGCCCCGAGCTTCGCCGCGCCGTGCGGCCCGCCCTTGTACACCGGCAGGTAGAACGTGAGCGGGTTCGCCAGGTGGGGAGCCACCTGGCGGGAGACCGCACGGCGCTCGAAGTGGTTCTCCGCCACCAGCTTCACCGCGCCGGTCTGCAAGTAGCGCAGACCGCCGTGGAGAAGCTTGGAGGAGGCGGAGGAGGTGGCGCCGGCGAAGTCACCGGCGTCGACCAGAGCCACCCTCAGGCCGGACTGCGCGGCGTGCCAGGCGGTGGAGATGCCCAGGATGCCGCCGCCGATCACGAGAAGGTCGTACGACGCCTTGGCGAGCTGCTCCCGGGTCTCGGCGCGGCTCGGGTTGGAGCCGGAGGCCGGGCGCGTACCGAGGGCAGGCACGGACTGGAGGGTGGACTGACTGGTCATTTCGGGTTCTTACTCCTCATCAGAGCGGCTTGAGCCTACGAGTGGCTCTCGTCAGCTCTCCTCGTCCTCGAGCCAGCCCATCGTCCGCTCGACGGCCTTGAGCCAGCTCTTGTACTCACGGTCGCGGCTGTCCGCGTCCATGCGGGGGGTCCACTCGGCGGCCCGGCGCCAGTTGGCACGCAGGTCGTCGGTGCTGGTCCAGAAGCCGACGGCGAGACCGGCGGCGTAGGCGGCACCGAGGCAGGTCGTCTCGGCGACCATCGGACGGACCACGGGGGCGTCCAGGAAGTCCGAGAGGGTCTGCATCAGCAGGTTGTTGGAGGTCATGCCGCCGTCGACCTTGAGGGCCGCGAGCTCGACGCCCGAGTCCTTGGTCATGGCGTCCGTGATCTCACGGGTCTGCCAGGCGGTGGCCTCCAGGACGGCGCGCGCGAGGTGCGCCTTGGTGACGTACCGGGTCAGACCGGCGATCACACCGCGGGCGTCGGAGCGCCAGTACGGGGCGAACAGACCGGAGAAGGCCGGCACGAAGTACGCGCCGCCGTTGTCCTCGACGGAGAGCGCGAGCGTCTCGATCTCGGCGGCGGTGGAGATCAGACCCATCTGGTCGCGCATCCACTGCACCAGCGAACCGGTGACGGCGATCGAGCCCTCGAGGGCGTAGACCGGCTTGTCGTCGCCGATGCGGTAGCCGACGGTGGTGAGCAGACCGGAGTACGAGTTGATGATCTTCTCGCCGGTGTTCATGAGCATGAACGTGCCGGTGCCGTACGTCGACTTGGCCTCGCCCTCGGCGAAACAGGTCTGGCCGAACAGGGCCGCCTGCTGGTCACCGAGCGCCGAGGCGACCGGGATGCCGCCGAGCAGGTCGCCCAGCTTGCCGCCGGTGACCTCGCCGTAGACCTCGGCGGAGGAGCGGATCTCCGGGAGCATGGACAGCGGCACGCCGATGGACTCGGCGATCTTCTCGTCCCACTCCAGGGTGTGCAGGTTCATCAGCATGGTGCGGGAGGCGTTGGTGACGTCGGTGTAGTGCTTGCCGCCGTTGACACCGCCCGTCAGGTTCCAGATGACCCAGGTGTCCATGGTGCCGAACAGGATGTCGCCGGCCTCGGCGCGCTCGCGCAGGCCCTCGACGTTGTCCAGCAGCCAGCGGGCCTTCGGACCGGCGAAGTACGAGGCGAGCGGAAGGCCCGTCTCGCGGCGGAAACGGTCCTGCCCGACGTTGCGGCCGAGCTCCTTGCACAGGGCGTCGGTGCGGGTGTCCTGCCAGACGATGGCGTTGTGGACGGGCTCACCGGTGTTCTTGTCCCACAGCAGCGTGGTCTCACGCTGGTTGGTGATGCCGATGGCCTTGATGTCGTCCCGGGTGATGCCGGCCTTCTGGATGGCTCCGGCGACGACTTCCTGGACGTTGGTCCAGATCTCGTTGGCGTTGTGCTCGACCCAGCCCGGCTTGGGGAAGATCTGCTCGTGCTCCTTCTGGTCGACGGAGACGATACGGCCGTCGCGGTCGAAGACGATGCAGCGGGAAGAGGTCGTGCCCTGGTCGATCGCGGCGATGAAGGGGCCGGCGGTGTGCGCGTCGGTCACTGTGTGCTCCTGAGTTCCGTGGATAAGCGGTCTGTCTACGGCTGCTTGCTACGAGTGCTTGCTACGCGTTGCTTGCTGGGAGTGCTGCTTCCAGCTGCTCCAGTTGCTCCAGCGGCTCTGGCTGCTTCTAAGCAAAAGCGACGTTGTAGAGGCCTGCAGCGATCGCGCCGCCGATCAGCGGACCGACGACCGGGACCCAGGCGTAGCCCCAGTCGGAACCGCCCTTGTTGGGCAGGGGCAGGAGAGCGTGCACGATACGCGGACCGAGGTCACGGGCCGGGTTGATCGCGTAACCGGTCGGGCCACCGAGGGACAGACCGATGGAGACGACGACCAGGGAGGTGATCAGGGCGCCCAGGGTGCCCAGGCCGTTGCCGCCGTCGTTGAGGCCCTGCGTGAGGACGGCGAGGACCAGCACGATGGTGCCGATGACCTCGGTGGCGACGTTCTGCCAGGCGACCCGGATCTCCGGGCCGGTGGAGAAGATGCCCAGGACCGGGCCGGCGCCCTGCTCCTGTGCCTCGACGGCCTTGGTCTTGGTGGCCTGCGCGCCCGGACCGCCGACGATCTCCTTGTCGGTGAGGTGCGCGTGGAACTGGCCGTAGTAGGCGATCCAGACCAGAGCCGCACCGATCATGGCGCCGAGCAGCTGCCCGCCCCAGTAGATCGGGACGTCACTCCAGGAGATGCCGTCCTTCTTGATCGCGAGCGCGAGGGTCACGGCCGGGTTCAGGTGGGCGCCGGACAGCGGCGCGGAGGTGTAGACGGCCGTGAGAACGGCGAAACCCCACCCGAAGGTGATGGCGAGCCAACCGGCGTTACGGGCCTTGGAGGCCTTCAGCGTGACGGCGGCGCACACGCCACCGCCGAGCAGGATGAGTATGGCGGTACCGATGGTCTCGCCGATGAAGATGTCGGAGCTGGACACCCGCGACTCCTTTGTCCTTCGTCCAGGGGAAGCAGAACCCCGGGTCCCTCCGGTGGTTCGCGTGCCCTCGGGGGTGAGAGCGTTGCCGGCCCTTGGCGTTGTCACACTCTAGCGCGTATTGCCGGTAGGTGTTCGACAATGCCGACCGATGGACGGGAGTCTTGCTCCGGCGTTACGTGCGCGTCAAGGGTTCTGTTATCGAAAGCACGATCGTTATTGATTGCTGTGAGCTATCGATCTTCAAGCGGGACGCCGGGGGCGTCTCGCCCGATTTGTCCACTTCAGAGTATGGCGAAGTCCGGGACGCCGTCGCGGCGTCCCGGTGGCTCTTACCGAGTTCTCGGGCGTTGCAGGCGCTAGAAGCGGCCGGCGCCCAGGTCGCGCGACACCGCGCGGGCGCAGTCCCGGACCGCCGCGATCAGCTCGGGACGCAGTTCGCCGTCCCGGCACAGCCGCTCCACGGCGCCCGTGATGCCGACCGCGCCGACCGGCATCCGCCGCCGGTCGTGAATGGGGGCGGCGACACCGGCGACGCCCTCCCAGGTCTCCTCCACGTCCGCCGCGTAGCCACGCGCGCGGGTGATGTCGAGGACGTTCTCGAAGCTCTCCAGCTCGCACACCGTGCGGTCCGTGAACGGTTTGCGGTCCGCCTCGATGACCTCGCTGTGCGCCACCGGGTCGTACGCCGACAGCACCTTGCCCAGGGCCGTGGAGTGCAGGGGCTGCATGGCCCCGATCTCCAGCACCTGACGGCTGTCGTCCGGCCGGAAGACGTGGTGCACGATCAGCACGCCCTGCTGGTGCAGGACCCCCAGATAGACGCTCTCGCCGCTGGAACGGGCCAGATCGTCGGTCCACACCAGCGCGCGGGCGCGCAACTCGTGCACGTCGAGATAGGTGGTGCCCAGGCGCAGCAGCTCGGCGCCCAGCTGATAGCGCCCGGAGGCGTCGTCCTGCTCGACGAAGCCCTCCGCCTGGAGCGTGCGCAGGATTCCGTGCGCGGTGCCCTTGGCGAGGCCCAGGGCCGAGGCGATGTCCGACAGGCCGAGCCGCCGCTCGCCGCCCGCGAGCAGCCGCAGCATCGCGGCCGCCCGTTCGAGCGACTGGATGTTCCGTGCCATCGCCGTGCTGCCTCCGTCCCCTTCGCCGTCGACCCGCGACGTCGCTGCCGCCGTTCGGCAATGTCGAACACTACTAGTCCATGCCGACCGACCGCCAATAGTCGGACGACACGTTTGCGCGACGCGACGCGCGCTGGCGGATCGCTCGTATCCCGCTGGTGACCTGCTCGTCATCCTCGTCCGTCCCGTGGACGGCCTGACCATACGGTGCCGGTCCCGGCTACCCTGGCCGCGTGCGCCCGCTGTGGGAAGCCCCACGGCAGGACGCAAAGCCGACAGCCGTCGCACCCAAAGGGAGCCCTTTCATGGCCTCGTTGCCACCGTCCCCTTCCGCCGACAGCCGGGCCCGTGTGTCCGCGCTCCGCGAGGCGCTCGCCACCCGTGTGGTGGTCGCCGACGGAGCCATGGGCACCATGCTGCAGGCGCAGGACCCCACGCTCGAGGACTTCGAGAACCTCGAAGGCTGTAACGAGATCCTCAACGTGACGCGCCCGGACATCGTCCGCTCCGTCCATGACGCGTACTTCGCGGTGGGCGTCGACTGCGTCGAGACCAACACCTTCGGGTCCAACCACACGGCCGCCTCCGAGTACGACATCGCCGACCGGGTTCACGAACTGTCCGAGGCCGGCGCCCGCATCGCCCGCGAGGCCGCCGACGAGTTCACCGCCCGCGACGGCCGCCAGCGCTGGGTCCTCGGCTCCGTCGGCCCCGGCACCAAGCTGCCCACCCTCGGCCACATCGACTACGCCACCATCCGCGACGGCTACCAGGCCAACGTCGAGGGTCTGCTCGCGGGCGGCGCCGACGCGCTGATCGTCGAGACCACCCAGGACCTCCTGCAGACCAAGGCCTCCGTCCTGGGCGCCCGCCGTGCCATGGAGGCTCTCGGCGCAGACGTACCCCTCGTGGTCTCCATGGCCTTCGAGACGACCGGCACCATGCTCCTGGGCTCCGAGATCGGCGCCGCGCTGACCGCGCTGGAGCCGCTCGGCATCGACATGATCGGCCTGAACTGTTCCACCGGCCCCGCCGAGATGAGCGAGCACCTGCGCTATCTCACCCGGCACTCCCGCATCCCCCTGCTGTGCATGCCGAACGCGGGCCTGCCCATCCTCACCAAGGACGGCGCGCACTTCCCCCTCGACCCCGAGGGCCTGGCCGACGCCCAGGAGAACTTCGTCCGCGACTACGGCCTGAGCCTCATCGGCGGCTGCTGCGGCACCACGCCCGAGCACCTGCGCCAGGTCGTCGAACGCGTCCGCGACCTGACCCCCGCAGAGCGCCACCCGCGCCCCGAGCCGGGCGCCGCCTCCCTCTACCAGACCGTCCCGTTCCGTCAGGACACGTCGTACATGGCGATCGGTGAGCGCACGAACGCCAACGGGTCGAAGAAGTTCCGTGAGGCGATGCTGGAGGGCCGCTGGGACGACTGTGTGGAGATGGCCCGCGACCAGATCCGCGAGGGCGCGCACATGCTCGACCTGTGCGTGGACTACGTCGGCCGCGACGGCGTCGCCGACATGAAGGAACTGGCGGGCCGCTTCGCGACCGCGTCGACGTTGCCGATCGTGCTGGACTCCACCGAGGTCGACGTCATCCAGGCCGGTCTGGAGAAGCTCGGCGGGCGTGCGGTCATCAACTCCGTCAACTACGAGGACGGCGACGGCCCCGAGTCCCGCTTCGCGAAGGTCACCCGGCTCGCCCAGGAGCACGGGGCGGCGCTGATCGCGCTGACCATCGACGAGGAGGGCCAGGCCCGCACCCCGGAGAAGAAGGTCGAGATCGCCGAACGGCTGATCGAGGACCTGACCGGCAACTGGGGCATCCACGAGTCCGACATCCTCATCGACACCCTGACCTTCACGATCTGCACCGGTCAGGAGGAGTCCCGCAAGGACGGCATCGCCACCATCGAGGCGATCCGCGAGCTCAAGCGCCGCCACCCGGACGTGCAGACCACGCTGGGCCTGTCGAACATCTCCTTCGGCCTCAACCCGGCCGCCCGCATCCTGCTGAACTCCGTCTTCCTGGACGAGTGCGTCAAGGCGGGCCTGGACTCGGCGATCGTGCACGCCTCGAAGATCCTGCCGATCGCCCGGTTCAGCGAGGAAGAGGTCCAGACGGCCCTGGACCTGATCTACGACCGGCGTGCCGAGGGC
Organism: Streptomyces sp. NPDC057280; assembly: GCF_042668605.1. Classification (NCBI taxonomy): domain Bacteria; kingdom Bacillati; phylum Actinomycetota; class Actinomycetes; order Kitasatosporales; family Streptomycetaceae; genus Streptomyces; species Streptomyces sp. NPDC057280. Next base: position 88,808 of record NZ_JBHUYR010000009.1, read on the forward strand.
TACGACCCGCTGCAGAAGCTGATGGCGCTGTTCGAGGGCGCCACCGCCAAGTCGCTGAAGGCCGGCAAGGCCGAGGAACTGGCCGCGCTGCCGCTGGAGGAGCGCCTCAAGCGCCGCATCATCGACGGCGAGAAGAACGGCCTGGAAGAGGATCTGGCCGCTGCCCTCCAGACCCGCCCGGCGCTGGACATCGTCAACGACACGCTCCTGGACGGTATGAAGGTCGTCGGTGAGCTGTTCGGCTCCGGCCAGATGCAGCTGCCGTTCGTGCTCCAGTCCGCCGAGGTGATGAAGTCGGCGGTCGCCTACCTCGAACCGCACATGGAGAAGTCGGACGCCGAGGGCAAGGGCACCATCGTGCTGGCCACGGTCCGCGGGGACGTGCACGACATCGGCAAGAACCTCGTCGACATCATCCTGTCCAACAACGGCTACAACGTGGTCAACCTCGGCATCAAGCAGCCGGTCTCCGCGATCCTCGAGGCAGCCGAGGAGCACAAGGCCGATGTGATCGGCATGTCGGGGCTGCTGGTGAAGTCCACGGTGATCATGAAGGAGAACCTGGAGGAGCTCAACGCCCGTGGCATGGCCGCCGACTACCCGGTCATCCTCGGCGGCGCCGCCCTCACCCGCGCTTACGTCGAACAGGACCTCCACGAGATCTACCAGGGCGAAGTCCGCTACGCCCGCGACGCGTTCGAGGGCCTGCGCCTGATGGACGCCCTCATCGGCGTCAAGCGCGGCGTGCCCGGCGCGGCCCTGCCCGAGCTCAAGCAGCGCCGGGTGCGCGCCGGTTCCGTACAGGTCGAGGAGGAGCGGCCCGAAGAGGGGCACGTCCGCTCCGACGTCGCGACCGACAACCCCATCCCCACCCCGCCGTTCTGGGACACCCGCGTCATCAAGGGCATCCAGCTCAAGGAGTACGCCTCCTGGCTCGACGAGGGCGCCCTCTTCAAGGGCCAGTGGGGCCTGAAGCAGGCCCGCACCGGTGACGGTCCGACCTACGAGGAACTCGTCGAGACCGAGGGCCGGCCCCGGCTGCGCGGGCTGCTCGACCGGCTCCAGACGGAGAACCTGCTCGAAGCGGCCGTCGTCTACGGCTACTTCCCGTGCGTCTCCAAGGACGACGACCTGATCATCCTCGACGACCAGGGCAACGAGCGCACCCGCTTCACCTTCCCCCGCCAGCGCCGCGGCCGCCGCCTGTGCCTGGCGGACTTCTTCCGCCCGGAGGAGTCGGGGGAGACCGATGTCGTCGGCCTCCAGGTCGTCACCGTCGGCTCCCGCATCGGCGAGCAGACCGCCAAGCTCTTCGAGGCCAACGCCTACCGCGACTACCTCGAACTGCACGGCCTGTCCGTCCAGTTGGCCGAGGCCCTCGCCGAGTACTGGCACGCCCGCGTGCGTTCGGAACTCGGCTTCGCCGGTGAGGACCCGAGCGACATCGAGGACATGTTCGCCCTGAAGTACCGGGGCGCGCGTTTCTCCCTCGGCTACGGCGCCTGCCCCAACCTGGAGGACCGCGCCAAGATCGCCGACCTGCTCCAGCCGGAGCGCATCGGCGTTCACCTGTCCGAGGAGTTCCAGCTGCACCCCGAGCAGTCCACGGACGCGATCGTGATCCACCACCCGGAGGCGAAGTACTTCAACGCTCGCTAGAAAGGTGCTCGAGGGGCACATAAGCGCAGCTCAAGACGGCCCCCGGCGGTACTTGAGATGTGCCCCGGACCACCTCGATTAAACGAGGCGCATCCTCCGGGACAGTCGTACACTGGACGGTCCATCGCAGGCCGGTTCCCTCCATGGGAACCGGCCTGATCGTCCCTCAAGGAGGTGCGCCTACATGACCAGTACGGTCCCCGCGCTCGGAACCCGTACGGCCGAAGGCTCAGCCCTGCAGGCTGTGCTGCTCGACATGGACGGCACCCTGGTGGACACCGAGGGCTTCTGGTGGGACGTCGAGGTGGAGATCTTCGCCGGACTCGGCCACACCCTCGACGACTCCTGGCGCCATGTCGTCGTCGGCGGTCCCATGACCCGCAGCGCGGGGTTCCTGATCGAGGCGACCGGCGCCGACATCACCCTCCCCGAACTCACGGTGCTGCTCAACGAGGGCTTCGAGGACCGCATCGGCCGCGCTCTGCCGCTGATGCCGGGCGCCCTGCGGCTGCTGGCCGAACTCTCCGAGTACGAGGTCCCCACGGCGCTGGTCTCCGCCTCCCACCGGCGCATCATCGACCGGGTGCTCACCTCCCTCGGCCCCCAGCACTTCGCCCTCACCGTCGCCGGCGACGAGGTGGCGCGCACCAAGCCGCACCCCGACCCGTACCTCTTCGCCGCCGCGGGACTCGGCGTCGACCCGGCCAGATGCGCCGTCATCGAGGACACCGCCACCGGGGTCGCCGCCGCCGAGGCCGCCGGCTGCCACGTCGTGGCCGTGCCGTCCGTCGCGCCCATCGCCCCCGCCGCCCGGCGCACCGTCGTCACCTCGCTCGAGGAGGTCGACCTGGCATTTCTGCGCGGCCTGATGACGGAAATGCGCTGAACGTTCACCCAGCGTGCATCGCGGATAGCGGAAGTATTTCCGGGCCACGCGCAAAGGAATTCGAATCTTGACGGCTGGCCGAATTCCGGTGTCCGTACACTTGGTTGAGCGTGTGACGTTCCCCACTTCCGTGCAAGGTCGACAGGTGGCCAGGTCTGTGCCTGCGGCCCGCAATGCGGGGATTGTGCCGTGCCCTTGTGTCCCGATTGATGGAAACCTGCACTAATCCTTCCCCTGTCGGGTTTTCGGTGTGTCCGCACCCGGTTTCGCTCCGTGATGGCACCTCAACTCCGGTGCCTGCGAACCCCTCTGCGGGCGCGGACTAATCTCGTCGCGAGAACATCACCGCACCCCCCGTGGATCCGCCGCACCACCCATGCATGCCGGGTACACGGACTCGACAGCTCTGGAGAAACTCGAGCATGAACCGCAAGACTTTGGTGCTGCCGGCCGTGATCGGTCTGCTCGCGCCGGTGCTCGCCGCCTGCGGCGGGTCCGACGGCAGCAGCGGCGGCGGAGACGCGATAGTCGTCGGCACCACGGACGCGGTCACTGCCTCGAAGGATGCCCCCGCGCCCCTCGACCCGGCCTACGCCTACGACGCCGGCATCTGGAACATCCTGCGCCAGACCGTGCAGACCCTGATGATCCAGCCGCGCGGCGAGGGCGAGCCCGTGCCCGAGGCCGCCCAGAGCTGCGGTTTCACCGACACCGGCAACGAGCGCTACGCCTGCAAGCTGCGCCCGGGCCTGAAGTTCGCCAACGGCGACGCCGTCACCGCCGAGGACGTCAAGTACTCCATCGACCGCGCGCGGAACATCAACGTCGAGGGCGGCCCGGTCGGCCTGCTCTCCACCATCGACACCGTCGAGACCCAGGGCGACCGCGAGGTGATCTTCCACCTCAAGACGGCCGACGCCACTTTCCCGTACAAGCTCTCGACCCCCGTCGCCGGCATCCTCAACCCCGACGACTACCCGGCCAAGAGCCTGCGCGACGGCTTCGACCTCGACGGCTCCGGCCCGTACACCATGTCCGCCGAGGTCAAGGACGACCAGCTGGTCAGCGCCGTGTTCACCAAGAACCCCAACTACAAGGGGATCCTGAAGGTGAACAACGACAAGGTCGAACTGCGCACCTTCGCGGACGCCGACGCCATGGGCACCGCCATCGACAACGGTGACATCGACGTCATGACCCGCACCATGTCGCCCGAGCAGATCGAGAAGCTCTCCGCGTCCTCCGACAGCGATGTCGACCTCGTCGAGATGCCCGGTCTGGAGATCCGCTACCTGGCCTTCAACACCAACGCCCCCACGGTCAAGACCAAGGCCGTGCGTCAGGCGATGGCCCAGATCATCAACCGCAGCGAACTCGTCTCCAAGGTCTACGGCTCCGAGGCCGAACCGCTGTTCTCGCTGGTGCCGGCGAGCATCATCGGCCACTCCAACTCGTTCTTCAACCAGTACGGCGACCCCAGCAAGACCAAGGCCGCGGCCTTCCTGAGCGGGGCGAACATCACCACGCCGGTGAAGCTGACCCTGCACTACACCACCGACCACTACGGGTCGGCCACCAAGAAGGAGTTCGAGCAGCTCCAGCAGCAGCTCAACGCCTCCGGCCTGTTCGACGTCAGCATCAAGGGCGAACCCTGGAAGACCTTCCGCCCGGCCGAGCAGAAGGGCACGTACGACGTCTACGGCATGGGCTGGTTCCCGGACTTCCCCGACGCGGACAACTACCTCGCGCCGTTCCTCGACAAGGACAACTTCCTCGGCTCGCCCTACGCCAACAGCAAGATCCGCAACACCCTGATCCCGGAATCCCGCCGCCAGGCCGACCGGCTGTCCGCCTCCACCAGCCTCACCGACATCCAGGACATCGTCGCCCGCGACGTCCCGGTGCTGCCGCTGTGGCAGGGCAAGCAGTACGTCGCCGCCCGCGACGACATCACCGGCACCGCCTACGTGCTCAACTCCTCCTCCACCCTTCAGCTGTGGGAGCTCGGCCGTGGTGTGAGCGGCTGATCGTCCCTGCCCGGGGCACGGGACGGCCGGCCCCGGGATCCGACACCCGACGACAAGGCACTCGCACGTGAACCTGCGCAACCAGTGGCCGGTCCTGCCCATCATGGCGGGGCTGGCCTCCGGCCTGTTGACCGGCTGCGGCTCGGAGAACGGAGAATCCGGAAGCGGTGGCTCCACCGTGGTGATGGGGATGTCCGACGACGTCCTCGCCACCGACCCGGCCTCCGGCTACGACCCCGGCTCGTGGCTGCTGTTCAACAACGTCTTCCAGTCCCTGCTCAGCTTCCCCAAGGGCGGCACGGAGCCGGTGCCGGAAGCCGCCGAGAGCTGCAGGTTCAGCGACACCGAGACCAAGGTCTACAAGTGCACGCTGAAGGACGGCCTGAAGTTCAGCAACGGTGACGACCTCACCTCGGAGGACGTCAAGTTCTCCTTCGACCGCATGCTGAAGATCAACGACGACGCCGGCCCCGCGATCATGTTCCCCATGCTCGACAAGGTCGAGACACCGAACGAGAAGACGGTCGTGTTCCAGCTGAACACGCCCGACGCCACCTTCCCCAGCAAGATCGCCTCCGGCGCCGGCTCCATCGTCGACCACCGGCAGTACGACGCCGGCAAGCTCCGCGAGGACGGCGAGGCCGTCGGCTCCGGCCCCTACAAGCTCGACTCGTTCGACGACGGCGAGGCCGTCTTCTCCGTCAACGAGAACTACGAGGGCACCGCCAAGATCAAGAACTCCGGCGTCACCCTGAAGTTCGGTGTCGACCAGGCCCAGCTCAAGCAGGACCTCACCGACGACAAGATCGACATCGCCTACCGAGGCCTCAGCGCGAGCGACATCTCCGACATCGAGGCCGCCGGCACCGACGCCGACGTCGAACTCGTCGAGGGCACCAGCGCCGAGGTCCAGCACCTCGTCTTCAACATGGACGACCCCGTCGCCGGCAAGCTCGGCGTCCGCAAGGCCATCGCCTACCTGCTCGACCGCGACGCCCTCATGGCGCAGGTCTACCAGGGCACCGCCACCTCGCTGTACTCGATCATCCCGGCCGGCATCGCGGGCCACAACACGGCCTTCTTCGACACCTACGGCGCCCGCCCCTCCAAGGCCAAGGCCGCCGCCGCCCTGAACACCGAGGGCATCACCGGCAAGGTCAAGCTCACCCTCTGGTCCACCCCCACCCGCTACGGCCCCTCCACCGACCAGGAACTCAAGGCCATCGCCGCCCAGCTCAACGACAGCGGCCTCTTCGACGCCGACGTCAAGTCCGTCGCCTACGACCAGTACGAGAAGGACATAGCCAAGGGCAAGTACGGCGTCTACGTGAAGGGCTGGGTCCCCGACTACCCGGACGCCGACAACTTCACCGCCCCCTTCTTCGGCGAGGGCAACGTGCTGAGCAACAACTACACCAACAGCACGATCACCGACACGCTCATCCCGCGCACCGCCGCCCAGAGCGACCGCGCCGCGACCGACAGCGACTTCGGCCACCTCCAGGACGTCGTCGCCGCCGAACTCCCCGTCCTGCCCCTGTGGCAGGCCAAGCAGTACGCCGTCGTCCGCGACAACGTCTACGGCCTCGAGTACTGCCTCGACGCCTCCACCGTCTTCCGCTTCTGGGAGATCAGCAAGGGCTGACCAGCCCCGGAAACACCAAGGGCGCCCACTCCCAGGAGGGGCGCCCTCGATGTTCTTCCGTACCGCTACTGCGCGCCGGGCCGCACCAGCCCGCTCTCGTAGGCGTACACCGCCGCCTGCACCCGGTCCCGCAGCCCCAGCTTCGTCAGCACATGCCCCACATGCGTCTTCACCGTGGTCTCGCTGACGAACAGATCAGCCGCGATCTCCGCGTTCGACAACCCCCGCGCCACCAGCTTCAGCACCTCCACCTCACGGTCGGTGAGCGTGTGCAGCGTGTCCGGCACCGGCTCGTCACCCGACGGCAGATGCGTGGCGTACTTGTCGAGCAGCCGCCGCGTGATGCTCGGCGCGAGCATCGCCTCACCCGCCGCCACCACCCGGATCGCCTGCACCAGTTCGTTGGCCGGCGCGTCCTTCAACAGGAAACCGCTGGCCCCCGCACGCAGCGCCTCCACCACGTACTCGTCGAGATCGAACGTGGTCAGCACCAGCACCTTCGCCGGACCGTCCCGCCCCGGCCCGGTGATCTGCCGGGTCGCCTCGACGCCGTCCATCCGGGGCATACGGATGTCCATGAGAACCACGTCGGGCTGCAACGCCCGCACCTGGTCGAGCGCCTGAAGGCCGTCTCCGGCCTCACCGACCACAGCGATGTCCTGCTCCGCCTCCAGAATCATCCGGAAGCCGGTACGCAGCAGCGGCTGGTCGTCGACCAGTAGGACGCGGATGGCCACGTGACACTCCTTCGCTAGTCCGGCCCCATTCTGCCCTGCGACGCCCCGCCCGACTCGGCCGCCCTCACCGGCAGCGGATACGGCGGGGGAGTACCGCCGAACTCCGGGCAGTGCGCCTGGTGGTCACACCAGCCGCACAGCTTCGTCGGCCGCGGACGCCAGTCACCCGTCTCCGTCGCCAGCCGGATCGCCTCCCACAGCGCCAGCAACTTCCGCTCCACCCGCTCCAGATCCGCCGGCACCGGGTCGTACGTCAGCACGTCACCACTGCCGAGATACACCAGCTGCAACCGCCGCGGCACGACCTGCTTCAGCCGCCACACCACCAGCGCGTAGAACTTCATCTGGAACAGCGCACCCTCGGCGTACTCCGGCCGCGGCGCCTTGCCCGTCTTGTAGTCGACGATCCGCACCTCACCCGTGGGCGCCACATCCACCCGGTCGATGATCCCGCGCAGCCGCAGCCCCGACTCCAGCTCCGCCTCGACGAACAACTCCCGCTCGGCAGGCTCCAGCCGCGTCGGATCCTCCAGACTGAACCACCGCTCCACCAACTGCTCGGCCTCCCCGAGCCACCGCGCCAGCCGCTCACCCTCTGGATCGTCGGCGAACAGCTCCACGACCTCGGGCCGCGACTCCCGCAACCGGTCCCACTGCCCCGGAACCAGCGACCTGGCCCGCGGCGCCGTCCGCTCACCGGCCGGAGCGTCGAACAACCGCTCCAACACCGCATGCACCAAAGTCCCCCGCGTCGCCGCCTCGCTCGGCTTCTCCGGCAACCGGTCGATCACCCGGAACCGGTACAGCAACGGGCACTGCATGAAGTCGCTCGCCCGCGACGGCGACAGCGACGCGGGCGCTATGGCGACACGCGCCTCGGCCATGACCGTCACGTCCTGTGCCGTCGCCGCCTGCTCGCCCACGACCGGCGGATCCACGTCCGCGACCCCGCCGCCGGCGGCCTCCGCCGCGCCCTCGGTGCTCGTCTCCATGCCCACAGACCTTACGGCCCACCACTGACAGTGACCCACCCGCCGCCCGGACCCGCACGACAGCCCGGGAAACACAGGGGGTGCCGGGGCGGAACGCGTCACGACCGCCGCATACCATCGACCCCGAGACCCTTCCGCCGGCAGGCGCGGAAGACGCTTCGAACGAGGGGACACCGTGGACGAGAGCGGCGGGAGCGGGCAGCCGCGGTCCGGCAACGACGAGCCGACCCAGCACGCAGGCCCTACGACCCCGGCCGCCGACCCCACCACGGGGGAGGGGCAGCGGGACAAGCCGCATGGCTCAAGCACGCCGAGCAGCTCAAGCACTCCCCGCCCGGCGAGCGACTCAGGCACGGGCACCACGGACGCCGAGGCGCAGGGCCAGGACACGGCGACGGACGACCACACCACCGGCGACGCCACCGAGACCGGCGGAACCGCCGACGGCGTCGAAGACCACCCGACGCCGGACACCCCCACCCCCCACGACGAGGACAGGCCTCACAACGAGCGCCAGGACCCGGCCCACGACCACCGCACCCTCGCCCACACCGGCACCACCAAGACCCGCCCGCCCCAGCGGCAGCGCGAACCCGGTGGCGGACTGCTCATGGGACGCCCCTTCGGCGTGCCCGTGTACGTCGCGCCCAGCTGGTTCCTCGTGGCCGCCCTCATCACCTGGGTCTTCGGCGGACAGCTCGACCGCGTCCTGCCCGAACTCGGCGCCGCCCGCTACCTCGTCTCCCTCTTCTTCGCCGTCGCCTTCTACGCCTCCGTCCTCGTCCACGAACTGGCCCACACGGTCGCCGCCCTCCGCTTCAAGCTCCCCGTACGCCGCATCCAGCTCCAGTTCTTCGGCGGCGTCTCCGAGATCGAGAAGGAAGCCGAGACCCCCGGCCGCGAGTTCGTGCTGGCCTTCGTCGGCCCCCTGCTCTCCCTCGTCCTCGCCGGCCTCTTCTACGTCGCCCTCCAGCCCGTCGAACCCGGCACCGTCCCCGGCGTCCTCCTCGCCGGCCTGATGATCTCCAACCTCATCGTGGCCGCCTTCAACCTCCTGCCGGGCCTGCCCCTCGACGGCGGCCGCATGCTCCGCGCCGTCGTCTGGAAGATCACCGGCAAGCCCATGAGCGGCACCATCGCCGCCGCCTGGGTCGGCCGCGCCCTCGCCGTCTCGGTCCTCATCGGCCTCCCGCTGCTCACCCAGTCCGGAGCGCTCGGCTCCAACGCCGAGGACAACGTCGGCATGGACACCGTCATGGACGCCCTGCTCGCCGCGATCCTCGCCGCCATCATCTGGACCGGCGCCGGCAACAGCCTCCGCATGGCCCGCCTGCGCGAACACCTCCCGGAACTCCGCGCCCGCAACCTCACCCGCCGCGCCGTCCCCGTCGAGACCGACACCCCCCTCTCCGAGGCCCTGCGCCGCGCCAACGAAGCCGGCGCCCGCGCCCTCGTCGTCGTCGACACCGACGGCGAACCCCTCTCCCTCGTCCGCGAGGCCGCCATCGTCGGCGTCCCCGAACACCGCCGCCCCTGGGTCGCCGTCAGCGGCCTCGCCCAGGACCTCACCGACGGCATGCGCGTCTCCGCGGAACTGGCCGGGGAGGACCTCCTCGACGCCCTGCGCGCCACCCCCGCCACCGAATACCTCGTGGTCGAGGACACCGGCGAGATCTACGGCGTCCTGTCCGCCGCCGATGTCGAGCGCGCCTTCGTCAAGGCCATGGCCCGCCCGAGCTGAGAGCACCGCTCTCCTCAAGCGGTGCTCAGGGCTTCCTGGTGGTCGGCGGCCCTCCGAAACGCCGGTAGTCTGTTCACATGTCCGAACCGACCGGTGCCGCCCGCAGGCGCGGGCCCTTCAAGGTCGGGGACCAGGTTCAGCTGACCGACCCCAAGGGCCGCCACTACACGTTCACGCTCGAAGAGGGAAAGAACTTCCACACCCACAAGGGTTCCTTCCCCCACGACGAGCTGATCGGCGCTCCCGAGGGCAGCGTTGTCCGCACCACCGGTAACGTCGCCTACCTCGCGCTGCGCCCCCTGCTCCCCGACTACGTCCTGTCCATGCCCCGCGGGGCAGCCGTCGTCTACCCGAAGGACGCGGGACAGATCCTCGCCTTCGCCGACATCTTCCCCGGCGCACGCGTCGTCGAAGCCGGCGTCGGCTCCGGCTCGCTCAGCAGCTTCCTGCTGCGCGCCATCGGCGACCAGGGCATGCTGCACAGCTACGAGCGCCGCGAGGACTTCGCGGAGATCGCCCAGCAGAACGTCGAGCGCTACTTCGGCGGCCCCCACCCCGCCTGGCAGCTCACCGTCGGCGACCTCCAGGACAACCTGTCCGACACCGACGTCGACCGCGTCATCCTCGACATGCTCGCCCCCTGGGAATGCCTCGAGGCCGTCTCCAAGGCGCTCGTCCCCGGCGGCATCCTCTGCTGCTACGTCGCCACCACCACCCAGCTCGCCCGGACCGTCGAGTCCATCCGCGAGATCGGCTCCTTCAACGAGCCGACCGCCTGGGAGTCGATGATCCGCAACTGGCACATCGAGGGCCTCGCCGTCCGCCCGGACCACCGGATGATCGGCCACACCGGCTTCCTGCTCACCGCCCGTCGCCTCGCCGACGGCGTCGAGCCGCCCATGCGCCGCCGCCGCCCCGCCAAGGGCGCCTACGGCGAGGACTACGCCGGCCCCAACGCCGACGGCGGCTCCGGCCGCTGACGCGGCCCGTGCCGCGTACAACGCAACCGCGCCGCGGCCGAGTTCCCGACACCAGCTCAGGAACTCGGCCCCGGCGCCTTTTCGTTGCCGGCGCCCCCGGCCCCGAGGCCCGGGCGACAACCACCGACCCCGCCGTTCCGCTCCCCTGTGACGTGTGGCACCATGCGGGACACCCCCACCGCCACAGCCCTCTCGGGAGTCACCCCTAGTGCAGCACTCCGCGGTTCCGGAACTCGCTCACACGCACACCCGCCCGATCCACTGGGTGGCCACCGCCACCGCCGTGGCAGGCGTCGTGGCCCTCTCCTCGGTCCTCCAGCCGAATCCGGCCACCGCCGCCCAGGCCGCCGGCCCGCAGTCGCAGCAGGCCCCCCCGACCGTCACCGCCCCGAACCCGGCCCACGTCGACTTCCCGATCGACTGCGGCCCCGTCAAAGCCCTGGTGGTGAAGAAGGCCACCGGCGACCTCGACGGCGACGGCCGCCCCGAGACCGTCGCGGTCGTCCACTGCGACGCCCCCATGGGCACCCCGCCCGACGGCGTCTACGTCCTCACCCAGGCCGCCGACGCCAAGAAACCCCGCGTCGTGGCCACCCTGATCGACCCCAAGGACCGCACCACCGTCAAGACCCTCGCCGTCTCCGACGCCAGCGTCCTCGCCGACACACTCGGCTACTCCTCGGCCTCCGTACCCAGTTGCTGCCCGGACGTGCGGACCAGCGCGAAATGGCAGTGGAAGAACGGCACCTTCCTGCGCTCCACCCCGGCCGGCGCACAGAGCGTCTGAGCCCCGCTCAGCACGCCACCACGACGGCGGACAACTGACAGAGCGACACCAAGCGTTCCGGCCGGAGCGACACCGCCGACCGGCGCCTCCGCGCGGTCACGCCACGTCAGGCCCGTACACCTCGACCCCGTCCGACACCCGGCGCACATGAATGCACTCGCCCGGGCACTCCCTGGCCGAGTCCACCACGTCCGTCAGCAACGGCAGCGGCACCGGCGTCGACGCACCCGCGGACTGCAGCAGCTCGTCGTCCGCGCCCTTCACATACGCCAGACCGTCGATGTCCAGCTCGAACACCTCAGGCGCGTACTGGACACAGATGCCGTCGCCGGTACAGAGATCCTGATCGATCCAGACCTCCAGAGCCTCACCGCCGACCCCGGCCTCCTGCTGCACGCTCACGTCTCCTGCCACCTCCGCTGCTCAACACCCCCGACCCTACCCCCGCCAACCTACGAACCCCCGGCCGCCGACCAGCCCGCCGGACCCCGCCCACCTCATCGCGCGCCGGTGGAGTACCCCTCGAACACCCCTCGATCACACCTCGCGCGCCGGTCGAGAAACCCCCACCCCACACCCGTGCGCCCCCCCCGTGCCACCACCCGGCAGCCGCCGAACCGGCCACCCCCGCCATGACGCACCCCACCCACCCGCACACGCTCCGTCAACACCACCCCGCCACCACCCGACCGCCCCCACCCCCTGAAAACAAGCACCGAAGGCCCGATCACCGGGCACCACGAGCCCCCGACCGGCCGCGCTGCGCGCAACTCACCCCCGCCATGGAAGATTTCGAGCACTCCCGCCCAGGAACAGTCGGCTTCTGAATCACGTTGACTGGGTATTCAGACGGCGTGAGGGAGAGCGCAGGGTGACCGACGACACACCTTGACACTCTTTGTGATCTAGGGGTTTCAATCGACACCCACCCAGGTAGGGTCTGGAAGCGTCCAGCTCCCCTTGGAGGAGGTGAGGACCGTGGCAGCCCACGACGACGACATGAACCGCGGCATCCGCCCGGGACGAGGGTCCGACGACCCGGCCGGGCAGATTGCCTACCTTGAGCAGGAGATCGCCGTCCTGCGACGCAAGCTCGCCGACTCTCCGCGGCACACGAGGATTCTCGAAGAGCGGATCGTCGAGCTGCAGACCAATCTGGCCGGCGTGTCCGCCCAGAACGAGCGACTCGCGAACACGCTCCGCGAGGCCCGCGACCAGATCGTGGCCCTCAAGGAAGAAGTCGACCGGCTCGCACAGCCCCCGGCCGGCTTCGGCGTCTTCCTGCAAGCCAACGAGGACGGCACCGCCGACATCTTCACCGGAGGACGCAAACTCCGCGTGAACGTCAGCCCCAGCGTCGACCTCGAAGAACTCCGGCGCGGCCAGGAACTGATGCTCAACGAAGCACTCAACGTGGTCGAGGCCATGGAGTTCGAGAGCGTCGGCGACATCGTCACCCTCAAGGAGATCCTCGAGGACGGCGAACGCGCCCTCGTGCAGGGGCACACCGACGAGGAAAGGGTGGTGAGGCTCGCCGAGCCACTGCTGGACATCACCATCCGCCCCGGCGACGCCCTCCTGCTCGAACCCCGCTCCGGCTACGTCTACGAAGTCGTGCCCAAGAGCGAGGTCGAAGAACTCGTCCTCGAAGAAGTCCCCGACATCGGCTACGAACAGATCGGCGGCCTCGGCGGCCAGATCGAAGCCATCCGCGACGCGGTCGAACTGCCGTACCTCTACCCGGACCTGTTCAAGGAGCACGAACTCCGCCCGCCCAAGGGCGTCCTGCTCTACGGACCCCCCGGATGCGGCAAGACACTCATCGCCAAGGCCGTCGCCAACTCGCTGGCCAAGAAGGTCGCCGAGGTCACCGGACAGGCCCAGGGCAAGAGCTTCTTCCTCAACATCAAGGGCCCCGAACTCCTCAACAAGTACGTCGGCGAGACCGAGCGGCAGATCCGCCTCGTCTTCCAGCGTGCCCGCGAGAAGGCCTCCGAGGGCACCCCCGTCATCGTCTTCTTCGACGAGATGGAATCCCTCTTCCGCACCCGCGGATCCGGCGTCAGCTCGGACGTGGAGAACACCATCGTCCCCCAGCTCCTCGCCGAGATCGACGGCGTGGAAGGCCTGCAGAACGTGGTCGTCATCGGCGCCTCCAACCGCGAGGACATGATCGACCCCGCCATCCTGCGCCCCGGCCGACTCGACGTGAAGATCAAGATCGAACGTCCCGACGCCGAGGCCGCCAAGGACATCTTCGGCAAGTACCTCACCGAGCGCCTCCCCCTGCACTCCGACGACCTCGGCGAGCACGGCGGCAGCAAGGAAACGACCGTCCAGAGCATGATCCAGACGGCCGTCGAGCACATGTACGCCGAATCCGAGGAAAACCGCTTCCTGGAAGTCACCTACGCCAACGGAGACAAGGAAGTCCTCTACTTCAAGGACTTCAACTCCGGCGCCATGATCGAGAACATCGTCGGCCGCGCCAAGAAGATGGCCATCAAGGACTTCCTCGACCACAACCAGAAGGGACTCCGCGTCTCCCACCTCCTCCAGGCCTGCGTGGACGAGTTCAAGGAGAACGAGGACCTCCCCAACACCACCAACCCGGACGACTGGGCCCGCATCTCCGGAAAGAAGGGCGAGCGGATCGTCTACATCCGTACCCTCATCACCGGAAAGCAGGGCGCCGACACCGGACGCTCCATCGACACGGTGGCGAACACCGGTCAGTACCTGTAAAAAGCAGGGCGGCTGCGGGTGCCCTCACCGGGTACCCGCAGCCGACTGTTTTCCAGGACACAGTCACAACCACAGGCGTGCAAGGCAATGACGCAAATGATCTCCCCACCAGCGCAAAGCCGTTCTAGGCTCTTCGGTACCGCCGAGTCGCGCAGTGCGGGGACGGGCACCGCACACGCACCGGAGCGCCAGCGGTACTTGAGCGCCGCCCCCGACCGAGGGCGCCGCCGGGCAAGGAGGGCCGCATGACCGTACGGCGAGTAATGGGCATCGAGACGGAGTACGGGATCTCCGTCCCCGGCCACCCCAACGCCAATGCCATGCTCACCTCGTCCCAGATCGTCAACGCCTACGCGGCGGCGATGCACCGGGCCCGCCGGGCCCGCTGGGACTTCGAGGAGGAAAACCCGCTACGGGACGCGCGAGGCTTCGACCTCGCCCGCGAAGCCGCCGACTCCAGCCAGCTCACCGACGAGGACATCGGCCTCGCCAACGTCATCCTCACCAACGGCGCCAGGCTCTACGTCGACCACGCACACCCCGAATACAGCGCCCCCGAAGTCACCAACCCCCGCGACGCCGTCCTCTGGGACAAGGCCGGCGAACGCATCATGGCCGAAGCCGCCGAACGCGCCGCCGCACTCCCCGGCGCCCAGCCCATCCACCTCTACAAGAACAACACCGACAACAAGGGCGCCAGCTACGGCACGCACGAGAACTACCTGATGAAGCGGGAAACCCCCTTCTCGGACATCGTGCGCCACCTCACCCCCTTCTTCGTCTCCCGCCAGGTGGTCACCGGCGCCGGCCGCGTCGGCATCGGCCAGGACGGCCACGAACACGGCTTCCAGATCAGCCAGCGCGCCGACTACTTCGAGGTCGAGGTAGGACTGGAGACCACCCTCAAGCGCCCGATCATCAACACCCGCGACGAACCCCACGCCGACGCCGAGAAGTACCGCCGCCTGCACGTGATCATCGGCGACGCGAACCTGTCGGAGATCTCGACGTACCTGAAGCTGGGCACCACGGCCCTGGTCCTCTCGATGATCGAGGACGGCTTCATCGCCGTCGACCTCGCGGTCGACCAGCCCGTCCGCACCCTCCACCAGGTCTCCCACGACCCGACGCTGCAACGGCTGGTCACCCTCCGCAGCGGCCGGACACTCACCGCGGTGCAACTCCAGATGGAGTACTACGAACTCTCCCGCAAGTACGTGGAAGAGCGCTTCGGCGCCGACGCCGACGACCAGACCAAGGACGTCCTCGCCCGCTGGGAAGACACTCTCAACCGGCTCGAGAACGACCCCATGAGCCTCGCAGGCGAACTCGACTGGGTCGCCAAGCGGGAGCTCATGGAGGGCTACCGCCGCCGCGACGGCCTCGACTGGGACGCCGCGAAACTCCACCTCCTCGACCTCCAGTACGCCGACGTACGCGCCGAGAAGGGCCTCTACAACCGCCTCGCGGCCCGCGGCCGCATGAAGCGGCTCCTGGACGAGGCGGACGTCGAGCGGGCCCGTACGAAGCCCCCGGAGGACACCCGCGCCTACTTCCGCGGCCGCTGCCTGGAGCAGTACGCCGACGACGTCGCCGCGGCCTCCTGGGACTCGGTCATCTTCGACCTCCCGGGCCGCGACTCCCTCCAGCGGGTCCCAACCCTGGAACCACTACGCGGAACGCGAAATCACGTCAAGGAGCTCCTGGACCGCTGTCGCACGGCGGAAGACCTGGTCAGGGTCCTCTCGGGCGGCTGAGCGGGTACTCGGGGAGTGTCGGCCGGACAGGGTGGAAATCCCTCCGTCCGGGAATCATCGAGGTGGCCCCCGCACGTTGAGGAAACTGCGGGGCCGATGTCAGACCCGGCTTGTAGGGTCTGATCATCACCGATCGGCGGATAGCCGACCTGGCGACCATGTCGGGCGAAACGAGCGGGGTGAGGGTTATGTCAACCAAGGACACCGGCGGCGGCCAGCAGAAGGCGACGCGCTCCACGGAGGAGACCGAGGAGCAGACTGCGGAAGCGCAGGGCTCGGAGGACCTCAAGGAGCGCCACGAGAAGCTGAGCGATGACGTGGACTCGGTTCTGGACGAGATTGACGACGTCCTCGAAGAAAATGCCGAGGACTTCGTGCGATCCTTCGTTCAGAAGGGTGGAGAGTGATTTCCCCTTCGATTCGAAGGCTCTGGCGGGGGAGTCGGGGTTGGATCACGGCGAAGAGGTGAAGCGCTGCTCGCGGTGTAAGCAGTACAAGCCGCGAGCGGCCTTCGCTAGCAACAAGGCCATGCGTGATGGTTTGCAGGCCTACTGTCGCGAGTGCTCCGCTGCGTACTACCGGCAGCGTCAGGATGCGCGTGGAAGGAAACCGCGGCCAAGGGTAGATGCCCCTCCGGGGCACAAATACTGCCAACGCTGCGGAGAGATCAAGCCGCACTCTGAATGGGACCGCAACAGGACAGCTAGTGACGGCCTATCGACTGCTTGCAAGGCCTGCCGTGCGGTCGAAGGGCGTGACCGTCATCTGAAGCGTCAATACGGCATGACAGTGGCTGAGCGCGATGCCATGGTCGCCTCTCAGATGGGGCTCTGTGTGATCTGTCTGAAGGCTCCGGCCGTGCATGTGGATCATTGCCACAAGACGGGTAGGGTCCGTGGCGTACTGTGCTTCAACTGCAATTCGGCCATCGGCAAGTTGGGAGACGATCCCGACGCCGTCCGCCGGGCCGCCGCTTACTTGGAAGGAATCGCGTGGAAGCCAACACTCGTAGCACCGGGCGTCTACCAGCTGCCTTCCTGACGCCAGGGTCCTCGTCCTTCATGGACTTCCTCTCCGAGCACCAGCCCGAGCTGCTGCCCGGCAAGCGTCAACTCCCGCCCACCCAGGGCGTCATCGAGGCGCCGCACGGGACGACCATCGTGGCCGTGACGTTCCCCGGGGGCGTCGTGCTCGCCGGTGACCGGCGAGCCACCATGGGCAATGTCATCGCGCAGCGGGACATCGAGAAGGTGTTCCCGGCGGACGAGTACTCGGCCGTCGGCATCGCCGGCACCGCCGGTCTCGCTGTCGAGATGGTGAAGCTCTTCCAGCTGGAGCTGGAGCACTTCGAGAAGGTGGAAGGCGCTCAGCTGTCGCTGGAGGGCAAGGCCAACCGGTTGTCGACCATGATCCGGTCCAATCTCGGCATGGCGATGCAGGGGCTGGCTGTCGTGCCGCTGTTCGCGGGGTACGACGTCGACCGGGAGAAGGGGCGGATCTTCTCCTACGACGTCACGGGCGGTCGTTCCGAGGAGCACAACTTCGCTGCGACCGGTTCCGGCTCGATCTTCGCGCGCGGTGCGATGAAGAAGCTGTTCCGTGACGATCTGACCGAGGAGCAGGCGACCACGCTGGTGGTGCAGGCTCTGTACGACGCGGCTGACGACGACTCGGCGACCGGTGGTCCCGATGTCGCCCGCCGGATCTATCCGATCGTCACCGTGATCACCGAGGACGGTTTCCGTCGGCTGACGGACGAGGAGTCGTCCGACATCGCCCGCTCGATTCTGGAGCGGCGTCTGGAGCAGCCTGACGGTCCGCGGGCCGCGCTGCTGTAGGCGGCCGGCGCTCCGGTTCTTGTTCAGGTGATCGCAGTGACTTCTACAGAAAGGGACGGATAACCGGTGTCGACGCCGTTCTATGTCTCCCCCCAGCAGGCGATGGCCGACCGGGCGGAGTACGCCCGCAAGGGCATCGCGCGTGGCCGCAGCCTGGTCGTGCTGCAGTATGCCGACGGCATTGTGTTCGTCGGTGAGAACCCGTCCCGTGCGCTGCACAAGTTCAGCGAGATCTATGACCGGATCGGTTTCGCGGCCGCCGGTAAGTACAACGAGTACGAGAACCTGCGGATCGGTGGGGTGCGGTACGCCGATCTTCGCGGGTACACCTATGACCGTGACGATGTGACCGCGCGTGGTCTCGCCAACGTGTACGCGCAGACGCTGGGCACGATCTTCTCCTCGGCGGCCGAGAAGCCGTACGAGGTGGAGCTGGTCGTGGCGGAGGTCGGTGACACGGCCGAGGGTGATCAGATCTATCGGTTGCCGCATGACGGTTCGATCGTGGACGAGCACGGCTCGGTGGCGGTCGGTGGTAACGCGGAGCAGATCAGCAGCTATCTCGATCAGCGTCATCAGGACGGGATGAGCCTGGCCGAGGCGCTGAAGCTTGCGGTGCAGGCGTTGTCGCGGGACACGAACGGTACGCAGCGGGAGATTCCGGCGGAGCGGCTGGAGGTCGCGGTGCTGGACCGTACGCGTCCGCAGCAGCGGAAGTTCAAGCGGATCGTGGGTCGTCAGCTGGCGCGGTTGCTGGAGACCGATGGTGCGGAGACCGAGGCGGAGAGCTCCGAGGAGGAGTAGTTCGTCCCCGGTTTCTTGCGCTCACCCCTTCTGTGCCCCGGCCCGGGTCTCCCGGCCGGGGCACAGGGCGTTCAGGGGGTGCTGGGTGGGGCTGTGGAGGCTCGGACGACGAGTTCGACCGGGATGTCCCCGGCGTCGGGTGTGCGGCCGTCCAGGACGTCCAGGAGGGCTTGCATGCCGCGTTCGCCGAAGAGTTCGGCGTCGAGTCGTACGGTCGTGAGTTCGGGGTCGAGGGCGGCGGCGAGGGCGATGTCGTCGACGCCGGTGACGGAGACGTCGTCGGGGATGCGCAGGCCGCGGCGGCGGAGGGCTTTGTAGACGCCGGCGGCGAGTTTGTCGTCGTCGCAGACGACGGCGGTGGGGTGGTGGGGGCCGGGGGCGGCGAGGGCCGCTTCTGTTGCCGCGAGGGCGCCTTCGATGGACATGGGGGTGTGGGCGGTCCGGAGTGAGGTGCCGGGTACCGCCGCCAGTCGTGCGGCCAGGGCACGCGCGCGTACCTCGAAGGTCCAGGAGGGGATGTCGGCGGCGAGGTGCAGGAAGTGGCGGTGGCCGAGGCCGAGGAGGTGGTCGGCGATCTGGTGGGTGCCGTCGGTGATGTCGAGGTTGACGGTGGCGGCGCCGAGGCTGCCTGTGGGGTCGCTGTCGAGCATGACGAGGGGGAGTTGGTCGCCGCGGATGGCGGTGAGGGCGTCGGCGGCCATGGAGGAGGCGATGATGCCGTCGAGGGCGGCCTGGGCGGAGGCGAAGGGGTCTCGGGCGGGGCCGACGCCTTCGGGGGAGGGGTACAGGACGACGCCGAAGCCGCGTTCGGCGGCGACGCGGGCGGCGCCTGTGTAGACGCCGGCGAAGAACTCCGTGGTGAGGGCGGGGACCACGAGGAGGACGGTCCGGGTGTGCCCGAGACGCAGATTGCGGGCGGCGAGGTTGGGGCGGTAGCCCAGTTCCCGTGCGGCTTCCCGTACTCGTTCCGCGGTGGTCTCCGAGACGCGGCCGCGCCATTTGTCGCCGAGGACGAGGGAGACCGCGGCCTGGGAGACTCCGGCCGCCTGGGCCACGTCCCGGCTGGTGGGGCGGGTGCTGCCTCCTCGTGCCACCGTGTGCCTGCTCTTTCGTCTGGACTGGGGAACAGCGCACATGGTACGTATGACGATGGAAGTTATACGTAACACTTCGGTGCTGTCGCCGACGGGAAGGGCGGGTCATGGCCGCGGGATACCTGGAGATCCTCAGGGCTAGGCATGCGACGCGGCTGCTCGTCGGCACGCTCGTGGGGCGGCTGCCCAACGCCATCGCGGCGATCGCGATCGTGCTGTTCATCCGCTCCGAGGGCGGTACGTACAGCCTCGCGGGTGCGCTGGCGGCGGTGTACGGCGTCGCCAACGCCGTGGGGCAGCCGGTGCTGGGGCGGCTGGTCGACCTGTACGGGCAGCCGCGGGTGCAGCTGCCGGCCGCGGTCCTCTCGGCGCTGGCGATGACCGCCTTCGCGTTCACCGGTACCGAGCCGCTCGTGCTGTCCTACGTGGCCGTGGCCGCCGCCGGCCTGTTCACGCCGCCCCTGGAGGGCGGTCTGCGGGCGCTGTGGTCGTCGGTGCTGCACCGGGAGGAGCAGGTGCACACGGCGTACGCCATGGACGCCGTGGCGCAGGAAGTCATGTTCACGGTGGGACCGTTGCTGCTGACGGTGTGCGCGTCGGTGTGGTCGCCGCAGGCGGCGTTGCTGGTGCTGAACGTGCTGGGGGTGCTGGGTGCGCTCTCCGTGGTCGTGTCGCGGCCCTCGCGCGCGTGGCGCTCGGCGCCGCGGGAGGCGCACTGGCTGGGTGCGCTGCGTTCGCCGGGGCTGCTGGCGTTGCTGGCGGCCTTCCTGTTCGTCGGCAGTGCTCTGGGGTCGATCGCGGTCACTTCGGTGTCGTACGCGGACGATCACGGCGGGGATGCGGTGTACGGCTGGATGATGGCGGGCCTGGGGCTGGGTGCTCTCATCGGCGGCACGGTGTACGGGGCGCGGCAGTGGAGCGGTGAGCCGGCGCGTCGACTGCGGGTGCTGGTCGCTCTTCTGGCGGCATGTCAGGTGCCGTTGATGCTGAGGCCCGGTCCGGTCCCGATGGTGCTGCTGACGGTGCTCGCCGGGTTGTTCCTGGCGCCGGCGATCGCGTGTGCGTTCGTGCTCGTCGACCGGCATGCGCCGCGGGGCACGGTCACGGAGGCGTTCTCCTGGCTCGTGACGACGTTCACGGTGGGTTCCTCGGTGGGAACGGGCCTTGCGGGGCCGGTCGTGGAGCGCGGTGGGGCGCTGTGGGGGTTCGCCGTGCCGGCGGTCGTGGGGGGTGTGTCGTTGCTGGTTCTGCTGGCCACCGGGCGGGTCCTCGCAGCTCCCGGCAGGGGGGCGGTGGTTGCGGCTTCATCGGAAAATGATCCAAACCGTGCGGCCGAACCCCGTTTCAGCGCAGGGGATCGGGCGTAATGTTCAGTCATGGACCGCCGCATTTTCGGGCTGGAGAACGAGTACGGCGTCACATGTACGTTCAGGGGACAGCGCCGCCTGTCTCCCGACGAGGTGGCGCGGTACCTCTTCCGCCGTGTCGTGTCATGGGGCCGCAGCAGTAACGTCTTTCTGCGAAACGGCGCCCGCCTCTATCTCGATGTCGGGTCACATCCGGAATATGCGACTCCCGAATGTGACAACGTGACGGAACTGGTCACGCACGACAAAGCGGGCGAGCGCATTCTCGAAGGACTCCTGGTGGACGCAGAACGACGCCTGCACGAGGAAGGAATCGCGGGCGACGTCTACCTCTTCAAGAACAACACGGACTCGGCCGGCAACTCCTACGGCTGCCACGAGAACTACCTCGTCGCGCGTCACGGGGAGTTCTCCCGGCTCGCGGACATCCTCATTCCGTTCCTCGTCACGCGGCAGCTTCTGTGTGGTGCCGGCAAGGTGCTGCAGACGCCGCGTGGCGCGGTCTACTGCGTGAGTCAGCGGGCGGAGCACATCTGGGAGGGCGTCTCCTCGGCGACGACCCGCTCGCGCCCGATCATCAACACGCGTGACGAACCGCACGCGGACGCCGAGCGTTACCGCCGTCTCCACGTCATCGTGGGCGACTCGAACATGTCCGAGACGACCATGCTGCTGAAGGTCGGGGCGACCGACCTGGTGCTGCGCATGATCGAGGCGGGCACCGTGATGCGTGACCTGACGCTGGAGAACCCGATCCGGGCGATCCGTGAGGTCAGCCATGACATCACCGGCCGGCGCAAGGTGCGTCTGGCCAGCGGCCGGGAGGCCTCCGCGCTGGAGGTGCAGCGCGAGTACTACGAGAAGGCCGTGGACTTCTGTGAGCGCCGCGGCATTCGTACGGGCACCGTCGAGCAGGTCCTGGAGCTGTGGGGCCGTACGCTGGACGCGATCGAAGCGGAGGACCTCGACCGGATCGGTACCGAGATCGACTGGGTGATGAAGTACAAGCTCATCGAGCGGTACCGGGCCAAGAACAACATGACCATGTCGCATCCGCGGGTCGCGCAGATAGACCTCGCGTATCACGACATCCACCGTCGTCGCGGGCTGTACTACCTTCTGGAGCGGAAGGGCCAGGCGGCGCGTATCTGCAACGACTTGAAGATCTTCGAGGGCAAGTCCGTGCCCCCGCAGACCACTCGGGCCCGTCTTCGCGGTGACTTCATCCGCCGGGCCCAGGAGCAGCGCCGGGACTTCACGGTCGACTGGGTCCACCTCAAGCTGAACGACCAGGCGCAGCGCACGGTGTTGTGCAAGGACCCGTTCCGTTCGGTGGACGACCGGGTGGAGAAGCTGATCGCCGGTATGTGAGTCGGGTGTTCCGGTCGGATTGCCGGAACGCAACACGGGCGCCGTACGTTTTCCGTACGGCGCCCTTCTCACGCCGTAGAGTTGCGCGCACGCCATCAACAAGATCGATCGATTACGAGGCCTTCACCGTGCGCCGACGCTCACTTCTCATTGCCGTACCCGCTGGAATGGCCACCCTCGCCGCGTGCGGTGACGAGGATTCCGACTCGAGCAAGGCGAGCGCGAGCGAGTCTCCCTCACCCTCGGCGTCGGAGACGTCCGCGGCGCCGGCGCCGAAGATCGTCGACGGTCCGCTGCCGGCGATCACGGCGGGGACCAAGTTCGGTGAGAAGCCGACGGTCGCCAAGGGCAGCGGTGATCCGTCCGACCAGGTCGCGGTGAAGACGGTGATCGCGGGAGGCGGCCAGTCGATCGCGGAGAACGACTACATCCAGGCGAACTACCTGGGGCAGATCTGGGACACGGCGAAGGTCTTCGACAACTCCTACGACCGCAAGACGCCGCTGGTGATCCAACTCGCCCAGGGCGCGATCATCGACAGCTGGCGCTATGGGCTGGCGGGCAAGAAGGTCGGCAGCCGGGTGCTGATGTCCACGGCGCCGACGTGGGGGTACGGCAAGGGGGGCAACTCGCAGGCGGGCATCAAGGGCACCGACACGCTGGTCTTCGTGGTCGACATCGAGGGCACGTTCAACGCCAAGAGCTCGGCCAAGGGCAAGACGGTCGCCCAGGACGACAGCAAGCTGCCGAAGGTGAGCGCCAACACGGACGGCAAGGCGCCGACGATCGACGTGCCGAAGGCGGACGCGCCGACCAAGCTGGTCGCGGAGTACGTGATCGAGGGCGACGGTGACGAGGTCAAGGCGGAGAACACCGTGCTCGTCCAGTACAAGGGCGTGCTGTGGGACACCGGCAAGGAGTTCGACTCGACGTACAGCCGCAAGGCGCTGACGTCGTTCTCGTTGCAGCAGGTCGTCAAGGGGTGGGCGCAGGGGCTGACCGGCAAGAAGGTCGGCAGTCGCGTCCTGATCGTGATCCCGCCGAAGCTGGGCTACGGCGACAACCCGCCCGCCGGCAGTGGCATCTCGAAGGACTCGACGCTGGTCTTCACCGTGGACATCCTCGCGAAGATGTGAGCCGTGCCAGGGTGTAAGACTGTCCCTGTTGCCTTTCCGTGAACAAGCAGGAGCTAGTGACGTGAGCATCGACAAGCCCGAGATCGACTTCCCGGGCGGCGAGCCCCCGGCGGACCTCGAGATCAAGGACATCTGGGAGGGCGACGGCGAGGTCGCGCAGGCCGGTCAGAACGTGACCGTGCACTACGTGGGTGTCGCCTTCAGCACCGGCGAGGAGTTCGACGCCAGCTGGAACCGCGGTACGCCGTTCAAGTTCCCGCTCGGTGGCGGCCGCGTCATCAAGGGCTGGGACCAGGGCGTGCAGGGCATGAAGGTCGGTGGCCGTCGCCAGCTGACCATCCCGGCGCACCTCGCCTACGGCAACCAGAGCCCGACCCCGGCGATCAAGCCGGGCGAGACGCTGATCTTCGTGGTCGACCTGATCGCCGTCTGATCGTCCCGTCTGACGTGTGATCGTCACACGATCGGTCTCGATCAGCTGGGGCCCATGCCTGCCCGGGCATGGGCCCTCGGCTTTTGCCACGCCACCGCGGGGCGGTACGGTCAACGTCATTACGCACCATAGGGAGGCGAAGGGCGTCGATGGCCATTGCCAAGGCCGAGCGGCTGATGAACCTGGCGCTGTGTCTGCTGGGGACCCGCAGGCCGCTCAGCAAGCGTGAGCTGCGTGAGTCCATCGAGGCCTACCTCGAGGCCAACAGCGACGACTCCTTCAACCGCATGTTCGAGCGCGACAAGGACGACCTGCGCGAACTCGGGCTCGTCATCGAGACGGTGGAGAACCTCGACGGCGAAGTCGGCTATCTCGCCCGCCGGGACAGCAACCGCCTGCCGCCGATCACGCTCGACGCCGAGGAGGCCGCCGCCCTGGGCCTGGCCGCCAAGGTGTGGCAGCAGGCCCGCCTCGCGGGCGCGGCCAGCGGCGCCCTGCAGAAGCTGCGCGCGGCCGGACTGCCGGAGGACGTCGACCCGTACGAGGCGCACGGCGCCCTGGAGCCCCGTATCCCGGTGCACGAGGCGGCGTTCGAGCCGCTGATGCTGGCCTGCCGGGACCGTCGCCCGGTCGTCTTCGACTACCGCAAGGCCACCGCCGCCCACCCCGAGACCCGGCATGTGGAGCCGTGGGCGCTGGAGTGCTGGCGCGGCCACTGGTATCTGGCGGGCTGGGACCGCGACCGGGGTGCCGAGCGGGTTTTCCGGCTGTCGCGGATCACCGGCAAGGTGCGCTCGCGCGGCAGCAGCTTCACCGCGCCGGTGCCCGATGTCGTCACCGTCCGGGAGACCGTCGCGAGCTGGGCAGGGGAGACCGCGGACCGCAGCGCGCTGATCAGGCTGCGCGCGGGCGCCGGTTACCCCTTGCGGGCGAAGGCCACCGCGGTGCGGGAACTCGGGGACGGCTGGGACGAGTTGGAGATCCCGTACGGCCACGGGCTGGACGCCTGGCTGGTGGAGTTCGGTCCGGACGTGGTGGTCCTGGAGCCGGCCGAGCTGCGGGCCGATGTGGTGGACCGGCTGCGTGCCGTGGCCAAGGGCTGAGGGGGAGCGGGAAACAACTGTGGCAGGCAAACCGGTCAGGCCCGTCAACGCCATCGACCAGACCCGGCGGATGCTGTCCCTGGTGACGTATCTCAAGGAGCGGCCCGGCGCCCGCGTCGAGGACGTCGCCCGGGCCTTCGGCATCACCGAGGACGAGCTGGTCTCCGACCTCGACGTGCTGCCCATGTGCGGCACCAGCTTCCGCGGCGGTGACCTCCTGGACATCGACACCGACGGCGAGCGCATCTGGTGGCACAACCCGGCCGCCCTCGGCGAGGAGACCGCCGAGCCGCTCCGGCTCGCCGCCGACGAGGCCACCGCGCTGCTGGTCGCCGCCCGCGCGGTGTCCACGCTGCCGGGTCTGCGCGAGAGTGACCGGCAGGCGCTGCTGCGGGCGACGGCCAAGGTGGAGGCCGCCGCCGGCGAGCAGGCCGGCGCGAGCTCCCGGCTGTCGGTGACCTTCGAATCGGAGGGCGGTGTCTTCGCCGACGTCGACCGGGCGATCTCCGAGCGGCGCCGGCTGTGGATCCGCTACTACTCGCCCGCCCGTGACGAGCTCAGCGAGCGCGAGATCGACCCGATCCGCCTGGTCAGCGTCGGCCACACCTATGTCGAGGCCTGGTGCCGCCGCTCCGAGGCGCGCCGCACCTTCCGGCTCGACCGGGTCGCCGAGATCAAGATCCTCGACGAGCCGTCCGCGCCGCCCGAGATCGAGCTGCGGGACCTGTCCGAGGCGCTGGTCCAGCCCGCCGCCGAGGACCCGGAGGTCGTCGTCGAGGTCGGACCCGGCGGCCGCTGGGTCGCCGAGTACTACCCGCACGACAGTGCGGATGAGCTTCCGGACGGCGGGCTGCGTATTACCCTGCGCACCCCCGACCCGGCCTCACTGCGCCGGCTGGCGCTGCGACTCGGCCGGGACGGCCGCATCGTCTCGCCGAGCGGGCTGGCCGACAGCGCCCGGCAGGCGGCTCGCGAGGCGCTGGCGGCGTACGACGGGGTCGAGGTGCAAGGCGACGAGCGGTACGACAGGCAGGAGCAGGGGCTTTGAGCGAGTCGGCTACCTCCGGTGCGGTGACCTCGGGGACCTCTGGAGCAGGCGTCTCCGGCGCTACGGGTGCGGCGGGGATGTCCGTGGCGGCCGCCTTCGCCGGGATGAGAAGCGTCTCCCCGATGGTGTTCCGGGCCGGCTGCCCGGACTGCCGGGGCCGCTTCGAGCTCACCGCCGGCGCCCTGCGGCTGGCCATCGGAGCCACCAGCAAGAGCACGTTCTACTCCTTCACCTGCCCGGACTGCGGGGTCTCCGTGCGCAAGCCGGCCGGGGAGCGGATCGTGGAGCTGCTCACCGGCGGCGGGGTCAGGACACTGCGCCTGCACTCGACCCTCTAGGGTCTGCTTATGTTCTGGTCGATGTTCGCTGTGGCTGTGGGCTTCCTGGGAATCGCCGTCCTCGGCGTGCTCGCCGTGCGTGTGTTCCTGGAGGCGCAGCGGCTGGGACGGCAGGTCTCCGACTCCGCGCAGCGCATCAGCAGGGCCGCGGCGGATCTGGAGCGGGCCGCCGAGAGCACCGCGCGCTCCGTGGACGCGCTGTGAGTCCCGCTGTGCTCTGGGTGTGAGTCCTGCGCCGCAAGCGTTTTGGGTCACTTCGCCCTGTCACCTTGACGGCATGGGCAGGTACGCTGCTGGTCGCGGACCGGAGAACGAGGCCCGGATCGCGGACCGGGAGTACGCACGGGGATTGCCTCACGTTTACCCCTGAGCGTTACGATCGCTGACAACACGATCGTTCGGACACCTGTCCGACCGGTCGTACAGCACCCCACTCCAGCCGCCTCGGTGAGAAGGTAAAGACTTATGTTCGGAAGGCTCGGCGCCCCCGAGATCATTCTCATCCTCGTCGTCATCATCCTGCTGTTCGGCGCGAAGAAGCTTCCCGACATGGCGCGCTCGCTCGGCAAGTCCGCCCGCATCCTCAAGAGCGAGGCGAAGGCGATGAAGGACGAGGGCAAGACCCCCGCCCCGGCCGACCCGCCGCAGCAGGCCGACGACCAGGCCCCGTCGCAGCGCATCATCCAGGCCGCTCCCGGTGACGTGACCAGCTCCCGCCCGGTCACCGAGCCGACGGACACGACCAAGCGCTGACGCAGGGCCGGTGACCTCCGGCCCGCCGCACGAGATGGGAACGTGGGTTGCTGAAGTCTGCCCGCAAAGAGGAGAAGGATCCCGAGGGGCGGATGCCCCTTGCGGATCACCTTCGTGAGCTTCGCAACCGGCTCGCGAAGGCGCTGCTGGCCATCGTCATCGTCACGATCGTCGCCGCCTTCTTCTACAACGACATCATCAACTTCCTGACGAGGCCGATCCTGGACTCGATCGGTTGCGACCAGAGCTTCGCGGAACTCGCCAAGGCGGGCGCTTCCGACGACTCCTCCGTGAAGTGCGCCCGGATCACCATCAACGGTCTGCTGGCG
The DNA here is from genome assembly GCF_042668605.1 of Streptomyces sp. NPDC057280. Classification (NCBI taxonomy): domain Bacteria; kingdom Bacillati; phylum Actinomycetota; class Actinomycetes; order Kitasatosporales; family Streptomycetaceae; genus Streptomyces; species Streptomyces sp. NPDC057280. Next base: position 116,378 of record NZ_JBHUYR010000009.1, read on the forward strand.
CCCTTCAATCTGGCTCTTCAGGTTTCGTTGATGGCCGGTGTCGTGGTCGCCTCGCCGATCTGGTTGTACCAGCTCTGGGCGTTCGTCGCCCCGGGCCTGCACAGGCACGAGAAGAAGTACGCCTACGCCTTCGTCTTCACCGGTGCCCCGCTGTTCATCGGCGGCGCCTACTTCGCGTACGCGGTGCTTCCCACCACCGCGAAGGTGCTGATCGACTTCACCCCCAACGGCAGCATCGACAACTTCCTGCCGCTCGACGACCTGCTCCAGCTCGTCACCCGGATGGTGATCGTCTTCGGTCTCTCCTTCGAGCTGCCCCTGCTGCTGGTCTTCCTCAACCTCACGGGGATCATCACCGGCAAGCGGATGCTCGGCTGGTGGCGCGGAATGATCATGGGCATCACCGTGTTCGCGGCCGTCGCGACGCCGAGCACGGACCCCCTGAGCATGCTCGCGCTGGCCGGCCCCATCTGGGTGCTGTACTTCGGAGCCACGATGTTCTCCCTGCTCAACGACAAGCGCCGGCGCCGCCGCGAGGCCGAGGGCCCCGCCGACGACGAGGCCTCCGACCTGGACCTCACCCCCGAGGACATCGGCGAGGTCGAGACGGTCTCCGCCAGCCGGGCGCTGCCCGAGCAGTCGACCACGGAGCGGGTCAACGGTTATGACGACGTGACCTGAAGATCGGGAAGCGGCTCGTAGGGTCAGTGACGTGACCAGCGAGATCACCCTCTTCGTCAACCCCACCGCGGGTCGCGGCCGGGGCGCCCACGCGGCGCAGCCGGCCGCTTCCGCGTTGCGGGCGGCCGGTTTCTCCGTGCGTACGGTGCTCGGGGAGAACGCCGGGGACGCCCTCGCCCGCGCGCGTGCCGCCGTCGCGGACGGCACCGGCGCCCTCATCGCCGTCGGCGGCGACGGCATGGCACACCTCGCGCTCCAGGCCGTCGCCGGCACCCGCACCCCGCTCGGCCTGGTCGCCGTGGGCACCGGCAACGACCTCGCCCGCGCCCTGGGCCTGCCGGTCCGGGACCCGGCCGCCGCCGGACGGCGGATCGCGGACGCCCTCAAGAACGGCGAGCTGCGCGACATCGACCTCGGGCAGGTGGGCGACCGCTGGTTCGGCACCGTCCTCGCCTCCGGCTTCGACTCCCGCGTCAACGACCGCGGAAACCGCATGCGATGGCCCACGGGCCGCTTCAAGTACGACCTCGCGTTGATCGCCGAACTGGCCGCGTTCAAGCCCTTCCCCTACCGGATCAGGCTCGACGACGGCGAGGTCCGCGAGATCGAGGCGACCCTGGTGGCGGTCGGCAACGGATCGTCGTACGGCGGCGGCATGCGGATCTGTCCCGGCGCCGATCTCACCGACGGCCTGTTCGACATCACCGTGGTCGGCGACTGCAGCCGGGCCACGCTGCTCAGGGTGTTCCCGAGCGTGTACCGGGGCACCCACGCCGACCATCCCGAGGTCACCGTGCACCGGGCGGCGAAGGTCGAGATCAGCGCGGCGGGGATCACCGGGTACGCGGACGGGGAGCCGCTCGGGCCGCTGCCGCTGACCGCGCGCTGCGTGCCGGGCGCGGTGCGGGTCGCGGGGCTCTGAAGTGCACGGACCCGGGGTTTGACAAGACGGGATCCGGATAATGATCGTCCTGTTGTCAGTGGGGCCCGGTACGCTCGAAAGCACGATGACAGAGGACCTCTCACCGGCCGAGCGGTATGCGGCTGCCCGTCTGCGGGCTGCCGAGCAGGCCACCGCGCTCGCGGGCTTCCGCGAGATGTACGACTTCGGCCTCGACCCCTTCCAGATCGAGGCCTGCCGGGCGCTCGAGGCGGGGAAGGGCGTGCTGGTGGCCGCCCCCACCGGCTCCGGCAAGACGATCGTCGGCGAGTTCGCCGTCCACCTCGCCCTGCAGCAGGGCAAGAAGTGCTTCTACACGACACCCATCAAGGCGCTGTCGAACCAGAAGTACGCCGACCTGTGCCGTCGCTACGGCGCCGACAAGGTCGGTCTGCTCACCGGCGACAACAGCGTCAACTCCGAGGCCCCGGTGGTCGTGATGACCACCGAGGTGCTGCGGAACATGCTGTACGCGGGCTCCCAGACCCTCCTCGGCCTGGGGTACGTGGTCATGGACGAGGTGCACTACCTCTCCGACCGCTTCCGCGGCGCCGTATGGGAAGAGGTGATCATCCACCTCCCCGAGTCGGTGACGCTGGTCTCGCTGTCGGCGACCGTGTCCAACGCCGAGGAGTTCGGCGACTGGCTCGACACCGTCCGCGGCGACACCGAGGTGATCGTCTCCGAGCACCGGCCCGTGCCCCTGTTCCAGCACGTGCTCGCCGGACGGCGGATGTACGACCTGTTCGAGGAGGGCGAGGGCCACAAGAAGGCCGTCAACCCCGACCTCACGCGGCTGGCCCGCATGGAGGCCCAGCGGCCCTCGTACCAGGACCGCAGACGCGGCCGGGCGATGCGCGAGGCCGACCGGGAGCGGGAACGCAGACAGCGCTCGCGCGTGTGGACGCCGGGCCGGCCCGAGGTCATCGAGCGGCTCGACGCCGAAGGGCTGCTGCCCGCCATCACGTTCATCTTCAGCCGCGCGGCCTGCGAAGCGGCCGTACAGCAGTGCCTGTACGCCGGCCTCCGGCTCAACGACGACGAGGCGCGGGCCAAGGTCCGCGACCTGGTCGAGGAGCGCACCGCCTCCATCCCGCACGAGGACCTGCACGTCCTCGGGTACTACGAGTGGCTGGAAGGCCTCGAGCGCGGCATCGCGGCCCACCACGCGGGCATGCTGCCGACGTTCAAGGAGGTCGTCGAGGAACTCTTCGTACGCGGCCTGGTCAAGGCAGTGTTCGCGACCGAGACCCTCGCCCTGGGCATCAACATGCCCGCCCGGTCGGTGGTGTTGGAGAAGCTCGTCAAGTGGAACGGCGAGCAGCACGCCGACATCACCCCCGGCGAGTACACCCAGTTGACGGGGCGTGCGGGGCGCCGGGGTATCGACGTCGAGGGCCATGCCGTCGTGCTGTGGCAGCGCGGCATGAGCCCCGACCACCTCGCCGGACTCGCCGGCACGCGCACGTATCCGCTGCGGTCCAGCTTCAAGCCGTCGTACAACATGGCGGTCAACCTGGTCGAGCAGTTCGGGCGGCACCGGTCCAGGGAACTGCTGGAGACGTCGTTCGCGCAGTTCCAGGCCGACAAGTCGGTCGTGGGCATCTCGCGTCAGGTGCAGCGCAACGAGGAGGGTCTCGAGGGCTACAAGGAGTCCATGACCTGCCACCTCGGCGACTTCGAGGAGTACGCGCGCCTGCGGCGCGAACTGAAGGACCGCGAGACCGAGTTGGCCCGGCAGGGCGCCAACCAGCGGCGCGCCGAGGCCGCCACGGCGCTCGAGAAGCTCAAGCCGGGCGACGTCATCCATGTCCCGACCGGCAAGTACGCCGGTCTGGCCCTGGTGTTGGACCCGGGGCTGCCCGCCGGACGGTCCAACGGGCACCGGGGCTTCGAGCAGCATGACGGGCCCCGGCCGCTGGTGCTGACCGCCGAGCGGCAGGTCAAGCGGCTGGCGTCGATGGACTTCCCCGTCCCGGTCGAGGCGTTGGACCGGATGCGGATCCCCAAGTCCTTCAACCCGCGCTCGCCGCAGTCCCGTCGGGACCTGGCCTCCGCCCTGCGGACCAAGGCCGGGCACATTCCGCCGGAACGGGCCCGAAAGAAGCGGGCGCAGGCCGCCGACGACCGTGAGATCGCGCGGCTGCGGACCGCGATCCGGGCGCACCCGTGCCACGGGTGCGACGACCGGGAGGACCACGCGCGGTGGGCCGAGCGGTATCACCGGCTGCTGCGGGACACCTCGCAGCTGGAGCGGCGCATCGAGGGGCGTACGAACACGATCGCGCGGACCTTCGACCGCATCGTCGCGCTGCTGACCGAGCTGGACTATCTGCGGGCCGACGAGGTCACCGAGCACGGGAAGCGGCTGGCGCGGCTCTACGGCGAGCTCGATCTGCTGGCCAGTGAATGTCTGCGGGCCGGGGTCTGGGAGGGGCTTGCCCCTGCCGAGCTCGCTGCCTGTGTCTCGGCGTTGGTGTACGAGGCGCGGGTCGGTGACGACGCCATGGCGCCGAAGGTGCCGTCCGGCAAGGCGAAGGCCGCGCTGGGGGAGATGGTGCGGATCTGGGGGCGGCTGGATGCCCTCGAGGAGGACTTCCGGATCACGCAGACCGAGGGTGTCGGGCAGCGTGAGCCGGATCTCGGGTTCGCCTGGGCCGCGTACATGTGGGCCAGTGGGAAGGGGCTCGACGAGGTGCTTCGGGAGGCTGAGATGCCGGCCGGGGACTTTGTGCGGTGGTGCAAGCAGGTGATCGATGTGCTGGGGCAGATCTCGGCTGCGGCGCCGGCGAGGGAGGGGTCTTCTGTGGCCAAGGCTGCGCGGAAGGCGGTCGATCAGTTGTTGCGGGGGGTTGTGGCCTACTCGTCGGTGGGGTGACGGATTGCTTCGCGGGTGCGGGTGGAGTGTGGCTGGTCGCGCAGTTCCCCGCGCCCCTAAGGGCGTTGTCCTTCCCGGCGATTCAGATAGGAACGCCAGCCTTGGAACGCTGTGATGTCCTCGGCTTCCTGCAATGCACTCGGTTCGCAGAGGAAGCCTGGGACCCGGCTTCCGTCCGACAGTTCCACGCTGCCCAGCGTCATTGGGCGGGGGAGCGTCGACAGTAGGCGGCCCAGGCCCTCTGCCGGGAGGCGCCAGATCTCTGTCTCGATCGGCACGCCTTCCTCGCCGACGTGGACCAAGCCGGGCTTCGGCGGGGTCGTGCGCAGGGCATAGAGGTGATAGGCCGCGGCCGTCGTGGTCGTACGTTCCAAGCGGGCCCCCAGTGACAGGAGTTGGGGGTTCAAGGGCTGGCCCGACAGGTGGGCTCCCACCACCGCCAGCCTCGTCTCCGGCTGGAGCAGGCCCGCCAGCCGCGCCAGGCGTGCGTCCGTGAACGCCGGGCCGATCAGCATCACGCCGAACGGGAGGCCGTTCACCTCGCCTGCCGGTGCCGCCACCGCGGCCAGGTCGAAGAGGTTGGTGGAGTTGGTGAAGCGGCCCAGGCGGGCGTTGCCGGACAGGGGGTCCGCGGCCACCTCCGCGAGGGTCGGGTGGCCCGGGGTCGTGGGGAGCAGCAGGGCGTCCGCGTCGGAGAGTTCGGTCAGGGCGCGGGTGCGCAGGGCCGCCAGGCGGTCCATGTCGGCGTAGAGCCGGTGGGCCGGGATGTCGCGGGCGCGGGTGATGATGCCGGCGACGGTCGGGTCGAGGCCCTTGCCTCCCTCCGCGAGCAACTTGTCGACAAAGCTCCCCACTGCCGTGTAGCGCTCGGCCACGAACGCGCCCTCGTAGAGCATCGCGGCCGCCTCGGTGAACGGGGTCAGGTCGAGGGTGCGGATCTTCGCGCCGGCGGCCGAGAGCTGGGCGACGGCCGCCTCGTAGGCCTCCGCCCAGCCCTCGTCCAGTTCGCCGAGCTGGTCGAGGGGCGGGACGGCGATCCGCCAGGGGCCCGGTGCCCGGCCGGGGAGGGCGGGGGGTGTGCCTGTCGTCATGTGGGCGAGCGCCTGTTCCGCCTCCGGGAGGGTGCGGGCGAAGACCGTCACGCAGTCCAGGGAGGCGCAGGCCGGGACCACCCCGGTCGTCGGGACCAGGCCCCGGGTGGGTTTGAGGCCGACGATGCCGTTGAAGGCGGCCGGTACCCGGCCCGACCCGGCCGTGTCGGTGCCCAGGGCGAAGTCGACCAGGCCGAGGGCCACTGCGACGGCCGAGCCCGAGCTGGAGCCGCCGCTGATGCGGGACGGGTCGTGGGCGCCCCGGACGGCGCCGTACGGGGAGCGGGTGCCGACCAGGCCGGTCGCGAACTGGTCCAGGTTCGTGGTGCCGAGGACGATGGCGCCGGCCGCGCGCAGGCGGGCCACGACGGGAGCGTCCTCGTCCGGGTGGTAGGCGTACGCCGGGCAGCCCGCGGTCGTCGGCAGGCCCGCCACGTCGATGTTGCCCTTCGCGGCGAACAGGCGGCCGGCGAGGGGAAGGTACTCGCCGGTGCCCACGCGGGTGTCCAGGGCGCGGGCCTCGGCCTCGACCTCCGTCTGCGGGCGCAGGTCGATCCAGATCTCGGGGCGGTCCACGGCCTCGATGCGGGCGTAGGCGGCGCGGACGCGGGTGAGGGCGTCGGTCATGCGGTTCCTCGTTTCAAGTTCGCGGGCCCTGGGACCGGCAGGCAGCTTTCACTTCGCGGGGCCGAGGACCAGCAGCGCCGTCCCCGCCTCCACCTGGTCGCCCGGTCTGGCCAGGATCTCCGACACCACGCCGTCGGCCGGTGCGTGCACCCTGGACTCCATCTTCATCGCCTCCAGCGCGAGGAGCGGCTGTCCGGCCGTCACCTCGTCGCCGGGTGAGACGTTCAACTGCCATACGGAGGCGGCGAATTCGGCCTCGACCAGGCGTCCGCCCGCGGGGACCGTGACCGCCGCCGGGGGAGCCGGCGGTGCGGCCGCGGCCTCCGCCCTGGTGAACTCGCCCGCCGCCTCCCACGCGTCCCGTTCCGCGGCGAACGCCGCCTGCTGCCGGGTCCTGAACTCCGTTATGGAATCGGCGTTGTCGGAGAGGAAGGCCTGGTAGTCGGCGAGGGAGAAGGTGCCCTCCTCGATGCGCGGCACGAAGCGTCCGGAGGTGATGTCCGCCCGCAGGTCGAGGAGTTCGTCCGCGTCGACCGGGTACCACTTGATCCGGTCGAAGAAGCGCAGCAGCCAGGGAGAGCCCGGCTCGAACACGCCGCGCTGCTGCCAGCCCGACCAGACCTGGGTCGTACGGCCCACGAACTGGTAGCCGCCGGGGCCTTCCATGCCGTAGATGCAGAGGTAGGCGCCGCCGATGCCGACCGAGTTCTCCGCAGTCCAGGTGCGGGCCGGGTTGTACTTGGTCGTCACCAGGCGGTGGCGGGGGTCCAGGGGCGTGGCGACCGGGGCGCCCAAGTAGACGTCTCCCAGGCCCAGTACGAGGTACTCCGCGTCGAAGACCGTGCGGTAGACGTCGGTCACCGAGTCCAGGCCGTTGACGCGGCGGATGAACTCGATGTTCCACGGGCACCAGGGCGCGTCGTCGCGTACGCCCGCCATGTAGCGGGCGATCGCCTCCCGGGTCGCCGGGTCGTCCCAGGACAGGGGGAGGTGGACGGTGCGGGAGGGGACGACGAGCTGGTCCGTCGGGGGGAGCGCGTCGACGATCTCCCGTACCGTGGCGAGGAGTTCGTGCTGGGGCAGGCGCCGCGGGTCCGTCTGGATCTGGAGCGAGCGGATGCCCGGGGTGAGGTCGGTGACCCCGTCCAGCACCGCCTCGGCCACCGCTTCCATCAGGGCGTGGACGCGCATGCGCAGCGCCAGGTCCAGCTGCATCGGCCCGAACTCGACGAGCAGGTTGTCGTCGCCGCTGCGGCGGTACGTCACGTCGCCGTCGCGGGCGAGGATGCCGCCGTCCACGATCTCCGGGCGGGGTGAGCCGTCCACGTCCACCGGTACGAAGCGGACCGTGTCGCCCGGTCGCAGCTGGCCCAGCTTCCAGCGCTCGGCGCTGAGGACCGTCGCCGGGCACACGAAGCCGCCCAGCGAGGGGCCGTCCGGGCCGAGCAGCACCGGCATGTCGCCGGTGTAGTCGACGGCGCCGACCGAGTACGGGGTGTCGTGGATGTTGGACGGGTGCAGGCCCGCCTCGCCGCCGTCGGTGCGGGCCCAGCGGGGCTTGGGGCCGACGAGCCGGACGCCGGTGCGCGCCGAGTTGAAGTGCACCTTCCAGTCGGCGGCGTAGAAGTCGCGGATGTCGTCCTCGGTGAAGAACTCCGGTGCCGCGTGCGGGCCTTCGACGGCGGCGATGTGCCAGGTAGAGCCGTACGACGGCGGGTCGGTGACCGGCGTTCCGGGGGTCTCGCCGCCGCCGTGCAGGACGTCGCCGGTGCGCAGCGCCCTGCCGCCGTGTCCGCCGAAGCGGCCCAGCGTGAAGGTGCTCGCGCTGCCGAGGAACGCGGGCACGTCGAGGCCGCCGGCGAACAGGACGTAGGTGCGCAGGCCGTGCTCGGTGGGCGCGCCCACGGCCAGCAGCGACCCGGCGGGTATCGTCACCGGCTCCCACTGCGGGACCGGCACGCCGTCCACGGTGACCTCGGCCGGGGCGCCCGTGACGCACACCGTCGTCGGGTGGGTGAACCTCAACGACGGTCCCTGGAGGGTGCATTCGAGGCCGGGCGCGCCTTCGTGGTTGCCCAGCGCCTGGTTGCCGAGCCGGAAGGCGCGGTCGTCCATCGGGCCGCACGGGGGCACGCCGACCTGCCAGTAGCCGGTGCGGCCGGGCCAGTCCTGCACGGTGGTGAGGGTGCCGCCGGAGACGACCTCGATACGCGGGGTGGGGTCGGTGACGGTCGCCAGGGTCGCCGTGGAGTGCGTCGCCCGGGTGAAGCGCGGGTCGGCGAGGGCGGCGCGGACCAGGCCCAGGTTGGTCTCGATGCCGTCGACGCGGGTGCGGGCCAGCGCCTCGTCGAGGCGGCGCAGGGCGTGGGCGCGGTCGGAGCCGTACGCGATGACCTTCGCGAGCATCGGGTCGTACGACGTCGTCACCTCGGTGCCCGTCTCCACCCAGCCGTCGACGCGGACGCCGGGAGGGAACTCGACCCGCGTCAACAGGCCCGCGCTGGGCCGGTGTTCGCGGGAGGGGTCCTCGGCGTAGACGCGGGCCTCGACGGCGTGGCCGCGCGGTGGGCCGGGGTCGCGGACGACGTCCGTCTCGCCGCCGGCCAGCCGCAGCATCCAGGCGACCAGGTCGACGCCGTAGATCTCCTCGGTGACCGGATGTTCCACCTGGAGGCGGGTGTTGACCTCCAGGAAGTAGGCCTCCTCGCGGGCGGCGTCGTAGACGAACTCGACGGTTCCGGCGGAGCGGTAGCCGACGGAGGCGCACAGGTCGCGTGCGCTGGAGGCGAGTTGCTCGCGCACGTGGGCGGGGAGGCCCGGAGCCGGGGCTTCCTCGAGGACCTTCTGGTTGCGGCGTTGCAGGGAGCAGTCGCGGTCGCCGAAGGTGACGACCCGGCCCTCGCCGTCGCCGAAGACCTGGACCTCGACGTGGCGGGCGTGCTCGACGAGGCGTTCCAGGAAGACGCCCGCGGAGGAGAAGGAGGCGGCGGCGACGCGCTGCACGCGGTCCCAGGCGTCGGTCAGTTCGTCGGCGGATCGACATGCCGACATACCGATACCGCCACCACCGCCGGTCGCCTTGAGCATGACCGGGTAGCCGATCGCCGACGCGCGCGCGAGGGCCTCGTCCAGCGAGGCCAGCAGGCCGGTCCCCGGTGCCAGCGGCACCCCCGCCGCCTCGGCCGCCGCCCGCGCCGTGTGCTTGGCGCCGAACAGCTCCAGCTGCTCCGGCGTCGGGCCGACGAAGACGATCCCGGCCTCCTCGCAGCGCCGCGCGAAGTCGGCGTCCTCCGACAGGAAGCCGTACCCGGGGTGGATGGCGCCCGCGCCGGTGTCCTTCGCCGCCTTCAGGACCAGGTCCGCGTCGAGGTACGACTCCTTCGCGGGCGCGGGCCCCAGCCGTACGGCCGTGTCGGCGAGCCGGACGTGGGGTGCCGAGCGGTCGGGGTCGGAGTACACGGCGACCGTGCGCAGGCCCAGTTCACGTGCCGTGCGGATGATCCGTACCGCGATCTCACCGCGGTTCGCGACGAGCAGCGTGTCGAAGCTCATCCGGCGGCCCCGATCGTCATCTTTACCGCCGTCGGCTCGAAGCCGTTGCAAGGGTTGTTGATCTGCGGGCAGTTGGAGACCAGGACGAGGACGTCGCGCTCGGCGCGCAGGGTCAGGGAGAGACCCGGTGCCGAGATGCCGTCCACGATGCCGAGCGTGCCGTCCTTCTCGACCGGGACGTTCATGTACCAGTTGATGTTGGAGACCAGGTCGCGCTTGCCGAGGCCGTAACGGGCGCCCTCGGCGAGGAAGTTGTCCACGCACGCGTGCTGCGACCAGGTGTGGTGGCCGTAGCGGAGGGTGTTGGACTCCTTGGAGCAGGCGCCGCCGACCGTGTCGTGGCGGCCGACGTCGTCGGCGACGACCGTCATCAGCGGCGTGTGCTCGTTGGACATCAGCACGCTGCCGGTGGTGAGGAAGATGCCGCCCTGGGCGTGGACGGTGTCGGGCGCGCTGTAGCGGACGGACGTGTCGTGGGCGTCGTAGACGAGGAAGTCGACGGCCTGGTTGCCGTGCAGGTCGGTGATGGTGAGCGTCTCACCGGCCCGTACGACGGACGACCAGGCGGCGCGGGCGGGCACGACGGCCGTCACGGGAACGAGGGCCTTCGCGGGAACCACGGACGTCATGCGAGCCCCCTGGCGGTGAGGAATTCGGCGGTGTTGAGGAAGGCGCGGCGGCCCTCGGGGGTGGCGTCCCACAGGGGGTCGCCGGGCGCGGTCGGCGCGGCCCGCCAGGCGAGGACCTCCAGCGGGGTGCTGACGTAGTCGGGGCGCGGGTCGGCCGGGTGCGGGACGTTGGCGATCAGCACGGTGACGTCCTGCTCGGTCCGCAGGGTGACGCTGCCGCCGGCACCGGCCGAACCGGTGAAGTCCAGGGCGCCGTCCTCGCGGACCTCCACGCCCTGGAAGAAGGAGAGCGACGGGGGCAGATCGCGGGGTTCGAGGCCGTTCTTGGCCGCCGCCAGCTTGAACAGCTCGCGTCCGGCGGGGGAGGGGGACTGGGGGGTGCCGTCGCCGTAGCGCCGTGTGTTGCGTACGAGGGTGGAGGTGCCGCACAGCGCGTCATGCCGGCCCGAGCTGTCGGCGACCACGGTCGCGAGGACGCGGCCCTGGTCGGACAGGAGCAGCTGGCCTTCGCCGAGGTAGGCGTTCCACTGCACCTTCACGGTGTCGGCGACGTTCAGCCGCTCCCAGGGGCGGTCCGCCGCGTACAGCAGGAGGTGGGCGCAGGCGTCGCCGCGCAGATCGGTCAGGCGCAGCTCGGTGCCGCGGGCGAGCACCCGGTGGGTGTAGTTGCCGCCCGCGACCGTCTCGGCCCACACCAGATGGCCCGCCTCGCAAGGGGGCTCGGGCCAGTCGGCGGCCGGCACCACCGGCATGGCCTCGGTGCGCGTGCCCTCCTGGGCGCGGGCGTGATCGCGCGCTCCGTACGTGGTCGCTGTCGCCATCGCGGGACCTCCGGCTCCGGGAAACTTCATGAGGGGCTTCGAACGGGGGTATTTCTGTCGTGCGACAGAAATTAGGCGCGGGTCGGGTCACGGGGGTTGCCCGGGTGTTGCGGGCCGGTTACCGAGGGCTCACCTCGGTGGCCCCTCCGGCGTGTGGATCACCGGGTGGCGGCCTGTGCGAGGATCGAACGCATGGGAACGACAGGTGGGCGACGGGTCGGCAGGCCGCGGGCCGCGCAGCGGGCGGACAGCGGGATGGAGCCGCGTGCCGAACTCCTCGCCGCGGCCGCCGAGTTGTTCACCACCCGCGGCTACGCGGCGACCACCACGCGGGCGGTCGCCGAGCGCGCGGGCATGCGTCAGGCCTCCATGTACCACTACGTCTCCGGCAAGGAGGAGCTGCTCGCCCAGCTCCTGGAGTCCACGGTCACCCCGTCCCTCGGCTACGCCCGTGAACTCCTCGCCGACGACGCGACACCGGCCGCGGACCGGCTCTGGGAGCTGTGCCGCGCCGACGTGGAACTGCTGTGCGGCGGCCCGCACAACCTCGGCGGCCTGTACCTGCTGCCCGAGGTGCGCGCCGAGCGGTTCGCCGGGTTCCGAGCCGTGCGCGCCGAACTCAAGGACGCCTACCGGCAGCTGCTCGCCGCGACCGAGGCCGGCAGCGCGCTCGCCAAGAGCGAGCTCGACCTGCGCACCGACCTCGTCTTCGGGCTGATCGAGGGGGTCATCCTCGTCCACCGCTCCGACCCCGAACGCCCGGTGTCGGTGTTCGCGGAGGCGACGGCCGACGCGGCGCTGCGTATCGCCGGAGTCTGAACCGCCGTATCGGAAGCGGGCCTTCACCCGTCACGGTGAGTGGCTTTCGCACGCCCGTACGTCGTGACGCACCGTGTGCGAACGGCGGCTCAGCGTGTAAATGGGGACGAGGGTACTCCTGTCGCGGGGGCGTTTTCAGGTGCTTGCTGAATATGACACGGCGATGATCCGGTCGGACTAAGCTCGCCCGCAGCGCACCGAGTTGAGATGTATTCGGGCGCTTGTTCCCTAAATATGCGCCTCCCAGCCGATATGTTTCAGAGGGCCTACATGGTGAGTGTTCAATCCCCACCCGGACGCCGTGAACTTCCCTACGCGCGCGTGCTGTTGCTGCCCGCGATACTGATGGCCGCGGCGACCGGAGCCGCAGCCGCCGCCGTGTCGGAGCCCGCCCGTACGGCCGTCGGCTGGTGCGGCGGCGTCGCCATGCTCCTGGTGCTCGCGGTGGCGGCCGAAGCGGTACGTCGCGGCCGGGCCCTGCGTGACCTGCGCGCCGAACACGCCCGTCACACTGCGTATCTGGAACGCCGGGTCGCCGCCCACGAGGCCGAGCTCGTCCGCTTCGCCAAGGAGATCGTGCCCAACGCGATCCACCGGTTGCGATCCGGAAATTCCCCCGGTGAGGTGATTCGCCGCATCGGCGACATCGACCCCTCCTACCGCGAACTCCCCGAGTCGCAGGTGAAGGTGCTCAAGACGGTCCTCGACATCATCGACAGCGAGGAAGCCCTGCGCGACTCCGCACAGCGCAACTTCGTCAGCATCGCCCGCCGCGTCCAGGCCATCGTCCACCAGCAGAACAACGAACTGCGGGAGATGGAGGAGGATCACGGCCGCAACCCCGAGGTCTTCGACGACCTCCTGCGCATCGACCACGGCACCGCGCTGATCGGCCGCCTCGCCGACTCCATCTCCGTGCTCGGCGGCGGCCGCCCCGGCCGCCAGTGGCCCGACCCCGTCCCGCTGTACAGCGTGCTGCGCGGCGGCATGTCCCGCATCCTCGAGTACCGCCGCATCAAGCTGGACTCCATCGCCCAGGTCAACATCCGCGGCATCTCCGTCGAACCGGTCATCCACGCCGTCGCGGAACTCATGGACAACGCCACCCGCTACTCGCCGCCGCAGACCAAGGTCCACGTCACCGCGACCGAGGTGCAGACCGGCGTCGCCGTCGAGATCGAGGACGCCGGCGTCAGCTTCAGCGAGGAGGCCCGCAACAAGGCCGAGGGCATGCTGGAGCGGGCCAAGGCCGGCGTCGACCTCCAGGACCTCGGCGACACCCCGCGCCTCGGCCTCGCCGTCGTAGGACGTCTGTGCACACAGTTCAACATGCAGGTCTCGCTGCGCAGTTCGGCGTACGGCGGGGTCCGCGCCGTGCTCATCGTGCCGCGCGAGATGATGACCGAGGAGCCCGCTCCCGGACTCGCCCACGGCATCGGCGCCGGTGCCGTGCCGAAGACCGAAGGTGCGCTCGAAGGTCCCAAGCGCGCACCCAAGAGGCGCCGCCCCACCAGCCCCCGTATCCCGGCCACCGTGTCCATGACGGACGAGGTCCCCGAGGTGACCGAATGGACCGCGGGCGGGCTGCCGCAGCGCCGCAGCCGGGTCAAGATCCCGCTCAGCCAGCGGCTCGCCGAACAGGCCGCCGCGGAGAAGGCCGAGCGGGAGGGCAAGCCGTCCATCTGGTCGACACCCGCCCCCGCCCCCGAGCCGGAGACGAAGGAACCCGAACCCGGCCTGTGGGTCGAGGCGTTCTGGAACGGACTCAAGGGCGACCCGGACCCGACCGCATTCACCCAGCAGACCACCGAGCCGGCCCGCATCGAGGCCGACGACGAGAGGGACCACACGTGATCCAGCAGCGCGCCAACTTCGACTGGATGCTCAAGGATCTCGCCGATGGCGTACCGGGCATCGAGATGATCGTGGTGCTCTCCGCCGACGGCCTGCGCATCGCCCGCCACGGCGGCGACCCGGACGCCGCCGACCGCGTCGCCGCGGCCTGCGCCGGGCTCCAGAGCCTGGCCGGTGCCGTCGCCCACGAGATCCCGGGCAGCGACGGCCGGATGAAGATGGTCCTCATCGAGATCAACGGCGGCTACTTCTATCTGATGGCCGCCGGCCCCAACGCCTACCTCGCCGTCCTGTCCGACGTGGTCGCCGAACCAGGACTGATGAGCAACAGAATGCGCGACCTGGTGGTCCGGATCGGGGCCCATCTCACCAGTCCGCCCAGGCGCAACGGCCAGACCGTATGACTCCTCCGCAACGCCAGCGGCGACACCCCAGCCCCGAACTCGTCGAACCGGTCCCCAAGCCCGAGGGGGAGGGCGGCGGAAAGCGCCCGCCCGAACGCCTCTACGTGGTCGCGGGACCGGACGGCGAACGCGCCGACCTCGACCTCGTCACCTTAATCGTGGCGCGCGCCGACCCACCGCCCTCCGCGACGCCCGAGCAGACGGCGATGCTCCGGCTCACCACGGCCCCCCTGTCGGTGGCCGAGCTCTCGGCCTATCTCAACCTGCCGTTCAGCGTGGTGACCGTGCTGCTCACCGAGATGCTGGCGGCCGAACTGGTGCAGGCGCGCGCCCCGATCGTCCGGCAGGCGCTCCCCGACCGTTCCCTTCTCGAAGCGGTGATGCATGGACTTCAAAGGCTCTGACACCATCCCCGGACCACGCACAGAGGATCATCTGCCGCACACGGCCCAGGCCGCGGTGAAGATCGTGATCGTGGGCGGCTTCGGAGTCGGCAAGACGACGATGGTCGGCTCGGTCAGCGAGATCAGGCCGCTGACCACCGAGGAGACCATGACGCAGGCCGGTATCGGCGTCGACGACAACTTCGGCTCCGACACCAAGACCGCCACCACCGTCGCCATGGACTTCGGCCGGATCAGCATCACCGACCAGCTCGTGCTGTACCTGTTCGGCACCCCGGGCCAGGAACGCTTCTGGTTCCTGTGGAACGGCCTGTTCGAAGGCGCGCTCGGCGCGGTGGTGCTCGTCGACACCCGCCGACTGGAGGTCAGCTTCGACGTCATAGGGCGGCTGGAGGAGCGCGGCGTGCCCTTCGTCGTCGCCGTCAACAGCTTCCCGGACGGGCCGCGTTACCCCGTCGAGGACCTGCGCAGCGCCCTCGACCTGGCCCCGGAGATCCCCATCGTGGAGTGCGACGCACGCCGCCGGGCGTCCAGCCGCGACGTGCTGATGACCCTGATGCGTTTCCTGCACTCGCTCGCCATGACGGGCGCGCTCACCTGACGCCCGGCCCCTGACGGGCGCCGCCCCCCGACCTCAACCCCCTTGCAACCGGATCCATTTCGGAGCGACCACAGTGACGCCTGAACCCCACTCCCTGACCGGTGCCGGCTCCCTCGCCGGCCCACCCCCCGGCTGCCCCGCCCACGGCCGCGGCCCCGGGGGGCTGCGCCGGCTCTACGGCCCCGACGCGGAGGACCTCGAAGGGCTCTACGAGCAACTCCGCGAGGAACACGGCCCGGTGGCGCCCGTGCTGCTCCACGACGACGTCCCCATGTGGATCGTCCTCGGCCACGCCGAGAACCTCCATCTGGTCGGCACGCCCTCGCACTTCTGCCGCGACAGCCGCATCTGGACCCCGCAGATCGAGGGCATGGTCAAGCCCGACCACCCGATGATGCCGCACATCGCCTGGGCGCCCATCTGCTCCTACGCCGAGGGCGACGAGCATCTGCGGCTGCGCGGCGCGGTCACCGGCGCCATGTCGACCATCGACTACCGCGCCATCCGCCGTCACATCAACCGGCACACCCAGCGCCTGGTCAACGAGTTCTGCGAGACCGGCCGGGCCGACCTGATGAGCCAGTTCGCCGAGCATCTGCCGATGGCCATCCTCTGCGAGATCCTCGGCATGCCGGACGAGTACAACGACCGGCTCGTCCAGGCCACCCGCGACCTCCTCAAGGGCACCGAGACCGCCAACGCCAGCCAGGGGTACGTCATGGGCGTCCTCCAGCGGCTCGCCGAACGCCGCCGCAAGGAGCCCGAGGAGGACTTCGCCAGCCACCTCGTCCTGCACCCGGCGAAACTCACCGACGACGAGGTCACCACCCACCTCTGGCTCGTCCTCATGGCCGCCTACGAGGCCACGGTCAACCTCATCGGCAACGTCATCCGCATGGTTCTCACCGACCCCGGCTTCCGCGCCCGGCTCAACGGCGGTCAGATGACGGTCCCGCAGGCGGTCGAGCAGTCCCTGTGGGACGAGCCGCCGTTCAGCACCGTCTTCGCCTACTACGCCAAGCAGGACACCGAGTTGGGCGGCCAGCGCATCCGCAAGGGCGACGGCCTGCTGTTCGGTATCGCGCCGGGCAACGTCGACCCCCGGGTACGACCCGACCTCAACGCCAACATGCAGGGCAACCGCTCCCACCTCGCCTTCGGCGGCGGCCCGCACGAGTGCCCCGGTCAGGACATCGCCCGTGGCATCGCCGACACCGGTGTCGACGCGCTGCTCATGCGACTTCCGGACGTCCAACTCAACTGCGATGAGGACGAGTTGGAGTGGCGGCAGTCGATCTCCTCACGGCATCTGGTGGAGCTGCCCGTCCGGTTCGAGCCCAAGCCGCAGCAGGACATCATGGAGAAGCCGGGCCACGCGCCGGTGCCGCAGCAGCGGCCGGCGTGGCAGCTCGGCACGGAACCGTCGGAGCCGGCCGCCCCGGCGACGCCGGTGGCGGCGGAGCCCCAGCCGGCCGCGCCCACGGCACCGCCGCCGCCCCTGCCCACGCCCGGGCCCGCGCGTCCGATGGGCGCCTGGCGGCGGTTCCTGCGGTGGTGGCGGGGTTACTGACCGGCCCAGGCGGCGTGGGAGGACCAGGCCTGCAGCGTCGCGGCGCTGCGGAACCGGTGCTCCACCCCTGTGACCGGATCGGTGAACTCCAGTGAGCGCGCCAGCAGTTGCAGCGGTCGCCGGAAGTCACCGGCCGGCACCGCGTCGGCCACCACCGGGTACAGCGGATCGCCGAGGATGGGCAGACCCAGGGCGTTCATGTGGACGCGCAGCTGATGGGTCTGCCCGGTGGCCGGCAGCAGCCGGTACCAACCCAACTCGCCTCGGTGGTCGATGAGTTCGACCCGGCTGACCGCGTTGGGCTCGCCCGCCACCTCATAGGCGGCCAGCACCCCGCGTTCCTTCACGATCCGGCTGCGCACGGTCCGGGGAAGGGGGAGCGCGGGATCGTACGGCGCGACCGCCTCGTACTCCTTGCGGACCCGCCGCTCGGCGAACAGGGTCTGGTAGGCGCCCCGTTCCCCGGGACGCACCGTGAACAGCACGAGGCCGGCGGTGAGCCGGTCGAGCCGGTGCGCGGCACCGAGCGTCGGGATGCCCAGCTCCCGGCGCAGCCGGGCGAGCGCGGTCTCGGCGACATGGCTGCCGCGCGGGGTGGTGGCCAGGAAGTGCGGCTTGTCGGCGACGACGATGTGCTCGTCCCGGTGGACGACCGTCAGGGGGAACGGCACGACCGGCTCGTCCGGCAGCTCCCGGTGGAACCACACGTACATGCCGGGGACGTACTCCGCGTCGGGCGGTACGGCCCGGCCCTCCGCGTCGACGACCTGCCCCGCCGCGAACATCCCGTCCACGACCCCGGCCTCCGCCCCGCTGAGCCGCTCCACGAGGTGCTCGCGGACCGTGGTCCACGGCCCCTCGGGGGGCAGCCGCACGCGCACCGGGTCCACCCCCTCGCGCTGGGGGAGGGGAGAGGGCGGAATCCGGTTCTTGCGTCTCATCACCGGCCAGGGTAGATCGTCACGCCGGGACGACGGCCTCCGCGGCGACCGGCGTGCGGGCCTTGTACGCCCGGTAGGCCACGCCCGCCGCGACGGTCACACCGAGGAACAGCACCGTGAACCACTGGAACCACCAGTGGCCGCCCGACGGGTCGTACACCGCCGCCCGTGGCCAGGCCAGGTTGACGGCCATGAGCAGGCCGTAGAGCAGGGCCAGGGCGTTGACCGGGACGCCCCAGCGGCCCAGGGAGAACAGCGGAGCGCCGGTCTCGTCGGTGCCGGTGGTGGTGAACCGGCCGCGCAGGCGGGTGACCAGGAGCGGGCCGGTGACCATCGCGTACGCCAGGTACAGCATCACGATGCAGGTCGTGCCGATGGCCAGGAACGCGTCCGGTGAGGCGAAGTTCAGCAGGAGCAGGGCGGCGGCGAGGGTGCCGACGACCAGGGCGGGCGCGGTCGGCATGCCGGTGCGGGAGTTGACCCGGGCGAGCCGTGCCGAGAAGGGCAGCTGGCCGTCGCGGGCCATGGAGAACAGCATCCGGCAGGCCGCCGTCTGGATCGCCAGGGTCGCCACCGCGATGGCCACCACCACATCCGCCAGCAGCACCTTGCCCACCCCGTCGCCCAGGCTGCTGGTGAGGACGTAGCTCAGCCCGTCCACCGCGAGGTGCCCGTCGGAGAGGCTGGGCGCCGCCAGCAGGCCGCCCAGCACGATCAGCCCGCCGAGCAGTCCCGCCG
The DNA here is from genome assembly GCF_042668605.1 of Streptomyces sp. NPDC057280. Taxonomy (NCBI): domain Bacteria; kingdom Bacillati; phylum Actinomycetota; class Actinomycetes; order Kitasatosporales; family Streptomycetaceae; genus Streptomyces; species Streptomyces sp. NPDC057280. The sequence continues at coordinate 134,928 of NZ_JBHUYR010000009.1, forward strand.
CGCCCAGCGCGGTGAGGATCGTCCGGGGAGCGGTACGCCGCGGATGGTGCGTCTCCTCGCTCATCTCGCCCGCGCTGTCGAAGCCGATCATCACGTACGCCGCCGTGAACGAACCGACCAGCAGCGCCCCGAACAGGCCGCTCTGCGCGGCGCCCTCGGTGTGGAAGGTGATGCCCGGGGTGCGCTCGGAGTGTGTGAGCAGCAGGACGACGATGAGGACCGCGCCGATGATCTCGGCGGTCACGCCGACCCGGTTGACGACCGACATCACGCGGTTGTCCAGGACGTTCACCAGGGTCGTCAGCACCAGCAGGATCACGCCCAGCACCGCCGCGTTGGCCGCGCCGTCCGTCGACGTCACCGCCGGGTCGGTGCCGACGAGTTGGAAGCCGGACCAGATCGCCGGGAGCACCAGCTGCAGGGCCAGGGCCGCCGCCGCGACCACCACGATCTGCCCGATCACCATGATCCAGCCGGCGAACCAGCCGAAGGTGAGGTTCGACAGCCGGGACGACCACTGGTAGATCGCGCCCGAGATCGGATAGCGCGCCGCCAGTTCGGCGAAGCAGGCGGCCACCATCAGCTGCCCGAGCAGCACGGCGGGCCAGGCCCAGAAGAAGACGGGGCCGCCGAAGGCGTACCCGAAGGCGAAGAACTGGAAGACGGTCGTCAGGACGGAGATGAACGAGAACCCGGCCGCGAAAGAGGCGTATCTGCCGAGGCTGCGGTGCAGCTCCTGGCGGTAGCCGAACTCGGCGAGGGAGCGGTCGTCGGGGGAGTGCGGTGGGTCGGGGTGGACGTCGGACGGGGTGGTGGTCGTCACGGAGGCACCTGCCTTCGACGCGGTATTCCTGTCAGGCGACAGAAATTAAGGAGAGGCTGTTTCGCCCCGATGACGCCGTCATGTCGAGGGCGGTCCCAACTCCTCACGCCCTTGCGTGGTCCGCCCGAACGCGATACATCGTGTCTATTGACGGTCGGTCGCGGCTCGCGATATGTTCGGCTACGGATATTCGGAAGCGGGTGAGGATGCGAGGTGAGCCGGACCCATGCGGCGACGCAAGCTCCGCAACCCCCTGGCGCTCGCCGTGCTGGCGACGCTGTGGCAGAAGCCGATGCATCCCTACGAGATCGCCCAGACCCTGCGCCGCCAGGGCAAGGACTCCAGCACGAAGATCAACTACGGCTCGCTCTACACGGTCGTGCAGAGCCTCGAGAAGTACGGCTTCGTCGAGGTCACGGACGTGGAGCGGCAGGGCAACCGGCCCGAGCGCACGGTGTACGGCATCACCGCGGCCGGCCGTCAGGAGACCACCGAGTGGATGTCGGACCTGGTCGCCTACCCGGCCAAGGAGTACCCGATCTTCGAGAGCGCGCTCTCGCTGCTCGGCGTGCTGCACCCGGACGACGTGGTGACCCTGCTGGAGGAGCGGCTCGAAGCCCTGCTGGTCAAGGCGGCCGCCGACCGCGGCGCGCTGGAGAAGCTGTCGGAGACGCTGCCCCGGCTCTTCCTCGTGGAGAACGAGTACCAGCTCCACATGGTGGAGGCGGAGGCCGAGTGGGTCCGCGGCTTCCTCGACGAACTCAAGGCGGGCGCCCTGCCCGGGATCGAGGAGTGGAAGGCCCTGCACGAGACGTGATCTGAAGCGCAACCCACACAAGAACAGGCCCCGGCACGGCTGTTGCAGCAGCGGTGCCAGGGCCTCGAACCCCGAGCTGAATCCGCCGTGAGGCACATCCAGGCGATCGAGGTGCGGCACACCCAGGATAGCCCGGTGCCCCTCCAGCGGATCAGCTGTCATCCGCTCACCCAGGAGAGCGCCTGCCATGACCACCCGTGCGCCCGCAGTCGAGGCGCGTCAACTGATCAAGACCTATCCCGGTGACGTCACCGCCCTCAACGGCATGGACCTCACCGTCGAACCCGGCACGGTCTTCGGGCTCCTCGGCCCCAACGGCGCCGGCAAGTCCACCACCGTCAAGATCCTCACCACCCTGGCCCGCCCCGACTCCGGCTCCGCCACCGTCGCCGGCCATGACGTGCTGCGCCACCCGGACCGGGTCCGCCGCGCGATCGGCGTGGTCGCCCAGAACTCCGGCGCCGACCCGGGCGCCACCGGCCGCGAGAACCTCCGCCTCCAGGGGCGGCTCCACGGCCTGCAGGGCGCCGACCTCGACCGCCGGGTGGCCGGACTGCTCGACCGCTTCACCCTCACCGACGCCGCGAACCGCCAGGTCAAGGGCTACTCCGGCGGCATGCGACGCCGACTGGACGTGGCCCTCGGGCTGGTGCACCGCCCCGAGGTCCTCTTCCTCGACGAGCCCACCACCGGCCTCGATCCGCAGGCCCGCAGCGCGATGTGGGACGAGATCGGCCGGCTCGCCGGCGAGGAGGGGCTGACCATCCTGCTCACTACGCACTACCTCGAAGAGGCCGACCGGCTCGCCGAGCGCGTCGCGATCGTCGACCGCGGCCGGGTCGTCGTCGAAGGCACCCCCGACGCCCTCAAGGGCGAACTCCGCGGCGACGCCGTCCACCTGGAACTGCGCGCCACGGTCGGCGAGGCCGGCCGTACGCTGCTCAAAGGCGCCCTCGGCGGACTGCCGGGCGTGCACGAGGTGGTGGTCGACGGCCACCGCGCCAGCGTCCGCGCCGACGACGGGGCGGCCGCGATGCCCGCCCTGCTCGGCGCCCTGGAGCGGGCCGGGGTCGGCGTCGCCGCCGCGACCGTCTCCCGCCCCTCGCTCGACGACGTGTACCTCCGGTACACCGGCCGCCGCTACACCCAGACCGACGAGCTCGTCCTCGCGGGAGGTGAGCGATGAGCACCGCCGTCTCCCAGACCTGGTACATGACGCAGCGTCAGCTCATGGTGTTCGTACGGCAGCCCGCCTACGCGATCATCACGCTGATCCAGCCGGTCATCTGGCTGTTCCTGTTCGGCAGCCTGTTCCGCCACGTCGTCGAGCTCGGCGGCTTCGGCACCACCTCCTACCTGGACTACCTCGTCCCCGGCGTGGTCGTGATGAGCGCGCTCAGCTCCAACATGTGGGCCGGGATGACGACCCTCGACGAGATCCAGCGCGGCACCCTCGACCGCTTCCTGACCACGCCGGTCAGCCGGGCCGCGCTGATGAACGGCAATGTCGTCAACAACGGACTGGTCACCGCCCTGCAGTCGGTCGTCATCGTGCTGCTCGGGCTGCTGGGCGGGGCGGACTACCCCGGCGGGATCGCGGGCGTCGCGGTGCTGGTCCTCGCCGCGGTCCTGCTCGGCACCGTCTTCGGGGCGTTCTCCAACGCGCTGGGGATGCTGGTGCGGGAGCGCGAGTCGATCATCGGCATCAACACCTTCCTGCTGCTGCCGCTGACGTTCCTGTCCTCCGCCTTCATGGCACCGAGTCAGATGCCGTCCTGGATGCGGCACATCGCCGACTTCAACCCGCTCAACTGGGCGATGGTGGCCGGTCGTTCGGCACTGTCGGAGAACCCGGACTGGGGGGCGGTGCTGGGGCGCGGCGGGGCGCTGCTGGCGCTCGCGGTGGCGGCGGTGTGGCTGTCGATACGGACGTTCAGGTCGTATCAGCGGTCGGTGTAGTGCCGTATCAGAGGTCGGTCTGGTGCCGTATCAGCGGTCGGTGTGGCGGGAAAGGCGAGGGAGGGCGCCTCGGCGCCCTCCCGAACTCCCGAAAACCACCGACCGCTGGACTACGCCGCCGGCGTGCCCTCCTGCTCGCTCTCGATCCGGGCGTTCCACTCCCGCTTCGAGGCCTGCCAGCCGTCCTCGTTGTGGCCGAGCCGCCAGTAGCCGGAGATCGACAGGTCCTCGCGGGGGATCTCCCGCTCGACCCGCAGCAGGTGCCGCAGCTCCTTCACGAAGTGCGCCTCGCCGTGCACGAACGCGTGCACCCGCCCCTCGGGGAACTCCAGCGCCCGCACGGCCTCGGTCAGCGCCTCGCCGACCGGGCGGTCCCCGCGGTGCAGCCAGACGACCTCCACATCGGAGTCGATCTTCTGCTCCTCCTCGGGACCGGCCACCTCGACGAAGGCGTGCGCGGTGACACCGTCGGGGAGCGCCTCCAGGGAACGGGCGATCGCGGGCAACGCGCTCTCGTCACCGACGAGCAGATGCCAGTCGGCGGCCTCGTCGGGGGCGTAGGCGCCGCCCGGCCCCATGAAGTGCACGGTCTCGCCCGGCTGGACCCGCATCGCCCACGGGCCGGCGAGGCCCTCGTCGCCGTGGATCACGAAGTCCAGGGTCATCTCGCGGTGCTCGGCATCCCAGTGCCGGACCGTGTAGGTCCGGGTCACCGGCCACTGCTCGCGCGGGAACTCCTCGCGGATGCGCTCCACGTCGAAGGGCTCGGGGTAGACGGCACCCCCGGCCGGGAACAGCAGCTTCACGTAATGGTCGGTGCAGGTGTCCGCCGCGAACTCGGCGAGCCCCTCGCCACCGAGGACGACCCGCTGCATGTGCGGGGTCAGTCGCTCGGTGCGGACGACCTGCGCGGAATGCGGCTTCCGCGGCTTGCGTCCCGGTCGTTCTGCCATGGCGGCCTCCCTGCTCCCATGCTTAGGCTTACCTAAGTTAGCATCTCCCCCCTGCTTAACACCCCTTGTCCGAGGCCAAGATTAAGCCAAGGGTAAGAGTGTGATTGCCCTGAGATGAGCAGCTAATTCGCCCAGCGGAGAAGCTGAATTACGGCGCCAGGGTCGTCAGCAGCCGCTTCAGCGAGCCGCCCAGGCCCCAACGGGCGCCCAGCTCCTCCACCGCCGCCGGGTCGCGCGGACCGCGCGGCAGGGTCGTGTCGACGTCCGGCAGCGGGACGTCGTCCGCGACCCGGACGACCTTCGGTGCCACCGCGACATACGGCCGGGACTCATCCAGGCGCTTGCGCTGCGACGGCGTGAGCTTCGCCTTCGGGTCGTCGACCGCCGCCATGATCCCGGCCAGGTCACCGAACTCGGCCAGCAGCTTGGCCGCCGTCTTCTCCCCGATGCCGGGCACCCCCGGCAGACCGTCGCTCGGGTCGCCGCGCAGCAGCGCCAGATCCGCGTACCCCCGCCCGTCGACCCCATACTTCTCGCGCAGCCACGCCTCGTCGGTGAGCTGGAGCGTGCCCACGCCCTTGAGCGGGTACAGCACGCGGATGCCGCGGGCGTCGTCCACCAGCTGGTACAGGTCGCGGTCGCCGGTGACGATGTCGACCGGGCCCTTGGCCCGCCCGGTGAACGTGCCGATCACGTCGTCCGCCTCGTACCCCGCGACGCCCACGCGCGCGATGCCGAGTGCGTCCAGGACGGCCTCGATGACCGGCACCTGCGGCGACAGCGTGTCCGGCACCTCCTCCTCGTCCGGGCCCGCCTCGTGCTCCTCCGCGACGCGGTGGGCCTTGTAGGAGGGGATCAGGTCGACCCGCCACTGGGGACGCCAGTCGGCGTCCATGCAGGCCACCAGCTCATCGGGGCGGTGGTCCTTGACCAGGCGGTCGATGAACTCCAGCAGCCCGCGCACGGCGTTCACCGGTGTGCCGTCCGGGGCCTTCACGGACTCCGGGACGCCGAAGTAGGCGCGGAAGTAGAGCGAGGCGGTGTCGAGAAGCATCAGTCGTCCGGTCACGCCTCGCATCATGCCGTACGGCACCGACAGTCACCCGTCGGCGCGGGTCAGCAGCCAGCGCCAGCGCGGTTGTTCGGTGACGAGCGTCGCGGCGGCCAGCACCGACACGACAACCGCCACCCACGCCGGCCAGGCCCACCACGCCGCCACGACCGCCGCGACGAGCTGCAACAGCACCAGCAGGATCGTCACCGCGCCGGGCACCGGGACGATCACCTGCGCCTTGTCGCCCGGCGTGGAGAACACGGTCGGCAGGCCGATGAGGACCACCACCGCGAGGATCGCGAGCGCCCAGGAGTACGAGGCCAGCGCCCAGGGCGCGGCGACCCAGGCCACCAGCTCCGTCGCGAAGCGCAGCACGGATGCGCGTCTGTCGTCCGGTCGTTCCACAGCCGTCCCCCCAGCACCGATGTGAAGCGTCGACGGTGATCCTACGGACCGCAGGGGGTGGTCGTACGGATTGGTTGTGAACTGAACCACTTACCGGTTTGTCCTGGTCGGCCGAGGGCAGGCGCGGCCACTGACCCCCGCCCCCGATGCAAGAGGTACGCGTGTCATCCAGGCTAGAGGCCGAACATCTCTACAAGGTGTTCGGCAGACGACCGAGTGAGGCAGTCGAGAGGCTGCGCAGTGGAGCCGACCGGGAGGAGCTGCGCGCCGACGGCACGACCGCCGCCGTCATCGACGCCTCCTTCACCGTGGACCCGGGCCAGATCTTCGTCGTCATGGGCCTGTCCGGCTCCGGCAAGTCGACGCTGCTGCGTATGCTCAACGGGCTGCTGGAACCCACCGCGGGACAGGTCCGCTTCGACGGCCAGGACCTGACCGCCCTCGGCGCCCGCGACCTGCGCGAGGTCCGCGCCCGCAAGATCAGCATGGTCTTCCAGCACTTCGCGCTGTTCCCGCACCGCAGTGTCCTGGAGAACGCCGCCTACGGTCTCGCCGTCCAGGGCGTGGCCAAGGCCGAACGCGTCAAGCGTGCCACCGAGGCCCTGGAGCTGTGCGGCCTGGCCGGCTGGGAGAAGTCCTGGCCGGACGAGCTGTCGGGTGGCATGCAGCAGCGCGTCGGTCTCGCCCGCGCCCTGGCCACCGACGCCGACCTGCTGCTGATGGACGAGTCCTTCAGCGCCCTGGACCCGCTGATCCGCCGTGACATGCAGGACCAGCTGCTCACCCTCCAGCAGACCCTGAAGAAGACCATCGTCTTCATCACCCACGACCTCAACGAGGCCATGCGCCTCGGCGACCGCATCGCCGTCATGCGCGACGGCCGCATCGTCCAGAACGGCACCGCCGAGGACATCCTGGTCCGGCCCGCGAACGACTACGTCGCCTCCTTCACCAAGGACGTCGACCGCTCCCGGGTGCTCACGGCGTCCGCCGTCATGGACACCGACGTACGCGGTGACGAGACCGACTGCGGCTGTGCGAGCGACTGCGAGACCGTCACGCCCGACACCCCGTTCGCGGAGCTCTGCGCCGTCAGCGCCCGGACGAGCCATCCGGTGGCCGTGCTGGACGAGGAGCGGCAGCTCGTCGGGGTGATCCCGGCGCAGCGGCTGATCGGCTTCCTCGGCGAGCAGGACGAGGAGGCCGCCCATGCCTAGGATTCCGCTCGGCGACTGGGTCAACGACGCCGTCGACTGGCTGCTCGCCCACATGGGCTGGCTCTTCGACTTCCTCAAGACCGTCTTCACCGGGACCTACGACGGCATCGACGCCGTCCTCCAGGCGCCCGAACCGCTGCTCCTCGCGGGCATCTTCGCCGTGCTCGCCTTCTGGCTGCGCGGCACCACGGCCGGCCTCCTCACCTTCGCGGGGTTCGCCTTCATCGACTCCCTCGAACTGTGGGACGACGCGATGGTGACCCTCTCGCTCGTCCTCGTCGCCACGCTCATCGCGCTGCTGATCTCGGTGCCGGTGGGCATCTGGGCGGCCCGCTCCGAGCGGGTCGGCGCCCTGGTCCGGCCGGTGCTGGACTTCATGCAGACGCTGCCCGCGATGATCTACCTCATCCCGGCGATCCTGTTCTTCGGCACCGGCGCCTCCGCGGGCATCGTCGCCACCCTGATCTTCGCGCTCGCCCCCGGCGTGCGGATGACCGAGCTGGGCATCCGCCAGGTCGACAAGGAACTGGTCGAGGCGGCCGAGGCGTTCGGCACCACTCCCCGGGACACCCTGCTGCGCGTCCAGCTCCCGCTCGCCCTGCCGACCGTCATGGCGGGCGTCAACCAGGTCATCATGCTGGGCCTGTCCATGGCCGCGATCGCCGGCATGGTCGGTACCGGCGGCCTCGGCGGCCGGGTCAACGAGGCCATCGGCCAGCTCGACGTCGGCCTCGGCTCCGAGGCGGGCGTCGCGATCGTGATCCTCGCGATCTACCTCGACCGCATGACCGGCGCCCTCGGCACCCAGGTCTCCCCGCTGGGCCGCCGCGCCGCCGCCAAGGCCCGTGCCGCACAGGGGCTGAGGATCTGGTCGTACCGGCCCCGTCCCCAGGTCGCCGTGATCGGCATCGTGATCCTGGCCCTCGTGGCCGGCGGCATGGGCATGTTCGCCGGCAAGGGCGACGGCGCCGTCCCGGTCGCCGACGGCAAGAACGTCGGCCAGGGCCAGAAGGTCCGCATCGGCTACGTCCCCTGGGACGACGGCGTCGCCTCCACCTACCTGTGGAAGGAGGTCCTGGAGGAGCGCGGTTTCGAGGTCGAGGCCAAGCAGCTCGACGCGGGCCCCCTCTACACCTCCGTGGCCTCGGGCAACGTCGACTTCATGACGGGCGCCTGGCTGCCGACGACCCACGAGCAGTACTGGAAGAAGTACGGCGACCGGCTCGACGACCTCGGCGCCTGGTACGACAAGACGTCCCTGGAGCTGACCGTCCCGGCGTACATGAAGGGCGTCGACTCCCTCGACGACCTCAAGGGCAAGGCCTCCGAGTTCGACGGGAAGATCACCGGCATCGAGTCCAGCGCCGGCGAGACGGCCCTGCTGAAGAGCAAGGTCCTCAAGGCCTACGGCCTGGATCAGGAGTACAAGGTCGTCGACAGCTCCACGCCCGCGATGCTCGCCGAGCTCAAGCGCGCGTACAGCAAGAAGGAGCCGATCGTCGTCACGCTCTGGTCGCCGCACTGGGCGTACAACGACTACGACCTGAAGAAGCTCAAGGACCCGAAGGGCGCGTGGGGTTCCGGTGACGGCATCCACACCGTCGCCCGCAAGGGCTTCGCCGCGAAGAACCCCGCCGTCGGCAAGTGGCTGAAGGACTTCAAGCTCGACGAGAAGCAGCTCACCAGCCTCGAAGCGGAGATCAACAAGGCGGGCAAGGGCGAGCAGCAGGACGCGGTCCGCAGCTGGCTCAAGAGCAATCCCGGCGTGGTCGACAAGCTGGCCCCGGTCACGAAGAGCGCGGCAACGCCCGCCGAGGCCAAGAACCCGATCGACGTCGCCTGGTTCCCCTGGGACGAGGACATCGCCGTCACCCACCTGTGGAAGAACGTCCTGGAGCGGCGCGGCTACAAGCTGAACCTGAAGCAGATGGACGTCGGCCCCGTCTACACCGGCCTCGCCTCCGGCGACCTCGATCTCAACTTCGACGCCTGGCTGCCGTACGCGCAGGCGAACTACTGGGAGAAGAGCAAGGACCACCTCGCCGACCTCGGCACCTGGTACGAACCGACCTCGCTGGAGGTCGCGGTCCCCTCGTACGTCAAGGGCATCACGTCCTACGAGGACCTCAAGGGCAAGGCCGACCTCTTCGACGGGAAGATCATCGGCATCGAACCGGGCACCGGCGAGATGAACCTCCTGAAGAACAAGGTCCTGCCCGGCTACGGCCTGGACAAGGAGTACGACGTCGTCGACGGCTCCACGCCCGCGATGCTCACCGAGCTCAAGCGCGCGTACGCCGAGAAGAAGCCGGTCGCCGTCGTGCTCTGGTCGCCGCACTGGGCGTACAGCCGGTACGACCTCACCAAGCTGAAGGACGGCAAGAAGCTCTTCGGCGAGGGGAACACGATCCGCACGATCGCCAACGAGAAGTTCCCCGAGCAGTATCCGCAGCTCACCAAGTGGATCAAGGGCTTCCATCTGAGCGAGGGCGAGCTCGGCACCCTGGAGGGCGAGATCAACGCGCGCGGCCAGGGCCACGAGGACGAGGCCGTCGACGCCTGGCTGAAGAAGCACCCGGACGTCGTGGAGCGGATGACACCGCGATAAGCGCGACGAAAAGAAATCGGACAACCACATACAGCTACGTCGTCACCTGAGCCTCATCCGGCCGTCGTGGTCAGGCCGTTCGTCCTGACGGAGGAATCCCCTCACACGGCGGCCGGAGAGCTGATCTACTGGCTTGAGTTGGCGAGATCGCCCACACCCGCTTTACGGCAATGTGACGGGCGCATGAAACGGTTTGCCGAACATGCGTAGGGTGCAGACAACTCAACAGAGACATGTTCAGCCACCGATGCCGAGCGACGAGCGAAGGAGGGAGCCGGAGCGATGGGCGACCACAAAGAACAGCCCCTGCGGGTGGGCGCGGCCGTACGGCGGCGGCGTCGCGCGCTGGAGCTCACCCTCGCCGTCGTGGCCGAGCGCAGCGGCCTGTCGGTCCCCTTCCTGAGCCAGATCGAGAACGAGCGGGCGCGCCCCAGCACCAGCTCCCTGGAGAAGGTCGCGGACGCCCTGCGCACCACCGCCGTCGAACTCCTCGCCGCCGCCGACCCGGCGTGCAGCGTCGACGTCGTGCGCGCCGACGACCCCGAGCCGGCGACGCCCGGCCCCCGGGCCCGTTCCCTGGTGCGCGGTCATCACCAGATGCACGCCCAGGAGTTCACCGGCGACCATGACGCGGGCCGTGAATTCCAGTACCGCAACGACCAGTTGATGTACGTCGCCGACGGCGCGGTGGAGATCGAGGCGGAGGGCCGGGCGTACCGGCTCGGTCGCGGCGACACGCTCTACCTCACCGGCGGGGTCAGGCACCGCTGGCGGGCGACCGTGTCGGACACCCGGCTGGTCGTCGTCGCCGTCGCGGAACACATCGAGGCGGTCCAGGACCGGCGGCGCCCGTGAGGGTCGTCTCCCTCGTCCCGTCCCTGACGGAGGCGGTGGCCGAGACCGTGCCCGGCGCGCTGGTCGGTGTCACCGACTGGTGCACGCATCCGGCCGGCCTGGACGTGACCAGGATCGGCGGCACGAAGAACCCCAAGCTCGACCGGATCCTCGACCTCGCCCCCGACCTGGTGATCGCCAACGAGGAGGAGAACCGCGCTCCCGACCTGGCAGCCCTGCGCGAGGCGGGCGTGGAGGTCCTGGTGACCGAGGTGCGCACGGTCCCGCAGGCCTTCTCGGAGCTGGCGCGGGTGCTGGCGGCCTGCGGCGCGCCGGCCCGGCCGCGCTGGCTGGACGAGGCGGAGCGGACCTGGGCGACGCTGCCGCCCCCGCAGGCCCGGGTACGGGCCGTCGTACCGATCTGGCGCCGCCCGTGGATGGTGCTGGGCCGGGACACCTTCGCGGGCGACGTGCTGGCCCGCCTGGGCGTGGACCACCTGTACGCGACCCACGCCGACCGTTATCCCCGCATCCCCCTGCCCGAGTTGCGGGCCTCGCGCCCCGACCTGGTGGTCCTGCCGGACGAGCCGTACGCCTTCACGGCGGACGACGGTCCGGAGGCGTTCCCCGGCATCCCCTGCGCCCTGGTCAGCGGCCGGCACCTGACCTGGTACGGCCCCTCCCTCAGGGAAGCGCCACCGGCACTGGCCGAGGCCCTGCGAGCAGCTCGCCGCTGACGAGCCCCCGTACGGTGTGCAGGGCGGCGACACCCCAGGCGGCGACGAGGGCGGCGTACAGCCCGATGGCGAGCCATGCGAAGGCGGCCAGCCCGGTGTGCCGGGCCAGCCCCTCCGCCCCGGTGACACAGGTCCCCACGGGGAACGTGAACGCCCACCAGGTCATCGCGAACCCCATGCCCGCCCGGCGGGCCCGCACGACGTGGGCGACGGCGAGCGCGAACCAGAGCAGGGCGAAGCCCATGACGGGGACACCGTAGAGCACGGCGAGGACCGAGAAGCCGCCGCCGTACGGGGCGGGTACGACACCGGGGGCGACGTCCGCGAACTTGTTGACGGCGGTGGTGGACTGCCCCAGCGGGCCGAGGACGAGGAACAGGGTCGGGGTGAGGGCGAGCGGCAGCGGCCCGCCGGTGATCAGCCGGCCGAAGACGAGGGGCAGCATGAGCAGTGTCGCGAGCAGTGAGAGCCCGAACAGGGCGACGCAGGCCAGCAGCAGGGTCTCCCGGGCCTGACCGGCGGGCAGATGCGGCACCAGGAGCGGGCCGAGCGCCGCGGACACCATCGGCGCGACGAGCGGCAGCAGCCACACGGGGGTCGCCTGTCCCGGCTCGATGCGATGGCGTACGGCCATCAGGTACGGGACCGCGACGGCGGCCGCGAGTCCGACCGCCGTTCCGGCGGTGAACAGCACGGCGTCGAGCACCACCGCCGCCTCGGTCCCGATCCAGTCCGCGCCGACGGTGAGGGCACCGCCGCCGACGGCGAGCAGGGCCATGGCCAGGCAGCCGTAGAAGGGCGCCATCGCGGGGTCGAGGAGGTGGGCGCGGGCCTGGTCGCGGTGGTGCGTCCAGTGCAGGGCGCGGGCGCCGAGGAGGGCGAGCAGGACGACGAGCGAGAGCGCCCAGACGCCGGTGAGGGCGGGGCGCAGACCGGGGACGGAGACCGGGAGCGCGGCTCCGGCGGTGGCGACGACGGCGGTGCCCATGACGGTGGCGTACCAGTTCGGTCCGAGGTGACGGACGGCTGTGGCGCGCGGGGGACGTGCGGTGGCACGGACGGGGTGGAGAGGCTGGGCTGCGGTGACCATGCTTCGAGCGTCGCCCGGTTCGGCGCTCCCCACCAGGGACGGTCTTTCTATGGGGACATAAACTGGGCTTATGAGCAGTGCGCAGCATGATCCCTCGCCGTCCCCGGTCGCCTCCTCCCTGGCGCACCGGGTGCCGGACCTCGGGGCGCTGGAGCTGCTGCTCGCGGTGGCACGGCTCGGCAGTCTCGGGGCGGCGGCCCGCGAGGTCGGCATCACCCAGCCCGCGGCGAGCAGCCGTATCCGGTCCATGGAACGCCAGCTGGGCGTCGCGCTGGTGGACCGCTCGCCCCGCGGTTCCCGGCTGACGGACGCCGGGGCGCTGGTCACGGACTGGGCGCGGCGGATCGTGGAGGCGGCGGAGGCGTTCGACGCGGGCGCACAGGCGCTGCGGGACCGGCGGGACTCGCGGCTGCGAGTGGCGGCGAGCATGACGATCGCGGAGTACCTGCTGCCGGGCTGGCTCCTGGCCCTGCGCGCCCAACGCCCCGACACCGCGGTGTCGTTGCTGGCCGGCAACTCCGCGGCGGTCGCGGCACGCCTGCTGTCCGACGAGGCGGACCTCGGCTTCGTGGAGGGGCTCACGGTCCCGACGGGCCTCGACTCGGTCGTCATCGCCCACGACCGTCTCATCGTCGTCACGGCCCCGGCCCACCCGTGGGCCCGCCGCAGGCGCCCGCTGGCGGCCGAGGAGCTGGCGTCGACGCCGCTCATCCTGCGGGAGAAGGGGTCGGGGACGCGGCAGGTGCTGGACGCGGCGCTGGGCGGTCTGGCCCGTCCGCTGATCGAGCTGTCGTCCACCACGGCGGTGAAGGCGGCGGCGGTGAGCGGGGCGGGGCCGGCGGTGCTGAGCGAGTTGGCGGTGGGGGAGGAGCTGGCGATGCGCCGGCTGGTGCGGGTCCCGGTGGAGGGCGTGTCCCTGGCCCGCGACCTACGGGCGGTGTGGCCGACGGGGCATCGGCCGGTGGGACCGGCACGGGAGCTGTTGTCGCTGACGCGGGGGTAGGGCTTTTCTCGCCCCCGCCGCCCTTAGCCGTTCCCATCCTCCAGGGGCTGCCGCCCCTTCGACCCCGCTCCCAGGGGGCTCTGCCCCCTGGACCCCCGCTCTTCAAACGCCGGAGGGGCTGACCAACCAGCCCGTCCGGCGTTTGAGGACGAGGCCCTTTCGGGGCCGAAGCGGGGGTCTGGGGGCGGCAGCCCCCAGTGATGGGACGGGTAGGGGCGGCGGGGGCGAAAACCCTTGGTGCGCAACCCCCTCCCACCCGCACCATTCCCCCATGTCACCCACCACCCCCGCCCCGCCCGCCGCAGGCGTCCGTACCCCCTGGGAAGAACTCCCGGCACACGTCCAGGCCGCCGTCGTCGACCTCCTCGGCGCCCCCGTCACCCATGCCACCACCCAACCCGGCGGCTTCTCCCCGGGCACCGCCGCCCGCGTCCGCACCGCCCACGGCCACCGAGCCTTCGTGAAGGCCGTCAGCGCGCAGACCAACGCCACGAGCCCGGTCTTCCACCGCCGCGAGGCCCGCCACACCGCCGCGCTCCCGCCCGGCGTCCCCGCACCCCGCCTTCTCGGCACCTATGACGACGGCACCTGGACGGTCCTGGTGCTCGAGGACATCGAAGGGCGCCAGCCCCACGTCCCTTGGCGGCGACCGGAGTTGCACCGCGTCCTCGACGCGGTGGCCGACCTCTCCGACGCCCTCACCCCGTCCCCCGTGCCCGACGCACCCCTCGCCGCCGACGCACTCGCCGATCAGTTCGACGGCTGGGAACGGCTCTCGGCGGAGCCGACCCCTGACGGCCTGGACCCTTGGACCGCCGAGCACCTCCCGGCACTCGCCGAACTTGCCACCCCCTGGCCCGAGGCCGTCACCGGCGACACCCTCGCCCACGGCGACCTCCGCGCCGACAACATGCTGCTCACCGAAGACGACCGCGTCGTCTTCGTCGACTGGCCGCACGTCGTCCGGGGCGCCCCCTGGCTGGACCTGCTGCTCATGCTCCCGTGCGTCAGGGCCCAGGGCGGCCCGGACCCGGAGGAGCTGTTCGCCACGCATCCCCTCGGCCGCGCCGCCGACCCGGACGCCGTCACCGCCGCCCTCGCGGGCCTGGCCGGCTACTTCGTCCACCGCTCGCTCCAGCCCCCGCCGCCGGGCATCCCCACGGTCCGCGCCTTCCAACGCGCCCAGGGCGAGGCGGCCTTGGACTGGCTCAGGAAGCGGCGGTGACCAACCCCCGCACCACCCGCAGATCCTCACCCATCTCCGGATGCCACTGCACCCCCAACACCCAGTCGGCGGTGGGCAGTTCCACGGCCTCCACCGTCCCGTCCGCCGCGTGCGCCGACGCCACCAGGCCGGTGCCCAGCCGGTCCACTGCCTGATGGTGGTACGTCGGTACGGACGTCTCCTCCGGGACGACACCGGCGTACAGCGTCCCCGGCACCGGCTTCACCGTGTGCCGCCCGAAGACGCCGACCACCTCCGCGTGGCCGTCGATGTGCTGGACGAGCGTGCCGCCGAGGGCCACGTTCAGCAGCTGCATGCCCCGGCAGATCCCCAGCAGCGGAACGCCCGCCGCGAGAGCCGCGTCGATCAACGCCAGCTCCCAGGCGTCCCGTTCCCGCGCGGGCGGGCCGGTGCGGGGCTCGCGCTCGGCGCCGTAGTGCACCGGCTCGACGTCCGGACCGCCCGCGATCACCAGCCCGTCGAGGCGGGCCACGGTCGCGGCGGCGTGATCCGGCGCGTCCGGGGGCAGCATCGCCACGAGCCCGCCCGCCCGCTGGACCAGGCGCGGGTACCCGACGGGCAGCAGCGCCGCCTCCAGCTCCCACACGCCCCAGCGCGCCCCGGCCTCCAGATACGTACTGACGCCGATCAGCGGCCTGCCCGCCATACGCCCTCCCGCTCCGCAATGGATTACCCGCATACCTTTGCCGAGCCGAGCCCGATACGGCAAGAGCCCACCGACCCGAGCCGAGCCCTGGTCGGGCAGAACGCACGGGCCCGAGCCGAGCCCGGGTAGGGCAGAACGCACGGGCCGAGCCGAGCCGAGCCGGGTAGGGCAGAGCGCCCGGGCCCGAGCAGAGCCCGGTGGGGCAGAGCGCCCGGGCCCGAGCAGAGCCCGGTGGGGCAGAGCACACCGCCCCGAGCCCGGTGGGGCAGAGCGCACGGGCTCGAGTCGAGGCCGGTAGGGCAGAGCACGCCGGTCGCCGGCCTACGCCAGGAACCCCCTGAGCAGCGCGGCCGTGCCCCCGCAGTGCTCCCGCATCATCTCCCGCGCCCCGTCCGCGTCCCCGTCCAGGACCGCCTCCACCAGTGCGCTGTGCTGGCGCTGCGAATGCTCCAGGTTGCGCACCAGGAGCGGGATGCAGTCCAGCAGGTCGTTCACCGTGGCCCGGACCGCCGCGTACTGCGCGGTCAGCGTCGGGGAGCCGCACAGCTCGGCCAGCGTCAGATGCAGCAGGGTGTCCAGGCGCCGGTAGTCCGTCAGCGGAGCGTCCTGCGTGCGGGCCAGTGCCTCACGCAGCCGGTCCGCCTGCTCGTCCGTCAGCCCGTGCGCCGCGCACAGGCCCGCCGCCCCGACCTCCAGCACCTCCCGGAAGCGCAGCACGTCCTCGATGTCGACCTCGGCGATCCGCCGCCGCAGCTCGCCCTCACCGAGGTCGCCCGCCGCACGCGGCAGTACGAACGTGCCGCCGTACCGCCCGCGCCGCGACTCGACCAGCCCCTGGTCCTGGAGGACCTTCAGCACCTCGCGCAGCGTCACCCGGCTGATCCCGAGCCGCTCCGCCAGCTCCCGCTCGGCGGGCAGCCGCTCGCCCCCCGGCACCAGGCCGAGCCGTACGACCTGAAGGATCTGCTCCAGCGCCTCCTCGAACCCGTTGCCCGCCCGCACCGGCCGCAGCACCGGCGTCAGACGGTCCTCCAGCCGACCCTCCGGCCGACCGTCCAGACCGCCCTCCGGATCCAGCGACATCCCGCCGCACCCCCTTCCCAAGCAATGGTTCTCGGCAATACCTTATGGCTTCCGGCCCGGCCGAAAAAAGCGCAGAAGCCGAAGGAGCCTTCCCGTGGCAGACCGCACACCCCCACTCAGCGTCGAGGAGCTGCACGCCCTCGTCGCGAGCGGTGAGATCGACACCGTCGTCCTGGCCTTCCCCGACATGCAGGGACGACTCCAGGGCAAGCGGTTCGCCGCCCGCTTCTTCCTCGACGAGGTACTCCACCACGGCACCGAGGGCTGCAACTACCTCCTGGCCGTCGACACCGAGATGAACACCGTCGACGGCTACGCGATGTCGTCCTGGGACCGGGGATACGGCGACTTCGCCATGCACCCGGACCTGTCCACCCTCCGCCGCGTCCCCTGGAACGCCGGCACCGCGATGCTCATCGCCGACCTCGCCTGGGAGGACGGCTCCCCGGTCGTCGCCGCGCCCCGCCAGATCCTCCGCCGCCAGCTGGAGCGGCTCGCCGAGCACGGCTACACCGCCCAGGTCGGCACCGAGCTGGAGTTCATCGTCTTCAAGGACACCTACGAACAGGCCTGGGACAGCAACTACCGGGGGCTGACGCCGGCCAACCAGTACAACATCGACTACTCGGTGCTCGGGACCGGCCGGATCGAGCCGCTGCTGCGGCGCATCCGCAACGAGATGGCGGGCGCGGGGCTGACCGTCGAGTCCGCCAAGGGCGAGTGCAACCCCGGGCAGCACGAGATCGCCTTCCGCTACGACGACGCCCTGGTCACCTGCGACCAGCACGCCATCTACAAGACCGGCACCAAGGAGATCGCCGCCCAGGAGGGCGTCTCCATCACCTTCATGGCCAAGTACAACGAGCGTGAGGGCAACTCCTGCCACATCCACCTCTCGCTGGCGGACGCCGCCGGCAACAACGCCATGGCCGCGGACAGCGGCATGTCGGAGGTCATGCGGCACTTCCTCGCCGGACAGCTGGCCGCGCTCAGGGACTTCTCGCTGCTGTACGCGCCCAACATCAACTCGTACAAACGCTTCCAGCCCGGCTCCTTCGCCCCGACCGCCGTCGCCTGGGGCCACGACAACCGCACCTGCGCGCTGCGGGTCGTCGGCCACGGCCGCTCGATGCGCTTCGAGAACCGGCTGCCGGGCGGCGACGTCAACCCGCACCTCGCGGTCGCGGGCCTGGTCGCGGCCGGGCTGTACGGCATCGAGCAGAAGCTGGAGCTGCCGGAGGCATGCCTCGGCAACGCCTACACCGGCGAGTACGAGCACGTCCCCACGACCCTCCGTGAGGCCGCCGACCTCTGGGAGAACAGCCCCATCGCCAAGGCCGCCTTCGGCGACGAGGTCGTCGCCCACTACCGCAACATGGCGCGCGTCGAACTGGACGCCTTCGACGCCGCGGTGACCGACTGGGAGCTCCGCCGCTCCTTCGAACGCATGTGAGAGGTTCACCCTTGCCGCACGAGCACGAGCACGAGCACCAGTACGGGCATGAGCTCACGATCCTCAATCCGGCGACGGAGGAGGTCGTCGCGACCGTGCCCGCCGCCACCGCGGCCGACGTGGACGCGGCGGTCGCCCGTGCCGCCACGGCACAGGCCAAGTGGGCCGCAGCCGCCCCCGCCGACCGGGCACGGCTCCTGCGCCGGTTCGCCGACGCGGTGGATCAACATGTCGAAGAACTGGCCCAGTTGGAGGTGCGGGAGGCCGGACACCTGCTCGGCAACGCCCGCTGGGAGGCCGGCAACGTCCGTGATCTGCTGGCCTATGCGGCCGGTGGAGTGGAGCGGCTGAACGGCCGCCAGATCCCGGTCCCCGGCGGCCTCGACGTCACGATCCTCGAACCGCTCGGCGTCGTCGGGGTCATCGCCCCCTGGAACTTCCCCATGCCCATCGCGGCCTGGGGCACCGCCCCCGCGCTCGCCGCCGGCAACGCGGTGATCCTCAAGCCCGCCGAGACCACCCCGCTGACCGCCCTGCGGCTCGCCGAACTCGCCCTGGAGGCAGGCCTGCCGGAGGGCCTGTTCCAGGTCCTGCCCGGCCATGGCCCGGTCACCGGCAACGCCCTGGTCGAGCACCCCGGCGTCGCGAAGATCGTGTTCACCGGGTCCACCCGCACCGGCCGCGCCGTCATGGAGCAGTGCGCCCGCCAGGTCAAGCAGGTCACCCTAGAACTGGGCGGCAAGAGCCCCAACATCGTCTTCGCCGACGCCGATCTCGCCACCGCCCTCGACCCCTTCTCCTTCCTCGACAACTCCGGCCAGGACTGCTGCGCCCGCACCCGCATCCTCGTCCAGGAGTCCGTCTACGACGAGGCGCGCGAGCTGCTCGCCGACGCGCTGAAGGCCGTCGTCGTGGGCGACCCGGCCGAGGAGAAGACACAGATGGGGCCGCTGATCTCCCGTCAGCAGCTCGACCGGGTAAGGGCGTTGGCGCCGGACGACATCCCCGGCCTGCGCGGCAGCGCCCCCGACGGACCCGGCTTCTGGTTCGCGCCGACCGTGCTCACCGGCGCGGCACCCGACTCCGAGGCCGCCCGCGAGGAGATCTTCGGCCCGGTCGCCGTCCTGCTCCCCTTCACCGACGAGGCGGACGCCGTCCGCCTCGCCAACGACACCCCGTACGGCCTCTCCGGCTCCATCTGGACCCGGGACGTGGGCCGCGCCCTGCGGATGTCGAGCGCCGTCCGGGCCGGCAACCTGTCCGTCAACTCCCATTCCAGCGTCCGCTACTGGACCCCCTTCGGCGGCTACAAGCAGTCCGGACTCGGCCGCGAACTCGGCCCGGACGCCCTCGCCGCCTTCACCGAAACCAAGAACGTCTTCATCAGCGACGTCTCCACCAGCACGGAGGGCCCCGCACAGTGACCGAACAGAACGTGTGCCGTCGTCTCGTCGGCCGCACCGCCGTCATCACCGGCGCCGGCAGCGGCATCGGCCTCGCCACCGCCCGCCGCCTAGCCTCCGAAGGCGCCCATGTCGTCTGCGCCGACGTCGACGAGGCCCGCGGCAAGGCCGCCGCGGACGAGGTCGGCGGCCTCTTCGTGAAGGTCGACGTCACCGACGCCGAGCAGGTCGAGGCGTTGTTCAAGACGGCGTACGACACCTACGGCAGCGTCGACATCGCCTTCAACAACGCGGGCATCTCCCCGCCCGACGACGACTCCATCCTGGAGACGGGGCTGGAAGCCTGGAAGCGCGTCCAGGAGGTCAATCTCACCTCCGTCTACCTGTGCTGCAAGGCGGCCATCCCCTACATGCGGCAGCAGGGCAAGGGCTCCATCATCAACACGGCGTCGTTCGTGGCGCGGATGGGCGCGGCGACGAGCCAGATCTCGTACACGGCGTCGAAGGGCGGCGTCCTCGCCATGTCCCGTGAACTGGGCGTGCAGTTCGCGCGCGAGGGCATCCGCGTGAACGCCCTGTGCCCGGGCCCGGTCAACACCCCCCTGCTCCAGGAGCTGTTCGCCAAGGACCCCGAGCGGGCCGCCCGGCGCCTCGTCCACATCCCGGTGGGCCGGTTCGCCGAGGCCGAGGAGATCGCCGCCGCCGTCGCGTTCCTGGCCAGCGACGACTCCTCCTTCGTCAACGCCAGCGACTTCCTGGTCGACGGCGGAATCTCGGGGGCGTACGTCACACCGCTGTAGGCCTCGCCCTACAGTGCCGGGATGAGCATGACGCC
The DNA here is from genome assembly GCF_042668605.1 of Streptomyces sp. NPDC057280. Taxonomy (NCBI): domain Bacteria; kingdom Bacillati; phylum Actinomycetota; class Actinomycetes; order Kitasatosporales; family Streptomycetaceae; genus Streptomyces; species Streptomyces sp. NPDC057280. The sequence continues at coordinate 155,094 of NZ_JBHUYR010000009.1, forward strand.
TCCGCCCGGCTGGTACCGCGACCCCCACGCCCCGCACCTGGAGCGCTGGTGGGACGGCACCGCCTGGACCGAGCACCGGCGCGAGCCCGCACTCACGGGCCCGCCGGCGCCGGTGCCGGCCGAGGGCGCCTCGGGCCGGGCCAAGGCGATCGCTCTCACGACCGCCGGGGTGGTGCTGGTCGCGGCGATCGTCACGGGCGCGTTCGTCCTGCGGGACGACCACCAGGCCGGCAGCGGCGCCGACGTGGCCGCCACCGAGTCCGTCACCCCCACCTACGCACCCACCTCCGAGACGCCCTCGGAGTCCGTGAGCCAACCCTCCGCCGACGACCCCGCCGTCGTCGAGGACCAGCTCAACGGCATCACCGTGCCGCTCCTCGACGGCTGGGTACGACCCCAGTACGTGGTCGACGACGACGTCCTCATGACCACCGACGGCACCTACGACTGCCCCGGCGACCCCGGCGTGTGCCGGCACGGCCTCGTCCTCTCCCGCACGGTCACCGACAACGACGAGACGTCCCCCGAGGCCCTCGCCGAGGCGGACATCTCCGAGGCCGCCGACGCCGCCTACGACCGCGACCTCGTCGGCAAGCGGCCCTTCGGCGGCATCGAGTCCCACGAGCTGGTGAAGGCGGGGCCGGTCGCGGTGGCGGGCCGCGCGGGGTATTACGTGCGCTGGCGCGTCAGGACCGCCGACGGGCCCGGCGGTTACGTGCAGTCCCTCGCCTTCCAGTCCGGCGTCGGCACGGAGGCGCCGGTCGTCGTGCGCTACGTCTTCGACGCGGGCGAGGACGGCCCGCCGCTCGCCGACATGGACCGGATCACCAAGGGCATCCGGTCCCTGGCCGACACCGGGGGCGGCGGCGTGGGCAGCAGCATCGGCCCGACCGGCTGACCTACAGGAACGTGCGGCCTTCCCCGCGGTACGTCGGGACCGTCGCCGTCACCGCGTCCCCCTCGACGAGATGCAGCGTGTCGAACCGCTCGCACAGCTCGCCGGCCTTGGCGTGCCGGAACCACACCTTGTCGCCGATGAGGAGGTCGTCGGCGGGAGCGCCAAGGAGCGGCGTCTGCACCTCGCCGGGACCCTCCTGGGGGTCGTACTTCAGCCCCTCCGGCAGACAGGGCACGGGCAGCCGGTCGGGTCCGGGCGCACCGGAGGCGGGATAGCCGCCGCCGAGGACCGTGACGACCCCGACCCCCGGCCGCCGTACGACGGGCTGGGCGAAGAGCGCGGCCGGACGCCCGCTGAAGGACGTGTAGTTGTCGAACAGCCGCGGAACGTACAGCCCGGACCCGGCGCCGATCTCGGTGACCGCGTCCTCGGCCGCGGTGGTCTGCACGCTGCCCGTACCACCGCCGTTGACGAACTCCAGGTCCGGCACGACGGCCCGCACCGCGCGCACCACCGCGGCCCGCCGCTCGGCGAGTTCACGGCGGGCCGTGGCCTGCATCAGCCGCACGGCACGCGAGCGGAACGGACGCCCGGCGACCGAGTCGCCCACCCCGGCGATATGACCCTCGTACGCCATGATCCCGACGACCTTGAACCCGGGCCGCCGGGCCACCGCCCGGGCCAGTTCGGCGACTTGGGCGGGGGAGTGCAGCGGGGAGCGGAGCGCGCCGACGCGCACCCGGCCGCCGAGGAGCTTCAGCGAGGTGTCCAACTCCAGGCAGACCCGGACGACTTCACCTCCGCCGTCCCGGGAGCGGTCGATGAGATCGAGCTGGGCGACGTCGTCGACCATCACGGCGACGGCGGCGGCGAGCTTGGGATCGGAGGTGAGCTCGGCGTAACCGGCGCTGTCCACGGACGGATACGCGAGCAGCACGTCCTCGAACCCGGAGCGGGCCAGCCACAGCGACTCGGCCAGGGTGAAGGACATGATCCCCGCGAAGCCGTCCTTGGCGAGCACACGTTCGAGCAGCGCCCGGCACCGCACGGACTTGCTGGCGACCCGGATCGGCTTCCCGCCCGCTCGGCGGACGAGATCGTCCGCGTTGGCGTCGAAGGCGTCGAGATCCACGATCGCGAGTGGGGCGTCGAGGTGGGCGGTGGCCCGGTCGTAACGGGCCCGGTCGGCGGCGCGCGCAGTCATGAACGAAGCCTGCCAGACAGGATTACCGCAGGGTAGGGGGACGATCCGGGCAGATGCCCCGGGCTCGTGGACTGGTTCCCGTTCGCCCAGGGACAAGCCGTAGAGTGACGCGCACGTAGGACGGGTGCGCCGGGATGCCGGGTCATCCGCGCGGGTATGCGTGCCCGGGGGACGGAGAACGCCGGTACAACTCCGCACGGGCCCGGGCACCCACGCCCACGTACGACGACAGGCCCGGGTACGAGGGAAACGGGGGGCGCATGAGCACGGAAGCGCAACACGCCTCCATCCCCCCACGCCCCACAGCCCCACCCCGCCCCACGGAGCCCCCGACGCCGCCCACCTCCCGACCCGACGACACCGCACCGCCCCGCCCCACGACCCCACCACGGCAGGCGGACCACCCGCAGCGTCCTGCTGCTGAGGGCACCGGGAGCCGAGAGCGGCGCGACGCCCGCGAGACCGGCGGCGCGGAGGAGAAGCCTGAGGCTCAGGAGGGCGCGCGCTCTGAGCGGGCTGCGGAAGCCGGTGGTGGTGCCGGAGCCGGTCCCTCGAGTTCGCGTCGGCCCTCGGACGATGCCGCCCCGGATGTCCCGCCCCGCTTCCCGAGCCTGCGCGCACGCTCCGTGGACGCTGCCTCGACCTCCCGTACGACCCCGCCCCCGCCGCGCGCCTCGGCCCGCTTCCCGGACGCCCCGCCGGCCCGGAGCGCGGGCTCCGGCGGTGCCGACACGGCCGTACCGCCGCGCCCGGCGCACCGCCCCCCGGCGTCACCGCGACGCGACGGCGCAGCCCCCGAGTCCGCCTCGGAGACCACGTTCCGGCTGCGCCCGGTCCCCACGGACCGCGGGTCCGAACGGAACGACACCCAGCGCGACCCGGCCGAATCCACACCACCCGCCACCTCCTCCTCCGGCGCCGCGACGGCAGGCCCGGCCGTACGCAGGCCCTCCGGCCATGCCTCCGGCCCTACGGCGTCGGGCTCGGCGGGACCGGTGCGCTCCAGCTCCGGCGCCGCGACGGCAGGCCCGGCCGTACCCATGTCCTCCTCCGCCCCCGCCTCCGGCCCCGCGGCGTCAGACCGCGGCGTACGCGCCTCCTCGGCCTCCGGCGCCGCGACGGCAGGCCCGGTCGTACCCGCACCGTCCGCCCCCTCCTCTCAGGTGACCCCCCTCCAACCCGACCCGGCCCTGTCCTGGAACGCCCCGGCCTCCGGTGGTACCCCCGGAAGCGGGCGGCCCGTCGTGTCGTTCGGGGAGCCCGAGGGGTACGGCGAGGGCGGCCGGCCGCGGCCGTTGGCGGTGCGGGCCGGGGCTCGTACCGCTGCCGTGGCCGTCTGTCTGGTGCTCGGGCTCGGGCTCATCGGCGGTGCGGTGACCGGGAGTTGGCTGGTCGGGGACTCGGCCGCGGCGGGGGAGAAGGACTCCTTCACCGCCGCCGAGGGGTTGTGGCACAGCGTCCCCGTGGACCAGCTCTTCCCGCCCACCGTCGAGGGCCAGGGCGCCGGCCCCGGCGGCGCCGACCGCACCTGGACGCGGATCGCCGTCGCCCCGGACAGCGGCTGCAAGGACGCCTTCGACCCGCTGCTGGCGAAGGCCCTCGCCCCCGTCGGCTGCCGCCGCCTCCTGCGCGCCACCTACACCGACGCCACCCAGAGCTACGTCACCACCGTCGGCCTGCTCTTCACCAAGGCCGACGCGGCCGGCATGACCGCCCTCGACACCCGCTTCACCAAGGAGCGCCTCGGCGACCGGGCCGACCTGATGCCCCGCCCGTACCCCGCCGAGGACACGGCCGCCGCGCGGTTCGGCGCCAAGCAGCGCGCCTCCTGGGCGATCTCCGTCCTCACCGACGCCCCGGTCGTCGTCTACGCCGTCTCCGGCTGGGCCGACGGCCGCACCGTCGACGAGCCGCAGTCCGCCACGGCGGCCATGCAGTCCGGCGCCACCACCCCCGTCGCCCAGGCCGGCCTCGGCCACGAGGCACAGGGCCTCGCCGACCGCGTCGAACGCGGCCTGCGCAGAACCGTCGACACCCCGGCCACGGAGGGGACGGGAACGACCTCATGAGCGCCGCCCCCCACACCCGCCGGGCCGGCATCGTCAGCGCCCTCCTCGCCGCCTTCCTCGCCCTCGTCCCGCCCACCGCCGCGCACGCCGACGGCATACGAGCCAAGCAGTGGGCCCTCGAAGCGATGCACACCCAGGAGGCCTGGCAGACCACGAAGGGCAAGGGCGTCACCGTCGCCGTCCTCGACACCGGCGTCGAGGACGACCACCCCGACCTCGTGGGCAACGTCCTCGAAGGCAAGGACATGGTCGGCTTCGGCGCCGGCCGCGGCGACCGCGCCTGGGCCCGCCACGGCACCGCGATGGCCGGCATCATCGCGGGCCACGGCCACGGGTACGCCAACGGCGACGGCGTCATGGGCATCGCCCCCGAGGCCAAGATCCTCCCTGTCCGCGTGATCCTGGAGGACGGCGACTCCGCCCGCGGAAAGGCCCGCAACACCCGCGGCAACGCCCTCGCCGAAGGCATCCGCTGGGCCGCCGACCACGGCGCCGACGTCATCAACCTCTCCCTGGGCGACGACTCCAAGTCCGCCCACCCCGAACCCGCCGAGGACGAGGCCGTCCAGTACGCCCTGAAGAAGGGCGTGAGCGTCATCGCCTCCGCCGGCAACGGCGGCGAGAAGGGCGACCACATCTCCTACCCGGCCGCCTACCCGGGCGTCATCGCCGCGACCGCCGTCGACCGCTACGGCACCCGCGCCTCCTTCTCCACCCGCCGCTGGTACGCCACGGTCGCCGCCCCCGGCGACGACGTCGTCATCGCCGACCCGGACCACAAGTACTACGAGGGCTGGGGCACGAGCGCCGCGGCGGCCTTCGTCTCCGGCGCCGTCGCCCTGGTCAAGGCGGCCCACCCCGGCCTGACTCCGGCGCAGATCAAGAAGCTCCTGGAGGACACGGCCCGGGACGCGCCCGTCGGCGGCCGCGACGACTCGCGCGGCTACGGCTTCGTCGACCCCGCCGCCGCCCTCGAGGCCGCGGCCCGGCTCGACCCCGAGGGCCTGAAGTCGGCGGCGTACGGCGACCGTTACTTCGGCCCGGGCCCCGACGCCCCCAGGACGGACGACGGCACGACCGACTGGGCGGCGCCGCTCGCGGGCAGCGTAGGAGGTGTCCTGCTGGTGACGGCGGTGGTGCTGTGGCGTGGCCGCAGGGAACGGTACGACGGCCTCTAGAAGGTCACCGGGCGGTGGCCGAAGCCGATGCCTCCGAGCTCTCGCGCACGAACACCGACACCGCCGCCCGCACCGCCGACTCCACCAACGAGATCCCCTTCTCCTTCGTCGCGTTGCCGTTGGACAACGCGACGACGAGATAGTCGTTCCCGTCCGCAGCGGTCACCCGCCCGATGCTGTTGATGTCCCACAGCCCGGTCGCGCTGCGCGGCAGCCAGCCGTTCTTCAGCGCCCACGACGAGCCGTCGGCGGCGGCCGACACCCCCCAGTGCTGGCCGGTGGCTATCTGCCCCATCAGCCCCCGGAGATACTTCCGGGAGGCCCCGCTCAGCTTCGAGTCGTCCCCGAACACCTGCTGGAGCAGGGTGAGTTGGTCGGCGGCCGTGGTCTGGGTCAGTCCCCAGAGCATGCCGTCGCCGCCCTCGGTGTCCGTGAGCCCGAAGCGCTTGTTCGCCGCGTCCAGCCCCGCCGCCTTGCCGATGATCCGCCACAGCGCCGACGCGGAGGCGTTGTCGCTGTTCTCGATCATGGTGGTCGCGTACGACTTCTCCGCCGCCGTCAGCGAACGGTCCTCGTCCTGCGCCTGGAGCAGCAGCGTCGCCAGGATGTCGACCTTGACGATGCTCGCCGTGTCGAAGGCGGCGTCCCCGTACGTGGCACTGTCGCCGGAGTCCAGATCGAGCACGGCCACCGAGACGTCGGCGTCGTCCGGCACGGTCACCGCGTCCATCGCGTCGGCCAGCAGCGCGTCATGGTCCACGGTCGGTACCGCCACGGGCTCCACGGACGCCTCCTCGCTCGATGCACTCGATGGGCTCGCCGCACTCGCCGCCGGGCTCGAGGACGGGGCCGACGCCGCCGACGATACGGTCCCGGCACCGGAGTGCGCCTGCGCCTTCACATACACCGTCCCGGCGGCCGTACCGCCGACTATGGCCACGGAGGCGAGGGCGGTGTACATCAGAGGGCGGCGCCGGGACGGACGGGCGCGGCGGCGGCTCCTGCGGGCTCTGGAGGACTCCATGCCCGTGATGCTGGGGGCACCGGCTGTGCGGACCGTTAGACGGACGTTAGATGTGTGTCAGGGAAATCTGAGATTCCGGTGAAGACGGTCACGTGCGCGTTTCCGGGCCCGCACAAGGCCAGCAGCATCCCCCCTATAGGGTCGGTGACCGTGGCGAACAAGAACATTCCCGACCCCGGCTTCTCCGACGACGACGGCTCCGCCGACCCCCGGCTGAGCGCGGCGCTCGCCGGCTGGGCCGCGGACCGCACCGCCGTGGGGCCCGTCCTGGAAGCGCTCAAGGACGCCCGGCTGCTCGTCCCGGTCGTGGCCGTCCTCGGCGAGGTCGAGGAGGACGAGAACGGACTGCGCCGCGAGAAGACCAGCGACATGGCCGTGCCGACCCTCAAGGCCGGACCCCGGACCGCGCTGCCGGCCTTCACCTCCACCGACTCGCTCGCCCGCTGGGACCCGGCGGCCCGCCCCGTCGCCGTACCCCTGCACCAGGCGCTCCAGGCCGCCGCGCACGAGAAGGCGGACACGGTCGTACTGGACCTGGCCGGACCCGTGACGTTCGAGCTGACCGGCCCCGCGCTGCTGGCCCTCGCCGAGGGCCGCACGACGGCCGACCCGCTCGCCGATCCGGCGGTGCTCGCGGCGGTACGGGAAGCGGTGGCCGCCGAGCCCGCCGTACTGCGCGCCCATCTCGGGCCCGGGCAGGCCGACGGCACCCTGGCCCTCGTGCTCGACCCGGCGGCGCCCCCCGCCGAGGCGGCCCGAGCGGTCGCCGAGCGGATCGCCGCCGACGACACACTGAGGGCCCGCCTGGTGCGGGGCCTGGACCTGGCACTCCTGCCGGCCACGGCCACGCCTCCGGGCGAGCCCTTGTACGTGCGCGGGTGAAACCAGTACGCGGATGAACTAGCCGTAGATCGGACCGGTGTACTTCTCGCCCGGCCCCTGGCCCGGCTCGTCCGGGACGATCGACGCCTCCCGGAAGGCCAGCTGGAGGGACTTCAGGCCGTCGCGGAGCGGGGCCGCGTGGAAGGAGCTGATCTCGGTCGCGCTGCCGTCGAGGAGGCCGGCGAGGGCGTGGATCAGCTTGCGGGCCTCGTCCAGGTCCTTGTACTTGTCGCCCTCCTCGGTCAGACCGAGCTTCACCGCGGCGGCGCTCATCAGGTTGACGGCGACCGTCACGATCACCTCGACGGCGGGGACCTCGGCGATGTCGCGGGTCATCTCGTCGAAGTCGGGGGAGTCAGCGGGAGGGGTGTCACTCATGTCCCACACGATAGGGCCCGGTGCCGACCGCTCCGCACCGGCCCCGCTGCACACCGGTTCGCACCACCCCCGGGTTGCTGCTAACCTTGTGTGACGACCGGCTGGATACTCGCGTGTCCGGCCCACAAGTGGAGGCTCCGATCTCCCACCTGACCGCCCCCAGGGCGGCGGGTCACCCGGTCAGGCGGCCGCCATCGTTCCGTACGGACGATGGAGTCGCCCGAAATCGCGCCCCGCGATCATCGTGGCGGTGCTCCGGTAGTGCTTTGGAGCCCCCTCATGTGATCGTCCGGGGCATTTTTTGTGCTTCGGTGCGGTTAGGTCCTACGAAAAGAGACGTACGCGGCTGTCCGCCAGACCGCCGTATGGTGCTACCGAGGAGGATCCATCAGCACCGAGCCCCGCATCAACGACCGGATTCGCGTTCCCGAGGTGCGACTTGTCGGTCCCAGTGGCGAGCAGGTCGGGATTGTCCCGCTTGCCAAGGCCCTGGAGCTTGCGCAGGAGTACGACCTCGACCTGGTCGAGGTGGCGGCGAACGCCCGCCCGCCGGTCTGCAAGCTCATGGACTACGGGAAGTTCAAGTACGAGTCGGCCATGAAGGCCCGTGAGGCGCGCAAGAACCAGGCGCACACGGTCATCAAGGAGATGAAGCTCCGGCCGAAGATCGACCCGCACGACTATGACACCAAGAAGGGTCACGTCGTCCGGTTCCTCAAGCAGGGCGACAAGGTCAAGATCACGATCATGTTCCGTGGTCGCGAGCAGTCCCGGCCGGAACTCGGCTACCGACTGCTGCAGCGGCTCGCGGAGGACGTCCAGGACCTCGGCTTCGTGGAGTCGAACCCGAAGCAGGACGGCCGGAACATGATCATGGTTCTCGGTCCGCACAAGAAGAAGACCGAGGCCATGGCCGAGGCTCGCCAGGCGCAGGAGGCCCGCAAGGCCGACGCGAAGGCCAACCCCGGCAAGTCGCAGAACGCCGCGGAGGCCCAGGCCGACGAGGCTCCTGAGGCCGCCGAGGCGCAGACCGAGGCTCCGGCCGAGGCGTGATCCCGGGGACGCGAGTCCCCAGGACGTAACCGATACAAGAGCGACGCTCCACCGTGCCCGGTTTCACGACCGGGCATCGGAGCGCCACCCAGAGGAGAGAACGGCGCTATGCCGAAGAACAAGTCGCACAGCGGTGCCAGCAAGCGCTTCAAGGTCACCGGCTCCGGCAAGGTGCTCCGTGAGCGCGCCGGCAAGCGCCACCTGCTCGAGCACAAGTCGTCCCGCGTGACGCGTCGCCTGACCGGCAACGCCGAGATGGCCCCGGGCGACGCCGCGAAGATCAAGAAGCTTCTCGGCAAGTGAGGTCGGGCGCCCAGCGCCTGATCCACCTCCAGACCGGGACCCCATCGATTTCCGGGCCGTGTGAGTCCAACCACGGCCCCGCTACAAGGAGTTAACAAGTGGCACGCGTCAAGCGGGCAGTCAACGCCCACAAGAAGCGCCGGGCGATCCTCGAGCAGGCCTCCGGCTACCGCGGTCAGCGTTCGCGCCTGTACCGCAAGGCCAAGGAGCAGGTCACCCACTCGCTGGTCTACAACTACAACGACCGCAAGAAGCGCAAGGGCGACTTCCGTCAGCTGTGGATCCAGCGCATCAACGCCGCTGCCCGCGCCAACGGCATCACGTACAACCGCTTCATCCAGGGTCTGAAGGCCGCGAACATCGAGGTCGACCGCAAGATCCTCGCCGAGCTGGCCGTCAACGACGCCACCGCGTTCGCCGCGCTGGTCGAGGTCGCGCAGAAGGCCCTCCCGGCCGACGTCAACGCCCCCAAGGCCGCGTGACGTAAGCGCTGGCTTCGAGCCGACGTGACATGAGGGACCCGCAGGCTTTCGGGCTTGCGGGTCCTGCTTGTTGTCCTGCGTGTCGTCCTTTGTGAAAGTGAGCCCCATGTCTCCGGCAGCCCCCGAGCTGATCTCCCCCCGTTCCCCCCGCGTCTCCGCCGCCCGGCGGCTCGCCAGGCGGAACTTCCGGGGGAAGGAGCGGCTGTTCCTGGCCGAGGGACCGCAGGCCGTGCGGGAGGCCGCCGGGCACGGGCTCGTGGAGCTGTTCGCCACCGTCGAGGCCGCGGAGCGCTATGCCGACATCATCGGGGAGGCCCGCGCCGTCGACGCGCGTGTGCACCTCGCCTCCGAGGACGTCATCGCCGACATCTCCACCACCGTCACGCCCCAGGGGCTCGTCGGGATCTGCCGGTTCCTGGACACGCCCTTCGCGGAGATCCTCGCGGCGAAACCCAAGCTCGTCGCCGTGCTCGCCCACGTCCGCGACCCCGGCAACGCCGGCACCGTCCTGCGGTGCGCGGACGCCGCCGGCGCCGAGGCGGTCGTCCTGACCGACGCCTCCGTGGACCTCTACAACCCCAAGGCCGTCCGTGCCTCCGTGGGATCGCTCTTCCATCTGCCCGTCGCCGTCGGGGTGCCCGTCGAGGACGCGATCCAGGGACTCAAGGACGCCGGCGTGCGGATTCTCGCCGCCGACGGCGCCGGGACCGACGATCTCGACGACGAGCTCGACAAGGGCACCATGGGCGGGCCGACCGCGTGGGTGTTCGGCAACGAGGCGTGGGGGCTCCCGGAGGAGACCCGCGCACTCGCGGACGCCGTGGTGCGCGTCCCCATCCACGGAAAGGCCGAGAGCCTGAACCTCGCGACCGCCGCCGCCGTATGTCTCTACGCGTCGGCCCGTGCACAGCGCGCCTCCGGAGGGTGCCGTTCCGTCACCCACAGCTAGTAGGCTGACCAGCTCGGGGGCCCCTCAGCCGTCGTGAGAGGTGGGGTACGGGGATGAGTGTCGGGACGAGCGGGGCGCCGGCGGCACAGGCCGGTGAGCACGCCGCGCACGCCTGTGACCCCAACGATCTGCCCGACGGTCTCGTCGTCGCCGACGAGCAGGGACGCGTGGTCTGCTACAACACCGCCGCCGAACGCATCACCCGGATCCCCGCCGCCGAGGCCCTCGGCCAGCGGCTGGAGAAGGCCCTGCCCTTAGAGGACCTGGAGGGGCGGCGCTGGTGGCAGCTGACCGACCCCTACGGCGGGCTCGCCATCCGGAACCGGCAGCCCGAGCGCAACCTGCTGCTCCCCGGCGGCCGCGAAGTCCTCGTCTCCGCGCGCTACGTCCGCGCCACGGCCACCGGACCCGTCGAGCGCGTCGTCGTCTGCCTGCGCGACACCGAGGCCCGGCGCCGCACCGAGCGCAGTCACGCCGAGCTGATCGCCACCGTGGCCCATGAACTGCGCTCCCCGCTCACCTCCGTCAAGGGCTTCACCGCGACCCTCCTCGCCAAGTGGGAGCGGTTCACGGACGACCAGAAGCGGCTGATGCTGGAGACCGTCGACGCCGACGCCGACCGGGTCACCCGGCTCATCGCCGAGCTGCTGGACATCTCCCGGATCGACTCGGGACGCCTTGAGGTGCGGCGCCAGCCCGTCGACATCGGGGCCGCCGTCGGACGGCACATCCAGGCGTACGTCGCCGCAGGGCAGACCGCCGACCGGTTCCTGCTCCGCATCGAGCAGCCGCTGCCCCAGCTCTGGGCCGACCCCGACAAGATCGACCAGGTGCTCAGCAACCTGCTGGAAAATGCCGTGCGCCACGGCGAGGGAACCGTCACCATTGACGTCACGCCCGCCGCGTCCCCCCGGGAAGGGGAGGACACCGGCACATCGGTCACCGTCAGCGACGAGGGGCCCGGCATCCCGGAGGAATCCATGAACCGCGTCTTCACCCGCTTCTGGCGGGGCAGCAAGCGCGGTGGCACGGGCCTCGGTCTCTACATCGTCAAGGGCATCGTCGAGGCCCACGGCGGCGCCATCACGGTCGGCCGCGCACCCGGCGGCGGCGCCGAGTTCCGATTTACGTTGCCCGTGGCGGCCCCGGCCTATCTCACCTGAGAGCCGGAGAGCGCCCCACGGGCGCATTCGTATACCTCCACCCCGTTAGACTCGGCCTTTGGCACCTTTGTGTCCTGCACACGGCTTAGAGCGCCGGTCACGGGGACCATCCGCCAGCCAATCGGAAGCACGGGAAGAGATGTCGGCACCGAATAAGTCGTACGACCCTGTCGAGGTCGAGGCATTGAAGCCAGAAGAGATCGAGCGCATGCGGGACGAGGCGCTCGCCGCCTTCGCCGCCGCGGACTCCCTCGACGCGCTCCAGGAGGCCAAGGTCGCCCACACCGGCGGCACCTCGCCGCTGGCCCTCGCCAACCGCGAGATCGGCGCCCTGCCCCCGCACGCGAAGGCCGCCGCCGGAAAGCTCGTCGGCCAGGCCCGCGGCGCGGTCAACAAGGCCCTCGCCGGCCGCCAGGCCGAGCTGGAGGCCGAGCGCGACGCCCGCGTGCTGGTCGAGGAGTCGGTGGACGTCACGCTGCCGTACGACCGCGTACCGGCCGGCGCCCGCCACCCGCTCACCACCCTGTCCGAGCGCATCGAGGACGTCTTCGTGGCCATGGGCTACGAGGTCGCCGAGGGCCCGCAGGTCGAGGCGGAGTGGTTCAACTTCGACGCCCTCAACATCGGCCCGGACCACCCGGCCCGCGGCGAGGCCGACACCTTCTTCGTGCAGGGCCCCGAGGGCGGCACCGAGTCCGGTGTCGTGCTGCGCACCCACACCTCGCCCGTGCAGATCCGCTCGCTGCTGAGCCGTGAGCTCCCGGTGTACGTGATCTGCCCCGGCGTCGTGTACCGCACCGACGAGCTGGACGCGACCCACACCCCGGTCTTCCGCCAGGTCGAGCTGCTCGCCGTCGACGAGGGCCTCACCATGGCCGACCTCAAGGGCACCATGGACCACATGGTCCAGGCCCTGTTCGGCGAGGGCATGAAGACCCGGCTGCGGCCGAACTTCTTCCCCTTCACCGAGCCGTCCGCCGAGATGGACATGGTGTGCTACGTCTGCCGCGGCGAGTCCGTCGGCAACCCCGACCGCCCCTGCCGTACCTGCTCCTCCGAGGGCTGGATCGAGCTCGGCGGCTGCGGCATGGTCAACCCCAAGGTCCTGACGGCCTGCGGTGTGGACCCCGAGAAGTACAGCGGATTCGCCTTCGGGTTCGGCATCGAACGGATGCTGATGTTCCGCCACAACGTCGAAGACATGCGAGACATGGTCGAGGGTGACGTCCGGTTCACCCGGCCGTTCGGGATGGAGATCTGATGCGGGTCCCGCTTTCTTGGCTGCGGGAGTACGTCGACCTGCCGGCGACCGAAACCGGCCGTGACGTCCAGGCCAAGCTCATTTCGGCAGGCCTCGAGGTGGAGACCGTCGAGCAGCTCGGCGACGGCCTCAAGGGCCCCCTGGTCGTCGGCCAGGTGCTGACCATCGAGGAGCTGGAGGGCTTCAAGAAGCCCATCCGGTTCTGCACGGTCGACGTCGGCACCGCCAACGGAACCGGCGAGCCCCAGGAGATCGTCTGCGGCGCCCGCAACTTCGCCGTCGGCGACAAGGTCGTCGTCGTGCTCCCCGGCGCCGAGCTGCCCGGCGGCTTCGCCATCTCCGCCCGCAAGACCTACGGCAAGACGTCCCACGGCATGATCTGCTCCAGCGACGAGCTGGGCATGGGCGACGACGGCACCAAGGGCATCATCGTGCTGCCGCCGGAGACCGAGGTCGGCAAGGACGCCATCGAGCTCCTGGAGCTGGTCGACGAGGTCCTGGACATCGCCGTCACCGCCAACCGCGGCGACTGCCTGTCCATCCGCGGCGTCGCCCGGGAGACCGCCATCGCCTACGGCCTGCCGCTGCGCGACCCGGCCCTCCTCGACGTCCCGGGCCCCAACGCCTACGGCTACCCGGTCCAGGTCTCCGAGCCGTTCGGCTGCGACCGCTTCACGGCCCGTACGGTGAGCGGCCTCAGCCCCGAGGCCCGCTCCCCGATCTGGCTCAAGCGCCGCCTCCAGAAGGTCGGCATGCGCCCGATCTCGCTCGCCGTCGACATCACCAACTACGTGATGATGGAGCTCGGCCAGCCGCTGCACGCCTACGACCGCGGGCTGGTCCAGGGCACCATCGGCGTCCGCCGGGCCGCCGAGGGCGAGGAGATCGTCACCCTCGACGGTGCCAAGCGGAAGCTGCACTCCGAGGACCTCGTCATCACCGACGACCGCGGCCCGATCGGCCTCGCGGGTGTCATGGGCGGCGCCAACACGGAGATCGCGGACCACGAGGAGGGCGAGGGCACGACCGACGTCGTCATCGAGGCCGCGCACTTCGACGCGGTGTCGATCGCCCGCACGGCCCGTCGCCACAAGCTGTCCTCCGAGGCGTCCCGGCGCTTCGAACGCGGTGTCGACCCCGCGGCCGCCGCCGCTGCCGCGCAGCGCACGGTCGACCTCCTCGTCCTCCTCGCCGGCGGCACCGCCGACGCCGGGGTCACCGAGGTCGTCGCGCCGTCCGCGCCGCACACCATCACCATGCCGGCCGACCACCCCGACAGGGTGGCGGGTGTGGAGTACGGCCGCGAGACCGTCGTACGCCGTCTCCAGGAGGTCGGCTGTGACGTGTACGGGCAGGACGAGCTGATCGTCACCGTGCCGTCCTGGCGTCCCGACCTCACCGAGGTCAACGACCTCGCCGAGGAGGTCATCCGCCTGGAGGGGTACGAGAACCTGCCCTCCACGCTGCCCAAGCCCCCGTCCGGCCGCGGCCTGACCCACCGGCAGCGCCTGCACCGCCGGGTCGGCCGGGCGCTGGCCGGTGCCGGGTACGTCGAGGCGCCCAACTACCCCTTCATCGGCGAGCAGGTCTTCGACCAGCTCCTCCTGGAGGCCGACGACCCGGCTCGCCGTGTCGTGAAGCTGACCAACCCGCTCAACGACGAGGAGCCCGCGCTCCGTACGACGCTGCTGCCGGGGCTGCTCGGCGCGCTGCGGCGCAACGACGGCCGCGGCTCGCACGACCTGGCCCTCTTCGAGACGGGCCTGGTGTTCCTGCCGCGCGCCGAGCAGAAGATCGCCGCCGCGCTGCCGGTGGACCGGCGTCCCACCGACGAGGAGATCGCCGAGCTGAACGCCGCGCTGCCCGAGCAGCCGCGCCATGTCGCCGCGGTCCTCGCCGGGGCGCGCGAGCAGGCCGGCTGGTGGGGCAAGGGCCGTCCGGCCGACTGGGCCGACGCCATCGAGGCGGCGCGGGCGGTCGCCCGTGAGGCCGGGGTCGAGCTGATCGTCCGTGGCGGTCAGTACGGACCGTGGCATCCGGGCCGGTGCGCCGAGCTCGTGGTCGTGGCGGAGGGCGCCGAGAAGGTCGTCGGTCACGCCGGTGAGCTGCACCCGCGCGTGGTGAAGGCCTTCGGCCTGCCCGCCCGTACCTGCGCGATGGAGCTGGACCTGGACGCGCTGGAGGCCGTCGGCGACGACACGCCCCAGGCGCCGGCCATCTCCACGTTCCCGGTGGCGACGCAGGACGTGGCGCTGGTCGTGGACCGCTTCGTCCCGCACGCGGACGTCGAGGCGGCGCTGCGCGAGGGCGCGGGTGAACTGCTGGAGGGCATCCGGCTGTTCGACGTCTACGAGAACGCCGAGCAGCTGGGCGACGGCAAGAAGTCGCTGGCCTATGCGCTGCGGTTCCGGGCCGGTGACCGGACGCTGACCGTGGACGAGGCCTCGGCCGCGCGGGATGCGGCGGTCGCCCTGGCGGGGGAGCGGACCGGAGCCGTGCTGCGCGGTTGAGGAATCCGTCACCTCACTCGTTTGAGTGAGAACTCCCAGTGATCTGGTCCATCCGGGCCATGGCTCGACAGAATCGGACCGGCCTTTCGGGGTCGGTCCGATTCTGCTGTCTGGGCCTATATGGGGGGCCATCGGCATGATCCGTATCAGGGGTCGGGTTCCCCGCAAGGTGCTCGCGCTGGGGCTGCCCACCGCGTGGGGTGCCGTGGCGATCTCGTACAAGATGGCCTGCCCGCTCGCCCAGCAGACCGGGTTCGAGGCGCGGCTCGCCACGAGTGCCGTCTTCTTCGCCGTCGGCACCGGGCTGATACTCCACGTCCGCAAGGCGCTGCTGCGTGAGCTGCGGCAGATCCGGCAGGTCGCCGGGGCCGCGCAGAGCGCGCTGCTGCGACCCCTGCCCCCGCGGATCGACGGGTTGACCGTCGCCGCCGCCCAGTTGTCCGCGGACCGCGGTGCGTCCGTCGGTGGCGATCTCTACGAGGTCATCGCCACCGAGCACGGGGTGCGCGCGGTCATGGGCGATGTGCGGGGCCACGGGCTCACGGCCATCGGCACGGCCGCCGCCGTCCTGGGCAGCTTCCGCGAGGCGGTGCACGACGAGGCCGAACTCGGCTGTGTCCTAAGGCGGCTGGAGCGGGCACACGCCCGGCACCTGCGCGAGCGGGCCCGGGCCGAGCACCCGTCCAGCGGGGCGGAGCCGGAGCATCCGGTCGCCGAGGAGTTCGTCACCGTACTGCTCCTGGAGATCCGTCAGGACGGCGCGCTGTACGCGCTGAACTGCGGTCACCCGTGGCCGTATCTCCTCAGCGGCCCCCAGGTGGCCCCCCTGACCCGAGCGGATCCCCTCCCTCCGCTCGGGCCGTTCCCGCTCCCGCCCCATCTGCCCCCGGTGTCCTGCGGTCACCTCCTCCCCGGCGAGACCCTGGTCCTCCACACGGACGGAGCCGAGGACGCGAGGGACGCACATGGCCGTTTCTTCCCCTTGCCGGCCGCACTGGAGAAGGCCGCCGACCAGCCCCCTCAGTCCCTGCTGGGCTCGGTCTTCACGGCACTACTACGACACTCGGGAACGCCGAAGGACGACATCGCCTTACTGGTCCTGCGAAACGACCGCCCACACAGACGCCCCTCAGGGGCGCGGGGAACTGCGCGACCAGCCACATCGCACCCGCAGCCGACAACGCACCTCTAGCGCAACGGCGTCCAGTCACCCGGCGTTGGCCAGCGCAGCGCACCGGCAGCCGTCCGCCCCGCCACGGAGTGTCGGGCAGGCAGCTGGGCGGACGGCGCGGAATCGGGCCGCCGCACTGTACGAGGGGGAGCCGGCGGCCCGGCCGGCCTCTTGCGAGGCATTTCAGTCAACCGGTTGGAAACTCTCCGCGACAGTGCGCGCACGCTGCGGATTCGAGCACTCCGTTCACACCCCGTGTGAAGACACACCCACTACTCTGACGGCACCGAGCCACCCGGGGGGCATATATGCAGCCCAATACTCTGCTCGACGCGATCCTGGACGAGGCGGGGATCTCGCACGCGGGGTTGGCCGCACACGTGAACCAGGCGGGACGGGCGCGCGGGCTCGCGCTCCGGTACGAACACACCGCCGTGGCACGCTGGTTGAAGGGGCAGCGGCCCCGCGGCCAGGTGCCGGACCTGATCTGCGAGGTGCTCGCCGGCCGGCTGCACCGCACGGTCACGCTCGACGACATCGGCCTCGGCGTCCCCGGCGAGCCCGCCACCCCGCACACCACCTCGCTGTCCGGGTTCGTGGAGCGGGCCACCGCCCTGTGGCGCTCCGACGAGCAGCAGCGCCCGCACATCCTGGGCGCCCCCGCGGTCACCGGCACACCGGCCGTCATGCCGGTGTGGGAGTGGGAGAACCCGCCCGAGGACGTCGACGTGTCGCGTGGTGGCCGGCATCGGGTGACCCCCGGCGACCTGGAGATGCTGCGGGCCGCCCGGACGCACTACGAGCAGATGTACCGCAAGGCCGGCGGCATAGCGACCCGTACCAGGATCGTCGGGTTCCTGAACGCCGAGGCGGCGCCGTTACTGCGCGGCAGCTACACCGACGCCACCGGCCGCCAACTGCACCGGGCCACCGGCGGGTTGGTGGCGATCGCGGGGATCTGCGCGTACGACTCCGACGCGCACGGACTCGCGCAGCGCTACTTCCACCAGGCGCTGCGGCTGGCGAAGGCCAGCGGGGACCGGGGGCTCGGCGCCTACATCATCGCGCTGCTCGTCAACCAGGCGCTGTTCATGCGCGAGCACCGGCAGGCCGTCGCCTTCGCGGAGGCCGCGCTGCGCGCCGCCGGCAAGCACATCACCCCCGCCCTCGCCTCCGACCTGTACGCGATGCAGGCGAAGGCGTACGCACACCTCGGTGACGGTACGAGCGCACTGTCCTGCATCCGGCGTGCCGAGCAGGCCGCCGAACGCATCCGGCGCGGATACGAACCCGACGAAACGGGCTATGTCCAGCCGGGGCTGGTCAACGTCCAGGTGGCGGAGGCACTGCTCAGTCTCGGCGAACTGGTGGCCGCGGGCGAGCATGCCGCGGCGGCCGTGGACAACCCGGCCCACGACCGGGGCCGGGTGCACCGCCTGGCGATGCTCAGCACGATCGAGCTGCGCCGGGGCAACGCCGACAAGGCGGTGGCCACCGCGGTGCAGATGGCCGAGCAGGCCCGCGGGATGGAGTCGCAGCGACTGCGCGACAGACTCCGGGCGGTGCGCGAACACCTGGTCCGCAGCGGCTGCGCGGGCACGTCCGAGGCGGCCGAACTCATCGACGGAGCACTGCGCGTACCGCTGTAGGCGGGTTCCCGAACGCGGACAGCCACAGTCCCTGCTGCGATATTGCCACTTACTCGACGGAAGGTGGCAGAACCGTGCAGTGGACGAAACAGTACGAACAAACTGTGTATGCAAACCGCTGGTTCACCGTCAATCTGGCAGATGTGGAACTGCCGGACGGGCGGCACCTGGATCACTTTCTGATACGGCTGCGGCCCGTCGCCGTGGCCACGGTGGTGAACGAGGCCAACGAGGTCCTGCTCCTGTGGCGCCACCGCTTCATCACCGACAGCTGGGGGTGGGAACTGGCCGCGGGCGTCGTCGAGGACGGTGAGGACGTCGCGAGCGCGGCCGCCAGGGAACTCGAGGAAGAGACCGGCTGGCGGCCGGGCCCGCTGCACCACCTCATGAGCGTGGAACCGTCCAACGGGCTCACCGACGCCCGGCACCACATCTACTGGGCCGACGAGGGCGAGTACGTCGGACACCCCGTGGACGACTTCGAGTCGGACCGTCGGGAATGGGTGCCCCTCAAGCTCGTCCCCGACATGGTCGCCCGCGGCGAGGTCCCGGCCGCCAACATGGCGGCCGCGCTCCTGCTGCTGCACCATCTCAGGCTCGGGCAGGACGTCTTGCCCTGATCCCCACCACGTCCCGGGCTAGTGCCCGAGGGCCTGCCAGACCGCGACGACGAGCGCGCCCACGGCCGTGACGGCCGCGACCGCGGGCAGCGGCCAACGGGCGTGCTCCAGCGCGACGATCCGTGCGCTCAGGTCGTCGACTTCCTTGTCCGTCTCCTCCGTGCGATGACTGAGCAGTGCGAGCCCTCCCTCGACACGCGCGTACGCGACATCGAGGCGGCGGCGTAACTCTGCGAGTTCTCCATGGACCACGGGATGCTCCGGGTCGGCGGTCACTTTTCCGCTCCTTTCCGTAGTCATCACATCCCTTGCATGCGCATGAAGAGTCAACCCCCCCTGGTGGGCGCGTGGGGAGCGTGTGCGACGGGCATATGCGTGCCCGGTGCGCACACGGTGTGTGAATACGGCGGGCCCGGCGCTCCGAAGAGTGCCGGGCCCGTGTTCGTCGCACTGTGTAATCGGCACCCTGAAACGGGCACTGTGCGACCGGCCGGGATCTGTCAGCCGTAGGTGTAGAAGCCGGAACCGGTCTTGCGGCCCAGGCGGCCGGCGTCGACCATGCGCTGGAGCAGCGGGGGAGCGGCGTACAGCGGCTCCTTGTACTCCTCGTACATCGAGTTGGCGATGGAGACGATGGTGTCCAGGCCGATCAGGTCGGACAGCTTCAGCGGGCCCATCGGGTGGGCGCAGCCCATCTCCATGCCGTTGTCGATGTCCTCGCGGCCCGCGATGCCCGACTCGAACATCCGGATCGCGGACAGCAGGTACGGCACCAGCAGGGCGTTCACCACGAAACCGGAGCGGTCCTGCGCGCGGATCGCGTGCTTGCCGAGCAGCTTCTCGGCGAAGCCCTGGGCGCGGCTGATGGTGCCCTCGGAGGTGGTGAGCGCCGGGATCAGCTCGACGAGCTTCTGCACCGGGGCGGGGTTGAAGAAGTGGATGCCGATGACCTGGTCGGGCCGCGAGGTGGCGACCGCCAGCTTCACCAGGGGGATGGAGGAGGTGTTGGAGGCGAGGATCGCGTCCGGGCGGGTCACGACCTGGTCGAGCACCTGGAAGATCTCGGTCTTCACCTGCTCGTTCTCCACGACGGCCTCGATGACCAGGTCGCGGTCGGCGAACTCGCCGAGGTCGGTGGTGAAGGAGAGCCGGGCCAGCGCCGCGTCCCGCTCCTCCTCGGTGATCTTGCCGCGCTCGGCGGCCTTGGCCAGGGAGTTCAGCAGCCGGGTCCGGCCGATCTCCAGGGCCTCACCGGTGGTCTCGGCGACCTTCACGTCCAGGCCGGAGCGGGCGCACACCTCGGCGATGCCCGCTCCCATCTGGCCGCAGCCCACCACTCCGACGCGCTCGATGTCGGTCACATCGTCCCCTTCGCAGATCTACGAATCCGGCAGGACCCGCGTGGTTCGCTGCCTGCTCCATCCGTGCACGTTACTGGAAAGTATCGATGATCGATCGATCGGGTCGGAGATGCTCGACGGCGGATCCGCCGGAGGTCGACCGGACCGGTGGTCCCGGGGTGTGCCCTGCGGCTCACCCGGGCCGGTGCGGGGCGCCTCGGCTGCTGCCGCAAAATCTGCACGTTCCCTTCGGCGATCATTGATCGAATGCCGGGGGTCCGCATGGCAGGCTGCCGCTGGACGGAACCACGGAGGTACGAGTGAGGATGCATCGGAAGTCGCGGCTGTCGAGGCGGGCGTTCGCGGTGACCGCCCTGTCGGCTCTCGTGGCCGGCGGTGGCGCGGTGGCGGCGGGCGTGGCGATGGCGGGCGGATCGGACTCCCCGCGGCGCCGGGGGCCCGGGGAGATGCGGGGCATGTGGGTGGCGAGCGTCGCCAACCGCGACTGGCCCTCGAAGGCGGGGCTGAGCGCCGCGCAGCAGCGGGCCGAACTGATCAAGCTGCTCGACCGGGCGGTGGAGCGCCGGCTGAACGCGGTGATGCTTCAGGTGCGCCCGACGGCCGACGCGCTGTGGCCCTCGCCGTACGAACCCTGGTCGCAGGTCCTCACCGGCACCCAGGGCAAGGCACCCGGCTGGGACCCGCTCGGCACGGCGGTCGAGGAGGCCCACGCCCGCGGTCTGGAACTGCACGCCTGGTTCAATCCGTACCGGATCGCCAACCACACCGACCCGACGAAGCTCGTCGCCTCCCATCCCGCCCGGGTGCACCCGGGGTGGGTGGTGAAGTACGGCGGCAAGATGTACTACAACCCCGGGCTGCCCGAGGTCCGCGCCTTCGTGGAGAAGGCGATCCTGGACGCGGTGCGCACGTACCCGGTGGACGCGGTCCACTTCGACGACTACTTCTACCCGTATCCGGTCGCGGGCCAGACCTTCGACGACGACGACGCCTTCGACGCCTACGGCGGCGGCTTCGACACCCGGGGGGACTGGCGGCGCAGCAACATCGACAAGCTGGTCCTGGAAATGGCCGCGAAGATCAAGCAGATCCGGCCGGCCGCCCAGTTCGGGATCAGCCCCTTCGGCGTGTGGCGCAACGCCTCCACCGACCCGCTCGGCTCCGACACCAAGGCGATGCAGGCGTACGACGACGTCTTCGCCGACACCCGCAAGTGGGTGCGGGAGGGCTGGATCGACTACATCGTCCCGCAGATCTACTGGAACATCGGCTTCTCGGTCGCCGACTACGCCAAGCTCGTGCCCTGGTGGGCCCAGCAGGCGCGGGGCAGCAGCACGAAGCTGTACATCGGCGAGGCCCTCTACAAGGCCGGCGACCCGGCGCAGCCCGCCGCCTGGCAGGACCCGGCCGAACTGTCGAGACACCTCGCGCTCGCGTCCGACCAGGTCCAGGTGCGCGGGCATGTCTTCTTCGCCGCGCGCGAGGTCGCGGCGGATCCGATCGGGGCCATGACGCGGGTGGTCGCCGACCACTACCAGGATCCGGCACAGCCGCCGCGCTGAGCTCGCGCCGGGCTACGGCGCGGTCTGCTGCCGGTGCCGGATCTCGGTGTCGGGGCCGGGTGAGCACACGCCTTCGTGCCCGTCCTCGAAACGGACGCGGTACGGGGGATTGCCGCCCTGTCCCATGACCTCGACGATCTCGCCGACCTTGTCGTGCTGTCCGACCACCCTGCCGTGCTGGACGAGCTGGTCGCCCACGGTTGCACGCATCTTCGGGGCCTCCTCACCATGTACGGGAGCAGCGGTCCGTGGCCTTGAGTTTACGGCGCGAGGACCCGGTGGGAACCGGTGCGTTCCGCCCTCAACCCCGCGCCCGCTGGGTGACGGCGATGCACACCAGCACCGCCGCGGCCGTCAGTGGGGCGGCCGCCGTCAGGTGCTCGCCGAGCAGCAGCACCGACCACACCAGTGTGAGCAGCGGCTGGGCCAACTGCAACTGGCTGGCCTTGGGGATGCCGATCGCCGCCATGCCCCGGTACCAGACGACCAGACCGAGGAACTGCGAGCCCGCCGCGACCCACAGCAGACCGCTCACGCTGTGGAAGGTCAGATGGACGGGCTCGTACGACAACGCCAGCACGGCGGCGGGCAGGGTGAACGGCAGGCACAGCACCAGCGCCCAGCCGATGACCTGCCAGCCCGGCATGACCCCGGCCAGCCGGCCGCCCTCGGTGTACCCGGCGGCGCACACCAGCAGGGCGGCGAAGAGGTAGAGGTCGGCGGTGGTGAGGGCGCCGCCGCTCTGCTGCACGGTGAAGGCGATCACCGCGGCGGCGCCGGCGAGGGCGGCCGTCCAGAAGGTGCGGGACGGGCGGGTGCCCATCCGCAGGGCGGACAGCAGCGCGGTGGTGAGCGGGAGCAGACCGACCACGACGGCGGCGTGCGCGGTGGTGGAGGTCTGCAGCGCGAGGGTGGTCAGCAGCGGGAAGCCGACGACGACCCCGGCGGCGACGACCGCGAGCCCGGCGCGGTGCCGCCGGTCCGGCAGGGGGACGCGCAGAGCCAGCAGACAGGCCCCGGCGATCAGCGCGGCGAGGACGGAGCGCACGGCGACCAGCGACCACGGCCCGAACCCCTCCAGGCCCCACGCGGTCGCGGGAAAGGTGAGGGAGAAGGCGACGACACCGAGCGCGGCGAGGAGGGTGCCGGTCGCCCGGGACGGTCGGCTGTCGACCGCTATCGCGACCGGGGCAGTAGCGCTACTCTGTACTCTCATGCAAGAGCGTAGCAGCGTCGGTGAACTGGCGGAACGTCTGCGGCAGGAGCTCGACCGCTACTCGCCAGGTGGAAAGCTCCCGTCGAGCCGGGCCCTCGTGGAGCGGTACCGGGTGAGCCCGGTGACCGTCTCCCGCGCCCTGGCCCAGCTGGCCGCGGAGGGGCTGGTGGTGACCCGCCCCGGCGCCGGGGCGTTCCGCAGCCGGCCCCGGACGACGGCCGCATCCGCCGGTGACACCTCCTGGCAGGAGGTGGCCCTGAGCGCGGACGCGTCCACCGACCTCGTGCCGCGCTCCGTGGACGCGTCCGGGGTCGTCGTCTCGCTCGACACCCCGCCGCCCGGCGTCATCGAGTTCACCGGCGGCTATCTGCACCCCTCCCTCCAGCCCGAGCAGGCCCTCGCCGCTGCGCTCTCCCGGGCCGCACGGCGTCCCGGGGCGTGGGGCCGGCCGCCGATGGAGGGGCTGGTGGAGCTGCGGGAGTGGTTCGCGCGGAGCATCGGCGGGGCGGTGAGCGCGGCCGAGGTGCTGATCGCCGCGGGCGGCCAGTCGGCGCTGACGATCGCGCTGCGCGCGCTGGCGCCACCGGGGGCGCCGGTGCTGGTCGAGTCGCCCACGTACCCCGGCATGCTGGCGATCGCGAGGGCGGCGGGCCTGCGCCCGGTACCGGTCCCGGTGGACGCCGACGGCGTACGCCCCGAACTGCTCGCCGACGCCTTCCGGGCCACCGGCGCCCGGGTGTTCGTCTGCCAGCCCCTGTTCCAGAACCCGACCGGCGCGGTCCTGGCCCCCGAGCGCCGGGGCGAGGTGCTGCGCATCGCACGCGAGGCGGGCGCGTTCGTCGTCGAGGACGACTTCGTACGACGGCTCGTGCACGAGGACGCCGGTGAACTCCCGCGTCCGCTGGCCGCCGAGGACGCGGACGGGGTGGTCGTCCATGTCGGCTCGCTGACGAAGGCGACCTCGCCGAGCTTCCGCGTCTGCGCGCTCGCCGCCCGGGGCCCGGTTCTGGAGCGCCTGCGCGCCATCCAGATCGTCGACACCTTCTTCGTGCCGCGGCCCCTCCAGGAGGCGGCCCTGGAACTGGTCGGCTCCCCGGCCTGGCCCCGCCATCTCCGGGCGATCTCCGCGGACCTGAGAGCCCGCCGCGACACCATGACCTCGGCGCTGCGTCTGCACCTCCCCGAACTGGCCCTGCCCCACATCCCGTCCGGCGGCTATCACCTCTGGCTCCGCCTGCCCGAGCCCCTCCCCGAACCCGCCCTGACGTCCGCGGCCCTGCGCGCCGGCGTCGCCATCACCCCGGGCCGCCCCTACTTCAGCGCCGAACCCCCGGCGGGCCACATCCGGTTGAGCTTCGCGGCGGTCGCGGGGGCGGGGGAGATCGCGGAGGGGGTACGACGGCTTCGTACGGCTTGTGACGAGGTGCTGTAGGGGAGCCGTACGAGGACTTCGGTCGGCTGCTGACGGGGGTGCTCTGAGGGAGTCGTACGACGACGGTCGGCCCGGGGCGGGGTGCTCCGGGGGAGCGCGGGAAACCGTTCGACCCCGACCGCCGCCCCTGCGAGGATCCCGCCATGACCGACCTCGCCACCGGCTACGAGATCTCCACCGACCCCGACCGCATCGACGCCCAACGGGTGCATCGCTGGCTGTCCGAGGACGCCTACTGGGCACTCGGCCGGTCCCGGGAGAAGCAGGACCGGGCCATCGCCGGGTCGCTGAACTTCGGGGTGTACGACTCCGCTTCGGGGGAGCAGGTGGCGTACGCCCGGGTGATCACGGATCAGGCCACCTTCGCGTGGCTGTGCGATGTGTACGTCGATCCGTCCGTGCGCGGGAAGGGCATCGGGACCTCGCTGGTCGAGGCGGTGCGCGAGCACCTGCGGGAGTACGGGCTGCGGCGCATCCTGCTCGCCACCCACGACGCGCACGGCGTCTACGAGAAGGCCGGGTTCGCGCCGCTCGCCCAGCCGGACCAGTGGATGGCGTATCTGTACTAGGGCCCATCGTTTCAGGTGACTTGTCCGACCCGTCCCGACCTCGTTGTGAGGGTTTACCGACCCTGCGTAACTCCCGGGTAACGCCCCTTGACCTGCGCACTTTCTCCACTCACCATCACCGCATGGCACTCCGGGTCACATTCGTCGCCGCCGCCCGCAGCTCCCCGCTGCTCGCGGAGCGGTTCGAGGACGACCGGCCCCTCGATCAGGCCGGCTGGGACGAGGTGCAGCGCTCCGCACAGGAGCTGCTGCCACTGTCGGCGGCCGAGTTGCGCTACTGCTCGCCGACCCCGCGCAGCCGCGCCACCGGCGACGCCCTCGGCTACGCCCCGCTCGTTCAACTGGCCCTGCGGGACTGCGACATGGGCCGCTGGCGCGGACTGACGCTGGGCGAGGCGATGGCGCGGGAGCCGGAAGCGGTGGACGCCTGGCTCGCCGACCCGAGCGGCGTCCCGCACGGCGGCGAGTCGCTGCTGTCGTTCATCACGCGTGTCGGCGGCTGGCTCGACACCCGGCCCGTCGAGGACGGCGGCCGGATCGTCGCCGTCGCCGAACCCTCGGTGGTCCGGGCGGCGTTGGTGTACGCCCTGAAGGCGCCCCCGTCGACGTACTGGAACATCGACGTCCGCCCCCTGTCGACCACCACCCTCACCGGCCACGCCGGCCGCTGGAACCTGCGCTTCGACGCGGCGTCGGCCCAGCCCTCGCGGACGTAGGTTCAGCTCCCGCGTACGCAGTCGATTCAGCCCTCGCGGGCGTAGTCGGTCGTCAGAACCAGGTCCTTCGCCGGGCCGCCCACCCGCCACACCGTCCGCCAGTGGTCCGCGTCCAGGACACTGAACTCGCCGCGGTAGAGGTCCGCCGAGCACGGATGGTCGGTGACATGGCGGCCGGTCGTCAGGTCCAGGTCGTGGAAGGGCCGGCCGTCGGCGAAGCGGACGTCCGCCGTGCCCGGCCGCCCACCCGGCAGGAACCGCAGCGTCCGCTCGGCGGGGCGCGGGACGCCGAGCCAGGTGAAGGTGCCCGACTCGTGGTGCAGGAGCCCGTCCTCCTCCCACGGGCCGAAAACCGTCGTACCCGTGAACGCGCCCGCCTCCCCGCTCGCCAGGTCCCGCACGGTCCGCTCCGCCCGCCAGCTCCCGGCCAGAAAGGTCAGCACGTCCGGTACCGGCCAGAACTCGCCCATCGGCCCCTCCCTTTCGACACTTTCGGTACCGCGCGACCCGTTGACGCTCTTCGATCTCCCTCCCTATCTTGCCGTTCGAAGTACTGATCAGTGTCTGATATCCCGAACGCCTCGAACCTGCCTTGACCGACTCCCCCCTGTCGAGCCGCGGAGTATTCATGTCACGCACCCGCTGGAGATACGGCATCGCCGCCACCGCCCTCCTGGCGGCGGCCGGCCTCGTCCCCGCCCCCGCCCACGCCGAGGACACCACCGACTACGCCATCACCGTCGACCCCACCGCCAAGGGCGCGAAGATCGACGACACCATGTACGGCGTCTTCTTCGAGGACATCAACCGGGCCGCCGACGGCGGCCTGTACGCCGAGCTCGTGCAGAACAGGTCCTTCGAGTACTCCACCGCCGACAACACGTCGTACACGCCCCTCACCGCGTGGACGGTCGACGGCGCCGGCCAGGTCGTGAACGACGCCGGACGCCTCAACGCCCGCAACCGCAACTACCTCTCCCTGGGCGCCGGTTCATCGGTGACGAACGCGGGCTACAACACCGGCATCCACGTCGAGAAGGGCAAGCGGTACGACCTCTCGGTGTGGGCCCGCGCCGCCTCCGGCACCACCCTCACGGTCACCCTCCAGGATGCCGACGGCAGCCTCGCGACCGCCCGCCGGGTGGCCGTGACGAAACGCGGCTGGGCCAAGTACACGGCGACGTTCACGGCGACCCGCACCAGCAGCGCAGGGCGTCTCACCGTCGGCTCCGCCGCCGCGGCCGCGCTCGACATGGTGTCCCTCTTCCCGCGCGACACCTACCGCAACGAGCCCAACGGCCTGCGCAAGGACCTCGCCGAGAAGATCGAGGCCCTGCACCCCGGCTTCGTGCGCTTCCCCGGCGGCTGCCTGGTCAACACCGGCTCCATGGAGGACTACAGCGAGGCCTCCGGCTACCAGCGCAAGCGGTCCTACCAGTGGAAGGACACCGTCGGCCCGGTCGAGGAGCGCGCCACCAACGCCAACTTCTGGGGCTACAACCAGAGTTACGGCCTCGGCTACTACGAATACTTCCGCCTCTCCGAGGACATCGGCGCCATGCCGCTGCCCGTCGTCCCCGCCCTGGTGACGGGCTGCGGCCAGAACAGGGCCGTCGACGACGAGGCGCTGCTCAAGCGGCACATCCAGGACACCCTGGACCTCATCGAGTTCGCCAACGGCCCGGTGACCAGCGAATGGGGCGGAAAGCGCGCCCGGATGGGCCACCCGAAGCCCTTCCACCTCACCCACATCGAGGTCGGCAACGAGGAGAACCTG
Source organism: Streptomyces sp. NPDC057280 (assembly GCF_042668605.1). Lineage (NCBI taxonomy): Bacteria > Bacillati > Actinomycetota > Actinomycetes > Kitasatosporales > Streptomycetaceae > Streptomyces > Streptomyces sp. NPDC057280. The sequence continues at coordinate 182,521 of NZ_JBHUYR010000009.1, forward strand.
CCTGAGGCGTTCTTCGCCCGGTTCAAGGAATTCCGCGCCGCCGTCCAGGCCAAGTATCCCGGCATCACCGTCATCTCCAACTCCGGTCCGGACGACTCCGGTTCGACCTTCGACACGGCGTGGCAGCTCAACAAGGACGCCAGGGTCGACATGGTCGACGAGCACTACTACAACAGCACCCAGTGGTTCCTGCAGAACAACGACCGCTACGACTCCTACGACCGGAACGGCCCGAAGGTCTTCCTCGGCGAATACGCCTCCTGGGGCAACGCCTTCAAGAACGGTCTCGCCGAGGCGGCGTACATGACCGGTCTGGAGCGCAACGCGGACGTCGTCAAACTCGCCTCGTACGCCCCGCTGTTCGCCAACGAGGACTACGTCCAGTGGCAGCCGGACCTCATCTGGCTCAACAACCACGCGGCCTGGAACTCCGCCAACTACGAGGTCCAGAAGCTGTTCATGAACAACGTCGGCGACCGCGTGGTCCCGTCGGCCGCCACCGGCACCCCCGCGCTCACCGGCCCCCTCACCGGCGCCGTCGGCCTGTCCACCTGGGCGACCACCGCCGCCTACGACGACGTCCGGGTCACGGACGCCGACGGCAACTCCCTGCTGAGCGACGACTTCTCCGGTGACGCCTCCCAGTGGACACACACCGGTGGCGGCAGCTGGAGCATCCAGGACGGTCAGTACGTGCAGACTGACGTCGCCGCCGAGAACACCATGGTGTCGGCCGGTGACCCGAACTGGCACGACTACGACCTGAAGGTGAAGGCCACCAAGAAGTCCGGCAAGGAGGGCTTCCTCGTCGCCTTCGGCGTCAAGGACACCGGCAACTACTACTGGTGGAACCTGGGCGGCTGGGGCAACACCCAGTCCGCCGTCGAACAGGCCGTGGACGGCGGCAAGTCGACGCTCATCTCCCAGCCCGGGGCCATCGAGACGGGCCGCGCCTACGACATCGACGTCAAGGTGCGCGGCCGCCAGGTCACCCTGTACCTCGACGGCCAGGAGTGGGGCAGCTTCACCGACGACAAGCCGGCCGAGCCGTTCCGCCAGGTCGTCACCCGGGACGAGAAGACCGGTGACCTGATCGTCAAGGTCGTCAACGCCCAGGCCGCCGCGGCCCGTACGGCGATCGACCTCGGTGGCGCGAAGGTCGCCTCCAAGGCGCGGGTCACCACGCTGACGGCCGACGCGAACGCGGTGAACACCGAGACCGAGACGCCGGTCGCACCGGTACGGTCCACGTTCGACGGAGTCGCCGACACGTTCACGTACACCTTCCCGGCGAACTCCGTCACGTTCTTGCGGATCAGGCAGAAGTAGGCGGATTCTCCCGGGACGTGGGCTGCTGCCGGTCGACCGGCAGCAGCCCACGCTCGTCGAAGACCTTCTTCGCGACGAACGTGGCGTTCAGGGCGCGCGGGAAACCGCAGTAACCGGCGGAGTGCAGCAGCGCCTCGACGATCTGCTGGGGCGTCAGACCCACGTTCAGCGCCGCGTTGATGTGCACCTCCAGCTGCGGCTCGCAGCCACCGAGCGCGGTGAGCATGCCCAGTGTCACCAACTGGCGGTCCCTGGGCTGGAGTTCGGGCCGGGAGTAGATCTCGCCGAAGCCCCAGGCGACGATCTGGTGGCCCATCTCGGGGCTGATGTCGGCGAGCGAGTCGATGACCTGCTGCCCGATCTCGCCGTCGACGCTCCGCAGCACCTCCAGGCCCTGCGCGAATCGCTCCTCACGGGTGGTGCTGCCGCTCATGTCGGATCGTCCGTCAGTCATGCACAAGACCGTAGAGCCTGGAGTGGACTCCAGTCGCGCGCACCCGCCATTAACCTCCGAATAAGCTGGAATTCATTCCGCCACTTTCGGCGGACGCACAACCCGCTGGATTCCCCCTCTGTCTAAAAGGGCGCACGGAATTAAAGGCGGGGGACGAACCCCCGGACGGGGGGACCGAATTGCACAGCGGTATTTCGCGGCCCCGGCGAGCCGCGGCCGGACTCGCGGCGCTGGTCACCGCCGTCATGTTCTGCGCCGCCGACGCCGTCGCCCGCAGCTACCCCTTCGGTCCCCGCACCCGCACGGTCAACGACCTCGGCAACCAGTACGTGCCCTTCCACGCCCACCTGTGGGACCTGCTGCACGGCCGCGCCGACGGCGGTCTCCTCGTCAACTGGCAGTCCGGGTACGGCAGCAGCTTCCTGCCCGACCTCGGCACCTACCTCACCAGCCCCTTCGCCCTGCTCGTGGCGGTGTTCCCACGGGACGAGATCGACCTCGCGGTGTACGTGATCACCGTCCTGAAGGTCGCGTGCGCAGCCGCCGCCATGGCCTGGCTGCTGCTCACGCTGCGCCCCGGCCGCTGGTGGGCGGCGGGGCTGCTGGGAGCCTCGTACGCCCTGTGCGGGTGGACCGTGGCGGCGGCGGTCTACAACCTCATGTGGCTCGACGGCCTCATCGCGCTGCCGCTGCTGTGCCTGGCCGGAGAATGGATTCTGCACCAGCGGCGACCGCTCCTCGGCGTACTGGTCGTGGCGGGGGCCTGGATCGCGAACTTCTACACGGCGTACATGGCCACCCTGGCGGCCGGTCTCGTCCTTCTCCTCAGGCTGGCCCTGTCCGGTCTCCCGTCGCGCCGGAAGGCGGCGGTGGCGGGCCGCGCCGGACTGACCGCGGCACTCGGGACCGGCCTGGCCGCACCCCTCGTGACGGTGATCTACTTCGGCACCCAGCACGCCTCGCCCGGCAGGTTCACGGAGTTCAAGCCGGTGGGCGCCGAGGACCTGCCGGCCCGGCTGCTGCCGACGACATACAGCTTCGGCTCCCCGGCCCTCTTCGTCGGCACCACGGCCCTGCTGCTCGCCCTCGCCCTGCCCTTCCACCGGGCGGCTCCCCGGCGGGTGCGCGCCGGATGGACGCTGCTGGTGGCCGGGGTGACGCTGTCGATGCAGTGGGACCCGACCCATCTGCTCTGGCACGCCTTCGCCGCCCCGCAGGGCAGCCCGTACCGGCAGGCCTTCGTGGTGTGCGCGCTGCTGGTGACGGCGGCCTGGCACACACTCTCGTACGGTGTGCCGGCACCGCGGGCGCTGGGTGCGGCGACGGGTCTCCTCGCCCTGATCGTGGCCGTCGCCGCGCGGAGCGATCTGGTGCGGCAGGTCGCCTGGCCGGTGCTGCTCCTGGCCACGGCGGGCGCGCTGAGCGGGCTGGTCCTGCTGGGCCGGGTGAGCGGGCGGGGCGGGTGGCGTCCGCTCGGGGACCGAAGCCGGCGTCTCCTCGGCGGTCCGCGCCGTACCGTGCCGGTCGCGCTCGCCGCGGTCCTGCTTCTCGGCGCCCAGTTCGGCGAGACCGTCGCCACCTCCGCCGTGGCCTCCCGGCTGCGGCTCGCGCACCTGGACGACTACGCGCCCTGGGGTGACCGGCAGCGGCGACAGGCGGAGGCGATCGCGCAGGCCGACGGCTGGCCCGGCTACCGCACCGACCCGGGCCGCGAGCAGACCGTGGCCAACGACCCGATGCTCGTCGGCGGCCAGGGCGCCCAGTACTACAGCAGCCACACCTCCGACGTGCTCTTCCGGACGCTCACCGCCCTCGGCGCCGGCTGGACCTCGGGCGGTCGCAGCCCGCAGAGCCTGGACAACGCCGTCACGGACGCGATCTTCTCCGTGGGCGCCCGGGTGCACTCCCCGCCGGACCCGCACCAGAGCCGGTATCCCGAGCCCGCAGGCCGGGTGACCGTCTCCCGTCAGGACGTGCCGCCCCTGGTGACCGTGCGCCCCACGGCCGCCCCCTCGCCTGCCTTCGGGCCGTCGCCGTACCGCAACCAGGAACTGCTGCTCGGCGCCCGTGTCTACACCGTGCCTCGGCTCGTCGTGGGCGCCCAGACCGTCACCGCCCGGTGCCCGGCGGGCAGCGAGGCGTACCTCTGGGCCCCGCACTTCTCGGGCACGGCCCAGCTCACCGGCGCTCCGGGACCCGCCGCCCGCTTCCGGTCCGATGCGAGCAAGCGCGCCGCCATGCAGCCGCTCGGCACGGTCCCGCCGTCCGGGCGGCTGACCATCGCGCTGTCCGCCCACCGCCCGGGCAGGATCCCGGTCGGCGCGGTCGGCTGCCTGGACACCGGCAGGCTGGGCACCGTCGTCCAGCGGCTCAAGACCACCGGTGCCACGAAGGTGACGGTCTCGGACGGCACGATCAGGGCGGAGCTTCCGGCCGGCAGCAAGGGAATCGCACTGGTCGCGGCCCCTCGAATCGCAGGCTGGCGCTGCGCCACCGGCCATTCCGCCGCCGTACCGGCGGGGAATTACCACGGGTTGATCTCCGTGCCTCTCGACGGCACCTCGAACGCCTTCACCTGTACTTTCCGGCCGCCTGGCTTGAGGCTGGGGATGACGGTCGGGGGAGTGGCGTTCGCGAGCATCCTGCTGCTCGGGGTCGTGGGCGTGGTGCGACGACGGCGTCCCCGCCGGCCCTCGGTGCGCCCCGCCTCCCGGGGGGACCTAGCCAAGATTGCATAAACGTGCATCACTGCGTATAGTCATGCCACCCAAGAGGAGGGTGACATGGCGGTACGTGCGGCAGTGGCCGGGGCGAGCGGTTATGCGGGCGGCGAGGTCCTGCGGCTGCTCCTGGCCCACCCCGAGGTCGAGATCGGTGCCCTGACCGGCAACTCCAATGCCGGCCAGCAGCTGGGCGCCCTGCAGCCGCACCTGCTGCCGCTGGTCGGCCGAGTGCTCCAGGAGACCACCCCCGAGGTGCTCGCCGGTCATGACGTCGTGTTCCTCGCGCTGCCCCACGGTCAGTCCGCCGCGGTCGCCGAGCAGCTCGGCCCGGACGTCCTCGTCGTCGACATGGGCGCCGACTTCCGGCTCAAGGACGCCGCCGACTGGGAGAAGTTCTACGGCTCCGCCCACGCCGGGACCTGGCCGTACGGCCTCCCCGAACTTCCGGGTGCCCGCGCCGCGCTGGAGGGGGCCAAGCGCATCGCGGTACCCGGTTGCTACCCGACCGCCGCCACCCTCGCCCTCTTCCCGGCCTACGCCGCCGGCATCGCCGAGACCGAGGCCGTGATCGTCGCCGCCTCCGGCACCTCCGGCGCAGGCAAGGCGCCCAAGGCGCATCTGCTGGGCAGCGAGGTCATGGGGTCCATGACGCCGTACGGCGTCGGCGGCGGCCACCGGCACACCCCCGAGATGATCCAGAACTTCAGCGCGGTCGCGGGCGAGCGGATCACCGTCTCCTTCACCCCGACCCTCGCGCCGATGCCCCGCGGCATCCTCGCCACGTGCAGCGCCAAGGCCCGCGCGGGCGTCACCGCCGACGCCGTCCGCGCCGCCTACGAGAAGGCCTACGCCGACGAGCCCTTCGTCCACCTCCTCCCCGAGGGTCAGTGGCCCGCGACGGCGTCCGTCTACGGTTCCAACGCCGTTCAGGTGCAGGTCGCGTACGACGAGACCGCGGGCCGCATCATCGCGATCAGCGCCATCGACAACCTCACCAAGGGCACCGCGGGCGGTGCCGTACAGAGCATGAACATCGCCCTCGGTCTCGACGAGACCACCGGGCTTTCCACGATCGGAGTCGCACCGTGAGCGACGCACGTGCAGCCGCCGGGCCGCAGACGACGACGATGGCCGCACCGCTGCGCTGCACGGGCGGAGAAGCGAACAAGGAGACACAGTGAGCGTCACGGCAGCCAAGGGATTCACGGCGGCGGGCATCGCCGCCGGGATCAAGGAGAACGGCAACCCGGACCTGGCCCTCGTGGTCAACACCGGGCCCCGCCGTGCCGCCGCGGGCGTCTTCACCTCCAACCGTGTGAAGGCCGCCCCGGTCCTGTGGTCCGAGCAGGTGCTCAAGAGCGGTGAGCTGACCGCCGTCGTCCTCAACTCCGGCGGCGCCAACGCCTGTACGGGACCGAAGGGCTTCCAGGACACGCACGCGACCGCCGAGAAGGCCGCCGACGTGCTGGGCATCGGCGCCGGCGAGGTGGCGGTAGCGTCCACCGGTCTCATCGGCGTGCTGCTCCCGATGGACAAGCTGCTCCCGGGAGTCGAGGCGGCCGCGGCCCAGCTCTCCGAGCACGGCGGCGAGAAGGCGGCCATCGCCATCAAGACCACCGACACCGTCCACAAGACGTCCGTCGTCACCAAGGACGGCTGGACGGTCGGCGGCATGGCCAAGGGCGCGGGCATGCTCGCCCCCGGCCTCGCCACCATGCTCGTCGTCCTCACCACGGATGCCGACCTCCCGAGCGACGTCCTGGACAAGGCGCTGCGGGCCGCGACCCGCACCACCTTCGACCGCGTCGACTCCGACGGCTGCATGTCCACCAACGACACGGTGCTGCTGCTCGCCTCGGGCGCCGCCGAAGTCGCCCCGGCCCACGAGGAGTTCGCCGAGGCCGTACGGCAGGTCTGCGACGACCTCGGGCAGCAGCTCATCCGGGACGCCGAGGGCGCCAGCAAGGACATCAAGGTCGAGGTGGTGGGCGCCGCGACCGAGGAGGACGCCGTCGAGGTGGGCCGCTCCATCGCCCGCAACAACCTCCTCAAGTGCGCCATCCACGGCGAGGACCCCAACTGGGGCCGTGTGCTCTCCGCGATCGGCACCACGAAGGCCGCCTTCGAGCCGGACCGGCTGAACGTCGCCATCAACGGCGTGTGGGTGTGCAAGAACGGCGGCGTCGGCGAGGACCGCGACAAGGTCGACATGCGCTACCGCGAGGTCCACATCGTCGCCGACCTCGCCGCGGGCGCCGAGACCGCCACGATCTGGACCAACGACCTCACCGCGGACTACGTCCACGAGAACAGCGCCTACTCCTCATGAGCAATGTGACCCGCAAACACACCGCGCTGCCCAAGGCCCAGATCCTCATCGAGGCACTGCCCTGGCTGGTCCGGCACAACGGCAAGACGGTCGTCATCAAGTTCGGCGGCAACGCCATGATCGACGAGGACCTGAAGGCCGCGTTCGCCCAGGACGTCGTCTTCCTGCACCACGCCGGCCTCAAGCCGGTCGTCGTGCACGGCGGCGGCCCGCAGATCAGTGCCGCCCTCGACCAGGCGGGCATCGTCAGCGAGTTCAAGGCCGGCCTCCGCGTCACCACCGAGGACGCCATGGACGTCGTACGGATGGTGCTGGCCGGTCAGGTGCAGCGCGAGCTGGTCGGGCTCCTCAACCAGCACGGGCCGCTGGCCGTCGGACTGACCGGCGAGGACGCGCACACCATCACCGCCACCAAGCACCAGCCCGAGATCGACGGCGAGTTGATCGACATCGGGCGGGTGGGCGAGATCACCGCGATCGACACGGGCGCGATCGAGGCCCTGCTCGCCGACGGCCGGATCCCGGTCGTCTCGTCGATCGCCCGTAGCCAGGACGACGGACATGTCTACAACGTCAATGCTGACACGGCGGCTGCGGCACTCGCTGCTGCTCTTGGAGCGGAAACTCTCATGGTCCTCACGGACGTCGAGGGTCTCTATGAGGACTGGCCGCACAGCGACGAGGTGATCAGCCGCCTCACCGCTTCCCAACTGGAGAAGCTGCTGCCGGAGTTGAGTTCCGGCATGGTCCCGAAGATGGAGGGCTGTCTGCACGCCGTGCGCAACGGCGTCACCACCGCCCGCGTCATCGACGGACGGGTCCAGCACTCGATCCTGCTGGAGATCTTCACCGACGAAGGCATCGGCACCATGGTCGTGCCGGACGCGCAAGAGGGGGATGGGGAATGACCGACAATCAGGAGCTCACCCAGCGGTGGCAGGGCTCGCTCATGAACAACTACGGCACCCCGCGCCTCCCCCTCGTCCGCGGCGAAGGCCTCAAGGTCTGGGACTCCGAGGGCAAGCAGTACTACGACTGGGTCGGCGGCATCGCCACCAACGCGCTCGGCCACGCCCACCCGGCCGTCATCGACGCCGTGAGCAAGCAGATCGCGTCCCTCGGCCACATCTCCAACTTCTTCATGGCCGAGCCGACGATCGCCCTCGCCGAACGGCTCCTCCAGCACTTCGGCCGCGACGGCAGGGTCTTCTTCTGCAACTCCGGCGCCGAGGCCAACGAGGCCGCCTTCAAGATCGGCCGGCTGACCGGGCGCAGCCACATGGTGGCCACGCAGGGCGGCTTCCACGGCCGCACCATGGGCGCCCTGGCCCTCACCGGCCAGCCCGCCAAGCAGACCCCGTTCCTCCCGCTGCCGGGTGACGTCACGCACGTTCCGTACGGCGACGCGCAGGCGCTGGCCGCCGCGGTCACCGAGGACACCGCGCTCGTCGTCATCGAGCCCATCCAGGGCGAGAACGGCGTCGTCGTCCCGCCCGCCGGCTACCTCAAGGCGGCCCGGGCGATCACCGCGGCCAAGGGCGCGCTGCTGGTCCTCGACGAGGTGCAGACCGGCATCGGCCGGACCGGGCACTGGTTCGCGTACCAGGCCCACGAGGGCGTCCTGCCCGACGTCGTCACCCTCGCCAAGCAGCTCGGCGGCGGACTGCCGCTCGGCGCCACCGTCGCCTTCGGCCGGGCCGCCGAGCTGCTCCAGCCCGGCCACCACGGCACGACCTTCGGCGGCAACCCGGTCGCCTGCGCCGCCGGACTCGCCGTCCTCGACACCATCGCCGGTGATGGGCTGCTCGACAACGTCAAGCGGCAGAGCGCCGCGCTGCACGAGGGAATCGAGTCCCTGGGACACCCGCTGATCGACCACGTCCGGGGCTCCGGGCTCCTCCTGGGTATCGTGCTCACCGAGCCGCTCGCGCCCCAGGCGCAGCAGGCGGCTCAGGACGCCGGTTTCCTGGTGAACGCGCCCGCCCCCGATGTCGTACGGCTCATGCCGCCGCTGAACCTCGGCGACGACGAGGTGGCTGCGCTGCTCCAGGCGCTGCCCGGCGTTCTTGACGCGGCGAAGGCGGCGGAAGCGGCCGACGGGGACGGATGATCCGGAGAAATGAGACGTCGATGAGCCAGGCGCAGGAGCACGAGCAGAACGGGGCCGGCGGGCCTGCGGTGCCGCAGACGCGCACGGCGCGGCACCGCCGGATCGTGGACATCCTCAACCGGCAACCGGTGCGGTCGCAGAGCCAGTTGGCCAAGCTCTTGTCCGACGACGGGCTGAGCGTCACGCAGGCGACGCTCTCCCGGGACCTCGACGAGCTGAACGCGGTGAAGATCCGTAACACCGACGGGGACCTGATCTACGCGGTGCCGAGCGAGGGCGGGTTCCGTACGCCTCGGGCACCGCTCGGGGAGTCGGCCAAGGAAGAGCGGATGCGGCGGTTGTCGCAGGAGCTGCTGATCTCGGCGGAGGCTTCGGCGAATCTGGTGGTGCTGCGGACGCCGCCGGGTGCCGCGCAGTTCTTGGCGTCGGCCATTGATCAGGCCGAGCTGCATGACATCTTGGGGACCATTGCCGGTGACGACACGTTGTTGCTGATCAGCCGGGATCCGGTGGGTGGGCAGGCGCTGGCTGAGCATTTGCTGCGGTTGGCTCAGAACGGGCATTGATTGTTGTCGGGTGCGGGTGCGGGTGCGGGTGCGTGGGGGCTGGTCGCGCAGTTCCCCGCGCCCCTGAAAGCCTTTCACCCCAGCCTTGCTGCCAAGCCGCCCGTACACCTCACCTCGTCGCCCGCTGTGATCAGCAGTGCCTCCACGTCGGGTAGCGACTCCAGCCAGCGCAAGCCTTCCCGGGAACCCATCGCGAAGGCTGCGGTCGCCCAGCAGTCCGCCCAGGTGACGCTCGGGGCCACCACCGTGACGGCTACCAGATCCGTCACCGCGGAGCGGCCCGTGCGGGGGTCGACGATGTGGGCGCCTCGTTCTGCCGTGCCTGAGGTGGCCACCGCCAGTTCGGGAGCCCCGGCAGCTGATACGACCGCTGCCAGTCCCCCCGGCCGCAGGGGATCCGCCACGCCCACCCGCCACGGGCGCTGCGGCCCCGGCGTGCCGAGCAGCTGTACGTCCCCGCCGCCGTTCAGGCTGACGCCGGTCGCGCCCGCGGCCAGCAGGGATCTGGCCGCACGCTCCACCGCCCACCCCTTGACGATGCCCGTCGGGTCCAGCCGGCCCTGGTAGCGCAGGCTGAACCAGCCGTCGCTCAACCGCTCGGCCTCCGCGCCCAGTTCGAGGACCTCGCCGACTTCCGGATCGCACTCCTCGACGGTCAGCTCACCCTGTGCGAGGCGCGAGATCTGGCTGTCCTCGCGGTACGTGCTGAAGACGGCGTCGGCCCGGTGCAGCCCGGCCACCGCCTCCGCCAGTGCCGCCTGGACGGCATCGGGGTTCCCGCCGCGGATGTCAAAGGAGAAGACGGTCCCCATGACCTCCTCCGCATGACGTACCGCGGCGGGAGCATCTGCCGACTCGGCCACGGTGTCAGCCACCGGCCTGGTCCAGCGCCGACTGGAGGGACTTCTTGTAGCCCGCGCTGGTGTAGGTGGCCCCGGAGACCGAGTCGATGTCCGCGCTGCCGGCCGCCACCGCCGCCGCGTTGAGCTTCGGTACGGCCAGCTCGGTCTTCTGGGTGCTGGTCCCGCCCTGCGGCGCCTGGACCGCCTCGGCCTTGGTGATCTTGCCGTTGCTGACCGTGATCCGGACCTGGACCGGACCGTACTGGGTCTGCGCGACCGTGCCCGTCAGGGTCTTGGAGGCGGCGCCCTGGGCGGGGGCCGACGCGCCCTGCGAGGGCTGGGCGGCCGAGGCGGCGGCGTTCGCCTTGTCGATCGCCGACTGGAGGGACTTCTTGTAGCCCTCACTCGTGTACGTCGCCCCCGACACGGTGTCGATGTCGGGACTCTGCTTGGCGACCACCGCCGCGTTGAGCTTGGGCACGGCCAGCTCGGTCTTCTGGGTGCTGGTCCCGCCCTGCGGCGCCTGCACCGCCTCCGACTTGGTGATCTTGTTGCCGGCGACGGTGATCCGTACCTGGACGGCACCGTACTGGGTCTGCACGGCGTCCCCGGTGGACGTGCTCGTCCCCGCCGCCTGCGCCCCGCCCTGCGCCGACTCCTGCGCGGCGGCCGGCGGGACCGCGCCGCCCGCCGCGGACGCGGAGGCCGGGTCGGACGCCGGCTTCAGCGACAGCAGCAGCACGATCCCGGAGACGGTGGCGGCGCCGGCCAGGACGACACGCCGGATCGGATGACTCTTCCTCATGGCTGAATGAACTCCTGAAGTCTGGGGCTGCCGGCAGAGTTGGGGGGCCGTGATGTGACGCGCGGACGGGAGCGTGGCTCACATCTCGAACGACTCGTGGTGGATACGGCGGGCCGGGACGCCCGCGTCGCGCAGGGAGTCGTACACGGACTGCGCGAAGCCGGGCGGCCCGCACAGGAACACGTCGTGGTCGTCGATGTCCGGCAGCTTCTGCCGCAGCCGCTCCGCCGAGATGTCGGGCCGCTCGCCGTCCGGACTGTTGACCGCGTACATCAGCCGGGCGCCCCGCTCGTCGGCGATGGTGGCCAGCTCGTCCCACAGCGCCAGGTCCTGGGTGCTGTTGGCCCGGTAGAGCAGGGTGATGTCACCGGACGCCCCGGGCAGCGTCTCGAACAGCGCCCGCATCGGCGTGATGCCGACGCCGCCCGCGACCAGCAGCACCTTGCCGCGGCTGCGGCGCTGGGCGGTCAGGGCGCCGTAGGGGCCCTCGGCCCACACGCGGGTGCCGGGCCGCAGTTCGCGCAGCCGGGCGGTGTGGTCGCCGATCGCCTTGACCGTGATCCGCAGCATGTCCGGGCGGGGCGCCGCCGACAGCGAGTACGGGTGGGAGCTGAACCGCATGCCCGGCGCCATGAACCGCCAGCGGAAGAACTGCCCGGCCTCCGCGCCCATCCGGTGCAGCTTCTTCCCGCCGATCAGCACCGACACGATGCCCGGCGTCTCCTCGATGACCGCCTCGACGTACATCCGGTGCTTGAGGTTGAGGCGGAGCGGGGTGAGGATCCGGTACCAGACCACCAGCGCGGTGACGGCGCCGTAGAGCCCGTACCAGAAGGTCTTCGCGGTGGGCTGGACGGCGAACTCGTTGCCGGTGGTGATCTGGTGCCAGAACGTCAGGAACACCACGGCGTAGGTGAGCAGGTGGACGTGGTACCAGGTGTCGTACGGCAGCCTGCGCCGGACCCCGCCGACCGACAGCAGCGCGATGACCACCAGCAGGCCGGTGCCGATCGCCGCCTTGCCCATGTCCGGCAGGGTCGTGACCATGTCCGTGAACTGCTGCACGATGTCGCCGAGCGACTTGCCGGCCTGGCGGGCGTACGCCCAGGTGATCAGGAAGACGTGCGCGATGACCAGGCTCACCGTGTAGCGGCCGCTCATCGCGTGCCAGCGGGCCACCCGGTCCGAGCCCACCCGCCGCTCCAGCGCCGGCACCCGGGCCATCTGGAGCACGACCAGCGCCATCAGATAGCCCGCGAGGAGACCGGTGATCCGGCCCGCGGCGAGGATCTTCGCGGTGGTGTCCGCGAGGGAGGGGGTGTTGTCCCACCACAGCCACAGCACCGCCGCCGCGCCCGCCCATAGGGCGATCACCAGCGGGACGGCCGGGGAGCGGCGCGGGCGGATGCGGCGCATCGTCTGGCGGCGGGCGGCGCGGCCGCCTGCGAGCGTGGTGGTCACGATTCCTCCGGGAGCGGGGCAAGGGGGGTGGCGTGGTCCCTTGGCCCTGAGATACGTGCCGTGACGCCTGGGTGTTCAGCCGGTCGCCGAGTCGAGGGCGGACTGGAGCGACTGGCGGTAACCGTCACTCGTGTACGTGGCCCCCGAGACCGTGTCGATGTCCGCGCTCTGCGCCTGGAGGGCCTCGGTCCGCAGCCGGGGGAGGGCGTAGCTGTTGATCTCCTGGTCCCGCGGATTCTCCGACGGATAGGCGACCGCCGTGACGTCGGTGAGCTTGCCGCCCTTGACCGTGATCCGGACCTGGACGGGCCCCCAGCGGGTCTGCACCGAGTCGCCGGTGAACGTGCCCGCCCCGGTCGTCGACCCGGTCGCGGAGGGGGCCGCGGAGGGGGACGTGACGGCTATGGCGGCCGGGGTGTCGTGCGGTTTGAGCGACAGCAGCAGGACCATGCCGGAGACGGTGGCGGCGCTCGCCAGCACGATCCGGCGCAACGGATGGTTCTTCCTCAGTGCGTGCACGTGCGTGGCCTCACAACTCGAACGACTCGTGGTGGATACGGCGGTCGGGCACCCCGGCGGCACGCAGTGCCCCGTACACCTCGCGGGCGAAGCCGTCCGGACCGCAGAGGTAGACGTCGTGCCGGGCCAGCCCGTCGGGTACGGCCGCTCGCAGCAACTCCGGCGTCAGGCGGGGGCGTTCGCCGTCCGGACCGTTGAGCAGGTAGTGCACCCGCGCCCCGCGCCACCGCGCCAGGGCCTCCAACTCCCCGCCCAGCGCGAGGTCTTCGACCGTCCGCGCCCGGTACAGCAGGGTCACCTCGCCCGGCAGCGTCTCGAACAGCGCCCGCAGCGGAGTCACGCCGACACCGCCCGCGATGAGCAACGCCCGGTGCGCGGTGCGCCGTTCGGCGGTCAGGGCACCGTAGGGCCCCTCCGCCCACACCCGGGTGCCGGGCCGCAGCAGCGCCACGGCCGTGCTGTGGTCGCCGAGCGCCTTCACCGTGATCCGCATCCGGTCCCCGCGGGGCGGCGCCGACAGCGAGTACGGCGTCGATGTCCCCCACATGCCCCGGACGAGGAACCGCCAGCGGAAGAACTGCCCCGCCTGCGCGCCCAGTTCGCCCAGGCCGTCCCCGCGCACGACGACGGACCACACGCCCGGCGCCTCCTGGTACACGGACTCCACGCGCAGCCGGTGCCGCAGGTTCAGCCGCACCGGCACAAGCACCCGGAACCACAGCACCAGCGCCGCCACGCCCAGGTACAGCCCGTACCAGGCGGCCTGTGCGGGACCGGCCGTGAGGTCGGAGCCCAGCTGGACCTGGTGGAAGAAGGTCAGGAACACGGCGCCGTACGTCAGCAGATGGACGTAGTACCAGAACTCGTGTCCGACGCGGCGCCGCACGGCCCGCATGGAGGTGACGCCGACCGCCACGAGGATCAGCGTGCCGGCGGTCGCCTTCAGCATCTCCGGGTAGTCCACGACCACCGTCACCGTCTCGTGCCAGAGCGACTGACCGTCCTGCGCGGCGTACCCGGCCAGGATCAGCACCATGTGTGCCACCAGCAGGCAGATCGTGTAGCGGCCGGCCATCGCGTGCCAGCGCGCCACCCGGTCGGAGCCGATCCGCCGCTCCAGCGGCGGGACCCGCGCCATCAGCCCCACCAGCACGGCACAGGCGTACCCGCACAGCAGCCCGGCGATCCGCCCGGCGTGCGTCAGCCAGCCGGCGGCGCCGACCACGGAACCGGTGTTCGCCCACCACAGCGCCACCGCACCCGCCGCCCCGGCCCACAACAGGGCGAGCAGCGGGGCAGCGGGGGAGCGCCGGGCGGCGAGCGGCACGGGCGGCACGGGCGGCGCCGACCGCTCGTACAGGGTGGTCATTTGTACGTCCTTTCGTCCTGCCAGGACGCCACTGTGCGGGCCGAACCTCTCAGAACCCTCTGAAACGGCCGTCTCAGAGCGGACTCAGAGGAAACTCAGAGCAACCGGGGGCGCGACTCCGACGCGCGAGGGGTGATCCTGGAAGAGCCACGCACACCACCCCTGTGAAGGGCCATGAACACCACCCGCTCCGGCCGCCCCGCCCTCGCCCGCCCCGACGGCACCCCGCTGCGCGTCCTCGTCGTGGACGACGACGAGGACCTCGCCGAGGTCCTGTCCGGCGCCCTGCGCTACGAGGGCTGGCAGGTGCGCACCGCCGGCGACGGGGCCTCGGCGGTCGCCGCGGCCCGCGAGCTGCTGCCCGACGCCGTGGTCCTCGACGTGATGCTGCCCGACACCGACGGCTTCGCCGTGCTGCGCGGCCTGCACGCCGTGAAGCCCGAAGTCTGCGTGCTCTTCCTCACCGCCCGGGACGCCGTCGAGGACCGGATCGCCGGGATCACGGCGGGCGGCGACGACTACGTCACCAAGCCGTTCAGCCTGGAGGAGGTCGTCGCCCGGCTGCGCGGACTGCTGCGCCGCGCCGGCATGGCCCGGCAGCTGGAGGAGGGGCCGCGGCTGACCATCGGCGACCTGGTCATGGACGAGGACGCCCGTGAGGTGACCCGCGCGGGCGAGCTGATCGAACTCTCCCCGACCGAGTTCGAACTGCTCCGCTTCCTCATGCGCAACCCGCGCCGGGTGCTCAGCAAGGCCCAGATCCTCGACCGGGTGTGGTCCTACGACTTCGGCGGCCGCGCCCATGTCGTCGAGCTGTACATCTCCTACCTGCGCAAGAAGGTGGACGCGGGCCGGGAACCGATGATCCACACCGTGCGCGGCGCCGGGTACGTCCTCAAGCCGGTGACCCCGTGACCCCCGCTCTTCCACGCCGCCTGCCCCGCCCGCACACCCTGCGCGCCCGGCTCACCTGCGGCCTGGTGGTGCTGCTGGCGGTGAGCTGTGCCGCGGTCGGCCTGGCGGCCGTCGTCGGGCTCCAGGGCTTTCTCGTCGGCCGTCTCGACGAGCAGCTGACCGAGGCCGGCAACCGTTTCGCGGTGAGCCTGGAGCACAACGGTCCCCTTCCCGACGATCACGACGGTGACGAGCACGGTGACACCCGCCGCCAGGCCACCGGAACCTTCGGCGCCCGCCTGGTCGACGGCACGGCCACCCACGCGGCGGTCGTCCGCCCGAGCGGCACCGAGAACGTCGCGCTGACGGGCGGCGACGAGCGGCGCCTCGCCGGGGTCCCGGCCGACGGCAAGGCCCACACCGTCGACCTCTCCGCGCTCGACGACTACCGCGTGCTGGTGACGCACGGCATCGATGGCGACGTCCTGATCACCGGCCTTCCCCTGGAGCCCGTCGAGGCCACGGTCCACCGGCTCGAACTGCTCGCCGGGATCGTCTTCGGTCTCGCTCTCACCGTCACCGGCGTGGCCGGGGCGCTCTGGGTGCGCTGGTCGCTGCGCCCGCTGAGCCGGGTCGCGGCGACCGCCACCCGGGTCAGCGAACTCCCGCTGGCCAGCGGCGAGGTGGCGTTGCCGCCGCGGGCCCCGGAGTCCGATCCCCGCAGCGAGGTCGGCCAGGTCGCCGGCGCCTTCAACCGCATGCTGGGCCATGTCGAGGACGCGCTCACCAAGCGGCACGCGAGCGAGGAGCGGCTGCGCAGCTTCGCCGCCGACGCCAGCCATGAGCTGCGCACCCCGGTGGCGTCGGTGCGCGGCCACGCGGAACTGGCACTGCTGCACCCCGGCCCGGTCCCGCCGGAGATCACCCGGGCGCTGGAGCGCATCGCCGCCGAGTCGGCCCGGATGGGCGAGATGGTCGACGAGATGCTGCTGCTGGCCCGGCTGGACGCGGGCCGCCCCTTGGAGCGCCATCCGGTCGACCTCACCATGCTGGTCCTGGACGCGGTGACGGACGCCCGGGCCGCGGGCCCCGATCACCGCTGGACGCTGGAGCTCCCCGAGGAGCCGGTCACGGTCACGGGTGACGCCCACCGACTGCAACAGCTGTTGGCCAACCTGTTGGCCAACGCGCGTGGGCACACACCTGTGGGCACCAAGGTGACGGTCTCCCTGGAGACCGAGAACAGGTGGGCCGTCCTCACGGTCCACGACGACGGCCCCGGCGTCCCCGAGGACATCCAGCCCGGCGTCTTCGAACGCTTCACCCGCGCCGACCGCCGCCGCACCGACGCCCCGGGCGGCGGCGCGGGCCTGGGCCTGTCGATCGTGGCCGCGGTGGCCGAGGCGCACGGCGGAGAGGTGAGCCTGCGCAGCGCACCGGGCTCGACCACCTTCACCGTCCGGCTCAGTACCGGGTGATCGCCGTCCGCCCGCCCGTCGTACCGATCGCGATGTGCGGCGCCTGCCCGGGATCGGCCCACTTCAGGATCCGTCGCATCGCGTCCGCCGATACGGACACACAACCGGCCGTCGCCCCACGCCCGTTGACGTGGAGGAAGATCCCGGCGCCCCGCCCCCGCACCGGCTTCGCGTAGTTGAACCCGATCACCATGGCGTACGCGTACTGCTTCTCGTACGCGATCAGATGCTCGGACTCGGCGGCCCGGCAGTCCTTGGCGCGGGGCTCGCTCCAACGGTTGTAGACGCGGGAGTCGTTGTCCTGACACCACCAGGAACTCTCCCGCACGGGACGGTACTTGTACGACGTCCCGCTCGGCGCGGCCTTGATGCCGAAGGCGTACGGCAGGTCGTACAACCCCGCCGGCGTCGTGTTCGTGCCCTGCTTGCGCGAGGAACCCTCCACGAGCCCCTTCGCCCCGAACCGCGCCGCCGCCGAACCGGCCTTACCCACCGCCCGTCGGCGAGCTCCCACCAGGTGACCGTGCCGGAGGTGGCGGAGGCCTTCGCGGCCACCGCGGTGATCAGCTGGGTCCCGCCGCCGGTGTCGGCCATCCGGGCGGGAAGCGGCGGCTGCCCGCCGCCGGGCGCGGCGCCGAGCACGAGGAGGGACGCGGACACGAGAGCCGTGGCGACGGCGGGGGAGCCCATGGCTCAGACGGTAGAGGGCGGCAGCGGCAGCGGCAGCCCGGGTAGGCCATCCAGGCTCGTCGCGATGTGCTCCTTCTTGGCGAAGTAGGCGCTGAGGGATTCGTCGTCCTCGCGTGCGAAGCGCCTGGCGTGCAGGTCCCGGTCCTCGTCGTACGTCATGAAGGGCACCGCGTAGCCGCAGGAGTCCCGGATCTGCCGGGCCGTCACCACGATGATCGCCCGCAGGCCGTGCAGGCTCGGGTCGATGTCCGGGAAGTGTGTGAGCAGTTCCTTGAAACGGGGGTCGTCGCGCAGCACGGCCTCGCCCTCGCCGTGCACCCGGACGATGTTGGGCGGGCCTTGAAAGGCGCACCACATGAGCGTGATCCGGCCGTTCTCCCGCAGGTGGGCGACGGTCTCGGCGGTGGAGCCGGCGAAGTCCAGGTAGGCGACGGTCAGTTCGTCGATGACGGCGAAGGAGCCCTTGAGGCCCTTCGGGGAGAGGTTGACCGTGCCGTCACCGGCCAGCGGGGCGGTCGCGGTGAAGAAGAGGGGCTGCTCCTCGATGAAGGTCCGCAGCCTGCCGTCTATGCGCTCGTAAGTCTTTCCCATGTCTAACGATTATGGGTGCAGGTATTTCGCCTGTCTAATGAATTGCGGGCTCCGCTTGCCCGGAACCCGCCGTGGCCGCCCCGGCCGGCGCAGAACACGGGGCGGCCACAGCGCCTGTCACGTCACTTGGTGAGCGTGCAGGCGGCCAGGGAGTTCAGGCCCTGGGGCTTGGCGGCGGTCCGGCCGATGGAGATGGCGATGCGGTCGATGGTGGACGTCCGCTTGTCCTTCAGGGGGCCGAGGATGGCGTTCTGGACGAAGTTGGGTCCGCCCTGGCCGACCGTGTTGACCAGACGCGTGTTGGCCTCGTTGATCTGGGTCTGGAGGAGGGCGAGGTTGCGGTCCACCTCGGCCTTCGCGGAGGCCGGAACGGCGGGGAGCTTGGAGGCGACGTCCGGGCAGCTGATGGTGCCGACACCGGCGTTGCCGGCGTTGGTGTTGCCCGTGTTCTTGCCGCCGTTCCCGGTGTTCCCCGTGTTCCCGGCGTTCCCCGCGTTTCCGGCCGCGTTGCCCGAGTTGCCCGCGCCCGCCTGTCCGCCCGCACCCGTGGCGCCGCCGGCGTTCAGGGTGCAGGGTGCGAGGGCGTCCAGGCCCTGGGGCTTGGCGGCGGTCCGGCCGATGGCGGTGGCGATCCGGTTGACGGTCGCGACCCGCTTGTCCTTCAGGGGGCCGAGGATGGCGTTCTGGACGAAGTTGGGTCCGCCCTGGCCGACGGTGTCGACGAGACGCTTGTTGGCCTCGCTGATCTGGGTCTGGAGGAGGGTGAGATTGCGGGTGACCTCGGCCTGCGCCGAGGCGGGAATGGCCGGGAGCTTGGAGGCGACGTCCGGGCAGCTGATGGTGCCGGGGCTCGCCAGGGTGCGGGCGTCGGTCCCGCCGCTGCTCTTGGAGCTCTCCCCGGCGAGGGCGGAACCGGCGATCACCGCTCCGGTCAGCACCAGTGCGGTGGCGCTGCCGATGAGGGCGACGCGGCGCTTGTTGTACTTAGGAAGAGCCCTGGACATGCGGATGCCTCACAAGGGTCGGGAGTGTCGTTGAGTTCTCGGTGTGTACAAACGCGGCGCCTGCGTTCGGGGGGAGGTACGAGCAAGCGGTTTCCCATGTTCAAAGGGAGACCAAAAGAGAGTCAGATTGACGAATCATGCAGAGGTCTGCATACTCATGCATAACCTTGAATGCGGCGATGAGGAGCAACGCAAGTGAGCAGCAACAGCGGTGACGTCCGGCTCTGGGGCGGCCGTTTCGCCGACGGTCCCGCCGAGGCCCTGGCCAAGCTGTCCGCGTCCGTGCACTTCGACTGGCGGCTGGCTCCGTACGACATCGCCGGTTCGCGTGCCCACGCGCGCGTGCTCCACAAGGCCGGCCTGCTCACCGAGGACGAGCTTCAGCGGATGATCGCCGGGCTCGACCAGCTGGAAGCCGACGTGGCCTCCGGTGACTTCGTCGGCACCATCGCCGACGAGGACGTGCACACCGCCCTCGAGCGCGGTCTGCTGGAGCGCCTCGGTCCGGACCTCGGCGGCAAGCTCCGCGCCGGCCGCTCCCGCAACGACCAGGTGGCGACCCTCTTCCGGATGTACCTGCGGGACCACGCCCGGATCATCGGCGGCCTGATCGCCGACCTCCAGGACGCCCTGATCGGCCTGGCGGAGGCCCACCCGGACGTGGCGATGCCCGGCCGCACCCACCTCCAGCACGCCCAGCCGGTCCTCTTCGCCCACCATGTCCTCGCCCACGTCCAGTCCCTGTCCCGGGACGCGGAGCGGCTGCGCCAGTGGGACGAGCGCACGGCCGTCTCGCCGTACGGCGCGGGCGCCCTGGCCGGTTCCTCGCTCGGCCTCGACCCGGAGGCGGTGGCCAAGGACCTCGGCTTCGAGCACGGCAGCGTCGGCAACTCCATCGACGGCACGGCGTCCCGTGACTTCGTCGCGGAGTTCGCCTTCATCACCGCGATGATCGGCGTGAACCTCAGCCGTATCGCCGAGGAGATCATCATCTGGAACACGAAGGAGTTCTCCTTCGTGACCCTGCACGACGCGTTCTCGACGGGCTCGTCGATCATGCCGCAGAAGAAGAACCCCGACATCGCGGAGCTGGCGCGCGGCAAGTCCGGCCGCCTGATCGGCAACCTGACCGGGCTCATGGCCACCCTCAAGGCGCTGCCCCTCGCCTACAACCGCGACCTCCAGGAGGACAAGGAGCCGGTCTTCGACTCCTGCGACCAGCTCGAGGTCCTGCTCCCCGCCTTCACCGGCATGATGGCCACCCTCACGGTCAACCGCGAGCGCATGGAGGAACTGGCCCCGGCCGGCTTCTCCCTCGCCACCGACATCGCCGAGTGGCTGGTCAAGCAGGGCGTCCCGTTCCGCGTGGCCCACGAGGTCGCCGGCGAGTGCGTCAAGGCGGCGGAGGCCGAGGGCAAGGAACTGGACGAACTGACGGACGAGCAGTTCGCCAAGATCTCCGCCCACCTGACCCCGGAGGTCCGCACGGTCATCAACGTCCAGGGCGCCCTGGCCTCCCGCAACGGCAGGGGCGGCACGGCCCCGAGCGCGGTGGCGATCCAGCTGGCGGAGGTGAAGGCGGACGTGGCGGCGCAGCACGCCTGGGCCACTGCGAAGAAGGCCTGAGGCCGACGCCCCTAGGGGCGCGGGGCTGTATCGATTTGCGGCTCCGCCGCGTGGGCGCGAGCAACCCCGAACCACCCGCAGCCGCACAACGCACCGCATCACCCGAGCTCTGAAGCGAAGGTCATCGCGGGTTAAGTTGGTGAACAGCCTGGAGCCGACCCAACGGAGCCCGCGATGCCCTTCGCCCGCCTGGCCACCGCAACCACCCCCACCTGCCACATCGGCCTGGGCCTCGCAGCGGTCGGCCGCCCCGGCTACATCAACCTCGGCCGCAAAGACGACCTCGGAGCCAACCGGAGCGTCGAAGCCCTCCGGACCCGCACGCACGAACTCCTCGACGCCGCCTACTTCCAGGGCGTCCGCTACTTCGACGCGGCCCGTTCCTACGGCCGCTCGGAGGAGTTCCTCGCCGACTGGCTGAACGCCCGCCCCGACATCGACGACGTGGTCATCGGCAGCAAATGGGGCTACACGTACACCGCCGCGTGGACGACCGACGCCGAGAAGCACGAGGTCAAGGACCACAGCGTCGGCACTTACGACCGCCAGCGCCGCGAGACCGCCGAACTCCTCGGCGACCACCTCGACCTCTACCAGATCCACTCGGTGACCCCCGACAGTCCGGCCCTCACCGACAAGGAACTCCACGCCAGACTCGCCGAGGCCGCCGCCGCCGACGGCATCAGCATCGGCTTCTCCACCAGCGGCCCCGCACAGGCGGACGCCATCCGGGCCGCCCTGGAGGTCACGGTCGACGGCGACCCCCTCTTCCGTACCGTCCAGTCGACGTACAACGTGCTGGAGACTTCCGCCGCCCCCGCCCTCGCCGAGGCCCACGACGCCGGGCTGACGGTGATCGTCAAGGAGGGCATGGCCAACGGCAGGCTCGCGGACCCGTACGCGCCGGACGCCCTGAAGGCCGTAGCGGCAGAAACGTCTCTCGGGTGTGACGCGGTCGCCCTCGCTCTCGTCCTGCGCCAGCCCTGGGCGGGTGTCGTCCTGTCCGGAGCCGCGACCACCAACCAGCTCGCGTCCAACCTGCACGCGGCCGTCGTGGACCTGGACGACGACCAACTGGCCCGCCTCGCCGAGCTGGCGGAGGAGCCCCAGGTGTACTGGGAGAAGCGCGGCAGCCTTCCCTGGCACTGAGGAAACCGCTGGTCAGCACCCACCCTCGTGAGACACCTGTGCCCGTTATGAGACATCAATGTCTCACATGGGCTATTGTTGTCTCATGGCTGTCGATCGTGACCACGTGCTGCGCAGCGCCGCGGCCCTGCTGACCCGCAAATCCACCGCGACCATGGACGAGGTCGCCAAGGCCGCGGGGATCAGCCGGGCCACGCTGCACCGCCACTTCGCGGGGCGCGACGCACTCGTACGGGCTCTCGAGGCGCTCGGCATCGAGGAGTGCGAGGCCGCGCTGGACGCGGCCCGCCTCGACGAGGGCCCGGCGCGGGACGCCGTCCACCGTCTCGTCCGCGAGATCGAACCGGCCGCCGCCCTGCTCGCCTTCCTCTACACCGAGAACCAGCTGTTCGAGGGCGAGGGACAGAACCCCGGTTGGACGAGGATCGACGACCGCATCGCGGCGGTGTTCCGGCGCGGCCAGGCGGCCGGTGACTTCCGTATCGACCTGACCCCGGTCTGGCTCACCGAGGCGCTGTACGGCCTGCTGGCCTCCGGCGCCTGGGCCGTGTCGGAAGGCCGCGTGGCCCGCAAGGACTTCACCCACATGATCGCCGAGCTGCTTCTCGGCGGCGCACTACGGAGAGAGGAATCATGACCAGCACCCTGCAGCCGACGACCACGACCGAGGCGGTGACCAAGCGCCCGGGCCGTTGGCTCGCGCTCTCCGTCCTCGTGCTCGCCGTGCTGCTGGTGGCCGTCGACGCGACCGTCCTCGGTCTCGCGACCCCCTACATCAGCGAGGACCTGAACCCCACCGGTTCGCAGCTCCTCTGGATCGGTGACGTCTACTCCTTCGTCATCGCGGGTCTGCTCGTGTCCATGGGCAGCCTCGGCGACCGCATCGGCCGCAAGCGCATCCTCCTGATCGGCGCGACAGCGTTCGGCGCGATATCGGTCCTCAACGCCTATGCCACGACACCGGAGTTGATGATCCTCGCCCGCGCCCTCCTGGGCGTCGCGGGCGCGACCCTCATGCCGGCGACCCTGGCCCTGATCCGCAACCTCTTCCACGACCCGCGCGAACGCAGCCTCGCCGTCGGCATCTGGGGCGCCACGGCCTCCGCGGGCACCGCGATCGGCCCGATCGCCGGCGGTTTCCTGCTCGAACACTTCTGGTGGGGCTCGGTCTTCCTCATCAACCTGCCCGTGATGGCGGTCCTCGTCCTCGTCGGCATCAAGCTGCTGCCCGAGTCGAAGAACCCGGACCCGGGCCCGTGGGACCTGATCAGCGTGACCCTGTCCCTGGTCGGCATGATCGCGGTGGTGTACGCGGTCAAGGAGACGGCCACGCACGGCTTCGGCTGGGAGATCCTCGGCATCGGCGCACTCGGCGCGGCGGCCCTGTACTGGTTCGTCCACCGCCAACTGACCCTGCCTACCCCCCTGTTGGACATGCGACTGTTCCGCAACCGCGGCTTCAGCGCGGCGGTCCTGGCCGACCTGCTGACCATCCTCGGCCTGTCCGGCCTGGTCTTCTTCCTCTCCCAGTACCTGCAACTCGTCCAGGGCCGACGCCCGTTGGAGGCGGGCCTCGCCGAACTTCCGGCCGCGGTGGGCGCGGTGGCGGCCGGTCTGGTCGCGGGCTGGGCGGCCCGCCGCTGGTCGGTGCGCGCGGTGGTCTCCGGCGGCCTGGCGGCGGTCGGCGTGGCACTGGCCTCGCTGACGGTCATCGACCAGAGCACCGGCTACCCGCTGCTCGGCACCGCCCTGCTGGTCGTCGGCATCGGCGCCGGCTTCTCCTTCACGGTGACGGCGGACGTGATCCTCTCCAGCGTCCCGAAGGAGCAGGCGGGCTCGGCGTCGGCGGTCTCGGAGACGGCGTACGAACTGGGCGC
Source organism: Streptomyces sp. NPDC057280 (assembly GCF_042668605.1). Lineage (NCBI taxonomy): Bacteria > Bacillati > Actinomycetota > Actinomycetes > Kitasatosporales > Streptomycetaceae > Streptomyces > Streptomyces sp. NPDC057280. The sequence goes on from NZ_JBHUYR010000009.1 coordinate 206,337, forward strand.
GGCCCTGGGCATCGCCGTACTGGGCTCGATCGTGACGGGCGTGTACCGGGGCTTCGCGGCTCCGGCAGGTACTCCGGAGGGCGCTCACGAGTCGCTGGGCGCGGCGGTGGAGGCGGCGGCAGGAATGCCGACGCAGCAGGCCGAAGCACTGCTCACGGCGGCGCGGGAATCCTTCGTGGACGGCTTGGCGATAGCGGCGGGAGCAGGAGCAGGGGTCCTGCTCGCCACGGCGATTGCAGCCTGGTTCCTGCTTCGTGGCCAACGGTTGGATGGCCGACCTTAAGGGGCGCGGGGAACTGCGCGAGCAACCCCCACCGGCCGCGAGCCGACAAACTACGCGGCTTCCTTCGCCTTGGTCGCATACATGTCCACGTACTCCTGCCCGGACAACCGCATGACCTCGGTCATCACGGAATCCGTCACGGCCCGCAGCACATACCGGTCCCGGTCCATCCCGTCGTACCGCGAGAACTCCATCGCCTCACCGAACCGAACGGTGACCCGGCCCGGCCGGGGCATCCCCGCACCGCCCGGCTGCAACTTGTCCGTGCCGATGACGGCGAACGGCACCACAGGCGCGCCCGTCATCATGGTCAGCCGCGCGATGCCGGTGCGTCCCCGGTACAGCCGCCCGTCGGGGGACCGCGTCCCCTCCGGGTAGATGCCGAAGACCTTCCCCTCCTCCAGCACCCGCCGCCCGGTCATCAGCGCGGCGACGCCACCACGTCCACCGTCCCGGTCCACCGGAATCATGCCGACGCCGGTGAAGAACCACGCCATGAGCCGGCCCTTCAGGGTCTTCCCGGTGACGTACTCGTCCTTGCCGATGAAGAAGACCTGCCGGTCGCAGACGAGCGGAAGGATCATCGAGTCGATGAACGTGAGGTGGTTGCCGGCCAGGATGACCGGGCCGTCCCCGGGGATGTGCTCGGCGCCTTCCACCTGTGGGCGGAACATCAGGCGCATGATCGGTCCGAGCACTGCCTTGATGAGCGCGAAGCGGGACAACGGGCCCTCCGGTGTCAAGGGAATCGGTCTAAGTCTGTGCAGGTGAGGACGATACTCGCGGGCCGGGGGGTCTTGCACATCGGGTTCACCGAGGTCTTACGCAGTGTTGACGCGGGTTTACCTGCGATGGCGCGCGAAAGACCGCCCGTAACCGGACGGCCATCATGTGACGGACATCGCCCCCACGGCCTGACGGGCTGTCACCTTGCGTCTCACGCACGACATCCGGAGTCACCGGCGTGTTCCGCCACAGGTCTCCCCGCAGTCATGTACACGCACCTACGATCGGCCCGCACTGACGAGCCGACGCAAGGAGGGCGCTCATGGGATCGCAGGATTCTCAGGCCGTGGACGGGCAGACGGGTGTAACCGGACGGCGGGCGCTCCTCGGCGCGGCCGTGCTCGGCGCCGGGGGAGCGGTCCTCGGTCTGTCCGGTACGGCGCGAGCCGCCACGGCCGACGGGACCGCCGAAGCGCGGCACGGCGGCGGGCTGAGAAGCCTGCCGGTGCCGACGATCATCGGCCACCGGGGTGCCAGCGGCTACCGGCCCGAGCACACCTTCGGGTCGTACCAGCTCGCCCTCGACCTCGGTGCGCACGTCGTCGAGGCCGGCGACCTGGTGCCCACCAAGGACGGTCACCTGGTCTGCCGTCACGAGCCGGAGATCGGCGGGACGACCGACGTCGCGGACCACAAGGAGTTCGCCGACCGCAGGACGACGAAGGTCCTGGACGGCGTCTCCGTCACCGGCTGGTTCACCGAGGACTTCACCCTCGCCGAGCTGAAGACCCTGCGCGCCGTCGAGCGCATTCCGGCCAACCGTCCGCACAACACCCTCTACAACGGGCGCTGGGAGATCCCCACCTTCGAAGAGGTCCTGAAGTGGCAGGACGAGCAGACCCGCAAGCGCGGCAAGCAGGTGTGGATCTACCCGGAGACCAAGCACCCCACCTACTTCCGCAAGCTCGGTCTGGGCCTCGAGGAGCGGGTCGCGAAGCTGCTGCGCAAGCACGGCAAGGACGGCCGCAACTCCCCGGTCATCCTCCAGTCCTTCGAGCCCAGCAGCATCCAGCGCCTCAACCGCCTGGTCGACAACCCGCTGGTCGTCCTGCTGTCGTCGGCGGCCAGCCGCCCCTGGGACTTCGTCGAGGCGGGCGACCCGCGCACCGTCGCCGACCTGGTCACCCCCGCCGGGCTCCGCGAGATCGCCGGCTACGCCCAGGGCATCGGCCCCACCCTCGACCTGGTCATCCCCAAGGACGCGAACGGCGACCTCACCACGCCGACCACCCTCGTCGCCGACGCGCACAAGGTGGGGCTGATCCTGCACCCCTACACCATGCGCAACGAGAACCCCTTCCTGCCGACGAGCTTCCGCAAGGGCACCGACGCCGACGCGTACGGCGATGTCTTCGGCGCCTACCGGACGTACTTCGCCACCGGCATCGACGGTGTCTTCACCGACAACCCCGACACCGGCCTGCTGGCCCGCGAGGACTTCGTCAACAGCTGAGCGCCCGCCCCCGATCGGGGTGACAACCGGCCGTCCGGGCAACCCGCCGCCCGGACGGCCGCGTCGTGAGCCATATGACGCGCGACCTGCTCACCACCCCGCCATCCGACCTGGTCACCGCCCCGCAGCACGAGCTGCTCACCTCCCTGCGCCCCCTGCTCACCGCCGAGGCCTCCGCGGAGGCGCACGCCGCCGGCGCCGAACCCGGCGACCTGGAACAGGCGGTCTGGCTCCGCCTCCTGGAGCGCCTCGACACCGACGGCCCGCCCGTGGACCCGCCGGGCTGGCTCCGCCGGGCCGTCCGCTCCGAGGCACGCCGCTCCCGTCGTAGGACCCGACGCGAACGGCCGTATGAGAGCGAACCCGCGGACGAGGTCGGCCGCAGTCCCGAGGACCACGCCCTGGCCGCCGCGCGGCGCCGGGCGCTGCGGGACGCCGTACGCCGACTGCCGGGCCGCTGTCCCCGGCTGATGGAGGCGCTGCTCTCCCCGAAGGACCTCACATACCGGGAAATCGCGGGGGAGTTGGGTATCTCACAGGGCAGTCTCGGCCCGGAACGTTCCAGATGCCTGGGATGTCTGCGTCGTTTGCTCACACCGGAGGTTGCGGCCCGCGGAGCGCGGGGATAGGAGTGAGGGACGACAGGCGATCAGGTGAGCGGGAGGCGTGCGCACATGGGCATGAGCGTGACCATCTCTGCGGCGACCGTGCAGGACGCGGAGCAGATCTTCAGGTTGCAGTACCTGTGCTTCCAGAGTGAGGCGGCGCTGTACGGCAACTACCGCATCGATCCGCTCGTCCAGAGCCTGGACTCGGTCCGTGAGGAGGTCGTCTCCGACTGCGTCTTCGTGGCCCGGCTCGGCGAGGAGGTCGTCGGCTCCGTCCGCGGCCATGTCACCGAGGACGGCTCGGCCGCCATCGGCAAGCTCTGCGTCCACCCCCGACTCCAGGGCCACGGCATCGGTGCCCGGCTGCTGAGGGCGGCGGAGTCGGCCCTCGCCGAGGAGCGCGGCGCCACCCGCTTCCGCCTCTTCACCGGCCACCGCAGCGAGGGCAACCTCCGCCTGTACCGCAAGGTCGGCTACGAGGCGGTGGGCACGTCCCAGGGCAAGGACGGCGTACCGATGATCGTCCTGGAGAAGCCGGCGGGGACGTACGCGGCTACCGCGTAGCGGTGGGGTTACCGGCCTTCCGCAGCCAGTACAGCGCGGACAGCGGCAGCAGCACGGGGATGAAGATGTAGCCCATGCCGTAGTCCGACCACACGGTCGCGTCCGGGAAGGCCGAGGGCTCGATCAGGGTCCAGGTACCGACGATCAGCACGCCCGCGAGCTCGGCGGCGCAGCACACCTGCGCCGCCTTGCGGGCCGTTTCACCACCGCGGACCAGCGAGTACGTGATGAACCCGTAGACCACGCCCGCCACCGCGGACAGCGAGTAGGCGAGCGGCGCGCGGTCGAACTCGGTGGCGATCTGGTACGCCGAGCGCGACACCGCGCCGACCACCATCACCCCGTACAGCCAGACCAGCAGCATCCCCGGCCCGCTGATCAGCCGCGTCGGCTTCTCCTCGGTCGCCGCCACCTCAGCCTCCCCAGATGTCATAGAGCCGCACCTCAAGGACCGCGAGCACCACACCGCCGGCGGCCGCCGTCACCGAGCCCCACTTCGAGCGCTCGGTCAGCGACATCAGCCCCGCCGCGGGGACACACGCGAACGCGCCCAGCAGATACGCCACGAAGATCGTCGTCCCCTGCTCCGGCTTCTCGCCCCGGGCCAGTTGCACGATCCCCACGACCAGCTGGACGGTCGCCAGCAGCGACACCACGCCCATCCCGATGAAGTGCCAGTCCTTCGTCGGCTGGTCACGGTAGGCGGCCCAGCCGCACCAGGCGGCGAGCAGCAGCGCGGCGACGCCGGTCACGAGCGTCAGGGCATCAAGCATGCAGCGACCTTATTACGGCGCGGAAGACAGACCGGGGTCGGCCCCGGCCTCGCCCCGAGCCCTTGTGCAGCGAGATTCGAGCAAGGGACACGACCCCGTAGGGTCGAGGGCATGAAGATCCGTGCACAGGCCATGCTTTTCGACAACGACGGCACGCTCGTCTCCTCCCTCGCCTCCGTGGACCGCTGCTGGCGGCAGTGGGCGAAGGAGTACGGCATCACCGCCGACGACTTCGCGCGCGTGGAGCTGCACGGGCGGCCGGCCGTCGAGATAGCCGCCGACCTGCTGCCCGCCGAGATCGTGCCCGAGGCCCTCGCGCGGATCGAGAAGCTCGAGGTCGAGGACGTACCCAACGACGGCGTCCAACTGCTCCCCGGCACCCGGGACTTCCTCGCCGCGCTGCCCGCCGACCGGTGGGCCGTCGTCACCTCCGCCACCCGGCGGCTCGCCGAGGCCCGCCTCGACGCCGTCGGCATCCTCCCCAAGACCCTCGTCACCGCCGACGACATCACCCGCGGCAAGCCCGACCCCGAGCCCTATCTCCTCGCCGCCCGCGAACTCGGCGTCGACCCCGCCGACTGCGTCGTCTTCGAGGACGCCCCCGCCGGTCTCGCGGCCGGTCGCGCCGCCGGGATGACCACCGTGGCGTTGACCACAACCCACCAGGCCCACGAACTGGACGCCGACCTGGTGGTCGAGAACCTGTCGGCCTTGTCCGCACTGGTCACCGCCGGGGGAGTGGAGATCTCCGTCCGCGCCTGACCCCTGTCCGCCGCTGTCCAGCATGCGGACAGCGGCGGTTGGTAAGGACCATGCGTCTGCTTTACTGATTCCATGACCACGACGAGCTGCCGCACCTTTGCGACCGAGGCGACCATGACGCCCGGTGCTCGCTGTATGTGTCGAATGTGCGCCTTCTAGAGGGCCCCCGCACCACCCCTTGAGCCTCGCGCCCCGAAGCGAGCAGCTGTGGCATGTCCGTACCGGCCCCGCCGTACGTGACCGTGCTGCCCCGCGCACACCCGTTCCTCTCGTACCAGGGCACACCCACGCCCGCGTACGAACTCGACAGTGATGGAATCCCAGTGATCACCACATCGGGCCTCACCAAGGTCTACCGCTCACGCGGCCGCGAGGTCACCGCCCTCGACGGCGTCGATCTCCACGTCCGCGAAGGCGAGGTGTACGGCGTCATCGGCCAGTCCGGTGCCGGCAAGTCCTCCCTGATCCGCTGCGTCAACCTGCTGGAGCGCCCCACCGCCGGCACGGTCACCGTCGCCGGCCAGGACCTCACCGCCCTCGCCGGGCGCGGCCCGCGGGCCGGCAAGGAACTGCGTGAGGCGCGCAGCCGTATCGGCATGGTCTTCCAGCACTTCAACCTGCTGTCCTCCCGGACCGTCCAGGACAACGTCGAGCTGCCGCTCGAGATCCTCGGCAAGTCCGGGAAGGAGCGCTCGCGCAAGGCCCTCGAACTCCTTGACCTCGTCGGGCTCGCCGACAAGGCCAAGGCCTACCCGGCCCAGCTCTCCGGCGGCCAGAAGCAGCGCGTCGGCATCGCCCGCGCCCTGGCCGGCGACCCCAAGGTGCTGCTCTCCGACGAGGCCACCAGCGCCCTCGACCCGGAGACCACCCGCTCCATCCTCCAGCTGCTGCGCGACCTGAACCGGCAGCTGGGCCTGACCGTCCTGCTCATCACGCACGAGATGGACGTCGTGAAGTCGATCTGCGACTCGGCGGCACTGATGGAGAACGGCCGCATCGTCGAGTCCGGGACCGTGAGCGAGCTGCTCGCGACGCCCGGTTCCGAGCTCGCCACCGCGCTCTTCCCGGTAGGCGGCGAGGCCACCGGCGCCGACCGCACCGTCGTCGACGTCACCTTCCACGGCGAGGCCGCGACCCAGCCGGTCATCTCCCAGTTGTCGCGCACCTACAACATCGACATCTCCATCCTCGGCGCCGCCATCGACACCGTCGGCGGACTCCAGGTCGGCCGGATGCGCATCGAACTGCCCGGCCGCTACGAGGACAACGTCGTTCCGGTCGGCTTCCTGCGCGAGCAGGGCCTCCAGATCGATGTCGTCGGTGAAGACCTGCTGGTGAAGGAAGGTGCCAAGTGACCTGGTCCGAGATGCAGCCCCTGCTGTCCCAGGCGTGTTGGGACACCCTCTACATGGTCGGCTGGTCCACCGTCATCGCCGTCGTCGGCGGCCTTCCGCTCGGCGTCCTCCTCGTCCTCACCGACCGGGGCGGGCTCCTGCAGAACGTCGTCGCCAACAAGGTCATCGGGCAGGTCGTGAACGTCGCCCGCTCGATGCCGTTCATCATCCTGATGGTCGCGCTGATGGGCTTCACCCGCTCCATCACCGGCACCACCATCGGCCGTGAGGCCGCGATCGTGCCGCTCGCCATCGGGGCGATCCCGTTCTTCGCGCGTCTGGTCGAGACGGCTGTCCGCGAAGTGGACGGCGGACTCGTCGAGGCCGTGCAGTCGATGGGCGGCAACACCTGGACCATCGTCCGCAAGGTCCTCGTACCGGAGTCGCTGCCCTCGCTGATCGCCAGCACCACGACCACGATCGTGGCGCTGATCGGCTACTCCGCCATGGCAGGCACCGTCGGCGCCGGCGGCCTCGGCGACATCGCCATCCGCTACGGCTACCAGCGCTTCGAGACCCAGCTCATGTGGATCACCGTCGCGATCCTCGCGGTCGTCATCTCGCTGATCCAGTTCGCCGGCGACTTCGCGGCCCGCTCGCTGCACAGCCGCGGCGGCAAGACGGGACCGGCGCCGAAGCTGCGGCTGCTGAAGGCCGCGACGGCGGACACCAAGACCGTCTGACCCGCCCTCTCACTCCCGAAAACTTCCCCGCACCACAACCGCGGGGTCGCTCTGCCCAAAAGGAAAGGCACTTTTCGTGCGTAACACCGCAAAGCTCACCGCCGCCGTCCTCGCCGCCGGAGCCCTCACCTTCGGGCTCACCGCCTGCGGCTCCGAGGACTCGTCCTCCGCCGGCTCCTCCGACTCCAGCGGCCCGCTGGTCGTCGCCGCGAGCCCCGTCCCGCACGCCGAGATCCTCACCTACGTCAAGGACCACCTGGCGAAGAAGGCGGGCCTCGACCTGGAGGTCAAGGAGTTCACGGACTACGTCACGCCGAACACGGCGACGGAGGACGGCTCGGTCGACGCCAACTACTTCCAGAACCAGCCGTACCTCGACGACTTCAACAAGAAGAACGGCACCCACATCGTGCCCGTCGTGACGGTCCACCTGGAGCCGCTCGGCCTCTACTCCCACAAGGTGAAGAGCGCCGACGCGCTGAAGAGCGGCGCGACCATCGCGGTCCCGAACGACAGCGTCAACGAGGCCCGCGCCCTCAAGCTGCTCGCCGCCAACGGGATCATCACGCTCAAGGACGGCGTGGGCAACGAGGCGACGCCCGCCGACATCACCAAGAACCCCAAGAACCTCAAGTTCAAGGAGCTGGAGGCGGCCCAGACCCCGCGCTCCCTGGACGACGTCGACGCCGCCGTCATCAACGGCAACTACGCCATCGAGGCCGACCTGTCCCCGGCCAAGGACGCCCTCGTCCTGGAGTCCGCCAAGGACAACCCGTACGGCAACTTCCTCGCGGTGAAGGACGGCAACGAGGACGACCCGCGCGTGAAGAAGCTCGCGAAGCTCCTCACCTCGCCCGAGGTCAAGAAGTTCATCGAGGACAAGTACGACGGCTCCGTCATCGCGTCCTTCTGAGGCCCCGGCATGCGCAAGACACTCACCGCCGCCTCGGTCCTCGCACTCGCCCTCGGGCTCGCCGCCTGCGGCTCGGACTCCGGTGACAGCGGTGGTGGTGACGACGGCACCCTCGTCGTCGGCGCCACCGCCGTCCCGGCCGGCGAGGTCCTGGCGTACATCAAGGACAACCTCGCCGACAAGGCGGGCCTGAAGCTGGAGATCAAGGAGTTCACGGACTACGTCCTGCCGAACACCGCGCTCCAGGAGGGCTCGCTGGACGCGAACCTCTACCAGAACAAGCCCTACCTGGACGACTTCAACAAGTCCAAGGGGACCGACCTCGTTCCGGTCGTGGACGCCTACCTGCCGCCCATGGGCGTCTACTCGAAGAAGGTCACGGACGTCACGAAGCTCGCCGACGGAGCCACCGTCGCCGTGCCCAACGACACCACCAACGAGGGCCGCGCGCTGAAACTCCTCGCCGCCAAGGGCGTCATCACGCTCAAGGACGGCGCGGCCACCGACGCGTCCCCCGCGGACATCGCGGCCAACCCCCGGCACCTGAAGTTCAAGGAGCTGGAACCCGCCCAGCTGCCGCGTTCGCTCGACGACGTGGCCGCCGCGGTCATCAACAACAACTACGCCCAGGACGCGGGCCTCAGCCCCACCGAGGACGCGATCCTCCTGGAGGCGGCGAAGGACAACCCCTACGCCAACCTCCTCGCCGTCAAGCGCGGCAACGAGGACGACCCCCGGGTCGAGAAGCTTGCGAAGCTCCTGACCTCCGCGGAGGTCAGGAAGTTCATCGAGGACAAGTACCAGGGCAGCGTCCTGCCGGTCACCACCGGCTGACGGCGCGTATACCGCGTATCGCCACGCACAGGGTCCACTCGCTCACCCCGGGTGGACCCTGTAGTGCGGTCCAGTGCTTTCATGCTGCATGCTGGGCAGTTCAGCAGGAGCCCGGCAGGACTTGAAGGTTTTCCGAAGGTTACGGAGTGGCGCATGACTAGCACCTTCCCCAACATCTCCATCAGCACGGAGCGGTTGGTGCTGCGTCCCCTCGACGAGGACGATGTGCCCGCCCTGACCGAGATGATGAACGATGAGCAGATCACCGCCTGGACCGACGTCCCCCAGCCCTTCACCGAGGAGAACGCGCGCGGCTGGATCACCGAGTACGCGCCCACCGAACGCGCCGCGGGCCGCGGCCTCGACCTCGCCGTCACCGAGTTCCTCACCCAGCGCCTCGTCGGCATCGTCCAGCTGACCAAGACCAACTGGCACATCAGGTCCACCGAGCTGTCGTACATCATCGCCCCCTGGGCCCGCGGCGAGGGCTACGCCTCCGAGGCCGCGCTCGCCACCGCCCAATGGCTGTTCACCGACCAGAAGTTCGAGCGCATAGAGCTCCGCACGGCCGCCGACAACACCGCCTCCCAGCAGGTCGCCCAGAAGATCGGCTGCATCAGCGAGGGCGTCCTGCGCAACGCCTGCATAGCGCGCGTCCGCACCGAGGACGACACCTGGGCCGACGTCCGCACCGACTTCATCGTCTGGAGCCTGCTGCCGGAGGACCTGGAGGGCGCCGGGGAGCAGCTGGCCGACACCAGCGGTTTCACGTCGTACGGCGACTGGAACTGAACCAGGGGGCGGACGGTACCGCTGCCGCGTTCGCCGGGTCGACCAGGTACCCTCACCAAGCCCGCCGCTGACGACCTGCGCAAACCTGGAGACTGACGAAGATGGCCGACCGGGTCACGGTGATCGGCTGGGACGGCTCGCCCCTGACGGCCGCGGCACGCGCCGCGCTCGGCGCCGCCACGCTGGTGGCAGGCGCCCCCCACCACCTGGCACTGCCCGAGGTGCCGCCCGCCGCCGAGCGCATCCGCCTCGGCAGCGTCTCGCTGGCCGCCCGCCGGATCGCCGGCCACCGCGGCACCGCGGTCGTCCTCGCGGACGGCGACCCCGGCTTCTTCGGAGTCGTACGGACCCTGCGCGCACCCGAGTTCGGCCTGGAGGTCGAGGTCGTCCCCGCCGTCTCCTCGGTCGCCGCCGCCTTCGCCCGCGCCGGCATGCCCTGGGACGACGCCCAGGTGGTCGTCGCACACCGCCGCACCCTGCGCCGCGCGGTGAACGTGTGCCGCGCCCACACCAAGGTCGCCGTCCTCACCTCGCCCGGGGCGGGCCCCGCCGAACTCGGCCTGCTCATGGAGGGCGTCCACCGCACCTTCGTCATCTGCGAGGAACTCGGCACCGACCGCGAACAGGTCACCATCCTCACCTCCGACAAGGCCGCCGACCACACCTGGCGCGACCCCAACGTGGTCATCGTCATCGGCGGCCCGGTCAGCGCGGGGGAGGACGGCGGCTGGATCTCCGGACGCGACCCGGGCACCGGCCCGCGCGGCTGGACCCAGCCCGCCGAGGCCTACGACGGCCCGCTCGGCGAGGGCGAGACGGATCTGCTGCGCGCGGCCCAACTCGCCCGCCTCGGCCCGCGCGTCGGCGACCTCGTCTGGGACATCGGCTGCGGCAGCGGCGCCTTCGCCGTCGAGGCCGCCCGGGCCGGCGCCGCCGTCATCGCCGTCGACCACGACCTCACCGCCTGCGGCCGCACCGACGCCGCCGCCCGCCGCTTCGGCGTCCAGCTCCAGATCGTCCGCGGCACCGCCCCGCACGTCCTGGAGAACCTGCCCGAACCGGACGTCGTCCGCGTCGGCGGCGGGGGCCTCGCCGTCGTCTCCGCCGTCGCCGACCGCCGCCCGCAGCGCATCGTCGCCCACGCCTCGACACGCGACGAGGCCGAACTCCTCGGCCGCGACCTGACGGAGCACGGCTACCGCGTCGAGTGCGCCCTCCTGCAGTCCCTCGAACTCGACACCAGGGCCTGGACGGAGAAGGAACGGAGCGTCGCGTTCCTGCTCAGCGGGGCGCTCGCCGACCGCACGGTGTGACTCTGTACGCCGTCCCGGTGATCCTGTTGTCGTACCGCGCGCGGTAGGCTGGCGGACTGTTGTACCGCACCCGGTGGCCCGGTCTTTCGTTCGTCAATGTCCGGAAAACGCGCCCGTTTTGGGGTGGGTGTGGTACGGCAGAACCGGAGGACGCGCAACGTGGCGCAGTCCACAGCGGGCTGTCGCGGATCAACCTGTCGCGACGGGGGAACGGCCGGGACAATGCCAGTTAATGGCTTTGTCGTCTTTCTCGGCGGGCCGTTCGTGCCGCTGGGCACGCACGCTCGTTCTTCACTGCGGGGGCGGTCGGTGCGCCGTTCCCGGTGAGCTGGTCGTAGAAGCACTAACCGATGGGCGAGGGGTACGCATGACCGACACCGGCCAGGTCCCGGGCGAGGGGCTGCCGGAGAACGCAGGCATGGTGGAGCAGCCGGGCGTCCCTGCGCACGGTGCGTACACCTACCTCTCCGAGACCACCGCCGAGGACGAAGACCTGTTGCTGCTGCCGGGTGCCCAGGGCGCGTGGGGCAACGAGGTCGCCCCGCCCGCACCGGAGCCCGTCGTGGAGACCGTGCAGGAGCCGTCGGCGCAGGCCGCCGCACAGGAGCCGCCGGTGGACCCGACGCCCCAGCCCTTCGCGGACCCGTCGCACCAAGCCTTCGCGGACGCGGCGCATCAGCCCCTCGCGGACCCGGCGCATCAGCCCCTCGCGGACCCGGCGCACCAGCCCCTCGCTGACGGGACGCACCAGTCTCCCGCAGACGCGATGCACCAGCCCCTCGCTGACGCGGCGTACCAGCCCCTGGCTGACGGGACGCACCAGTCCTTCGCCGAGCCCGCGCAGGCATCCCTCGGGGAGCCGGTGCCGGCCGCCTCTTACGGGGACGGTGTGCACGAGCCCGGTCCGCACGAGATGTCCGGTCGCGACAGCGGCTCGGTCGACCTCGGCGGCGTCCGTCTGCCCGCCCCGCAGCCCGTCGCCACGGCCCCGTCGGCTCCGACGACGCCGATCCCGCCGATCACCCCCCGTCGGCCCCTGCACCTCGGCCCGCCCATCCCCGACACCTCCGCGAGCCCGGTCCGCTCCCTCGCCGACCGCGGCCCCGCGGGCGCGCCGACCCGTCACGCGGGTCCGCCGACCACGGGTCCCGAGTATCTCGACGTCTCCCAGCCCCTGCGCGAGATGGCCCCACAGGGCGCCACCGCCTGGGGTGCCCCCGCTCCGGCGGGCGCGGTGGCCCAGGCTGCCGAAACGGTTGTTCCGGCCGCCGGCCCCACGGCCCAGCACGCCCCCGAGCCGGTGGGCGCGGCCCAGGCCGCGGTCGCCCGCCTGACCACACAGGCGGGTGCTGTCGGTGGGGCGGGACAGCCGGTGGAGGCGCAGTCGGAAGGTGTGCGGCCGGAGGGGGCTCAGCCGGAGGGCGTGCAGTCAGAAGGCGTTCCGGTCGAGGGCGAGGGTGTGCCCGTGGCCGGTGCAGGGGGTGACACGGACGGTGAGACGGTCCCTACGGCCGCTGACACTCCTGCCGCTTCCGCAGCTCCTGCGGCTCCTGTGAACTCCGCGGCCTCTGGGGAGGTTCCGGACGGTGGCGAGGCGCCGGCGGCCGGGGAGGTTCCGGCTGCGGTGTCCGAGACCGGCGATGCGGGTGTCGCGGAGCAGCCCGTCGTCGACGCCGCCGTCACGGACGCCGGTCAGGCCCAGCTTGCCGAGGCGGCCCCCGAGGCTGAGGCCGCCCACACGGCCGACGCGGCTCAGGACGTCGAGCCTCCGGTCGCAGCGGAGACTGCCGAGACCGACGAGGCCTCTGCGCCGCAGCCTCACGAGGCACCGGCGGCCGAGACCGAGCAGGTGCCGGTTGCCGACATTGCCGCTGACGCGGGACAGGCCGTCGCGGCTGAGACCTCCGACCCTGCCGCCGCCCTGCCCGAGGCCATCGTGCCCGGGGCCGAGGCCGTACCGGCCCCCTCGGAGGCAGACGCGGAGCAGTCCGCGCCGGAGCCCCCGCTCGCCACGGCTCCCGAAGCCGACCCCACGGCCCCCGAAACCGCCGAGGCCGCCGCCACGACCCCCTCCGCCCCCGCTGCCGACCAGCTCGCGCAGCCGGAAGCCGCCCCGGCCACGCCCGCCGAACCCGTCGCCGCCGCAGCCACCGTCGTGGAAACGCCGACCGAAGCCGCCGTCGTAGAACCGCCGGCCGAAGCCACCGTCGTAGAACCGCCGGCCGAAGCCACTCCCGGCGCCGAGCCGTTGCCCGGTCCCGCGGACCTCGCGCAGGCGCAGACCGAGCAGCCGGCCGCCCCCGCCGCTCAGCCGGACGAGACCACCGCATCTCACCACGCGGTCGCCCCGTCCCACACCCCGGACGCCTCGCAGCCCGAGACCCCGGCAGCAACCCCGCTGGACGCCCCGGCTCCCGCGTCCCCGGCGGACGCATCCCACTCCGCCGACCTCCAGCCCACCCCCGCTTCCGAGCCCACCCCTGCTTCCGAGCCGGCCCCCGCTGCCGCGTCCGCCCCTGCGGCCTCCGTACAGCCGGACGCCCCCCAGCCGCCCCTGCCCTCGCCCTCGCCCCGGCAGGATCTCGTCAACGAACCCGCAGGCCCCCAGGTCCTGTTCATGGACCAGGCCACGCCCGCACACACCCCGGTCGCCCCGGACCTCGCGTCCGGCGCCCCGTGGACCTCCGACCCCGAGCAGCCCATGGGCCAGTTCGTCCCGGTGGAGGGTTCGGTGCCGACCACACCGCACCTGGCCCCCACGCCGCCGCAGCCGCTCGTCCTCCCCGCCGAAGCGGCGGAGACCACAGAGACCGGGCAGGCACCCGCAACCGGCGAGAACGGCGCGGCCGAGGCCGCCTCGGCTCAGGACCAGCCCGCCGTCCCCGCCCCCCGGGACGGCGACGCCCCGGAACTCGCAGAACCAGAAGCAGAACCAGAACTCGCACAGAACGCCGACGACCTGGACACCCGGGCCGCCGATCAGGAAGAAAGCACGGCCACCGTGGAAGAAGTACGTCAGTCCACCGGCCCGGCCGCGCCCGCCTACGACGATGCCGAGCGCGAGGCCGTCCTCAAGGTCATGCGCGAGCGCCGCGACATCCGCAACGGCTTCCGCAGCGACCCCATCCCGCACGAGGTGCTGCTCCGCGTCCTGGAAGCGGCCCACACGGCCCCGTCCGTCGGCCACTCGCAGCCGTGGGACTTCGTCGTCATCCGCTCCGCGGACACCCGGCGCAGCATGCACGAGCTGGCGATGCGGCAGCGTGACGCGTACGCCAAGTCCCTTCCCAAGGGCCGGGCCAAGCAGTTCAAGGAACTGAAGATCGAGGCGATCCTCGACACCCCGGTGAACATCGTCGTCACCGCCGACCCGACCCGCGGCGGGCGCCACACCCTCGGCCGGCACACCCAGCCGCAGATGGCGCCGTACTCCGCAGCGCTCGCCGTCGAGAACCTCTGGCTCGCCGCCCGCGCGGAGGGCCTCGGCGTCGGCTGGGTCAGCTTCTTCGACGAGCGCGAGATGGTCCGCGCCCTGGGCCTGCCCGAGCACCTGGAGGTCATCGCGTACCTGTGCGTCGGGTACGTCGACGAGTTCCCGGACGAGCCCGAGCTGATGCAGGCCGGCTGGTCCAAGCGCCGCCCGCTGTCGTGGGTCGTGCACGAGGAGACGTACGGCCGCCGCGCGCTGCCCGGCGAGGAGCCGCACGACCTGCTCGCGGAGACGGTCGCCCAGATCCGCCCGCTGGACGCGAAGGCGCTCGGCGAGGCCTGGGAGCGGCAGAAGCGCATGACCAAGCCGGCCGGCGCGCTCGGCATGCTGGAGATCATCTCCGCCCAGCTGTCCGGTCTGTCCCGGCAGTGCCCGCCGCCGATCCCGGAGCCCGCGGCCGTCGCGATCTTCGCCGGCGACCATGGCGTGCACGCGCAGGGTGTCACCCCCTGGCCGCAGGAGGTGACGGCCCAGATGGTGGCCAACTTCCTGGGCGGGGGCGCGGTCTGCAACGCGTTCGCGAGCCAGGTCGGTGCCGAGGTCTGCGTGGTGGACGTGGGCGTCGCGGCCGACCTCCCCGCCACCCCCGGTCTGCTGCCCCGCAAGGTCCGCGCGGGCACCTCCGACATGACCGCCGGCCCCGCGATGACCCGCGAGGAGGCCAAGCAGGCCATCGAGGTCGGCATCGAGACGGCCCGCGACCTGGTGGCGGCCGGCAACAAGGCGCTGCTGACGGGTGAGATGGGCATCGCCAACACCACGGCGTCCGCGGCCCTGATCTCGGTCTTCACGGACACCGACCCGGCCGAGGTGACAGGCCGCGGCACGGGCATCAACGACGAGACCCTCGCCCGCAAGACCGAGGTCGTCCGCCGTGCCATCGAGGTCCACCAGCCGGACCCGGCCGACCCGATCGGCGTCCTCGCGGCGATCGGCGGCTTCGAGCACGCGGCGATGGTCGGCCTCCTCCTGGGCGGCGCCTCCCTGCGCACCCCGGTGATCCTGGACGGCGTCAGCGCCGGCGCCGCCGCGCTGGTCGCCCGTGCGATCGCCCCCGAGGTCCTCGCGGCCTGCATCGCGGGCCACCGCAGCGCCGAGCCCGGCCATGTGGCCGCCCTGAACAAGCTCGGTCTGCGGCCCCTGGTCGACCTCGACCTGCGTCTCGGCGAGGGCACCGGAGCCCTGCTGGCCCTCCCGCTCGTCCAGAGCACGGCGAGAGCGATGCACGAGGTGGCGACGTTCGACTCGGCGGGGGTAACCGAGAAGTAGCGGTTGCTCCGACACGGGGAGGCGCTGCGTACGCCGGCGCCCGGTCCGTTGTCAGCTGCCGTGGGGCTGTGGGCCGTCGTTCCGCAGGGCGGAACGGGTGGGCACAGCCCCACGCACCCGCACCCGGCCACGATGCCCAGCCACCGGACACCTGAGCCGCCAAGACCCCCCGCCCCTTAAAATCTGCACGTCAGGGCCCCGCCACGCCCCAGAGGAGCCGCACCCTCATGGCCGAAAACCCCGCCTACCCCGTAGGCCTCCGCCTCACCGGCCGCAAGGTCGTCGTCCTCGGCGGCGGGCAGGTCGCCCAGCGCCGCCTCCCGGCCCTGATCGCGGCGGGCGCGGACATCGTCCTCGTGTCCCCCGAGGCGACCCCTTCCGTCGAAGCCATGGCGGACGCCGGCGAGATCACCTGGGAGAAGCGCCCCTACACGACCGGCGACCTCACCGGCGCCTGGTACGCCCTCATCGCCACCAGCGACCCCGAGGCGAACACCGCCGCCTCCGCCGAGGCCGAGGCGCACCGCGTCTGGTGCGTCCGCTCCGACGACGCCGACCAGGCCACCGCCTGGACCCCCGCCACCGGCCACAGCGAAGGCGTCACCGTCGCGGTCCTCACCACCGACGCGCGCGGCCGCGACCCCCGCCACACCGCCGCCATCCGCGACGCGGTCGTCGAGGGACTCCGCGACGGCACCCTCGTCGCCCCCCACCACCGCACCCGCACCCCGGGCGTCGCCCTCGTCGGCGGCGGACCCGGCGACCCGGACCTCATCACGGTCCGCGGCCGCCGCCTGCTCGCCGAGGCGGACGTCGTCATCGCCGACCGCCTCGGCCCGCGCGACCTCCTCGCCGAACTCCCGCCGCACGTCGAGGTGATCGACGCGGCGAAGATCCCGTACGGCCGTTTCATGGCCCAGGAGGCCATCAACAACGCGCTGATCGAGCACGCCAAGCAGGGCAAGTCCGTCGTACGGCTGAAGGGCGGCGACCCCTACGTCTTCGGCCGGGGCATGGAGGAGCTGCACGCTCTCGCCGAGGCCGGCATCCCCTGCACCGTCGTCCCCGGCATCTCCAGCTCGATCTCGGTCCCGGGCGCGGCCGGCATCCCGGTCACCCACCGCGGTGTCGCACACGAGTTCACGGTGGTCAGCGGCCATGTCGCCCCTGACGACGAGCGCTCCCTGGTCGACTGGGCGTCCCTGGCCAAGCTCACCGGCACCCTGGTGATCCTCATGGGCGTCGACAAGATCGGCAGGATCGCCGAGACGCTGGTCGCCCACGGCAAGTCCCCGGACACCCCGGTCGCCCTGGTCCAGGAGGGCACCACCGCCGCCCAGCGCCGCGTGGACGCCACCCTCGCGACGGTCGGCGAGACGGCCGTACGCGAGGACGTGAAGCCACCCGCGGTGATCGTCATCGGCGAGGTCGTCACCGTAGGCCCGCGGGCATCCGAGTAACCCCGGGTAACACAACTCGTTCCCAGCCGTTGGCACCGCACCCAGAGCAAGGCAGTATCACCCTGTGGCCGATCTCATCACCGTCGAGGACCCCGACGACCCGCGCCTGCGCGACTACACAGGCCTGACCGACGTGGAGCTGCGCCGCAAGCGCGAACCGGCCGAGGGCCTGTTCATCGCCGAGGGCGAGAAGGTCATCAGACGAGCCAAGGACGCCGGCTACGAGATGCGTTCGATGCTGCTGTCCGCCAAGTGGGTCGACGTCATGCGCGACGTCATCGACGAGCTCCCGGCGCCGGTCTACGCCGTCAGCCCGGAACTCGCCGAGCGGGTCACCGGCTACCACGTGCACCGCGGCGCGCTCGCCTCCATGCAGCGCAAACCGCTCCCGACGGCGACCGACCTCCTCCAGACGGCCCGCCGGGTGGTGGTCATGGAGTCGGTCAACGACCACACCAACATCGGCGCGATCTTCCGCTCGGCGGCGGCCCTGGGCATGGACGCGGTGCTGCTCTCACCGGACTGCGCGGACCCGCTCTACCGCCGCAGCGTGAAGGTCTCGATGGGCGCGGTCTTCTCCGTCCCCTACGCCCGTCTCGACACCTGGCCCAAGAGCCTGGAGTCGGTCCGCGAGGCCGGCTTCACGCTCCTCGCCCTCACCCCGGACGAGAAGGCCAAGACCCTCGACGAGACCGCCCCGCACAAGATGGACCGCGTCGCCCTGATGCTCGGCGCGGAGGGCGACGGCCTCTCCACCCAGGCCCTGGTCGCCGCCGACGAATGGGTCCGCATCCCGATGGCCCACGGCGTCGACTCCCTCAACGTCGGCGCGGCGGCAGCGGTCGCCTTCTACGCGGTGGCCACGGGACGCCCCGAGCTGTAAGCCCGCGCCTCAGTCGAACGTCTCCAACGTCGACTCGAACCGCTCGGACATCAACTTCCCCTTGTCCAGCGGCGGATAGTGCACCTGCTGCTGCCGTACGCCGTCACGCTCGTCGCCGATGCCCCGCGCCGGGCCCTGGCACCCCTGCGCCGCGGCGATGCCGAGAGCCACCAGCAGGGTCACGACCACGAACACGAACAGCCGCTGCCGCAGCAGCCGCGGATTGGCGGGCCGCCGGCCCGTCCCCGTGGTCCTGGGCGCCGGACGCCCCGTACCACTGCGCGGCGCGGGACGGTTCCCGCCCCCCGAACGGGTCGTGTTCCGCGAGGCCGGCGTCGGCCGGGCACCGGACCGGGACGTGGGACCGCCACCCCGCGACGGCGTGCCGTTGCGCGAGGGAGCGGGCCCGCGCGAGGACGACGGCGTACCGCCGCGCGGCGCCGGAGTGCGCTGCGTGGGCCCCGGCTGCGCCCCCGGAGGCCGCCGCTGCTGAAGCCGCTGCGGGTCGGAATAGCTCTCGGTGACCCGCCCTGCGGGCCGGTCGACATCGGCGCCGCGCGGCGCGGGCGGCCGTACGTCGGCCAGCCCCTGCGCCTCCCGCGCGGCGATCTCCTTGAGCCGCAGCGACAGTTGGAGGGTGCTCGGCCGTTCCTCGGGGTCCTTGGCGAGACAGGCACGCACGAGCGGAGCAAGAGCGTCCGGTACGCCGTGCAGCTGCGCCTCCTCGTGCACGACCCGGTACAGCATCACCTCGGAACTGCCGTGCCCGAAGGGCGAGTCGCCCATCGAGGCGTACGCCAGGGTCGCACCGAGCGAGAACACGTCGGTGGCCGGAGTGACGGCCGCGCCGCGCACCTGCTCCGGCGCGAGGAAACCGGGCGAGCCGACGGCGGTGCCGACATGCGTGAGCGTCGAGGCCCCCGTCGCCCAGGCGATGCCGAAGTCGATGATCCGCGGCCCCTTGGGGGAGAGCAGGATGTTGGACGGCTTCAGATCCCGGTGCACCACACCGGCCTCGTGCACCGCCACCAGCCCTTCCGACAGCGCCGCACCGATCGCGGCGACCTCGGCCGCGACCAGGGAACCCTCGTCGGCGACCTTGTCGTGCAGGGAGGGGCCGGGCACGTACTGGGTGGCGAACCACGGCCGCTCGGCCTCCAGATCGGCCGCCACGAGCCGTGCCGTGCAACCACCCCTGATCCGCCGGGCCGCCGAGACCTCACGCGCGAACCGCGAACGGAACTCCTGGTCCTCCGCCAGATCGGGCCGGATCACCTTCAGTGCGACCCGCTGCCCCTTCTTGTCGGAGCCCAGGTAGACGACGCCCATACCGCCCGCGCCGAGCCGTCTGTGAAGCCTGAACGAGCCGACGACGCGCGGGTCCTCGCGCCTCAGGCGCATCATCGCCATGTTCATCCCCGCTGCCCGGTCCGTGTGACGAGCCACAGCTTACGTTTATGCGGCCGCCCGCGCGCAGAGGCCGCGCCCTCTCGTCCCGATGGATTGTCAGTGCCCGGTGGGAGAATTGAGAGGTGGTCAGGGAGCGCGCGCACCGCGGGGCTTTGACGCGCGCGCTCTCCCAACCATCCGTCGCAGAAGGGGGATTGAACCCGTGAAGGGTGATCGCGTGGAGATAGTCGTGGACGCAGGGGACACGACGCGCACGTACGAGGTGGTGGCGAGCAGAGCGGGCCGCCGAGTGGAGACAGCGGTCCGCCGAGGTGTGGTGGAAGTGAGCGAAGTCACCCGCAGCGGCTCCGTCGTCCGGACGGCCCGCTTCATGGCGACGCGGGTCCTGGCGCTGGTCGAGCAGCCGGTGCCGCGCGAGGACAGCTCGGAGAAACCGGGGCCAAGCGGGCGCCCCCTCCGGGAAGACCCGGAGACCTAGGTCTCCGTCTCCACCCAGGGGAGTACTCCGCAGGTCATGGCTCATCCTCCGGGAGGCCCGGCAATCGGTACGAGGGCATGACGTGCGGCGCTCGCCGTCCGCCTAGATTTGAGGTCAAGCGGCGGGTGCAGCACTCGTCCCCCGAGGTCAGACACCCGCCGCTGCCAACGACAACGGAAACGGTCAGGAGAGGGACCATGGCCCACACGGCACCGCGGACGATGATCCGCACACAGGAGCGCACCACGTTCCGCCCCCGCCGCACGGGCCGCCGTCACCCCTTGGTGGCGACGCTGATGGCCCTTCCTCCTGCGGTCCTGCTCTTCCTCCTCTTCGGAGGCTGGGAGACGGTGGCCACACAGGCGTCGTCCGTGGGCGTGATGCTGGGGCGCTGAGCGGCGACCCCAGGCCCGGAAGAGCGGTCCGGGCGGGGACATCCACCCATGAAACCCCGTGGGGACGGGGGTGCGGCGGACGGCACAAATGCCGGCGCAGCTGGGGAGCTGCGCCGGCATTGCTTTTTCCGCGACTTTTCCGCGACGCGGTCGTCGCGAACGGCTCTGCCCCGGCCGATGCGGGCGCCGTACCCTCACAGCCTGACCGTGCACCGCCCGAGGGAGCCCCGTGACCGCCACCGCCCTGCTCGCCGAGCTCACCACCCGGGCCAAGGTCACGGCCCATGCCCGAACCGCGTCCTGCGTCTGCGGCACCAGCACCCTCGCCGACCGCCCCGACGCCACCGTCGTCCGCCACGCCGACACGGTCGCCAAGGCCCACGCCCCGGGCACCCCCCTCGCGGAGCTGACCCCCCGCCTCGCCACGGCCACCCGTCTCCCGGGCATCCTCCTCCCCCCGCTCGCCCCCACCCCGGCCGCCCTCCACGACCGCCTCGTCACGTTCTGGCCGTACGGCACCCCCGTGGACCCGCAGAAACCGGACGCGGCCCCCTGGCAGGAGGCGGCGACCCTTCTCGCCCGTCTGCACCGCACCCCGGCCGCCCCGGACCTCCCCGCGATGCGCGGCCCGGCCAAGGCGGCCCACGCGGTCGACCGCCTCCGCGCGGCACCACCGCACCCCGCCAGCCGCCCCGTCCTCGAAGCCTGGGCCACCCTCCCCGCCTGGGCCCGCGCTGAGGCGCCCATGCCGGACACCCGCACCCTCTGCCACGGCGACCTCCACCTCGGCCAGCTCGTCCGCCACCCCGCCCCCGACGGACCGTGGCTCCTCATCGACGTCGACGACCTCGGCACCGGCGTACCCGCCTGGGACCTCGCCCGCCCGGCCGCCTGGTACGCCTGCGGGCTGCTCCCGCCCGACGAGTGGACCCGCTTCCTCGACGCCTACCGCGCCGCGGGCGGCCCCGCCGTACCGCCCGACGGCGACCCCTGGCCCGCCCTGGACGTCCCGGCCCGCGCCCTGACCGTGCAGACCGCCGCACGCTTCCTCGCCAAGGCCCTCGCGGCGGACCGCCCGCTGGACGAGGTCGAACAGTTGCTGATCGACGCCTGTGCCCGAATCGGTTCCGCCCCACCGGAGTTGACCGGGACATTCGCGAAGTAGGGTGCAACCGACCGCAGCCGGACAGTGTCTGTCCTGGCGGAACACGAAGCAGGACCGACCGGCGAGGAGTTGAGCCGACCATGCAGTGCCCCAAGTGCCATGCCCCCATGCACACGTACAACCGCAACGGCGTCCAGATCGAGCAGTGCAGTGGCTGTCGCGGGATCTTCCTGGACTACGGCGAGCTGGAGGCGCTGACCCGCCTGGAGTCCCAGTGGAGCCAGCCCGCCCCGCCGCCCCCAGCCGCCCCGCAGGCCTACCCGGCCCCCGCGGCCCCCGCCTGGGGCGCCCCGCAGCACGGCGGGCACCACGGCGGCCACTACGGCCACCACCAGCGGCACAAGAGCTTCGGCCACATGCTGTTCTCCAGCTGAGCGGCCCGACGGCCGACCGCACACGAAGAAGCCCCCGGCACAAGGCCGGGGGCTTCGGTGTGTGGACGATACTGGGATTGAACCAGTGACCTCTTCCGTGTCAGGGAAGCGCTCTCCCGCTGAGCTAATCGTCCTCGGGATCACAGTCGAGACTGTGGATCTTGCGTGCGCGATACTGGGATTGAACCAGTGACCTCTTCCGTGTCAGGGAAGCGCTCTCCCGCTGAGCTAATCGCGCGGGTCAGACCTTCGATCAACCGAAGATCCAGTGGACGATACTGGGATTGAACCAGTGACCTCTTCCGTGTCAGGGAAGCGCTCTCCCGCTGAGCTAATCGTCCTTGGAGGTGGAGACGGGATTTGAACCCGTGTAGACGGCTTTGCAGGCCGTTGCCTCGCCTCTCGGCCACTCCACCAGGAGTGTCGGGGGTTCGGGATGATCCCCCTTGCTCTTCCGAGCGAACGACGAGGTTCGAACTCGCGACCTCAACCTTGGCAAGGTTGCGCTCTACCAACTGAGCTACGTTCGCCTGTCTTTCCGTTCGGCTTGCGCGTCCCGGCGACGTGTTGAACTCTAGCGGATTCCTGGGCCAGTACAAAAACGCGTTTGTGCAGCGTGCTGCGCTGCGTCTGCCCGCGCACCTGCTCAGGGGCCCCGAAGGGACATGACCAGGTCACCCGCGGGACACCCGCCATAGACTCGACGCGTGCTCGACCTCGCTCCTCTCGCCCGCTTCGGTGACCGTGTCGCCACCGGTCTCCTCGACGTCACCAGCGACCCGGCTGCCCTGGACTCCAGTGGCTTCTGGGCCGTCTGCGCCGACTTCGAGGGCCGTCTGACCTGCGCCCGTTTCCGGGACGTACGACAGGAGGCGGTGCCCGCCCCGGTGCCGGGGGCGTGGCACGGCCCGGCGGTCGGCGACTGGACGTCGTCCCTGGACCGTGCCGGGTACACGGCGGGCGTGCGGCGCATACGGGAGCACATCGCGGCCGGCGAGGTCTATCAGGCGAACCTCTGCCGCGTCCTGAGCGCGCCTGTGGCGCCCGACGCCGACGTGGACGCGCTGACGGCCCTGCTGGCCCGCGGCAACCCGGCACCATACGCAGGAACGATCCGGCTGCCGGAGCACGGCGTGGAGGTGGCCACCGCCTCACCCGAGCTGTTCCTGCGCCGCGAGGGCCGGGTCGTCGAGTCCGGGCCGATCAAGGGCACCGGACGCACCGAGGCGGACCTCCTGGAGAAGGACTACGCCGAGAACGTCATGATCGTCGACCTGGTCCGCAACGACATCGGGCAGGTCTGCGCCACCGGCAGCGTCACCGTCCCCGACCTGTGCGCCGTGGAGAAGCACCCCGGCCTCGTGCACCTCGTCTCGACGGTCCGCGGTGAGCTGCGCGACGGCGCCGGCTGGCCGGAGCTGCTGGCCGCCGCGTTCCCGCCGGGCTCGGTCACCGGCGCGCCCAAGTCCAGCGCCCTGCGGATCATCGACGCCCTGGAGACGGCGCCGCGCGGCCCCTACTGCGGCGGCGTCGGCTGGGTCGACGCCGACCGGGGCACCGGGGAGCTGGCCGTCGGCATCCGCACCTTCTGGATCGACCGCGCCGAAGGCGTGCTGCGCTTCGGCACCGGCGCCGGGATCACCTGGGGTTCCGACCCCGACGGGGAGTGGCGGGAGACCGAGCTGAAGGCCGCCCGGCTGCTCGCGGTAGCGTCGGGAACGTACGAGGTGAGTGGAGAGGGACTACCGACGTGAAGATCTGGCTCGACGGCGGGCTTGAGGACAGCGAGTCCGCCCGCGTCTCCGTCTTCGACCACGGGCTGACCGTGGGCGACGGCATCTTCGAGACCGTGAAGGCGGTGGACGGCCGCCCGTTCGCCCTGACCCGGCACCTGGACCGGCTGACCCGCTCCGCCCGTGGTCTCGGTCTGCCCGACCCGGACCTCGACGAGGTGCGCCGCGCCTGCGCCGCCGTCCTCGACGCCAACCCCGTGCCGCTCGGCCGGCTGCGCATCACCTACACCGGCGGCCACGGCCCCCTCGGCTCCGACCGCGGGGAACACGGCCCGACCCTGGTCGTCGCCCTCGGCGAGACCAAGCGCCGCCCCGACACCACGGCCGCGATCACCGTCCCCTGGACGCGCAACGAGCGCGGCGCCCTGGCCGGTCTGAAGACCACCTCGTACGCCGAGAACGTCGTCGCGCTCTCCCGCGCGCACGCCCAGGGCGCCTCGGAGGCGCTGTTCGCCAACACCGTGGGACAGCTCTGCGAGGGCACCGGGTCGAACGTCTTCGTCGTCCTGGACGGCGAGCTCCACACTCCGCCGCTCGCCTCCGGCTGCCTCGCGGGCATTACACGCGCGTTGACGGTCGAATGGACCGGCGCCAAGGAGACCGACCTGCCGCTGGACGTCCTGGAGCGGGCAGAGGAGGTCTTCCTCACCTCCACCCTGCGCGACGTACAGGCCGTGCACCGCGTCGACGACCGCGAACTGCCCGGTGCGCCGGGACCGGTGACCGCGAAGGCCATGCGGATCTTCGACGAGCGGGCGGGCAACGACCTCGACCCGTGACAGGCCCCCGTCCCCGAGGCGCTCCGAATATTGGGCTGCCTCGGAGCACGGCAGCGGGTAGAACACCCCTGATGACCACCACCCTGCGGCCGACCGAGCCGCTCCAGCAGCATGCCGACGGCACGCGTTCACGCCGCTACCAGGTGTGCGTGAACAGCCGTCCCGTCGGCGCCGTCCGCCTCGGCACGTCGCCCGCCTTCGGCGCCTCCGTGGCGTGCATCCACGATCTGCGCATCGAGGAACCCGACCGGCGCCGGGGCCGGGGGACGGTGGCCGCGCTGGCCGCCGAGGAGGTCGCGCGCGGCTGGGGCTGCCGGGAGATCGAGATCGGCGTCGCCGCGACCGAGGAGGCGGCGCTACGGCTCGTCCGGGCGCTCGGCTACGTCCTGCGCAACCGCGGCATGCGGAAGCAGCTCGCCGACACCCCGCCCACGCTGCCGGCCGGCTACCGGGCGCGCCCCATGACCGAGGCCGACTTCGACGCCTGGCTGATGCACGAGACCGAGGACTACGCGCGCACCTGGATCGCCCGGGGCGTGCCCGAGGCCGAGGCCCGCGCCAAGTCCCGGCGCGACCACGACACCCTGCTGCCCCAGGGCTTCGCCACCGAGGACACGTGGTTGCACATCCTCGAACACGAGGGCACGCGCGTGGGCGTCCTGTGGCTCGCCCTGCGGGACGGCAAGCCCTTCGTCTACGACGTCGAGGTGGACGCGGACCGGCGCGGCCACGGCCACGGCCGCGCCCTGATGCTGCTGGCGGAGATCCAGGCACACGCCCTCGGCAGCAGCACCCTGGGCCTCAACGTGTTCGCGGGTAACACCCCGGCCGAGCGCCTGTACGAGTCACTGGGATACGAGACGACGCGGTACGCCTTCTACAAGCCGCTGCTGTAGCGGCCGTCGAGGAGCCGCCGGAGCCGCGGGGGTCAGGCGTTCCCGGCCAGCAGCCGGTCCACGATCTCCTCGATGCGCTCGCGCAGGCCCTCCTGGCTCTTGCCGCCGTCGAGACGCTCACCGTCGACCACGTACGTCGGGGTGCCGGTCACGCCGATCGCCTTGCCCTCGGCCTGGTCGGCGTCCACGATCAGGATGTGCCGGCCGTCGATCAGCGCGGTGTCGAACTCCTCGGCGTCGAGGCCCAGTTCACCGGCCACCTCGACCAGGAAGGGCTCTCCCTTACGGTCCAGCTCCTCGACCCGCCCCAGCACGGCCTCGACGTACTCCCACGCCCTGCCCTGCTCCGCGGCCTCCTCGGCGGCCTGCGCGGCGGCGAAGGCGTGCTTGTGCTTCTCCAGCGGGAAGTGCCGCAGGCGCACCTCCAGCCGGTCGCCGTAACGGGCCCGCAGAGCCCGGATGTCGTCCAGGGCGTCACGGCAGTCAGGGCACTGGAGTTCGCACCAGACGTCGAGCACGGGGACGACGGGACGCACGGGGGAGGAGTCACTCATACCCCCAGTCTCCCAGCCGCCCTGCGAACGACCGAATCGACCCTGGTGGGCCGGCACGGCCGCTTGGCGCACCCCCGGCCGGCACCCGCCCCGACCGGCACCTGCGGACGATCCGACCCGGAGATGTCCCTGATGTCCTGTCGGAGCATGGCCCCAGGGGGTTCGGGCGGTGCAGGATGGAAGGGACGAACTGGCCGACCGACCCCTGCCTGGAGGACCGGATGATTGCCGAGACCGTCTGTTCCGCCGTCTCCGCGGCAGGCCTGGGCATCGCGGCGGTCACGGCGTACCGCAAGCGCTTCCTCGCGGCCGCCCGGATCGCGGCGTACTCGCTCGTGCCGATCGGCCTGGTGATGACCGGCGTCGTGGAGTGGGCGGCCGACACGGCCTTCAGCGTCACGGCCTGGGCGGGCTTCGGGGTGCTCGGCGCCGCCTGGCTGCTCTTCTCCGCCACGCGCGCGGTGGAGCGCCGCCGCGGCGGTACCCGCAAGGAGCGCAAGGCGGCCCGGTCGGCTCAGCGTGAGGCGGTCGCACCGGCGGCCTCGGCCCCCTCCCTCGGCCCGAGCGCCCGGGCCGCCTCCCGCCCGGCCGCCACGCCGCGCTCCGGGACCGCGGCGGACGACTTCAGCGACATCGAGGCCATCCTGAAGAAGCACGGCATATGACGGACGCGGGCTGACTGAAACGACACAGTCGGCACCGATCCGAACGCGCCGTGAACGTTCTGGACCGCGGATCACGGGATCCGGCGAACTACCCTGCGTTTCCGGGCGTGTTGGTAACGCCGAGGGTGCTGTCTGCGTCATCATCGCCCGCGAGATGCTGGACACGACACAGAGCGACGCCGCGCCGCCTCAGGACGAGCCGCGCGGGTGCCTTTTCGCCCTTTCCCAGCCACCGCTGATGATCTTCCTTGCGGTGATCGGGTGTCTGCTGCTCATGGCTGCGCTGCACGATCTGCTGTTGCTGTGAGCCGTTCCCGCGGTACCCGGCGCCACCCGCCGGGTACCGCGGGCGGCACTCCCGCGGAGCGCTGACGCTCAGCCCGCCGCTTCCTTCCGGCGCGCCCGGTAGGCGGCCACGTGCAGCCGGTTCCCGCAGGTGCGGCTGTCGCAGTAGCGCCGCGACCGGTTGCGGGAGAGGTCGACGAAGGCGCGCCGGCAGTCGGGCGCCTCGCAGCGCCGCAGCCGCTCCTGCTCCCCGGCGACCACGAAGAAGGCCAGCGCCATCCCGCAGTCCGCCGCCAGATGATCGGCGACGGAGGCGCCCGGGGCGAAGTAGTGCACGTGCCAGTCGTAGCCGTCGTGATCCGTGAGCCGGGGCGTGGTGCCCGCCGCGGCCACCAGCTCGTTGATCATCCCGGCGGCGACCCGGGCGTCCGCGGCCGAGAAGATCGCGGCGAACCGCCCGCGGATCTTGCGCACCGCGGAGAGGTCGAACTCGGAGAGCACCCCGACATCGCTGATCTCGTGCTTTCGTACGAAATCCTCGAGAGCAACGACGTCCGGCAGCCCGTCCGGGGTCGTGGTGTCCTCCGGTGCGGTGTTCACCAGATCCACCACGGCATCGAGGGCGCACCGGGTGTCATGGGTGATCAGCACATTTCGCTCCCTGGCCTGGGGGTCGGGCGGGTGCCCGCCCGATGCTGGCCGATCGTAGTGGCTTCCTGAGCGGCTGTACCGGTCGCGGCCGCCCGGATCCCGCGCCACCGTGCGGCTGAGAGACCGCACCAGCACACCGGCGCCGCCCCGCGAGGATCCGCGGTGACAGCGCCGGTGTGCGTACCTATGCGGTTGTCTTGGCCCGAGCCGTCACCCCGAGTCGACGGCGCCGGGCGGCTTGGTGAGGCCTCGCCCTAGCTTTCCGCCAGGATGTGCGAGAGCTCCTGATCGAGATCGAAGTGCCGGTGCTCGGTGCCGGGCGGCACCGCAGCGTCCGTGCGCTTCAGGAACGACTCCAGGGCCCGTGCCGGGGCCTCGAGCAGGGCTTCGCCCTCCGGGGAGCTCAGGGCGATGCACACGACGCCCTGACCGTGACTGCGCGACGGCCAGACTCGGACGTCGCCGGTGCCGGTGGGCCGGTGGAGGCCCTCCGCGAGGAGGTCGCGGGCGAACACCCACTCGACGGTCTCCTCGGCTCCGGTGTGGAAGGTGGCGTGCACGGCGTAGGGGTCGGCCGTGTCGTACCGCAGGCCTGCGGGGACAGGCAGGGAGGACTCGCTCGACACAACGAGGCGCAGGTGCAGCTCGCAGCTGACCGTGGTGTTCATAAGCGCCAGGGCCTTTCGCTCAGTGTGCGCTCGGGGATTCGCACGTCGGCGAAATCGACATGCCACCTACGGTGCCGTTGTAAACCCCTCTGAGTGTTTTGCGTGCCTTTACGTAACTCTTCCGGCCGAGGACCTGTTCGCGAGGTACGACCATTACGGTGACTGGTTTCTCTCCGGTAGGGTTTGGCTGTATGAACACGGGGAGTGACGAGCGGGCCGAGGCGGCTGTGGCATCGGACGAGACGCAGACCAGTGGGGCGCAGGGCGAGCAGGGGCTCGGCTCGAAAGCGCCGGAATTCATCAAGGCCCGCCGTGTGCTGCACCTGAGCTGGCAGGTCGGGATCTTCATCATCGGCCTCGCGGTCGTGGTCCTGGGCATCATCATGCTTCCGCTGCCCGGACCCGGCTGGGTCGTGATCTTCGGCGGCATGGCGATCTGGGCGACCGAGTTCGTCTGGGCCCAGCTGGTGCTGCGCTGGACGAAACGCAAGGTGACCGAGGCGGCACAGCGGGCGCTCGACCCCAAGGTCCGCCGGCGCAACATCATCCTGACGTCGATCGGCCTGGTGATCGTGGCCGCGATCGTCGCGGTCTACGTCTACAAGTTCGGCTTCGAGATGCCCTGGAACATCAAGGACCAGTGACCACCGGCCGCGCGGGGGGTGCTCAGGCACCCCCTGACATGGGGTAATGTTCTTCCTGCGTCCGGGCGATTAGCTCAGTGGGAGAGCGCTTCGTTCACACCGAAGAGGTCACTGGTTCGAACCCAGTATCGCCCACCCGGACCGACGGCCCGCCTGCGAGCAGCAGGCGGGCCGTCGGCGTTCCCGGCTCCGGGCCGGCCGACGAGTTCAGGCCGGACAACCTCCGGGAGCGATCGGCCAGTTCATGTTCGGCCGGTCGGACTCGGCTGCCTCACCTGCGACTTCACGCGCTGTTCCGCGGCACGGTTCTCCGCTGTGCCGTCAACTCGCCGAGCCGTCCCGCAAGAAATTCCTGTCCGAATCATTGACGCCCCCCGAGGGGCTTCGTACCTTGTGCCAGCAAGCGCTTACTTGAAACGATTCATGCAGGCGGCAACGACGCTGCGGGGAGGGCCCGACTGTGGGAACCAGCAGGAATGTTGAGAGGCGTACGATCCTGAAGGCGGCCGGTGGAGCGGCGGCCACGTTGGGGCTGGCGACGACGGCGGCGTGCGGGGGCGGTGACAGCGGCTCCGGCGACGGGAATGTGACGCTCCGTTATGCCTGGTGGGGCGGCGAGCCGCGGACCATTGCCATGAAGAAGGCGATCGCGGTCTTCGAGAAGAAGTACCCGAAGATCAAGATCAAGCCCGAATTCACCGATTACGCGGCGTTCTGGGAGAAGTTCCAGACGCAGGCCTCCGGTGGAAATCCGCCGGACGTATTCCAGAATGCCGTCGGATTCCTGCGCAAGTACGACAAGCGCGGAGTTCTGATGGACCTCAAGTCCCAGGCGGACTCCGGGAACCTGGACCTGAACAACTTCCGCAACGGCGTTCTGGCGAACGGTCAGGTCGACGGCAAGCAGCTCGGCATCCCCGTCGGCGCCAACACCATGGCGCTCGTCATCGACCTCAAGGCCTTCAAGAAGGCCGGCGTCGAGGCGAAGATGGGCTGGACCTGGGACGAGTACTTCGACGCCCTCCAGACCATCCAGGACAAGCTGAAGATCGCCGGCGACACCGGCTACTTCGGCATCATGTACCTGTACGACCTGTACCTCCGCCAGAACGGCAAGGCGTTCTTCACCGACTCCGCTCTCGGCTTCACCGAGGACGACCTGACGCAGTGGTGGGCGGACGGCTACAAGCGCGTGAAGTCCGGGCTCGTCACCGACCCGAAGAAGATCGAGCAGGTGCAGCCCAAGTCGGGCCTGTCGGCCGGGCTCGCCGCGTCCGAGTTCACCTGGGACAACTTCTCCATCCGCTACGAGGGCGAGGGCGAGTCGGACTACGGGCTCGCGCCGATCCCCACCACGGACGGCAAGGACACCGGTCAGTACCTCGGTTCGCTGATGCTCAGCGCCTTCTCCGGGACCAAGCACCCCAAGGAGGCCGCCCAGTTCATCTCCTTCATGGTCCACGACCCCGAGGTCGGCAAGATCATGGGCTACGACCGCGGCATCCTCTCGACGACCGAGCAGTACGACGCGTTCGTGCCCACCGACGACCAGAACAAGGGCGTCAAGGCGTACGAGGAAGAGGTCGCCAAGGCCGGTGTGCTGGGGAAGATCACCCCGCACCCGTCCGGCGCCGACGTCGTCGAGGCGGCGTTCCTGCGCATCGCCGGTGAGGTGTCCCAGGGCAAGACCAAGCCCGCCGACGCGGCGAAGGCACTGTTCAGCGAGGCCAAGGCCGCGTTCGCGGGCTGAGGGGACGTACCACCATGACGCTCGTCAAGGAAGCGCCCGTGCGCCCGGCGAAGAAGCGGTCCGCCGCTCCTGCCGCCGGGCGGCGCGGGCGGCGCCGCGAGAACATCGCCGGTTACCTCTTCATGTCGCCGTGGATCGCCGGGTTCCTGGTGCTCACGGCGGGGCCGATGATCGCGTCGCTCTACTACGCGTTCACCCGCTACAACCTCTTCACCCCGCCGGAGTGGGTGGGTCTCGACAACTTCACGACCATGTTCCAGGACCCGCGCTGGCAGAAGTCGGTCGAGGTCACCCTGAAGTACGTCGTCGTGGCCACCCCGCTCAAGCTGCTGCTGGCCCTCGGCGTGGCGCTGCTGCTCGCGCAGAAGCGGCGCGGACAGGGGTTGTACCGGGCCGCGTTCTACATGCCCTCGCTCATCGGCGCCAGCGTCTCCGTGGGCTTCGTGTGGCGGGCGCTGTTCTCGGACGACGCGATCGTGGACCGTACCCAGAAGGTCTTCGGACTCGACGTCGGCGGCTGGATCGGCAACCCGGACTACGTCCTCTACGCGCTGGTCGCGCTGAGCATCTGGCAGTTCGGTGCGCCGATGGTCATCTTCCTGGCCGGTCTCAAGCAGGTCCCGCAGGAGCTGTACGAGGCCGCCGAGATGGACGGCGCCGGACCACTGCGCCGGTTCTGGAACATCACCCTGCCGATGATTTCCCCCGTGCTGTTCTTCAACGTGCTGCTGGAGTCCATTCACGCGTTCCAGGTGTTCGGGTCCGCGTACGTCGTCTCCAACACCCAGTGCGGACCGGCCGACGCCACCCTCGTCTACACCTGTTACCTCTACCAGAAGGGCTTCAAGGAGGCCCAGATGGGCTTCGCCTCCGCGATGGCCTGGACGCTGGTGGTCGCGGTGGCGCTCGTCACGGCGGTCCTGTTCTGGTCGCAGAAGAAGTGGGTGCACTACGAGGAGGCCGCCAAGTGACCAGCGCCAGCAGTACTCCTGTCGTGCGTTCCGCGAGCAAGCGGCGGCGCACCGGGTCGATCGCCTGGCACGTCGGCGCGCTCGCCGTCCTCGCGGTCGTCCTGTACCCCGTGATCTGGGTGCTCGGTGCCTCGTTCAAGCCGAGCAAGGACATCATCGCCAGCATCGACCTGCTGCCGGCCAAGCCGGTCTGGGCGAACTTCTCGGGGCTCGCCGACGGTATCTCCGGCATCTCCATCAGCACGTTCTTCCTGAACTCGCTGACCTACGCCGGGCTCGCCGTCGTCGGTGTCGTGATCTCCAGCTCGCTGACCGCCTACGCCTTCGCCAAGATCGGGTTCGCCGGGCGGAACCTGCTGTTCACCCTGATGATCGGCACGCTGCTGCTGCCGTACCACGTGCTGCTCATCCCGCAGTACGTGATGTTCCGCAAGCTGGAACTCGTGGACACCATGGTGCCGCTCGTGGCGGGCAAGTTCCTGGCCACCGAGGCGTTCTTCGTCTTCCTCATGGTGCAGTTCATGCGCGGACTGCCGCGGGAGCTGGACGAGGCCGCCAGGCTCGACGGCTGCGGGCACTTCCGGACCTACTGGTCCGTCGTGCTGCCGCTGACCCGCCCGGCCCTCATCACCAGCGCCATCTTCACCTTCATCAACGCCTGGAACGACTTCATGGGGCCGTTGATCTATCTCAACACCCCCGACAAGTACACCGTCTCCCTCGGCCTGATGATGTTCCGCGACCAGGAGGGCATCTCCAACTACGGGAGCATGATCGCGATGTCGCTGGTGGCGCTCGTGCCGGTCATCGCCTTCTTCATGGCCTTCCAGCGGTATCTCATCGACGGCATGGCGACGTCCGGACTGAAGTGAGGCGGTCAGCATGGCGCAAGCACCGGTGAAGGCCCGCCGGCTGTCCTTCGGGGGCGAGCGGTTCGCCGTGTTCGCCGAGTGTCTGCTCACCGGAGTGTGGATCGCGGTGGCCTCGCTCGGGGTCGTCACCTACCCGGCGGCCTTCGCCGCCGGCGCCCGGCACCTTCGGCGTCGTACCGGCCACGAGGGCGGCGGCTTGGGGGAGTTCGTCGCGGACTTCCGTACGGCCCTGCGCGGCGGTTGGGCCGTCGGGCTCGCCGGGTGGGTGGTCGCCGCCGTGGTCTGGGTGGACGTCCTGGCCGCGCGGGCCGGGCTGCCGGGTGGACCGCTCGTCGGGGCCGTCGGCGTCTTCGCGCTGATCGGTGTCGTCGTGGCACTGCTGCGGGCCGCCGCCGTCTGGGCGCCCGGTGACAGCTGGCGGGCGTTGCTGGCCGATGCCGGGCGGCGGACCGTGCTCGATCCCGCCGGGTCCTTCCTGATCGTCTGCGGGCTGGGCGTGGTAGCCCTGTCCGCCACGTTCGTCGCCCCGCTGGCGGTCCCCGTCCTGGGAGCCGTCGCGGCGGCGGCCGTCGCCGTCGAGGAGCGGTACCGGCACCGCTGATGGGCGGGCGGTACCCCTGCGTCGCACAAGGTCGGTGCCCCGGGCGCCGCACCTCTCTCTGTCATGCCCCTGACCAGCCGCACAGTCGTACATGGAAAGGAATGACCATGTCTCCCATCCCCCGCAGGTCCCTCCTCAAGGCAGCCGCCGTCGCCGGCGCCGCCGCGCAGTTCAGCTGGGCGCTAGGAGCGAAGGACGCGCAGGCCGCGCCCAGAGCCGCCGGGGCCGACGACGCTCCGGTCGTCCTGGACTGGCTGGAGGACGGCGGACTCGGCGCCGCTCCCGGCTCCACCCTCGGCGTGCCCTGGCCCAAAGGCGTCCACCAGGAGGACCAGACCTTCGCGCTCACGGACGCCGACGGCAAGTCCGTGCCCGTGCAGTCCTGGCCGATCGCCTACTGGCCGGACGGCTCCCTCAAGTGGACCGCCCACGCGGTGAGTTCCGGCAGCGGCAAGCTCACCCTGTCCGCGGGCGAGGCCGCCGTCCCCGACAAGAAGGTCACCGTCGACACGAGCGGCGGCGCGATCACCGTCTCCACCGGTGTCATCACCGCAAAGATCGGCAAGTCCGGCGCCACGCTGATCAAGTCGGTCACCCGCGGCTCCACCGAGATCGCCAAGAACGGCAAGCTCGTCCTGATCCGCCAGCCCGAGATCGAGGACGAGGACCAGGGCACGGTCAAGACCGAGCGCTTCGACGGGGCCGTCTCCGACGTGACCGTCGAGCAGGCGGGCCCGGTCCGCGCGGTCGTCCGCATCGACGGCAAGCACCGCAGGGGCAACCGGAGTTGGCTGCCGTTCTCCATCCGCCTGTACTTCTACGCGGGCGCCGACTCCTTCCGCATGGTGCACACCCTCACCTTCGATGGCACCCAGGAACCGGGCAAGGCGAGCGGCGACTTCATCCGCGGCATCGGCGTCCGCTTCACCGTGCCGATGCGCGACCCGTCGTACGACCGCCACATCCGCATCGGCGGCGAGGGCACCGGTCTGCTGCGCGAGGCCGTCAAGGGCATCACGGGCCTGCGCCGCGACCCCGGGGCCGCCGTCCAGGCCGCCCAGTACGCGGGCGAGAGACTGCCCGACCCCGCCACCTGGGACCAGCGGGTGACGACGAGACTGCAGTACATCCCCGAGTGGGGCGACTACACCCTCTCCCAGCTCTCCGCCGACGGCTTCACCCTGCGCAAGCGGACGAAGAAGGGGCACGGCTGGATCGGCGCGGGCGGCGGCAAGCGGGCCTCCGGGTTCGGTTACGTCGGTGGCGTCAGCGGCGGATTCTCCTTCGGCCTGCGGGACTTCTGGGAGAAGTTCCCCGCCCAGCTCGACATCCGCGAGGCCCACACCGACGAGGCCGAGGTCACCCTCTGGCTCTGGTCGCCCGAGGCGCAGCCCATGGACCTGCGCTTCTACCACGACGGCATGGGCCAGGACACCTTCGCCGAACAGCTCGAAGGCCTCAACATCACCTACGAGGACTACGAGCCGGAGTTCGGCACGCCGTACGGCATCGCCCGCACCTCGGAACTGCTCTTCTGGGCCAACGAGTCGACTCCGTCGGCGGCAGCTCTTGCCCGGCAGGTCCAAGCCGTACGGGTGCTGCCGCAGCTCGCCGCGCCGCCCAAGCAGCTCATCAAGGCGAAGGTCTTCGGACCCGGCCTGTACTCCGAGCCCGACCGCTCCACGCCCGCCAAGGCGAAGATCGAGGACCACCTCGACTTCCTCTTCACCTACTACAAGGACCAGGTGGAGCAACGCCGTTGGTACGGCTTCTGGGACTACGGCGACATCATGCACACCTATGACACCGTCAGGCACCAGTGGCGGTACGACATCGGCGGCTACGCCTGGGACAACTCCGAGCTCTCGCCCGACCTCTGGCTGTGGTTCGCGTACCTCCGCTCCGGCCGTGCGGACATCTTCCGGTTCGCCGAGGCCATGACCCGGCACACCGGGGAGGTCGACGTCTACCACCTCGGACAGTGGGCCGGCCTCGGCACCCGGCACGGTGTGCAGCACTACGCCGACAGCGCCAAGCAGCAGCGCATCGCCAACACCACCTACCGGCGCTACTACTACTTCCTCACCGCGGACGAGCGGGTCGGCGACCTC
The DNA here is from genome assembly GCF_042668605.1 of Streptomyces sp. NPDC057280. Lineage (NCBI taxonomy): Bacteria > Bacillati > Actinomycetota > Actinomycetes > Kitasatosporales > Streptomycetaceae > Streptomyces > Streptomyces sp. NPDC057280. Next base: position 241,659 of record NZ_JBHUYR010000009.1, read on the forward strand.
ATGCACGCCAACGTCGACTCCGACGAGACCTTCCTGGTCCTCGACCCCATCCGCAAGATCCGTACCGAGCCGTACACGCCCGACCGGCACGCGCTGTCGATCGGCTTCGGCACGGACTGGAGCGGGCTCGTGTCGGCGTGGCTGACCGAGTGGGAGCGCAAGGGACCGAAGTGGGAGAAGGCCAAGGCCCGCGTGCTGTCCACCATGGAGACGATCGGCGCCCAGCCGAACGGCTTCGTACAGGGGAGCGGACTCTACGACCTCGACACGGGCAGGTTCGCGGTCGCGTCGACGCCGGTGGTCGGGGTCTCGCACCTCTCCGCCGTGTTCGGCCTCAACGAGCTGTGCGCCGAACTCATCGACCTCGTCGACATGCCCTCCTTCAACGAGGCGTACTTCGACTACTGCCGCTACTTCAACGCCACCAAGGCCGAGCAGGCGGCGCGGTACGGGTCCAACTTCGGGACGCTGCTGCTGTTCCAGGGGCATTCGCGGCTCGACGCGTATGCGGCCGTCAAGACGGGGGACGAGAAGCTGGCCAAGCGGGCCTGGGAGAAGTTCTACAACTCCGACGGGTACAAGGAGTCGGCGCCTTGGAGGACGGAGGAGCTGAGCGGGCCGGTGACGTTGGTCGCGGGTGGTGAGGCGGCGTGGATCTCCACCAACGACACCGCTCTGTACGGGCTTGCCGCCATTGAGAACCTGGCGCTGCTAGGGGACAAGATGCCGTAAAGGTTCGTGGGGAACTGCGGACCGTTGTGGCTGGTCGCGCAGTTCCCCGCGCCCCTGAGGGGGTCAGCTCATCCTTCCCAGGAGGTTCCGCATTCTCCGGACATCCCTGATGCGGCGCTCGTACGTCGCTCCCAGGGCCAGGAGCAGCAGGCCCGCCAGTGCCGGGGGCACCCAGCGGGGGAGGGCGTCCGTCACCTGGACTATGTACGGGGCCAGTTCATGGAGGGCGTCCAGGGTCAGGACCGAGCCGCCGAGGACCAAGGGGGCCTGGAGGCTGTAGCCGCCGCCCAGCAGGGTGAGGGACAGGGCCGCCAGGCCCAGGAGCAGCGGGCGGGTCCAGTGCGGGTCGCCCCAGGCCATCACCAGGCTCGGCAGGAGCGTGGCGGCCAGGCCCGGGCCGTACGCCGTCCAGGACGAGGTCTCCGGGGCGCGCCGCCTGCGGAGGAAGCCGACGACCAGGGCCGGGATCGTGACCGGGAGCGTGTACGCCTCGGGGGTGCCGACCTGCCAGGCCGCCAGGCGCACCCAGGTGGCCAGGAGGAAGAGGGCGGCGGCCGCGTAGCCCACCGCGTGGCGGTCGGGGCGGAGTGCCGTGCCCGTGGCGATCACTCCGCACAGGGACAGGACCAGGGCCAGCATCGGCGGGTCGGTCGCGGCGAGGGTGAGGGCCAGGAGCGCGGCGCCGGCGCCGGTGACCTCCACCGCCGGCGTCGCCCGGGGCTCCTTGAGCCGTGCCGCCAGCAGGGCCGCGGACACCGGGACCGCCAGCACGAGCAGGGCCGTGTACTGCGGCTGCCAGTCCGCCGCCGCACCGGTCGCGCAGGCCAGCGTGGTGGCGTACGCGAGGGCCGCGGGGGCCGTGACGACCGTGAACCGCCAGGAGACCACCGCGAAGAACACCGTGAGGGCGCCGAGCGCGGTGAGGGTCGCCGACTGGGAGGCGAGGGCGGCGAAGCCCAGGTTCGCGGAGGTGGCGAGGGCGAGGACGGTCGCGGTCGGCTGACCGTAGGGCGACGCCAGGATCACGCCCGTCAGCGACCCCAGCACCAACAGGCCGAGCGTGTACGGCAGTTCGAGCACGGCGGGGAGGGTCAGCGCCGCCGCCCACGTCAGCACCAGCGCACCGGTCAGGGCTCGCGGACGCCAGTCGGAGTGCCGTACCGCCAGGGCCAGTACCGCCGCCACGGCCACCAGGACCAGCGGAGCCGTCGCCGCGTGCGGCGGCCAGGGGAGGTCCACCGTGACCGCCTCGCGCAGGTCCGCCGGCGCGCCCGACCAGGCGTGGGGCACCCACGCGACCGGCCCCAGCAGGGTCACCGCCACGACGGGCAGCGTCCACACCACGGCCAGCGCCTGCACGGCACCGGAGGCCGCGGCGAACCCGCGCCGCACCGTCTCCGGCAGCCCTTCCGGTCGCACCGCCGCCAACAGGGCGATGCCGCAGGCGAGATGGACCGGGACCGTCCAGGCGCCGGGAAGCGCGGAGCGCGCCATGCCACCGAGCGCGGCGACCAGCAGGAGGGCGGAGGCGACCGAGAGACCGAAGGCGTGAGCGGTGCTCTGGGACGCCGGGAGGTCGGTGGAGGGCGCGGTGCCCGGTGCGCTCGCGCCGCGCCACGCCACCGTCAGCGCGATCGTCGCGGCGAGGAGGAGGAGCGCCGCCGCACGGGCGGCGGCGCTCGGGCCGGTGGCCGTCCAGGACAGCGAACCGGCCGCCCATACGCCCGAGCCGCCCAGGCCGTACGCGCCGACGACGGCGAGCAGACGTACGGGTCCGGCGGTCGCTCGGAGCGCCACAACTGTGTCGAACGCGGCCGTCAGCAGCACGGCCGCCGTGACGCCGTAGGAGTCGGCGTCCAGCGCCAGCGCGCTGAAGAAGAGCGGCAGTTGGGCCGCCAGGAGGGCCGCGGGCAGCGGCAGACGCAGGTCCTTCAGGGGCGGCAGCAGGCCGTACGCCGCCCACAGTCCGGCCAGCAGCGCCGACGCGATCGCCGTGTAGGGCGCGCCCTCCGCCTGCGTGAAGACCGTCTCGTGCAGCGCGTACGCGTCGAGGACCGTCAGTGCCAGGCCCAGGCCCGCCACCGACTCGGCCGTCGAGCGCAGGCCGCGCTTCAGCAGGGCCGTCGGCGTGGCGAGCGCCGCCGCGGTGACCGCGCCGAGCACCAGGGCCCGCCCCGCGATCCCCAGGTCCCCCCAGTTGACCAGGGTGAACGCCGTCGCCGCGATGACCAGCAGAACACCGCCGAGCATCAGCAGCACGTTCTGCACCCGGGGCGCGGTGGCCTCGGGGCGGGCGGCCGGGGTGGACCGCGGCGGGGGAGGTACCGGTGTCTGGAGGGCGGTGACCAGCCAGGCGCGGCGCCGGAGCAACTGGGTCCGGCGGGCGTCGAGGTGGAACAGCTCCGCGTCCAGGAGCCGCAACTCCTCGGCCGGGGGCGGAAAGTGCGTCATGCCTTGGAGTGTGGTCGGGGTCACGTCGTACGGCATGAGTGCGCGTACTCAGAACATACTCAGATGCGGGCGGGCAGACTCTGTGCATGGACTGGAGCCATTACCGCTTCCACACCCGGTGGGCCCTGCCCGCGTCGCCCGCCACCGTCTACGACGTGCTGGAACAGGCCGAGGACTACCCCCGGTGGTGGCCCCAGGTCCGTGCCGTGGAACGGCTCGACGACACCACCGGCGTCATCACGATCCGGGCCACCCTGCCCTACGACCTCGTCTTCACCGCGAAGGAGGTGCGGCGCGACCGGGCCGGCGGGGTGCTGGAGATCGCCATGACCGGGGACCTGGAGGGCTGGGCGCGCTGGACGATCAGCGGGGACGGCGCGGGCACCCTCGCGGTGTACGACCAGGTCGTCGACGTGAACAAACCACTGCTGCGGCGCCTCGCCGTGCCGGGGCGGCCGGTGTTCCGGGCCAACCACCGGCTGATGATGCGGGCCGGACGCCGGGGCCTGACCGCCTACTTGGAAGCGGTTTGAAGGAAGGCCGCCGGGACCTGTATTGTTCAGTGCGTTCCCGGGCGATTAGCTCAGTGGGAGAGCGCTTCGTTCACACCGAAGAGGTCACTGGTTCGAACCCAGTATCGCCCACCGCGAGAAAGCCGGTCCGCAGCACGCGGACCGGCTTCTTTCATTGCCGCTTCTTTCATTGCCGCGCTGATCTTCAGGCGGCCGCCGCCGGCAGCTCCGGACGCAGTGGCCACGCCGGGTCCACCGCCTCCGGGGTGCCGCTGCGCGCGAACCACGCCTGCAGGCCCCGCGCCTGTGCCGCGTGCCAACCCGCCTGGAGGTGGTGCAGCTCGTTCGGGGACAGCCGCTCCAGCCGTGCCGCGAAGCGCCGCCCCACCGCTCGTACCACCTCCAGCGCGGCCAGCGCGTCCGCGCCCGCGTCGTGCGCGCCGTCCAGCGTGACCTCGTAGTGCGCGCACAGGTCGGTCAGCGTGCGGCGGCCCTTGCGGTAGCGGTCCAGATGCTTGTCCAGGACCCGCGGATCGAGGACCAGCAACGGCGACGACTCGAACCAGCGGTCCAGGGACGAGGCGCGATGGCGGCGCAACTCCCGGTCCAGCAGCGTCAGATCGAACGGCGCGTTCATCACCACCAACGGCCGCCCCGCGGACGCCTGTTCGCCCAGCTGTTCCGCTATCTCGTACATCACCGGCGCCGGCCAGCGGCCGTTGCGCTGCAGATGCTCCTCCGTCAGCCCGTGCACCGCCGTCGCGCCCTCGGGCACCGGCACACCCGGGTTCACCAGCCACCGGCTCACCCGCGGCCGGGTGCCCGGGGCGTCCTGGACGACGACGGCGGCCGACACGATCCGGTCGGTCTCCACGTCGACGCCCGTCGTCTCCGTGTCGAAGGCGGCCAGGGGCCCCTCGTACCAGCACGTCATACCTACACAACCCCTCGTTCACCCACGGCAGCTGACGCACCGTCTTCTGCCGCTTTGGTGATACCCGGGCTGTTTGCGCCGTACGCCGGGCGGACACAACAGGAATACCGGTCTTTGCAGTTCAGAGACCCGAGGTTCGGATTCACCGAGCGTGGAAGGCTGTTGGTCATGGCGATAGCGCAGCCCGAGCGGGGCGGGCTGCTGCCCGAACGTGCGGGCCCCCTTCGCGGCACACTCGCCACCACCGCCTGCATGGAAACCCTGCAGGTGGGCTATCTGCACGCCGTCGCCGCGGCGGCCGGCTGCTCGCTGTCGCAGCCGTTCCCCGACAACGGCATCGACTGGCACGTCAGCCACGGCTCGCCCGGGCACACCGTCGACGACGAGGTCACCATCAAGGTGCAGCTCAAGTGCACCTACCAGGTCGCGCCCAACCCGCCCGGCCGGTTCTTCTCCTTCACGCTCGACAACGACCATCTGCGCAAACTCGCGCGCACCCCCGTCTCGGTGCACAAGATCCTCGTGGTCATGCTCGTGCCGAGATCCCAGGACGACTGGCTGCGCGCCAGCCACGACCGCCTCGACCTCAGGCACTGCTGCTACTGGGTCAACCTCGCCGGGCACCCGATCACCGGACGGACCCGGACCACCGTACGGATACCGACCGCACGCATCTTCGACGACCGGGCACTGTGCGAGATCATGACGCGGGTCGGGACGGGAGGCAGACCATGAGGACGGGAGGCCGACCATGACCCACCGCCCCGTCGAGGAACCCCTGCGGCCGGTCCGGCCGCACCCCGTCGACGCCGCCGCCTGGAACCGCGCCCCCGCGCCCGACGACGTCGACCCCGCCGTCCTCAGCGCCCTGCTGCACCGGCACGGCTGGCAGCGCCGCGGCGGCGCCCCCGGACGCTACGGCCGCTGGACCCCACCGGGACCCGGCACCGGCGGCACCAGCCTGCTCGTCCCCGAGAGCCGCGCCTTCCCCGACAGCGACGACCTGCTCGGCGAGGCGCTCGTCGCCCTCGCCCGCAGCGGCACCCCCTCCGCGCGCGAGGTCCTCGTCGGCCTCGCCGTGCCCAGCGACGAGATCCGCTGGTGGCGGGACGTACCGACCGGCCCTGCGGGAGCAGCGTCCTGGGCGGTGGAAGAGCAGTTGCGCGCCGCCGCCCGGCAGACCCTCCTCGCCGGCGCGCTCGCCACCCGCGCGCGGGCCGGTTACTACGGTGCCCGGCATCGCCGCGCCGCTCTTTCCCTGCTGGAGAACGTCCTCGTCGGCGCCGCCACCGACGGCCGGCTCACCGCCTTCGCGCCCGTCGGCACCGGCCGCCCGCTCGCCGTACGCCTCCACCAGGCCCTGTGCGCGGCCCGCGAGGCCATCGACTACCAGCGGGCCACCGGCGGCATGGACGCCTTCGACGGGGCCGTGGAGGCGGGCGTCAGCCGCGAGCTCACCGAGGCCCTCATCGCGCTCGTGCGCGGTACCGAAGGCGCGCGCATCGCCGTGGACTGGGCACCGGCCGCGGGGGTGCCCGAGGGGTGCGCCGCTTCCGGGGAGCCCGTCGAGTTCTCGCCGGGCGACCTGCCCGTGCTGCGCGAGGCCGGGGCCCGCTATCTGCGCGAGGAGCCGTCCGTGCCGGTGCGGGTCACCGGGACGGTGGTGCGGATGCGCAGGTCGGGGCCGCGCGGCGAGGGCAGCGTACGGCTGCGGGTGATCGCCGGCGTCGAGGTGCCGCACATCCGGCTGACCCTGGACGAGGAGGCGTACCGCATCGCCGGGCACGCCCACCTCGTCGGGCTGCCGGTGCGGGTGCACGGGCGGCTGGAGAGCCGGGGCGGGTTCCGCCGGCTGACGGGCGCCTCCGGTGTCGTACCCGTGCAGGTGGACGAGGCGGAGCGGGACCGGCTGATGAAGTCGTTGCAGGAGAACCTGGACTTCTTCGAGGAGGCCTGCGGGGAGGCCTCGGCAGGGGACTGATTTCGCGGTCGGTGGGTGCGGGTCGGTACGATCCCCTATTGCGCGCGCTCACGGTATGGCGCTCGCATCCCCTTCAGTCAGGAGAGACCGGTGTCAGACGTCCGTGTGATCATCCAACGCGATTCCGAGCGGGAAGAGCGCACGGTGACGACGGGCACTACGGCCGCCGAGCTCTTCGCCGGCGAGCGCTCGATCATCGCCGCGCGGGTGGCCGGTGAGCTGAAGGACCTGGCGTACGAGGTCAAGGACGGCGAGACCGTCGAGGGCGTCGAGATCTCCTCCGAGGACGGCCTCAACATCCTGCGCCACTCCACCGCCCACGTCATGGCGCAGGCCGTGCAGGAGCTCTTCCCCGAGGCCAAGCTGGGCATCGGCCCGCCGGTCAAGGACGGCTTCTACTACGACTTCGACGTCGAGAAGCCGTTCACGCCCGAGGATCTCAAGGCCATCGAGAAGAAGATGCAGGAGATCCAGAAGCGCGGGCAGAAGTTCTCCCGCCGTGTCGTCACCGACGAGGCGGCCCGCGAGGAACTGGCCGACGAGCCGTACAAGCTGGAGCTGATCGGCCTCAAGGGCTCGGCTTCCAGCGACGACGGCGCGGACGTCGAGGTCGGCGCCGGTGAGCTGACGATCTACGACAACCTCGACGCCAAGACCGGCGACCTGTGCTGGAAGGACCTCTGCCGCGGTCCCCACCTGCCCTCCACCCGGAACATCCCGGCGTTCAAGCTGATGCGCAACGCGGCCGCCTACTGGCGCGGCAGCGAGAAGAACCCCATGCTCCAGCGCATCTACGGCACCGCCTGGCCGACCAAGGACGAGCTGAAGGGCTACCTCGACTTCCTCGCCGAGGCCGAGAAGCGCGACCACCGCAAGCTCGGCTCCGAGCTGGACCTCTTCTCGATCCCCGAGCAGATCGGCTCCGGCCTCGCCGTCTTCCACCCCAAGGGCGGCATCATCCGCCGGGTCATGGAGGACTACTCGCGCCGCCGCCACGAGGAGGAGGGCTACGAGTTCGTCTACACCCCGCACGCGACGAAGGGGAAGCTCTTCGAGACGTCCGGGCACCTGGACTGGTACGCCGACGGCATGTACCCGCCCATGCAGCTCGACGAGGGCGTGGACTACTACCTCAAGCCCATGAACTGCCCGATGCACAACCTGATCTTCGACGCGCGCGGCCGCTCGTACCGTGAACTGCCGCTGCGCCTCTTCGAGTTCGGGACCGTGTACCGGTACGAGAAGTCGGGCGTCGTGCACGGCCTGACCCGCGCGCGGGGCTTCACGCAGGACGACGCGCACATCTACTGCACCCGCGAGCAGATGTCGGAGGAGCTCGACAAGACGCTCACCTTCGTCCTCGGCCTGCTGCGGGACTACGGTCTGACCGACTTCTACCTGGAGCTGTCCACCAAGGACCCGGAGAAGTTCGTCGGCTCGGACGAGGTCTGGGAGGAGGCGACCGAGACGCTCCGCCAGGTCGCCGAGAAGCAGGGGCTGCCGCTGGTCCCGGACCCGGGCGGCGCCGCGTTCTACGGCCCGAAGATCTCCGTGCAGACCAAGGACGCAATCGGCCGCACCTGGCAGATGTCGACCATCCAGCTCGACTTCAACCTGCCCGAGCGCTTCGACCTGGAGTACACCGGCCCGGACGGCTCCAAGCAGCGTCCGGTCATGATCCACCGCGCGCTGTTCGGCTCCATCGAGCGGTTCTTCGCGGTGCTCCTGGAGCACTACGCGGGCGCCTTCCCGGCATGGCTGGCGCCGGTGCAGGCGATCGGCATCCCGATCGGTGACGCGCACGTCGAGTACCTGGAGAAGTTCGCCGCCGCCGCGAAGAAGCAGGGGCTGCGGGTCGAGGTGGACGCCTCCTCGGACCGGATGCAGAAGAAGATCCGCAACGCCCAGAAGCAGAAGGTGCCCTTCATGGTCATCGCGGGCGACGAGGACATGTCGGCGGGCTCGGTGTCCTTCCGCTACCGCGACGGCTCGCAGGAGAACGGCATCCCGTTCGACGAGGCCATCGCGAAGATCGCGAAGGTCGTCGAGGAGCGGGCGCAGGTCTGATCGTCCTGCGGTACGCGGAGGCCCTCGGGAGGCTCAGCTTCCCCGGGGCCTCTCGTCGTCCTCGCGCGAGAACACCTGGAGCAGCCAGGAGGCGAACGTGCCGGTCACCGCGCCCAGCAGGGCCAGTCCTACGGCCATGATCCCGACCGCGATGAGCCGCCCGACCGGGGTGACGGGGGTGACGTCGCCGTATCCCACGGTCGCGAGCGTGGCGCACGTCCACCACATGGCGTCCCCGAAGGTCCGCATGCTCGCCCCCGGCGCCCCGCGCTCCTGCTGGTAGACGGCGAGGGCACCGGCGAAGCCCAGCAGCACGGTCGAGATCCCGGCGTAGAAGATCACGCGCGCGTGCAGCGCGAGGCGGGGCTGGCCGTGCCGACGCTGGACCGCCTCGTACACCTTGACCACCCGCAGCGGGCGCAGCAGCGGCAGCACCAGCACGACCGTGTCCAGCCAGTGCGTCCGGACGAACCGCAGCCGCTGCCCGCTGAGCCGCCAGCGGACCGCGTAGTCGACCGCGAACAGCGCCCAGGCGGCCAGCAGCACGGCGAGGCAGAGGTCCTGCCAGACGCTCGCCAGGCCGTGCCACAGGACCTTGGTGGCGTACGCGGCGAGGAACAGCAGCGAGGCCACGGCGAGGGGGATCTCGGTGCGCTGCTCCCAGCGAACCTCGGGACGCGGCTCCGAGAGAGCTTCGGTTCGTGGCTCCGGGAGAGCTTGGGTGTGTGGTTCTGGGGGAGCGTCGGTACGTGGCGGCGGGGGAGCCTCGGGGTGCGGCTCCGCAGGAACCTCGGTTCCTGGCTCCGGGGGAGCCTGGGTGGTCGGCCGGGATGCCTCGGGGCGGGGGTCCCGGGGTGCTTCGGTGCGCGGCTCGTGGTCGGCCTCCGTGGGCGGTTCGCGGTCGGCTTCCGTGAGCGGCTCACTGCGGCTGGGCTCGGTGAGCGGGTCCCGGCCGGCCTTGGTGAGGGGGTCCCGGCCGGTCTCGGGGTGGGGCTCGGCGGGGGGCTGGTCGTGGTCCTTGCGGCTGTCGGCGTCCACCCGGCCAGCTTGGCCCGGGACGGCTTCGCCGCAACCCCGGCGACACGCCGCGAACGGGCGAAGCCATATGCTTCCCTGCATGACGAGTGAGCCGGAGCAGCAGTGGGGAGTGGGGACCCAGGACGCGTTCCAGCGTCTGTGGACGCCCCACCGGATGGCCTACATCCAGGGCGAGAACAAGCCGACCGGCCCGGGCGCCGACGACGGCTGTCCCTTCTGCTCCATCCCGGCCAAGTCCGACGAGGACGGTCTGATCGTCCGCCGCGGCGAGCAGGTGTACGCGGTGCTGAATCTGTACCCGTACAACGGCGGTCACCTGATGGTCGTGCCCTACCGGCACGTGGCCGACTACACCGACCTCACGGACGCGGAGACCGTCGAGCTGGCCGCGCTGACCAAGCAGGCGATGACGGCCCTGCGCACCGCGTCCGGCGCGCACGGCTTCAACATCGGCATGAACCAGGGCACGGTGGCGGGCGCCGGTATCGCCGCCCACCTGCACCAGCACATCGTGCCCCGCTGGGGCGGCGACACGAACTTCATGCCGGTCGTCGGCCACACGAAGGTGCTGCCGCAGCTGCTCGCCGACACCCGCAAGATGCTGGCGGACGCCTGGCCGGCGTCCGCGTAGCCCGTCACGCGTCGTAGAGGTCGGCCTTCTTGGGCGTCGGGTCCTGGATCGCGGTGCTGAGGAACGCCGACCTCGTGCCGAACTTCTCCGTGTCGACGCCGTTCTCCTCCAGGACCTTGATCGCCGCAGCGTGCACCACGCGGAGCACCGGCGTCGCGGCGCGCATGGCGTCGTCGGCCATGAAGCGGTGACGCCAGGGCTGATCGGCCCAGACGTGCCGCAGGCCGAACGGCTCGGGCAGGACGATGGTCCCGCCGAGCCAGTTCAGCAGGGGCGGGTACCAGGTCAGCGGGGCGCGCACGGCCAGTCGTACGACCTCGTTCGTGGGGACCAGCGGGAGGTTCACCGTGCGGTTCTCCCATGGCCTGAACGACCTCGGGACTTCCCTCGTCGGGGCCTCGGACTTGCCCGTGAACAGGGAGTTCACCGGGCCCAGCGCATGGCCGGTCACCTCGATGCGCAGCGTCTCGTGCAGCACGGTGACGGTGATCATCATCGTGATGATCAGCTGGCCGTCCCACAGTGTCCACTGCACGCCGAGGTAGTGCCGGTCGCCGCTGCCGAACTGCTGCTTGTTGCAGATGTCCTGTATCGAGTGCTGGCGGTGCTGGAACGCCTCGATGTCCGCCGACTGCTCGGTGCGGGTCACCGCCTTGGCGTTCTCGCCGATCGGCGAGACGATCCAGTGGCGTATGGACGCCTTCGGGAAGCCGCCGGTATTGATGGTGTTCCGCTCCAGCATCCGCAGCCGGGCCTCGATGTTGCGGATGACGTCCCAGCTGCGGAACGGGTGGATCTCCCGGGACGGGTCGGCCGGGGTGAGGTCCTCGGCGAGCTGCCAGCTGCCCCAGCGGGTGCCCATGCCGAGGATGCCCTTGGGGCCCGCGTAGAAGACGTGGTTGGACTGCTGCTCGGCGCTGAGGCGGGCGAGGGACTGGCGCTTCTGCTCGGCCTGGGTCTCGCCCGGGTTGCTCGGCACCGCCTCGGGGACCTGCGCGCCGACACTGCTGCCCGCGATCAGTCCGTCCCAGCGGGCGCGCAGGTCCTTCGCGGCGCTGTCGCAGATCTGCTTGGCCCAGAACCAGCCGATGACCGGCGCGACGACGCACGCGCGCGCGTACCAGCCCCAGAAGCCCGCGAAGGGCATCTTGATCAGGAAGAGGACGGCGAGGGCGCCGACGCCGACCAGGAGCGCGGTGGCCGCGGCGGAGGCGCGCTTGTTGGTGTTCTTGTCGATGGTGGTGCGGATCACGAACACCAGGAGCCACGTCAGCAGGCCGGGCAGGAACAGCACCCCGGTCAGCAGCATGACGGTCGACAGCCTGAGGTCCCGCGTGCGGCGCAGCCGGTAGGCGGCCAGGCAGTGGTCGACCACGACCTGGGGCTCGGTGCCGAAGGACTGGATGAGCGGCTTGCGGCCCTCGCCGATCATGCGGTCGATCACGGCCCGGGAGAACGCTTCACCGAGATTGGGTTTGAACAGGCCGCCGGCCCATGCTCGGCCGTCCTTGACCGTCGTCTTGTGCCATTCGTTGTCGGCCTTCGTGATGTCGTCGACCAGGTTGTCCCGGTACGCCGCCGAGGCCAGGGCGAAGGTCGCCGTCTGGCTCTCGTCCCCCGTGCGGGGCACCTGTGGTCCGAAGACGCTTTCGTAACCGGCATCAACGGTCATTCCCGCCCCCGATCGCCGCCATGGTCGCTCCTGCGGCCTTCCCGACTTGCTTGCTTCGCACACCTGTTGATCAGGTGATCAGCGTATCGGCAGCCACCGACATTCGTCGGCGGACGGCCGAAGCCGCCCGCCGACTCGGAGGGAAGCGTTCCGGACAGGTCGCTCGGAGCGTCCCGCAAAGGTCACTTGAAGCGTGCCCGGTACCAACTGCTAGGAATCGCGGGCGTCTTCACGGATCCTTTCCGCGATCTGCGGCGGCATCGGTTCGTGCCGCGCGTAGGAGCGGTTGAAGCGAGCCGTGCCGTGCGACAGGGAACGCAGGTCGACCGCGTACCGGCCGATCTCGATCTCCGGCACCTCGGCCTTGACGAGGGTGCGGTTGCCGCTGGTCTGCTCGGTGCCCAGCACCCGGCCGCGCCGCCCGGACAGGTCGCTCATCACGGCGCCCACGTAGTCGTCGCCGACCAGGATGCTCACCTCGGCCACCGGTTCCAGCAGATGGATCTTCGCGTCGGCCGCGGCCTCCCGCAGCGCCAGCGCGCCCGCCGTCTGGAAGGCGGCGTCGGAGGAGTCGACCGAGTGCGCCTTGCCGTCGAGCAGGGTGATCCGCACGTCGATGAGCGGGTAGCCGGCCGCAACTCCCTTGGCGGCCTGGGCCCTTACGCCCTTCTCGACCGACGGGATGAACTGCCGCGGCACCGCGCCGCCGACGACCTTGTCCACGAACTCGATGCCCGAGCCGCCCGGCAGCGGCTCCACCTCGATCTCGCAGATCGCGTACTGCCCGTGCCCACCGGACTGCTTCACATGCCGCCCGCGCCCGCCCGACTTGCCGGCGAACGTCTCCCGCAGGGAGACCTTGTGGGGTACGACGTCGACCTGGACGCCGTAGCGGCTGCGCAGCCGCTCCAGCGCGACGTCGGCGTGGGCCTCGCCGAGGCACCACAGCACCACCTGGTGGGTGTCCTGGTTCTGCTCCAGGCGCATGGTCGGGTCCTCGGCGACCAGCCGCGACAGCCCCTGCGAGAGCTTGTCCTCGTCCGCCTTGCTGTGCGCCTGGATGGCGAGCGGCAGCAGCGGGTCGGGCATCTGCCAGGGCTCCATCAGCAGCGGGTCGTCCTTGGCCGAGAGGGTGTCGCCGGTCTCCGCGCGGCTGAGCTTCGCCACGCACACCAGGTCGCCGGCGATGGCGTGCGTCACCGGGCGCTGCTGCTTGCCGAAGGGCGTGGACAGGGCGCCGACGCGTTCGTCGACGTCGTGGTCCTCGTGGCCGCGGTCGGCCAGCCCGTGCCCGGAGACGTGGACCGTCTCGTCGGGGCGCAGGGTGCCGGAGAAGACGCGGACCAGGGAGACCCGCCCCACGTAGGGGTCGGAGGACGTCTTGACGACCTCCGCGACCAGCGGGCCCTCGGTGTCGCAGGCCTTGATCTCGCGCGGCTTGCCGTCGATGGTCGTGACGCCGGGCGTGGGGTGCTCGAACGGCGTCGGGAAGCCGCGCGTGATCAGCTCCAGCACCTCGACCGTGCCGAGCCCCTGTTTGCCGCCGTCGGCGGCGGGAGCGGCGGCCAGCACCGGGTGGAACACCCCGCGCGCGACGGCCCGTTCGAGATCCTCGATCAGGGTCTTGACGTCGACCTGCTCACCGCCGAGATAGCGGTCCATGAGGGTCTCGTCCTCGCTCTCGGAGATGATCCCCTCGATCAGCCGGTTGCGGGCCTCCTCCAGCTCCGGGAGCTGGTCCTCGCCCGGTTCGGACTCCTTGCGCTCGCCGGAGGAGTAGTCGAACAGCTTCTGCGACAGCAGTCCGGTCAGACCGGTCACGGGCGCGTGCCCGTCGGGGCCCTCGGGGCCGCGCAGCGGCAGATAGAGCGGCAGCACGGCGTCGGGGTCGTCGCCGCCGAAGGCCTCCGCGCAGGTGCGGGTCATCTCCTCGAAGTCGGCGCGGGCGGCCTCCAGGTGTGTGATCACGATCGCGCGCGGCATGCCGACGGCCGCGCACTCCTCCCACACCATGCGGGTCGAGCCGTCCACGCCGTCCGAGGCGGAGACGACGAAAAGGGCCGCGTCCGCGGCTCGCAGACCGGCCCTGAGTTCCCCGACGAAGTCGGCGTATCCGGGGGTGTCCAGAAGATTGACCTTGATGCCGTCCCATTCGACCGGCACCAGGGAGAGCTGCACCGAACGATTCTGCCGGTGCTCGATCTCGTCGTAGTCGGAGACGGTGCCGCCGTCCTCCACACGGCCCGCCCGGTTCACCGCCCCCGCGGTCAGCGCGAGAGCTTCCACCAGTGTCGTCTTGCCCGATCCGGAGTGGCCGACCAGCACCACATTCCGTATGGACGCGGGGTGGTCGGCCGCTGTTGCCCTTCCGGCGGCTCCGGGGTGTGCGTTCGCCTTGTCGCCCATGGTCCTGCCTCCCGTGCACGGTGAGGTCACTGTGGGCGCGGACATGCGGATCCGCGTGCGATGGCGGCTCCGGTGACGCCCGCGGTCCTTCGAGCTTTCCACTCCCGTCACGGTGCGTCCATACAGCGGACGCGATCGCGCCGTTACCCGTACGCCACGGGGACGTGACACGGGGCTCGGGTGCCCGGCGGTCGCACACGCGCGCGCGTGGCTACGATGGGCCAGCCGGTGGCCAGCAGGGGCCGCGCGGCGACACCGACCCTCGGGAAGGCCATGCTGAACAAGTACGCGCGTGCATTCTTCACGCGTGTCCTCACACCGTTCGCCGCGTTTCTGATCCGCAGGGGCGTCAGCCCCGACACGGTGACCCTCCTCGGTACCGCAGGGGTGGTCGCGGGCGCGCTGGTCTTCTACCCCATGGGCGAGTTCTTCTGGGGCACGGTCGTGATCACGCTCTTCGTGTTCTCCGACCTCGTCGACGGCAACATGGCCCGCCAGCTCGGCCGCTCCAGCCGCTGGGGAGCCTTCCTGGACTCCACGCTCGACCGGGTGGCGGACGGCGCGATCTTCGGCGGCTTCGCCCTCTGGTACGCCGGTGGCGGCGACGACATCGCGCTGTGCGCCGTCTCGATCTTCTGCCTGGCGAGCGGCCAGGTGGTGTCGTACACCAAGGCCCGCGGTGAGGCGATCGGGCTGCCGGTCGCGGTGAACGGCCTCGTGGAGCGTGCCGAGCGTCTCGTCGTCTCCCTGGTCGCGGCCGGGTTCGCGGGTCTGCACAAGTTCGGCGTGCCAGGCATCCAGTACCTGCTGCCCGTCGCCCTGTGGATCGTCGCGGTCGGCAGTCTGGTGACGCTCATCCAGCGCGTGGTCACGGTCCGCCGTGAGGCGGCGGAGGCCGATGAGGCGGCGGCCGCGCAGGAGGCGGCGAAGTGAGCGCGCGGGACCGGTTGACCGACGCCCTGTACGGCCTCGGTTGGGGAGCGGTCAAGAAGCTCCCCGAGCCGGTCGCCGTGCGCCTCGGGCAGACCATCGCCGACCTCGCCTGGAAGAAGCGCGGCAAGGGCGTCCAGCGGCTGGAGAGCAACTACGCGCGCGTGGTGCCCGACGCGGGCCCCGAGCGGCTCGCCGAGCTGTCCCGCGCGGGCATGCGCTCGTACCTGCGCTACTGGATGGAGTCCTTCCGGCTGCCCGCGTGGAGCGCCGAGCGCGTCAAGACGGGCTTCGACCCCAAGGACGTGCACTACCTCACCGACGGCATCGCCTCCGACCGGGGCGTGATCCTCGCGCTGCCGCACATGGCCAACTGGGACCTCGCCGGCGCCTGGGTCACCACCAAGCTGGAGACGCCCTTCACGACCGTGGCCGAGCGCCTCAAGCCGGAGACGCTGTACGACCGTTTCGTCGCCTATCGCGAGGGCCTCGGCATGGAGGTCCTGCCGCACAGCGGCGGCACCGCCTTCGGCACCCTGGCCCGGCGGTTGCGCGACGGCGGCCTGGTCTGTCTGGTGGCCGAACGCGACCTGTCGTCGTCCGGCGTCGAGGTCCAGTTCTTCGGCGAGGCGACCCGCATCCCCGCCGGGCCCGCGCTGCTCGCCCAGCAGACGGGGGCGCTGCTGCTCCCCGTGACGCTCTGGTACGACGACTCGCCGGTGATGCAGGGCAGGGTGCATCCCCCGATCGAGGTGCCCGAGTCAGGTACGCGGGCGGAAAAGACGTCTGTCATGGCACAGGCGCTGGCCGATGCCTTCGCCTCGGGCATCGCCGACCATCCGGAGGACTGGCACATGCTGCAGCGGTTGTGGCTCAAGGATCTCGACCCCGGTAGGGCGCCCTCGTGAGGATCGGCATCGTCTGCCCGTACTCCTGGGACGTGCCGGGCGGCGTCCAGTTCCACATCCGTGATCTGGCCGAGTACTTCATCCGCCTCGGCCATGACGTCTCCGTCCTCGCGCCGGCCGACGACGACACCCCGCTGCCGCCGTACGTCGTCTCGGCGGGCCGTGCGGTGCCGGTGCCGTACAACGGCTCGGTGGCCCGGCTGAACTTCGGGTTCCTGTCGGCGGCACGGGTGCGGCGCTGGCTGCACGACGGCGAATTCGACGTCGTCCACATCCACGAGCCGTCCTCGCCGTCCCTCGGACTGCTGACCTGCTGGGCGGCACAGGGCCCGCTGGTCGCCACGTTCCACACCTCCAACCCGCGCTCCAAGGCGATGATCGCCGCGTACTCGATCCTCCAGGCCGCCCTGGAGAAGATCAGCGCGCGCATCGCGGTGAGCGAGTACGCCCGGCGCACGCTGGTGGAGCACCTTGGCGGCGACGCGGTCGTGATCCCCAACGGCGTCGACGTCGACTTCTTCGCCAAGGCCGAGCCCAAGCCCGAGTGGCAGGGCGACACCATCGGCTTCATCGGCCGCATCGACGAGCCCCGCAAGGGCCTGCCGGTGCTGATGAGGGCCCTGCCGAAGATCCTCGCCGAGCGGCCGCAGACCCGGCTGCTGGTGGCGGGGCGCGGTGACGAGGAGGAGGCGGTGGAGTCGCTCCCGGCGGAGCTGCGCTCGCGCGTCGAGTTCCTCGGCATGATCAGCGACGAGGACAAGGCGCGCTTCCTGCGCAGCGTCGACCTGTACATCGCCCCCAACACCGGCGGCGAGAGCTTCGGCATCATCCTGGTGGAGGCCATGTCCGCGGGCGCCCCGGTGCTCGCCTCCGACCTCGACGCCTTCGCCCAGGTCCTCGACCAGGGCGCGGCGGGCGAGCTCTTCACCAACGAGGACGCGGACGACCTCGCGGAAGCGGCCGTACGCCTCCTGTCGGACCCGGAACGGCTCGCGGAACTGCGCGAGCGCGGCAGCGCGCACGTACGGCGCTTCGACTGGTCGACGGTCGGGGCGGACATCCTGTCGGTCTACGAGACGGTCACGGCGGGCGCGGCGGCGGTGGCGGCGACGGACGACGACAGGGCCTCGGGACTGCGGGCGCGGTTGGGCTTGGCGCGGGACTGACGGGGCCGACGGGGCTGCGGGGTGGGCCTCTGGGCGGACCGGGGTCGGCGTGGACTTCGGGTGCGGCTGGGGGTGACGTGGGTCTCGGGCGCGATGGGGGCGCGGATCTCGGGCGTGGCCGGGGCGTGCGTGAGGATCGGGCGTGCCGGGGCCGACGTGGGCTTGGGGGCGCGGTCGGGGGGCGTGAGCATCGGGCGTGGCCGGCGTGGGCTTGGGGCGCGAGTGCATTGGTGGGGGCTTGGGGGCGTGGCTGGGGCGCGCGTGAGCATCGGGCGTGGCCGGGGTCGACGTGGGCCTGGGGCGGCGGCCGGGGGTGGCGTGGATTTCGGGCGCGACCGGGGCCGGCGTGAGCTTGAGGCGCGACCGGGGCCGGCGTGAGCTTGAGGCGCGGGCGGCGGTGGTGTGGCCGGGGTGGTGTGAGCCGAGGGGTGCGTAGGGCTGTGGGTGGGCGTCGGTAGTGTTGCCGCCCGTGACCGCAACCCTCATCTGGATCCTCGTCGCTCTCGTCGCGATCGGCCTCTACTTGAGCTGGACCGCAGGCCGGCTCGACCGTCTGCACGCCCGGATCGACGCCGCCCGCGCCGCGCTCGACGCGCAGTTGCTGCGCCGTGCGTCGGTGGCCCAGGAGCTCGCGACGTCCGGCGTTCTGGACCCCGCCGCGTCGATCGTCCTCTACGAGGCCGCCCATGCCGCCCGGCAGGCAGAGGAGGAGCAGCGGGAGGTCGCCGAGAGCGAGCTGAGCCAGGCGCTGCGGGCCGTGTTCGCGGAGACAGCGCAGGTGGAGACGGTGAAGGAGGCACCCGGGGGAGAGGCCGCGATCCACGAGCTGACCGAGGCGGTACGCCGGGTTCCGATGGCCCGGCGCTTCCACAACGACGCCGTGGGCGGGGCCCGTCGGCTGCGCGAGCACCGCAAGGTCCGCTGGTTCCGGCTGGCCGGTCACGCCCCGTTCCCCATGGCGTTCGAGATGGACGACGAGCCTCCGGCGGCCCTGGTGGACCGGGCCGGATAGCGGTTCCGGCCCCTCGCCGGCCGGAAAACGATCCACCGCCTGACTATTGGCCCTTGCTGTGGCCTGGTCCCTTCACGTTTCCTCGGTGCTGCAGAAATCCTCTTTTCACATCAGTGAGGTCAACCCGTGTCCAGCACCGAGAACCAGACCCCCGAGACCGGCACCGCGCGCGTGAAGCGCGGCATGGCCGAGCAGCTCAAGGGCGGCGTGATCATGGACGTCGTGACCCCGGAGCAGGCGAAGATCGCCGAGGACGCGGGCGCCGTCGCCGTCATGGCCCTGGAGCGGGTCCCGGCCGACATCCGCAAGGACGGCGGCGTGGCCCGGATGTCCGACCCGGACATGATCGAGGGCATCATCGACGCGGTCTCCATCCCCGTGATGGCCAAGTCCCGCATCGGCCACTTCGTCGAGGCCCAGGTCCTGCAGTCCCTCGGCGTCGACTACATCGACGAGTCCGAGGTCCTCACCCCGGCCGACGAGGTCAACCACTCCGACAAGTGGGCCTTCACGACCCCCTTCGTCTGCGGCGCCACCAACCTCGGTGAGGCCCTGCGCCGCATCGCCGAGGGCGCGGCCATGATCCGCTCCAAGGGCGAGGCCGGCACCGGCAACGTCGTCGAGGCCGTCCGCCACCTGCGCCAGATCAAGAACGAGATCGCCAAGCTGCGCGGCTTCGACAACAACGAGCTGTACGCCGCCGCCAAGGAGCTGCGCGCCCCGTACGAGCTCGTCAAGGAAGTCTCCGAGCTCGGCAAGCTCCCCGTGGTGCTGTTCTCCGCCGGCGGTGTCGCCACCCCCGCGGACGCCGCGCTCATGCGCCAGCTCGGCGCCGAGGGCGTCTTCGTCGGCTCCGGCATCTTCAAGTCCGGCGACCCGGCCAAGCGCGCCGCCGCCATCGTGAAGGCCACCACCTTCTACGACGACCCGAAGATCATCGCCGACGCGTCCCGCAACCTGGGCGAGGCCATGGTCGGCATCAACTGCGACACCCTCCCCGAGGCCGAGCGTTACGCGAACCGAGGCTGGTAATGACCGATCCCGTCATCGGAGTGCTCGCACTCCAGGGCGACGTACGGGAGCACCTGATCGCCCTGGCCGCGGCGGACGCCGTGGCCAGGCCGGTCCGGCGCCCCGAGGAACTCGCCGAGGTGGACGGCCTGGTCGTCCCCGGCGGTGAGTCCACCACCATCTCCAAGCTGGCCGTCCTGTTCGGCGTGATGGAGCCCCTCCGCGCGCGCGTGCGGGCCGGTATGCCCGTCTACGGCACCTGTGCGGGCATGATCATGCTCGCCGACAAGATCCTCGACCCGCGCTCGGGCCAGGAGACGATCGGCGGCATCGACATGATCGTGCGCCGCAACGCCTTCGGACGTCAGAACGAGTCCTTCGAGGCCGAGGTCGACGTGCGGGGCGTTCCGGGCCATCCTGTGGAGGGCGTCTTCATCCGCGCCCCGTGGGTGGAGTCCGTGGGCGCCGAGGTCGAGGTGCTCGCCGAGCACGACGGCCACATCGTCGCGGTCCGCCAGGGCGCCGCGCTCGCCACGTCGTTCCACCCCGAACTGACCGGCGACCACCGCGTGCACTCCCTGTTCGTCGACATGGTGCGCGCGAACCGCACGGCGGAGTCCTTGTAGGATCTCTGGCGTTCGTTATGTAGAGGGTTACGCGAAGGAGACAGGCAGATGTCCGGCCACTCTAAATGGGCTACGACGAAGCACAAGAAGGCCGTGATCGACGCCAAGCGCGGCAAGCTCTTCGCGAAGCTGATCAAGAACATCGAGGTCGCGGCGCGCATGGGCGGCGTCGACCTCGAGGGCAACCCGACGCTCTACGACGCCGTCCAGAAGGCCAAGAAGCAGTCGGTCCCGAACAAGAACATCGACTCCGCGATCAAGCGCGGCGGCGGTCTCGAGGCCGGCGGCGCCGACTACGAGACGATCATGTACGAGGGCTACGGCCCGAACGGCGTCGCGGTGCTCATCGAGTGCCTCACCGACAACCGCAACCGCGCCGCCTCCGACGTCCGTGTCGCCATGACCCGCAACGGCGGCTCCATGGCCGACCCGGGCTCGGTGTCGTACCTCTTCAACCGCAAGGGCGTCGTGATCGTCCCCAAGGGCGAGCTGTCCGAGGACGACGTCCTCGAGGTCGTCCTCGACGCGGGCGCCGAGGAGGTCAACGACCTCGGTGAGTCCTTCGAGGTGCTCAGCGAGGCCACCGACCTGGTCGCGGTCCGCACCGCCCTCCAGGACGCGGGCATCGACTACGACTCCGCCGAGGCCAACTTCGTCCCGACCATGCAGGTCGAGCTGGACGAGGAGGGTGCCAAGAAGATCTTCAAGCTGATCGACGCGCTGGAGGACAGCGACGACGTGCAGAACGTCTTCGCCAACTTCGACGTGAGCGACGAGGTCATGGAAAAGGTTGACGCCTGAGCCGACGCTCCGGATTCGAACGGGCCGACGGGACACACCCCGTCGGCCCGTCGCATTGTCGGTGGCACCCGATAGCCTGCACAAACAGGCGATCGAGCGGGAGGGGGCGTGGTGCGCGTACTCGGGGTGGACCCCGGTCTCACGCGATGCGGTGTCGGTGTCGTCGAGGGAGTCGCCGGGCGGCCGCTGACGATGGTCGGCGTCGGTGTCGTACGGACGCCCGCGGACGCCGAGTTGGGCCACCGCCTCGTCGCGATCGAGCAGGGCATCGAGCAGTGGCTGGACGAGCACCGGCCCGAATTCGTCGCCGTGGAGCGGGTGTTCAGCCAGCACAACGTCCGTACGGTCATGGGCACCGCCCAGGCCAGTGCCGTCGCCATGCTGTGCGCCGCCCGCCGCGGCATCCCCGTCGCCCTGCACACGCCCAGCGAGGTCAAGGCCGCCGTCACCGGCAGCGGCCGCGCCGACAAGGCCCAGGTCGGCGCCATGGTGACCCGCCTGCTGCGGCTCGACGCGCCCCCGAAACCGGCCGACGCCGCCGACGCCCTCGCCCTCGCCATCTGCCACATCTGGCGGGCCCCCGCCCAGAACCGACTCCAGCAGGCCGTGGCCCTGCACGCCAAGAAAGCACCGGCCGCCCCCACGGCACGGGTCACCTCGAAAGGCCGTACGGCATGATCGCCTTCGTCAGCGGCACGGTCGCCGCGCTCGCCCCCGACACCGCCGTCGTCGAGGTCGGCGGCGTCGGCATGGCCGTGCAGTGCACGCCGAACACGCTGTCCACGCTCCGCCTCGGCAAGCCCGCCAAGCTCGCCACCTCCCTCGTCGTCCGCGAGGACTCGCTCACCCTCTACGGCTTCGTGGACGACGACGAACGCCAGGTCTTCGAGATGCTCCAGACCGCGAGCGGCGTCGGCCCCCGCCTCGCCCAGGCGATGCTCGCGGTCCACACCCCGGACGCCCTGCGCCGCGCGATCTCCACCGGCGACGAGAAGGCCCTCACCGCCGTCCCCGGCATCGGCAAGAAGGGCGCCCAGAAACTGCTGCTGGAGCTGAAGGACCGCCTCGGCGAACCGGTCGGGTCCCCCGCGATCGGCGCCCCGGTCACCCAGGGCTGGCGCGACCAGCTGCACGCGGCCCTCATCGGCCTGGGCTACGCGACCCGCGAGGCCGACGAGGCGGTGTCCGCCGTGGCGCCGCAGGCCGAGGCCGCCGGCGGCACGCCCCAGGTGGGCCAGCTGCTGAAGGCCGCCCTGCAGACCCTGAACCGCGCCCGCTAGGAGAACGTCAGTGAACTGGGACGACACGACCGGCACCGACGCCGCCGACGAACGGCTGGTGGCCTCCGTCGCCGACCGTGAGGACCAGGCCGTCGAGGCCGCCCTGCGCCCCAAGGACCTGGGCGAGTTCATCGGCCAGGAGAAGGTCCGCGAGCAGCTCGACCTCGTCCTGCGCGCCGCCCGCGCGCGGGGCGCCACCGCCGACCATGTGCTGCTCTCCGGCGCCCCCGGCCTAGGCAAGACCACCCTGTCGATGATCATCGCCGCCGAGATGGGCGCCCCGATCCGCATCACGTCCGGGCCCGCCATCCAGCACGCCGGCGACCTCGCCGCGATCCTCTCCTCCCTCCAGGAGGGCGAGGTCCTCTTCCTCGACGAGATCCACCGCATGTCCCGGCCCGCCGAGGAGATGCTGTACATGGCGATGGAGGACTTCCGCGTCGACGTCATCGTCGGCAAGGGCCCGGGCGCCACCGCGATCCCGCTCGAACTGCCCCCCTTCACCCTGGTCGGCGCCACCACGCGCGCGGGCCTGCTGCCACCCCCGCTGCGCGACCGCTTCGGTTTCACCGCGCACATGGAGTTCTACGAGCCCGCCGAGCTCCAGCGCGTCATCCACCGCTCGGCGAACCTCCTCGACGTCGAGATCGACACCGGCGGCGCCGCCGAGATCGCCGGCCGCTCCCGCGGCACGCCCCGCATCGCCAACCGCCTGCTGCGCCGCGTACGGGACTACGCGCAGGTCAAGGCCGACGGCATGATCACCCGCGAGATCGCCGCGGCCGCCCTCCAGGTCTACGAGGTCGACGCCCGCGGGCTCGACCGGCTCGACCGGGGCGTCCTCGAAGCCCTGCTGAAGCTGTTCGGCGGCGGCCCGGTCGGCCTGTCCACGCTCGCCGTCGCGGTGGGGGAGGAGCGCGAGACCGTGGAGGAGGTCGCCGAACCCTTCCTCGTCCGGGAGGGACTGCTCGCCCGCACCCCGCGCGGCCGGGTCGCCACCCCCGCCGCGTGGGCGCATCTCGGCCTCACCCCGCCGCGCTCGGCGGCCACAGGAAACGGACAACAGGACCTGTTCGGGACGTGACGCCTGACGCGGCGCCGGGCGTGATGGCTTTGTGACGGCGGGGCATTGGCCGGGCCAGGAACCCGGGTGCCATGCTGAGCGTTGTTCCATGCGCGCGGACTCGCTTAGACTCCGCCGATGCCGCCTTTGTCGGCGGCGCACAAACCCCCAACCATCAGGCCGCTCAGCATCGCGGTCGCGTGAAGGAAGTACCGACCCGTGAGTCTCGTGACCCTCCTCCCGTTCATCGTGCTCATCGGGGCCATGTTCCTGATGACCCGGTCGGCGAAGAAGAAGCAGCAGCAGGCAGCCGACATGCGGAACCAGATGCAGCCCGGCAGCGGCATCCGCACCATCGGGGGGATGTACGCCACGGTCAAGGAAGTGGGCGAGGACACCGTCCTCGTCGACGCCGGCCCCGGCGTCGAACTTCTCTTCGCGAAGAACGCGATCGGTGCCGTCCTCTCCGACGACGAGTACAACCGCATCGTGCACGGCATCGAGCACGACCTGAAGACCGACGTCGTCCCCGACGACGCCTCCTCCCTCACCGAGACCGACGAGTCCGCCGCCGACGCTGCCGCCGCCTCCGACGACAAGCCCGTCGACCTCGGCAAGAAGGACGAGCCCGCCGACGAGGCCGCCTCCGCCGATGAGGCCGAGACCTCCGAGGCCGCCGAGGCGAAGACGGACGACGCGCCGAAGAAGACCGACGGCGACTCCGACGCGAAGTAGTCGTACCCGAGGCGCGCGGGCCACACCCGCGCGCCCTCGGCAGTACGCAGCTCGCACGGGATCGACACCATGTCATGGCCGCCCGCCCGCAGACCCGGCGCGCAGCGGCCCGAGAGGGAGTACGAGAAGGTGGCAGCACCTAAGAAGGGCCGGAGCGCGAGCGCCCAGAGCAAGCCTGGGCGCTCGCTGGCCCTGATCCTGATCGCCATCGTGGCGCTCACCGGGGGAATGTTCCTCTCCGGGCACACCACCCCGCGCCTGGGCATCGACCTGGCCGGCGGTACGAGCATCACGCTCGAGGCGAAGGCCGACCAAGGCTCGGCGATCAACAAGGCCAACATGGACACCGCGGTCGACATCATGAACCGCCGTGTCAATGGTCTGGGCGTCTCCGAGGCGGAGGTGCAGACCCAGGGCGACAAGAACATCATCGTCAACATCCCCAAGGGCACCAACTCCAAGGAAGCCCGGGACCAGGTCGGCACCACCGCCAAGCTGTACTTCCGTCCCGTCCTGGCCCAGGACGCCACCGGCCCGGCCGCTCCGAGCGCCTCGCCGAGCCCGTCCGCCAGCGGTTCGTCCAGCGCCTCGCCGAGCCCCTCCGCGAGCAAGTCGGGCGCCTCGGGTGAGAAGGCCACCTCCTCCTCCCCGTCCGCCTCTGCCACCACGCAGGGCCGTGCCGTGACCGACGCCCTGAAGGCCGACGCGAGCCCGTCGGCCTCCGCGAGCGCCTCGTCCTCCCCGAGCCCCTCGGCCTCGTCGAGCAGCGACGCCGGCAACACCGCCGACGCCAAGCTCCAGGCCCAGTACGCGGCCCTCGACTGCTCCAAGAAGGCGGCCCGCACCAAGGCCGGCGAGGGCGCCAAGCCGGAGGACCCGACCGTGGGCTGCGGCGAGATGGGCGGCGTCTGGTACAAGTACCTGCTCGGCCCCGCCGCCGTCGCCGGCACCGAGGTCGACACGGCCAAGGCGGTCTACAACACGCAGACCGCCGCCGGCTGGCAGGTCACGATGGACTTCAACAAGTCCGGTGCCAAGAAGTTCGCCGACGTCACCGCCAAGCTGTCCCAGAACACCCAGCCGCTGAACGAGTTCGGCATCGTCCTCGACGGCGAGGTCGTCTCCAGCCCGACCGTCAACGAGACCATCTCCGGCGGCCAGGCCCAGATCTCCGGCAGCTTCACGCAGGAAGAGGCCCAGAGCCTCGCCAACATGCTGTCGTACGGCGCGCTCCCGCTCTCCTTCCAGGAGCAGAGCGTCACCACCGTGACCGCCGCACTCGGCACGGACCAGCTGCACGCCGGTCTGCTCGCCGGTGCGATCGGCCTCGGGCTGGTCGTCCTCTACCTGGTGTTCTACTACCGCGGTCTGTCCGTCGTCGCCATGGCGTCGCTGCTGGTCTCCGGCATCCTCACCTACGTGATCATGGCGCTGCTCGGCCCGGCCATCGGCTTCGCGCTGAACCTCCCGGCCGTCTGCGGTGCGATCGTCGCCATCGGTATCACCGCGGACTCGTTCATCGTGTACTTCGAACGCATCCGGGACGAGATCCGCGAGGGCCGCTCCCTGCGCCCCGCCGTCGAGCGGGCCTGGCCGCGTGCCCGGCGCACCATCCTGGTCTCCGACTTCGTGTCGTTCCTCGCCGCCGCGGTGCTCTTCATCGTCACCGTCGGCAAGGTCCAGGGCTTCGCGTTCACGCTGGGTCTGACCACCGTCCTCGACGTCGTCGTGGTGTTCTTCTTCACCAAGCCGCTGATGACGCTGCTGGCCCGCCGCAAGTTCTTCGCGAGCGGCAGCAAGTGGTCCGGCCTCGACCCGCAGAGCCTGGGTGCCAAGCCGCCGCTGCGCCGCACCCGCCGCCCCGCCGCCCCCGTTGAGACGAAGGAGGCGTGAGCATGTCGAAACTCGGCAACCTCGGCGCCCGACTGCACCGTGGCGAGATCAGCTACGACTTCATCGGTCACCGCAAGATCTGGTACGGCATCTCGATCCTGATCACCATCACGGCGATCGTGGGGCTCGCGGTCCGCGGCCTGAACATGGGCATCGACTTCCAGGGCGGCGCGGTCTTCACCACCGAGAAGACCTCCGTCTCCGTCTCCCAGGCCGAGACCTACGCGGAAGAGGCCTCGGGCCACACGGCCGTCGTGCAGAAGCTCGGCAACGGCACGCTGCGCATCCAGATCGCCGGCATGGACACCCAGCAGTCCGACGAGATCAAGGACAAGCTCGCCGCGGACTTCAAGGTCGACCCGGAGAAGATCGGCGCCGACCTCGTCGGCCCCAGCTGGGGTGACCAGATCGCCAACAAGGCCTGGCAGGGTCTGGCGATCTTCATGGTCCTCGTCGTGATCTATCTGGCGATCGCCTTCGAATGGCGCATGGCCATCGCGGCGCTCGTCGCCCTGATCCACGACATCACCATCACCGTCGGCATCTACGCCCTCGTCGGCTTCGAGGTCACGCCGGGCACGGTGATCGGTCTGCTGACGATCCTCGGTTACTCGCTCTACGACACGGTGGTCGTCTTCGACTCCCTCAAGGAGCAGACGAAGGACATCACCAAGCAGACCCGCTGGACCTACAGCGACATCGCCAACCGCTCCATCAACGGCACACTGGTCCGCTCCATCAACACCACGGTGGTCGCGCTGCTGCCCGTCGCGGGCCTGCTGTTCATCGGTGGCGGCTTCCTCGGCGCGGGCACGCTCAACGACATCTCGCTGTCGCTGTTCGTCGGCCTCGCGGCCGGTGCGTACTCCTCGATCTTCATCGCCACGCCGCTCGTCGCCGACCTCAAGGAGCGCGAGCCGCAGATGAAGGCCCTCAGGAAGCGGGTCCTGGCCAAGCGCGCCCAGGCCGCCGCCGAGGAAGAGCTGGCTGAGGCCCGCGGCACCGCCGCGGACGGTCCCGAGGACGCCACCCCGGCCGTCGTCGGACCGCGCGCCACCCGGCGCCGCCCCTCGGGGAAGCGGCGATGACCGACATCAGGGAGCTGCTGCTCAGCCGCATCCGTGATGTGGCCGACTACCCGGAGCCGGGCGTGATGTTCAAGGACATCACCCCGCTCCTGGCGGACCCGGCGGCGTTCACGGCGCTGACGGACGCGCTGGCGGAGATCGCGGAGCGCGCGGGCGCCACCAAGGTCGTCGGCCTGGAGGCCCGCGGCTTCATCCTGGGCGCCCCGGTCGCCGTCCGCGCGGGGCTCGGTTTCATCCCGGTGCGCAAGGCGGGCAAGCTCCCCGGGGCGACGCTGGGGCAGACGTACGACCTGGAGTACGGCTCGGCGGAGATCGAGGTCCACGCCGAGGACCTGTCCGCCGACGACCGCGTCCTGATCGTCGACGACGTCCTGGCGACGGGTGGCACGGCGGAAGCCGCGATCCAGCTGATCCGCAGGGCGGGAGCCCAGGTGTCCGGCCTCGCGGTCCTCATGGAGCTCGGCTTCCTGGCGGGCCGCCCGCGCCTGGAATCGGCGCTGGACGGCGCTCCGCTGGAAGCGCTGCTGGTGGTCTGAGACCGTATACAGCTCGAGACAGCTTGTTGAAACGGCCGTCCTGGTCAGAGCCGGGGCGGCCGTTTCGCGCTCTGCGGGGGCCCCTGGACCGGTCCCGGAATGCCGAAGGCAACCCCTCACGTTTCACCGGTAGACGGTCCTCACATCGGCCTGAAGGCGATCCTGAGCCGCAGGATCGCTACCATGGGGTTTCCGGAGCCTGACCGGGGGACCCGGATCGCGCACGAGGAGTCCTCTTGCCAGACGAGGCCCAGCCACTGACCGCCGCCAAGCCCGAGTCCGCCTCGGCCCCCGCGGCCACCCCCGCGCCGAGCGCGAACAACGCCGCGCAGGGCTCGGTCGAGCACGCCCAGTCCGCGCCCGTCGACAAGTCGGCCGAGGAGCCCCGCCCCAAGCCGGCCCCGCCCGAGCGCTCCGCGCCCGCGTCCACGCCCCCCGCGGTCCGCCCGCCCGCCGGCCAGCCCGCCCGCTCCGGCTCCTCCAACCGCGTCCGCGCCCGCCTCGCACGTCTCGGCGTCCAGCGCTCCAACCCGTACAACCCGGTCCTGGAGCCCCTGCTGCGGATAGTGCGCAGCAACGACCCGAAGATCGAGACCGCGACGCTCCGCCAGGTCGAGAAGGCCTACCAGGTCGCCGAGCGCTGGCACCGCGGCCAGAAGCGCAAGAGCGGCGACCCGTACATCACCCACCCCCTCGCGGTGACCACGATCCTCGCCGAGCTCGGCATGGACCCGGCCACCCTCATGGCGGGCCTCCTCCACGACACCGTCGAGGACACCGAGTACGGCCTCGACCAGCTCCGCCGCGACTTCGGCGACTCCGTCGCCCTGCTCGTCGACGGCGTCACCAAGCTCGACAAGGTCAAGTTCGGTGAGGCCGCCCAGGCCGAGACCGTGCGCAAGATGGTCGTCGCGATGGCCAAGGACCCCCGCGTCCTGGTCATCAAGCTCGCCGACCGCCTGCACAACATGCGCACGATGCGCTATCTCAAGCGCGAGAAGCAGGAGAAGAAGGCGCGCGAGACCCTCGAGATCTACGCGCCGCTCGCCCACCGCCTGGGCATGAACACCATCAAGTGGGAGCTGGAGGACCTCGCCTTCGCGATCCTCTACCCCAAGATGTACGACGAGATCGTGCGTCTGGTGGCCGAGCGGGCGCCGAAGCGCGACGAGTACCTCGCCATAGTGACCGACGAGGTGCAGCAGGACCTGCGCGCGGCCCGCATCAAGGCGACCGTCACCGGCCGCCCGAAGCACTACTACAGCGTCTACCAGAAGATGATCGTCCGCGGCCGTGACTTCGCGGAGATCTACGACCTGGTCGGCATCCGAGTCCTCGTGGACACGGTCCGGGACTGCTACGCGGCCCTGGGCACCGTCCACGCCCGCTGGAACCCGGTTCCGGGGCGGTTCAAGGACTACATCGCGATGCCCAAGTTCAACATGTACCAGTCGCTGCACACCACGGTCATCGGGCCCAACGGCAAGCCGGTCGAGCTCCAGATCCGCACCTTCGACATGCACCGCCGCGCCGAGTACGGCATCGCCGCGCACTGGAAGTACAAGCAGGAGGCCGTCGCCGGCGCCTCCAAGGTGCGCTCGGACCAGCCCCGGTCCACCGGCAAGGACGACCACCTCAACGACATGGCGTGGCTGCGCCAGTTGCTCGACTGGCAGAAGGAGACCGAGGACCCCGGCGAGTTCCTGGAGTCCCTGCGCTTCGACCTCTCGCGCAACGAGGTCTTCGTCTTCACGCCCAAGGGCGACGTGATAGCGCTGCCCGCCGGCGCCACGCCCGTGGACTTCTCGTACGCCGTCCACACCGAGGTCGGCCACCGGACGATAGGCGCACGGGTCAACGGTCGCCTCGTCCCGCTCGAGTCCACCCTGGACAACGGCGACCTGGTCGAGGTCTTCACCTCCAAGGCACCCGGCGCGGGCCCCTCCCGTGACTGGCTCGGCTTCGTCAAGTCGCCGCGGGCCCGCAACAAGATCCGTGCCTGGTTCTCCAAGGAGCGCCGCGACGAGGCGATCGAGCAGGGCAAGGACGCCATCGTCCGCGCGATGCGCAAGCAGAACCTGCCGATCCAGCGCATCCTCACCGGCGACTCCCTCGTCACACTCGCGCACGAGATGCGCTACCCCGACATCTCCGCGCTGTACGCGGCGATCGGCGAGGGCCATGTCTCCGCGCAGAACGTCGTCCAGAAGCTCGTCTCCGCGCTCGGCGGCGAGGAGGCGGCCACCGAGGAGATCGACGAGTCGGTCCCGCCGACCCGCACCCGCGGCCGCAAGCGCCGCTCCAGCGCCGACCCGGGCGTCGTCGTCAAGGGCGTCGATGACGTGTGGGTCAAGCTCGCCCGCTGCTGCACCCCGGTACCCGGCGACCCCATCATCGGTTTCGTCACGCGCGGTAGCGGAGTATCGGTTCACCGCAGCGACTGCGTCAACGTGGAGTCACTGTCCCGCGAACCCGAGCGCATCCTCGACGTCGAGTGGGCGCCCACCCAGTCCTCGGTCTTCCTGGTCGCCATCCAGGTCGAGGCCCTGGACCGCTCCCGGCTCCTGTCCGATGTCACCCGCGTCCTGTCCGACCAGCACGTCAACATCCTCTCCGCGGCCGTCCAGACCTCCCGCGACCGCGTCGCCACCTCCCGCTTCACCTTCGAGATGGGCGACCCCAAGCACCTCGGGCACGTCCTGAAGGCGGTCAGGGGAGTGGAGGGCGTCTACGACGTGTACCGCGTGACGTCGGCGCGCAGCCGCTCGTAGCCGGCACTGACGACGAGACAGCACAGACGACGAGAAGGGCCCCGTACGCGAGGTACGGGGCCCTTCTCGTCGTATCAGCTCATCCGGCTGTCAGCCGCCGAACTCCTGCAGACCCTTCAGGGCCTGGTCCAGGAGCGCCTGGCGGCCTTCCAGCTCGCGCTCCAGCTTGTCGGCGCGCGCGTTGTTGCCCTGCGCGCGCGCCTGCTCGATCTGGCCCTTGAGCTTGTCCACGGCGGCCTGGAGCTGGCCCGTCAGACCCGCGGCACGCGCGCGTGCCTCCGGGTTGGTGCGGCGCCACTCGGCCTCCTCGGCCTCCTGGATGGCCCGCTCGACCGCGTGCATTCGGCCCTCGACCTTCGGCCGGGCGTCGCGCGGGACGTGGCCGATGGCCTCCCAGCGCTCGTTGATCGAGCGGAACGCGGCGCGCGCCGCCTTGAGGTCGGTGACCGGGAGGATCTTCTCGGCCTCCTCGGCCAGCTCCTCCTTGAGCTTCAGGTTCTCCGACTGCTCGGCGTCGCGCTCGGCGAAGACCGAGCTGCGGGCGGCGAAGAAGACGTCCTGGGCGCCGCGGAAGCGGTTCCACAGGTCGTCCTCGTGCTCGCGCTGGGCACGGCCCGCGGCCTTCCACTCCGCCATCAGCTCGCGGTAGCGGGCGGCCGTCGGACCCCAGTCGGTGGAGTTGGACAGCGCCTCGGCCTCGGAGACCAGCCGCTCCTTGGTCTTGCGGGCCTCCTCGCGCTGCGCGTCCAGCGACGCGAAGTGCGCCTTGCGACGCTTGGAGAACGCCGACCGGGCGTGCGAGAAGCGGTGCCACAGTTCGTCGTCGGACTTGCGGTCCAGACGCGGCAGACCCTTCCAGGTGTCCACCAGGGCCCGCAGCCGCTCACCGGCCGCCCGCCACTGGTCGGACTGGGCCAGCTCCTCCGCCTCGACGACCAGCGCCTCCTTGGCGTGCCGCGCCTCGTCGGACTGCTTCGCGCGCTGCTGCTTGCGCTCCTCGCGGCGCTTGTCGACGGTCTCCACGAGCTTGTCCAGCCGAGTCCGCAGCGCGTCCAGGTCGCCGACCGCGTGGTGGGCGTCGACCTGCTCGCGGATGTGGTCGATGGCGACCTGCGCGTCCTTCGCCGACAGATCGGTGGTCTTCACTCGCTTCTCGAGGAGGCCGATCTCGACAACCAGGCCCTCGTACTTGCGCTCGAAATAGGCCAGCGCCTCCTCAGGGGAGCCCGCCTGCCAGGAACCGACGACCTGCTCGCCGTCGGCCGTACGCACGTACACGGTCCCCGTCTCGTCGACGCGGCCCCACGGGTCGCTGCTCACAGCGCCTCCTCCACATGATGCCTGCGAGGGGCTTGTGCTCCCCCGGGCATCGTCCACAGTTTCGTCACGGCCAACATAGGCGACCGGCGGGTTGCCTGTCCGCATCCCGCGCGACCGAAATTTCGCAGTTGGCGGTCAGGATTTGGTGACAGTCGCCTTGTTGATCACGACCGTCGCGTTCGGAGCGCCGTCGCCCTGGCCGGTGTTCTCACCTGCGGCGGCGATCTTCTTCAGGACGGTCATGCCGGATTCGGACACGGTACCGAACGGTGTGTAGTTGGCCGGCAGTGGACTGTCCTGGTACACGAGGAAGAACTGGCTGCCGCCGCTGTTCTTGCCCTCGCCCGTCTGGGCGTTGTACTGGTTCGCCATGGCGACCGTGCCGGCCGGGTAGGTCTGGCCCTTGAGCGACTTGTCCTTCAGGTTCTCGTCCGGGATCGTGTAGCCCGGTCCGCCGGTGCCGGCGGCCGTCGGGTCGCCGCACTGGAGCACGTAGATGCCGTTGGTGGTGAGCCGGTGGCACTTGGTGTGGTCGAAGTAGCCCTTCGACGCCAGGAAATTGAACGAGTTGACGGTGTGCGGGGCCGCGGACGCCTTGAGCGCTATGTCGATGTCGCCGCAGGTCGTCGCCAGCTTCATCGTGTACTTGGCCGACTTGTCGATCGTCATGGCCGGCTCCTTCTTCCAGGTCGCCGTCTTGACCTTGCCCTCGGCGGGCTTCTTGCACGGGTCGGAGACCGCGCTGGGGGTCGGGTCCGCCGACGCGCTCGCGTTGGCCTTGTCGTCGCCGTCGTCCTTGAGGACCCCGGTCGTGTAGAGCGCCAGGCTGCCCACCAGGATCACGCCGAGCACCGACGCGATCACGGAGTTGCGCATGCGGGCCTTGCGCCGCGCGGCGGTACGCCGCTGCTGCTGCCGCAGAAACTTCTCCCGGGCGAGCTGCCGCTTCCGCTGTTCCTGGGTGACCACCGGGTTCTCTCCTCATGCGTCTCGTACGTCGACTGGGACGCGTGCGTCTTGTGAGCCGACCGCCTGCGTGTGCCCCGTACCGTATATGGGTTCGCTGAGGAAACGGCAGCGCCGGTAGGCTCTGACCACAGGCGCAGCTGTTTTTTAAGCCCGCCCTCAGTCCGTAGAGTCCGCACTTATCGACACAACGAAGGACGATCGTGCTCATTGCCGGGTTCCCCGCCGGGGCCTGGGGGACGAACTGTTTTCTCGTCGCCCCCGCCGCCGGTGAGGAGTGCGTGATCATCGACCCGGGCCACCAGGCCGCCCAGGGAGTCGAGGAGACGCTGAAGAAGCATCGGCTCAAGCCCGTCGCGGTCGTCCTCACCCACGGCCACATCGACCATGTGGCCTCGGTCGTCCCGGTCTGCGGCGCGCACGACGTGCCGGCGTGGATCCACCCTGAGGACCGGTTCATGATGAGCGACCCCGAGAAGGCGCTCGGCCGCACCATCGGGATGCCGCTCCTGGGCGAGCTGACCGTGGGGGAGCCCGACGACGTCAAGGAGCTGACGGACGGGGCGAAGCTGGAGCTGGCGGGCCTCGAGCTCACCGTCTCGCACGCGCCGGG
Source organism: Streptomyces sp. NPDC057280 (assembly GCF_042668605.1). Classification (NCBI taxonomy): domain Bacteria; kingdom Bacillati; phylum Actinomycetota; class Actinomycetes; order Kitasatosporales; family Streptomycetaceae; genus Streptomyces; species Streptomyces sp. NPDC057280. The sequence continues at coordinate 274,802 of NZ_JBHUYR010000009.1, forward strand.
CCATACCAAGGGGTCGGTGACCTTCGGCCTGCCCGAGGCGGCGGACATCCCGCCGATCCTCTTCTCGGGCGACCTGCTGTTCGCCGGCTCCATCGGACGCACCGATTTCCCCGGTGGCTCCATGGACGAGATGCTCGAGTCCCTGGCCCGCGTGGTCCTGCCGCTCGACGACTCGACCGTGGTGCTGCCCGGCCACAACGAGCAGACGACCATCGGCCGTGAGCGTGCCACCAACCCGTATCTGCGGCAGGTGGCAGCCGGCCTGGGAGCGGATGTCGACGCTCCCCGACGAGGAATGTGACGAGACTTTCCGTGAGCACCTTCAAGGCCCCCAAGGGCACGTACGACCTGATCCCGCCGGAGAGCGCCAAGTTCCTGGCGGTCCGCGAGGCCATCGCCGCCCCGCTGCGCAACTCCGGCTACGGCTACATCGAGACGCCCGGCTTCGAGAACGTGGAGCTCTTCGCGCGCGGTGTCGGCGAGTCCACCGACATCGTGACCAAGGAGATGTACGCCTTCGAGACCAAGGGCGGGGACCGGCTCGCCCTGCGCCCCGAGGGAACGGCCTCTGTCCTGCGCGCCGCCCTTGAGGCCAACCTGCACAAGGCGGGCAACCTCCCCGTCAAGCTCTGGTACTCGGGCTCGTACTACCGCTACGAGCGCCCGCAGAAGGGCCGTTACCGGCACTTCTCCCAGGTGGGCGCCGAGGCGATCGGTGCCGAGGACGCGGCGCTGGACGCCGAGCTGATCATCCTGGCCGACCAGGCGTACCGCTCCCTGGGGCTGCGTAATTTCCGCATCCTCCTCAACAGCCTGGGCGACAAGGAGTGCCGGCCGGTGTACCGGGAGGCGCTGCAGACCTTCCTGCGCGGCCTCGACCTCGACGAGGAGACGCTGCGCCGGGCCGACATCAACCCGCTGCGCGTCCTCGACGACAAGCGTCCGGACGTGCAGAAGCAGCTCGGCGACGCCCCGCTGCTGCGCGACTACCTCTGCGACGCCTGCAAGGCGTACCACGAGGAGGTCCGCGAGCTGATCACGGCCGCCGGTGTCGCCTTCGAGGACGACCCGAAGCTGGTCCGCGGCCTGGACTACTACACGCGGACGACCTTCGAGTTCGTCCACGACGGTCTGGGCTCGCAGTCCGCGGTGGGCGGCGGCGGGCGCTACGACGGCCTGTCGGAGATGATCGGCGGACCCGCGCTCCCGTCCGTGGGCTGGGCCCTCGGCGTCGATCGCACGGTCCTCGCCCTGGAGGCGGAGGGCGTCGAGCTCGAACTCCCCTCCACGACCAGCGTGTTCGCGGTGCCGCTCGGCGAGGATGCCCGCCGGGTGCTCTTCGCCAAGGTGACCGAGCTGCGCAAGGTGGGCATCGCGGCGGACTTCTCGTACGGCGCGAAGGGTCTCAAGGGCGCGATGAAGAACGCCAACCGCAGCGGCGCCCGCTACACGGTCGTCGCCGGTGAGCGCGATCTCGCCGAGGGCGTCGTCCAGCTCAAGGACATGGAGTCCGGCGAGCAGACGGCGATCGGCGTGAACGAGATCGTGGCGGAGCTGGAGTCCCGACTGGGCTGAGCGAGACGCGAGGGCGCCGGGGAGACCCGGCGCCCTTTTCCATGGGGCCAGCGACCCGCCTCTCAGGGGTCCAGCAACCCTTGCCGCATCGCGCTCGTCACGGCGGCCGTCCGGTCGTCGACGCCCAGCTTGCCGAAGACGCGCAGCAGATGCGTCTTCACGGTCGACTCCCCTATGAACAGTCGGCGCCCGATCTCCGCGTTCGTGCAGCCCTCCGCCACCAGGCGCAGCACCGCCGTCTCGCGCTCCGACAGGCGGGGGCGTTCCGGCTTGGTGCGGAGTCGGTCGACCAGGCGGGCCGCCACCGACGGGGCCAGTACCGTCTCGCCCCGCGCCGCGGCTCGTACCGCCTCCGCCAGTTCTCCGCGCGGCAGGTCCTTGAGCAGATAGCCCGCCGCCCCCGCCTCGACGGCCCGCAGGATGTCCCGGTCCGTCTCGTACGTCGTCAGGACGAGCACCCGGCAGGGCAGTCCGGCTGCCGTCATCCGCTCGATCGAGTCCACGCCACCGCCGCCCGGCATCCGCAGGTCCATCAGCACGACGTCCGGGCGGAGCTCCGCCGCCAGCGCCTCGGCCTGCGGACCGCTGGCCGCCTCGGCGACCACGGCCAGGTCCGGTTCGGCGCTCAGCATCGCCCGCAGGCCCTCCCGTACGACGGGATGGTCGTCGGCCAGGATGATCCGGATCATGAAGTGCTCCCAAGGACCGGCAGCCGGACGGTCACCGTGGTGCCCGCGCCCGGCGCGCTGCGTATCTCGGTCGTGCCGCCCACCTCGGCGGCCCGCGCACGCAGCCCCACCAGACCGTAGCCGTAGCTCACGGACGCCGGATCGAAGCCGTCGCCGTCGTCCTGAACGGATATGGTGAGCGACTCCTCGGCGTACGTCACCACGATGTCCGCCGCCGCCGAACTCCCGGCGTGCTTGCGGGCGTTGGACAGGGCCTCCTGGCAGGCGCGCAGGGCCACGACCTCGGGGCCGGCCGGCAGCGCACGCACGGGACCGGTCACCTCCAGGGCGGCGTCATGGCGGGCGGCCAGCCTGCGCAGCGCGTCCGGCAATGAGGCGCCGTCCAGGTCGGCGGGGGCGCCGCCGGCGACCAGCGCCCGCGCCTCGGCGAGGTTCTGCCGGGCCGTCTCGTCCATCAGGGACAGATGACGGCGGGCCTGCGCGACATCGGTCTCCAGCTCGGCCTCCACCGCCTGGGTCAGCATCAGCAGGCTCGTGAAGCCCTGGGCGAGGGTGTCGTGGATCTCCCGTGCCATCCGTTCCCGCTCCGCCAGTGCCCCGTGCGCCGCCGACAGCCGCGACACCTCGTGCCGGCTCGCGTCCAGCTCCGCGATCAGTTCGGCCCGCTCCTGGCTCTGCTCGATGATCCGGATGATCCAGCTGCCGATGGCGACGGAGAAGACGAAGGTGACCACCGAGAACACCGAGTTGTAGAACACCGCCTCCTCCCCGGGCCGCCACAGCAGCGCCCAGCCGAGCACCGGCGCCAGGTTGATCACGGCCACCGCCACGAGCGCCCACCGCAGCCGCAGCGTCATGAAGCACTGGGGGACCAGGGCGAAGGCGATGAGCTGCGTCTCACTGGCCAGCACCGCCGACGGCAGGAACAGCGCCAGTGCCGCCGCCAGATAGCCGAGCGCCCGCCGTTCGTCCGGCGGGTTGCCGCACAGAACGGGGCGGCCGACCAGGACGTACAGCGGGATCAGGGGCACGAGCAGCGCCGCGGCCGTGAGCCGGACCGGCCACCCCGGGGAGCGCGCGACGAGCGCGAACACCAGGGTGGCCGACCAGATGAGCGCGAAGTACGTGTCCCAGAGCCGGAACGACCGGTCCCAGGTGTACGCGCCGGTGAGCCCCGCGGGGATCCTCATCCGTCGCGCCGGTTCTTCCAGCGGAAGGTCAGCAGACACAGCGCCAATCCTCCGACGCACCAGGCGCCCAGGACCAGGGCGATACGCCCGAACTCCCAGTCGCCCGCCTGTTCCAGGACCCGGGCGGAGTCCGGCAGGAACACCCCGCGCAGCCCCTGGCACATCCACTTCAGCGGGAACAGGGCGCCGATGTTCAGCATCCAGCCCGGAATGGTGTCGATCGCGATGTACACCCCGGAGATGAACTGCAGGACCAGGAAGGGCAGGACGACGACCGAGGTGGCGCTCTTGCCCGACTTCGGGACCGAGCTGATCGCGATGCCGAGCAGCGCGCACGCCGTCAGACCGAGGACGAAGATCCAGGCGAAGCGGAACCAGTGGGCCGCGTCCGAGGGCAGGTCGACGTCGTACAGCGTGGTGCCGACGAGGAGCAGGATCGCCGTCTCCATCAGGCCGGTGACCAGAACCAGCCAGATCTTGCCGAGGAAGTACGAGGCGGGGGGCATCGGTGTGCCGCGCAGCCGGCGCAGGACCTTCTCGTCGCGCTCGATGGCGATCGAGATGCCGAGGGACTGGAAGCTGGTCGACATGATGCCCGCGGCCATCATCGCCGGGACGTAGAGCTGCGAGGCGGTGATGCCGGCGCCCTCCACGTCGTCCTTGAAGATCGACGCGAACAGGAACAGGAAGACCACCGGGAAGGCGAAGGTGAACACCACCTGGTCGCGCTGGCGGAAGAACTGCTTGAGTTCGAGGGCGCCCCTTTGGACGCCGATGCCGAAGGCGCCGGGCAGCCGCTCGGCGACCGCGTCCGCGCGGGTCCGTACGACAGTCGTGGTCATCGCGCGTCCTCCTGGCCGATCAGCCGGAGGTAGACGTCCTCCAGCGTGGGGCGGCTCACCCGCAGCCCCGGGATCTCGCCGTCGAAGCGCCGTATGAGCGCGGCGACGGCGCGGGTCGGGGTGTCCGTGCGCTCGCTGCACGGGGTGCCGTCCGGCTCGGTCCACTCGACGGTGGCCTCGGTGCCGTACCGCTCCCGCAGGGCGGCCGGGGGGCCCTCGGCGACGATCCGGCCCGCGGTCACCACGGCCAGCCGGTCGGCCAGGGCCTCGGCCTCCTGCAGGTAGTGCGTGGTGAGGAGGATCGTCGTGCCCTCCTCGGCGAGGGTGCGGATCAGGTCCCAGAACTGGCGGCGGGCCGCCGGGTCGAAGCCGGTCGTCGGCTCGTCCAGGAGCAGGAGTTCGGGGCCGCCGATCACACCCAGGGCCACGTCGAGACGGCGGCGCTGGCCGCCCGACAGGGCCTTGATGCGGCTGCCCGCCTTCGCCTCCAGACCCACCAGGCCGATGACCTCCTCCGGGTCGCGTGGCCGCGGGTAGTAGCGGGCGAAATGACGGACGGTCTCGCGGACCGTCAACTCGGCGGGCGCCGATTCGTCCTGCCAGACGATTCCCACCCGGGACCCCCACGCGCGCGTGCCGTTCGCGGGGTCCGTGCCGAGCACGGACACCTCGCCCGCGTCCCGGCCGCGATGGCCCTGGAGGATCTCCACCGTCGTGCTCTTGCCCGCGCCATTGGGCCCCAGCAGGCCGAACACCTCGCCCCTGGCGATACCGAGATCGATGCCGTCGACCGCGGTCACGTCGCCGTACCGCTTGCGCAGCCCCCGTACGTCGACCGCGAGTTCGTTCGCGTGTGCTGTCATGTTTTCGAGGCTCGGCCGGAACCGAACGTTCAGGGACGACCGTGCGTACTTCCTTATGTCCACCGAACGGTGGACAAGGGCTCGTGTACGGCACAATGGCCCCTGCCCGAAGAAGGTCCAACTCTCAAGCAGACGGAATCGGCGTGATGAGCAAGACCACAGTCAAGAGCGTCTCCACCGTGCCAGAGCCCGACCGCGCGGCCGACGGGCCACGGTCGCTGGGAGGCAGCCGCGCCCTCGCCGTGCTGCTGGTCCTCACCGGCGCGGCCGGTCTGCTCGCCGCGTGGGTCATCACGATCGACAAGTTCAAGCTGCTCGAGGCCAAGGTCGCGGGCAAGACCTTCACCCCCGGGTGCAGCCTGAACCCTGTCGTCTCCTGCGGCAGCGTCATGGAGTCCAAGCAGGCCGCCGCTTTCGGCTTCCCCAACCCGATGCTCGGCCTCGTCGCCTACGGCATCGTCATCTGCGTCGGCGTCAGCCTGCTCGCCGGGGCCCGCTTCCCGCGCTGGTACTGGCTGACCTTCAACGCCGGCACGCTCTTCGGCGTCTCGTTCTGCGCCTGGCTCATGTTCCAGTCGCTGTACCGCATCAACGCCCTGTGCCTGTGGTGCTGCCTGGCCTGGGTCGCGACGATCATCATGTTCTGGTACGTGACCTCGTTCAACGTGCGCAACGGCTTCCTCCCCGCGCCGGGCTGGCTGAAGAGCTTCTTCGGCGAGTTCACCTGGGTCCTGCCGGTCCTGCACATCGGCATCATCGGCATGCTGATCCTGACCCGCTGGTGGGACTTCTGGACCAGCTGACCAGGGCTTTTCCGGGGCCGGGCGGGATTGTCAGTGCGGTGATTTAGGGTTTTGGACGTGGAGCCCGATCTGTTCACCGCCGCCGCCGAAGAACGCCAGGAGAAGGACCCCGCCGGGAGCCCCCTGGCCGTGCGGATGCGCCCGCGCACCCTCGACGAGGTGGTGGGCCAGCAGCATCTGCTGAAGCCCGGCTCCCCCCTGCGCCGCCTGGTCGGCGAAGGCGCGGGCGGACCGGCCGGGCCGTCCTCGGTCATCCTGTGGGGCCCGCCCGGCACCGGCAAGACGACCCTCGCCTACGTCGTCTCCAAGGCCACCAACAAGCGCTTCGTCGAACTGTCGGCGATCACCGCGGGCGTCAAGGAGGTCCGCGCGGTCATCGACGGCGCCCGCCGCGCCACCGGGGGATACGGCAAGGAGACCGTCCTCTTCCTCGACGAGATCCACCGCTTCAGCAAGGCCCAACAGGACTCCCTGCTCCCTGCCGTGGAGAACCGCTGGGTCACGCTGATCGCGGCGACCACCGAGAACCCGTACTTCTCGGTGATCTCCCCGCTGCTCTCCCGCTCCCTCCTGCTCACCCTCGAACCCCTCACCGACGACGACGTGCGCGGGCTCCTGAAGCGGGCGCTGAGCGACGAGCGGGGCCTGAAGGACGCCGTCGGGCTCCCCGGGGACACCGAGGACCATCTGCTGCGGATCGCCGGCGGCGACGCCCGCCGCGCGCTCACCGCCCTGGAGGCGGCCGCCGGGGCCGCGCTCGACAAGGGCGAGGCAGAGATCTCCCTCCAGACGCTGGAGGAGACCGTCGACCGCGCCGCCGTGAAGTACGACCGCGACGGCGACCAGCACTACGACGTCGCCAGCGCCCTCATCAAGTCCATCAGGGGCTCGGATGTCGACGCGGCGCTGCACTACCTCGCCCGCATGATCGAGGCCGGCGAGGACCCCCGCTTCATCGCCCGGCGCCTGATGATCTCCGCGAGCGAGGACATCGGCCTGGCCGACCCCAACGCGCTGCCCATCGCCGTCGCCGCAGCCCAGGCCGTCGCCATGATCGGCTTCCCCGAGGCCGCCCTCACCCTCAGCCACGCCACCATCGCCCTCGCCCTGGCCCCCAAGTCGAACTCCGCGACGACGGCGATCGGCGCCGCCATGGACGACGTACGCAAGGGACTGGCCGGCTCCGTGCCGCCCCATCTGCGCGACGGGCACTACAAGGGCGCCGCCAAGCTGGGCCACGCCCAGGGGTACGTGTATCCGCACGACCTGCCCGAGGGCATCGCCGAGCAGCAGTACGCCCCGGACGCCCTCAAGGACCGCGAGTACTACACCCCGACCCGGCACGGCGCGGAGGCGCGGTACGCGGACGCCGTCGAGTGGACCCGCACGCACCTCGGTCGCAAGCGGTCCTGAGCAGCCTGTAGAATCCCTCGAAGTGCTGTGTCCCGTGCTGTCAGAACGGGACGGTCAGCCGGAACCCCCAGTGGGTTCCAGGAGCGTCGCGCACCGTTCGAATGGTGTCGCGGGCCGCCCACCACCACTCACCGCAGGGTGAGACCGGTCGGTGGGCCACTCGCGTGCTGCACGTATGTGCCCAGACCAGGGGAGCGGCTGCCCACCAGGCCCGGCAACGGACCCGGAGGGTTTCCCCGGCTGCGGATGCGACCTCCCTCAACCCTGACAAGCCGAACACTGAGAAATGAGAGATTGTGGCGAACCAGTCCCGCCCCAAGGTCAAGAAGTCGCGTGCCCTCGGCATCGCGCTGACCCCGAAGGCCGTCAAGTACTTCGAGGCCCGCCCCTACCCGCCGGGTGAGCACGGCCGCGGCCGGAAGCAGAACTCGGACTACAAGGTCCGTCTGCTCGAGAAGCAGCGTCTGCGCGCGCAGTACGACGTGTCCGAGCGCCAGCTCGTCCGCGCCTACGAGCGTGCCTCCAAGGTCCAGGGCAAGACCGGTGAGGCCCTGATCATCGAGCTCGAGCGCCGTCTCGACGCCCTGGTCCTGCGTTCGGGCATCGCCCGCACCATCTACCAGGCCCGTCAGATGGTCGTGCACGGCCACATCGAGGTCAACGGCCAGAAGGTCGACAAGCCGTCCTTCCGCGTCCGTCCCGACGACGTCGTGATGGTCCGTGAGCGCAGCCGCGAGAAGACCCTCTTCTCGATCGCCCGCGAGGGTGGCTTCGCCCCCGAGGGTGAGACCCCGCGCTACCTCCAGGTGAACCTCAAGGCCCTGGCGTTCCGCCTGGACCGCGAGCCGAACCGCAAGGAGATCCCGGTGATCTGCGACGAGCAGCTCGTCGTCGAGTACTACGCCCGCTGATCACCGGCAGGCCGTAGTACACGCATCGCCTCAGCCCGCCGTCTCCCCGCCCTTCCGGGCGCGGGAGGCGGCGGGTTCGTGCATGGTGACGGGGCCGCGCGCATGCCGGGCCTGCCCGCGCGGGCCGGGCAGCGGCGCCGGCGGCCGCCCCAGCGCCCTCGCCACCGCGGCCTCCCGGTCGAGCCGGGCCCCCTGCCGTACGCACTCCTCGTACCGCTCGTCGCCCAGCCGCTCCCGGGCCGTCGCCTCGCACAGCTCGTGCGGGCCGTTGTAGTACGCGGACCCGAACAGCGGCAGCCCCACCGAGGGCCACAGCGCGCCCGCCGCCCCCTGCAGCACCGCCGCCTCGGCGGCGTCCCCGGCCTCGCCGCGGGCGGCCGTGACCAGGGCCAGCAGTTCGACCGACAGCACCGAGCCCAGCAGGTCGCTGAAGACGTGCGCGGCACCCAGGCTGTCGGTCAGCAGCTCGCGGGCACCGATCAGGTCCCCCTCGGACCAGGCCGCGTACGCCAGCACGTACAAGGCGTACGACCTGGTCCAGCGCTCGCCGTGGTCCTCGCAGACCCGGCGGACGTCCTCGCACAGCTTCACGGCCTCCGGCAGATCGCCCTGGAAGGCCCGGGTCATCGCCAGCTCGACCTGGCCCATCAGGACGTTGCTGTTGAGCTCGCCGATCTCCCGGTAGCGCTCCAGCGCCGAGCGCAGCAGCGTTTCTGCGCGGGGCATGTCGTCCGTGACCAGGGCCAGACAGCCGGTGCGATGCTCGGCGTAGGCGATCGCCGTCGCGTTGGCCGAGCGCTCCGCCTCCTCCCGGCACTCCTGGAGCGCGGCCAGCGCGGGCACCTTGTCGCCCTGGAGGATCGCCACATAGCCCAGCACCCACAGCGCCTTCAACCGGGACAGCTCGTGGTCGGACTCCAGCCGCACGGACTGCTCCAGCCAGTGGCGGCCCTCCGACAGCCGCCCGCAGCCGGCCCAGAAGAACCAGAGGGAGCCCGCGAGGTACTGCCCCAGATACGCCTCCTCCGGGTCGGCCAGGCAGCGCTCCAGGGCACAGCGCAGATTCGGCAGCTCCGCCTCGATCCGCGCGGCCACCTCGCCCTGCCGCGGCGAGAACCAGTCCAGCTCGCACCAGGTGGCCAGCCCCAGGTACCAGTCGCGGTGCCGCCGGCGCAACCGGTCCGCGTCCCCGGTCGCCTCCAGCCAGTCCTCGCCGTAGGCCCGGACCGTGTCCAGCATCCGGTAGCGCAGCCCGGCCGCGGTCTCCTCGCGCCCGACCACGGACTGCGCGAGCAGCTCCGTCAGCACGTCGAGGACGTCCTGCTCGGCCAGCCCGTCGCCGCTGCACACGTACTCCACGGCCTCCAGGTCGAACGGCCCGGCGAACACCGACAGCCGCGACCACAGCAGCCGCTCCTCGGGCGTGCACAGCTCGTGGCTCCAGCCGATCGCGGTGCGCAGGGCCCGGTGCCGCGCCGGGGAACCGTGGGCGGCACCCGTCAGCAGCCGGAAGCGGTCCTCGAACCGGGCCAGCAGCTGGGCGGGGGACAGGGCCCGCAGCCGGCCCGCCGCCAGCTCGACGGCGAGCGGGATGCCGTCCAGCCGCCGGCACAGCTCGCGCACGTCGGGATCGTCACCGACATCCACGCCCTGCTGCCCCGCCCGGTCGACGAAGAGCTCCACGGCCTCGTCCTCGCTCAGCGGCGCCAGCGCGAACACCCGCTCGCCCGGCACCGACAGCGGCCTGCGGCCCACGGCGAGCACGGTGAGCCCCGGCACCCGGCCCAGCAGATCGGTCACCAGCTCCGCGCAGGCCTCGACGAGATGCTCGAACCCGTCGAGGACCAGCAGGAGTTGACGCCCCGGCTCACTCAGATGCGCGAGCAGCGCCTCGCGCGGCAGCCGCGTGGTGTGGTCCGTCAGCCCCAGCGCGGCCACGACCGCGTAGTCCACGAACTCGGGATCACGCACCGCCGCCAGCTCCACGCGCCACGCCCCGGCGCCGAGCGCGGCCCGCGCCGCCACCCGTGACTTGCCGACCCCGCCGACGCCGGTGACGGTCACCAGACGCGCGGTCTCCAGCAGTCGGGACAGCGCGGCGAGTTCGGCCGTGCGGCCCACGAACGCGTCCAGTTCGAGAGGCAGATTGCCGTCGCTGAGCCGATCATCCCGCATGGAACACGGAGCGTACTCAACCGTAATCACTCCGTACAATCGCTTCGCCCAAGTCCGCTGCGCGCGGAGCGGAATACCGGTGTGGAGTGCCACCCGCGGCGCGATAGGCTCGGGACACTTGTTTTGTGGGTTCCGATGTTCAGAGCACGTATACGGGAGCGGGTGCGCAGTGTCCGGTGGAGAGGTGGCCGGCATCCTGGTGGCCGTCTTCTGGGCGATCCTGGTCTCCTTCCTCGCTGTCGCGCTGGCGAGGCTGGCCCAGACGCTCAGGGCGACCACCAAGCTGGTGGCGGACGTGACCGACCAGGCCGTCCCGCTCCTCGCGGACGCCTCCTCGGCGGTGCGCTCCGCGCAGACCCAGATCGACCGGGTCGACGCGATCGCCTCCGACGTCCAGGAGGTCACCTCCAACGCCTCCGCGCTCTCCACGACGGTCGCCTCCACCTTCGGCGGCCCGCTGGTCAAGGTCGCGGCCTTCGGCTACGGCGTGCGCCGGGCCCTCGCGGGCCGCAAGGACGACGTGCCCGCCAAGGCGCCCCGGCGTACCGTGATCGTGGGGCGCACCGTGCCGGCCGCGCGGCGGAAGAACCGGGGAAAGTAGGAGCCAGCTCAGATGTTCCGCCGTACCTTCTGGTTCAGCACGGGCGTCGCCGCCGGTGTGTGGGCCACCACCAAGGTCAACCGCAAGCTGAGGCAGCTGACCCCCGAGAGCCTCGCCGCCACCGCGGCGAACAAGGCGATCGAGGCCGGTCACCGCATCAAGGACCGCGCCGTGGGCTTCGCGCTCGACGTCCGCGACAACATGGCCCAGCGGGAGGAGGAGCTGGGGGAGGCGCTGGGCATCAACGCGAACCCCGAACTCCCCGCGCCCCGGCGGTTCGCCGCCATCGAGAACCGCAACAACCCCAAGTACGTCGAGGGATCGACGTACCAGACGTACTCGAACAACTCGTACAACCGGAATGAGGACCACTGATGGAGTCGGCCGAGATTCGCCGCCGCTGGCTGAGCTTCTACGAGGAGCGCGGTCACACCGTCGTCCCTTCGGCGTCGCTCATCGCGGACGACCCGACTCTGCTCCTGGTCCCCGCCGGCATGGTGCCCTTCAAGCCGTACTTCCTCGGTGAGGTCAAGCCGCCGTGGCCGCGCGCGACCAGCGTGCAGAAGTGCGTGCGCACGCCCGACATCGAAGAGGTCGGCAAGACCACCCGGCACGGCACGTTCTTCCAGATGTGCGGCAACTTCTCCTTCGGCGACTACTTCAAGGAAGGCGCCATCAAGTACGCCTGGGAGCTGCTCACCACGCCCCAGGACAAGGGTGGTTACGGCCTGGAGCCCGAGAAGCTCTGGATCACCGTCTACCTGGAGGACGACGAGGCCGAGCGCATCTGGCACGAGGTCGTCGGCGTGCCCAAGGAGCGCATCCAGCGCCTCGGCATGAAGGACAACTACTGGTCCATGGGCGTCCCCGGACCCTGTGGCCCCTGTTCCGAGATCAACTACGACCGCGGCCCCGAGTTCGGCGTCGAGGGCGGCCCCGCCGTCAACGACGAGCGGTACGTGGAGATCTGGAACCTCGTCTTCATGCAGTACGAGCGCGGCGAGGGCATCGGCAAGGACAACTTCGAGATCCTCGGCGAGCTGCCGAGCAAGAACATCGACACCGGTCTCGGACTCGAGCGTCTCGCGATGATTCTGCAGGGCGTGCAGAACATGTACGAGATCGACACCTCCATGGCCGTCATCAAGAAGGCCACCGAGCTGACCGGTGTCGCTTACGGCGACGCCCACGAGTCGGACGTCTCCCTGCGCGTGGTCACCGACCACATGCGTACGTCGGTCATGCTCATCGGCGACGGCGTCACCCCCGGCAACGAGGGCCGCGGCTACGTCCTGCGCCGCATCATGCGCCGCGCCATCCGCAACATGCGTCTGCTCGGCGCCACCGGCCCGGTCGTCCTGGACCTCATCGACACCGTCATCGGCATGATGGGCCAGCAGTACCCCGAGCTGGTCACCGACCGCGAGCGCATCGAGAAGGTCGCCGTCGCCGAGGAGAACGCCTTCCTCAAGACGCTGAAGGCCGGCACCAACATCCTCGACACCGCCGTCACCGAGACCAAGGCCTCCGGTGGCACGGTCCTCGCCGGCGACAAGGCGTTCCTGCTCCACGACACCTGGGGCTTCCCGATCGACCTCACCCTGGAGATGGCCGCCGAGCAGGGCCTGTCCGTGGACGAGGACGGCTTCCGGCGCCTGATGAAGGAGCAGCGGGAGCGCGCCAAGGCCGACGCCCAGGCCAAGAAGACCGGCCACGCCGGTGCCGGCGCCTACCGTGAGATCGCGGACAAGACCGGCGAGACCGAGTTCATCGGCTACTCCGACACCGAGGGCGAGTCCACGATCGTCGGCATCCTCGTCGACGGCGCCTCCTCCCCGGCCGCGACCGAGGGCGACGAGGTCGAGATCGTCCTGGACCGCACCCCGTTCTACGCCGAGGGCGGCGGCCAGATCGGAGACACCGGCAAGATCAAGGTCGACTCCGGTGCCGTGATCGAGATCCGCGACTGCCAGAAGCCGGTCCCGGGTGTCTACGTCCACAAGGGCGTCGTGCAGTTCGGCGAGGTCACCGTGGGTGCCAAGGCGCACGCGTCGATCGACGCACGTCGGCGCACCGCCATCGCCCGCGCGCACTCGGCCACCCACCTGACCCACCAGGCGCTGCGAGACGCCCTCGGCCCGACGGCCGCGCAGGCTGGTTCCGAGAACCAGCCCGGCCGCTTCCGCTTCGACTTCGGCTCGCCGTCCGCCGTTCCCACGGCCGTGATGACCGACGTGGAGCAGAAGATCAACGAGGTGCTCGCCCGCGACCTCGACGTGCACGCCGAGATCCTGAGCCTCGACGAGGCGAAGAAGCAGGGTGCCATCGCCGAGTTCGGCGAGAAGTACGGCGAGCGGGTCCGGGTCGTCACCATCGGCGACTTCTCCAAGGAGCTGTGCGGCGGCACGCACGTCCACAACACCTCCCAGCTCGGCCTGGTCAAGCTGCTGGGCGAGTCGTCGATCGGCTCGGGTGTCCGTCGTATCGAGGCCCTCGTCGGTGTCGACGCGTACAACTTCCTGGCCCGTGAGCACACGGTCGTCGCCCAGCTCCAGGAGCTCATCAAGGGCCGTCCGGAGGAGCTGCCGGAGAAGGTCTCCGCGATGCTCGGCAAGCTGAAGGACGCCGAGAAGGAGATCGAGAAGTTCCGCGCGGAGAAGGTCCTCCAGGCCGCCGCCGGTCTCGCCGAGTCCGCCAAGGACATCCGCGGCATCGCGGTCGTCACCGGTCAGGTCCCGGACGGCACGACCGCCGACGACCTGCGCAAGCTGGTCCTCGACGTGCGCGGCCGCATCCAGGGCGGACGCGCCGCCGTGGTGGCCCTCTTCACCGTGGCCAACGGCAAGCCGCTGACGGTCATCGCCACCAACGAGGCCGCCCGCGAGCGTGGTCTCAAGGCCGGTGACCTGGTCCGCACGGCCGCAAAGACCCTCGGCGGCGGCGGTGGCGGCAAGCCGGACGTCGCGCAGGGCGGCGGCCAGAACCCGGCCGCGATCGGCGAGGCCGTCGAGGCCGTCGAGCGACTGGTCACGGACACCGCGAAGTGACGATGCGCAGAGGCCGTCGACTCGCGATCGACGTCGGGGACGCCCGGATCGGGGTCGCCTCGTGCGACCCCGACGGGATCCTCGCCACTCCGGTGGAGACGGTCCCGGGCCGGGACGTCCCGGCCGCCCACCGCCGGCTGCGGCAGCTGGTGGAGGAGTACGAACCGATCGAGGTCGTCGTCGGCCTCCCTCGCTCCCTCAAGGGGGGCGAGGGTCCGGCCGCGGTGAAGGTCAGGGCCTTCGCCCAGGAGCTGGCCAAGGGCATCGCCCCGATCCCGGTCCGCCTGGTGGACGAGCGGATGACCACGGTGACGGCGAGCCAGGGACTGCGCGCCTCGGGCGTGAAATCCAAGAAGGGCCGCTCCGTCATCGATCAAGCGGCCGCTGTGATCATCCTTCAGCAGGCGCTCGAATCCGAACGGGTGTCAGGCAAAGCACCCGGAGAGAGCGTCGAAGTGGTCATCTGATCGCGATACGGTAACGTTCCGCGCGATCGCGGCGCTGTTCGAACAGGTGCCGCACAGAGAGAGGCGGAACGGATGCCGAGCCACAAGCCGCGCGACCGCCGCCTCGCGGCTCTAGGGGATCGATGACTGAGTATGGCCGGGGCCAGGACGGCTCCGAACCGTGGCATCCGCAGGACCCGTACTACGGGGACGGCGGATGGGAAGGGCAGCAGGGCCACGCCGGCCAGCAAGCTGCCTACGGCGGCCAGCCGCAGCACTATCCCCAGGCGTCGCAGCAGTCCGAGTACGGCGACTGGGGCACCGGCCAGCAGGCCGACTACGGTCAGGCGCAGCAGCAGTACCAGCAGCAGCACTACGACCAGCAGCAGTACGACCAGCACCAGCAGCAGTACGACCCGAACCAGCAGCAGTACGACCCGAACCAGCAGTACGGCCAGCAGCAGTACGCGCCCCAGCAGCCTCAGCCCCAGCACCAGCAGCAGTACGACAACAGCGGCTCCTGGGGCACCGGGACGCACACGCATGTCCCGTACACGGACCCCTCGGACCCGTACGGCCAGCAGGCCGCCGCGTACGGCGCCGGAGACCAGCCCGACTACTACGGCACCCCGGGCGCGTACCCACCGCCGGAGCCGCCGAGCCGTCGTCGCACCGAGCCGGAACCGCAGCGGGCGGACTGGGACCCGGGCCCCGACCAGGGCGAACACGCCTTCTTCGCGGGCGGCGGGGACGACGACGCGGAGAACGACCTGGACGACCAGGGCGGCCGCGGTGATCGCAAGGGCCGCGGCGGCAAGAAGCCGAAGAAGCGGCGCAGTGGCTGCGCCTGCCTGGTGGTCGTGCTGGTCTTCGGCGGCGGTATCGCCGGCGTCGGGTATTTCGGGTACCAGTTCTACCAGGATCGTTTCGCCTCGGCGCCGGACTACGCGGGGGACGGTACGGGCGAGACGGTGTCGGTTGTGGTCCCGAAGGGGGCACCCGGTGCTGAAATCGGCCGACTGCTCAAAGCGGCAGGCGTCGTCAAGAGCGTCGAAGCCTTCGTTTCCGCGCAGACGCAGAACCCGAAGGGCGACACGATCCAGGCCGGCGCTTATCTGCTGAAGAAGGAGATGTCCGCCAAGAGCGCCGTCGAAATGATGCTCGACCCGAAGAGCCAGAACGCCGTGATGGTCACACCGGGTCAGCGCAATATCGCGGTCTACAAGCTCATCGACGAAAAACTCGGCCTGAAATCCGGCGCCACGCTCAAGGTCGCCAAAGCGGATTACAAGAGCCTCGGGCTTCCGGGCTGGGCGAAGAAGAACAGCGAGATGAAGGATCCGCTGGAGGGCTTCCTCTACCCGGGCACCTATCCCGCCGCGAAGGGCATGAAGCCCGAAGCGGTCCTGAAGGGCATGGTGTCCGCGGCCGCGAAGAAGTACGACGCGCTCGACCTGGAAGCCAAGGCCAAGACGCTCAAGGTGGACAGTCCCCTGGACCTCGTCACCATCGCGAGCCTCGTCGAGGCGGAGGGCAAGACCCCCGACGACTACCGCAAGATCGCGGAGGTGGTCTACAACCGCCTCGACTACGGGAACCCGCAGACCTACGGATTCCTGCAGTTCGACTCGACGTTCAACTACGCGAAGAACGAGAGCAAGATCGACATCAGCGAGTCCGAGATCAACAAGGATCAGGACCCGTACAACACGTACACCCACAAGGGTCTGCCGCCCGGCCCGATCGGGAACCCGGGTGACGAGGCGCTCAGGTCGACGCTGAATCCCACCGACGACGGCTGGTACTACTTCGTGGCGACCGACGGTGTGAGCAAGACCGAGTTCGCCAGGACGCACCAGGAATTCCAGAAACTCAAGGACAAGTTCGATGCCAGCAGGGGCAACTGACGCCCGCCGGGCCGCCGTGCTCGGTTCGCCCATCGCCCACTCCCTCTCCCCGGTGCTGCACCGCGCCGCGTACGAGGAGCTGGGGCTCAAGGGCTGGTCGTACGACCGGTTCGAGATCGACGAGGCCGCGCTGCCCGGGTTCCTCGCGGATCTCGGGCCGGAGTGGGCCGGGCTGTCGCTGACCATGCCGCTCAAGCGGGCGGTCATCCCGCTGCTCGACGAGATCAGCGAGACGGCCCGCTCGGTCGAGGCGGTCAACACGGTCGTGTTCACCGAGGACGGCCGCAAGGTCGGCGACAACACCGACATCCCCGGCATGGTCGCCGCGCTGCGCGAGCACGGCATCGAGACGGTGGACTCCGCCGCGATCCTCGGCGCCGGCGCCACGGCGTCGTCCGCGCTGGCGGCTCTGGCCCGGGTCTGCACCGGTGAGGTGGTCGTCTACGTGCGCAGCGAGGCCCGCGCCGCGGAGATGCGGGAGTGGGGCGAGCGGCTGGACGTCGAGGTCCGCACGGAGGACTGGTCGAAGGCGGCGGACGCGCTGCACCGCCCCCTGGTCATCGCCACCACCCCGGCGGGCGCCACGGACGGCCTGGCCATGGCCGTGCCGGAGCGGCCCACCACTCTCTTCGACGTGCTCTACGAGCCGTGGCCCACCCAGCTCGCGGCCCGCTGGTCGATGTTCGGCGGCGCCGTCGTCGGCGGTCTCGACCTGCTGGTGCACCAGGCGGTGCTCCAGGTCGAGCAGATGACGGGCCGCACTCCGGCGCCCTTGGCGGCGATGCGGGCGGTGGGTGAACGGAGCCTCACGCGCGCGTGACGGACCGCCCGGGCGAAAGGCTCCGCATTTCCCCATCCGGACTTCTCAATTCCGCGTGATCTTGCTGCGAGGGATGGCTATCGTGCAATCTCTCTCATCGATCATGGAAGAGGAATTGTGATAAAGAGGCGCATTCTGTCCGTCGGGTCCGCGCTCGGTATCGCCGGCATCGTGGGACTGGTCGGGGCGACCCCGGCCGCCGCGGTGGCGTCGACTCCCGAGGCGGCGTGTGGTTCCGGCTATTCCGTGCTGGAGTCCCACACGGTCGGATACGACAAGAGCACGGGCAAGCCCGCCGCGCGCGTGTCCCTTCTCTACAACGCCTCCAACGGCAACAACTGCGTGGTCACCATGCACATCAACGGCTATGTCGGATATGGCGCCGTGACCGAGGCCGGAATTCTCGTCGAGGGCGGCAGCTGGAAGCGGGACAAGAAGGAATACCAGTACTACGCGGGACCCGTCTACGTTTCCGCGGCCAACAAGTGCGTGAAGTACACGGGCGGCATCGAGTACTACGACAACGGGATCTTCTGGGACAGCTACACCAGCGGTTTCGGTCACTGCGGCTGATCCGTCGGCGGAGGGGCCCGGGCGTCCTGTGCGACAACCGGGCTCCGTCCGTCTGGTGGACCGGCGGCCGGACATGTCGGTGGGACGTGGGAGGATCGAAGGTGGCGGGCCCGGGCCGCGCACCTGGTCGCGCCATTGCCGTATGCGAGGACGCGCGTACGCAGGGCAGTACGAGGGCGCGAGCACTGAGGAGCACCGTTGAGCAGGTTGCGCTGGCTGACCGCGGGGGAGTCCCACGGTCCCGCACTCGTGGCGACGCTGGAGGGTCTTCCCGCCGGCGTGCCGATCACCACGGAGATGGTGGCGGACCACCTGGCCCGGCGCCGGCTCGGCTATGGACGCGGTGCCCGGATGAAGTTCGAGCAGGACCAGGTCACCTTCCTCGGCGGCGTCCGGCACGGCCTCACCCTCGGCTCCCCGGTCGCCATCATGGTGGGCAACACCGAGTGGCCGAAGTGGGAGCAGGTCATGGCGGCCGACCCGGTCGACGAGGAGATCCTCGCCGGACTCGCCCGCAACGCCCCGCTGACCCGGCCCCGGCCCGGCCACGCCGACCTCGCCGGCATGCAGAAGTACGGCTTCGGCGAGGCCCGGCCGATCCTGGAGCGCGCCTCCGCGCGTGAGACGGCGGCCCGTGTGGCCCTCGGTGCGGTCGCCCGGTCGTACCTGAAGGAGACGGCCGGCATCGAGATCGTCAGCCATGTCGTCGAGCTGTGCTCGGTGAAGGCCCCACAGGGCGTGTACCCGACCCCGGCCGACGTCGAGAAGCTGGACGCCGACCCGCTGCGCTGCCTGGACGCCGACACCTCGAAGGCGATGGTCGCGGAGGTCGACCAGGCCCACAAGGACGGCGACACCCTCGGTGGCGTGGTCGAGGTCCTGGCCTACGGCGTCCCCGTCGGCCTCGGCTCGCACGTCCACTGGGACCGCAAGCTCGACGCCCGCCTCGCCGGCGCCCTCATGGGCATCCAGGCCATCAAGGGCGTCGAGATCGGCGACGGTTTCGAGCTCGCGCGCGTGCCCGGCTCCAAGGCGCACGACGAGATCGTGGGCACGCCCGAAGGCATCCGCCGCGTCTCCGGCCGCTCCGGTGGCACCGAGGGCGGTCTGACCACCGGCGAGCTGCTGCGCGTGCGGGCCGCGATGAAGCCGATCGCCACCGTGCCGCGCGCCCTGCAGACCGTCGACGTCGTCACCGGTGAGGCGGCGCCCGCCAACCACCAGCGCTCCGACGTCTCCGCGGTCCCGGCGGCCGGCATCGTCGCCGAGGCCATGGTGGCCCTCGTCCTCGCCGACGCGGTCGCCGAGAAGTTCGGCGGCGACAACGTGGCCGAGACGCGGCGCAACGTGCAGTCGTTCCTCGACAACCTGGCCATCCGATGAGCCCTCGGGTGGTGCTCGTCGGCCCGATGGGGGTGGGCAAGTCCACCGTCGGGCAGCTGCTCGCCGAGCGCCTCGGCGTGGGCTACCGGGACACCGACGACGACATCGTCGCCGCGCAGGACCGGACCATCGCCGAGATCTTCGTCGACGAGGGCGAGTCGGCCTTCCGCGCGATCGAGAAGGCCGCGGTGCTGCGGGCGCTGACCGAGCACGACGGCGTCCTCGCCCTCGGCGGCGGCGCGATCCTCGACGAGGACACCCGCGCGTCCCTCGCCGGCCTGCCGGTCGTCTACCTCTCGATGGACGTCGAGGAGGCCGTCAAGCGCACCGGCCTCAACACGGCCCGCCCGCTGCTCGCGGTCAACCCGCGCAAGCAGTGGCGCGAGCTGATGGAGGCGCGACGGCACCTGTACGAGGGGATCGCCACGGCGGTCGTCGCCACGGACGGCCGTACCCCCGAAGAAGTCACCGAAGCCGCCCTGGGCGCACTGGAGTTGAAGCAGGCATGAGTGAGGCAGTGACGCGGATCCAGGTCGGTGGCACCGCGGGCAGCGAGCCGTACGAGGTCCTCGTGGGCCGCCAACTCCTGGGCGAGCTGGGCGGGTTGATCGGCGACAAGGCCAAGCGGGTCGCGATCATCCACCCCGAGGCGCTCGCCGAGACCGGTGAGGCGCTGCGTGCCGACCTGGCCGAGCAGGGCTACGAAGCGGTCGCCATCCAGGTGCCCAACGCGGAGGAGGCCAAGACCGCCGAGGTCGCCGCCTACTGCTGGAAGGCGCTCGGCCAGTCCGGGTTCACCCGCACCGACGTCGTCGTCGGCGTCGGCGGCGGCGCGACCACGGACCTCGCCGGTTTCGTGGCCGCCACCTGGCTGCGCGGGGTGCGCTGGATCGCCATCCCCACCACCGTCCTCGCCATGGTGGACGCGGCTGTCGGCGGCAAGACCGGCATCAACACCGCCGAGGGCAAGAACCTCGTCGGGGCCTTCCACCCGCCGGCCGGCGTCCTGTGCGACCTGGCCGCGCTGGACTCGCTCCCGGTCAACGACTTCGTCTCCGGCCTCGCCGAGATCATCAAGGCCGGTTTCATCGCCGACCCGGTGATCCTGGAGCTCATCGAGTCCGACCCGCAGGCCGCCCGCACCCCGGCGGGCCCGCACACGGCCGAGCTGATCGAGCGGTCCATCCGGGTCAAGGCCGAGGTCGTCTCGTCCGACCTCAAGGAGTCGGGCCTGCGCGAGATCCTCAACTACGGCCACACGCTCGCCCACGCCATCGAGAAGAACGAGCGCTACAAGTGGCGGCACGGCGCCGCGGTCTCCGTCGGCATGCACTTCGCCGCCGAACTCGGCCGCCTGGCGGGCCGGTTGGACGACGCGACGGCGGACCGCCACCGTACGGTCCTCGAATCGGTCGGCCTGCCGCTGCACTACCGCTACGACCAGTGGCCCAAGCTGCTGGAGACCATGAAGGTCGACAAGAAGTCCCGCGGTGACCTGCTGCGCTTCATCGTCCTGGACGGCCTGGGCAAGCCCACCGTCCTGGAGGGCCCCGACCCGGCCGTACTGCTGGCCGCGTACGGAGAAGTGGGCGAGTAGTCCGCCGCCGCGCCGTCCGTCCCATGTGCCGTGCGGACACGGGCACTTAGGGCCGTCCCCGGCCGTTCACCAAACGGCGGCCGGGGACGGTACCGTTCGGTAAGGAGCGGGCCCGCACCCGATCCGCCAGCGCCAATTGCCTTGTACGAGACGGAGTGGCACCGGATGCAGCACGCAGTGGGTTCTCCGCTGCCGCCGCCCCATCAGCCGGGGCACGGACCGGCCGCCGGCTGGTCGCCGGCCGCACACCACCCGGGTCCCCAGCACCCGGGCGCACACCAGGGCTCCGCCCCGGTGCCCCCACCGCCGCCGGCCCCGGGTTTCGTCCCGCCGTCGCATCAGCCCCCGCCTCAGCACCCCTCGGCACCGCCCCACCCTTCGGCGCCCCCGGCACCGGACACCACCGGCCATGTCCCGCTGCCGCCCGGCGGCCCCGTCGGCATGCCCAGCACCCCACCGGCCGCGGCCACCCCCGACCCGACGAGCACGACACTCGCGGTACTGCTCATCGGCCCGGCCGGCGCCGGAAAGACCAGCGTCGCCAAGTACTGGGCCGACCACCGCCGGGTGCCCACGGCCCACATCAGCCTCGACGACGTCCGCGAATGGGTCCGCTCCGGCTTCGCCGACCCCCAGTCCGGCTGGAACGACCACTCCGAGGCCCAGTACCGCCTGGCCCGCCGCACCTGCGGCTTCGCCGCCCGCAACTTCCTGGCCAACGGAATCTCCTGCATCCTCGACGACGCGGTCTTCCCGGACCGCCCGGTGGTGGGCCTGGGAGGCTGGAAGCGGCATGTGGGCCCTGGGCTGCTGCCGGTGGTCCTGCTCCCGGGCCTGGAGATCGTCCTGGAGCGCAACGCCGAGCGCTCCGGAAACCGCCGCCTCACGGACGAGGAGGTGGCGCGGATCCACGGGCGGATGGCGGGGTGGTACGGCTCGGGCCTGCCGATCATCGACAACTCGCAGATGGACGTGCAGCAGACGGCGCAGGTCCTGGACGACGTACTGGCACGGTCCATTGCCAGCCCGCCGAGCTGGTAAGGGCCTTTTCTTCAGGGGCGCGGGAACCGCCCGCCAGGCCCCCGCTCACCTGCAGACCGTGCATACAACCCCCCATTGGCACCCCCTCAACCGGCACAAAACAGACACCGCTCCTACGCTCGTGTCATGTCAGAGGTGTACGCGGCCCGCCGCACAAAGCTCAGGGAACGCTGCCAGGCGGTCGGCAGCGCATCCGCACTGATCTCGCGCCCCGCCAACGTGCGCTACCTGGCGGGCGCCGCACCCAAGGGCTCCGTCCTGCTGCTCGGCAGGACAGAGGACGTGCTGGTGTGCCTCGATCCGCCGGACGACCGTGCCGGAGAGGGTCGCCCCGACGAGACCCTCCGGTTGCAGACCCTGCCCGGTTCGGGTGGCGACCCCGCCGTCGCGGCCGTCGACCTCGCCTCGGTCCAGGGCATCGACGCGCTCGCCGTGGAGGAACACCACCTCACGGTCGCCCGCCACCGCGCCATCCGCTCCGTCGCCCCCCGCCTTCACCTCGTCGACCTGGGCGCGGCCGTCGAGCAGCTCCGCGTCGTCAAGGACGAGGAGGAGATCTCCTGCCTCCGCATCGGCGCCGAGATCGCCGACCAGGCACTGGGGGAGCTCCTCGAATCCATCCTCGTCGGCCGTACCGAACGGCATCTCGCCCTCGAACTGGAGCGCCGCCTCGTCGATCACGGTGCCGACGGCCCCGCCTTCCCGACCTCCGTCGCCACCGGCCCCCACTCCGGCCGCCGCGCCCACCACCCCACCGACCGGCGCGTGGAGGAGGGCGACTTCCTCTCCGTCTGCCTCGGGGCGACGTACCGCGGCTACCGTTGTGAGATCGGTCGTACGTTCGTGATCGGGACCTCCCCCGCGGACTGGCAGATCGAGTTGTACGACCTCGTCTTCGCCGCCCAGCGCGCCGGCCGCGAGGCCCTCGCGCCCGGCGCCGCCTACCGTGACGTGGACCGCGCCGCACGTCAGGTACTGGACTCCGCGGGGTACGGCGAGGGCCTGCCGGTGCTGACCGGACACGGTGTCGGACTCGAAATCGACGAGGACCCGCAGCTGGCCCCCGCGGCCATGGGTAAACTGGACGCTTGCGTGCCGGTCACCGTCGAACCGGGGGTCCACCTCCCGGGCCGGGGCGGTGTCCGGATCGATGACACGCTCGTCGTACGCCCCGAGGCGGACGGCGGACCCGAGCTACTCACCATCACGACCAAGGAGCTGCTCGCGCTGTAGCCTCCCGCTACGCGCGTGCGCCGGGGTCGTCCACGTCAGTCCAGGAGATTCCGCAACCGTGGCTTCCACGAACGACCTCAAGAACGGCCTCGTGCTCAAGCTCGATGGCGGCCAGCTGTGGTCCGTCGTCGAGTTCCAGCACGTCAAGCCCGGCAAGGGCCCGGCCTTCGTGCGCACCAAGCTGAAGAACGTGCTCTCCGGCAAGGTCGTCGACAAGACGTTCAACGCCGGCGTCAAGGTCGAGACGGCCACGATCGACAAGCGCGACATGCAGTTCTCGTACATGGACGGCGAGTACTTCGTCTTCATGGACATGGAGACCTACGACCAGCTCATGGTCGACCGCAAGGCCGTCGGCGACGCCGCCAACTTCCTGATCGAGGGCTTCACCGCCACCGTCGCGCAGCACGAGGGCGAGGTGCTCTTCGTCGAGCTGCCGGCCGCCGTCGAGCTCGTCATCCAGGAGACCGAGCCGGGCGTCCAGGGCGACCGCTCCACCGGTGGCACCAAGCCCGCCACCCTGGAGACCGGCCACCAGATCCAGGTCCCGCTCTTTATCACCACCGGTGAGAAGATCAAGGTCGACACCCGCACCAGCGACTACCTCGGCCGGGTGAACAGCTAACCGTGGCTGCCCGTAACACGGCCCGCAAGCGCGCCTTCCAGATCCTCTTCGAGGGCGACCAGCGCGGGGCCGACGTCCTCACGGTCCTCGCGGACTGGATCCGGCTCTCCCGGACCGACACCCGGCAGCCGCCGGTGAGCGAGTACACCATGCAGCTGGTCGAGGGCTACGCGCAGCACGCGAAGCGCATCGACGAGCTGATCGCGCAGTACTCCGTCGGCTGGACGCTCGACCGGATGCCGGTCGTCGACCGCAACATCCTGCGGCTCGGCGCCTACGAGCTGATCTGGGTCGACGAGACCCCGGACGCGGTCGTGCTCGACGAGATGGTCGAGATCGCCAAGGAGTTCTCCACGGACGAGTCGCCGGCCTTCGTGAACGGCCTGCTCGGCCGTCTCAAGGACCTGAAGCCCACGCTGCGCCGCGAAGAGGCGTAAGCACAGGTACGGCATCGCCAGGGGGCCCGCAGCACGCTTGCTGCGGGCCCCCTGGCGTGTTGCGTGCCCGGGAGGGCCCGGGAGGTCTTCCGGGAGCGCAGAAAGCCGCCGGGGTGGGGGGGCCCCAACAAGTAACGGCCCCCCCCCCGGCCCGTTTTGGGGGGGCGGGGCGCCGCGCCCCGCGGCGCCGGGGGGCCCCCCCCCCCCCACGGGCCCCGGCCACCCCGCCACCGGCCCCCGCCCCCAAAACCA
>NZ_JBHUYR010000010.1:0-52054 GCF_042668605.1 Streptomyces sp. NPDC057280
GTCTGCTCCGCAGACACGACGCGCCGCCGCTACGCGGCGGTTTCCGCGCTGCGCGCGGAAGGGGCGGAACTCCGTTCCGCCTGCCGGATCACTCCGTGATCCGGGGAATCTGACCTCCGGTCAGATTCGTTCCGTGGCGGCCTGCTCCGCAGTCCCCCGCGGAACCTGACGCCCCCTCCGGGCGCGTCAGTGGCAGCAGCAAGGAGCGGGGGCGGGTTTCGGTCAGCCCAGGCGGCCGGCGACATCGCCGCCCGGATCCGCAGCCTTGGCGACCGGCAGGACCGGCTCGCTGTCCCACACCGTCACCTCCACAGCCCCGCCCGCGACTTCCAAGGTCAGCAGGCACGGGCCCGGGGCGTACTTGCGGGCATTCGTGACCAGCTCACTCACCACAAGCTGCACCACGCCCATCACGCGGTCCGACACCGGAAGCCCGTGCAGCGCCTGAACATCATTCAGGAAAGAACGAGCCAGGTCACGTGCCTCGGCAATCTCTGCAGTGTCCTCGAACGTCGCCGACACCGAGATCAGCTCACCGGTGAGGGCCTCTCGCCCCTCACCCTCTTCCGCCTGCATCATGCAGCCCGCCTTGCGCCATGAGCATCTTCACCGACCTAGACCGGTACCCACGATAGTCGGCCACAGTCGCGATCATAACCGGCCACTTCCGGTCACTTTCGGAGAGATCTAGTGTGTCACTCTCATGATCGGATCGAGTCTGGGATGATGACAGGGTACCCAATCGCGTTGACTGCCCACGTGAGAGGGGCTTCATTTTGGAAGTCGGATGGAATCTGGGTTGAGACCGGATTCCCTCTGAATACACACGAGAATGCGAGGCATTGTGGCTCAGATGGAACTGCGTCCGCACCAGGCTGAGGCCGTCGATAACGTCGTTCGCATTCTTGGAACTCCGGCCGGTGGCCATATGCCGCCCGAGGGCCTGCGCACGCAGGTAATCGCCGCAACCGGCTCCGGAAAGAGCCTGATTGGTGCGGAGTCCGCGCGTCGTCTTTCTGCTCGCCGGGTGCTGGTGGTGGTGCCGACGCTGGATCTGCTGACGCAGATGGCCGGCGCCTGGCGTCGGGCGGGCCGCACGGGCGCGATGATCGGCGTCTGCTCGCTGCGGGCTGAGGAAAGCCAGGGCCTGCCGTGCACGACCGATCCTGACGAGCTGGTGGCGTGGCTGGAGGGGCTGGAGACCGTGACGGTCTTCGCGACCTACGCGTCGGTGGGCCTGCGCATCTTGCAGCGTGCGCACGCGGCCGGGCTGGGGGTGTGGAGCCTGATGGTGGTGGACGAAGCCCACCGGACCAGCGGTGACGGGATGAAGCCGTGGGCGGCCGTGCACGACCAAGCGCAGCTTCCTGCCGAGCGGCGGCTGTACATGACGGCCACGCCGCGTGTGTGGGAGGCGGAGGGTGAGCGGCCCCGGCTGGTCGCCTCGATGGATGACGGGTCGCCAGTATTTGGGCCGGTGGCGTACAAGCTGACGCTGTCAGAGGCAGTGGGGCGGGGGATTGTTGCCCCCTATCAGGTGCTGTGTCTGGACATCCGCGATCCGGATCTGTACGCGGCGATGACGAGCGAGGACACCGGATCGGACGCCGTGCGCGGGGCCCGACTGGCGGCCGTGCAGATCGGTTTGATGCGCGCTGCCGTTGAGGAGCGGTTTCGGCGGGTGCTGTCGTTCCACAGCCGGGTGGGTGAGGCGGAGGCGATGGCGGCCGCGGTACCGGTCACCGCGGGCCGGCTCGCCGAGGACGACCCCGACACCTACCCGCCCGCCCACCAGGTCTGGGCCGACTGGCTCTACGGCGACCACACCCCCGGACACCGCCGCCAGGTACTGGACGAATTCGCCTCGGATTTCCTCGGAGGCGAAGCTTTTGAGGGCCGGGATGTTAGGGCGGAATTGCGGGTCCTTTCTTCAGTTCGCGTTTTGGGTGAAGGCGTCGATACCGCCGAGTGTGATGCAGTCCTATTTGCGGATGCGCGCGGTTCGATGGTTGATATCGTGCAGATGGTAGGGCGTGCGCTGCGGCTGCATCCGGAACGCGGGAAACTGGCGACGTTGATCGTTCCGGTATTCCTCGGACCGGACGAAGACCCGAATGAACTGCTCACTTCCAACGCCTATGACACCCTGTCGAAGGTGCTTGGAGCCCTCCGGGCGCACGACTCTGACACCATCGAGGCCCTCGCCGATCCCCGCCTGCGCAACAGCAGTTGGCGGTCTGAGGATGTCGACGGCGAGGGCCTAATGCAGGACGCTGACGGGGAGGACGGCCAGGAGCAGGACCTGGTTCCTCCGGTGGGGGCCGCGGCGGCGGAAGTGCTGCGGTTCACTGAAGAACGGGACCCGGCCGCCCTCACCCAGTTCGTCCGGCTGCGGGTCATCGACCCCGAGCGCGCGTACTGGCTGCGCGGCATCGAGGCCGCCACGCGGTGGCTGCGCGAGATGGGGAGCACCGAGTTGCGCGTGCCGTACACGTTCGTCTGCCCTGAGGACTGGGATGGCAGTGCGAACCATCCGCTGGGGGTCTGGGTGGCGGATCAACGCCGCTACTACGCGGCCGGGACCATGGACGCCAAGCGGGTCACAGAACTGACGAACTTGGGCATGGTCTGGTCCGTGCACGCCTCCGCGTGGGAGGCCGGCCTCGCCGTCGCCCGCGACTACGCCAACGTCCACGGGCACCTGCTGCCCGGCAACTCCGCGGTCTGGGACGGCTACGCCCTCGGGACGTGGCTGAAGAACCAGCGAGCAGGCGCCAAGAAGGCGCGTGAGAACGCCGCACGCCGCGCGAACGGGGAGACCGGCGTCTCGTATGCCGGGGAGCTGTCACAGGCCCGTATGGAGGCGCTGGAGGAGATCGATCCCGGGTGGGCCCCGGAGTGGGAGATCAGCTGGGCACGCTGCCTGCGGTTGCTTCTTCTCCACGCCCAGGCTGGAGGCGCGCTGCCCGGCGAGCCGGGTGAGCTGGTGGTGCAGGGCGAGGATCTGGCGGTGTGGATCGCCGGGCAGGTCGCCGGGTGGGACAAGCTGGCCCCGGCGCAGCAATACCTGTTGGAGAGCCTCGGGGTGGCCCCCGACACCGCAGGACCCGAGGTACGGCCGGTGCGGCGGTCACAGGACGAGCTGTGGGAGCGGAACATGACCGCCGCCCGCCAGTTCCACGCCCGCGAAGGACACCTGCGCGTACCCCGCCAACACCGCGAAAACGTCGACGGCGAACTGCTCGGACTCGGGTCGTTCATCTCCAACGCCCGCCGGCGCGCTGCCAAGCTCAGCCCCGAACGACGCGACGCCCTCAACGATCTCGGGATGCGCTGGTAGACGGCTGAGGCGGGCAGAGAGGGAAGGCGGGGACCGGGTTCACTCTCCCGACCGAGGTTCTTCCTGCTCCTCACCCAGCTTCGCCAGCCACCGGGCCGTACGGCGCGTCTCGACATGCTCCGCACCCAGCACCCGACGCTGCACCGCCAACGTCTCCTCCCCCAGTACGCGCGCCTCCCCCACCCGCCCCGCATCCCGCAAAAACACCGCCAGGTTGTTCGCCGTGCGCAGCGTGTCCGGATGCTCTGCTCCCAACACCCGACGCTGCACCGCAAGCGTCTCCTCCCCCGACGCCACGGCCTGATCCGCTCGCCCCACCTGCGCCAGATCGGCAGTCAGGTTGGACGCCGTGCGCAGTGTTTCCGGGTGGTCTGCTCCCAGCACCCGACGCCGCGCTGCCAACGTCTCCTCCCCCAACACCACCGCCTCCCCCACCCGACCCACATCCCCCAGACGGATCGCCAGGTTGGACGCCGTGCGCAGTGTTTCCGGGTGGTCTGCTCCCAGCACCCGACGCATCGCCGCAAGTGTCTCCTCCCCCAACACCACCGCCTCCCCCACCCGACCCACCGCCGCCAGACGGTTGGCCAGGTTGGACGCCGTCAGCAGCGTGGCCGGATGCTCTGCTCCCAGCACCCGACGCTGCACCGCAAGCGTCTTCTCCTCCAGGGCGAGGGCTTCCTCGTACCGCCCCAGCGCCTGCAGCTCCACGGCCAGGTTGACGGCGCTGGCCAGGGTGCGGGGATCCTCGTCGCCGTAGAGGCGCTGCCTGCGATTAAGGGTGTCTTCGTACAGGGCGCGAGCACGTTCGTGGTCCCGGGTGTCGTAGTAGGCGCGCGCCAGATTGTGGGTGGCCCGCAGGGTGTCGTCGTGGTCGGGGCCCAGCTGCTGCAGGCAGGCGTCGTAGAGGCGTTGCAGGCGTTCCCGGGCGGGGCGGGGCTGCCGGCGATCCATCAGATACCAGCACGCCTGTCCCACCACATCCCGTCCCTGGCTGGTGGTGAGCTGTGCGGGGTCGAGGGCCAGGGCGTGCGGGAGCAGGACCTGCCAGGCCGGCCACCACCGCGGCTCCCTCGGGTCGCCGGGGTAGGCCGCGGTAAGGAGAGCTTCGGCATCCACCCCCGCCTGATCACGATCGGAGCGAGTCATCTGGCCGGTGAGCAGGTCCTGGGTGAGGCGGTGCAGTTGCACGGTGCCGTCCTGGATCCGGGCCAGACCGTGGCGTGCGATGGCCTCCACCGCGTCCACCGCCGCCAACCGCGACCCCACCGCCTCCCCAAGAAGCGCGGACGCCTGCTCGGGAAGCCGGCCGGCGCACGAAGTCAGGGGGAAGGGTTCGGGGGCCAGCAGCGCCAGCGCATCCACCACCGCTCCCGCCCCGGGATGCTCGGCCTTCAGGCTGGTGCGGTTCAGGTGAACCTGCGCGGCCAGACCGGCCGGATAGCCGGGCGGAGGGTTGCGCTTCATCACCTCCACCAGGTTCGCCGCCAGCTCCTCCTTCAAGTCCGCCGCCGACAACCCCCGCACCAGAAGCGCAGCAGCCTGCGTGAGCGCGAGCGGAAGGTCACCCAGGGCGGCAGCAATGGCGTCGGCATCCACATCGGTGAGGACCGCGCCCTGCGCGCGCAGCAGCGCCACCGACTCAGACCGGGAAAGGGTGTCGACATCGACGGGAACGGCATAGCTGGTCCACAGGGGGGTGCGGGAGGTGATCAGCACATGCCCAGGACCACCAGGCAGGAACCGGGCGAGAGCGGCAGGGTCTTCGGCGTTGTCGAACACCAGCAGCCAGCGGGACATCCCTCCCAGCTCCGCCAGCAACAGCTCCACCGCCTCGGCCGGTGCTGTACCCGCGGGCGCGATCCCGGTACGGGCGGCGAGCGCGGCGAGCTGGTCGGGGATCAGGGCGGGGTCTTCCGAGGTGATCCACCAGGCGAACTCGTACTCGCCGGCGAAGCGGTAGGCGTACTCCAGGGCGAGCTGGGTCTTGCCGACCCCGCCCCGGCCGTGCAGGGCCTGTACCGCAACCCGTTGCCCGGACGCGAGCGCTTCCCGCAGCTGCACCAGCATGCTGTCGCGGCCGGTGAACGTCGCGTTGCGTGCCGGAAGGTTGCGCACCCGCGGCAAGGAACCCGGCAGACGCGGCCCCGTACCACCAATCCTCGACAGCATCCCCGGCGGCCGCCCCGGCGCCCGCCCAGGACGAGACGGACCATTCACCGCACGCAACAGCGCCTCACGCGCTGCCTGGTCATCCAGACCGAACAGATCAGTGACGATGAACGAACTCAGGATCGCGGGCGTGGGGGTCTTCGCGATCCTGACCGGGGTGATCTGCTTCTGCCGGGCCAGCATCGCGGTCCACTCCGGGGTGGTGAACCGCTCCGGCTCGAAGTAGGCAGGAGAGAACAGGGCCAGCATCCGCCCCTGTTCCAAGGCCGCGTTCATCTTCAGGATGAAATTCTCTCCGGCGCCCCAGTCCCAGCAGTCCAACTCAACTTCGTGCCCGGCGTCCAGGAGCTGCCAGGCGACCCACTCCGCCCATGCCCTGTCCGCACCCGCATGACTGACGAACCACACCCCGTCCGACGTGCCGTCAGACACCCCCGCACCGCCACCCATCACGCCCCCGAACCCCGCAACGCGCTGAACCACCCAGCGTAGAACGCACCCACTCACCCGGACCCGGACTTCACCCGCCCCAGTCCAGGAAAGGGCGGATTTCAGTGAGAGATGCCGCCGTTCCGCATGGAGGCACGGGAGGACGTGGATCCCGGCTGGTGACTGAAGTGGGAGATCAGCTGGGCCCGCGGTCATTGTGACGCTTGTCAGCACCTGGGTAGTGGTGGCGCAGTGCTGAGACGCGCGCGTCGACAGCCCTGACGTCCCGAGATGAGCTGTCGAACTCGACCTACCAAGGGGGGCGGATGTCGCGGCGTGCTTCGGGGGTCTGCTCGGGCAGGGCTGTGTCTTGGTCAGTGCGGAGCAGCATGCCCGGGTCGGGTTCGAAGTCCTCATTGGGCGGCGCCGGCTGGTGGAAACGCTCCGTGCGCGCAATGGGGATTTCCACCAGTCGGCCCTCGTGGAACATCCATAGCCCGAAACAGTCGTCGTCCTGGTCGCGAAGCAGAATTTGCACCGTATGCGGATACGGCCACGGCAGCGACTCCAGGTGCCTGAGCAGACCCTTGCGGGCACGCACTTTCTCCAACTCCAGGGCCCACCCGAACTCGTAGCCCCAGTGCCCCGCTATCGGAACGAAGCGACCTCGCCATGTGCGCTGCGGGTCCTCCTGGGTCAGCGGTTCCATCACCTCGCTCGACCAGCGAGCGAGCACGATGACCTCGGCGTCTCTACTCATGTCGGAGTATCACCGCATCCCCCTGATCCACCGCAACCAGATTCCTCAACCGACCGACGCAGGCAAGGGCGAGCGGATTGACGAGCCTCTCAGCGCCCTCGCCATGCGCCGGTGAAGGCGGTGCGATCTCGCCCATGGGTGCGAGACCTGAGCCGAAGCAGGATAGATGTCACGTTGGCAGGCGGGCTGCAACCTGAAGCATCCCGACGACGCAAGCCGGCTGCCCCTCAGCACTTCGGCTCAGGCGGCCGGCGCGGCGCCGGAGCCGGTGACACCCACCGCGCTGGGCTGGTCGCAGGTAGCGTGCCGATTCGGTGACAACCAAGGTGCTTAGCCCGATCGAAGTCGCTGGTCAGCGGATGCCGTTGGTGACAACTATCGTGCTTCGGCACATCGCCGTCGCCCGCGACTACGCGAACGTGCACGGGCACCTGCTGCCGGGCAACTCCGTGGTCTGGGACGGCTACGCCCTCGGGACGTGGCTCAAGAACCAGCGGGCGGGGGCCAAGAAGGCGCGTGAGAACGCCGCCTGACTGCGTGTGCGCGCCGGACTGCAGGAGACTCACACGGCGTCGTCAGATCGCATCTCGTCAAAGATGGGCAGCCAAGGCTCAAGACCTTGAAGCGCCCGTACAGCCTTTTCCACCAGGGCCGGCGAGTATGATTTCTGCTTCCTTAGACGGCTTGCATCATCATCAGTCAACTGACCACCAATACTTCCGTCGATATACTGCTCGAAGAAGGGCCCATTAAATTCGAATTGAGTCTTATATACTGGAATGTGCGGCTCAATGGGAGGCTCCCAGTTCCCCAGTACTCGCCACGTCCCATTCTTGATGAATAGGTCCATCGTCTCGACAGTGAAATCTGGCCGCGACGATGAAAGCCATTCCGGATCAAAACTTTCGATGGATTCCGATCGACCCGAATATACTGTAGTGAGAATATTCCCTGCCCGCATTTTCAGGATGATGTGCCCCATAGCTGGCACCCCATCCGTCACGGGAATGAGAAATACATCATTCTGTCGAAATCTCACGGGCATGGGACGGTACCTCCAGCCGCCTTGTAGCGAGCATCACTCATCTGAACACGCTTGTTTTCCAGGATGTACTTTCCGCCTCCGGCGCGCATCCAGCTCTCCTCAAGAACGTCTAGGTCGGTACCTGGCGTCGCCCGGCCAAGTACTTCAAATGTATAGGTGGAGGCGGGATGTGCTTTAGCATGCTCACCCTGCCTTTTCAGATATCGCTCCCAGCTCTTCGCCTGCCCGACATACTCCTTGCCGGTGATCAGATCGGTACGAAGATACACGACACCGGGCGGAGGAGTGGGGGTGGAGTTGTGAACCAGGACCGGCGTGTTCCCGGCCAGTGCGTAGTACGTATGGAGGCCATCGACGGTAAGGTTGCGCGTTTCCTGCCTGAGGTGGAACGAGCGAGTTGCATCGACGGTGACGACCGCGCCGGAGTTCGTGCGCAGGGTCATGTTCTTCTTGAGGTCGACTGTGTTGACCCATGCGTGCTCTGAAGGTGACCAGAAAGGGTGATGGTCAGTCGCGGTGATCTCACCGGTACCATCACTCGTTCTCACCGCTACGTCCGTGAAGTCCTTATCTTCCTCAGTGATAATGGTGGCGAGAACGGTGCGGGCTTCTGTCTTGCCGGTTTCAGGATTGGTGGCGATTACCTTGTCGCCGACCTTGATGTCCTTGATGGGCTTCTTCGTGCCGTCCGCCATGAGAATCCCAGTCTCCGGCGTAAAGCTGTTCAAAACCTTGCAGACGTCAGCGAAGACCTCTAGATATGCATCGCCCAGGACACTGCGCGCCAGCTTGAACTTCGACGCCATGATGAGCTCTGCGCCGACATCGATACAGGCGATTGCGTCGCCGTCAAGGCAGTCTTCCCCGCCTGAAATACCGAGCAGTTCCTTCTCGAACTGCCACAGCTGCTTCATGCTCTGTGCGAAGGCTGGCCCACTGGCCGAAAGCTCGCATGTAATCCAATGATGCTGGCACCAACGGACCGGACGTTCTTCCATTTCACAGGGAAGCCCATGACACCGATATTGCTCGGCCGCTGTCATGTCGTCCTCTGGTTCCCCGTACGATTCGTGATTCTTTTCGTAGGTAGTGTTCGCAGAGTCCTTGGACTTGCCCGGTTCATGACCCGGCGTCGTATTTTCCTTACCCGGCCCTGGGCGTGTCGGGCAGTCTGGGTCGTTGCACAGTCCGGTCGGATCGGACTTGTTGACGGGGTCATTACCGCCATAGCTGTAGGCGGACAAATTCTGCGGGTCGTACGGCAGGCTGAGCGGGTCGGTACTGAGGAAGCGGCCAAGGCGGGGATCGTAGGCGCGGGCGCCGAGGAGGGACAGGCCGGTGCTGGTGTCTTCGGCCTTACCGAGGAAACCGTTGTTGGTGCCGGTGGGCAGGGTGCCGCTGCGTTCGTCGCCGAAGGGGGTGTAGCGGCGGCGGGTGGCGACTCCGGTGGTGGCGTCGACGGCGAGTTGGGTGGAGGCCTGGGTGTCAGCCAGCAGATAGGTGAGTTTCCCGCGGGCGTCGGTCGCACCCTGCGTTGTGCGCATCGCCACGGTGGTGGTCCCGCTGGTGTAGTAGCGGGTTGCGGTGACCGTGGTTCCGTCGGTGGTGCGCAGTTCCATGCCGCCGATCGAAGCGACGGTCTCCTGGGGGGTGGTGCGGAGTAGGAGACCTCCATCAGTGTCGTAGCTGTAACTGGTCTGTTCGCTGCCGCTGGAGGTGGTGGTCTTGACCGTGGCGAGCTGGCCGGTCTTGGTCCAGTCGTAGTCGGTGGTCTTGCCGCTCTCGACACGCGTGTCCATCTGGCCGGCGTTGTCGTAGAAGAAGCTCTCGGTCGCGGTCGTGGTGCCGGAGGTGATCGTGTTGATCTTGCGCACGCCGTGCGGTTGTTCGGCGTTGGCGGTGGTCCATGTGCCGGAGTCGTCGTAGCCGGGGTAGAGGTAGTCGCGGGTGGTGGCCGTGCCGGCCTTGTTTGTGTCTGTAACGGACTGCAGGTTGCCCAGGCGGTCGTAGGTGTACGCCGTCTGGTAGGGGTCCTGCCCGGTGAAGTCTGACTTTTTCTGGCCGAGACAGGTGTCCCCGTGTGTGAATGCGCTGGTGAGGCGGGCCTGATCGTCGTATGTGAAGCACTGGGATTGAGCGGTCTGGCCGCTGGCTGATTCCCGCAGTCCGGTCAGTTTGCCGGCGAAGTCGTAGCTGTAGGTGTCCTTTTGCGCTTCACCCTTGACGGCGCCTAGTGGGCCGGAGTTGGTGGTGGTGGAGATGCTGTTGAGCCAGCGGGTGCCATTGTCATCGCGGTAGTCGTAGGAGCGCTGGACCGTGGCGCTGGTGCTGGTGGCGACGGCGGAACCGTAGTAGCGGTCACTGAGGCGGCCGTAGGCGTCGTAGACGGTCGTACGGACGTAGCTTTGCCAGTCGGAGGTGAGGCTGCGGGGCTGGCCGTAGGCGTTGTAGCTGGAGGTGACGGTCTCCGCGTCGAGGCCTCCAGCCTTGGGGTAGGTGATAGAGGTGATGTGATCGGCCGCGTCGTAGGTGTAGCTGGTGGTGTAGTCCCCACCCAGGCCCGTGACGGCGACAGGGATGGTGACGGTGGTGCTCAGCGGGCGGCCGCGGTCGTCAAAGCTGTTGGTCTTTGTCGTAAAGCTCTTGCCGCTGATGTCCCGGCTGGCCGTCGCGGTGATCTGGCCCTTGCCGCCGGTGACACCGTCCCAGCCCCAGGAAGCGACCACGTTGCCGCCGCTGGTCAGCGAGATCTTGCGGCCCAGATTGTCGTAGCCGTAGGTGAGGACGGTCTTTGCCCAGCCGGTGGTGTCGTCGAAATCACGGCTGATCTTGCTGATCCGGCCGTTGGCGTCGTACTGCGTGGTGGATTTGCCTGCGTCCGGATCCTTCGTCTCAGTGCGCTGGCCCGCCCAGTCGTAGGTGTAAGTGGTGGTATTGCCGCGGGAGTCGGTGATGTTCTCCAGGCTGCCCTCGGCCGTGTAGCCGTACTGGGTCGCAAAGGTGGAGGTGCCATTGTGCTCGACGACTTTCGACGTCTGCCCGAACACGTTGGTGTAGGTGTCTACGTCGCCGCGCTCCGGCTGCGAGACGGTGGCGTAGTCACCGTGATAGGTCGTGCTTGACCAGGCATAGAGCCCAACGCCGCTGCCGCCGCCCGTGATGATCTTCGAATACGTGGTGCGACCAGCCCAGTCCAGAGTCAGGTCAGTGTAGGACGGTAGGTCCTCGACCTTGGGGCTGACTGGTCCGCCAGAGCCCGCGGTGCCCTGATTGCGAAAGACGGCCGAGGTGCCGGTGACGTTGCCGGAGGTGTCATAGCGGGTGACCGCAACCTGCCGGTTGGGCACCTCCGCCCCGGAAGAGTCCACGCCGTCCGGAATCGGAGCTTGCACCTCCCGGGCGCGGCCCAGACCGTCGGAATAGGCGTAAGCCGTCAGGTAGGTGGTGCCGGACTGCAGGGTGTGGCTGGCCACACGCGGGAATCCGTCGACCGAGTCCGGGACGCCATTACTGGTGACGGTGGGAATGCTGTAGCTGTACTTCAGCGAGGGTGAAGTACCGCCGGTCTCTGTCGGCCTCCACACCTCGATCGGGCGGCCAGCGGCATCCAGGGTGACCTTGCTGATCTTCCCGTTGGGGTTCCTGCTCTGATACGGCACACCCCAGAAGCGGGAGGTCCACACCGTGCTGCTCAACGCCGGCCGCAAGTCGGTGACATCGCTGCTGGGCTTGGGTGTGGTGGTGGTGACGCCGTCGACGGGCCAGGTGTTGGCCGGGTTGTAGGTGGTGGTGGTGCGATTGTGGTCCGCATCCTCGGCCCAGGTCGAGCGGCCAGCGTCGTCGTAGCCGAACCGCGCCTTGAGGAAGTCGGTCGTGCCGGCGCTGGCGTGGTTGCGGGTCTCGGTGGGGTTTCCGTCGACCGGCTTGTTGCCGGCCACGTCGGCGGCGTTGTCGTAGAGGATGACCGCGTAGCCGTCCTGGTTGGCCCCGGCACGGCCGTCGCAGCCGCTGCCGCCGGTGTCGTAGTGGCGGGTCTCGTCGGTCAGGACCATCCAGCGCTGGATTTTGCTGCCGTCGTAGTAGTCGGTGTTGTAGGCGCGGCCGAAGGTCGTGCACTGGTTGTCGGAGACACCTGCCTCGCCCTGGTCGTCGGTGCGCAACGGCAGGCCGTAGGTGCCGGAAGCCGGTTCGGCGGCGTCGTATTCGTTCTGGACGACGTGGGTGCGCCAGCCGGTGGAGATCTTGCTCAGGGTGGTGGTCTCGTCCTCGCGGACGAAGCGAGCGTCGGGCAGGCCCTTGTAGGTGGAGGTGACGTGGTCCCAGTAGTGGTGGAAGACCCGCTCCTGGGAGCTGCCGGTGTCGTCGCGCTGGGAAGTTTCGATGGTCTTGCCCTGCAGCCAGGGCGAGTCGGTGTAGGCGGTGCCTTCGCCGTCGTAGACCTTGACTGCGCGGGTGGTGGAGGTGTCCTTGGCGGTGCGGTCGCCGTCCAGGCCACGGTAGAGCCAGTGGAACGTGGAGTGCTTCACCGTGCCGGTGCCGGAGGTGACCTCGACCTTCTGGTAGCCACGCCAGTCCGTCCAGGACTCGTCGGCGTCCTTGGTCAGAGGGTCATTGCCAAAGCGCCAGCCGGCGCCGCCCTGGTAGTCGTAGCTGGTGGTCATCTTCGGCGCGCCGTCCTGGCTGTCGGTGACCGTCGGGTCGACGGTCACCGACATGACCAGGAACTTCTTGAACCATCCGGTCTTCGCCTCGGTCGCGCCCTCCGCAGTCCACTTCTGCCTGAAGCAGTCCTTGGTGTTGGAGGCCTCGCTCGGCAAGGCGTCGATGCTGCACGGGTTGGGCGAGCCGTAGTCGACGGTCGTGGTAGCACCCAGATCGCCATGGATCTCGTTCACACGGCGGAAGTTGAGTTCAGTGGAGCCGACCTTGTTGTCCAGGTCGACGCCGTTGAAGTTGATCACCGGCAGCACGATGTCCGTGCCGGTGCCGTACGTCTTGCGCTGGACGTAGTCCAGCCACAGCGTCTTCCCGATCGAGCCGTCAGGGTTGGGCAGCCCGTGCTTGGTCTGGTACTGCTGCACCAGATCCCAGCCGCTCATGTCCGTCTTCAGCACGAACGTCTTGATGTCCCACAGCATGTCCTTGCTGAAGAACGTCGGGTAGTAGGTTTTGCCCGCGCAGTAGTAGTCGGCCGAGGTGCCGTCACACATCAGGTCGACCGGCACGTCCGGGTACGAGGTCGGCGTGGAGGCGATCGAGGGGCAGGCGCCCGGCTCGCTGCGCAGCGGATCGGCGTCCGACATGCGTTCCACGCACCGGCCCACATGCGTCAGCTCGACCCGGCCGGTCGGCTTGGACCCGCTGATCTGGGTCGGCCAGCCGTACTCGATCGCGCTCAGGTAGCCGCCCGCGGTGTAGGAGCGGGCCTTGTCGGTGTTGGCGACCGAGCGGTAGTAGTTGCTCTCCTTGTCGTAGAAGTAGGCCGACTCGACCTCGTTGGCGTCCACCGTGCGGTCCAGGCTCCACCGCCAGGCCTGCGTGCACGGCTCGGGGAACTGGGCGTGGCAGGGCTCCCCCGCATCGTTGCCGACGACCGGCACCGTGTACACAGAGCTCGTGGCGGCGCCGGTGCGCTCCGAGCGGCCCCAGCCGAAGTAGTAGTGCTTGCCGTCCGGGGTGGAGATCACCCAGTACTCGTCGTCCGCACCGTGACCGCCGTCCAGATGCTGCACCCGCCAGCCCGGATCGTCCTGCAAGTGGTAGGAACCGGTGCCGGTGTTGTCCTGCACCAGCGTCGAGGACACGCCGTTGAGGTTGATGACATAGACCGCGCCGTCCGGCTCATCGGTGCTGTTGGGCGAGTCCCAGCACAGGTCTCCGATCGTGGACAGGCCGTCCTGGCTGCAGTTGCGGTACTGGCGCTCGATGAAGCCGACGCTCAGGTCCCAGCCCATGCCGACCCAGGACGCCTGGTTGTTCGTGGCCGAGGTACGGCCGTCCACCGACTGCGAGTTGTAGGACAGCGCCAACGATGGCGCCTCCCCCATCGCCGGCTTCGGCAGGCTGACGGGAAGGTTGTAAGTGAAGGCTCCCGACCCGGTGGCCACCTCCCACGAGCCGGTCGGGGAGAGGGTGGAGGCGCGGTAGTCGCCCTTGTCCGACGAGGAGCCCGTGTTCAGCAGGAACGTGGAGCCGGAGGCGGTGCCCAGCTGCGTGGACAGGCCGTCACTGTCCGGCTCGGCCGTCACCGTCGCGGTCAACGTGCCCGTGGCGGTGTCGTTGTCGACGGGGACGAACTCCCGGTCC
This sequence comes from Streptomyces sp. NPDC057280, assembly GCF_042668605.1. Lineage (NCBI taxonomy): Bacteria > Bacillati > Actinomycetota > Actinomycetes > Kitasatosporales > Streptomycetaceae > Streptomyces > Streptomyces sp. NPDC057280. The sequence continues at coordinate 14,053 of NZ_JBHUYR010000010.1, forward strand.
GTGCAGCCTTCCGCCTCCGGCGTCTGCAGTGCGCAGTCCGGGACCTTCACCAGGCGCAGCCGGGAGGCAAAGTCACCGCCGTAGGCGTACTTGAAGCCCGAGTAGTCGATGGCGATCTGCACCTGGCCCGCCGCGGGCACGCCGTCGGTGCGGGTGACCTGTACGCCCAGACCGACACCGCCGGCCGGAGCGATGTCGTCACGGTCCAACACCCGCACATCCACCTGATCCGGCGACACCGCATCCCCGGCAGGCTCGCCGGCACCTTCCGACGCTGACGGTGAGGGCGGCGACGACGGATCGGTGCTGGGGTCACCGCTGGCGGGCGCGGCCGCCGCATCGGCGCTCTGCGACGCGCTGGGCTCCGCGGTGGCGGACGGTGTCTCCTCCGTGGCCAGCCGGGATTTGGCAAGCTGGGTGGTGGCTTGCTCGTCTGCTGGCAGCGGCGCGACCTCGACGACGTCGGCGACCTCGGTAGCGGCGTCCTGGCTGGGCGTGGCAGAGGCGGAGGCAGAGGGCTCCGGTGTGACGGTGCCCGGCTCCCCCGGCTCGGCCTGCGACAGATCCACCGTCGCCTGCGCCGCCGCCGGCCAACTCGGCTCCGGCAGCGCCTTACCGGCCTCCTCGGCCTCCTGCGCTGGTACCGCTCCCAACGACTGCGACGGCACCAGGGGCGTGGAGCTCCCCGAGTCCGCGGCCGCCGACGGTGGGGACAGCACCGTCCCGGTCGACAACAGGCCCGCCATCACGGCGCCCGCAATCGTCACGGACAACCAACGCGCACGCCGAGCAGCCACTCGAACCCCCGCCCCACGCGACCTTGCACACGCGTGCGCAAGCCGCAGACCAATGAGAAACACCCGACCACCGGAATCGGGACGGCCGTGCTCCCCAGCACGCTGACGCCGCCCCGAGACGAAAGTTGATCAGTGAAGCGAGACAGTAACTGCCTTGAACATCCTGTGAACAGAGGACCAAACGGACGGTTCCACCCCCCGCCGGTGACCCTTATCACAACCACACAACCCCAGGTCACAGGCTCACAGCGACAACCCGCCGGGAGGTTTCAGGCGAAAACGCCGCCCGTCCTACGCCCCCTTGCAATCGGACCTGACGACGCCCGCACCTCGCGGCCCGATCCCATCAGACGACATCCGGGACCTGACGCACCCGAAGCGCCCGGCGCATCGCCACGCCGCTGCCTGGGGGCACAGGGCTGGGCCGCGACCGGGGCTCAGCCCCCGTTGTCTTTCCTGCTCGCAGCAGGTCAGGCGAGCTTCTTCACTTGTGCACCCAGGATGTCCTGGGGGATGGCCGGCGGCTGAACGGGATTGAGGGACATGAAGGTGGCGATCGTTGCGTCCTGGCGAACGACCAGGGTGTAGAAGCGGGCCAGAGTGTTCGCCCGCCCGTACACCGTGGCCCGGGACAGTCCCTGCCGGCGCAGGCTGGCCAGCCACGCGTCCACGTCGGTCGGCTGCACCGCCCACAACCCGCGACGCAGGAAGATCGCGAACTGCGTCAGCGTCGCACGGTCATCCGCCACCGAACCGTCCAAGAACCCCGCGCCCATCCCCGCCAGCACGAACCGATCGACCAGCTCCCCCTCCAAAGGACGCAGCCCTCCCGTAACCGGATCAACATCCGGACCGGGCAAGAACCGCACCACCCCTACCACCGCACCCACCCCTCCCCCGTCCAGACTGCGTTGTCCCCTTCCTGGATACCGCCACGCCGTCACGAATCGTGAAGCATCCAAATAAGACTCAACCGACCGGGTGAACCCCAACACTCCAGCCCAGCACAGCAAACAGAGCCTGCTATCAATCCGCGAACATGCGCCCTTTCCTACACTGCTCCGGCACGTCCAGGCCGGGGGCACACTGCCCGGCAAGGCGGGCGAGCTGGTGGTGCAGGGTGAAGATCTGGGGGTGTGGATCGCTGGGCAGGCGGCCGGGTGGGACAAGCTGACTCCGGCGCAGCAGTACTTGCTGGAGAGTCTTGGTGTGGATCCGGACCGGGGGGGGCGGAGCTCCGGCCGGTACGGCGGTCGCAGGATGAGCTGTGGGAGCGGAACCTGGCCGCTGCTCGCCAGTTCCACGCCCGTGAGGGTCATCTGCGGGTACCTCGCCAGCACCGCGAGGACGTCGACGGCGAGCTGCTCGGACTCGGGTCGTTCATCTCCAACGCACGAAGGCGCGCCGCCGGGCTCAGCCCCGAACGACGTGCTGCACTGACCGACTTGGGGATGCGCTGGTAGACAGCTGAGGTGGGCAGGAGAGAAAAGGCGGGTACCGAATTCACTCACCCGACCGAGGCTCTTCCTCCTCACCCAACTCCGCCAGCCATCTAGCAGTACGGCGGGTCTCGACATGATCCTCACCCAGCACCCGACGCCGACGCTCCAGCGTCTCCTCCCCCAGCACACGCGCCTCCTGAACCCGCCCCACATCCGCCAGGTCGACGGCCAGGTTGGCCGCCGTGGACAGCGTGTCCGGATGCTCCGCACCCAGCACCCGCCGCCGACGCTCCAGCGTCTCCTCCCCCAGAGCCACCGCCTCCCCCACCCGACCCACATCCGCCAGCCGGATCGCCAGGCCGGACGCCGTACGCAGCGTCTCCGGATGCTCCACCCCCAACACCCGACGCCGCGCCGCAAGCGTCTCCTCCCCCAATACGACCGCCTCCTCCACCCGACCCACCTCCGCCAGGTCGAAGGCCAGGTTGAACGCCGTGATCAGCGTCTCCGGATGCTCCACCCCCAGCACCCGGCCCTGCACGGCAAGCGTCTCCTCCCCCAACACCACCGCCTCCTCCACCCGACCCACCTCCGTCAACCGAATCGCCAGGTTGGACGCTGTGAGCAGCGTGTCCGGATGCTCGGGTCCCAGCACCCGCCGCTGCGCCGCAAGCGTCTCCTCCCCCAACACCACCGCCTCCTCCACCCGACCCACCTCCGCCAGATCGAGGGCAAGGCTGGACGCCGTTTGCAGCGTGTCCGGATGCTCCTCACCTGACACTCGGCGCAGTGTCTCCAGGGTCTTCTCGTCCATGGCGAGGGCTTCCTCATGTCGCCCCAGCGCCCACAGCCGGATGGCGAGGTTGTGGGCGCTGTCCAGGGTGTTGGGGTGAGCGTCGCCGTGGAGGCGCTGGTGGCGGTTAAGGCTGTCTTCGTCCAGGGCGCGGGCGCGCTCATGGTCCTGGGTGTCGTCATAGGCGCGAGCCAGGTATTGAGCGGCGTCCAGGGTGTCGTCGTGGTCGGGACCCAGCTGCTGCAGGCAGGCGTCATGCAGCCGTTGCAGGCGTTCCCGGGCCAAGCGGGCTTGACCACGGTCCATCAGATACCAGCAGGCCTGCCTCACCGCCCTCCGTCCCCGGCTGGTGGTGAGCTGGGTAGGGTCGAGGGCCAGGGCGTGCGGGAGCAGGAACTGCCAGGCCGGCCACCACCGCGGATCCGCCGGGTCGCCGGGGTTGGCCGCGGCCAGGAGGGCTTCCGCATCAGCCACCGCTAGGCCGTGCTCCTGGACGGTCATCTGCCCCGCGAGCATGTCCTGGGTGAGGCGGTGCAGTTGGAGCGTGCCGTCCTGGACACGGGCCAGACCGTGCCGGGCGATGGCCTCCACTGCGCTCCCCGCTGCCAGCCGCGAACCCATCGTCTCCGCCAGGAGAGCGGAGGTCCCCCCGGGGAGATGGCCGGCGCAGGTGGCCAGGGGAAAGGGTTCGGGCGCCAGCAGAGCCAGCGCATCCACCACCGCGGCCGCCCCGGCATGCTCGGTCTTGAGGCGCGAGCGGGTGAGGCGGACCTGCGCGGCCAAGCCGGTCGGGTAGCCAGGCGGAGGGTTGTGCGCCATCACCTCGACCAGGTTCGCCGCCAGCTCCTCCTTCAGGCCCACCGCCGACAGGCCCCGTACCAGGAGGGCTGCGGCCTGGGCGAGGGCGAGCGGGAGATCGTCCAGGGTGGCGGCAATGTCGTCCGCGTCGGCGTCGGTGAGGTGCGCGCCCCGGGCGCGCAGCAGGGCCATGGACTCGGTGCGGGAGAGGGTGTCGACGTCGACGGGAACCGCGTAGGCGGTCCACAGGGGGTTGCGGGATGTGATCAGCACATGCCCGGGCCCACCGGGCAGGAACGGAGCAAGAGCGTCGGGGTCTTCGGCGTTATCGAAGACCAGCAGCCAACGTGACATCCCTCCCAGCTCCGCCAGCAGCATCTCGACCGCGGCGGCCGGTGGTGTGCCTGCGGGCGCGACGGCGGCCCGGACGGCAAGCTGGGCGAGTTGGTCGGGGATCAGGGTCGGGTCTTCCGAGGCGATCCACCAGGCGAACTCGTACTCGCCGGCGAACCGGTAGGCGTATTCGAGGGCAAGCTGGGTCTTGCCGACCCCGCCCCGGCCGTGCAGAGCCTGCACCGCCACCCGCTGCCCGGACGCCAAAGCCTCCCGCAAGTGCACCAGCATGCTGTCGCGGCCGGTGAACGCCGCGTTGCGTGCCGGAAGGTTCCGCACCCGCGGCAAAGACCCAGGAAGACGCGGCCCCGTACCACCAATCCGCGACAGCATCCCCGGCGGCCGACCCGGCGCCCGCCCAGGACGAGACGGACCATTCACCGCACGCAGAAGGGCATCACGGGCAGTCTGCTCATCCAGACCGAACAGATCAGTGACGATGAACGGGCTCAGGATCGCGGGTGTGGGGGTCTTCGCGATCCGGACCGGGGTGATCTGTTTCTGCCGGGCCAGCATCGCGGTCCACTCCGGGGTCGTGAACCGCTCCGGCTCGAAGTAGGCCGGGGAGAACAGGGCCAGCATCCGACCGTGCTCCAGGGCCGTGTTCATCTTTAGGATGAAGTTGTCGCCCGTGCCCCAGTCCCAGCAGTCCAGCTCGACTTCGTGGCCGGCGTCGAGGAGCTGCCAGGCGATCCACTCCGCCCAGGCTCTGTCGGCACCCGCATGGCTAATGAACCACACCCCGTCAGACGCGCTGCCAGGTGCCTCTATCGCGCCCATCGTGTCCCCCCGAAACCACGCGTTCGTACTGGTGCAAGCGTAGAGGCCGACACTCCTGCCGGGCCCCGGTCTTCGGCAGGCCGCAGGGCGCTCGCTGCTGCAGATTTCACCCCCACGGCACCGGATCCGAGACCAGCGTGGCTGGCCGTGGCGACGGATCCGGTGCCGCTGCGGGGGTGGCCGGGTGGAAGGGCGGGATGCTCAGCCGCGCTTGAGCTGGGTGATCTTCTGCTGGGCGGCCACGACGGCCCGGGCTAGCTCGTCGCGGGCGCTCTCCTGCTTCATCGCCTTCACCAGCTGCGTGCGGTGCTCCAGGACGGGGATCTTCACCGCGGCGGGTGCGGGCTCGGGCAGCGCGGTGTCGACGTACTCCTCGATGCGCTCGAGGACTCGGGCCAGCTCGGGGGCGATCGCGGGGGTGTGGTCGGCGACGCCGCGGAGCATGGTGCCCATCTGGGTGACGTCCTCGAAGTCCTCGCTGCGGCAGGGCTTGTGGGCGAGGCGGCACTGCGCCTTGTACAGGTCGGCCAGCCACTGGTCGACCTTGTCGAGTTCGGCGTTCGTCTGGTCGGTGCGGCGGATGCTGCGCATCCACGCGAAGACCTGCTGGTGGTGCAGCAGGCTGTAAGTGCCCAGGATGCCGGCGGTGAGCGCGGAGACGGTCGACACCGCGAGGGTGCCGGCGCCCGTGCCGATCGCCAGCATGGTGGTCATCATCTGTCGGAGGTCCGTTCCATGAATGGGGAGACGCCGATCCCGTACAGGGGTGCACGGAGTGTGCGACGTCGGGGGAAGGATGATGGGTCCGGGCGGGCCGACACCGTGGTGTGGCGGGCCCGCGCGGGAAAAGCGCTGTCGGGGGTGGTGTCAGGCCCCGACGAAGTGGCGCAGCGCGTCGACGTCGCGGACGACAAACTGCCGGTAGCGGGCCTCGATCACACCGTGGTGGCGCAGGGTGCGCAGCGCGTTCTCGGTGGTGGAGACGGCCAGTTGAAGGGCGGCTGCGATGTCTTTCTGCCCGGGGCCGGTGATGACGATGTGCCCGGCGGTGTCGGGGTCGGGGACGCCGGCGGTGTCGGCCAGGTGGGCCAGGAGCCGGGAGACGCGTTCCAGGGGCGGGCGGATCGCCATGGCGTAGACGGCCTCGTCGCTGCGGTTGCGCTCTTCCAGGCTGCACAGCAGGGCATGGCGGGCCTGGGGCAGGCGGCGCTCGATCAGAGCAGCGAAGTAGCGGGCGGCGCAGGGGATCGCGACCGTGCGGGTCAAACAGCGGGTGGCGACCGAGGCGGCCTGGGAGAGGAGGGCGGCTTCACCGACCAGCTGGCCCGGGCCGCGGAAACGCGTGATGGAAGGGACGTTGTCCCCGCGGCCCAGCGGGTAGCGGTCCTGGCGGACCACGCCCTCCCACAGGATGTAGACGTACGGGGCCTGCGGTCCCATCGGCAGGACGTCGTCGCGCTCGAAGGTGCGGCTGTGCAGGCCGGTCTGGAGCAGACGATGCCAGACCTCCGCGGGCAGGCGCTGGATGAAGCTGCCGTGGGGCTTGTCCTCGTGGCCTTGGTAGAGGTCGGTGGTGCGGGCGATGTCGAGAGCGGGAGGCATGCTCACACCCCCTTCGACGCGCGGGCGGGAGCGTACAGGGCGGGGCGCGCGCCCCGCGGCGTGTCGTGGTGACGGTCTGTCACGGGCGCGGGGGCGCGGTGTCCGCACAGGCGGGACATCCGGGCGCCGGCAACGATGGCGGTGCTCATGGGACTGGTCCTCGTTCGGTAGATCTGCCTGGGACCCCGCACGAATGCGGGGTCCCAGGTGGTGGGTCCGGCGCCCTCTCCGGGAGGTGGAACGCGCCTGGTGGTGAGCCGGGCAAGGCCTGGAGATGACGTTCGGCGGGAATACGCTACAGCCCGCCGCGAGTCCCAAGCTAGCCGCCTTTTTCACTAGTTACTTGGCAAACTTTGATCACGCCGGAAACCCCTACCGGTAGGGCTTTGTTACGCGCCAGAATCCAGACTTTCAAGCAATGACCCGAGGATGAATATCCTGAATATGCCGCATTTATTTCCGGATAGGCCTGCGAGGAGGCCGAAGGTTTTTTCCCAGGTGAGCGGCAGACGGCTCGCATGTAAACGCCGGGAAAAGAACGGGAGGCCTCCGGGGCACCACCCCCAAAGACCTCCCGGAAAGGGTCCGGACCCACCAGGATCAGACCGGTGCCCAGTAAACACCACGGCTGCTGTTAAGGTCACTCCCCTACGGCCGCCCATGACGGTTTACCACCCGATAGCCGCTCGAAACCCCCCGCTCGTAGGGGTTTGCGGGGCGCGGCGGGGAGCGCGGGCCACGTCAAGACGGCACGCCACGCGCCCCGCGTTTTGCCCGCTTTGCGCCCACCGGAACGGCACGCTCCCCACCCCACGGGCCCTTGAGAGCGCGATCAGACGATAATCATCGTTCAAGAATCAACAGACCCGGTCAACATAGCTTTACGCCCGCGACGGACCCTGACCGCAAACCGGTTGGTCAACCTGGGACCGGAACCACCTCGCACGACAGGGCCGGAATATGCTTCCGCCGGAGGCTCTACTTCGGATGCAAAGAACGCAAACCTCGCCCCGAATGCAATGCCACTGCATAGATCCGGGATATCGAACGGGAATCGAAGCCCGGCACCTCAGTAAATCCCGAATGTCGACTAGTGCACAATGCCACGAGCCTCCCCCGCTTCACCCCGCACCCCCGGCGCGCGACGCGGCGCTCGTACACGTGCCGCAGGCCTTTCACTCTGTCAGTTTTGTTACAGCACCGACGAGTTGAGGATGACCGCTGCACGATACCGATCAGGATGTACAGAAAATGACCGAACCGGCACGTAGAGTAACATGCATCACATTCTGCGCCGCCCACAGCGACCCGCGCACACCCCACCTGGACCCGCGCGCCCCACGCCTCACCTTGCGACCGCCCGGAGCCACACCAGCGCACCCGCCGCCTCCAGCGCCTTCCGGAACTGCACAATGCAGGAGGTCCTGCTCCAACACCCGCAGCGAGCACGCCCGAGTCACCGTTGCCGACCAACGCCTTCCCTCGGCGGCCCGAACAGCACAACTAGGGCATGGACACGCCCCAGTTCAAGCCGTTCCTGTAGGCCGTACAAGGGCCTGCCCTGAAGTGCTCACTCTGAAGCTTTCTGCTGCCTCACCCAGTGCAGCACCTCAACGGACCTCACGGTGTCGGGATGCTCCTCACCCAACAGCCGCCGCTGCCGGGCAAGCGTCTCCTCGCCCAATGCCAGCGCCTCCTCCACCCGACCCACATGTGCCAGACGGATCGCCAGATTGGACGCCATGATCAGGGTGTCGGGATGCTCCTGGCCCAGCACCCGCCGCTGCCGATCCAGCGCCTCCTCAACCCGACCCACTGCCTCCTCCGCCTGACCCATATCCCCCAGACGGATCGCCAGGTTGGACGCCATGATCAGGGTGTGGAAATGCTCCTCGCCCAGCACCCGCCGCTGCACCGCCAGCGTCTCCTCCACCAACGCCAGCGCCTCCTCCACCCGCCCCACATCTGGCAGACGAACCGCCAGGTTGTACGCCGTGCGCAGGGTGTCGGGATGTTCCTCACCCAACACCCGACGCTGCCGCGCCAGCGTCTCCTCACCCAAGGTCAGCGCCTCCCCCACCCGACCCACATGTGCCAGACGGATCGCCAGATTGGACGCCGTGCGCAGGGTTTCGGGATGCTCTTCACCCAACACCTGACGCCAACGCGCCAGCGTGCTCTCCTCCAGAGTCAGAGCCTCCTCCACCCGACCCGCATCCCCCAGCCAGATGGCCAAGTTCGACGCCGTAAGCAGGGTGTCGGGATGTTCCTCACCCAACACCCGACGCTGCCGCCTCAGCGTCTTCTCACCCAATACCAGCGCCTCCTCCAACCGCCCCACCGCCGCCAGACGGACCGCCAGATTGGAAGCCGTGCGCAGGGTGTCGGGGTGTTCTTCTCCCAGGAGCCGACGGCGCCGCTCGAGAGTGTCCGCGTCCAACGCGCGGGCCCGCTCATAGTCCTGGGGGCCGTTGTAAGCGCGGGCAAGGTAAGTGGCGGTCCGCAGAGTGTCTTCGTGGTCCGGGCCCAGCTGCCGGGACCAGGTGTCGTATAGCTCCTCCAAAATTTCCCGGGCGGGGCGGACCTGGCCGCGGTCCATCAGGTACCAGCAGGCGTCGCGCACCACGTCCCGCCCCTTCTCGGTGGTGATCGAGGCGGGGTCGACGGCGAGGAGGTGAGGCAGCATTTGCCGCCACCGGGGCCACGTCGCGGGCTGCGTCACGTTGCCGGGATGGGCTGCGGAAAGGAGTGCTTCAACATCCCGGGCGGCCTGCTGGTGCTGGTCGGCGGTGAGCTGGTCGGCGAGCACGGTCTGGGTCAGCCGGTGCAGCTGCACGCTGCCGTCCTGCACCCGGGCCAGACTGTGCCGGCCAATAGCCTGCAACATTGGACCCGCCGCCAGACGAGACTCCAGGGCCTTGGCCAGCGGCGCGGAGACCTGGTCTGGCAGACGGCCGGCGCAGACGGTGACGGGGAAGGGTTCTGGGGCCAGCAGGGCCAGCGCCGCCAGCAAGAGCAGTGCGTCCGGGTGCTCGGCCGCCAGGCGGCCAGCGGTCAGGCGGACCTGCGCGGCCAGCGACACCGGATAATCGGCCGGGCGCCCCTCCGCCAGCACCGCCGCAGCATTCGCGGCCAGCTCGCCCTTCAGGTCCATGGCCGACAGGCCGCCTCTGAGGAGTGAGCCGGCCTGCGCGAGCGCCAGGGGGAGATCGTCCAGCGCCCGGGCAAGTTCGTCGGCATCCGCATCGTCCAGGACGTGATGGTGGCTGCCCAGCAGATCGCGGGATTCGCTGCGGGAGAAGACGTCGACGCTCAGAGGGGTGGCCCACGTCTGCCAGTTGGGGTTGCGGGAGGTGATCAGCACATGTCCGGTGCCGCCGGGCAGGAAGCTGGACAGGGCTTCGGGGTCTTCGGCGTTGTCGAAGACCAGCAGCCACCGCGACCGCGACCGCAACTCCTCCAGGAGCAGCTGCACGGCTTCGGTCGCGGGCGTGCCGGCCGGTGCGGCCCCGATCCGGGCGGCGAGGGCGGCGAGCTGGTCGGGGATTAGGGCAGCATCCTCCGCGGCGACCCACCACGCCAGCTCGTACTCACCCGCGAACCGGTACGCGTACTCGATCGCCAACTGGGTCTTGCCCACCCCGCCCCGGCCGTGCAACGCCTGCACCGCCACCCGGCTGTCCGCCGCCAGGGCCTGGCGCAGCTGAACGAGGAGGGTGTCGCGGCCGGTGAAGGACGCGTTGCGGGCCGGAACATTCCACACGCGCGGCAGGCTCCCGGGCAGCCGCGGACCACTGCCACCCAACTGCCGCAACACCCCGCCGGGGCCGGAGCCAGGGAAGGGCGGCTCGGCCTGGGGCCGGGATGGACCGTTGACCGCTTCCAGCAACACCCTGCGCGCGTCGGCCTGCTCGATGCCGAACAGATCCCGGGAGATCACCGCGCGCAAGATCGGCGGAGCTTCGACGTCGGACACGCGGACGGGGGTGATCTTCTCCCGCATCGCCACCATCGCAGTCCACTCCGGCGTGGTGAAGCGCTCCGGCTCGAAGTAGGCCGGCGAGAACACCGCCAGGAAGCGGCCCCGCTCGAGGGCGGCGTTCATCTTCAGGACGAAGTTGTCGCCGGCGCCCCAGTCCCAGCAGTCCAACTCCACCTGCAGACCGGCATCGACGAGCTGCCAGGCGATCCACTCCGCCCACGCACGATCCGCACCCGCATAACTGATGAACCACACCCCGCCCGACGTGCCGTCAGGCGCCCCCGTGCCAGCCATCCAAGCCCCCGAACGATGCCGCCGTAAACCACCAACCAGCGTAGGAGCAGGGGTCCTTGACGGGCACGGTGTTCACCAGCATCCGTCCACGGCAGCAAGGTAGGGTCCAGGTGGGTCCGCGTCGCACGCCGTCGGCGCGGGCCCACTGCGCTGGCCGGCCCGGCTTCGAACCGCGCTCCGCCTCGGCGCCCACAGCGTGACGTCAGCCGTCGAGTGCTCGTTGAACCGGCTGGTCAACGAAGTGCACCACAAGACCCCGGCCGCCCTTGTCATGGCAACGGCCGGGGTCTCGTGCCATTGAAAACGGCCCGCGCGCCCGGGCCGGAGCGCGGCTGTGCCCGCCAAGACGGGGGAGCCTGACGGGCACACAGCCAGTCTCGCACCGAAGCGCCCGCAGCGCGCGGCGAACCGGCTCCTTCCTCGCGTGCCATCGCGCACCCGGGGCCGGCCAGCGCCAGCGGGGCAACGTGCCGATGTGCGCGGGTCGATGATGCGACTTACCCGCCCGGGCGGGTGAGCCACGAATCGAAGCCCGCACGTGAACTGCCCCGCTGCCGCTACGAAGACCCCCTGACCTGTTGGTGATCCTCGAGAGGAACCTCACCCCGTGCGTCTTGCCCGCACCGCCACCGCGGCAGCCGTCGTCTGCACTCTCACCGCCCTGCTCACCCCCAGCACCGCGCACGCCGCCTACGTCGCGCACGCTGCTCCCGGCGACACCATCGCCGTACCCGTCCGCGACGCGCTGGCCGCCCTCACTGTTCAGGACGAAGACCGCACCGGTTATGAGCGCACCAAGTTCCGCCACTGGATCGATGCCGACCGCGACGGTTGCAGCACCCGCGCGGAAGTGCTCCTCGAGGAAGCCGTCGTCGCCCCCGAGCAGAGCGCGAACTGCGCGCTGAGCGGCGGCTCGTGGTACTCGCCCTACGACGACACCTACTTCACTGCCGCCCGTGCCCTCGACATCGACCACCTCGTCCCGCTCGCCGAAGCCTGGGACTCCGGTGCCTCCGCATGGAGCTCCGGCGAACGCCAGGCCTACGCCAACGACCTCGACGATTCCCGCGCCCTGATCGCGGTGTCTGCCGCCAGCAACCGCAGCAAGAGCGATCAGGACCCCGCCACCTGGCAGCCCCCGGCCGCCGGCTACCGCTGCACCTACGTCACCGACTGGGTAGCCATCAAAACCCGCTGGAACCTTGCCATCGACACCGCGGAACAGACGGCGATCTCCGAGATCCTCGACGCCTGCCCCCACGCGCCCATCGAGGTCACCCGCGCCCGCTGACCACCACCCGACCGGGCCCACGATGCCAGGGCCCTGCTTCTTTTCACCTATCGGCAAGACCCCGAGCGGAGCAGGCGGTGATGTCGAAGATGTCGCCGGAGGTGCCACGGCTGGCGTCCGGTGAGGTGACCTCAAGGGTCATGCCGCCCTGGACGCAGTCCTTCGCCGGGTTCGTCTCCTGAGTACAGCGACCAAACGGAACTTACTGCGTGGCCGGTGAGCGGCCCCGGCCGCCATGCCGTTGCGGAGTTACTGGTCCGCAGGCTTCAGCGGAAGCCCGGCGTTCCGGTCGGAACGGGTGTGCCGCGCCGACCGGAACGGTGGGTGATCACGGGTCAGAAGTACTCGCCGCGTTCGGCCCGGCGCAGGATGTCGCGTTCCCGGCCACTCCGGGTGGTGAGCGAGTCCTCGTGGTCAATGACGACGGTGTCACTGGCCCGCCGTGCTCGTACCTGGGCTCCGTAGCCGTCCGCCGCCTTCACCAGCACAGCGTCCTGGTGTGCAGCGGGCCAGCTTTGGATCAGATAGAACTCCACGACGTCGTCCATCACGGTGTGGTCGACGGCACGGTCCCGGCCGCGGGCATGGACACGCAACCGATACGTACCGGCGCCTTGGACGGCCAGTGACGGCAGATCCGCCGGCTCGTCCATGAACGACGTCACGAGCAGTTCCCCGGACGAGGAGGTGCAGGAAATCTCAGCGATCTCCTCCCAGCCCGTGCCAGGATCGGGCCGCTGCAGATGCGACTCGACCGTGACGCGGACGTCTCCGGTATGGATCCCCGTGCTCACCTCGATCATGCCGCCCGAGGCAGACACCAGACCGGTGACACTCGCGTCCACGTCGTCGGCTACCGGACCGTCCGGATCCGTGATCTGGAAGCGGTGGTACTCCACGGCCACCAGGTCGCTGTCGGTAGGGGCTTGTTCATCCATGGTGGCCTCGCCTGCTCTCCTCGGGCTGCTCTAGGCGATCCATACCAGGAACCGGTCGCCTTCAAGTACACGGGCGTAGGTGTAGAACCCCTTGAGGGCCTTGCCCGCCTTTTCGTTCTGCTGGGCGTTGACCATGCGGCGACTGAAGTCGCCGCCGCCGTACCGGGCGCCCTGCCAGGTGCTGGCGAAGGGGTACTCGTCGCAGGACTTACCCGGTGGCCGCTCCAGGCTCGTCGGGCATGCCTTGTTCCGGTTCTCTCTGATTTTCGCGCGGTCGGTGAGCCGGGTCAGGTAATGCGTCGTGCCGTATTTGCCCGGCAGGCCCTGGGCCTGAGCGTCCTTGATGTGCTTGGCGATGTCGGGCCACGGTCCGTTCAGGCTGTAGCGGATCACTGGCACGGCCTTCAGATTCACGCAGCCAACCTGGCGCGGGGCGCCGGGCAGGGCGTTGTCGCAACGAACGTCGACGGTAGCAAGCTTCATTGCGTCGGACGGGCCCGCCCACTGCGGGTTGGTGAACCTCCAGGACGCCTTGCTGCGGCCGGTGCCCCGCTGCTTGGCGGCGGAGGTATCGATGGTGGTGCTCATGAAGAACTGCCCGTAGGGCTCGGAGTGCTTGGAGATGGTCTGCGACGGGAAGCTCTTGTCGACGACTTTGCACTTGTTGACGCACGAGGCGCTTCCATACGCCTTGGTACCGGTCACTGCCCGGCCCCATCGCTGTGACTCCAGCAGCCTGACCTGGTAGGCCCAGGTCTTGGAGTCCCGGGCGGAGAAGGAGTATCCGATGACCAGGTACTTGATACCGCCGACCCTCTCACCGGTGCGGACGTCGACAGCGACGACTTCAGAGCGCCATATGCCACAGCCGCGCATGCGCTCGATGTACCAGGTGCTGTCCACCCCTTTGTCGATGCACCACTGGGGTTCCTGCCACGCTCTGGGCCTGGCGGCCGCGGTCACCGGGTCTGGTTCGTCGGCCGCCGCGGGCGAGGCGGCCGCCTCATCCGCATCGGTGCGCGCAGCGCTTTGCGGTGCGGTCTGGCCGACGTCCGGGACGCCGGCCAGGGTGTTCGACTCAGTGGCCGGGGTGTCGGCAGAGGCGTCCAGGCCCGCCAGGGCAGCCTGCTCGTCAGCGGTAAGCTCGTCGGCCGGCTCGAGCGGCAAGGTGCAGGCCGTGTATTGCGCGCCAGGAGTTGTGGCGGTCTCCTTCACCTGCGCATCGCAGGTGGCCGCCCGCTCAGCAACCAATCCGACGCGCTCACCGTCTTCCGCGTCTCCCGGGCCAGCCGTCGGGTCCCCCGCCATACTGTCCGCGCCCAGCGCGAGTTCTTCTGCTGACGTCTCGGCATCCGGGTCACCGTCGGTGGCTTCCGACCACGATGACGGTGCATCAAATGGGTCGTTGGGAGTCACGCTCGTGGTCAGCGAGGTGTCCCCGTTCGTGCCCGGTTCGTCTGCCGCCTGTGCGACGCCCAGGTGAGTGCACAACAGCCCTACCGTCACCGCGCTGGCTGCCAGCAACATTCTCGATCTCAAGTTGTCGTTCCCCTGTTTGGTCAAAGCAGCGCGAAGCCAGCCTTATGTGGCATGTCCGCGCCGGGTCGACCTGATCAAATCACAGGCAACCGACACATCGCCGATGAGGATCCTGGCCTCGAGCCCGTCTCGACGGGCCCCTCACCAGGGACATGGGCCCGTACCGGGGCGTCGAGCAAGCTGCTCCGGCTGGCAGTGCGTTGCAGCGTCGCGTTGCGCTGTTCCACACGGTCACTGTGTTCGACCGCGTGCGGTGCTGAAAGGATGCTGGCGACTGGAAGATCGACGCCGGCGTCAGTGACGCCTTCTGCCTGGATCAGAAAGGTACTTCCCGCCAGCCATGGCCCCTACGTCCTGATAGCGGTCTGCACCTTCGTCTGGGTGAGAGCCAAGGCTGGACCGGCTCCATGCTGCATCATCAGGGCCGCCTGGGTGTGGCGCCGGCGCAGGGCCTGGCGCCGGGATCTGCCCGAGGACTGCCTGCAGGATGCGCCGGCGCCACACCGTGCGGCGCGACGCCCGCGGTGACGGCCTCCATGCGGCGCCGGACTCGGACAGTGCAGTCCAGTCAGCGGGGACGGATCAGGAATCTACACACTTCTCGATCTCGAGCGGGGTTGTCGTTTCCTGCAGATCTCCATTGGCGTTCTTGCGGAACTGGATGGAATAGCAGCGGTGAGCCCGGGAGTACGAGACGCCGAACATGCTGGTGTCTTTGTATTCTGCGAAGAAGCGGACAGTGGTGGCCAGCGAGCTGCCCGACGGGGTGTAGGAGATGAGTCTGCCGTCGTGCTGTTCGGCGATGGTGGTCGCAGCCTCCTGTCCGGGATAGGCATCTTTGGACTTGGCCGCAACGTCGTGCGCGTATGACTGCGCCTGGCTAACCGTCTTGCGCTGGGCCTCCTTCTCATTGCGGTCATTGGCACTCTCTTGGCGGGAGTACATGAGCATGAGGACGGAGGCGACGATCAGCACCACGAGGATGGGGGCCGTGATGGCGATGAGGCATCCCGGGGACGGCACTGTGACGCGGTCCTTGCGCGTCACAGTGCCGTGATCGGACATTCTTGTGCTCACTGGTCCTTTGTTCTCAGGATCGGGTTAGGGCCGGGGGTCATGAATGCCTGGGCGTAGGTACTGGTACCGGTCTGGTTCGGGTGGTAGCTCTCACGGCTGAGGCACGTCGTGCCTGCGAACCACCAGCAGAGTTGGGTGACGTCGTCGCCGTGGTGGAAGTCACCGTCACCGTTCGGGCCGGCCACGATTCCGTTGATCCCTTCCGGTGAATCGCAGATGCGTTTCCCATCGAATGCCGACTGCGGGGACCGGTACAGCACGTGTTCCGCGCTCATGGAGGCGGCCAGGTCGCGCTGCTTGTCCTCGAAGTACAGGGCCATGTTGTTGAGGGTGACGCGCTGGGTGGCGCTCACCAGTGTGGGGCACTGCTCTGTGCGGCTGAAGAGAAGCGGATAACCCATCAGTGAAATCGTCGCGTTCGGGGCGTGTCGGTGGATCTGCTCCAGCACCGTCCGAGTATCGCTCACGGCGATGTCGATGTCAGCCTTCATCGAGGCGTCCGACGGGCACCCTTGCATAACGCATGTCTGGATCTTGTTGTCGAAGCGTGCGTCGTTCCCGCCGATGGTCAGCATGACCAGCGTCGTGTCCTCGCTGAGCGCTCCGGAGTCGATCTGGGTCTTCTCGTGGAAGTTTCCGTCCCGGCCCCAAGCGCCTGGGTCGCCCTCGGTCATCTGGGCGGTCTTGGCTCCGGAGCAGGCGGTGAACTGGAAGTCCAGCGCCGGGTCGTAGCGGTCGGCGAGCGCGCCGATGGTCGCTGTCTGGCCCATGAGAGTCACTTTGCGGGGCCACGCGTTGGGGCTGCGCCGGCACGCGTTCCAGCTGCTCTTGCCATGGTCCCTGTCGGACTCGGGAGAGTACGATCCACTGCCCTCACCGGAGGTGTAGGAGTCGCCCATAGCGACGATCATGTGCTGCGGTTTCCCGGACAGTGGTTGGAAGGCGACGGCATCCCAGGCGATGTCCTCGTCAGCGATGCCGTCGGCGGCGTCGTTGGTCAGTTGCACGCGGGGGGTGCCGGTGAAGTGGTAGACGCCGAGATTGACCCATGTGTTCTTGCTGTAGTGGGTGTTGATGTAGCGGTCGCGATCGCCACCCGAAACCCCCTTGATCACGTAGTGGGCCTGCTGAGTGTGCGCCCCAGTGTCCGGCTGGTGGGCGAAGACGCGGGCCCATCCCACGCTCTGTCCGAGGGTCCAGGTGCCGTCGATGGTCATCCGGCCGCCAACGCCGCCGAGATGAGCGCTGTCACGGGTGTGGGTGTACCAGAAGTGCCCGCCGTAGCCCCCGCCGATCTGGTGTAGATCTCCCTTTGCTTCGTAATTGTTGGCAGCGTCGGAGTAGAAGGAGAACTGGAAGCTGCCCTTTGAGGCCACTGTGGCGCAGCCGGAATCGGTGCTCCAGGTGGGCTTGCCTGCCGCGATCGCCTCGACGACCAGGGCGCCGGAGGGGAGCCCGGTGGTGGAGCAGGTGGATGAGCCGTACTGGAGCCGGTAGCCGCGTCCGGGCTCGTTGACGAGCGTCTGGTACTTGATGTTCTCGTTGCCGCAGTCATTGGGGCAGTTGGATTTCCAGGTCACGTTCGACCCACGCCACCAGTACTGCTTGTAGCAGTCTTCGTCCGGGCAGTCGGGCGGGTTGTCGGCGTTGCACTGGTTGGTGGAATTGCAGAACTTGTCCAACGACGGCTTGATGTTGCTGCGTTGACCCTCGCTAATCCACCAGGCTGGGCGGAAGCCGGCTGAGGAGAAGCCACTTTCTCCGGGCCAGTCCTGCCGCCCCGACGTCGCGTAGGAGTAGCCGGCGTCGATGGACCAGGCGGCCCAGCCCATCACCTTCTCTTCGTACGGCCAGTCCTGCGGGTGTGCCGCGTCATGGTTGGCGTCCGGGTCGAGTGAGGTGTCCATGAAGGCCAGCCGGGAGGCCGGGTAGATCGGGTTGGCCGGGTTGTTGTACCAGCCGAGTCCCCACGGCTTGCCGTCACCTTTGTTCGGGTTGAAGCCGAGGTTGTAGTTCCACAGGGCTGCGAACCAGTTCTCCGGCTTGGACGGGTCGTCGTTGTTGATGGTGATGGTCTGCCCCGCGGTGTGGACCTCTTTCCACTTGTTCGCGAGGATGTACATGGACGCGGCGATGTTCACCGTGTAGTCAAGGGCAATGGCCCGTTGCACGTTCGGGCTGTGCAAGGTCTCGTTGGGCTTTGCATGTCCGGCCATACGCATGCCGTCGGTGACCTGGCCGACACCGTAACCGCAGTCAGACTTGTCCCAGTTGATCTTCCAGTACTCGTCGGACGTGCTCCCCTTGTGGCCGTAGAAGCCGGCCACAGCGGCGAGGGGGTTGCCCATCTGGCCCGGTATCGCGCCTGACTCGGCTTGCCACAGGTTGGACTCCTGAGCGAGCACACCCAGCATGACCTGGGCCGGGATGCGGGCGTTCGGGTCATCATTGAGCTTCGGCTTGGGGAAGAGCCCCTGTGGGTCGATCGTGCCGAGTCCGATCTGGGCACGCCAGCCGCCCTGGGTGATCCGGCTTGCCTTCAGCTCACCGCGGATGGCCATGTCCACGGCCCATTCGACCTGGTTCGGCGTCGGCTGGAGCGCCATGCTGTCCACGTCGTTGCGGGGGACGGAGCACCAGCGGTCGGTGTCGACAGGGTTGGTAGAGACACTGGCGGCCGCGGCGGTGCGCGTGAGCTGAGTGTGCGCCCCGCCGCTGTCGCTCCCGTCGAGAGCGGGAGAGAGGGCACCACTGCCTGATCCGCTGTCCTGCTCCTTCACTGACTGGGTGAACGTCTTTCCGGTCGCCGTCGCCGTGGCCGTCAGCGTCAGCGGCTCCTGTTCGCCTGGCGGTGCGCTGACGTCCTGCGGCGCGGGCTCGGAGGCTGTGAAGCCCTTCCCGGCGCCTTTGATGTGTTCCAGACCGGCGCGGACGCCGGGTGAGACGATCGGGTCGACAGCCAGCTGGCCGTGGCTGGAGATCGCGGCGTCGGCCGGCGCGTCCAGGCGCCTTACGCCGGTTCCCGCGGTGTCTGGCGCGCCTGTGGGATGACCGGTGAGGAAGACCCGCCCGGTGCCCCCTTGCTGCAGCGCGATGTCGCTGAGTTTGCCCGAGGCGAACACAGAGGGGTGTCTCTGAACCCGCGACCACAGCTTGGCGTGTGCAGTCTCGTCGTCCTCACGGTCGAGGAAGGCGATTTGGTCCTTGCTCGTGACCCGGATGTCGTAGGGCACATGATCCGTGGTGGCCAGCCTTTTGACCTTTCCCGTCGGGCTGATGTGCACCAGGCGGGGGCCTCGGGCGGCCACCGTTCCGTCGGCGACCGGGACGGCGGAGGTAATCTGCCCGGCGGCGACCGTGTCGGCCACGATGTCACCAGATGTACTGACGGTGACGAGCCGGCTCTTGTTGTCCCGGAAGGACGTGAAAGTGGCCGTTTGGGTGTCCGGGTTGCAGGAGGGGTCGAAGTAGGCCAAGGACGCTGTGAACGGCAGTTTCGTTACCTGCCCCGACTCCAGATCGACGATGGCAGTGAATGCGCCGCCCAGCATCAGGTCCTGATGGTTGGTGAAGGTGCGGGGGGCGTAGACAACTGCGGCGTGCGAGCGGTCCATCACACACTCGTTGCCTATCCAGGTGTCCGCCGGCATGCCCGGTTCGGCGAGGACGGCGGCGGTTTTCCACACGTACGCGTCGGCGCTGTCTGCGGTGACGATGTGCAGGCCGTTGGTGTCGGCCGCGGAGGCGACGGCCCGGTCCGGCGAGGCCTTCCAGTTCTTGCCGAGCTTCTTGCCCGGATTCTCTACCTGGCCCGAAGGCGGCGGCGTGGCCTGCTTGGTTACGCGGCTGGTCTCGGGTGCCGCGGTGGCAGGCACAGCAGCCTGCAGGAGTCCGCCGGTGAGCACGGCGCACACCGCCGCGCCGACCCATCCGTGTCTGTGCCGGCTTCTTCGTCTCATTAGGTTCTCCAAGGTCCGGAAGAGCAGTTGATCGGACGAACGCCGCTGCTTCGCCGTGCAGGCGGCATCGGCTCAGCGGCAGAGCACCTCGGCAGCCCGGATACGCCGGCCGTGCCCCAGGCAGGGTGGCGGAGTCGCCAGGGCTCTGAGAGCGGGATGGCCAGCGCCTGCTGACGTGTGCCATCCGGGGCGCCGGTGCGGCCTGATCTTCCCGGGCATGCACCGGATGTCGCGCCCGGCATCGGGCAGCGCTTGATGGGTGTGCCAGAACTCTCGTGAGACCTCGAGCCGTTCGAAGATCGAGGTCGGCACCCGGCTGAGCAAGTCGAGGCACATCCGGTGAGATGTCCGGGGCGCGGGCCGCCACAAGAGCAGGGGGTGTCAGCGCTGTGGGAGAACGGAGGTCTGCGCCCCGTCAGGGGCTGACCCACTTGAAGGACGCATTCTCGTTGTAGACATTCCGGAACTTCGCCCGGGACTCGAGGGGGTTGAGCTGGTCGTACACGCCTTTGTAGCCGTGGTTGTAGTAGACGCGTGCGAGGTACGTTTCGTGATCGTTCCTGGCCGAGGCGGCATTGTTCTTGATGCTCTGAAGTGAGCCAGGCCACGGATTGGAGGCTCCGAAGAGGCAGAATTTCAGAGGCTGGTAGGACGAGTCGCTACCGCCTGCCGTCACGGCGCCAAAATCGTAGACGGCGTATCCGAGGTTGCGGTACGACCCGCCTAGGTTCGAGTTGTAGAAGATGTGGAACGCGAACTTGCCGGAGTGATATTGGTCCTCGCAAGCCCGCGGGTCGAACATGTTGTCGAAATCGTTGGCCTGGGCCGGGCCCGTTGCGACAGTCAGAAAGGTCGCTAAGGAGATTCCTATCGCGGTGATCGATTTTGCCAGCGCGCGTCTCACGATTCTTCCCTTCGCTCTACCGGGCCTGATCGGCCCGGTCAACGGCTTCCTGCATGGCAGTTTTCAGCTGGTCCAGGTCCGCGGCGTGCTCCTTGATGTCCCGCTGCTGGATCGCCGCCTCGGCGTCGAACCACGCTTTCTCTACGGCGTACTTGTCACGGCATTCCACATCGGCGACGGCTACGGCCTTTTCCTTGGCACTCGCCTCCCCGGCCTCCGAGGTGGACCATTTCGAGTCGTCGTTGGCGTCCATCGGCTTCGCGTAGGTGTAGCCCTTGCCCTTCATGCATGCCGACCAGTGCGCAAACGCGGCTTTTACCTCGGGTGTCTCCTGAGCTTCCTTCCAGGATTCTCCGCCGATCCGGTCGATCAGCTCCGGCGTATTAACCTGTGGCACCATGTGGTTGATCTTCTGAACGCACGTCAGGAGCGCTTGCTGGTCGATAGTCGCGCTGCCCGCGACGTCGGCGTCGATGGCGTCGTCGTACGCCTTCTGCGCGTCCGGGTCCGGGTGGTAGCCGGATTTCGCCGCCTGATCCAGGTCGTTGATGCCGTAGCGGGCATCCATGTCGTTGTCCCCGCCCAGGAAGGGGAGGTCCGGTGACGGCTTCCACTCGGGGAAGCCGGCCTCACTCATGCAGGTGTCCATCAACTCCTCGCGAGAGGAGGTCACGGTAAGGGCCTGCCGGGAAGTGGGCATGTACATCTGGATGGGCAGGACCCACGTTGCCGGGTCATCGGGGTCTCCGACCTGCGCCTTCGCATCCCCTGCCGGGGCCGCTTCGACGACCGTCGCCCGTGGCGGTGAATCGGTGCTGTTCGCCATGACCGCGGCGCCGACCGCAAGACCGACGGTGACCGTTCCTATGGCAAGAATCGTGGTGCGCCTCACGCTGGGGGTCCCTTCTGTTTCGTCTCCTCGGTGGCAGCGGGATAAGGGCACACCGTGTAATTACTGCCCCTCCGCTGCGCAGTTGCAGACACCCCCGGCCAAGCGCAAGTGATCGGGAGGCGGAACACTGTAAACACACTGCCATCACAATTCACAGGTATCGCCGGGCAGTTGGCGGGATATTGCTCCATTGGTCGAAAGGTACGGATGGGAACGGCCACCTGCGCACCCGTGTGAAGAGCGAATAGGTAGTCGATAAGTGGAACGGCTCATTTCCAGTCGTCGCCCGCCAAAGAAGCGACGACAGTCAGGACGGATGACACGGCGAGGGCGATGGGCATGGGCTCTCCCTGGTGTGGCTCGGCTACGACCCGATGCCGCCGCCAGGGGGCGGCGGCGGCATCCTGAATCGATTTCAGCAACGCGTGCTGCTCGACCGCGCACGTCAACGGGCGGGGGAGGGCCCTCGGTGCTTGGACGGCGCACCGCGGTGGAGTGACGGTGCGCCGACGCCGGTAGTTCACTCCTCCTGTGGGGGCGGGGCAAGACGTACACCCCTGTAGGGACCTGCTATTTCAGTGGCAGGAACGGTGAGGCGTTCCTGTTTCACCCGTTGGAACTCGTCCGGGCACGGCTGTCAGGGGCCGGCCGTGTGCTCGAACGGGCCGCTCGCGAGGTCCCAGGCGATGCGGGCCGCGTGGTTCATCAGGTCCACCAGGTTCGGGGCGGCGGCGTCATGGTTGAGGTGGCGGTATTCCGTGCTGAGGGTGATGGCGAGGCGTTCGGGAAGACCGAGGCCGGGGTAGCGGTCCTCCTTGATCAGGATTCGTGCGGCCTCGATGGCGCTGCGACCCTGACCATGCATCACATAGGCCTGGTCGGCGAGGTCGTCGAGGTAGGTGACGTAGTCGTGCAGGTCATCGGGTGTCATGAGGGGCCCGTGGCCCGGGACGATCCACTCGGGGTCGAGATCCAGGATCTGTGCACAGGCGGCGGCGACACGCTCGAGCGGGCCGGCCCAGTGCGAGGGGTGATCTCCGGCGAAGACAATGTCGCCGGCAAAGACCACCCGCTGTTCGGGCAGGTGGACGATGAGGTCACCGACGGTGTGGGCGGGTCCGACCTCGTGCAGCTCCACGGGGGTGTTGCCAACGGTCAGGTCGTGGCGTCCCGAGAACGTCGTGGTCGGCGGGAGCACCTGTATGCCGGCGAAGTCGAACTTGCCGAAGTGCTCCCGGAAGTACCAGCCCAACGGCTGGCCGGGGTCAGTGTCATGGATGAGCGCCTGCACCTGTTCTGGTTTTGGCTCCAGGCACTGATGGTCGAGCGTGGCATGGGTGGCGTGTACGGTCGCCCCGGGGAGCAGCTGAAGTCCCCAGGTGTGGTCGCCATTGGCGTGGGTGACTGCAACGTGGTCTAAGGCGACGTCCGGGCCGACAGCCGAGCGGACCGAGGTGAGGAAGGCGTCGGTCAAGGCTGGCGTGTAGGGCGTATCAATGATGAGGGCTTGGTCCGCTGAGGCGATGAGACCACAGTTGGCCATGCCCCAGGTCGCCTCGTAGCTGGGCTGCCAGGCCCAGACACCGGCCGCGATTCGTCTCAGTTCAGTTGCTGCCATAGGCATGCATTGTGGGTGCCGAAGCTGGTCCGGGGAAACCTAGCCGCCAGAGCGTCTGCTGACATGGAGTCAGAGATGCGGGACGAAGGGCAAGAGGAAGAACCGGGCGCCCGGACTGCCGAAGGGCTGGGCGGCACACATCGTGACAGTGCCCAGCTGGGACGGCGCGTGCCGATCGCAACAACGGGTGCGGTGGTCCTCGGTGCCGCGAGGGGGCATGTACCCGGCGTGCCGCATCGGCCGAGCGTCGCCGTCGGGGTGAATGTAGGCAAGGCTGTGGTCGCGGTAGATCGGTCCTGCAACCGGATCGTCGTGGACCTCCTTGTCGAGTGTCTGGAGGTCTGCATTGTCCGGGTGTGCCGCAACTGCCGTGCGTAACTGTGCTGCGACTTGCGGCGCCCAGCGGGTGTCCCAGTCGACCAGATGGTGCTCACGCGCGTCCTCTCGCAGGAGCATCCAACGGATCATGTTGCGTTCGGGCAGCTCGGGAGGTCTGCCCTCGGGTTGGGGGAACATGAGCTTGAAGTCGTCGTTGGCTGCCAGCACGTTCCAGGCGACATCGTTGATGTAGCAGGGCTGGCCGGAGACTCCGTTCACGGCTTCCTGCCAGGCGGGGGCCACGTTCGTTCCGGCCATGGGGTCC
Source organism: Streptomyces sp. NPDC057280 (assembly GCF_042668605.1). NCBI lineage: Bacteria > Bacillati > Actinomycetota > Actinomycetes > Kitasatosporales > Streptomycetaceae > Streptomyces > Streptomyces sp. NPDC057280. Next base: position 37,795 of record NZ_JBHUYR010000010.1, read on the forward strand.
AGAGGGAAGGGGGGCTCGTAGCCGACCGCGTAGACGTAGAGCGCGGTCCGTTCACGCTCTTTCATCCTCAACACCTTGGCCACGTTGTCCAGAAACTCGGTGGTCGGCTGCGGGTTGTTGCCGCGCTCGAACTCGGCGTAGGTCTTCTCTGTGACGAACAGGGCTTGAGCGACCTGGGCTTGGGATAGTCCGCGGGAGCGCCGGCCCCGCCCCGTGCGCTTGGGCCAGCCGAGCTCGACCGGGTCTATCTCGCCCCGCTTCCATTGCAGCAGCTCCTGCAACGGAACCTTCTGATTCATCACTGTCCAGACCTTCCCCGTGCCGCCATCCCCGTGACGCCCGTGCGATATACAGGAAGTGCTCGCTCCTGAAAATCGAGGACCGGAAAATTCAGGGCCTGGTGAGCGGGATCATGGACGGGAAGAATCGCTCCCCGGATCGAATCCGCGTTGTGGGAGACGCGAGGGTCCTCGACGATCGCGAGGGGGAGTTCGCGTTGGTGCCTCCAGTTGCCGCCCCGTCCGACCGTACGGGCGGCGCCGTGGCACGCACCATGGCGGTGATCAGAGCGCTGATCAATCTCGGCCCAGGTGAACATCCCCTGGCCTCCATCGCCGAGTCCGCGAGCCTTCCTGCGCCGACCGTTCACCGGTATCTGCAAGCGTTGTTGAGAGAGGGTGCTGTCGAGCAGCGTGGTCCGCGTGCTCGTTACGCGCTGACGAACGCGCTGCACAGTCCCTCCTCGTCGACACCCGCCTCGAGCTTCCGAGCTGATCCACCCTCAGCTGTCGTGAGGGCCGAGATCGTTACCTTACAGTCGAGGACTGGGCAGGTTGCCTTTGTGTACCGGCCTCATTTCATCGGTGCTCCGCTGAGAATCTGCGCGGAACGGGCATACGGTCCACACATTGACGAGGTCCTCGTATCACCTCAGAGCGCATTGCAATCTCTCGAATCAGCGCCCTTACAAGCCGATGCGGCTGGCCTGGCGATTCTCGCTTGCCTCGGAACTGTCGGCGGCAAAACAGCTGCCACGACGCATATCCGCGAGGAAGGCCACGCTATCGGTCCATCCCCTCTGCCGGGCCGGACCTTCATCGCAGCGCCCCTCTGGTACGGCTCGACCGTCGCTGGATCCGTTGCGCTGCTGGCCCATGACGCGCCGATGCAGCGGGCTGCTACCCGCGCCCGGTACGTAACAGCAGTGATGAACACGGCCGCGACTCTGAGCGGACAGCTCACACGCACCAGAGCACACCAAGCAAGCTGATCGACTCCAACATCCGCAACGCACCAGGGAAAGGCACCCCGTGTCCCGTTCAGTCCTGATCACCGGCGGCAACCGCGGCATAGGTCTCGCCATCGCCCGCCACCTCGCCGCTGACGGCGACCGCGTCGCCATCACCTACCGCTCGGGCGAACCCCCCGAAGACCTCCTCGCCGTCCGTTGCGACATCACCGACACCGCCCAGGTCGATGCCGCGTTCAAGCAAGTCGAGGAAGAGCACGGCCCGGTGGAGGTTCTCATTGCGAACGCCGGCATCACCAACGACCAGCTCCTGGTGCGCATGAGCGAGAGCGACTTCTCTGCCGTCCTGGACACCAACCTCGTCGGCGCCTTCCGCGTCACCAAGCGCGCCTCGCGCGGCATGCTGCGCGCCAAGAAGGGCCGCGTCGTCTTTATCTCCTCCGCTGTGGCCCTTCGCGGTGAGATCGGCCAGGCCAACTACGCCGCCTCCAAGGCAGGCCTCATCGGGTTCGCCCGATCCATGGCCCGCGAGCTCGGCTCCCGAGGCATCACCTTCAACGTGGTGGCCCCCGGCCTCACCCAGACGACCATGAGTCAGCAGCTGAGCGAAGAGCAGCTCGAGAGCCTCAAGAGCCAGATTCCCCTCGGCCGCCTCGCCCGCCCCGAGGAGGTTGCCGCGACCGTCGCCTTCCTTGCCTCCGAGCAGGCCGCCTACATCACTGGAGCCGTCGTACCCGTCGACGGCGGCGCCGGCATGGGCCACTGACCTTCGCGACCGTCCGCCACCTTGGAGCCCGATGAGCGCATGATCTGACAGCGGGGCAGTCCCCCGCGGGGGCTGCCCCGCGGCAGCAAGCCCTAGGTGTGTCCAGCACCTTGGCCCGCCTGCCGCACCTCTGCCACCACCAGGCGAGTGTCCAGCCCGCCTGGTGAAGAACCCGGTCCCAAGACCGGGCGACACCGCCCGTGCCAGGGCGGATCACTTGGTTCCCGAAGAACCCGACCCCACCGAAGAGGGGTTCGTGCATGCCCGAAAGGAGGGCGTGCTCTGCCCATGATGCAGCATGCCCGTGCGCCGGTCCAAGCAATCGCCGCTTCTCCGAGCCCACGGCACGGAGAAGACCGAACATCCCACAAGAGCCGATTACTTCTGGTCCGCGATCACGCGGACCAGGAGATCAACACCACCGCGTCCCGACGCACCCGGCGCGGCGACTTCCTGCGCGCAGCGACCTGGGCCATCGCACAGGGCCTGCACCCCAAGGCCAGCCCCACCACGCTGCGCGTAGCGCGGGATCTCGCTGCACGTCTGAACGCCGACGGGCACGTCGCCTACTGCCGCGACACGATGTGGCCTCGCCTAAGTATCAGTCGGCGCACCTTGGATCGGCATATCGCCGTCCTGCGCGAGCTCGGCCCCCTCGTGTGGGCTGTCCACGGAAGCCGGAGCAATAGCCGTCCCGCCGGAAGCGGCGAGTGGGCTGGCACTGCCACCATCTACGCCGCCGTCGTCCCGCGCGCCTGGGACGACGCGTTCGGCCACCGTGTGCGCGGCCACGGCTACCACGCCCGGCACATCGGATTCACCGACCACGGACGCCAGATGGCCATCGCCGACGCCCGTCGACGAGCGCGACCCGCCCGCCACGGTGACACCCCTTCCTGTAAGAGCAACCACCTACCTCCTACAGCTGAGATGAGAGGGGAGAAGAACAACACCCGCCTGACCGGCAGCACACGGCCGCGGACGCCACGCCAACACGGCGTACCCGAGCCCTACCAGGCCAGCCCCGACCAAGCCGCCCGCGCCATCTCGGTCGCCGCCTGGGTACGCCGCCGGGTGACCTGGACCCAGGGCGAGGGGCTGCGCCGCCTCGCCTTTGCTCTGCGGCCCTGGATCGCCGTCGGCCTCTCCCCCGCCGACCTCGCCGCCGACCTCTCAGCATGGCACGTGCCCCGGCGGCCGGCTTCCCCCGCCAGTTTGATCATGGCCCGCTGGAACGAGACCGTCAGCCGCGACGAGCCCCCTGCTGAAATCGGCAGCAAGCACACACCCTGCGGGGTACCACCCAACGCTGCGTTCCTGGCCGCAATCGACAAGGTTCGCGCCCGCCTCACACGACGTCCGCCACCCGTCGAGCGTGAGCCCGATCCTCCCGGATTCGTCATCCGCGACCAGATTCTCGCCTCATTCGCGGAGGCGGACCGGGCCCGCCGTGCGCGCACCGCCGAGCAGTGCGAGACCTTCGCCGAGTGGGAGGCTGTTTGCGACGCCAGGGAACGAGCCCTCTGGTGAGGCCGTCCCGCTCCAAGCCACGAACACACGGCACACATCAGGCCACGGCGCCTATGAACCCAACCACGACGCCTTCAGAGGTGAATACCGCGCTGAGTGCCGTCCTCGCGGCGGCGCAGGCCGTCAGGGCCAGCGGCTGGTCGCGATCGCAGGGTGCCGGCGAGGAGGTCGGAGGCCTCGACCGGGAAGCTGATTGAGCCTCGGCACGCAGCCCGGGCCTCGCCTGGTCTGCAGCAGCTGCCCCTCTGTGCGTGCTCACCGCGCCGGGGGAAAGAGACCGCGGGCTGGCGCGGAAGGTCGCTTCTGCGGCGGTGGCGCAGGCACTCGCCGACGGTCTGCTCCCGCAGTGGCGCGCCCGTCCGATGGCTTCCCGTAACGGCGCGCGGGCGCTGGGGTTTCGCGAGCTGGGCAGCCAGCTCAGCATCCGCTTGAACCGGCAGGAGCTTCACCTGAAAGGCTGACCCGAGCGTGTCAGCCTGCGGCCTTGTTCTGCGGGACGGCTCTTTTCCGCCGCCCTGTTTATCCCGGCAGCCCCACTGGTGTGCGCTGATAGGCTCCCGTCACCCGCTCAGGGCATGCACATTTCATTTACAGGCTGTCGGGGTCTCCCGGGGCACGGTCTGGCAGGGGCGAGGGGCCGGGGGGTTCCGTGAAGGTCAGCAAGGTCGTGCGACGCTGTCTGTTGGGCAGAGGGGGTGGCGTCCTGGCTGTGACCGTTGTCCTGACCGCGGCTGCTCCGGGCGCCGTGCCGACCGGGATGACGGATGTCGGGGCTGACCAGGTCGTTGGGGCGGGCGAGGTCGTGCTTCCCGCCGCAGACCGCAGCACCCCGCGCAACCCGGTGTTCATCGGCTTCGGCGACACAGGTGTGCTGTCGAGCCCGGAGGGCTCCAGCGGCTGGCTCTGGACCGACTATGCGACACGCCAGACCCGGCAGGTGACCGAGTTCGCCGGTACCCAGCAGCCCAATTCTCTCGCCCAGTCGGACACTACCTACACCCTGTCGACCGACGCCGAGGGCCGTCGGGTCGTCCACTTCCGCACGATGGGCTCCGGCGAGGACCGGGGCTCGGTGACCGTCCCCACCGGTCTAACCTATGCGGGGACGGCTGGCGAAGGTGCCGTGGTCGCCTACCTGGGCGGCTCGAGCAACGTCCGTGAACTGCACCTGCTGAAGCAGGCGGCCGGGGGTGGCACTGAGGACACGAAGGTGACCGGCTGGCCGGCCGACGCGAAGCTCCTCGCATTGAGCGGAAGGGATGACCGCTCGCTGCTGCTGCGCTACCGAGTGCCGACCGAAGACCCCCAGGTCTTCCTTGACCAACTCGTGCTCGTCGACGTCCGCGACGGGTCATGGACCAAGCTGTTCGCCCCCTACAACGCGAACTCTGCCCGGCTGCCCGTCCTGAACGAGGGCTATGTCGGCTGGTGGTACCCGGGAGCCGGTGCGCGGCTGCTGCGCCGCGACGCGCTGGACGGACCGGTGATCACCGTTCCGTCCCAGGGCACTATGGGGAAGACCGACTTCACGGTCGTCGGTGACGATGTGGTGGTGGCCACCTACGGCGACGAGACGCGTGCCGTGCTCACCCGGCCCCTGACCGATGCGGGTGAATGGCGCATGCTGCTGCCGCAGATGGACGGCTGGGTGCACAACTCGGCGGACGGATCGGCCATCGTGGTGGGCGGTCCGGACAAGGCCCACTGGGGCATGCACCGCATCATCGAGGCGCCGGACGGGCAGATCGCCACCGAGGAACTGATGGACCTGCCGCCGGTGCCGGCGCCCGTCGACGGACTCTCACTGGTGGGCGGCACCCTTGCCTGGACCGACCAGACCTCGTCCCCAGCATGGGACCTCATGTTCAATACGCGCACGGTGTCGGCCGATACGGTCCCCCAGGTGGGGCCGGTCCGCCAGGCTGGCGGAGGGGTCAAGGCGTGCATCTTCGTGAACAGTTGTGTGCGGCTGTTCGGCACCGGCGACGGATCCGTCGTCTACAACGACGTGGACAACTCCCAGTTGATACACCGTCGTACGTCCGCCGGTGAGGTCCAGACGCTGGTAGTTGAGGGCTTCTACGGCGAGGTGAGCGCCGCGCAGGGCCGGTACGCGCTGCTCTCCGGCGGGCCGAACCACAAGCATTTCCTCGTCGATTGGACGCAGTCCAAGGTCGTGGCGACGCGCAAGGCCGTGGCGGCCACCCTGTGGGACGGACAGGTGTGGACCACGACGTCCACCGCCGGGCACCTGTCGATGAGCCGTCTCGGCTCGACGGCCGCTGCGGTCGACGTCAACGTCGGATCGGCATGCGTGCCAAACGATCTGCAGGCCAATGGCCGGTTCGTCTATTGGGCGTGCGCCGCGCAGCAGAAGGCCGGCGTGTTCGACCGCTCCCGCGGCCGGTCGGTGGCCGTGCCCGTGGGGGACGCGCTGATGGCTGACGGGTTTGTGGTCCGCCATGACAACGAGCGCGGCAAGCTGGTGCGCACCGACGTCCGTTCCGGGCAGGCGGTGAACGTCGATCTGGCGGATCTGCCCGCGACGAAGAACCTGATGCCCGAGGGCAGCACCTCGGACCGACGCGTGCGCTGGACCCTGGATCCTGACAGTGGCCGCGTGGCTTTCGTCGACAGCGGCGAGCGCATCCACCTGTTGCCGGGTGGGGCTCTCGCCGCTCCCGTGCGGCGCGATCATGCGGGCCGGGACGGCATCGGCGACCTCCTCACCCTCAACGCCTCCGGCGCGCTGACCTTCCAGCAGGGCACCGGCAAGGGTGCGTTCTCCGACAAGGTGAGCGGCAGCGGCTGGCCGACCTCTCTCAAGGCGGTGCCGTTCGGCGACCTCAGCGGGGACCGGTGCAACGACGTCCTCATCCGGCTGAGCAGTGGTGCCCTGCGGGCCTACAAGCCGGAATGCGGTGCCGCACTGAAGCCCTCGACGCCGTACACCTCGCTGGGCACGTCCGGCTGGAACCAGTACGACGTGCTGACCGCGCCCGGTGACGTCACCAAGGACGGCCGCCCCGACCTGATCGCGCGGAACTCCTCGACCGGGACGGTGTACCTCTACAAGGGCACCAGCACCGGCACGCTGTCGGCGCGGGTCAAGCTCTACGACAACTGGAAGACCTACAAGAAGATCGTCGGGGCCGGAGACCTGAACGGCGACGGCATCAGCGACCTCCTCGCCCAGGACAAGGCGAACAACCTGTACCGGTACTACGGCACCGGCACCGGCACGTTCGGCGCCCGCACGAAGGTCTTCTCCGACTGGGGAGGCTCCTACAACGTGATCGTCGGCGTCGGGGACATCACGGGCGACGGGAAGGCCGACCTGGTCTCCCGGGACAGCGCCGGCGTTCTCTGGCGCAACAACGGTGACGGCAGGGGATCCTTCGGAGCGCGCGTGAAGGTCGCCACCGGCTGGCAGGGCTACAAGGGCCTCTTCTAGAAGGGCACTTCCCGGCCACGTCGTGGAACTGGTGGGCGACCGGTCCGTGGACAGGGCCATCCGCGGCGCCGTCCAGGCCGCGACTGGGCCCTGACCGGGATGCCGACGCGGCGGCAGTCCTCTGCGGCTCTGCACTGGCGGCGTGTCCGTGGATGCGCCTGGCCGCAGGACGCCGAAGGAACCTATCCGCAGCGATCCCCATGACCACCTGGTCCCGTTCGCCGAGGCCTAGGACCGGTTGTAAACGTGGCCGTGGCTGCTCCTGCGAGTGCTGATGCGGCTGACTGCTACGTTCCGGAGCCATGACGGATAGCGTGTATGTGGGTAATGCGGGCAGTGACGCTGCTTTGGATCGGGGATGGCTGCTGGGACATTTCAAGGACGCCTCCGATCCTCGCCACAGTGAGGACGTGGAGATCAAATGGGGTGTCCATCCGCGGGGCGATGAGCGGGCTCAGTGGGTGACTGGCGAAGAGCGCACCGCCCTGCTGGTCCTGATCAGCGGGCGCTTCCGCGTGGAGCTACCCGGGCGCAGTGTTCTCCTGGCTCGGCAGGGGGACTACGTCGTTTGGGGCCAAGGCGTCGATCACTCCTGGTTCGCCGAGGAGGAATCCGTGGTGTTGACAGTTCGCTGGCCCTCCGTCCCTGGCTACAAGGTGACCCATGAGGATGATTCCGCTGCAGTGTCCCCGGGCCTCATCTGAAAGGCTCTGCAGGGCCTCAGCCGAACGATCGTCCCTGCAGAGCACGTCTCTCACAACCACCTCCGTCCTACAGGTGCAGGTCACATGGTCTCCGCACCGGAAACCTGTTTGCGGCCGAGAGCACGACGCCGGTGACCGCGCCGAATGACACCAAGCGGCCGGCCAGGCAACGCACCGCGTCCCCACCTGGGACCTGACCCGCAAGTTCGCCCAGGCCTGCGGCGCCGACCCCGAAGTCCTGCGCACTGTGTGGGAGTCGGAGAAGCTCCGCGACCGGACCACGGAACCCGCCAGCAGCCCGGACACCCCCCTGACCGGCACCGAACGCCTGCGCGCCGCCATCCACACCCTCCACCTGCGCGCCGGCCGCCCCAGCCCCGCCGACATCGCCGTCGCCAGCCGCTGGGTCCTCACCGTCGGCAACGTCGCCTCCATCCTCGAGACGAACGTCCTACCGCCCCGCCCTGTCCTGCACACCTTCGTCCAGATCCTCGGCGGCGACACCGACCACTTCGACCAGCTCCTCAACGACGCCCACAACACCCCCCTCCTGCAACCCGAGACTTCTCCCGGTCTCTCCCCCAGCGAGCACGGCGCCCTGCCGGCACCCGCCCCTGCCTCTACCGGCGCCTCCACCGGGCCCGACGCGATGATGAAGACGTTCAGCAAGGTCCTTACCGAGGACCGCACCGTCGAGGACGGCCGCGCCCGCCTCCTACAAAAACTCGCCAAGGCCCCGGAAGCCGACCATCACCGCCGCCGTCCCCTGGCCTCCCTGACCCACGCCCTGCGCCAGCGCGCCGCCCTCACCCCGCCGGCCGCTATCACCCCTCTCGGAGGCGCGTAACCAGCGCGGGTTCCGGAGGCGCGGCAGCCTTGTCTCATGCGGTTTCCGGATGGCAGCCATGCCAGACATTCGCTTGTCGCATCTATCGCCCCCTCCCTAGGGTCGACGACGTAGGGCACACCGCCTTCCGACACCACCACGTGCGCGCCTGCAGCGGCAAACGGCCATGCCAGCACTTCCGCCAGCTGTCGCTGGCGGAAGTGCTGAACGCGACCGACGAGGAGATCCGATGCGTAAAGCAGTAATCGGCTTGTTCGTGGCACTGGCGGCCGTACTCGCGGCAGCACCCCTCACCAGCGCCGACCAGACCCACACCGTCGCCTGCTGCGGTCAAACCCCCAAGTAGGAGGCGCTCACCGGTTGCAGCATGAGGGCCCGTCAGCTCGCGGACGCGCCCTGCTTCCTCAGAGCTATCGCCAGCGGAAGTACCGAACGAAACCGACAAGGAGATGCGATGCGCAAAGCAGTAATCGGCTTGTTCGTGGCACTGGCGGCCGTACTCGCGGCAGCACCCCTCACCAGCGCCGACCAGACCCACACCGTCGCCTGCTGCGGTCACACCCCCAAGTAGGAGGCGCTCACCGGTACCTCGGTGCAGCATGAGGGCCCGTCAGCTCGCGGACGCGTCCATCTCTGCCGCCAGCCGAAGTCCGACAAGGAGATGCAATGCGTAAAGCAGTAATCGGCTTGTTCGTCGCGCTGGCGGCCGTACTCGCGGCAGCACCCCTCACCAGCGCCGACCAGACCCACACCGTCGCCTGCTGCGGTCAAACCCCCATGTAGGAGGCGCTCACCGGTATCCCGGTGCAGCAGGAGGGCCCGTCAGCTCGACGACGGGCCCTCCTTCCTTTCGCCAGCGCACAGTTCAGGTGGGCTTCAGAGTGTCGACCTGTGAGGAGAGAGTAGAAGAAGCCGGTACTCACACGGCCGGGCCACGCCCCGCCCTCCCCGGGGCCGTCGCCGCTCGCGTTCTCCCGGGCCGGCCTCAGCGCTTGCCCAAGATCGCTCAGTGAACGGCCATGCGGGGCATCGGGTTGCGCCCGTAGGCGGCCTCCACGACGGCAAGCGCCTGCTCATAGGCGTCGGTGAGGGTGTCGATCGTCAGCCGCATGCCCTGCTCCTTCACCGCGTTCGGTCTCCTGCCTGGCTCGGTTGCCGCCTCGAGGGCTGCGAGCGGCGGCAGGCCAAGCACGGCGCGGCGGAAGTCGCGGGCAGCGGCCCGGAGTTCCTCCCCCCGCTCCCATTCCGTGCGGTACTCCACATCGGGAATCTGCCGGTAGCGGACCAGCTGGTCGGCGACGTCCGCGACGTGCTCCGGGTCGGGAACGACAGTGCGCAGCGGCGCGAGGGGCGCGTAGAAGAGGACGTCGCGAGTGTTGAGGCCGGTGAGGGCGTAGAACCAGCCGCGGCGTTCCTGCCAGTGCAGGCGGATGCCACTGCTGCGGCCGCTGGTGCGGCTGGCGTCCCAGGTCAGCCACATGTAGGTGGTCAGGCCGCCGTTAAGCGGACTTCAGCTCCTGTACCAGCTGCCTCATCTGAGGCGAGGGCACGGCATCGAGTTCCTGCTGCAGGAAAGCCTGGTAGTCCCGGTAGCACTTGAGGGCGCTGGCGAAGTTTCCTTCAGCGACGTGTACCTCGATAAGGATGCGATGAGCTGTCTCGCGGAACGGGTCGATGGCGATTACAGCGAGCGCGGTTTGGAGAGCAGAAAGGTACTGCTCAGCTGTTTGGTACTGCTGAGCCAGGCTCTCCAGTGCGTGTATGCGCAGTTGGTTCCATCGCTCGCGTTCCAACATCAGCCAGCCTTCCGACCAACCTGGCAATAGCTCTTTGCTCAGGTCCTCGATCAGCCCGTTGCCTAGGGCGGTCACAGGATTCTGCGCAGCGATGATCTGCCGCGCAGACTCTGTCACCCTATGGAGATCAACGTTGATCAACTCGGAGAGCCGCAAACGCTGGCCAATGCATTCGATGACTGTCACCGACCCCACTCGCCTGGCCTGGCATAGGGCCGATCGCAGGTTCGCAGCCGCCCGACAGCTGGTGCAATCAGGCCACAACTGCTCGGCTGTCGTGGCCCGGTGAGCCCCATCGCTCTGCAACGCGAGAAAGGCCAGCAGACGCTGCGCTCCCATGGGCAGCGCGACCCTCCTGGTGCAGCCGAACTCAAAGAAGCCCAGCAGGTCGAGGAACGCACGATCACAAGACACACCAACCACTGTGCAGCCAGCGTGTGTTCCGCGCATCCGGTATATGCCTTTGACATCTCACATGCATTAGAGATTGCCGTCGTTGCAAGTTTTCTCCACCCGTGCGAGTGAACGGCCGTCTATCTACTACGGCAACGGCATGGAAACGGATCAGCAACGTTTCCAGAACGTGCTACCGCCACTCGGCACGACGCTGATGGAACGACCCCGCCAGACGCTTTTGAAGACGTGCCGCCCGTGCCGGTCAGGAAGCGTTAGGGGAATCGGATGGACGCCCGTTCAGTGCTTCAGGGGCTTCAGCTCCCGCAGCATGAGCTTCTTGGCGACCCCGCCGTGTGCATTGCTGTGCTCGACGGGCCCGTGGACCTGTCTCACCCCTGCTTCGAGGGTGCCGACCTCACCCGGCTGGACACGCTGGTGCAGGAGCCAGCTGGGCAAGGACTGATGTCGTTGCACGGAACCCATGTCGCCAGCCTGATCTTTGGCCAGTCCGATCGCACTGTGATGGGTGTGGCGCCTCGGTGCCGCGGACTGATCCTTCCGGTGTTCCCGGATGCCGAAGGTAGCCGCGTGCCGCAGCTGGATCTCGCGCGGGCGATCGAGCAGGCCGTCGAGGCAGGCGCCCACATCATCAACATCAGCGGCGGCGAGCGCGCCCCAGATGGGCAACTGGTCAGCATGCTGGAGCGCGCCCTTCGGATGTGCGACGACCGCGGGGTGCTGGTGGTGGCCGCCGTCGGCAACGACGGGTGTGACTGCCTCCACGCCCCCGCCGCCGCCCCGTCCGTACTGGCCGTCGGCGCCTCGGACGTCAATGGCCAACCGATGGCATTTAACAACTGGGGTGCGGCATACCGCCGCAATGGTGTGATCGCCCCGGGCCAGGACATCGAGGGTGCCGCCGTCGGCGGCGGAGTGAGGACGCTGACGGGCAGCAGTTTCGCCACACCGATTGTCTCCGGTGTCGCCGCGCTGCTGGTGGCGGCTCAGCTTCGACTGAAGCGCCACCCGGATCCCAAGGCCGCGGGCCAGGCGATCCTGACCAGCGCGACCGCCCCCCGCTGCTATCCAGAGGATGCCCCGCACTGCCGTCGGCATCTCGTCGGCAGGTTGGACGCTGCCCGAGCCCATCAACTCATCACGGGCGGCGGCACCATGCAGACGGCCGTGCAGCGCCGGCAGGACCGGGCTTCCAACCAGCCGGGGGACACACCGAAGGCGCTGAATCCGCAGGCGTACACCAAGGACGACACAGACGAGGGAGCCGAGGCCATGGAAGCCATCCAGCCGAACGCAGGCGCTCCGCAGGAGACCGCCGCGGTGAGTGAAGGGGCAAGCGCCGCAATGAGTACACCGCAGCCCGACCCCGACCCGGGGGCTGCCGCCGCCCCGCCCAGCGCCGAGGACCCCGCGGCGGGTGTCCTGCCAGCGTGCGCCTGCGGTTGCGGAGGTGCCGACACCTGTGCTCAAGCACAGGGCCCACAGGCATCGGCGGCCGGGCAGGCCGGCCCCGGCAGTGACGTCACATACGCGGAAGGTACGCCCGCGCCGGTGGGTGGGTCGGCAGGGGCAGGGCTCGGCACGGTCCTTCCGCCCGGTCCGTCCCCCGTCGGCGGTGTAGCAGGCCAGGGAGCCGGTGTCCGCCCAGCTTGCGGATTCGGGGACGGGGGAACCCAGCGTCCTTTGGTCTACGCCATCGGCAACATCGGGTTCGACTTCCGTACCGAGGCAACCCGCGACAGTTTCCGCCAGCAGATGCCGCCGCACCTCGAGCCGGATCCGGGACCGGACGGGAGGCCGGTCTACAGGGACCCGAACCCGTACGACCCGCTGCAGTTGCGCAACTACCTGGCAGCGAATCCGTGGGCGTCGGACAAGCTGACATGGACGCTCGAGATCGGCCGGACTCCGGTCTATGCACTGGAAGCCGAGTTGCCGGCAGGGATGGACTGGGGTGGCCCCACTGTCGACTTGGAGCAAGCGAAGGCATTGGCACACCAGGCCGCGCAAGATCAGGAGAAGCTCGCGCAGCTTCTCCTGGATCACTCGCTCCAGGGCCAGTCATACCCGCCAGTCTCCAGGGTGTACAAGATCTTCCGGGACGCTATCTGGGGACAGATCCGCGACGTACCTCTAGCGCCGCCTGACGCGGAGGGGCAGCCACACGGAATATCGGACGCCCGCAATGCAAAGCACGGGGCCATCGTCGGGGCGAAGGAGCACGCGCCCAGGGACTACATCTCGCAGGTGTCGGTGCCCGGAGTACTGACGGGCGAGACCGTCCGGCTCTATTCCGGACAGAAAGTTCCCAAGGTGAGAGTCGATGGTCGTGGCCTCGCTACCTGGAACGAGACCGCGCTGATCAACGCCGTGATGGACGAGATCCTGCCCACTGATGGGCCTGCAGAAATCGCGACGGACCGGATGGAGCTCGAGCGGACGCTGCGGGCGTTCCTCGACAAGATCTACTACCAGTTCCGCAACCTTGGCCAAAGCTCCGCCGACCGGGCTTTGAACTACGCCGGCACCAACGCGTTCCAGCTCGGGAACCAGATCAAGGATGGGCTGTTGTCAGCCAAGTACACCCCCGGGGTAAAGGACGACCACCTCTACACGCTGGACACCATCACGGTCAAGAAGAGCCCGTACCAGCGCATGGACTCGGACTGCCAGGACGTCATCGTCAGCTTCATCGACCCGGAGAACGACCGGCGGGCAAAGGTTTCCTACCTGTTCACGGTCGACGTCAACGCGACGGTACCGGTCAGCCTGGCGCCGCCTCACACCTTCCTCGGCGAGTTCTGAGCGCTCGCCAGCACACGGGCGAACGAAGAGAGGTCAGCTATGAACTACGCAGACAAAAATCCTCATCTGGCACTTCCCGTCCAGGCCCGGCCCGTGTGGCGGAACGAAGGGCCGCCGCCAGCAGCGGAAAACACCCAGTACGGAGTTCAAGCAGCAATGCGCTGTACGGAGATGACCGGGATGGCTCGGCAGATGTGCCTTGCCAAGCAGGGCGTCTACGTCTGATCCATCCGTCGGGAGGCACGCGTGACAAGCAACTGGCCGATGGAGGCTGCTAGGTCGCCTCCGTGTCGGAGTCGCGAGCGACCACACAGTCCGCGTCAAACGAGAGGACACGATGATGTTCGAAACGACCGAGTACAACGAATGGAAGGCGGACAGGCACACGCCGGTCATCCTCGCGATGCCGCGCCAGGCGCCGCCCGTCGACCGCACCCGCAGTGCGCCCACGCACACCGACGGAACCTCCGGCGTCGAAGCCAGCACCATCTTCGGCACGATCCTCCGCGGCCTGGGCGGTCTCCTCTAAGCCCGCCTAACGGCCTGCACTGAACAGGCAACTGGCCGCCGAGCCGACGGCCTGGTCATCAAGCATAGGAGCACGATGATGTTCGAAACGACCGAGTACAACGAATGGAAGGCGGACAGGCACACGCCGGTCATCCTCGCGATGCCGCGCCAGGCGCCGCCCGTCG
>NZ_JBHUYR010000010.1:52153-286717 GCF_042668605.1 Streptomyces sp. NPDC057280
GACCGCACCCGCAGTGCGCCCACGCACACCGACGGAACCTCCGGCGTCGAAGCCAGCTTCGACTGGGGCAAGGTCGCCAAGACAGTCCTCGACTTCCTCTGAAGTCTCCCCGCGCCGGCGTCGCCGGGATCCTCCGGCCACCGGCGCGGTCCCGGCTGAGCCGGGCTCGCCCGGAGCAGCCTCGTTGAGGAAGCGAAGTGACGAATCATGGCACTTAACCTGCCGGTCCAGACGGTAATCAATCGCTCCGTGCCGTACGAGCCCTACATGGTGCTGTCGGCTTTCAAGGACGGTGATACCCCGGCCCTGTTCAGGCACCAAGTGGGTGGCGCCTACGGCCATGACCCAAACGATCCGAGCCCGTGGCAGTGCAGGGACGCGGAGGCAATCACGTGCCAGCCCGGGTCCTGACCCCGGTCGGCAAGGCTTGCCGGACACGTTCTGACACGCGATGGCACGTTTCCTGACCTGCCTCGTATTGGGGCCCGGCGGGGCGGGCCCCAATTTCCGCCCTTTCCCTCCAGGCCTCGAGAGCGGGGCCTCGATCACAAGTGCGGGCGGCCCAAAAAACCGGTGCACCAGAACGCCCACAGTGAAGCCCTTTTTCCAGTTAAAATTCAGCCGCCCCTTCACGACGGGCCAATCAGAGACCGCGGCGAATACAGGTCAACAATCAACAAAATTACTATTCTCCGCACAGTGCGATCGCCGATCAGTTTCACATTGACGTAGGACCCGAGGAGGAAGTTATGAACTGGAAAATGCCTGACGACATGGAACCCGGCGACGTGGTCAGCATCCTCGGAATTGCTCATGTCTTCTACGAGCACAGCATGCGAATTGTGCGCCTGACAACTCCCCCAAGCGAGACGATATCCTGGGCCAACAAGAACCCTGGGAACATCGTGCGCTCCGGAGAAGCGGAATCCTATGGCGCATACCGCGGCAAGTACAACTACTTGTTCGCCATTTTCCCGACCGAAGCGACAGGATTCGAGGCCGTCAAGAGATTCCTTCGACACCCTAATCGCCGCACGAAGACGATTCTTGGGATGATGAAGATATACGCTCCCAGTGGGCACGGGCCAAACTCCCCTGAGGAGTATGCTCAGCAAATAGCAGATTCGCTGGGAGTCGATACAGAAACGCGGATTGAGGATCTGTCAGACGCGCAGATCGTCGATTTCGCCAAGAAAATCAAGCAAGTGGAGCAATGGATTCCAGGACAGGAATTCAACCCAGACAATTTGCCGGAAGACGTGCGTGAATGGCTGACTGAACATCCTACTCGGGCGAAGCGCGCGGCTGCCGACCAGCCGTTTGCCAAGATAGGGGTACCCCAGTCGGAAGGGGTCAAGAACATCCAGAGGCGGCTCAACGATCTCGGCCGAACCCCTCCTCTCGTAGTTGACGGCATATTCGGCACAAATACCGATAAGGCTGTGAAATGGTTCCAGCAAAAGAATTTTCTTGCCGCAGACGGCATCGTAGGCAACAAGACGTGGAAAAGGCTCGTCGGACTTTGAGGCACCAGACTCCGTCGGTTGGGCCAGATGGCCTGACCAAACGCTATGCGGAACAGGGCGCCGACGAGACCGCGGCTGCCTCATGAACGCGGCAACACTGAGGAACAGGGCGTCCCAGTCGTGACGCCGATGACGCGGCACAGCCCCGGCGAGACCGCCTTCTCCCCCTCGGCCGCCAGTCCTCAACGATCTCCGGCCAGTTCGATGCCGCCGCGGTGCGGCGCCACCAAGCAGGCGAGGCGGTGACTGTCAGCCAGCCCGCACGATCCACGGTGATCCTTGGCAGGGCAACTTCTACGTCTTGCGCTGGGGTCTGTAGCGACCGCTCACGCCCGGAATATATCTAAATGTTGCCTTTTGTGTCCAAGTGGCGAGAGAGAGCAGAGGCTCTTGACGGCCCAAGCGCAAAGTTCAGTCCCGTCAGTCCCGTGACAGCTGTCGATTCGTCTGTGAACTGCGCCTTCCGTGACAGGGATGCTCCGGCATCCTGCCGCTCCTCCAGGGCGAGATAGACGAGCATGGCGCACTCGTACGGGTACCGGGAAAGCGTCTTGATGGCGTCCTGGTGCAGGGACAACACGATCGTGTCACGCCGCTCCATCGGCCCCCTAGTGCCGCTTACCGAGGCCTGGAACTCCTGCACCTCAGCCTGGACGACGCCAAACGACCTTTCAGTCCCATCAGTCCCGCAGTAGAAAGGCGCTGGTCAGCGGTACCGAAGGTACCGATTACGGGACTGATGGGACTGACATTTACTGGTTAGGTCGCGTTGTGTGGGGTTGAGTACCGCTGGCGCTGGAAGCGCCATGCCAGCTTCTGGAAGGGCTGCTCAGGACCCTGCTGCACAGCTTCCCTGCCGCGTCTTTTCGGCAAGCTCCTCGAATAGCACCCGTGTTTTGGGGCGTGCGGCAGCGCCGATTACCGCCTGCGTGGGTCGTGAGAGTTACCGGCCAGCGGAGGCTATCTGTACGGAGCGGCCTTGCGAGCGGGTCGTCTTCATGCCGACCTTGCCGGCCTCGATGGTGCGCGGGTCGACCGCTTCACCGGGGGCGCCGACGGTGTAGGGGCCGGCCGGTTCGGTGTCGCGGTCGTGTGGCAGGAGGAAGAAGACCCGGCGTGGGAACAGGCCGCTGTCGGGGTCGCTGTCGGCGCCGGCCTTGAGGTTGGTGTAGCCGACGATGCGTCCGTCGCGTGAGTAGCGGGGCTTGCCGCGGCGGGTGGTGACCTTGTCTAGGGCCTGGCGGACGTAGTCGAGGTCGTCGATGTCTTCCAGCCACACCACTTCGGCTTCGTCCGTGAGCTGGGCGTCTTTGAGCATCGAGCTCATGGCCGAAGACCCTCCTGAGTGTGCGCGGCCGGTGGGTGGCCTGGGGCGGCGGGTGCGCCGCTCGTGCGGTGCGTGGGGGTGGAGCTGGGGTCGCGGTTTTCATGGTACGGGCCGGTTCGCACCGCGTGCAGCCGTGCGCGTGCGCTCATGCTGCGCCTTCGCCGGTGCTGGGCAGCAGGCCGAGGCCAGGGTAGAGCTTGACGTCGTTGCTCTTGATCATCTCGGACGGGGAGGACAGCCCGACCTCCTGACGGATGCGGCTGGCGAACGCCCTGCTGGTCGCGGGACGGATGCCTTCGTCCGAGCACCAGTACCCGTAGGTCTCGTAGAGCAGCTTCTGCTCGACGCGCAGGTCGGACCCCTTGGTACAGCGCTCTGTCAGGAACCGCCCGATGTGGTCCTCGGTCTTCTCGTACGCCTCGGTGGCCAGGCGCACAGACGCGGGACCATGAAGGGGATCACGGGTAGCCAGGTAACGGCGGGCGCCCTCGATGAGCCAGTTGAGGATGCCGGGACCCTCGTCGCGGACGAGCTCGTGCCCAAGGTTGTCGATTTTGCGGGCGTCGGAGACCGTCCGCTCGAAGGGGACGAGGCGGATACGGCGCCAGAACGCGTAGCCGCCGGTGCCGACTTCGGGCTTGTGATTGCCCAGCAGCCACAGCTTATGCGTGGGAGTGAAAGTGAAGAAGTCCTGCCGCATCCGCCGCGCGGTGATCGTGTCGCCGCCGGTCAGGAGCTTGACGCGGGCTTCGTTGAACTTGTCGTCCGGCTTGAGCTCACTGCACACCACGATCCGCCGGCCATGCAGCTCGGTGAGCTCCGTGGAGTGCTCGGCGAACTTCCCCTTCTCCATCAAGAACCCCGGCGGCGCGGCATTCGCGTAGTCGCCGAGGATGTGCATCATCACCTCGAGCAGCACCGACTTGCCGTTGGCGCCGGCCCCGTAGAGGAAGGGCAGGATCTGCGCGCCGACATCACCGGTGACGGAGTAGCCCAGCAGCAGGTGCAAGAACGAGATGGTCTCGCGGCCCTTGTCGTCGTCGCCGAAGGTCTCCTCCAGGAAGCGCTGCCAGCGAGGGATCGGCATGGCTTGCGGGGCGACCGTGGTCGCGCGCGAGTGCATGTCCTGAAACGGGTCGGGCTTGCGCAGCTCACCGGTGTGAAGGTCGGCGACGCCGCCCGGGGTGCACAGAACGTAGATGTCCCCGTCCAGGACGTCCGGGTCCAGGCTGAGCCCGGGAGCCGCCTGCGCCTGCTGCAGCAGCGCCTTCACGCCCGCGGTGGACTGGGTGCGGCGTCGGTGCGCCGCGAGCTCACGGTCGCTGAAAATCCCGCGGGGGTCAGTGCGCGGCATCTGCTCCGCCATGTCTCCCGCGGCCCAGATGGCACTCTTCTCACCCCCCGTGCGCTTCCACCGGTACTGGTCCCACACATACCAGCCCAGACCTTCGACGTGCCGGAAGCGGTCGCTGAACAGCCGGGCAAAAAGCCGCGCGTTGGCCCGGTCGGTCAGCTCCTCCGGCAGCAGTCCGAGCACCGGATCAGCTGGAGGCCGGGCAGGCGCGGGGGCCGCCTGCGCCGGGAGCAGGGGCTGCCCATCGGCTGTAGGGATGCTCAGCTGGCGCATCTGCTCGGCGGCCGCCACTGCATCGAAGCGGCCCGGCTCGGCGCTGCTCATGAACGTCCTCGGATCAGGAACGGGCGCTGCGCGCCGGCGGGCAGAGACGAGAGGGGACGCGAACAGGAGGGACGACCCGCGAGGCGCGGACTCACCGCAGACGCGTGTGTCGAGTCGGGCATCGAGTGCGTCGCAACCTGGCGTACCACGGGATCCCCGTTGGGGCTGGTCTTCAGCAGCCAGTCACAGCACCGGCAGCACGGAGAGTGCTGTTGCGGGACCGACGGGACTGACGGGACTGAGATTTTCACATGCGGCACAGACAGTAGCGCACGCCTCCCGGGGGGCGGGCGCGATGGGTCCGGCGTGTCGAAAGTTCAGTCCCGTCAGTCCCGCTGGGGAGTGGGACTGACTCGCGGGACTGAAGGAGCGGGACTCAGTCCCGCACGAGTCCCGTACGAGACGTGCAGGTCAGAGCTCTCGTCCTTCCCATCGCGGGACTGACGGGACTGAAAGTTGCAGTTATGAGCGGCATAGAGCGCATGAGGTTGGTACTTACGTGCGCACGCGCATACACACACGCCTGATGGCTATAACTGCAACTCTCAGTCCCGTCAGTCCCGTAGAGGTAACAAAGCCTGCTTTGACCTGGCCTTTCATCAGCGGGACTCAGCGGGACTCAACGGGACTGAAGCCCTCGGAAGGGAAGCCCACCAGTACGGCGGCTGGGGCCTGCACCGGCATGAAAGATTGCGGGGGCGGCGCCGTTCGGGTGCTCCGAGCGGTACACCGTTTTCCCTCTCGGGTGAGGCTGCAGGCAGGACAGCCCGCACGAGCGTTCCCGGACGGTAGCGCCGCGCGCCGCCGCCCGAGCGTGAGCCGACGCGGTACGAGTCGAGGCATGACCCACGACTTCGGCGGCCACTTCACCAAGGAGCTTGGCAAACGCTTCGGCTCCCACACCGACAGCTGGCCCACGAGCGCGGAGCAGGTGCCCCCCTTCTTCACGATCGTCGTCAACACCTTGGGCACGGACGACGCAGCACGGTGGTTCGAGGCGGCTTGCAAGGCCCACCAGAGCGTGGAGACCGCAGAGCGGGACCGGACCCCACCGCTCCCCCACCACGTGGAGACCGAGGCGCACCACGAGATCCCCCATCGGGACTCCAGCGTCGACGTCGACGTCGACGTGTTCTTCGGCTGCGCGCTGAGGGCGTGCTCGCGTGGCAGCGGCCGGGCTGGCAGAGCGCCGTTGGCAGCAGGCGCGAACGCATAGCCGCCGACCGTTGCAGTCGAGCGAGAGTGCAGCCCCGGAGGAAGGTGCGTTTGACGGGGGCTCCGGGCCGGTGCCGAACGGCGGGCGGTCGGTAGCACCCGGTAAACCGGCCTCTTCTGGGGCAGCAGAACAACCGCCGCTGCCGGTGAAGGGGGAGAGCAGAACAAAGCAGGGGCTTCCCACGAGCGACGTCGGTCGGGACGAGCGAGTAGGCGTTAGCACCAGGTGAACCGGGTCGTTCTGGAGCAGCAGAACACCCGGGTGACCGGCTGAGGCGAGGACGCTGATGCAGCAAGGATGCCGCTGCACGAGCAGCAGCCTTGTTCTGCCTGGGCCCATGCAAATGCTGCGCGACGGCCGCTGCACTCCAGTGCTTCTCTCCGGCGACCACCGCCAGGACCTGGAGCAGCACAGCCAGGAGTAGTGTCACGCCACTGCCGCAGGCCCTCGTCTCGCACCTCACAGCTCATGTCGCCCACCTGGGGAAACGGGGTGTGAGACTCACAATCTCCGCGTCGTCGGGGAGGTCCAGGAGCGGCTTGCGCGGGGCGGGGAGCAGTGGCACCGGGCCACCGGGCAGCAGCCCGCGACGTTGCAGGACTCGGGCGCGAGCGCGGCACCAGGATGAGCAGAACTCCCGGGGCCGGCGCCCGGAGCCAGGGCAGGGCTGGGTGCAGACCTTGCAGTGGCCCGGGTCGGCGACGGGTGCCAGGCGCTGGAGCAGTCGGCGAACCTGGGCTTCCTCTTCCATCCCCTGCGGTACTCCGTCGGAGGTGCAGCCCTCGATGAGCTCGGTGAATGAGGCACGGAAGACGGTGAGGTCGCGGCGGCAGGCCCCAAGCAGATCGAGGTAGTCCTCTACGGGCCAGCTGGCGAAGGTGCCGGAGCGCGTCAGGTACAGGCCGACGGTGTCGATTCGGTAGCGGTCCTCAGTGTCGAGCAGCAGATAGCCGGCCAGCTGCCACGCTTCGGCCTGGCGGAGAGTGCGGGTGGCGCGGGTGCTCTTGAAGTCCAGCAGCAGGCCGTCGAGGGCGAGGTCGGCGTCCGCGGTGAGATGGGGGGTCGGGAACGTGGGGCCGGGCGTGCAGTCCTCGGGCCGGGAACGGTCGCGCAGGCCCTTCAGGGGGCCGTCGGCGGCCTTGTAGAGCTGGGCGACGACGTCGGCCACCATGTCGCGGTGCGGCAGCTGGCGAAGCCGTTCGAGGGTGAAGGCGCCCGGGTCCTCGCGGGCGGTGATGGCCAGCGGGGTGTAGGCGAACCCGATCGGGGTGCGGTAGTTGACCTGGTACCAGGCCGTAGCGATCAGCAGGCGGGCCAGTTCCTCCTCTTCGTCCTGGCCCCGGTCCATGGGCAGGTCACGGTTTTCGAGCTCCAGGCACAGCACGGTCTCCTTGAGCCGGTCGGCAAGTTCCTCGCCCACGGCGCGCATCGCCTGACCTGTGCCCTCCGCGCTGAGGTGCAGCATGCCGAGGATCGCGGCCGGGTCGACGGGCTTGACGGCGGTGAAGGCCAGGCGCAGCCGGTAGTCGATCGCGGTGCCGACGGTACCGGCCTCCGTGCCCACGCCCGGGCCGGGCAGCAGGAGCTGGTAGTCGTGATGCCGGGCCCGGTAGTTCTTGCGCAACAGGTGAGCGCCAGCCGACAGTTCACGGTCAAGGAAGCGGCGCAGCGGAGTGCGCGGACAGTGGATACCTGAAGTCAGGCTCATGAACACCGCCTTGGGCAGCGAGCGCCATCGAAGCGCTTCGGGGTTGTCACGGTTTGGACGGTAGAAAGCGGCACTGACATCCCGTCACCCACACGAGGGAACGAGGGGAACCGCGGGCGAGGGATTCACCCGCACGAGGGGCGACGCGGCGTCCTTGGTGACATGGAACCGGCAGAGGAAGCCGACGGTGTCACGGGCTTCCTCACACCCTCACAACCTCACAGTTCACCCTGTTCACCTGGGAAAATGGGCTGTGAGCCTCACAGACTTCACAGCCGCTGGGGGCGGGTTGAGGCCTGCGTGATAATTCACCAGCCCACGCCCTTGAGCTGTCGGTATGGTCCCGGCATGGACTCGCCGGTCACGTTCGATCGCCTCCTTGAAGGCGCCCAGCGCTTCGCCCGCCTGGCGATGGAAGCCCACGCCGAGCAGGACCAGGAGGTGTTCCTTCTGCACGCCGGCGTCAGCGTGGAGCGCCTGGCGAAGGCGGCGCTGGCCCGCGTCCATCCCACCTTGCTCACCGAGATGAGCGGCAAGGACGACATGCTGCTGTACTTCGCGGGAGCGGTGGCCACACCGCCGTCCCGACTGAGGACGATCGGCGCGTCGACGGCGATCGGCCGGCTGCGGAAGATGGACATCCTCCCGCAGAAGCCCAGCAGCGAAGCCGCTGATCTGGACGGCCTGATCGAGCTGCGCAACGGTGTCGCCCACCTCGGGACAGACGATGTGGAGGACTACCTCGGGACCTTCATCGCGACCGTGGACCGGCTCTTACTGCACCTGGAACAGGAGGCCAGCTCCTTCTGGGAGTCTTGGTCGGACACGGCCCGAGTGGTTCTGGACGACCGGGCGGACCGCCTGCAGAGGGACGTGCGCCTGCGGATCAACCAGGCCCGCTACCGGTTCCGGACGCGTTTCGCGGACCTTCCGGAGGGAGCGGTCGACGGTGTGCAGCAGGCCGTCAGCCACCACGGGCTGGTCGTGGTCGAGGTTGGCCCGGCGAAGGCGCTGTTCCAGGCTCTGAGCCAGTGTCCTGCCTGTGACCGGGAGGCGGCCGCTCTGTTCCTGGCCGTGGACCAGGGTTCCCTGCTGTTCGACATGGAACTGACGGCCGAAGGTCTCCTGTGCGGGCTGTGCGGGTTCCGCCTCTCCAGCACTGCTGAGGTCGAGGCGATCGGCTTGCCGAACACCGTCCGGTACGCGGAGTCGAAGGACGTGCTGGAGTGGATCGTGACGGAGACAGCAGGCCCGGTGGAGCGCCTTGCCACCATCAGACTCAGCCTGCCGGACCTCTACGCACACGACCGCTGGTAGGCGACTGCTCACAGCCTCCGGCGCGTAACCAGCGGTACGTACGATGCCAACGGATTCCGCTCCCGGCAACTGACATGCCGGGGGCGGAATCCGCTCATTAGGCCTCTTCTAGCGCCGAGGCAGGGCAACACTCGCTGCCGCTGCGAGACCGGATGCGCCGATCGTGGAGGCGGCTGTGAAGACGGCCGGCTCCTGCGGGAGGAGGACCGTCATGATGACGGCCGCCGTGAGAGCAGCAAGCGCGAGTCCGAGTGCGGTGATCACCGGGATCCAGTGAAGAGTGGGAATGCTTGGTTCCGGGTCGGAAGAAGTGTCGGTCACCTGATTTTCCTTTGGCTCAGAGGTGTGCATGTATTCACGTTGAGAGACAGGGGCTGAGTGGTAGCAACACTCGTGGCGCCCCTGCCCGTTTTCGTGCTTATCGCTTACGCCGGTTTGTGCCCTAGTTGGACGTGTTGGAAACCAACGCGTGCCAGCCCTCGGCAACTTTCAAGTAGACGCACGCTTGGGGGAGTTGGCAGCCCCTTTCCGGCATCTTTAGCCTCTTTCTTGACCTGGATACGTTTTCAGTGTCGTCAGCCTCAGAAGCAACAAGGGCCTCAAGATTCGTACTTCCCGCCATCTTTTGGCAGTTCCCGAGTAGGCGGTTATAAGCCAACTCCAAGCGGAGATAAGTAGGGGGAAGTTGGTCACCTGCCGGAATACGCCATGAGGTGCTGGCTCGGTGGTTCTACCAGGCCGCTCCTGGCCTGAGCAGGTTCGGTGCATCGAGCCCTGTCGGCACAGGTCGCCGCGCAACACGTGTGGCCCGTGTTGCACGAGCACCCGCACCGACCGTCAGCTCAGCGGTATCACCAGCCCCAACGGAAAGCGTCCCCGACCCTCAGCGCGGCGCATCCAGTGCCCACGTCCAAACGCTACAACTGCAATCCTTCTACGGGGAGTTGTTTCGAAGTTGTTTATTGGAGCCTTCCAAGCGGGAACAACAAGGATAGAGTTGGTCGCCAACTTGATGCAGATGGTGGAATTTTTACTTCCGTGACGAATGGGGCTCAGAGGTGTGCCTAGCCGCTCTGTGGTAGCAGCAGCGCGGCCCAGTCGTCGAGCAGACCGTGCAGTGGAAGTACGGCGCTGGCGGCATCATCGCGATGCTGCTGCTCACCATCGTCATCAAGGCAAAGGGGTGCCTCCACACGCTCACGTGTGGAGGCACCCCTTTGCCCGGAGCAACTGACCAGCTTCTGTCCCGCAGGAGTGACAGATCAGTCGAGCCAGACGACGTCCAGCACTGACAGGTGGCTCAGCTCGCGATTGGCGAAGTAGACGACGGACAACTGATCGACGGAGGCGATGCGCACGTCCTCGCCCTCCAAGCCCCGCCGGAATCCCACTGCGGGACCGCGGCGTCCAGCACGCCCTGCACCATGTGTTCCGCGTGCTCGGGCAGCGTGGCAAGCACCTTCACGGACGCCGCAGGTGAGGAATGCGTCAACCGCTGGCGCGGAAGCGATGCGGGCCTGCCACACCTGCAACAACGGCGCACATTCGAGCAGCCCGTCCAGTGGAAGTACGGCGCCGGCGGCATCTTCGGGATGCTGCCGCTGACCATCGGCGTCAAGTCTCGCAGGGGTGACAGATCAGCCGAGCCAGACGATGTCCAGGACCGACAGGTGGTGCAGGACGCGGTTGGTGAAGTAGATGACGGACAGCTGGCCGATGGAGGCGATTCTGATGTCCTCGCCCTCGGGGTCGCTGGCGTCCCACTGCGGGAAGCCCCAGGGGTTCCCGGCCGCGGCGTCCAGGACGTCCCAGGCCATCTGCTCCGCGCGCTCGGGCAGGGCGGCGAGCACCTTCGCGGCCTGCGCGGAGAGACGGACCGCGTACGGCTGTCCGGTCACCGGCGCCTGCTCCGGATTTCCTCCAGGTCCACGAAACCGGTCTCGTCGTGGCCGGAGGCGAGGAACGCGTCGACCGCCGGGGCGGAAGCAACGCGGGCCTGCCAGACCTGGACGACCTCGTACAGGTGGGCGAGGGAGAACGTCCGGCGCGACTCCTCCAGTGCCGCCGCCCATTCCTGCTCGAAGGCTGGCACCCACCGCTCCGAGCGCGTGCTGGCGCGCAGCTGGGTGAGCAGTTCTGCCGGAGCTCCCGGCGCGGGGGCGTACGGCGTGACGGGTGCGTGGTCGGGCTGCGCGCTCATCGGAACCTCCCGGCGGGTCGTATCGCCACCGTACGCGCGGTGACGCGCGGTGTGGACGGACATACGGTGATCCCCTTTCTAGGAACAGCTGGCCGACATCGTGGCCCACGCACAGCGGCGTCTTCAGCCCGACCGGAGACGGTCGCCGTTGCCAACATCAGGTCCCTCGAAGCTGTGGGTCAGCGGGGTTGTGGCGAGTGAGACGGACGGGCTGGTCAGCATGATCGGGTGCGGTCCGTACGGAGAGTTCAAGACCGTCATCTGATGCGTGAGCTCCCGTGATCTGCAGTGGGGGTGACTCCACCATGACGGGGCCGACCTGGATGGCCTGGCCGAGGATTTCTACTTGGTGGTCCGTGACGAAGCCGGTCATGTTGATAAGACCTTGGGCTTCCACGAGTGCGCGGATCTGCGGAGTGTCGTTGGCGGTGATCGTGGCGGTCATATTGGCGCCGATTTCCGCGGAACTGCCCGTGAGGAGCGCGTAGGCGGTGCGGATGGCCGCCTTGTCGGCGCTCGGGATGGTCACCGGGACCTCGAACGTGGTCACGGCCAGTCTCTCAATCGCGACCAGCTGCTCCAGCAATTCGATCATTGTGTCGGCGAAGTGCTGGTCGGCTCCGTCGGTCACCGGCATGGGCACGCGCTCGGTGACCGGCTGGCCGGCGAGCATGACCTGCAGGGTGTGATGAGGCTGAAGCGCGGCGGCGAAGCGGACAAGGTCCAGGCTGGCCGCAGGACGCAGGCGGTCAGCGAGCTCGTACTTCAATCTGACCTGGAGCGCGCCGATGCTGTAGTCCATCCGCAGGTGGCACTCGCAAGACCCGGTCAGATCGGTACCGCTCAGGACGCTCCCGCTGGTCCCCATGCGCAGCGCCGTCATCTGCAGCCCGAGTACTGCGACGCGTCGGCCCTGCTCGTCGGCGATGAGGAGCTGCGCGGTGTGGTCGGCGGGGACCTCATGTCCTGAGACTCGCAGTTTCATCCCCGGGTTGGGCTGTCCGCTGGACAGGCCAAGGACCGCGGGGCCGTTCATCTGGAGATCGGCGATGTGCTCGCCCGGCACCTCGACCGGGTCGCCGAAGGCGAGGGCCCGCTCCCAGGCCCGCGCGGTCTCCTGTGCTTCGGGAGTGTCCGCGAACGCGACCCAGAAGCCTGCCGGCCGGTCCTGCTCGGCGCCGGGGTAGGCGGGCAGCATCTCCACCGAGGAGTCGCCTTCAGGTCCTGCGGTCAGCTTGAACCGGTAGTGCGGTTCCAGTTCCGCCAGCCGGTCGATCATGCTGCGCATGCGGTGCAGGGCTTCGCCGGTGTTAGCGATGGGCGCCCGCTCAGGGATCAGCTGTCGCAGCAGGTCTTCTGTCTCAGCCAGGGCATTGGCGAAGTAGAACCTGCGGACCTGCGGATGCTCGGTCAGCCGCGTCTCGATCCATGTGGCGCCGCGCCACTCCAGCTCGAAGGGGTACTGCGCCTGCAGGCCCTCGAACCACTTCAGCTCGCCCGGCGTCGGATCGATCGGGACGATCAGGTCCCACGTGAGGGGCTGGAGCCGGGCCGCCCGGGCGAGGGACGATTCCACCTGCGCCCTGCGTCCGTCGGTCATCCGACCGGTGAACGACTTCATCTCGAAGACGTGCAGCCCTTCCGGAGAGGTGAACTGCGCGTCCCGGCCCCCGTCCCCGCCAGCGCCGTCGATCCTCTGGATGCTGGGGTGCATGCGGCTCAGCAGGACCGCAATGCCTTTCTCGAAGGCTTTGGGGTCATCAGGCCAATCGATCCCGCTCATTCCGCCGCCGTTTCTCCGAATCGACTTTCAGTAATCCAGGTCGAGGTAATCGATGTCGTTGATTTCCACGTCCGACAGTCCCATAGCGCGACCGCCGCCGTCCTGGAAATACACTTCCTTAAACCCTTCGGCGATGATTCCGCGCATCTGCTGGTCGCTGGCTCCCGCGTCGCGGGCGTCGAACAGGCGGCGGGCGTACTCCGGGGGGAGGTGCACGGTCAGTCGCCGGAACCGTCCGTCGTCGGTTGTTCCGATGGGGGCGGTGTAGCCGAAGCGGGCCCTTGTCTCCACCGTGATCCCGCCCGTGGTGGCGGCCTGGCGCTGCCGGCGCTTGCGGTTGAGCGGCTGCCAGCGCGCGCGAACCATCGCCTCGATCTTCGCGGCGACGTCCGGGCGCGCGTGCTTGCGGGCCCCGCGCCGGTAGCGGTTGATCGAGTCGGCCGTGACCCCGACCTGCTCGCCGATCTCCTGGGCGCTGAGGTACTTGCGCAGGAAGGCGACCTGGCCCTTGAGGGTCTTGGGCGGGTCCTTGGTGAACGCCTCCTGGTCGGCGCGCTCGATCGCGTCGTCGATCTCGTTCACGTCTTAGCTCCCGTCGAGGTCGTCATCCGGGTGGAACCGGTCGTGAACGGGGCGGGCGTCCCTGGCCGCATCGAGGTTTACGGCCAGGCGCTCGGCAACACCATCGCCCTCCGGCTCGAGGTAGCCCAGCGCGCGCAGCTCTGCGACGGCCGTGCGGAACGCTTCTCGGCCTTCGGCGGCCCCGCGCTCGGCGCGGGTCAGTGACGTCAACTGGTGCATCAGGGGCCGGTCGTCGTCGGTATAGCCGGTGGCGAGTTCGGCCAGGACACCGCGGGCGCGCCAGGTCAGGCGCATGTCGCGCATGGCCCGGGCGAACAGGATGGGGTCGTGCTCGGGCGGGTGGGTAGGCAGAGCCCATCGGGGACGGATGCTGTCGGGGGAGGTCATCGGTGCGGTCCTTCGTGTGGAGTCGGGCGGGGCAGAGGGATCGGGGTTACTCGCCGTCTTCGAGGACGGCGTCGCCGCCCTTGATGTGGCGGGCCGGATTCAGCCCCTTCTCCATCAAGTCGACCGCCCAGGCCATCTCCTGGACGCCCTCGAGCTTTGCCAGGCCCGGGGTGGGTCCGAGGCGGAAGCCGCCCGGCTGCGGCTTGCCGGACGCGGCGTAGGGCAGGAAGTCGAGCGGGCTCGCGCACTCAGCGCGGACGCACGATACGTGCGAAGACACACGTGACGGCTCGTACTCAATGACACCGACCGGCTGACCGTTCACGATCTTCTGCAGGGCATCTGGGAACAGATCCACAAAGTCGAGACCGACCGAAAGCAGATCACCCCGTAGGCAAATGCCTGGATCGGAGCACCCACCGTGCCCTAGCCGCCGACAGCGAAGAACGCCGAACATGAAGAACGAGCTAAGGCGTCCGCGGGTTAATGGAGTGTTTCCGTGGTCGCCAGACCGAGTGCGCTGGACGATGGGACCGAATGGGATGGCCCACCCGGTCCCATCGCCATCAGTCGTCATCTCCTTCTTGCGCGAATGGCCACCACTGTTCCAAGTGAGATGACCAAACCGGCGACGGCGACCCAAACGGCTGGTTGAATGCCTGCCAGCATGCCGAAGATGCCAATGAGTACGAGGGCGACTGCGGCAACCAGCGCGATCCACAGACCAGCAGCAGCTACAGCCCGTCCGGCCTCATCGCCGGGGCCCAGCGTGCTTCCTTGGTCGCGGCCTGCATTCACGTGATCGCCTCCTGTCAGTGCTGTCAGGACAGAGAGTCCTGCATTGCGCCAGCGGTTGCATTGCTTACGGTGTCGGCCGCGATCCCGCATCCCGCTACGGCGAGAGGGATGAGAAAGGGGACCCCTGCGGCAGTCGCCATCGTGGAGGTTCCAGCTGTACAGAGACCTCCGAATGCGGCTCCTGCGGCGATGCCAACGGCCTGCGAGAACAGAGCTTCGGGATCGTTTCGGTTCTGCCAGATTTCAGCCAGATCCTTGCCTCCGAAGACGCTGTCAACGAAACTACCGAAACCGAAAAGGCCGCTGGGATCAGCCCTACTTACCGGGTCGCCGCCCGCGTACAGGTACGCATTCTGTTCCTGTCCGGAGGGGTCGGGTTGGGTGAAGCGGCCGAGCTGGGGGTCGTAGTAGCGGGCGCCCATCTTGTACAGCCCCGTGGGGTCGAGGTAGGCGCCGCTGTAGCGGAAGGGCTGGGGGACCGCCTCGCTGGTGGTCCCGCGGGGCAGGCCCGTAGGACCGTAGGCGTAGGTGTGGGTGCGCTTGCCCGCGTCGTCGACGAGGCCGAGGACGTTGCCGGTGGCGTCGGTGAGGTAGTAGTAGGACTTCCCCCCAGTCGTCATGGAGTTCAACGTGCCCTCAGGTTCACGGATGAATCCGGTGTCAACGCCGCCTGTGGTCGTGGACGCCAGGCCCAGGGCGGTGTGGTGGAACCAGGTCGAACCGAGCTTGGTGCGTTCGGAGTTGTCGGTGCCCGCGTGGACCAGGTCGTAGGCCGTGCCGCCAGTGGTGATGGCGGAGAGCTGGCTGTAGTCCGTCCAGGTCTCGTTCGTGCGCGCGGAAGCCGTGACGCGTCCGCCAGCCTTTTCGTTGCCGAGTTTGTCGTATGACCACGGCGTGGTGGAGCCGGTCTGGGCGGTCAGCTGGCTGGCGTCGTTGTAGGTGAAGACCGCGCTGCCCGGGCAGGTGGAGGCGGTGCCGTCCTGGGAGGTGAGGTTGCCGGCCTTGTCGAAGCAGTACAGCCAGGACGCCTTGCGGGTGCCGGCCGAGTCGGCTTCCAGGGCGTAGGTGAGGCGGTCCTGGGAGTCGTAGGTGTAACTGGTCTTGTACTTGGTGCTGTTGTCGGTGCGGGTGCGGATCTTGGTGGTGTCCTTGCCCGCGCTCGTGTAGCTGTAGGTCAGGTCGACCAGGGTGGTCGTGCCGGATGTCGTCTTGACCGACTTGGGGCGGCCGTCCTCGTCGATGCCGACGGTCTGGGTAGTGCCGCCGGGGTAGACGGTTTGGGTGCGCTTGTCGTTGTTGTTGTAGTCGAAGTCGGTCTTCTTGCCGGACGGGTCGGTGAGGTAGTCCAGACGGCCGGCCTCGTCCCAGGTGTAGTCGGTGGTGCCGGTGGGGTCGGTGTAGTAGTCGACGTCCCCGCCCGGGGTGTAGGCCAGCGCAGTCTGTGCGCCGCTCTGCAGAGTGCGGACCTTCTCCCGGTTCAGTTTGTCGTAGTCCCACGTGGTGGTGCCTGAGGCGTCGGTGCGGACCTTCAGGTTGCCGTCACCGTCGTAGGAGTACGTGACGGTGTCGTTGGTGGAGGAGACCGTCTTGACCCGGTCGCGGTTGTCGTAGCCGTAGACGGTTGTGATGCTGCGGCCGTCGGTGACGGTCTCCACCCGGCCCAGGTCGTCGTAGGTGTAGGTGGTCTCGCCGAGCGGCGTGGGCGGGGTGACCTTCTTCAGGTTGCCCTCGCTGTCGTAGGTGAAGGAGGTGACCTTGCCGTTGGCGTCCTTCGCCGTGCAGCGCTGGCCCTCGAAGCCGCCGCAGGTGGGAGTGGCGGAGTTGTAGGTGTAGGAGCGGGTGCCGCCGGCTGTGCCCGAGGTCGCCACCGACTTGGTGTTGCCGTTGGTGTCGTAGGAGAAGGAGTCCTTGCGGCCGTCCGCGCTGGTGAAGTCGTTGGGCAGGTCGGTGCCCGCGACTGTCTGATACGCCGTCACCGACGCGGTCGCCCCCAGGGGGAGCTTGGCGGAGGTGGGGTTGTTGCGCGCGTCCCAGCCGTAGGTGGTGGTGTTGCCGCCGGTGCCGTCTGCGCCTGTGCCCATCGCGTCGACCGCGGTCTGGGTGAGGTGATTCTTGTAGGTGGCGTGGCGGGAGTGGCCGAGCGGGTCGGTGACCTTGGTGACCTCACCGTCGTCGTTGTGGGTGTAGACGGTGTCGTCGCCGTCCGGGTCCGTGACGGTGGTGGTCTCCTTGCCGGTTGAGTCGGTGCCGTAGATGAAGCACCAGGTCGGGCCCGTAGAACCGGTCAGCCGCTGCATCGAGGTGACCCGGCTGGAGGGGTCGTAGGTGAAGACCGTGGCCGTGCCTTCGGGGGTGGTCACCTTCGTCACCCGGCCGCTGGAGTCGTAGTCGTAGACGGTGGCTTTGCCGTCGGTGTCGGTGACCTTGGCCAGATTGCCCGCACTGTCCAGGTCGAAGACGGCCGTGCGGCCGGTGTGGTCCTTGGCCTGCCACTGGCTCGCGTCCGTCTTGACCAGGTCGATCCAGCGCCCCGAGCGGGTCTCGGTGAGCTTGAAGCCCTTGTGCTCGCCGCTGGTGTCGTGCTGTTCGACGGTGATCGTGCCGTGGTTCTTGTCCGCCGTCTTCAGCAGCGTGCCCTGCGGGTTGAAGGTGTCGCGGCTGCCCGACTTGCGGTCGGTGAGGGTGTAGGTGCCGTCCGCGTTCTTCTTCAGGTCCTTGGAGTAACCAGTCGGGGTGGTGTAGGTGCCGTCTGTGTTCGCGGTGAAGCGCAGCAGCTCGCCGGTGGCGTCGAAGACGTCCACCTCGCCGCCGTTGACCTGCAGGTAGCGCTCATACGCCTGCCACCAGTGCCGGGACACCTTCCCCCACGGGGCTTCCAGGGAGTTGTAAGTGCGGGTGAGCTGGAGTTTGTGGCCCACACCGGCGATGTCGAAGTCCGTGGCCGCCAGCATCAGGTTGCCGTCGGAGACATTGACCCGCGCCACCAGCGCATCGTCGAGACGGGTGTCGATGATGCGATGCCACGGCACCCGGCCCTGCCCCTCGGGCAGATAGCCGCTGCCGGCGTCGGCGGCTGCCGACCGGGACGCGGAGCCGGCTGCCGTGCCCCCAGTGGTGCGGGCTTTCTGCGCCGTCCGCCAGGCGGCCACCTCAGCCGACGGCGCCGCCTCCGCTTTGGACGCCGGCGGCTTCGTCACGCCGGTCGGGGTTGGTGGCGCCTCGACCTTCGTCGGCTTCGTCCAGGGACTTGCTGGCTCGGGCAACTCCGGCTTCGGCGTCGCCGCCAGACCCGGAGCCGCCGCAAGTACCACTGCGGCGGTGGTCACGGCCGAGAGAAGAGCGGTTCTGCAGGTTTTTCGCGCACGCCGAAACGGCGTGCGCGCAGCACGCGAATGCATCAGCTTCCCCCCACAGGAAGTCAGACCCGGCGACCCCAACGGTCACCAGCAGCACACAAGCTGACACAAGAAACACACAAACGGGCCGGGCGTTCCCCCAGACCTCCTGTGCACACGTGCCGGAACCAGCCCCACCCCTTCAGCACGGCAAAACTAAACATAGAGGGCGAATCATTGGTCCTAGCAGGCGCAATCCCCAACCCGCTTGTCACTGTTGCGGGCGAAGTTGGCTGCAACAGCTCGTTTGGAGCATCTCGCCGACCAGACCGTGCTCGCTGGTCAGTCCCCCACAGCCTGGAGGCGAGTCGGCTACCGGCGTCGGCGGGTGTCAGGGGAGAGGCGGGCCGCGTGGGTCAGTCGCTGGCGCAGGGCGCGGCGTCGGGCGGCGGTGGTGCGTGAGGTTTCCAGGGTGCGGGTGTCGTGGAAGGCGCCGCCGAAGGTGCTCACCAGCCGGTCGAGGCGGTGGGTGGAGGTGGTGTGGCTTGCTGGGCTTCCTTCCAGTGCGGGCGGAAGAAGCTCGGCTCGCCGTCCAGGGCGCGGATGAGGGCTTCGACCTGGTCCCAGGTGCCGCGCATCTCGGTGCGGTGGCTGCCGCGAGGCTGTAGGGGGTGGGGCTAGCGGCGCGCTGGTACAGGGTGCGTAGGGCGGCCGGGAGGGCTGAGCTCAACTCGGTCTCGAGAGCGGAGGGTTGAGGACGTGGCTGGCGGGTGCGCGTGCCCGTTGCGCTCGCGTTCGGCCAGCCACACTCTGCGTACGACGTCGTAGTCGGCTCCCAGGGCGCGGGCGAGTTTCGCGGTGAGGTCCCAGGTGGGGAACTTCTCGCCGCTCAGCACGCGGGAGAGGTAGCTGGCGGAGACCTGGGTGCGCAGTCCGAGCTGGCGCAGCGGGATGCCGCTGGCGACCTGGAGCTTAGACAGGACGGTGGCGAGCTGGTTGGCGGCCCGCAGGGCCGGGCCGACCGGAGGCTGCGCGGGTGCGGGCTCGCCGTCGTCCGGAGCCGCCGGCTCGGGGTCGGGCGGCGGGGTGCTCGCGTGTCCGGGGGCGTACTGGTCCAGGCGGCGCTGGCCCCGGACCGAGGCGCATTGCGCTGATCAGCCGGTGGCCGTTCATCTATGCGGGCACCATCCCAACGCCGGAGCAAACCCCCGGATCAGGTCGAACCCGTACACCATCTCCGTGGACGTAACCGGTACCCGTTCTCTGTCACAACTGCTTCCGCGCATCCGTCAGTGCAGTGAACACACCGACGTTGATGTGAAGGAGAGCAGCAGCCATGACGCACACGCCCTCGAACGCAGGCGGATCGATCTCGCGGATGTCCGACCCGACTGAGTACGTGCCCGAGGTGAAGGACATCAGCGCCGCCCTCTTCCGGGCCACCGGCAACAAGTCCGTACCGCGCGCGACGATCAATCTCGTTCATCTGCGGGCCGGGCAGATCGTGGGCAACACGTATCTGACGGTGCTCAACACCGGTTTCCTGCGCAAGGGCGGGGAGTCCGAGGAACGCATCACCGCGGTGGCCTCGTGGCAGGACGCCCCGTACTTCAGCGAGGCCGAGCGTGCTGCTCTCGCGCTGGTGGAAGCCACCCTCCAGCCTGCGCCGCACGGCCGCGAGCGCGTCACCGACGAGCTGTACGCCGAGGTGGCCAGGCACTACGACAAGAAGGCGCTCGCCACGCTGACTGTCGCCATCGGTCAGATCAACTTCTTCGTCGCCCTGGCCGTCATCGGCAAGCCTCAGCCCGTCGCCTCCCTCGCCGACGAGCAGTGGGACTGAGCCGACCGAGGCCCTGGTGGCCTTCTGGGTAGCGTTCGTTTTCAGTCGTTGCAACGCCCGCACTTGGCGGGCGTTGCGTTCAGCTCGCTCTCGTTGCAATGATCTATGGGCTATGAGCTGGGGTTTTTTGTACTCTTCGCAATTATTCTGTTGCTGATTTTGTAAATGCAACGTAGCGTTTCGTATATAAGAAAGATCCTCGACTCGTTGGAAGGAGGCCGTCATGAAGTCCTCGGCAATGGCCTCGTTCATACGGTTCGTGGTCTTCGGTGGGGGTGTCGGGGTGCTCAGCAGCTTCGCCGTGGTGGGGTTGGCCATGGGGGTGCCCTGGGGGGTCTCCAACGCCGTCGTCACCGTGGTGTCCACCGTGTTGTGCACCGAGCTCCACGCCCGCTACACCTTCGGCAAGAAGCGTGGTGCCGGGTGGCGGGAGCACTGGCAGTCCGCCGGGTCGGCCGGGGGCGCTTATCTCGCGACCAGCCTTGCCGTGTTCGTGCTGGATGTCGTGCAGAGCGGGCACAGCATGGCGACCGAGCAGGTCGTCTACCTCGGCGCCTCGGGGCTCGCGGGTGTGGGGCGGTTTCTTGTGCTGCGGCTCTTCGTGTTCGCCGGGCAGCGTGAGCGGCGTACGAGTGCGCGGGGGTGGAGGCTCGCTGCCTAAGATGTCCGGGTGCGTGCGGGGCTGAGTGGTGAGTCGGTGGTGCGGGGCGGGGCCGAGCTGGCCGATGAGGTCGGGTTCGAGCAGGTGACCGTGTCCGCGCTGGCCCGGCGGTTCGATGTCACCGTCGCGAGCCTGTACTCACAGGTCAAGAACTCGCATGAGCTGAGGGTGCGGATCGCGCTGCTTGCCCTGGAGGAGCTCGCCGATCGGGCGGCCGTCGCCCTCGCCGGGCGGGCCGGGAAAGATGCGTTGAGCGCCCTCGGGAACGTCTACCGGGACTATGCGCGCGAGCATCCGGGGCGGTATGCGGCGACTCAGCTGCGGCTCACCCCGGAGGAAGCCGCTCGTAGTGCCGGAGGGCGGCATTCGTTGATGACGCGGGCCGTCCTGCGGGGGTACGACCTGGTGGAGCCGGACCAGACGCATGCCGTCCGGCTGCTGGGGAGCGTTTTTCACGGCTTCGTCAGCCTGGAGGCCGGGGGCGGGTTCAGCCACAGCGCCCCGGAGAGCGGGGAGAGCTGGTCGCGGGCGCTTGACGCCCTGGACTCGCTGTTGCGCAACTGGCCTGCCCCGACTGCCGTGTGAGACGCGCAGGGGCGTTCAGCGGCCCTGGTTGGCCTCGCGCAGGATCGCGTAGGCCTCGGCGACGGGGTCGGGGTACGGGATCAGGTCGGGGTTGATGACCAGGTGGGCCTCCGCGGTGCGGTCCTCCTGGGCGGCGAGTGTCAGGGCGTTGAGAATACGGCCGGTGCGGTCGCGGAAGACCGAGCCGGGGCGGCCGTTGACCATGCGGTGCTCGACGGTGACGCCGATCCGGCGCAGTGGCGGGACGATCGCGGCGAGCAGCCGGGTCACGTTGTGGGTGCCGACGATGTGGGTGGGCCAGGGCAGCGGCTCGCGGCCGCCGTCGCTGGTGGTGGCGATGGCGGCGACGAGCTGGCGGCACGCCTCCGGCGAGCAGCTGACGGCCGCCGCGGTCTCCTCGATGCTGCATCCGAACGCCTCGCGCAGCACGAACACCGCGCGCTCCAGCGGGGAGAGCCGCTCCAGTACCAGCAGGGCCGCGGTGAGCAGGGAGTCGGTCAGCTCCGCCGGCCGTTCCGGGTCGGGGTCGGTGAGCAGCGGGGTCATCGTCCAGGGGACGGCGTAGGGGTCCTGGTCGAGGCGGTCGGCGCGCAGGGCCTCGGTGCAGACGCGGGTGACCTCGGCCGCGAGATGACTTTCGACCGATGCGGGACGCAGCAGGCTGTCCGCCCAGCGCCGCCCGGTCGCCCGGACGGCGTCCTCGGCCCGGCTCGCGCTGCCCAGGATCCGGTGGGCGATCGCCAGCAGCAGCGGCCGTACTTCCTCGAACTCCTCGGTCCTGGTCACACCGGCTCCTTCTTGGGCGTTGCTCGGGCACCTTCGCCGGGTGTGGGGCTCTCCCGGGCTGACCCGTCGCGCCCGCTCCGGCACCGGGGGTGCGGGCGGCCGTCGGGACCGGGCGGGAGAAGCGGGTGTGCCCGCCCCGGGGGGTCGGGCGGGCACACCCACGGAAGGGGATACGTGTTCCACGTTAGGTGCGACGGGTCACCAAGTCCCGCTTGTGCTAGGGAACTTCGAGTTCAGCTGCATGGGCGTCCCTCACGCGGTGGCGTCCTCGGCCTCGTCGAAGGTCGCCTGGTGTGCGCGCGGGGTGGGGGGCGGCGGTCCGCTCGGGGGGAAAGGGGTTAGGGGGGAGCGGACCGCCGGTACTGGGTGGGGGTGGGTCAGGCTATGGACTGGGCGAAGGTGAAGTAGCGGTACGGGTCGTAGCTGGCCTTGACGGCCTGGAGGACGGGGTAGTTGCGGCCGTAGTACGCCTGCTGCCAGTTGGGCAGGGCCGGGTCCATGAAGTTCTGGTAGGACTCGTGGTTGCCGGCTGCCTCGACCGTGGTGAAGGTGGTGTTCAGCCAGGCGTCGCCCGCGGCCCTGTCCTCCTGGGTGGGGGCCGCCGTGGTGTGGGCGAGCTGGATGCCCACCTCGAACTGGGTGGTGCGGTGCACGTAGGCGGTCGAGCCGGCGCCGAAGTCGTTGACGCGGCCGCCGTAGGAGAGCAGGGCCAGGACGCGGAACTGACCGGGGCGCAGCGAGGCCTCCATGCGGGCCAGGGTGTCCTGGACGGAGGTGCGCGTCTGGGCCTTGCTGAAGAGGGTGTTGCGGTAGGTGGCGTTGTACTCGCGGGGCAGGATGGCCTCCGGCGAGTAGCCGACGCGGTGGCATTCGCTGACGGTCTGGGTGCCGCAGCCGAAGATCGTCATCATGGCCTGCTGGTAGGGCAGTTCGACGACCTGACGGGTCACGCTCGCCTTGCCGTGCGCGGCCATGAAGGTGTTCAGGGCGCTCTCGGCGGCGGCCTGCGCGCCCGCGTACGATCCGGTGAGGATGACGTGCGGCTCGCCGCCCTGGTCAGTCGCCAGGGTGAACAGCAGCTGCGTGTTCAGCTCGCGCGGACCACTGATGATCCACTGCTGCCAGGCCTGGACGATGTCCACGGCGTCCGACCAGGCGAAGGTCAGGTTGAACAGGGTGAGCGACGGGACCGAGACCGGGCGTACCTCGTACTCGGTGACGATGCCGAAGTTACCGCCGCCTCCGCCGCGCAGGGCCCAGAACAGGTCCGGGTTGTCCTTGGCGGACGCCGTGACCGCCCTGCCGTCGGCCAGGACCACTCGCGCCGAGACCAGCCGGTCGGCGGCCGTGCCGTACTTGCGGGAGGCGGGGCCGAGGCCGCCGCCCTGGAGGAAGCCGCCCATCGCGACCGTGGGGCAGGTGCCCGAGATGACCTGGAGGCCCAGCGCGGACAGGGTGTTGGTGATGTCGACGCCCTGGGCGCCGGGGCCCAGGCGGACCGTGGATCCCGTGGCGCGCACCGAGTTGAGGCGGGAGACGTCGATGACCAGGCCGGGCGTGGTCGAGTAGCCGGCGTTGCTGTGGCCGCCGCTGCGGACCGAGAAGGCCAGGCTGTTGTCCTGGGCGAAGCGGAGACAGGTGGCGACGTCGGCGGTGGAGGTGCAGTACGCGACCGCCTGGGGGTGGATCACGTCCCACTTGGCCTGGTGGAGCTGGATCGCCTGGTCGTACGTGGACTCTCCGGGGAGCACGAGGGTGCCGGTCAGGGCGGCCCGCAGGGTGCTCCAGGAGGGGGCGGCGGCCGCGGAGCCGGCTCCGGCCAGCACCATGCCGCCGGTCGAGACGGTCAGCGCGGCGGCCGCGCCGACGCCTGCGCCGGTGCGTATGAGCGAGCGTCTGCTGATCACAGGTCAGATCCCCCTTGTGTCGCGTTCCTGGTCAAGGCGTTGCGAAGTTCCGTACACGTGGGTCGGCTCGGATACGGGGGAGAGTTTTTCCGATAGCTCTTGCAGCTCGCTTAATTCGGCTGGCCGTTCGAGCATGGTCGCCGTGATTGCTCTGGTCGCCGTGGTGGTCGTGGTCGCGGTGATGATCGTGGTGATCGTGGTGTGGGGCCGTCAGCGACGGCGAGGTGCGGTGCGCGTGGCTCGTAG
Source organism: Streptomyces sp. NPDC057280 (assembly GCF_042668605.1). Lineage (NCBI taxonomy): Bacteria > Bacillati > Actinomycetota > Actinomycetes > Kitasatosporales > Streptomycetaceae > Streptomyces > Streptomyces sp. NPDC057280. Next base: position 76,039 of record NZ_JBHUYR010000010.1, read on the forward strand.
CCATTCCTTGTTCATGCTCGTGATGGACACGAGCGGGATGCCTTTGGGGCAGGCGGTGGCGCATTCGCCGGTGAGGGTGCAGCCGCCGAAGCCTTCCTCGTCCATCTGCGCCACCATGTCCAGCACCCGCGTCTCCCGCTCGGGCGCGCCCTGGGGCAGGACGTTGAGGTGGTTGATCTTGGCGGAGGTGAACAGCATCGCCGCCCCGTTCGGACACGCCGCCACGCACGCACCGCAGCCGATGCACTCGGCGTGCTCGAAGGCGAAGTCGGCGTCCGGCTTGGGCACCGGCGTCGCGTGCGCCTCGGGAGCGGCTCCGGTGGGGGCGGTGATGTAGCCGCCGGCCTGGATGATCCGGTCGAAGGCCGAGCGGTCCACGACCAGGTCCTTGATGACCGGGAACGCGGAGGCCCGCCACGGCTCGATGTCGATGGTGTCGCCGTCCTGGAAGGACCGCATGTGCAGCTGGCAGGTGGTGGTGCGCTCCGGGCCGTGCGCGTCGCCGTTGATGACCAGGGAGCAGGCGCCGCAGATGCCCTCGCGGCAGTCGTGGTCGAAGGCGACGGGGTCCTCACCGCGCAGGATGAGCTCCTCGTTGAGGGTGTCGAGCATCTCCAGGAAGGACATGTCGGAGGAGATGCCGTCCACCTCGTAGGTGGACATGGCGCCTTCGGCGTCGGCGTTCTTCTGCCGCCAGACGCGCAGGGTGAGCCTCATGCGTAGCTCCGCTGGGTGGGGTGGACGTACTCGAAGACCAGGTCTTCCTTGTGCAGGACGGGAGCGGAGCCGGTGCCGGTGAACTCCCAGGCGGCCGCGTAGGCGAACTCCTCGTCCTTGCGGGCCGCTTCGCCGTCGGGGGTCTGGGACTCCTCACGGAAGTGGCCGCCGCAGGACTCGGCGCGGTGCAGCGCGTCCAGGCACATCAGCTCGGCCAGTTCCAGGTAGTCCACGATCCGGTTGGCTTTCTCCAGCGACTGGTTGAACTCCTCGCCGGTGCCGGGGACCTTGATCCGCCGCCAGAACTCCTCACGGATCTGCGGGATGCGCTCCAACGCCTTGCGCAGCCCGGCGTCGGAGCGGGCCATGCCGCAGAACTCCCACATGAGTTCGCCGACTTCGCGGTGGAAGGAGTCCGGGGTGCGGTCGCCGTCCACCGACAGGAGTCGAGCAAGGCGGGTCTGTGTCTCCGACACCGTCTGGCGGACGACCGGGTGTTCGTCCGTGACCTCGGATTGACGGGGGTTGCGGGCGAGGTAGTCGTTGATGGTCGCCGGGAGCACGAAGTAGCCGTCGGCGAGACCCTGCATCAGCGCCGAGGCGCCCAGCCGGTTCGCGCCGTGGTCGGAGAAGTTCGCCTCACCGATCGCGAACAGGCCCGGAACGGTGGTCTGAAGGTCGTAGTCGACCCACAGCCCGCCCATCGTGTAATGCACCGCCGGGTAGATCCGCATCGGGACCTCATAGGGGTCCTCGTCGGTGATCCGCTGGTACATGTCGAAGAGGTTGCCGTACTTGGCCTCGACCGCCTTACGGCCCATCCGCCGGATGGCGTCGGCGAAGTCGAGGTAGACGCCCTGCCCGCCGGGGCCGACTCCCCGCCCCTCGTCGCAGACGTTCTTCGCGGCGCGGGAGGCGATGTCACGCGGGACCAGGTTGCCGAAGGAGGGGTAGATGCGCTCCAGGTAGTAGTCGCGCTCGTCCTCGGGGATCTTGTTCGGCGGCCGGTCGTCACCCTTGGCCTTCGGCACCCAGATCCGGCCGTCGTTACGCAGCGACTCACTCATCAGCGTCAGCTTGGACTGGTGGTCGCCGGTCCGCGGAATGCACGTGGGGTGGATCTGCGTGAAGCACGGGTTGGCGAAGTACGCGCCCCGCCGGTGCGCCCGCCAGATGGCGGTGGCATTGGAGTTCATCGCGTTCGTCGACAGGTAGAACACATTGCCGTAGCCGCCGCTGGCGAGGACGACAGCGTCCGCGAAGTACGTGTCGATCTTCCCGGTGATCAGGTCCCGGGCGACGATCCCCCGTGCCCGGCCGTCGACGACGATCAGATCCAGCATCTCGGTGCGCGCGTGCATCTCCACGTTCCCGGCCGCGATCTGCCGCGACAGCGCCTGGTAGGCGCCGAGCAGCAGCTGCTGGCCCGTCTGGCCGCGGGCGTAGAACGTCCGCGAGACCTGCACGCCGCCGAAGGACCGGGTGTCCAGCAGCCCCCCGTACTCCCGCGCGAACGGCACACCCTGCGCCACGCACTGGTCGATAATCTCGACGGAGATCTGCGCGAGCCGGTGCACGTTCGACTCCCGGGCCCGGAAGTCACCGCCCTTGACCGTGTCGTAGAACAGCCGGTGGACCGAGTCACCGTCGTTGCGGTAGTTCTTCGCCGCGTTGATGCCGCCCTGCGCCGCGATGGAGTGGGCGCGCCGCGGGGAGTCCTGGTAGCAGAACTGGACGACGTGGTACCCCTGTTCGGCCAGCGTGGCCCCGGCCGAACCACCCGCCAGACCCGTCCCGACCACGATCACGGTGTGCTTGCGCCGGTTGGCCGGGTTGACCAGCTTGGCCTCGAAACGGCGCCTGTCCCAGCGCTCGTTCACCGGGCCGGAAGGCGCCTTGCCGTCCGTCAGCGGCTCGCCGGTCCGGTACTCCGCGAAAGCACTCATGTTCAGCTCACCACTCCGGTCATCACTGCCACGGGCACGGCGAGGAAGCCGGCCGTGAGCACAAGGGCGAGAACGTTCGCCGTGGCCTTCAAGACGCGGTCACGTGTGCGGCTGCCGGCCCCCAGGCTCTGCGCGGCACTCCAGAAACCGTGCCGGACATGCACACCCAGCGCCGTGACCGCGGTGATGTAGATGACATTGCCGTACCAGGTGGAGAAGGTGTCCAGCACGTTCTGATACGGCCGGCCCTCCTCAAAACCCCTGGTATGGACCGTGCCCGTCGTCAGGTCGAGCAGGTGCCAGACGATGAACAGGCCCAGGATCACCCCACCCCAGCGCATCGTCCGCGTGGCATAACTCGCCCGCCTCTTCTTGTGCACGTACTTCGACGGGCGGGCCTTGATGTCCCGGCGGCTCAGCTGGTACGCGCAGACACCGTGGGCGACGACCGCCACGATCAACACCGCCCGTAGTCCCCACAGGAACCACTCGTAGTGCAGGGCCGGTTCGCCAAGGGTGCGCAGCCAGTGGGCGTATTCGTTGAAGTCGTCGGGGCCGAAGAAGATCTTCAGGTTTCCCAGCATGTGCAGGACGAGGTACATCAGCATGATCAGGCCGCTGACGGCCATCACCGTCTTCTTGCCGACGGAGCTGTCCCACAGGGTGCGTGCCGTGGACGGTCGTCGGTTCGTCCGCGTTGCCAGAGCCATGTCACAAGACATTAGGGAGGGTCGGGTAGAGAGATCCCTGACGGACGCTGGAGCGGGGGTGGGGTGGCCGTGGCGCGCGGGGGTGGGGCGGGGGGATGGCAAGCGCATGGCAAGGGCGGAGTACGTGTGTGCAGCATCTATGACAGGAAAGGGCCGGCTGCGGGCGGGCGTGGCAGCGGGCAGGGGGGCAAAGCCGTCCTGGCGGGCGAGTGCGGGGCTCGGCGGGCGGTTTCGTTGACGGGTGTCGACGTCGGTCGGCACGCTCGCTGCATCCCGATCCGCCGAAACGGGAGACACGAGATTGCCTTTGCCCGCACACCTGCTTGCTCGCGCTCGGAGTTCCGTGCGGGGCGACGCTGACTGATCCGGTTCGGATGAGAGCCGGTTGACCGGCGCCGTCGTCGCTGCTGCTCCAGCTCCTCCTTCTTCTTCGTTTCGTCTGTCCGTGCCCGTGTCCCTTGCTGTCTCTTCTTGTCCCTTGCTGTCTCTCGTTGTCTCTCGCTGCCCTGTGGTCGCCCGGAAAACTATGAAATGGCTGTTATGACCCTCGCTATCGCGTGGTCGAACGCCGTGCGGGCCACCACCGACCGAGCCTGCTCGAGGAGTGAACCCACCATGCTGAGGACGCTGATCGTCGGATTCGGCCGCTCCGGCCACGGACTGCACTGGAGCGTGTTGCGCCGACTGCGCCGTACGGAGCGCTACGCCGGTCTCTTCTCCGACGAACCGCCCGTCGTCTACGACGCCGACCCACGCACACCACAGCTGTCGGACGCCGATGTGATAGCCGTGGACAACCTGGCCCGGGCGCGGGAGTTGCTGGATCCCGAGAACACCATCGTCCACCTGTGCACCCCGCCCACGCACCGGCTGGGGCCGCTGACGGAACTCGCCGACCTCGGCTTCCGCAAGATCCTCGTGGAGAAGCCGCTGGTGGCCACGGTCAGCGAGCTGCCCGACATCGACGACCTGCGGCGTACGCGCAAGCTGGAGCTCATGGTGGTCGCGCACTGGCTCCAGAGCGCGCTCACCCTGCGCCTGCACGAGCTGGTACAGGGCGGTGAACTGGGCGAGCTGGAGACGGTGTTCATCGCCCAGCGCAAGCCCCGTATCGCCCGCACCCTGGCCACCGAGGGGCACCCGACCGCTTTCGACGTGGAGCTTCCGCACTCGGTGGGCGTGGTGCTGTCGCTGGCCGGCGACGCCAAGACGGTGGGCGCCGAGCTGCGCGACATGCGGGTGCAGAACATCGTGGTGCCCGAGATGGGGGCCGCGCGGCTCTTCCTGGACCACACCACGGGCTGCCAGACGGAGATCTTCTCCGATCTCGCCTCGCCGCTGCGGGAGCGGGTCATCCGGCTCGGCTTCAGCCGAGGCTGGGCGGTGGGGCACTACCCCATCAGCGAGAGCGACGACCACGCCCACCTGACCACCTCGATCGATGGCCTGGTGCCGCAGCCGGTGTTCCGGGACGACTCGCTGTCCCGGTTCCTGGTGCACGCCTACGAGCAGTTCGCCTACGGCGCCGACCTGGAGCCCGACTTCCAGCTCAACGCCTGTGTCACCACCCTGCTCGCCGAGGCGAAGGAGCATGCGCGGCTGTCTCGTCTGGGGGCCGAGGTCGGGGCCTTCCAGCCGGAGGTCGTACGTCATGCTTCCTGACCGGACCGCGGCCTCCGGCCCGCTTCCGCGGGGGGAGGCGGTGCCCGGGATCCTCTACGCCGGCATCGGCGACGAGGCCGGACGCAGCCTCGAGCACCAGGTCGCGGCGGTGACCGCGCTGGGCTGGCAGCTGATCGAGCTGCGCAGCGTCGACGGCGTCGCGCTCGCCGACCTCGACGGCGAGGCCTTCGACAGCTGTGTGCGCACGGTGCGCGCGGCGGGGCTCGGGATCGCCTGCGTGGACTCGCGGATCGCCGACTGGTCCAGGCCCATCAGCCAGGGCATCGACGCCGACCTGTGGGAGCTGGAACGGCTCGGCCCGCGCTGTGCGGCGCTCGGCACCCGGTATGTGCGGGTGATGTCGTATCCCAACGACGGTCTGGACGACGCCGACTGGGGCGCGGAGGTGATCCGCCGGATGCGGGTGCTGTCCGCGCGGGCCGCCGAGTACGGGCTGGTGCTGCTGCACGAGAACTGTGCCGGCTGGGCGGGGCGCAGCGCGGAGCGGATGTGGCGGCTGCTGACCGAGGTCGACAGCCCGGCGCTGCGGCTGCTGTTCGACACCGGCAACGGCGCCGCCTACCACTACCAGGCCTACGACGTGCTGGAGCGGCTGCTGGAGGTCTGCCCCGAGGCGGTGGCGCACGTCCACGTCAAGGACGCCGTGGGAAGTGGCGGTACGGCCGCCTACACCCTGCCGGGCGAGGGCGAGAGCCGGGTCGCGGACTGTCTGCGGCTGCTGCTGGAGGCCGGTTACGCGGGCGTGTGGTCGATCGAGCCGCATCTGGCGCTGCGGCCCCACGAGAGCCGGACCGAGCTGGGCGACGACGGGCCCGCCTTGTTCGCCGAGTACGGCCGCCATCTGGAACGGCTCGTCACCACCGAAGTCCTCGATCCCCGCCGTACCGCCAGAGAGGAGGCCCCTTGTGTCCGCTCGAACCGCTGAGGGAACGCGTCACGCGCCGCTGACCCGGGCCGACGACGAGCTGCTGCTGCACCTGCTGTCGCTGAACACGGCCGGCCCGCTGGAGGGCACGCCCACCGGTGAGGTCCGGCTGTGGGAGGCGCAGCTCGCCTACGCCGAGGCGGCCCGGGCGCTGGGGTTCACCGTCGAGTGGCACGGTACGTGCGCGGCGGAGGAGCTCACCGACGAGCAGGTGCCCGCCGCGGTGCGCTCGGCGATCGCCCGCGATCCCGAATTCCTGCGGGTGCAGCCCTCGTTGGTGCTGCGGCTCGGGCCGCGGCTGCCCCGGCAGCAGACGGTGATGTTCAACGTGCACATGGACACCGTCGCCGGACGGCAGCCGGTGCGACTGGACGGTCAGACGTTCTTCGGACGGGGGGCCATCGACGCCAAGGGCCCCGCGGTGGCGCTGCTCGCCGGTGTCCGTGCGGCGGCGGACGCGGACCCGCGGATCGGCACCGAGACCGGTGTGCTGATCCAGGTGGTGTCCGGCGAGGAGGGCGGCGCCATGGGGGTGTGCGGCACCCGGCCCCTGGTGGAGAAGGGGTACACGGGTCGGCTGAACATCTTCTGCGAGCCCACCCGGGGCCGGCTGCTGACCCGTTCCACCGCGGCGATGACGGCGCGCGTCCAGGTCGACGGCGACGACGCGATCGACGACGCCCCGGCCGCCGGTCACAACGCCAGCGTGCTCCTCGGCCATCTGGCCGGGCATCTGGCGCGGACCCTGCCCGCCCACGCCGGCACCGGGCAGGTGTGCGTGGCCGGGCTCCAGACGGGGCCGCTGCACAACAAGGTGTACGGCAGAGGGCAGTTGCTGCTGAATCTGTCGTACGGCTCCGCCGCCGAGGCCGCCGACCTGGAGAAGGCGCTGCACGACGAGGTGCGCGCGGGACTCGCCGACTTCCGGGACCGGTGCGCCGACAGCCCGCTGCTGGCGAAGACCGCCGCCGACGGACCCCTGATCACCCGGGTGGACTGGCTCAAGCGGCGGCTGCCGACGCTGGACGCCCACGACAGCTGGGCCGAGGAGCTGCTCACCGAGCGGGTGGGCCTGCCCCGCTGGCCCGCCGACCTGCCCGCCTTCACCTGCGACGCGATCTGGACGGGCCATCTGCCGGGGGTGTTCACCGCCGTCCTCGGCCCCGGCGACCTGGAGGCCAACCACGCGCACGCCGAGAGCGAGTTCGCCGAGCGGGCCGAACTGGAGGCGTTCGCGGGCGATGTGGCCGGGCTGCTGACCGCCTTCGCCGCGACCGCGCACACCGAACTGCCGTGAGGGCGCACCGGACCGGCCCGCGGCCCCGGGCGAGCGCCCGACGGACGCCCCGCCGGTTTGGCACGGCCCCTGTGACGTCATGCGAATGAGGAGAAGATGACCACCACCGCGACCCTCGACCGCACCACCGTGCGGCTGGACTACTACGAGCTGGCCGGGTTCACCGCCGAGGTGTTCACCCGCCGTGGTCTGGCACCCGACCGGGCCGAGATCGCCGCCCGCGCCCTGGTCCACGGCGACCTGACCGGTGTCACCTCGCACGGCCTGGCCAACCTGACCCGCCTCTACCTGCCGCTGTTCGACGACAAGCGCACCGATCCCACGGCCGACCTGGAGATCGTCGCCGACCGCGGCGCGGCCGTCCTCGTCGACTCGCACGACGCCCTCGGCCTGTGGTCCGCGCGGGCCGCGATGGACCTGGCCCTGGAGCGCGCCGACACCCACGGCGTCGGCATGGTCTCCCTGTACAACGGCACCCACTTCGGCTGCGCCGGGCACTTCACCGCGCACGCCGCCGAACAGGGCGCGCTGGGCTTCCTCGCCGGGAACTGCGGCGGCCAGCGGATCATCCGGCCGCCGGGCGCCTCCCAGGCCCTGCTGGGCACCAACCCCTTCTCCATCGCCGCGCCGGCCGGCCCCTACCCGCCGTACGTGCTGGACATGTCCACCACCGTCGTCCCGACCGGCCGGGTGCGGTCCGCGGCCCGCGCCGGGAAGTCGATACCGGAAGGCTGGCTCATCGACGACGCGGGCCGGCCGGTCACCGACCCGACCGCGTTCGACCGCGGCGAGGCCCACCTCCAGTGGCTGGGCGGCCGGCCCGAGACCGGCGCCTACAAGGGCTACGCGCTCAGCCTGATGGTGGAGGCGCTCGCGGCGCTGCTGCCGGGCGCCGAGATGGGCCCCACCTCCACCAAGGGCCGCGACGACAACATCGGCTTCTTCGTCCTGGCCATCGCGCCGGGCAGGCTCCGCGACCAGGGCACCTTCCTCCAGCAGTCCGAGGACCTCTTCGGCGCCCTGCTCAACGCCCCCGCCCTCGACCCCGACTCCCCCGTGCGCTACCCGGGCTGGCCCGAGGCGCAGCACGCCCGCGAGGCCCGTGAGCACGGTGTCCCGCTGGCCGCCTCGCTCTACGCCGAGCTGGAGGCCGTCGCCGACCAGCACTCCCTGACCGTTCCGACCCCCTTCGGAGGCACCCGATGAGCACGCAGCCCCGCATCCGTATCGGCATCATCGGCCTGGGTGTCATCTCGCGCTTCTACGTCGACGCGCTCGCCGGCGAGATCCAGGACATCGAGCTGGCCGCCGTGTGCGACCTGAACGAGGCCACGCTCGACCCGCACCGGGGCACCATCCCGGTCTTCACCGACCACCGCGAGCTGCTGGCCTCCACCGAGCTGGACGCGGTCGTCGTCAACGTCCCCAACGACGTGCACTACGAGGTCTGCCGGGACGCGCTCGCCGCCGGTGTCGCGGTGTGCGTGGAGAAGCCGCTCGGCATCACCGTGCAGCAGGGACGCGCGCTGCGCGATCTCGCCGCGGAGAAGGGCGTGGCGCTGTTCACGGCCTACCACCGCCGCTACAACACCAACGTCCTGGACCTGCTGGCCTCCCTGCCCGCCGACGTGCCGATCGAGCGGCTCACGGTCCGCTACTGGGAGAAGATCGAGGAGCACGTCGGCAAGGACCGCTGGTACCTCGACCCAGAGCGCTGCGGCGGCGGCTGCGTCGCGGACAACGGCCCCAACGCCATCGACGTCGTCCATCTGTTCCTCGGCGACGACGTGGTCTTCAAGGAGGCCAGCGTCGGCCGCGACGAGACCGGCATCGACCGGATCGCCGTCATCACCTTGCAGAGCACCGAGGGCGTCACGGCCGTCGTCGACCTCGACTGGGCCTACGCGCACGGCGAGCGCAAGGACGTCGAGATCCTCCTCGCCGACGGCAGGGTCCTGACGGCCGACATGCTCGCCGGCTACCCGGCCTTCAAGAGCTCCCTGGCCCACGAATACGTCGGTGTGCTGCGGGAGTTCGGCGAGGTCCTGCGCGGGGAGCGCACCAGCTGGCCCGACGGTCTGGCCACGCTCGAACTCGTCGGCCAGGTCTACGCCGCCGAGTCCGCCCTCACCCGCGGCTGAGCGGCGTCCGCTCCGCCCGTCCCTCCGCCCCACCGCCCCTCACGCAACGCCAAGGAGCCGAACGTCATGGCACACCCGGAGAACGGCCGTAAGAAGAGCGTCGACGGCACCGTCGTCAAGGTCCTCAAGCACCGCCGGGACGACCGGGGCATGGTCCTGGAGGAGCACCGCAGCCGGTGTGTGCAGCAGGGCGAGGTCCACGAGCTGGTCACCACCGACCAGGTGGACACCCCGCCCGGCGGCCGGGTCGACCGGGTGGGCTTCCTCGGCTTCGCGGAGATCGCCGGCGCGGGTGTGCTGGACCGCGGTGACGAGGTGTGGGTGGGCCGGGAGCGCATCGGCACGGTCCTGGGCTGGGACGCCTGTCACTTCCCCAACCACTACAACATCCTGATCGCCTGCGATCCGCCGCGCACCGGCCCGGACGTCGGCCTGGAGCCGGGCGCCCGGATCCGGTTCGTGCCGGCGGCCGGGCACCGGGCCCGCGAGGAGGAACTGGGTTCGCTGCTGGCCACCGTGGGCTCCCCACGCGACCTGCGCCGCCTCGACCACGACGCGCTGCGGGTGCTGGCCGGCGAGATCCGCGATCTGCTGGTGCGCAAGGTTCCCGAGAAGGGTGGCCATCTGGGCTCGAACCTCGGTGTGGTGGAGCTGTCGCTCGCCCTGCACCGGGTGTTCGAGTCACCGCGGGACCAGATCCTGTGGGACATCGGCCACCAGACCTACGCGCACAAGATCCTCACCGGGCGCGCCGACCGGTTCGACTCGCTGCGGCGGGCGGGCGGTCTGTCGGGCTATCCCTCGCAGGCCGAGTCGGTGCACGACCTGGTGGAGAACTCGCACGCGTCCACCGCCCTGTCCTACGCCGACGGTCTGGCCAAGGCGCACCAGCTCAACGGCGAGCGGGACCGCAAGGTCGTCGCGGTGATCGGTGACGGGGCGCTGACCGGCGGGATGGCCTGGGAGGCCGTCAACAGCATCGCGGCGGCCAAGGACCGGCCGGTCGTCATCGTCCTCAACGACAACGGCCGCTCCCCCGCGCCGGGTACCGGGCGTGGGACCAGGCTGCGGGGCTCGCCCGCCTACGAGCGGTTCCTGGAGTGGGGCCGGATCGTCGCCAAGCGCACCCCGGTGCCCGGCGGCACCCTGTACGAGGGGTTGCAGGGCGCCCGGCAGCAACTGCGGGAGGTGGCCGTCGCGCAGAACCCGTTCGAGGGGCTGGGGCTGAAGTACGTCGGTCCGGTCGACGGGCACGACATTCCGGCCCTGGAGAAGGCGCTGGAGCAGGCCCGGGAACACGGCGGGCCGGTCCTGGTGCACACCGTGACCGTCAAAGGCGCCGGTCACACACCCGCGGAGAGCGACGACCCGGAGCGCTACCGGGCCCGGGGCTCTTACGCCGCGCGCGCCCGCCGCGAGGCGGCCGCCCCGGTGCGCACCTGGACGTCGGTGTTCTCCGAGGAGTTGGTGGCGGCGGGCCGGCGGCGCCGTGACGTGGTCGCGGTGACGGCCGGGCTGATGGAGCAGACGGGGCTGGCGGAGTTCTCCCGGGCGTTCCCGGAGCGGACCTTCGACATGGGCGTCGCCGAACAGCACGCGGTGACCTCGGCGGCCGGGCTGGCGCTGGGCGGACTGCACCCGGTGGTGGCGATGAACGCCATGTCCGTCAACCGGGCCTTCGACCAGGCGCTGCTGGACGTCGCCCTGCACCGGCTCCCGGTGACGCTGGTCCTGGACCGGGCCGGGGTGACCGGGGACGACGGGGCGAGCCGCAACGGTGTGTGGGACATGTCGATCCTCCAGGTGGTGCCGGGGCTGCGGATCGCCGCACCGCGGGACGGCAGGCGGCTGAGCGAGCTGTTCCGGGAGGCGGTGGCCGCGGACGGGCCGACCGCGGTGCGCTTCCCCGACGGGGAGCTGGACGCGGATCTCGACGCGGTCGACACGGTCGGCGGGATCGATGTGCTGCACCGCGGGGACGGGGAGGACGTCCTGATCGTCGCGGTCGGTTCGATGGCACGGACCGCGCTGGACGCCGCCGCGCTGCTGGCGGGTGAGGGCGTCGGCTGCACCGTCGTCGACCCGCGCTGGGTCAAGCCCGTCGATCCCGGTCTGGTGCCCCTGGCCGGCCGGCACCGGCTGGTGGTCACGGTCGAGGAGAACGAGCTGACCGGTGGCGTGGGTTCGGCGGTCGCGCAGGCGCTGCGGGCGGCCGGGGTGGACACCCCGCTGCGGAAGTTCGGCATCGCCCAGGAGTTCCTGGAGCACGCCGAACGCGCTGAGATCCTGCGGAAGTTGAGCATCACCCCGAGCGACATCGCCCTGCAGGTCAGCGCCACCCTCGACCGTGCCGGCACCGGGGTGCGGGCCACGGCCGGACGGGCGGCGTAGGAGGTGGGCGGCGCGGCGGACAGACGCGGATGCCGGTCGACGGGCGGCGGCCGGGTGACCGGGTGACCGGGCGGGCATCGCGGGTCGTGCGGGAGGTCGGCGGTGCGGCCGGTCGACCGGCGGCGGCCGGACGGGCCGCGCGGCAGACGACTCCGAGACGGGGCGGCGCCGGTGCCGGGCGATCGGTGGGGGTTCGAGTGGGCCCCGGAGGAGGTGAAGCGGGACGCGCGGCGCCGGTGGCGGTCGACGGGCGGCGGACGGACGAGAGCGCGGCGGTCCCGCCGGTCGACCGGCGGCAGCCGGACGGCCATGCGGCGGGCGGACGGCCGTGCGGCGGGTGGACCCGAGGTGGGGCGGCGCCGGTGTCGGGCGACCGGTGGGGGTTCGAGTGGGCCCCGGAGGAGTTGAGGCGGGGTGGGTCAGGGGGTGGGGAGGTGGTGACGCAGGACTCGGCCGGTGGTGGAGCGGGGCAGGGACGGGACCAGTTGCAGGCGGGCGGGGAGGTGGGCGGTCAGGATGCCGCGGGAGAGCAGATGGGTGCGCAGGTCCAGCAGGGTGGGCGGGTCGCCCTCGGGGACCACGACGGCGCAGGCCAGTTCGCCGTGTTCGGGGTCGGTGCCGGCGACGACGGCGGCCTCGGCGACGTTCGGATGGGCCAGCAGGTGCTCCTCGACCTCGGTGACGGGCACCAGGAAGACACCGCCGACCTCTTCGGTGACGGCACTCACCCCGCCGGGGTCCCGCTCCCAGACCGGGCGCAGCCCACCAGCCTCGCGGCGCCACAGCGCCACGGGCGAGGCGGGACCGGGCCCGCCGTCCCCCTCCTCGCGGGCGGTCGCCCCCAGCGGCGCCCGCAGCGTCTCGCGGACCTGCAGCGCCAGCTGCCCGGTGGCACCGGACCCGCCGGGCAGCAGCGCGTGCTCGAGGGCGTCCGGCGGGCGCAGCCGCTGCTCCTGGGCGACGACGAGTTCCGCCCACTGCGCGGAGGTCGCCAGCGCCGCGCGCACCTCGGCCGCGGCCATCAGCTCCAGTGCCGTCTCCGGGTCCCACACGTCCTGGAGGACCACGGTGGAGCCGTGGGTGAGCGGGCCGACCACCGCGTGCAACAGCGACGGCAGCGCGGCCAGCGGCAGTGCCGTGAACGCGGTGGTGTGCGCCCGCGGGTCCAGGCCGGCGTGCAGGGTGTTGGGGGTGTGCAGGGCCATGCTGTGCGCGGAGTGCAGGCCCAGCGAGGTGACGGCGAGGGTGATCCGGTCGGCGAGGTGGGCGGGCAGCGGCAGCCAGCCGTGGCGCCGGTAGCGTTCGTGGGGCGTGCGCACGAAATGCCGGGTGAAGTCGACCGCGCCGGTGTCGGCCGCGTCGCCGAGCACCACGCGGTGGCGCAGCCAGGGCAGGGCGGGCGCCAGCTCGGCCAGGACCCGGGCGGGCGAGGTGCCCTCCCACCGGTCGAGGACGACACAGATCCGGGCTTCGGCGGCCCCGAGGACGCTCTCCAGGTCACGGGCGCCGTATCCCGCCATCACGGGTACGGCGACGGCGCCGATCCGCAGGCAGGCCAGCAGCAGCGCGCAGGTCTCCCACCGGTTGGGCAGCTGGAAGGCGACGGGGTCGTCGGCGTGGACCCCGAGGGCGTCCAGGGCGTGCGCGAACCGGTCGACGTAGCGGGCGAGTTGGCCGTAGGAGATGCGCAGCACGCGGGTGGCGGCGGGGTGGTGGGCGCGGTGGGCGACGATCGCGGTGCGGTGCGGGTGTGCGGCGGCGTGGCGGTACAGGTCGTGCAGCAGGGTGCCGGTGCGCCAGTGGCCCTCCGCGGTGAAGCGGGCCCGCTGCTCGGCGGGGGGCCGTACGGCGGCCAGCAGGTCGGCGAGCGGGACGCCGCCGTCGCGGGGGGCGGGTGCCTCGGCGGCGGGGGCCGGCTGCGCCGCCCACAGACCGGTGCGCAGGAAGAGGTCCTGCGGTGCGTGCCGGGACGCCGTCATCAGCGTCGCCTGCCAACGGCCCAGGCCACCTGGACTCTGGAGCGGCAGCCGAGTTTGCGCATCACGTTGCGGACATGGTTGACGACCGTCCATTCGGCGATCTTGAGCCGGGCGGCGATCTGCCGGTTCGTCATGCCCTCGGCGACCAGGAGGGCCACCTGGAGTTGCCGGGGGGTGAGGGCGGCGGCCTCGCTGCGTTCGGTGCCCTGGCCGGGCTCGACCGCGGCGAGCGCCTCGGCGACCATCGCCTCGGGCCGCATCCGCAGTCCTTCGACCCAGGCGGTGGCGAACACGCTCCAGCCGAGCTGGCCGCGCAGGTCGGTGACCGCGCTCTGGAGCCGGCCCCAGCGTTCGCCGTCGACCTTCACCCCGGTACGCCGCCGCAGGTTCTCGGCGGCGGCCAGCAACCGGGTGGCGCGCTGCGGCTGGCCCGCGCCCCGCTGGATGAGCAGGGCGAACGTGTCGAGCGCCGTGGGCAGTTCGGTGCGCTCGTCGATCGAGTCGTACAGGGTCAGGCTCTGCCGCAGCGCCGCCTGCGCGCCGGCCTCGTCCTCTTCGTCCCAGGCGAGTTGGGCCCGCAGATGCAGGGTGCGGGCCAGGTCGCGGATCTCGCCGTTCTGGCGCTGGATGCGCTCGGCCCGTTCCAGCAGGGGCAGGGCCTCCTGGGGCTGGCCGGAGGCCGCCGCCACCTCGGCGAGACAGGCGGCCGCCTCCGCGGAACCCACGGTGTCGCCCTGTCCCTCCAGGGCGGCGCGGGACGCGGTCAGCAGGGACCGGCCGACCGCCTGGTCGCCGCACCGGAACAGCGCGTGGCCCATGCGGGCCGAGGCCAGCGCCCCGGCGCGCGCGTCCCGCAGGCGCTTGTACAGGGCGACGGCTCTGCGGTGCCGGTGCGCGGCGCCGTCGTGGTCGCCCAGGGCGGCGGCGAGCAGGCCGGCGCCGGTGTGGAGCCGGGCCCGCAGCCGCAGGTCGCTCTCCTTCTCACCGCCGTCGGACCGGTCGGCCGCCTCGTGCAGGGCCTGCGCGGTGGAGTCGAACCAGTGCAGGCCCACCTTGAGTTCGCCTCTGACCAGCCAGGGGCGCAGACACGCGGCGACCAGGGCGGCCCGCGCGGCGAGGTCGGTGCCCTCGGCCATGTGGTCGAGGGCGGCCAGGACGTTGTCGTGCTCGGCGACAGCCAGCCGCAGCCAGTGCTGCTGCTCGGAGCCGTAGAAGCGGCCCTCGAGGGAGTGCATCAGCTTCTGGTAGTGCTGGGCGTGGGCCCGGCGGGCCGCCATCGCCTCCTCGGGGTCGCTGTCGAGGACGGCGAGGCTGTGGACGCGGATGGTGCGCGACATCGTCAACCGGCTGTCGGTGTGCTGGCGTTCGTCGAGTCGGAGCAGGTTGCGGTCGAGCAGTTCCTCGATCGCGGCGGCGGTCTCGGCGGGCGGCAGCGGGGAGACCTTCTCGGCGGTGGCGAGGGTGGCGCCCTGCCGGAACAGCGCGAGGCGGGCGAGCAGCGCCCGCTGGCCGGCGGTCAGTCCCCGGCAGCTCCATTCGGCGGCGGCGAGCAGGGAGCGCTGCCGGGGCGGCACGTCGACCAGCCCGGACAGGTGGCTGTCGCCGGCCCGGTGCAGCCACGACTGCACCTCTTGCAGCGGGAACAACCGCAGCCGGCGGGCGGCCAGTTCCAGGGCGAGGGGTACACCCTCCAGCAGGTTGCAGATGTCGACGACGCAGGCGACGTTCTCGGCCGTGAGCGCGAAGCCGGGGTTGACCTCGTGGGCGCGGCGCGTGAACAGCTGCACGGCCGGGTTGTCCTGCACGTCGGCGACGTCGGGCTCGATGAGCGGGCCGGGCGCCGGCAGCGCTGTCACGGGGACCACCTGCTCGCCGTAGATGCGCAGCACCTCCTGGCCGGTGGCGAGGACGGTGAGCCAGGGGTGGGCGGCCAGGTGGTCGGCGACGGCGGGGGCCAGCCGGGCGGCGATGTGCTCCACCCCGTCGAGGATCAGCAGCGCCCGGGGCCGGGGCGCGGGGCCGCCCGCCGGGCGGTGCGCGGCAGCGGCGTCGCCCGCCGTCGAGGGCTCGTGCGCCCCGGGAGGAGGCCCGCCCAGGGCGTCGACGGCCCGGGCGACGGCGGCCACCGCCTCCTCGGGGCCGGGGCAGGCGGGCAGGTCCACGGTGCGGACGCCGCCAGGGAAGGCGCCGTCCAGCAGCTGGGCGGCCTCGGCGGCCAGGCGGCTCTTGCCCACGCCTCCGGCTCCCGCGAGTGTGATCAGCCGCAGGCCGGCGTCCTCGAGCCGTCCGCACACCGACGTCAGCTCCAGCTCGCGGCCCACTATCTCCGTCGTCGGCTCGTACACCGGCAAATCGGTCAGCATGTTTCCCCTCAGGACCACCGGGCGCCGATATGCGCCACAGGCTCGGGTACTCCCGGTACTCCACGGTGTGCCACGGCACGCTAGGGACCACGACTCGACCTTGACTTAAGGCCCTCTGAAGAATCCGGACGTCCGTTTGAGTCCCGTGGCCCGCTCCGACCGCTCCGACCAGGCCGAAAACCCGGGAAGGGGGTTCGATCCAGCCATTTCGCGATGGCGTCGAATCAAGGCGCCTCCTGGCGGATTTAGCCCTTCACAAGTACGGGACGGTCGAATGGGCGGCCGCGTGAGAGTCCGGAATGAAGCGAGGGGCCGACCACAGTGAGCCTTCAGGCCAAGCCAGTTACGCGTCTCGACCGAGTGGTGATCCGCTTCGCGGGGGACTCGGGTGACGGTATGCAGCTCACCGGTGACCGTTTCACCTCCGAGACGGCCTCCTTCGGCAACGATCTGTCGACGCTGCCGAACTTCCCCGCCGAGATCCGGGCACCGGCCGGAACCCTCCCGGGCGTCTCCTCCTTCCAGCTCCACTTCGCCGACCACGACATCCTCACCCCGGGTGACGCGCCGAACGTCCTGGTCGCGATGAATCCGGCGGCCCTGCGGGCCAACATCGGCGATCTGCCGCGCGGCGCCGAGATCATCGTCAACACCGACGAGTTCACCAAACGGGCCATGCAGAAGGTGGGCTACCAGCAAAGCCCCCTGGAGGACGGCTCGCTCGACGGCTACCGCCTCCACCCCGTCCCCCTGACCACACTGACCGTCGAGGCGCTGAAGGAGTTCGACCTCAGCCGCAAAGAGGCCGAGCGCAGCAAGAACATGTTCGCGCTGGGCCTTCTGTCGTGGATGTACCACCGGCCCACCGAGGGCACCGAGCGCTTTCTGAGGACCAAGTTCGCCAAGAAGCCCGAGATCATGAAGGCCAATCTGGCCGCGTTCCACGCCGGCTGGAACTTCGGCGAGACGACCGAGGACTTCGCCGTCTCCTACGAGGTCGCGCCGGCCGCCAGCGCCTTCCCCACCGGCACCTACCGCAACATCTCCGGCAACCTCGCCCTGTCCTACGGACTGATCACCGCGTCCCGCCAGGCCGACCTGCCGCTCTTCCTCGGCTCCTACCCCATCACCCCCGCCTCGGACATCCTGCACGAGCTGAGCCGGCACAAGAACTTCGGCGTCCGCACCTTCCAGGCGGAGGACGAGATCGCCGGCATCGGCGCGGCGCTGGGTGCCGCGTTCGGCGGCAGCCTGGCGGTGACGACGACGAGTGGTCCGGGGGTGGCACTCAAGAGCGAGACGATCGGTCTTGCGGTCTCCCTGGAACTGCCGCTGCTCGTCATCGACATCCAGCGCGGCGGTCCGTCCACCGGTCTGCCGACCAAGACCGAGCAGGCGGACCTGCTCCAGGCGATGTTCGGCCGCAACGGCGAGGCACCGGTCCCGATCGTCGCCCCCCGCACCCCGGCCGACTGCTTCGACGCCGCCCTCGAAGCCGCCCGGATCGCACTGACCTACCGCACCCCGGTGATGCTCCTCTCCGACGGCTACCTGGCCAACGGCAGCGAACCCTGGCGCATCCCCGACATCGACGAACTCCCGGACCTGACCGTGCAGTTCGCGCAGGGACCGAACCACACCCTGGACGACGGCACCGAGGTCTTCTGGCCGTACAAGCGCGACCCGCAGACCCTGGCCCGCCCCTGGGCGGTCCCGGGCACGCCCGGCCTGGAACACCGCATCGGCGGCATCGAGAAGCAGGACGGCACGGGCAACATCTCCTACGACCCCGCCAACCACGACTTCATGGTCCGCACCCGGCAGGCCAAGATCGACGGCATCGACGTACCCGACATCGAGGTCGACGACCCGCACGAGGCGCGCACCCTCGTCCTGGGCTGGGGATCGACGTACGGGCCCATCACCGCCGCCGTCCGCAGACTGCGCGCGGCCGGCGAGTCCATCGCCCAGGCCCACCTGCGCCACCTCAACCCCTTCCCGAAGAACCTCGGCGCCGTACTGGGGCGGTACGAGCACGTCGTCGTCCCGGAGATGAACCTGGGCCAGCTGTCGGGACTGCTGCGAGCCCGCTACCTGACCGACATACGGTCCTTCACCCAGGTCAACGGCATGCCGTTCAAGGAAGAACAACTGGCCGACGCGCTGGAGGCGACGATCCATGACCACTGAACTCCGCCTCCTGCCCAAGGACTTCAAGTCCGACCAGGAGGTCCGCTGGTGCCCCGGCTGCGGGGACTACGCGATCCTCGCCGCCGTCCAGGGCTTCATGCCCGAACTCGGCCTGGCCAAGGAGAACATCGTCTTCGTCTCCGGCATCGGCTGCTCCTCCCGCTTCCCGTACTACATGAACACGTACGGCATGCACTCCATCCACGGCCGCGCCCCCGCCATCGCCACCGGACTGGCCACGTCCAGGCGGGACTTGAGCGTGTGGGTGGTCACGGGTGACGGCGACGCGCTGTCGATCGGCGGCAACCACCTCATCCACGCCCTGCGCCGCAACGTCAACCTCAAGATCCTCCTCTTCAACAACCGGATCTACGGCCTGACCAAGGGCCAGTACAGCCCGACGTCCGAGGTCGGCAAGATCACCAAGTCGACGCCGATGGGTTCGCTGGACGCCCCGTTCAACCCGGTGTCCCTGGCGCTCGGCGCGGAGGCATCGTTCGTCGCCCGGACGGTGGACTCCGACCGCAAGCACCTCACGGAGGTGCTGCGCCAGGCCGCCGCCCACCCGGGCACGGCACTGATCGAGATCTACCAGAACTGCAACATCTTCAACGACGGCGCCTTCGAGGTCCTCAAGGACAAGCAGCAGGCGGAGGAAGCGGTGATCCGCCTCGAACACGGGCAGCCGATCCGCTTCGGCGCGGACGGCTCACGAGGCGTGATCCGCGACGCCGGCACCGGTGACCTGGAGGTGGTCGACGTGACACCCGGGAACGAGGCGGACATCCTCCGCCACGACGCCCGCTCCCCCTCCCCCGTCACGGCCTTCGCCCTGTCCCGCCTCGCCGACCCGGACACCCTGCACCACACCCCCATCGGGGTGTTCCGTGACGTCGAACGGCCCGTGTACGACACGCAGATGGCCGACCAGCTCGACGCGGCGATCGAGCGGTACGGCAAGGGCGACCTGGCCGCCCTGCTGGCCGGCAACGACACCTGGACCGTCGGCGCGTAGCCCGCCCCTGCCCGCCCCGTCTTCCTTCCCCTTACGAGGAGTCCCGTCATGACGTACGTCATCGCTCAGCCCTGCGTCGACGTCAAGGACAAGGCCTGCATCGACGAATGCCCCGTGGACTGCATCTACGAGGGGCCGCGCATGATGTACATCCACCCGGACGAATGCGTGGACTGCGGGGCGTGCGAGCCGGTCTGCCCCGTCGAGGCGATCTTCTACGAGGACGACCTGCCCGAGCAGTGGAGCGCGTTCGGTCCGGCCGGCGCCGAGATCTTCGAGACGGTCGGCTCGCCGGGCGGCGCGAGTGCGACGGGCCCGCTGGGCGCCGACCACCCGGTGGTCGAGGAGACGTCCGCCGTCAGCGCCTGACCCGCACGGCCTACCGGTCCGGGTCCGTGCCCCGCGTGGTCAGACGCGGTGTCAGGTGGTCGACGATGTCGGCGATGGTGGGGTGGTCCCAGACCAGGTTCGGGTCGACGATCAGACCGTGCTCGTCCTCCAGGTCGCCGCACAGGCTCAGGGCCGTCACCGAGTCCATGCCGTAGGCGACGAGCGGGGTGCGGTCGTCCAGGGACGCCTCGGGGCGGTCGAGGTAGAGCGCGAGACGAGCGGTGAGCCAGCCGCGCAGTGCTGCGGCGAGCGCGGCCTGCCCGGAGGTACGGGTCGTCATGGAGAGCTCCTCGGCGATGGCGGCCTGGGTCCGGTCCCTGAAGGCGCGGGGTCCGGCCAGTGTCCGCGAAGGGGCTAAAGCCGGGCTTGAAGAGGGTCGGCATGACAGTCGTATGGCAAGGCGTGCCGGGACGGGGGCCCGGGGGCACACAAGACACCCGCTCGGCAGGGGCGATGCGGCAGAACACTGGCACGTTTTTCCGGTCGTCGGCACCGGCACGGCGCTCGGGGCGGTCATTCGTTGACCCCCGTTCGGCGCAGCGGTTTTCCTTCCCTCGTACTGGAGCCGCCTCTTCCATGCCTTTTCCGTGCCTTTCCACGCCGAGCAGGAGCAACAATGGGGAACCAGCGACTGACCATGTGCATCATCGGCACCGGGCCCAGGGGGTTGTCGGTGCTGGCACGTGTCTGCGCCAACGCCGCCCTCGAGCCGGACACCGGGGTGACCGTGCATGTGGTCGAATCCGAGCGGCCGGGCTCGGGACGTGTCTGGCGCGGCGATCAGTCCCGACATCTGCTGATGAACACCGTCGCCTCGCAGGTGACCCTCTTCACCGACGAGTCGGTGGAGATGGAGGGACCGCTGGAAACCGGGCCGAGCCTGTACGAATGGGCGCAACTCATGGCGTCGTTGGAGCCAGGGGAGTGTGGTCTGGACGACGGCCTGCTCGCGGAGGCCCGCAGGATGGGTCCCGACACGTATCCGACCCGCGCGTTCTACGGCCACTATCTGGAGTGGGTGTTCTACCGGGTCGTCACACTCGCGCCGGACCATGTCGACGTCGTCGTCCACCACGCCCGCGCCGTCGCCCTGGACGACGCGGCCGAGAACGGCGATCCCTCGCAGACCGTGCGCCTGGACAACGGCCGCGAACTGACCGACCTGGACGCGGTGGTGCTCTCCCTGGGCCATGTGGACGCCGAGGACCCCGAGGCCCTGGCCCGGCTGCACAAGAAGGCACGCGCTCTGGGGCTGAGGCATGTGCGGCCCGTCAACCCGGCCGACATCGACCTGGACTTCGTCGAGCCGGGCGAGCCGGTGCTGCTGCGCGGGCTGGGCCTGAACTTCTTCGACTACATGGCGCTGTTCACCGAGGGGCGCGGAGGGGTGTACGAGGAGGTCGACGGGAAGCTGGTCTACCGGCCCTCGGGCCGCGAGCCGGCACTGCACGCCGGTTCCCGGCGCGGGGTGCCGTACCACGCCCGCGGCGAGAACGAGAAGGGCGCGCACGGCCGGTACCACCCGGCACTGCTCACCGAGGCGAAGGTGGCCGAGCTGCGGGCACGGGCCGTCTTCCGCGGTGGCCTGGACTTCAGGGCCGACATCTGGCCGCTGATCGCCAAGGAGGCGGAGTCGGTCTACTACACCGCGCTGCTGGCCCGTACCGAGAAGGCGGACGTCGTGGACGCCTTCCGTGAGCGGCTGCTGGAGACGCCGTGGGACAGCGACGCCGAGCGCGCGGTGCTGGAGGCGTACGGGGTGGCCGCCGCCGACCGCTGGGACTGGGCGCGGGTCGCCCGTCCCGACGAGGGCGCCGCCTTCGACAGTGCGGGAGCCTGGCGCAAGTGGCTGCTTTCCCGGCTCGGGCAGGATGTGGCGGACGCCCTCGAGGGCAATGTGTCCGGGCCGGTGAAGGCGGCGCTGGACGCGCTGCGGGATCTGCGCAACGAGATACGGCTGCTGATCGACCACAACGGTCTGACCGCGGACTCGCACCGCGACGACCTGGACCGCTGGTACACCCCGCTCAACGCGTTCCTGTCGATCGGGCCGCCCGCCTCCCGCATCCGGGAGATGATCGCGCTGATCGAGGCGGGCGTGCTGTCCGTCGTCGGGCCCGATGTGCGGATGGAACTGGACGAGGAGGCGCGGCAGTTCGTGGCGTCCTCGCCGAAGGTGCCGGGCTCGGAGGTGCGGGCGCGGGTGCTGATCGAGGCCCGACTGCCCGACATCGACCTGCGGCGCACCGCCGACCCGCTGCTGCTGCATCTGCGCCGGACCGGTCAGTGCAGCCGCTACCGCATCCACGGTCCCGGCTCGCGGACGTACGAGACCGGTGGTCTCGCCGTCACGGAGCGGCCCTACCGGCTGGTGGACGCCTCGGGCCGGGCGCATCCGCGGCGCTTCGCCTACGGCGTGCCGACCGAGTCCGTGCACTGGGTGACGGCCGCCGGGATCCGGCCCGGGGTGAACTCGGTGACGCTGGGCGACTCCGACGCGATCGCCCGTGCCGTGCTGGCGCTGGCGGCCACGCCGGCGTACACGCTGCCGGGTGCGGCGGCCGGGACCGAGGCCGCCTGACGACCGCCGCCGCGAGGGACCGGCCCCGGCGTGAGTCGGCCGTCGGTCGCCGGTGGGGTGCCGGTGGCCGACGGCCGGGGCGGGTGACGGGGCTCAGGTGGTCGGCAGCTTCACCGACTGGCTGTGCCGGAAGAAGTCCCGCGGGTCATACGCCTTCTTGACCTTCTGGAGCCGGGCGTAGCCGGACTTGTAGTACAGGTCGTGCCAGGGCACCCCGGAGGTGTTGTACTTCGGGTCGCTGAGGTCGATGTCCGCGTAGTTGACGTAGGCGCCGTCGGTCAGGTCGTTGATGACCGGTACACCGCCGGTGGCGGCGAAGACACCGTGGTAGAACTCGCGGATCCAGCGCAGCGAGATCTCCTCGGCGGCCGGGTCGTTCCACCACAGGCCCCAGGCGGCCTTGTACGCGGCCTCGCGGTGCGGGGCGGCGGTGGCGTCCGGGGCGACCGCGTTGACCTGACCGCCGAAGGAGCTGACCTGCACCGCGGCGGTGGGGTTGACCAGGTCGTCCCGCGTGAGGTGCTTGTAGAACTCGTCGATGTGCGCCGTCGGCATAGTCCTGCGGTAGTAGGCGGACTTGAAGTCGGACCTGAAGGTGGGGTCGTTCAGGGTGGGGTTGGTGGTGCCGATGTAGCGGGTCGCCTGCAGCCAGGGCATCCGGCGCGGCTCGGCGAGCTCGGGCATCGCCGCCACCTCGCCCATGGGCACGCTCATCGGCTCGTTGGCCACGTCCAGGCCCTCGGTGATGGCGCCCAGGTAGTCGTCGAGTATCTTCCGCGCGTCCGGGACGGTGGCGTCGACCTGGGTGACCATGCCGATGTAGCCGGCCGACTTGTGGTTCAGCCACAGCACGCTGGTCAGGTTGTCGTTGACGGTGCCGGCCTTGACGTTCTTGGTGTGCCAGTCGCCGAAGTTCTTGACCAGCCGGGCGAAGCGGTCCTTGGTCATGTCGGCCCAGGGCCAGGCGGTGGCGTGCAGGAACACCTCCCCGGGAGGCTGCGGGAGCAGCTTGGCGGGGTTGGTGCCGGTCGCGCCGGGTGAGCGGAACCAGAAGCGGGTGACGACACCGAAGTTGCCGCCGCCACCGCCGGTGTGGGCCCACCACAGGTCGTGGTTGGGGTCGCCCGGGTCGCGGGTGCCGACCTTGACCGACGCGGTGCCGTCGGCGTCGACGCACACGACCTCGACGCCGTACAGGTGGTCGACGACCAGGCCGAGCTGGCGGCACAGCAGGCCCCAGCCGCCGCCGCTGACCAGGCCGCCGACGCCGACCTGGAAGCAGGTGCCGGCGGGGACGGTGACGCCCCAGGTGCGGTACAGGCGCTCGTAGAGGTTCAGCAGCTGGGCGCCGGGCTCGACGCAGACGGCGTTCTTCTCGGCGTCGTAGTAGATCCGGTCCATCCGGCTCAGGTCGAGGATGACCTGGACCTCGGGGTTGTAGACCCAGTCCTCGAAGCAGTGACCGCCGCTGCGCACCGTCAGGCGCTTGCCGGCGGTCACGGCGGCCTGGACGACGGAGCGGACCTGCGCGGTCGTCTCGGCGAGGCAGATCCTCTCCGGTGTGGCGGCCCAGCGCTGGTTCCAGCCCTGGCTCAGGTCCTTGTACCGCTTGTCGCCGGGGCCCACCGAGGTGATCGGTGACACCGTGCTCGCGGCGTTCTCCGCGGCCGCGGACGGTGCGGCCATGGCCGTACCCGTCAGCAGGGCGGCGCCGCCGGCAGCCGCGCCCCCGGTGAGGAAGTTCCGTCTGTGGATGCCTTCAGCGTGGCGAGCCATCGAGCCAACCCCTTTGTCCTGGTGAGTCAATACGGCCACGCTATAGATCGGTTCACGCCACGGGCACTCAGAAAATTGCGCTCGTACTCGGCGGCTTTTCACGCCGTCCCCGAGCCTTGGCACAGCGGCCGACAAGCGGGTGAACACAGGGGGCTCGTCCCAGGTGAAGGGGTGCACGTGGGGGGCCTTTTCAGCCGGTCACGGACTCGGACGGCGGTTTTCCACAGTAAAGATCACGCCACAGTGCCGGTGCCCGACGGCATGTGTCGGGCACCGGCACTGTGGCGTGTGAAAGTGACTACCTGGAGGCGGGGGCCGGGTGCACAGGGGTCCGGAGCAACTGGCGGATCCGCTCGTCCCGGCAGAGCTGGCGGACCTCCCGCGGCAGCAGCGGATGCACCGGATGCAGGGCCGCGGGGCGCGCCAGTAGCTGGCCGAGCCGTGCTTCGAAGCACCGGTCGTCGGCTCGCCGTACCGCGTACGGGAAGAGCTCCGCGAGCCGCTCGCGCGCCGCCTGCTCGGGGCCTTCCAGGACCGCGCACACGCCGGTCTGCGTCACGGCCACCAGCACCGGCGACTCGTCGGTGTCCGCCAGGGCGAAGCGGATCTCGACGCCGGCCGCGCCCGCGCGGAACTCCTGCGGGGTCATGCCCAGGATCGACGAGGAGACCGCGTAGAACTGGCCCGTGGTGGTGAAGCCGGACTGGTAGATGGCGTCGGAGACGGTCCGCGCGCGGAGCAGCTCCTCGCGGACCCGTCGGGCCCGCACGGCGCTCCAGTAGGTGTGCGGCGTCAGCCCGGTCAGCGACTTGAACATGCGGTGGAAGTGGAACCGGCTGTAGCCGGCGCTCTGCGCCAGCTCGTCCAGGTTCAAGGGCGCGGCCGCGGTGTCCATGAGCCCGCAGACACGGGCCACGAGGGCGGCGTGCTCCCGGGTCGGCTCCGGCTCGCCGGGCCGGCAGCGGCGGCAGGGCCGGTAGCCCCGCAGGCGCAGTTCCTCCAGCGAGGCGTGGAACTCCACGTTCTCCCGGCGGGCCAGCCGTGCCGTGCAGGAGGGCCGGTTGTATATCCGGGTCGTGGTCACCGCGTAGTAGAACGCCCCGTCCGCGGCGTCGTCGCGCTCGCGCACCGCACGCCAGCGCTGTTCGTCGCTGGCGTACGCGTGCGCGTCGGCGGCCGCCGGCAGCCGGGCCGGCGCCGCCCTCATCCGCTGCCCCCGCGGCCGGGCGCGGGGGTCTCCGCGAGGTGACACGGAGACGTTCCGCGGCCCGGGTCGCGCGGAAAGGTGCCAGCGGCCCCGGTGTCGCGCGCCCTGGTGTCGTCGCCCTCGGCCGGGAGCCCGTCCGCCGGCGGACGCTCCTGATACGCGTGTGCCGAGGGGGTGTTCCAGAACGTGTGACCCGCTGGATCGGTCATGGTCGGATCTCCCCGCTCAGAACATGCCGTTGCCGTGCGCCAGGTTCTGCGGAACCTCGGTCCGAACGTCCCAGTACTCGACGACCTTGCCGTCGGCGACGCGGAACAGGTCACCGAAGGCGTGCGGCTTGCCGTCGCGGGTGCCCTCGGAGTAGGCGAAGACGAAGTTGCCCTCGGCGACGACGTGGTGGACCTTGAGGTACTGGGTACCGGTGAGCGTCTCGCGCAGTGCGGCCACGCCGTCGGCGGCTCCGGGGGCGTGCCGGATCAGCTCGCCGCCCTCGGTGTAGCCGTCGAGGGCCTGCAGATCGCCGCCGACGAAGACCTCCTCGACCAGGCGGCCGACGAGTTCCTTGTTCGCGGCCGTGCGGTCGAGGTCGGTGACCTCGGCGACGCCGTCGCCCATGTCGTGGCCGGACGCGGTCGGACCGACCTCCGGGGCCACCGCCTCCCAGTGCTCCTGGACCCTGCCGTCGCCAGCGCGGTACAGGTTGAACAGGATGAGGGGCACCTCGGCGAGACCGGTGACCCGAGCGTGCAGCAGCACCATGTCGCCTTCGCCGAGCGAGCGCAGCAGGTCGTACCGGGCACCCGCGCCCTTGGCCCGCTCGGTCAGCTGGCGCAGGCCCTCGTGCCCGCCCGCGGTCAGCGGGCTGTGCTGGATGAAGTCGGGGGCGTAGTACTTCTCGAGGGCACCGTCGGTGTCCGGCCCCCCGGTCAGCGCCAGCACGCCCTCCACGATGAGGTTCTTCGTGCTCATACGAATCTCCAAGGTGTGATCGTGGCCAGGGAATTCAGCTGCCGGTGGTGACCGGCAGGGCTTCCAGCGCGCGGGAGAGCAGGCTGGGCTTGTACGCGAACCGGTCGGTGGCCAGCCTCAAGCCGGGGGCCCGGCGGAAGAGCGTGCCGAGGGCGGTCTTGCCCTGGGTGCGGGCCAGGGGCGCGCCGAAGCACACGTGCAGGCCGGAGGCGAAACTGAGGTGCCGGTTGTCGGTGCGGCCCAGGTCGAGGGTGTCGGGGTCCGGGAAGGCCTCAGGATCACGGTTGGCGGCGCCCCGGACGATGATGACCTGCTCGCCGGCGCTGACGACGTTCCCCTCGCCCAGGTCGGCGTCCTCGAAGGCCACGCGGATGGACAGGTGGGACGGCGAGTCGTAGCGCAGCAGCTCTTCCACGGCGCTGCCCGCCAGCTCCGGCTCGGCGCGGAACCGGGCGAGCTGGTCGGGGTGGCGCAGCAGGGCGAGGGCACCGTTGCCGATGAGGTTGGTGGTCGTGCCGTGTCCGGCGATGAACAGCAGGATGCAGGTGCCCAGAAGCTCCTGCTCGCTGATCTCCCCGGCGTCGGCGGCGACCGCGAGACGGCTGAGCACGTCCTCCCCCGGTGTCCGGCGCCGCTCGGCCGCCAGCGCGCTGAAGTAGTCGTTGAGCGCGGCGAGCGCCTCGTCCCTGGCCTGGTGGTTGGCCTGGGAGACGGTGAAGGAGGGGCTCACGCCGGCCAGGTAGTCCTGCGCCCACTTCTCGATCATGGGGTGGTCGGGCTCCGGCACGCCGAGCAGGTGGCAGATCACGCCGAACGGCAGCCGGTGGGCGAGGGCGGCGATCAGGTCGAACTCGGGGCCGTTGCCGAGGGCTTCGTCGATGAGCTGCTCGGTGCGCTCCTCGATGTAGCCGTTGGCGCTGCGCATCACCCGCGGTCCGAAGGTGTCGCGCAGGACGCGGCGCATTCGGGTGTGGTCCGGCGGGTTCATGAAGATGAGCATGTGGCGCTGGTCGGCGAACCCGCCGGGCAGCGCCCCCTCGCCGGCCGCCTCCTGGGTCGCCGCCGCGGGCGAGGGGTAGCCGAACCGCTGGTCCCGCATGACGAGGTCGCACTCCCGGTGCCGGGTGAGCACCCAGAAGCCCGCCGGGCTGCGGAAGACGGGGCTGCTCTCACGCAGCCGCCGGTAGTGCTGGTAGGGGTCCTTCTGGAACTCGGGGTCCGTGGGATCGAAGCCGAGCATGCCCCCGGCGCCGGCCCGCGTTGTCGTCGTGCCGCTCACATGTCCTCCGAATGGAGTTGCTGTCCCCTGTCGCAGACGCGCAGGACATTCGGCTCCGCCCACGCCGTTCCGCGCGGGCTCGCTGTCTCTTTCGGCCAGTGGGCCTCACGGAACCACAGCGGGCAGGGGGTGGGGGAGCTGGCATTTCCTGCATGGCCAGTTGTTGTCAGGGGGCTCGGCTCGGGCCGTGGAGGACTTGGGCCATACGCTTTTGCGCATGACAAGCGTGGAGCAATCCGCCCTGGTGGCAGACGATGTGACGACACGTGAGCGGATCTTCGAGGCCGTGCTCGGCCTGTGCCGTGAGCGGGCCTACGACGCGTTCGACGTCGGCGACATCTCCCGCCGCGCGGGGGTGGACGAGGAGGCGGTGCGGGCCGGCTGGCCCGCCAAGAACCTCGTCGTGATGGAAGCGCTGCTGCATGCCGTCGCGCCGCACATGAGGTTCCCGCGCACCGGTGACATCCGGGCCGACCTGGAGCAGCAACTGGCCGCCACAGCACGGCTGTTCGCCGACCCAGGAATCGGCCCGCACCTGCGGGCGGTGATCTCCGAGATGCACACCGACGCCCGTCTTTCCGAGACCTTCCTGCGCAAGGTGTACACACCCAACCGGACCGTCGCCCGCGCCCGGTTCGAACTCGCCCAGGAACAGGGGCAGTTGCGCCCCGACATCGACCTGGACACGGCCGTCGACCTGGTCTTCGGCTCGTTGTGGTTCCGGCTGCTGCTGGCCACCGGCCCGCTCACACCGCAGCTGGCCGCCTCGATCACCGAGCATGCGCTGGCCGGCCTGGCGGTGCCGGCCGCATGAGGAAACACACCCCCTGAACACGGCGTTGCCCGGCCGATGTCGGCCGGGCAACGCCGTGTTCAGGGCTCGCGGGCCCGGTCAGGTGTCGGGCACGCTCAGAGCCTGTGTCATATCCCCGGCCGGGGGGGGGGGGGGGGGGGGGCCCCCCCCCCCCCCGGGGGGCCCCCCCCCCCCCGCCCCCCCCCCCCCCACCACACCCCCCCCCCCACCCGGGCGTGGCCCGGCCGATGTCGGCCGGGCAACGCCGTGTTCAGGGCTCGCGGGCCCGGTCAGGTGTCGGGCACGCTCAGAGCCTGTGTCATATCCCCGGCCGGGCGCGCGACGTCTGGCACGCACGCTCGCCGCGTTGCCGAACCGCCCACGTGACTCCTCCCCCACGCTCGAACCGCGCTTCGCACGGCTCGCGCGGGGGCACCCCCATCGCGGGCGGCTCCGGCGCCTTGCGATCGCACGCACCAGACGCCGCGCGCTGATCCGACCGGAGATATGACGCAGGCTCTCACGTCCACCGGCCGCTGCCGAAGGTCTCCTGGCTCTGGAGCACCTTCGCGCGCAGGTCGAACCGGCGCACCTTCCAGGTACCGGTGCGCGGGAACTCCTCCCAGTCGATGATCCGCGGCTCGTCGAGCGGGATCAGTCCGGCCGTGGCACGCTCCCACGCGGCGCGGTCCAGGGTGCCGCTGTGGGTGGAGATGATCGGCACGGGCAGCCCGTTGGGGTTGCCGAGCACGATGACCTCGGAGGCGTCCTCCAGGCGCTCCAGCAGCAGGCTCTCCAGCTCGATGCCGCTGGTGCCGGGGATGACGTCGACCTCGCGGTCGAGGATGTCCACGGTGCCGTTCCAGCGGTGGACGCCGATGTCACCGGTGTTCCACCAGCCGTCCCAGACCTTCTCCTTGTAGCGCTCGGGCTCGCCGAGGTAGCCCAGGCAGCGGCCCTTGCCGTTGATCAGGACCAGGCCGCTCTTGCCGCGCGGGACCGGGCGCCGGGTCTCGGGGTCGACCACCTTGATCTTGGTGACGAAGGGGACCGGCCGGCCCACGTTGCGGGTGAACGTGCCGTGCTCGTCGGCCCGTTGGCGCATGACCTTGCGCTTGGGGTACTGCGCGAGGGTGGCGGGGCCGATCTCGCTCTGCCCCCAGCTCTGCGCCCACACCGGGCGCCGCCGGCGGCTGGTCCGCATGAAGGCGCGGATCGTGCTGGGGTGGATGGCGTCGAAGGTGGAGACGAACATCCGCACGTCGCTGAAGAGCTCCGGGTGTGTCTTGGGCAGGTGCTCCCAGCGCTGGAAGATATTGGGGCAGGCCTCCAGGGTGGTGGGCCGGTTGCGCTGGAGCGTCTCGACGACCACGTCCGGGTCGGAACCGCCGAGCACCACGACCTTGGACGGGATCAGCACCGACTGGGCCATCACCCACGTCACCGCGCGCGAGTGCACGAAGGCGATGCAGGAGGCGACGGTGTCGTCGGGCCGCGTCGACAGGAACGGGATGCGGATGGTCTCCATCACCCCGTACACGCCGATGGTGTCCGCCGAGTGCATCACGAACTTCGGCACACCCGTGGTGCCGGAGGTGTGGGTGAGCAGCATCGGCTCGGAGTCCGGGCGCAGGTCGGGGGCCGGGATGTCGCTGCCGGCGAGGTCGGCGAGGCGGGTGGCGTCGGCGGGCAGCCGCTCGCCCTCGACGGCCAGGACCCGGGTGTCGGGACCGGCCAGTTGCACGCCCTGTTCCTCGGCGGCCACCAGGACGTCGTCGGCGGCGACGATCACCTTCGGATCGAGCCGGTCCATCATCTTGCCGAGGGTGTCCGGCGGGAAGGTCGAGGTGATCATGGCGGGCAGGGCGCCGATACGGGCCGCGGCCGCGGCCAGCAGGACGACGTCCATGTGGTTGTGCTTGATGATCGCCAGCCGGTCCCCGCGGCGCAGTCCCGCCGCGTACAGGCGTCCCGACATGTCCTGCACGAGGTGCGCCAGCGAGGTGGAGTCGTAGGCGCGGCCCGCGTCCGGGGCGATGTCGAAGGGCCGGTCCAGGTGCCAGATGGGCCCCGGCTTGCCGGCGAAGTGGTCGAAGTGGGCCCCTATGTTCTTGGGGCGCTTGGTCTTGGGCATCGGCCGTTCTCTTCCGTCGTAGGACCTCTCGGGGGGCACCTGGAGCCGGGGCCGCCGCCGGCCCCTCCCGCGGTGCGCGGGGGCGGGGCCGGCGGCGGCCGGTGTGGCGTCAGTGCGGGCGGCTGGTGACCGGGGTGCCGCTGTCGCTGTCGCTTCCGCTGCGGGCGCCGGGGATGCGCGGCGCGGCCTCCGCCGCCTCGGCCTCGGCTTCGGCCTCGCTGAGGCCGTAGCGGGCGTGGAAGGCGCGCAGCGGGCCGGGCGCCCACCAGTTGGCGCGACCGAACAGCTTCATCAGTGCCGGCAGGAGACCGCCGCGGATGAGCGTGGCGTCCATGAGGATCGCCAGCGCCATGCCGAGGCCGATCGCCTTCATGTAGCTGATGCCGGAGGTGATGAGGACCAGGAAGACCAGCGAGAGCAGGACCGCCGCGTAGGTGACGACCCGGCCGACACGCTCGAGACCGTTGGCGACGGCCAGCTCGTTGTCGCCGGTGCGGTCGTACTCCTCCTTGATCCGCGACAGCATGAACACCTGGTAGTCCATCGACAGGGCGAAGGCCAGGCCGAAGCACATGATGGGCACGGTCCAGGTGATGCTGCCGGTGATGATGAAGTCGCCGAACAGGCTCGCCATGTGGCCTTCCTGGAAGATGAAGACCAGGGCGCCGAAGGTGGCGGTGAGGCTGAGCACGGTGAGCACGACCGACTGGAGCGGCAGCAGCACGCTGCCGGTGAGCAGGAACAGCAGCAGGAACATGCCGATGAACAGGATCGCCCCGGACAGCGGCAGGTTGTCGCGCAGGGTGTCGAAGGTGTCGACGCTGACCGCGGCCGGACCGCCCACCTTCACGTCGAACGGTGCCTTGGTGTCACGCACCGCGTCGACCAGCTTCTCGCCCTGCGACCCGTAGGCGTCGACCGACGGCACCACGGACAGGTAGGTGCCCGTGGCCACCCCGAACCGGGCGTTGGCCTCGGTCGCGTCGGCGACCTTGGCGCCGTCGACGTAGGTGCCCGTCAGGGCGTCCACGCGGCTGACGTCGGCGACCTTGGAGAGGTCCTTGGCGTAGGTGTCGATGGCGGCGGTCTTCGCCTGCGGGTTGCCGGCGTTCGCCGCGACCACCGTCAGCGCCTGCTGCTCACGGGTGTCGAAGTCGGCGCGGAGCACCTGGGCGACCTGGGCGGACTTGGCGTCGGAGGGCAGGACCGCCTCGTCGGGCAGCCGCAGCTTCATGTTCAGGGCCGGCAGGCCCAGGGTGATGACGACGGCCAGGACGAGCACGGCGACCCGCACCGGGCGGCGCATCACCGCGGTGGACGTGCGGTGCCAGAAGCCGCCGCCGTCCTTGGCCGGGTCCTGCTTGCGCTTGCCCAGGCTCCACTTGTCGACGCGCGGGCCGATCCAGCGCAGGACCGCGGGCGCGAGGACGAGCGTGACCGCGGCGGCGACCAGGGCGGTCGTCATGCAGCCGATCGCCAGCGAGCGCAGCATCGTGAACGGCAGGACGAGCAGACCGACGAAGGCGACGGCCACGGTCAGCGCGGAGAACAGGATCGTGCGTCCGGCGGTGCGCAGGGTGGTGGTGATCGCGGTGTTGATGTCCTTGCCCAGCCGCAGTTCCTCGCGGTAGCGGGTCACGAACAGCAGGCAGTAGTCGATGCCCAGACCGATACCGAGGAACGTGGTGGTGTTGACGACGACGCTGGAGGTGTCGTTGAAGAAGGTGATGGCGAACAGCGCGCCCATCGACGCCAGCATCGCTCCGAAGG
This sequence comes from Streptomyces sp. NPDC057280, assembly GCF_042668605.1. Taxonomy (NCBI): domain Bacteria; kingdom Bacillati; phylum Actinomycetota; class Actinomycetes; order Kitasatosporales; family Streptomycetaceae; genus Streptomyces; species Streptomyces sp. NPDC057280. The sequence goes on from NZ_JBHUYR010000010.1 coordinate 108,295, forward strand.
CGACGGCCACCGGCAGCAGCGCGACCAGGGCGCTGCCGAAGATGATGACCAGCACGATGAGGACCAGCGGGAAGACCATGCCCTCGGCCTTGGAGGCGTCCTTGCTGGAGGTCTCGATGTTCTCGTGCCACATCATGGCCGAGCCACCGGTCTTGACCTCGAGGCCTTGGAAGGTGCCGGAGTACTTCTCGTCGATCTTCTTGGCCCAGTCGATCTGGTCGTCGAAGTCGCCGTTGATCCGGCCCAGCACGATGGCCTTGTGGCCGTCCTTGCTGCGCAGCGCCTTGCTGCCGGTGGTCCAGTAGGAGACGACGTCGGTGAGGTCGGACTCCTTGGCCAGCTTCTGCGTCAGGTCACGGCCGGCCGCGGCGACGGAGGCGTCGTCGACGCTCCGCTTGTCCTCGACCAGCAGCAGCAGGTTCGGTTCGCCCTGCTTGAAGGTCTTCTCCAGCTCCTCGGCCGCGGCACGTGACTCGGTGCCGGTGGCCTCGTAGCCGCCTGAGGTGAGCCGGTCCTGCAGGCCGCCGCCTGCGGCACCGGCGAGGAACACCAGCAGCAAGGTGAAGAGGACCACCTTGCGCGGTGAGCGCAGCACCAGGCGTGAAAGCCTGTCGAACATCGTATTCCTCCTATGTGTGGGTGAGAACTTCGGCTTCACGCCGCCCGGGAGGGTCCGCTCACGGCCGCGAAAGTGCGGTCGAACCAGTCACGTGCCAGGTCGTAGAACTCGGGGGCTCCCCGGTGCACGTTCAGCGAGTGGCCGACGCCGGCGACCACGTGGGTCTCCAGCCGGGCCTCGGGTGCGTAGTACTCCCGCTCGAAGGTGTGCACGGACTCGGAGTGGGCGGCGAAGCCCACTGCCGGGCTGGAAAAGAGCGCGTCGTGTTCCCCGACCACCACCAGGACGGGCACCTTGACGGCCCGCGAATGCTCGGGCCGGTAGGTCTCGGGCAGTGAATTGCCCTCGCCCCAGGTGGCGGTGGACTTGATCAGTTCGTTGTGCGCGGACAGTTCCGGTTCGATGCCGCCCGCAAACTCGAGCATCCTGGCGCGGCGTCCGGGACGCTGCGTCAGATACTCGGCGGGCGCGCCGAGACCGGCGAGCAGGGGATCCTTGCTCGCCTCGTGAAAGAAGTCGTGGACCTTGTCGACCTTTTCGTAGAAGTCGGTCGTGGTGTGCAGCATGCCGGTGATGACCAGGCCGTCCACGTCCGCGTGCCGGGCCGCCTCCACGAGGGCGATGCCCGACCCGTAGGAGTGGCCGACGCTCACCACGTGCGTGAAGCGGTGGCCGCCGGGGGTGCCCGAGCGCAGCAGCGCGATGGCCCGGTGGATGCTCTCCACGTGGTTGTCGAGGTTGACGTCGTCGCCGTGCGGCCTGCTGGAGGCGCCGGTGCCGAGGCGGTCGAGCAGCAGCACGGCGTATCCGGCGCGCAGCATGTGGGCGCTGTAGTCGTAGGCGCCGGGCACGGTCCAGTAGCGGCGGTCGTAGGTGAGACCGGGGATGAGCACCTGGACGGTGTCCGACCCCTGTTCGGGCACGAGCAGCCGGCCGGCGATGTGCTGGTCGGTGCCGTCCACGGGCACGCGCACGGTGATGTCCTCGCCGACGCAGGGCGGGGTGTCCGCCTCGGGCAGAGGCGCCGGGACGACGGTCATGGGGTTCTCCTTGCGTTGTGCACGGGCGTACCGGGGGTGCTGGGCGCGGCCGCCGTCGGCACCTGTTCGGGCGCGGGCTGCGCCGGTCCGGTGCTCCGGCGGGCGGACAGGTCCGCGATGTTCGTGGCCTCGCGCTCTTCGGCCTGGGAGCGGCGGGCACCGAGGCCGTGGGTGGTGCTGGGCGGTCCGACCGGGCCGGGGCCGCTCGGGCCGCGCAGGGCCGCGGCTATCACCCGCGGGTGGAACATCGCGGTCGGCGAGGCGATGAGCTGGGTGTGCTGGAGCATCAGCGTCGCCGCGTGCCGGTCGGTGACGGCGGCGGCGGCGAGCCGGTCCACATAGCGCTTGCCGAGCCGGGTCACCACGTCGGGGCGGGTGACCTCGTAGACCCAGGGGTAGGAGAAGTCCATGCCGGTGGCCAGCTGCCAGGCGGGGGTCATGGTGCGGGCGAAGGCCTTGCGCAGAGCGCCGGCCTGACCGACGTGGGTGCCGCGCGCGGCGAGCCGGTCCCTGAGCACCAGGGCGCACTGCACGGCGACGGACATGCCCTGCCCGTAGGAAGGGTTGAAGCCGCCGAACGCGTCGCCGATGACGAGGAAGCCGTCGGGCCAGCGGCTCAGCTTCTCGTAGTGCCGCCAGCGGTTCTCGGTGCGGCCCGAGCCGTAGACCGGTCCGACGGGGGTGGCGGTCTCGACGACGTCGCGCAGTACCGGGTCGCGCAGGGTGCCGGCGGCGCGCAGCAGGCCCTCGTGGTCGGTGGGCGGGCGGTCGCCGCCGCTGGCGGACACCGACACCATCCAGCGGCCGCCCTCGATGGGGTTGAGGATGCCCTGGCGAGGGGTCTGGGGCGAGGCCATCAGCAGCATGCAGGACCAGTCGGCGACGTGGTCGGCGGGCGGCTCGTAGACGCTGGTGGCGTACGCGGTCTTCGCGTCGACCACGGACTCCCGCGGGCGCTCGTAGCCGAGCTCCTCCAGCCACTGCGGGGCCTTGGACTTGCGGCCGGTGGCGTCGACGACGAAGTCCGCGTCGATCAGGTACTTCTCGCCCCAGCCGGTGCGCGCCTCGCCGTCCTTGCCGCGCACCCAGACGCCGACGACGCCGCCGTCGCGCCCGCCCTGGAGACCGAGGGCCTCGTGCTCGGTGACGAACTCCACCTTGGGGTTCTTGCGCAGCCGCTCGCGCACCACCGCGTCGATGACGTCGCGGGTGCCGGTCAGCATCGCCATGTCGGTCTCGAAGCGGGACATCCAGCCGCCCGGGGCGAGCAGCAGCATGTCCTCGGGCATCCGGACGCGGACCATGCCGGCCGTGATGAGTTCGTCGGTGATGCCGGGGAACAGCTGCTCCAGGCCCCGGTGGCCGGCGGCCATCAGGTTGTGCGCGTGCCGCGCCTGGGCCACGCCCCGCCGCCAGCGGGGCTCCACGCTCAGCTGGTCACGCTCGATGACGGTGACCTTGCTCAGGTACGGGGACAGAGCTTGCGCTGCGGCCATTCCGGCGAGGCTCGACCCGATCACGACGGCGTGGTCGGCACCGCCGTGCCCGCCTCGGGCACCTGGGTTGAGGCTCATGTGTGCGCCCTCTCTCGTGCGTTGTGGGTTGCGTGGTGCGGTGCCTCCGCGTCCCGGGGCCGGGTCCGCGGGACGCGGAGGGCGGCACTGCCGGTGACCGGCCGTCCGGTAGGGCGTCAGGTCGGGGTCGGGCTCGCGGTGGGGCTGCCGCGCAGGGCGGCCACGGCCGAGGGCAGGCCGTCGGCGACGGTCGGATACGCCGGGCGCCAGCCCAGTTCGTCCCGTGCCAGGGCGTTGCTCAACCGGTAGGAGGTGGTCAGTGAGGTGGTGACGGAGCGGCCGAGGACGAGCGAAGCCACGGCCCGGGGTACGGGTGCGGCCGACTCGGCGCCCAGCGCGCGGGCGGCTTCTCGGGCGAACTGCGCGAGCGGCAGCGGCTGGTCGTCGGCGATGTTGTACTCGGCGCCGGCCGGTGCCCCGTGCAGGGCGGCCACGTAGGCGGCCGCCAGGTCGTCGAGGTGGACGCAGCTCCAGTAGTTGGAGCCGTCTCCGGGGTGCCGGATGCGTCCCGTGCGGTCCGCCTGGTCGGCGAAGGCCGCCCGGAAGTTGCCGCCGGGTCCGTAGACGAAACCGGCGTGCAGCACCACCGCGTCGAGGCCGTCGGACGCCTTGGCGCGCAGCCGGGCCGTCGCCGCGGCGTGCCACACCCCGAGCGGGGCGGGGCGGTGCGGCACGGTCTCGTCGATCCACCGCTCGCCGTGGTCGCCGTAGACCCAGGCGCCGCTGGCGTACAGCAGCCGCCGGCCGTGCGTCAGGCAGGCGTCGGCCAGGGCGCCGGCCATGGTGGCGTCGGCCCGGCGGATGCGCCGGATGCGCGCCTCGGTGAGGCGGCCGGTGAACCGCAGCTGCGCCGCGTGCACCACCGCGTCGACGTCCTGGACGAGCGGTGCGTACGTCTCGGGGCGCAGCATGTCGCCGGTGCGCAGGTCCGCCCCGGCGGCGGCCAGCCCGGCCGCCCGGGACGGGTCGCGCACCAGGCCGGTGACCCGGTGCCCGGCGGCGAGCAGGGCACGGGCGACGGCGCCGCCGATGTACCCGCTCGCGCCGGTGACCAGGACGCGGCGGGCGGTGCCGGTCACAGGTACTCCACCGTCGGGCCGGCGGGCAGCCGGTGACGGGTGTCGAGGACGAACGAGGCGTGCTGGGTGATCAGGTCGAGGTCGAACGCGCTGTGGTCGGTGAGCAGGACGACGGCGTCGGCCGCGGCGATCTCCTGCTCGTCGAGTTCGGTGCGGATGACCCGCGGGTCGACGGGGGCGCTCTCCACGACGTGCGGGTCGACGGCCCGCACCTCGGCACCCAGCCGCAGCAGCCCGTCGACGACGCGGACGGCGGGCGACTCGCGGGCGTCGCCGGTGTCGGGCTTGTAGGCCAGGCCGAGCACCAGCACCCGGGAGCCGGACAGGGCACGGCCGCGCTCGTTGAACGCGGTCAGCAGCCGCTGCACGACGTAGGAGGGCATGTGGTCGTTGACGTCGTTGGCGAGCTCGACGAACCGGAAGCGGCGGCCGAGGGCCCGGTTGACCCGCCAGGACAGGTAGACCGGGTCGACGGGCAGGCAGTGGCCACCGACGCCGGGGCCGGGGGTGAAGCGCATGAAGCCGAACGGCTTGGAGGAGGCGGCGTCCACCGCTTCCCAGACGTCGATGCCCAACTCCCGTGCGTAGACGGCGAGTTCGTTGACCAGGGCGATGTTGACGTGCCGGAAGGTGTTCTCGACCAGCTTGGTCAGCTCCGCCACCTTGGGCGACTTCACCGGCACGGTCGTCTCGACGACCGTGCGGTAGAAGGCGTCGACGGCGGCGAGGGAGGCCTCGTCCACACCGGAGACGACCTTGGGGGTGGTCTCCAGGGTCCACACCCGGTTGCCCGGGTCGATCCGCTCCGGGCTGTAGCCCAGGTGGAAGTCGGCGCCCGCGGTGAGCCCGGAGTACTCCTCCAGGATCGGGGCGACCAGTTCCTCGGTGGTCCCGGGATAGGTGGTGGACTCCAGGACCACCGTGGCACCCTGGCGCAGGAACCGGCCCAGGATGCGGGCGGCCGACTCGATGGCCCGAAGGTCGGGGACGCCCTCGCGCAGCGGCGTCGGGACACTGATGACGGCCACGTCGAAGCCGCCGACCGCGCGCTCCTCGGTGGTGGGCAGATAGCGCCCGCTGGCCAGTGCGGCAAGGAGCCGCTGCGGCGCGACGTCCTCGACGAAGGACTCGCCCGCGGCAAGCCGCTTGACGCGGTCCTCGTCGACGTCGAAACCGACGACCGTGGTGTTCTCGTCGGCCTCCACGGCGCGTACCGCGAGCGGCAGGCCGACGTACCCCTGGCCCATGATGACGATCTTTGGCATCGACCCGTCCGTTTCTGATGAAGTCGTGTGGTGGCGGTCGCGGCTCAGGTCCAGCGGCCGGTGCCGAAGGTGGCCTGTGAATCGAGCACCTGTCGGCGCAGGTCGAAGCGCCGCACCTTCCAGGTGCCGGTGCGCGGGAAGTCCTCCCACGCGATGACGTGCGGCGGGGCGAGCTCGGGCAGGCCCCGAGTGGCCTCACGCCACTCCGTCTCGCTCAGCTCGCCCTCGGAGAGGCTGAGGACCGGGACCGGCTTGCCGCCCTCGGGGTCGCCCAGGACGATCACTTCGGTGGCCCGCCGGATGCGCTCCAGCAGGATCGACTCCAGGGCGATGGAGCTGGTGCCGGGGATGAGGTCGACCTCACGGTCCTGGAGGCGCAGCGCGCCGGTGCGGGACTTCACGCCGAGGTCGCCGGTGTTCCACCAGCCGTCCCAGTCCTTCTCCCGGGCCCGGTCGTCCTCACCGAGGTAGGTCAGGCAGCGGCCCTTGGTCTTGACGAGGACCACACCGGCCTGGCCGGCCGGAACCCGCTTGCGGGTGTCGGGGTCGACGATCTTGACCTGGGTGATGAAGGGGATCGGGCGGCCGACGACGTTGGTGACCGGGTCGAGCGCCCCTTGGTTCTTGCGGATCTGCTTGCGGGAGTAGACGGCCATGGCGACCGGGCCCGTCTCGCTCTGTCCCCACACCTGACCCCACACCGGACGGCTGTGGTCCGAGGCGTCCATGAACGCCCGCACGGTGGGCGGGTGGATGGCGTCGAAGGTGTTGACGAAGAACCGGACCCGGCTGAAGGCGGAGCGGTGCGTCTCGGTGAGCCGCTCCCAGCGCTGGAAGATGTTCGGGCAGGCCTCGAGCACGGTGGGCCGGTGCTCGCTGAGCACTTCGGCGACCAGGTCCGGCTCGTTGCCGCCGAGGATGACGACCTTCTTCGGCGGGCGGGCCAGCTGGGCGAAGGTCCAGGTGATGGCCCGGCCGTGGACGAAGGCGATGCAGGAGGCGAAGACGTCGTCGGGCCGGATGGACAGGCCCGGCAGCGGCATGGTCTCGAGCTTGGTGAGCACGCCCAGGAGGGTGTTGGGCGAGTGCACCACCAGCTTCGGCACACCGGTGGTGCCGGAGGTGTGGGTGCAGATCATCGGCTCGTGGTCCGGGCGCAGGTTCATCGGCGGGATGTCCGCGCCGGCGAGCGAGGCCAGGCTGATGCCGCCCTCGGCCAGCGCGGGGTCGCCGTCGATGGCGATGACCTGGCAGCCGGGACCGGTCAGCTTCACACCCTGGGCGGCGGCCGCGCCGAGCACCGAGCCGGAGGCCACGAGCACCTTCGGCTGGAAGCGCTCCATGATCTTGGCGTGCACGTCCGGGGCGTTGGAGGAGGAGATCATCGCGGGCAGCGCGCCGATCCGGGCGGCGGCCGCGGCGAGCAGCACCACGTCGTGGTGGTTCTCCTTGATGATCGCCAGGTGGTCGCCGCGGCGCAGACCGGCCGCGTGCAGGCGGCCGGACATGTCCGCGACCAGCCGGGCCAGGCCGGCGACGTCGTAGGTCCGGCCGCCCTCGGGCGCGATGTCGTAGGGCCGGTCGAGGTACCAGGTGGGGGTCTTCGCCTCGGCGTAGTACTCGAACAACGCACCCAGGTTCTTGGGGCGTGGGGTCTTCTTCATGCTCTGCCTTGCCTTCCTGGGATTCAGCGGATGACGAGCAGGTTGGCGATCAGCAGGGCCGCCACCCCGAGTCGGTGGGTGTCGACGCCGAGCTTGCGGGCCAGCAGCGCGTTGTTCTGGCCCAGCCCCGCTCGCAGCTGCCGGGCCCGCATCACCAGGACGGGGACCATGCACAGCAGGAACCAGCCCGGTACGGCGTCGGCCACCCAGGCGATGAGCAGCGCCGCGGTCTCGGTCAGCGAGATCAGGGCGATGGCCACCGAGTAGGCGGCCGGTGACAGCACGGTGGCGAGGTTCTTGCGGCCCGCCTCACGGTCGCCGTCACGGTCGTTGACGTTGGAGTACACCGACACCAGCAGCGACCAGACGCCGATCAGATACGTCTCCAGCGCGATGACGCCGGTGAAGTGACCGTCGGTCAGGCCGTAGGGGATCAGCGCCATCAGACCGGGGCTGAGTAGCAGCACCAGTTCCTGTCCGCCGCGGTAGCTGAGCCGCATGCCGTGCGAGTACTGGACGCTGATCGCGATCTGGAAGGGGATCAGCACCAGCACCCAGGCCGGGGTGTGCGGGGCGACGGCGACGGCCACGCCCATCCACACCACGCTCGCCAGCAGCGTCAGGTATCCGAAGCGCAGGGCCTGGTGCTCCGTCAGGTCGCCGTTGAGCAGCGGCTTGCGCTGACGGTTGCGCAGCGCGGCCTTCGGGTCGTAGTTGACGTCGTCGCTGCCGTCCCGGAAGCCGTGCACGTCGTCGAACGCGACCGTGGCGGCGGTCATCGCCACCCAGCCGAGCGTGCTGACGACCAGCGTCCACAGCACCCTGGGGTCGTCGCGCAGATCGGAGGGCAGCAGCGCCCAGACGACCGGCGCGGCCAGGTAGTAGTCGAAGAACGACAGCTTCGCCAGCCGCGCGTAGGCGCGCAGCCGCCCGGTCGGCTTGACCGCGAGGGCCTGGCTCATGTCCGCTCCTCCTTTCTTCGTCGTTGCTGTGGGGCCGTCAGGCGGTACGGGGCTTGCGGCCGACGGTGGATATCTGGACCTGGCTGAGCCAGTGGTGGGCCGGGTCGCCCATCTCGCTGATCGCCTCGGCGATGCGCTCCTCGGTGACCAGGCCGGCGGCCACGATCTGCGGGGCCATGAACTCCAGCCACAGCTGGTAGTGGCGGGCCTGGTCGGAGCCGCCGCGCACCATCACCACGCGGCCCTCGGCCGTGACGTCCTCCAGACCCGAGGCGAGCGCCAGCTGGAGGTCGACGTGACCGCCGCGCGGGTCGTGACCGGCCTCGCGCATCAGCCCGTAGCCGGCGGCGCGCACGTCCTGGAGGAAGTCCTCGCCGGACGCGGAGCGGAACAGGGTGGAGGAGTCGGTGTCCTCCAGGAACAGCAGGCCACCGGGGCGCAGCGCGCGTACGAACTTGTCGATGACGGCCTGGCGGCCGGGCAGGTGCTGGACCAGCATCCGGGCGTGCACCAGGTCGAAGGAGTTCTCCGGGAGTTCGTCCTCGCGGATGTCGATCTCCCAGACGTCGAGCGTGCCCTTCTTCTGGTCCTCGAGCAGACGCACGGTCTTCAGGTCGGCGGCGACCGTGCGGCCGGTGGGGCCGACCAGCTCGGCGAGCCGGCGGGCGGCCGAGCCGGAGCCGGCGCCGACCTCCAGGACGTGCCAGCCCTCGCTCACCCCGAGCCTGTCGAACCGCTCGAAGGTGCCCGGGTCCCAGATGGCCTCGTTGGTGATGAGCCGCTCGGTCTCCTTGTCCCAGGAGGAGTCGAAGACGTACTCCTGCGCGGCGTCGGCGCTCTGGACGGTTGTCGTCATGGCAGGTGGCTCCCTAGGCGAAGAAGTCGCAGATGGTGTCGGCGATGCGCTCGACGTCGGCGTCGGTCAGGTGCGGCCAGATCGGGATGGCCAGGTTCGACCGGCTGGCCCAGCGCGCGTTCGGCCAGTCGGCGCCCTCGGGGGCCCAGGCGTTGAATGCGGGCTGCAACGGCAGCGGCGTGGGGTAGTAGACGTGCGAGCCGATGCCGTTCTCAGTCAGGTAGGCGCGCAGGTCGTCGCGGCGCGTCACCTGGATCGGGTAGACGTAGTAGCAGCGGCCGTTGCGGCCGGCCGGCGGCGGCTTGACGCCTCGCTCGGCCAGCGGGGCGAACCGCTCGGTGTAGTAGTCCGCGATGGTGGCGCGGCGCTCCAGACGGTCGGCGAGGGTGGGCAGCCGGTGCAGCTGGAAGGCCGCGATGACCTCGTCGAAGCGGCTGTTGCGGCCGATGCGGTGGTGCAGGAAGCGGTTGACGCCGTCCTGGCCGTGGTTGCGCAGCATGCGCACGGCGCGCGCCAGTTCGGGGTCGTCGGTCAGTACGACACCGCCCTCGCCGGCCGTGCCGAACGCCTTGACCTGGAAGAAGGAGAAGACACCGAGGGTGCCCCAGCGGCCGGCCGGGACCCCGTCGAGGACCGCGCCCTGCACGACGGCCGCGTCCTCGATCACCGCGATGTCGTGGCGCCGCGCGATCTCGTTGATCCGCGGCATGTCCGCCATCTTGTTGAACAGGTGGGCGGGCATGACGGCGCGGGTGCGGTCGGTGATCAGGGACTCCACCGAGTCCGGGTCGATGACCATCGTCCAGGGGTCCACGTCGGCGAAGACCGGCGTGGCGCCCGCGTTGGCGACGGAGGAGGCGACGGGCTGGCAGCAGAACGCGGGCACGATGACCTCGTCGCCGGGCCCGATGTCCAGGGCGCCGACGGCCAGTTCCAGGCCGCCGGTGCCGCTGCCGCACGCCACGACGTCACCGGCGCCGGTGGCCTTCTTGATCTCCTGCTCGAACTCGGCGGTGCGGCGGCCGAGGATGAAGCGCTGCTCGGGGTCGGTGCCCACCTCGAACATCGCCTTGAGCAACGCGTCGCGGTCCGCCTCGAACAGGTCGGGCGGGAAGAAAGGCAGTGTCCTCAACTCTGGCTCCCCTGGAAGAAATCCCGGATGGTGTCGGCGACGAGGTCGAGCTGCGTCTCGGACAGGTCCGGGTAGAACGGCAGCGCCACGGCGTTGCGGCAGGCGGCCTCCGCTACGGGGAAGTCGCCGTCGCGGTAGCCGAGTTCGGCGAAGCAGGGCTGTACGTGCAGCGGGATCGGGTAGTACGTCTCGGTGCCGATGCCGCGCGCGTTGAGGTGGGCGACCAGTTCGTCGCGCCGCTCGACCTCGATCTCGTAGACGTAGAAGACCGGGGTGGTGGGGACCGCGCGCTCCACCACGGTGGGCACGCGCAGGACCCCCGGGATGTCCTTCAGGCGCTCGGTGTAGGCCTCGGCGAGGTGAGCACGCCGGGCGATGTCCTGGTCGAGGTCGGTCAGCTTGGCCAGGAGGACGGCGGCCTGGATGTCGTCCATCTTGGAGTTGGTGCCGGAGGCGCCGGACAGGTTGGAGATGCCGGCGATGTGGTCGATGGTCTTGCCCATACGGCCGTGGTGGCGCAGGATCCCGGCCCGCTCGGCCACCTCGTCGTCGTCGGTGAGGACCATGCCCGCGTCACCGATGGCGCCCAGGGTCTTGGTCGGGAAGAACGACAGCACGCCGCCGCGTCCGAGCAGACCGGCGTGCTTGCCGTTCCACCGCATGCCGATCGACTCGGCACTGTCCTCGAGCACGGTCACGCCGTGCGCGGCGGCGACCTCGCCGATCGCGTCCATGTCGGCGAGCTGGGTGAACAGGTGCGCCGGCATGACGGCCTTGGTGCGCTCGGTCACCGCCCGCGCGAACGACTCGGGGTCCATCGCGTAGGTCACCGGGTCGATGTCGGCGAAGACGGGCGTGGCGCCGGCGAGGGCCACGGAGGTGGCGGTCGCCGCGAAGGTGAAGGCGGGGACCACGACCTCGTCGCCGCGCTGGACTCCGGCCGCGCGCAGCAGCAGCACCAGGGCGTCGGTGCCGTTGTTCATGGCGATGGCGTGCCGGGCGCCGGTGTATTCGGCGATCGCCCGCTCCAGTTCGAGCACCTTGCGGCCGTGCGAGTACTTGCCGCGGTCCATCACGTCGGAGGTGTGGGCCGCGATCTGCGGCCACAGCCGTTCGAAGGTGGCCGCCTGGGAGAAGAACGGCACCCCGGCCGCGGTCTGTGCGCCGGCCGGGGCCGACGTCGCCACACTGTTCACGCTGCTCCTTCACGGATAGAGGGACCGCCGCGGTGCGCGGTGTCCGGGACCGGGCTCGGCCGTTCGGTGCGCAAGGAGGCGCGAGGGCCGGTCCCCCGCGTCGGGCGCACGCCGTGGGGGAGGTCGGTCGTGGCCGGTGTCCGGACGGTGACGCTCATCGGCGTGCGCCCGACGGCTCGATCATGAACATGACCTTCCTGGCGATGGGAGGGGACGCCTGGGGGTGCGCCGCTGGGGTTGAGCGGTGCGGAACCGCGGTTGCGGGGAATGACCCTGCGCCGGTGAGTCTGCGCAGGACGGCCTGTGTCCGACTAAAGCCGTGCACGAGCGGTCGTTTCAGGGGGGTCGCGGGGAGGGCGAGATGGGTGGCGGGGGGAGGGGTGGGTGAGGGTGGCCTCGGTGGTGGGGGGCAGCCGATGTACTGACCGGCGGGGGTGGCTCGGTAATGCCTGCGGCGCAACTTGCTGCCAGCGCCCTGTGCTTGGCCCCCGTCGGCAGGACGGGCGAGGCTGGTGTGCAGTCCTGTGGGACCGTCTGCGTCCCCGAACACCACCGGACCCGTGACCCCGGGCACCAATCGGCCCGCCCCGACCGAGGAGCCGACCATGTCCCAGCACGCAGTCCTCGGCGCTCCCCCCACCGCTCCCGGCGCCCGCCGCCCGCGAGCCGGTGAGCAGCATTTCGTCCTGCGCGACGACATGCCGGTCGGGCACCCGCTGTTCAACGACACCCCGAACCTGCACGACCCGCTGATCTTCGTGGAACTGATCCGCAGGGCCGGCCTGCACGTCGGGCACCGCAACTTCGGGGTGCCGGCCGAACGGCCCGCGCTGTTCTACCGGTTCGCGCTGCGTCTGTCGGATCCGGCCGTCTGGCAGGACTGCGCCGAGGGCGCCCGGCTGGCCCTGGAGATGCGGGCCGAGCCGACCCGGACGGTGGCCGGTGTGCCGCGCAGTCTGCGGCTGGGCGGGACCCTGCGTCTCGACGGCGCCGAGGCCTGCACCGGTTCGGCCGAACTCCTCTTCGTCACCCCGACGGTGGCCCGCAACCACCGCGCCACCAGTCGCCTCGCGGCGCTGGCCCGCACCCCCGCCGACGACGGCCCGCGTCCCGGCCTGCGGCCCGCAGCACCCTCGCTGGTCGGCCGGTGCACCCCGGACAGCGTGGTGGTGTCGCAGCCGGTGCGCCAGGGCGCGACGCTCACCACGACCGTCCTGGTGGACCCGTCCCACCCGGTCTTCTTCACCGGGGCCACCGACTCGGTGCCCGGGCTGCTGCTCGTGGAGGCGCTGCGGCAGAGCGCGTTGCTGGCGGTCGCCTCCGACGGGGCCGCGCCCTGTCCGACGGCCCTGGACCGGCTGTCGGTACACCTGCGCGGCCACGCCGAACTGGATCTGCCGCTCCTGTGCACCGCCCGCACCGAACCCGGCGGGATCGACGGCACGGGCCGCCGTCTGACCCGGATACTCCTCACGCTGCGCCAGGCGGGACGGACCACCGCCCAGGCAGAGGCGGTGACGGCGGAGGCCGGATGAGCGGGCACACACCGCACCCGTCGTACGGCGGCCCGGGCGACGCGCGTCGGGACGCAGGGCGCGCGTCGCGGCACGCCACCGGCGAAGCCGACGACGCCACGACGGCCCGCCGTGGGCCCGGATGCCGGCCGGTGGGTCCTCGTCCGCGGGCCGGGGCGGTCTCGGTGGTTCGGTCCGTGTCCTGTCCGTCGACCGTACGAAGAGGTGGCAATCCCTCATGACTGCCGGTGGTGCCTTCTCCCCCGGGTCCGCCCCGACCCTGGCCGGACACGTCGCGCTGCCGGACGACCTCGACGGCCGCGCCGGCGGCGGGCTGCGGACGTTCCTGCGGGACGCGCTCGACGAGGCGCGGGGCCCGTGCCCGCCGCTGGGCGAGGGCCAGCCCCTGCTGCTGTCGGGAACGTACGTGGCCGACCCCCCGTTCTACGGCGACGGCGACATCGGCCAGCTCGCGGCGTGCTGCGCGGTCAACGAACTGGCGGCGGCGGGCGCCCGCCCCCTCGGCCTGTCGGTGTCGGCGGTGGTCGAGGCAGGGCTGCCGCTGCGTCAGGTGCGCCGGGTGGCCGACTCGGTCCGCGACGTGGCCCAGGCGGCCGGGGTGTCGGTGCTCGACGTGGACGCCCGGGTGGTGCGCGCGGGCGAGGCCGACCAGATCTATCTGCACACCGCCGGACTGGGGGTGCTCTCCCCCGGCGCCGGCCAGGAGACCCCGCCGCGGGCGGGCGACCGCCTCCTGGTCAGCGCCCCGCTCGGCGGTTTCGGCGCCCACCTGCTGTCGGCCCGGGCGAGGCTCGGGCACGAGGGTGTGGTCTCCGCCGCGTGCGTGCCGCTCGCCGGACTGCTGGAGCAGGTGCGTGGGGCGCGGGCCGACGGGGCGCTGCGCGCGGTGCGCGTGGTGGGGCGGGCCGGCCTGGCGGGCACGCTGCACGCGTACGCGTCCGCCACGGGTCTGGGCATGCGGGTGCGGGAGGCCGCGCTGCCGGTGCACTACGAGGTGCGGGTGGCCCTCGACGAGCTCGGCGTGGAGCCGGTGCACGCGGCGACCGTGAGCTGTGTGTGCCTCGTCGTCTCCGCCGAGGCCGCGGACGACGTCCTCGCCGCGCTGCGCGCCCATCCCTACGGCCGTGACGCCGCCGTCGTCGGCGAGGTGACGCCACCCGGCCGTCATCCGGTCGAGCTGGCTCTCGTCGACGCGCGCACCATCCCCGTCCGGGCCGCCGCCGAACCTCCCGCCCGGTTGGCCTGATCAGCCCGTAGGGTGGCCAGGCGACTGATTTCCATTCCGCGGGGGGGTACACGCAGGATGCCGGACATATCCCTTTCTGACGCCGCTTTCGACGAGCTGGACGAGAAGGGGGTGTCGGCATACCGGGAGGCCGTCCACGCCGGTCGCTACGCGCCCGATCACATCGCCCAGGCGATCGGCATCCCCCTTCGGGAAGCGGAGACGATCGGGCAACGGCTCGTGCACCTGTGCCTGTTGCGTCCGATGCCCGGCGCCCCGGACGTGCTGGTGCCGGTGAGCCCCGACGCGGCGGCCGCGAACCTGGTCGGGCCGGCCGAGGAACAGATCCGGGAGCTCCAGCAGTCCGTCTCCCGGACCCGCGACGGCCTGCTGGCCCTGCTGCCCGCCTACTTCGAGAGCCGCCGCCGGCGCAATCCCATGGAGTCCTTCGACATCATCAGCGACTACCTCGTCGTCGAGGCGCTGCTGAAGGACTGCGGCGACCGCTGCCGCACCGAGGTGCTCACCGTCCAGCCCGGCGGCCCCCGCCCCGCCCACCTGCTGGAGAGCGCCCGCGCGCTCACCGCCGAACGCCTCGCCCGCGGCATCCGGGTCCAGCACCTCTACCAGCACACCGTGCGCGGGGACCTCGCCAACACGGCCTACATCCGCGACGTCACCGCGCTCGGCGCCGACGTGCGCACCACGGACCAACTGGTCGACCGGATGATCATCTACGACAGGGAGATCGTGTTCCTGCCCGAGCAGGGCGTCGAGGGGCGGCCGCCGGGAGCCATCGTGGTGCGCGAGCCCACCCTGGTGGCCTTCCTGTGCAAGCTCTTCGACCATCTGTGGCTCCAGGCCACGCCGTTCGAGCCGGACGCCGAGGAACACACCGACATCTCCGACGACGTGAAGTGGGCCATCGTCAAGCTGATGGCGCAGGGCTACAAGGACGAGATGGTGGCCCGCAGGCTCGGCATGTCGGTGCGCACCTGCCGTCGCCACATCTCGGAGATCATGGAGGAACTGGACGCCACCAGCCGCTTCCAGGCCGGGGTGAACGCGGTGCTCTCGGGCCTGTTCCGCGACTCCGACCCCCCGCGACCCTCCTGACCTGTGCGAACGCACGGGCGCCGGCGGGACGGCAACGGTGTTCACCGGCGGGGAAGTTGCTGCCGCGCAGCTTGCTGCCGCCGGTCCGCGCTGGTGCCGGCGGCGCGGGCTCGGCCACCCTGATACCGGCGGCACACAGACCGCGGTCCGGCCCGAGCACCCCTTCCGGGGGCCGGATCGCGGTGCCACGCGACGGAAGGTGGTGACGGCGTGGACGGCTCGAGCCCCTCCGCACTGGCCGACCCGCCGGCCCGCGGCGGCGCCCCGCGCGGCCTGATCCACCGGCAGCGCTCCTGGGAGCCCTTCGGCCTGTCCGACGCGGACACCGACCACATCCAGGAGTTCGTGCTGACCGGCGAACTGCCCACCGCCCACCCCCTCCTGGCAGCCGGATCCCACCGTTTCCACGATCTCCAGACGGCCGTCGACATGGTCCGCGAGACCGGCGAGTTCATCGGGCAGACCCATTTCTCGGTGCCCGCCAACCGCACCGCCGTCTTCTTCCGGATCGCCGTCGCCACCCAGGACATCTCCGCCTGGCGCACCTCCGCGGGCCGGGGCGGCCACGCCCCGCTGCTCACCAGCGAGTTGCGGGTGCGCCCCGACAAGGTCATCGACGGGGTGCCGCGCGCCCTGCGGTTCAGCGCCCGGCTGAGCATCGACGACGTCCCGTGCGGCTCGGGCAGCGCCGACGTGGTCTTCCTGCCGCCGGTGGTGCACCGCAACCACCGCGTGCTCAGCCTCGCGACGGTCCTGGCCGCCTCCGACGGCGAGCCCGCCGTCACACGGCCCGCCGACCCCGCCGAGGTGGGGCGCGCTCACCCGGACACCGTCCTGGTGCACGGTCCCTTCGAACTCACCCACGGCCGGCTGTCGGCCACCGTGCGCGTACCCGACGGCTGGCCGTTGCCCGACGGTTCGGCCGAGGGCCATGTGCCGGGCCTGGTCCAGCTGGAGGCGTTGCGCCAGACCTCCCTGCTCGCGGCCGGCCGGATGCACCATCTGGCCACCGACCGGTGCACCCTGGGCTCGCTGAAGGTCCATTTCCGCGGATACGCGGAGCCGGACCTGCCGATGCGGTGCTCGGCGGTGGTCGGCCTGTGCGCACGGGACGCCGAGGGCCGCAGGCTCAGCCCGGTGACGCTGACCCTGGCCCAGTCCGGGCGTGCCGTGCTGGAAGCGGTCGCCACGGTGGTGGAGGACCTGTGACGCGTTCCTGCCCCGCCTCGTCGACGGGAGCTCGCCGCAGCCCGTCAGCCGACCGCGGCCAGTGCCCCGGTGATGGCGGTGACCGTCTCCGGATCGAGCATCGTGGCGACCTCGGTGTCGAGCGTGCGGCCCAGACCGGGGTCGTGGACGGCCGCGCTCACCACGAAGGCGGCTCCGCCCGCGTCGACGGCGTAGGTGGAGAAGGACCACTCGGCGCCGGTGCCCGCACGGCCGTCCGGCCGGTTGACACGGACCGGCTGGCCGGCGGGGCCGAAGCCGAACTCGGTGAACCGGAACGCCATGCCCTGTCCGATCGCCTTGCTGTAGGCCTCCTTCAGCGTCCACAGCCGCAGCAGGGCGCCGTCCCGGTCCTCCTCGGGCAGCTGCTCCAGGTCCCGGCTCTCCTGCGGGGTGCAGGTGTGCCGCCGCAGACCTCTGCGGTACAGCTGCCGGGAGGCGGGCTCGGCGTCCACCCCGATCAGCCCCCGGGTGGTCAGGCCGACCAGGAGCAGGTCCGCGGTGTGGCTGAGGCTGATGTCGATCTGGTCGAAGCCCCGCACGAAGGGGCGCCCGGTGGGACCGTACGACAGCTCCAGATCGGCGGGGTGGACGCTCAGCGCGGCGGCGGCCGCCCGTTTCAGCAGGCGGCGTGAGGCGGCGTAGCGGGCGCGCAGGTGCCGGTGGCCGAGCGCGCGATAGCTCGGCAGGTCACGGCCCAGCACCTCGTGCAGCAGGCGCTCCTCACCGGGCGGCACCTGCCAGTCGGTGAGGCGGCCGTGCACCAGCGCGGTGCCGTGCCGGCGCAGGTCGGCGCGGAGCGGCGACCAGTCGGCGCCGTCGGGTGTCATGGCGATCGGCTCGCCCGGTGACGGGCGCGGCGGACAGTCCATCGGTCAACTCCTCGCTTTCGTGGCAGGTGTGGCGTCGTCCCGCCGGTGCGGGGGCGTCAGCCGGCCAGCGGCATGTTGTAGAGGTCGAAGCCGTGCGGGTCGCGGAACCGGGCCACCACCTCCCGGTGCACCCGGGTCAGGCACTCCGCAGGCAGCTCGACGTCCCTGACGCCGAGGCGGCCGGCGATGCGGTACAGCGCGGCGGCCGCCCACGCGGGGTCGGCGAGGAAGGGCTCGCCGTGCGCGTCACCGCGGCGCCACACCCCGAGCACCGCGGCCGCGGCCAGCACCAGGACATAGCGGTCGGCGAGCGCGAACCACGCCGGACCGACGGAGCGTTGCGGGCCGGGCGGCTCCAGCGCGAGCACCCGGCCGCGCAGGTCCCGCAGTTCGTCGACCATCCGCTCGGCCAGGGTGCGCAGGACGCGCTCCACCGCGTCGCCGGTGGGCAGTTCGGCGACGGTGGCCGGCAGCGAGGCGCTCAGACCGTCTCGTCCGTCGGTCAGCACGGGTGTGTCGTCGTCGTAGGAGAACGGCGGCAAGGGGGCGCCCGGTCGGAACATCGCGGCCGGGGCCTGCTCCCCCGTGAACCACGCGCGGCGTGCCAGCAGCGGCAGTTGCGGGATGATCGTGGCCTGGCAGGCGGCCGTCCCCGCGTGTCCGAGGCTGATGATCGGCACGTCGCGCAGGTACTTGTGGAAGACACCGGCCGGGCCCTCACGGGTGTAGATCCGCGAACCGAGCACGCTGGCCAGGTCGTGGAGGGTGTCCCTGAGGACCTTCGGCAGCAGCGACTTCAGGGCCGCCGCGTACAGGCTGGTCTCGGCGGGCCGCAGGTGCAGCGCCCGGGTGGTCACCACCGCCAGGCTGTCGTACAGCAGCAGGTCGACGAACGCCCACGTGAGTGTCGCTGCCGCACTGTGCGGGTCCGGGGCCGCGGTGACGCCGGCGCCCAGCACCCGGCCTGCCCGCAGGGCGGTGCGCAGGCCGGTGTCGACGGCCGCGACCGCGAGGGAGGAGACCAGGGTGCGGCTCATCCGGGAGGCGAGCAGCGATGTGGTCGCGCCGCTGCCCATCGGCCCGAGCAGGGCGCTGTCGGGCACCGGGCAGTCGGTGAAACGGGCGCCGGTGCGGAAGTAGCCGCGCAGCCCCACCGGTTCGGCGCCGGGCCGGCCGGTGATCTCGAAACGGTCGGGCGGCAGTTCACGCGGGTCCAGCAGCAGCGTGGACAGCCGACCGCCGTCGCCGCCCTGGGCGGTGGACAGCACCATCACGAGCGCGTCGGCCCGTTGCAGGTTGTTGACGACCTGTTTGGCCCCGGTCACCGACAGGCCCCCGGGCCGGGGGACGCCCCGCACCCGGCCGCGGACGAAGTCGTTGGCGTGGGCGGTCTCGTGCTGGGCCAGCGACGCCTTGGAGCCGGACAGCAACTGCCCCGCCAGCACGCGCTGTTGCGGGGCGGTACCGCGCAGCCACACGTGGTTGGCGGCGGCGAAGGTGGTCATGCCGTATCCCATGCCGAGGCCCACGTCCCGGCGGAAGACCGCCCGCATCACCTGGAGCAGGGTCTCGGGCGAGTCGAAGCGGCCGCCCAGAGCGGTGGGCACGAACTCCTCGTTCATCCCGAAGGAGTCCAGCACCGCCTCGGCCGGGTCGCAGATCACCCCGGCCCGGTCGGCGGCGAGCAGGGTCCGGTAGCCGGAGGGGTTGGTGTCCTCGGCCGGGTCGCCCAGCAGGGCCTCGAGTCGCCGCACCCGCTCATGCCCCGCCGCCGGCTCTCCGGCGCGCGAGGGGCGGGTGAGGGCGGCAGCGTTCACCGCGGTGCCCCGTCGGCCCGGCTCCCGAGGAGGCGAGCGCGCGCGGCGCCGTGTCCGGTGTCCGTGGAAGAAGAACTCAACGTCGGCCCCCTCTGACGCGCTTCGGCGGCGCGGCCCGCTCCGCACGGCACTGTGCTCTTGGTCCGGATCCTGTCGAGACCGGCTAAAGAGACACTTGCGAACGGCCCCCTGCGCGGGGCTCATCTCAGCGAAACCGCGCGTGAGCCGGGAGACTGGGGGGTCGGCACGTCCCGTACCGACGTCAGAGAGCGGGGGTTCTCGTATGCGATTCAAGGTGCTGGGGCCTCTGGAGGTGTCCACGGCGGCCGACGCCCGGACGGTGACGCCTCGCGCCGCGAAGGTGCGGGTGGTGCTCTCGACGCTGCTGGTGCGCGCCAACGAGGTCGTCTCCGTCGACGGGCTGATCGACGAGCTGTGGGGCGAGCAGCCGCCGCGCACCGCGATGACCACGCTCCAGGTGTACATCTCCCAGCTGCGCAAGCTGCTCCAGGACGTCCAGCCGGAGCTGGGGCGCGACGCCCTGCTCACCCGCGCCCCCGGCTATCTGCTGCGGGTGGACCCCGGCCAGCTGGACCTCGCGGTCTTCGAGGACCTGCACCGCCGGGGCCGCGAGGAGCTCGGCCAGGGGGATTACGCGGCCGCCGCCGAACTCCAGCGGCAGGCGCTCGCCCTGTGGCGCGGGCCGCTGCTGTCGGACACCCCGCACGGCAGCCTGCTGAAGAGCATGTCCGTCCGGCTCGCCGAGGCCCGTATCGCCGCCCTCGAACAGCGGGTGCGCGCCGAACTCCAGTTGGGCCGGCATCAGGAGATCCTCGGCGAGCTCCAGGCGCTGACCACCGAACTGCCGCTGCACGAGGACTTCCACGCGCACCTGATGGTGGCGCTGTACCGCACCGGCCGGCAGGCGGACGCGCTGCGCACCTTCGGCGAGCTGCGGCGCACCCTGGTCCAGGAGCTGGCGATCGAGCCGGGCCGGCGACTCCAGCAGCTGCACAGCCGCATCCTGACCGGCGACCCGGCGCTGCTCCAGCCGGCGGCCAAGCGGCAGCAGCGGGTCATCGTTGACCGGCCGGCCGCGGCGACCCCCACCGACCAGGCGCCCTCCGTCTCTTTGACGCTCCCTCAGTTCACGTCCGTGGAACCGTACTTCACCGGTCGCGAGGAGCAGCTGGAGCAGCTCGCCGGATGGCTGCGCGGCCTGCCCGGTGGGGGCTGCGTCCAGGTGACCGGCCCGGCGGGGATGGGCAAGACCGCGCTCGCCGTGAGCGCGGCGCATCGCGTGGCGGAGCTGTTCCCCGACGGGCGCGTCCTGGTCGGACTGCGCGACGAGGCGGGGCGTCCGCTGCCGGCGGAGCGGGTCCCGCACGCGGTGCTGCGTGCCCTGGGCGGCGCCGACCGGCCCGCGCCCTCCGCGGCGGCCGCGCGCGACGCCGTGCACCGGCTGACCGAGGGGCGCCGGCTGCTGCTGGTCCTGGACGACGCGGTCGACGCCGAGCAGCTGCGCGCGCTGCTGCCCCTGCCGACGGGCTGCACGACCCTGGTCACCGGGCCCGCCGTACTGCCCGGCGTCGAAGGACCCGTCCTGCCGCTCGAGGAGCTGTCGCCCGCCGACGCCCGCGAGCTGCTGCTCACGGCGTCCGGCCGCACCCCTTCCGCGCACCAGGGCGTCGAGGCGCTCCCCGACGAGCCGGAGGCAGCCTCGGCAGAGCCCGCCGCGGGGGACGTCTGGGACCGGCTCGCCGATCAGTGCGAGCGGTTCCCCGGCGCGCTGCGTGCCGTCGCACAGCATCTGGCGCTGAACCCGCACCGCTCCCCCGCCGACCTCGCCGCCCGGCTGTCGGCCGCCGCCAGCCGCCCGGCCGCCCTGCGCGCCCTCGACGAGGAGCACGGCCGCTCGCTGTACGCCGCGTACGCGGCGGCGTCCGAGGAGGTGCGCCGTACGGCCCGGCTGTTGAGCCTGCTGCCACCGGAACCGTTCACGAGCGCGGACGCCGCGGTCGCGCTCGGCGTACCTCAGCAGGCCGCTGAGGCGCGCATACGATCCCTGGTCGCGGCCGGCCTGCTGGCCACCGCCCCGGACGGCAGCGTCCACCGGTTCCCCCCGCTCCAGCGGCTGACCGCCGCCGAGGCCCTCGGCGAGGAGGAGCCGGTGCGGCTGCGGGCCGCCCTGATCCGGCTGAGCGAGGCGGCGGCCGACCGCGCCGAGAGCGCCCAGCGTGCCACCCGCGTCGACGGACTGCACCCGTTGGACTGGTTCACCCGCCGACGGGCGGACCTCGTCACGTTGCTCGACCGGGTCCACGGCGCGGGCCTGTGGGCGCACGTCCTGCGGATGGCCGACGCCATGAGCGCCTTCCTGGAGGCGCTGGCGGCCTGGGACGCCTGGAAGCACACGCACACCCTGGCCCTGGACGCCGCCACGCGGCTGCCGGACGAGGCGGCCCGGGCACGGGTGCTGCGCTCACTGGGCGACCTGGCCTGGCAGCGGCAGCGGTGCGAGGAGGCGCGGGAGCTGTACGAGCAGGTGCTGGCCTGTCCGCAGGCCGACGACGCCGAGCGCAGCCGCGCACTGGCCGGGCTGGCCGATGTGCGGCTCGGTGACGGCGCCGGCTCAGCCGCGGCCGGTCTCGTCGCGCCTGCCCTGCTCCGGGCGTCCGGTGACGTCCGCGGCCGCTTCGAGGCCCATCGGGTGCTCGGCCTGCACGCCCTGGACGCCGAGGGGCCGGCCGCCGCCGAGCGTCACTTCCGGGAGTGCCTCGCCCTCGCCGGCACGCTGGACGACCGTCGTCTGGAGGCCTACGCGCGGCGCTGGCTGGTCCGGCTGCGGGACGGCTCCGTCCACCCGGGCTGGACGGAGGTCCGGCCGGGGGTCTGGCGGGGCAGGCGGACGGTGGAGGCGGAGGCGTCGGCGCGGCCTGCGCGCCGGGGGGTGCCGAGCCTGCGCTGACCACCGCGGGCCCGGCCCGGCCCAGCCCGGTTCGGTCTGGTTCGGTTCGGTCCGATTCGGCTCGGAAGACACCAGCGGGGCCGTCCGGCGTGCGGACGGCCCCGTAGCTGTGGGTCGGCGGCAGGTGCGGCGGTGGTCCTACTGCCACTTCTCGTCGGCGAGAGACAGCACGACATCGCCTCCGTCCGCAATCACCGGCGTCGAGGTGAACATGTCGCGTGGACCAGCGGTGTGAACCATGTCGATCTACCTCTCCCGCGCGTCGTGAAGGAAGTGGGGTACGCACTTTCATCTAACACCCGGGAGCCCTTGCGGCCCGGAAATGTCCAGATGCTCAGGACCCGCTCTGTACGCCTTTTCAAGGGCCGCCGGGAAACGCGAAGATCACCCGGCACCGGCCTGTCATGCACGTCCGGCGGTTTCCGGCAGCTCCGCGCGACGCGGTCTCAGCCCCGTCTTGAGCCGAGTTCGAGCCTGTCCAGCGATCCTCGAAGCACGGCATGTCCGGACACCGGCGGGAGATGCCGCCGGGCGGCTGTACGGGGGAACGTATGTCAACGGATCTGTGGACGTACCGACCGGCGGCCGCACTGGTGGGCCGGGAGTTCGACCTGATCGGCGTCCAGGGCAGACTCCAGGACCCGTCCGTGCGTCTGATCACCCTGACCGGGCCCGGCGGAGTGGGCAAGAGCCGACTGGCCGCGGAGGCCGTGGCCGGGGTCGCGGAGCTGTTCCCCGGCGGCGTCCACGGCATCGACCTGCCGTCCTGCCTGGACCTGGAGTCGGTGCTGAAAAGCATCGACAAGACCGTACGGGACGTCACGGAACGCACGTTGCTGCTGCTCGACGGCGTCGAGCACGTCGCGGGCGCTCTCGCGGCGCCGCTCGCCCGCCACCTGAGCGCCACGCCCCTGCTGACCGTCCTGGCCACCGGGCAGGAGATCCTGCGGATCCACGGCGAGTGCGTGCTGTCCGTGCCGCCGCTGCCCCTGCCGGGCCCGCTGCCCGACGCCGATGTCACCGAGGTCCGGGACAACCCCGCCGTCGAGCTCTTCGTGCGCTGCGCACAGCAGGCCAACGCCTCCTTCACGCTCACCCCGCACAACGTCGGGGCGGTCGTCGAGCTCTGCAATCTGCTGGAAGGGCTCCCGTTGTCCCTGGAACTCGCCGCGCGCCGGCTGCGGCTGTATCCGCCGCAGGAAGTGCTCGACTGGCTGCGCCGGGGCGGCGACAACCATCTGCCCGGGCCCGTCGACGTGCCCGCGCGGCAGCGTTCCACGGCGGCGATCGGCGAGTGGAGCTGCCGCGGGCTGAGCGGTCCGCAGCGCTCGCTGCTGGCCCGGCTCGCGGTGTTCCGGGGCGGGCTCACCCTCGCGATGGCCGAGCAGGCCTCGCCGCTGGGGCCCGACGAGACCCCCGCCGCGCTGGAGGCCCTGCTCGAACGCGGCCTGCTCACCCTGGAGGAACAGCCGCACACCGACAGCCGGTTGACGATGTCCCGCACCATCCTCGCCTACGGTCTCCGCCTGCTCTACGAAGCCGACGAGACGGTCGACGCCGGCAAGACGGCCCTGCCGGACGGGGGCGGGCCAGGGCTTCGAGCGGCCCGGCAGGCGCACGCCCGCTGCTACCAGCGGCTGCTGCCCGCCCTCGAGGACCGCTTCCACGGCCCGCGGCAGGGGCGCTGGCTGCGGGCGGCGGTCGCCGAACACGACAACGTGCTCGCCGCGCTGCGCCACCTGGAGCGGGAGGAGAACGAGGAACTGGGGGAGGGGAAGGAGAAGGAGGACGCCGTCCTCGCGAGGGCGGGGTTCGTCACCGCCTGTCTGCGGCCCTGGCTCGTCCACGGCGAACTGAAGGACGGGCTGCGCTGGTTCGACGCCACCGGGCAGGCCCTGGAGGACACCGGGCGCGAGGAGCGGGCCGGATCCGAGGAGTGGCTGCGGGCGCGGGCTCGCCTGTACAGCGGTGCGGGCGTGCTCGCCGCGGCCCTCGGCGACCACGACGGGGCGGCACACCGGCACCGCCGGGCCGTCGCCCTCTACCGGCGACTGCACGACCCGCGTTCCGCCGCGCTGCCCTCCGTCCGGCTCGGGCACGCGCTGTTCCGGTGCGGCGAGCGCTCCGAGGGACAGTCCCTGCTGGCCGCGTCGCTGGCCGCCCTCGACGCACAGGGCGAGACCACCGGTGCCGCCGAGGCCGCCGCCGCGCTCGCCGACGTACTGCTCGCGACCGGCGAGACGCAGCGGGCACGAGCCCTGCTGGAGCGTGCCGGCCGCGTCCAGCGACGGCACGGGGCGATCCGCGACCTGGCCCGCACCCTCCATCTCGGCGCCCGGCTGCGTCTGTGCGAGGGCGACGACGCCGGCGCCCGCGCGGCGCTGAAGGAGAGCATCGCCCTGTACGACTCGATCGGCGAGCGCACCGAACTGCCCGCCGTACTGGAGATGTTCGCGCTGCTGATCCTGGAGCAGGCGGGCCAGCCGCAGCGCGCCACCCGGCTGCTCGCGGCGTCCGGTGCGCTGCGCGCGGTCACCGGGGCGGGCACCGAGCGGGAGCGTGCGGAGCGGTCGCGGGCCGCCGTCGACGTACTGCGCCGCCGGCTGGGCCCGACGGTCTTCGCCACCGCGTGGTCCGAGGGGCTGCGACTGCGTCCCGAGGCGATGGCCGTCGAGGCGCTCGCGGCGGCCGAACCGGCGGAGGCCGACGACGCCGGGGACCGGGTCGCGCTCACCCCGCGCCAGCTCCAGGTGGCGCTGCTGGTGGCCGACGGCCTGACGAACCGGCAGATCGCGCAGGCCCTGGACATCGCCGAGTGGACGGTGGTCAACCATGTCCGCGGTGTGATGCGGAAGCTGGGCTGCTCCTCCCGGGTCCAGGTCGCCTGGGCCGTGGGCAGGAGCCGGTGATGGCGGCCCCCACAACACCCACAGCCCCCGCCACGCCCACAGCCCCCACCGCGCCCCCGGACACGCTGTCCGGCAGCGGTGTTCCGCTCGCCCGGCTCCTCACCGGCCTGCGCCCTCCGGAGGAGGTAGCGCGGACCTTCCTGCGGCGGGGCTGGTGGCGGACCGAGACCGTGCTCCACGACGTGTACCGGGGCGCGGCCCGGCATCCGCACCGCACCGCGATCGTGTCCCACCAGTCGCACCGGCCGGCCGCGTCCCGCGTGACACGGCTGTCGTACGCCCAACTCGCCGCCTTCACCGGGCGGTTCGCGCACGCCCTGGACGCGCTCGGAGTGCGCCCGGGCGACCCGGTCGCCTTCCAGTTGCCCAGCCGCTGGGAGACGGTGGCGCTGCTGCTGGCGTGTCTGCGCTCGGGCGCCGTGGCCGTGCCGATCATGCCCGGTTACGGGGCCCGGGACCTGCAGGCGGTGCTCGAGGCGGCCGAGCCGCGGCTGTGCGTCGTACCGGATCGCTGGGAGGGCACCGCTCCCGGCCAGGTCCTCGCCGGCCTCGCGCCGCGGCTGCCGTGGCTGCGGCACCGGGCGGTGCTGGGCGACACGGTGGACCCCGGTGCCGTCGATTTCCTCCGGCACTTCGTGCACACCCCGCACGAGCGGTACCGGCGCGCGGGATGGCTCAGGCTGCCGGCGCGCGGTGCCGACCGGGTCGCCGTGGCGGTGACCTCGCTGGGCATGGCAGCGGCGCACAGCATGGCCCTGCACACGCCCAACTCGCTGCACGCGAGCCTGCCTTCGGCCGCGCAGCCGGGCGGGGCGGCGTTCTCGGCGCTGCCGCCCGCGTCGCTGCCGGCGCTCCTGCACACGGTGATCGGACCGCTGACGCGCGGGGGGACGGTGGTGCTTCAGGACGTGTGGGACGCGGACGGCGCGCTCGCCCTGATGGCCTCGGCCCAGGTGGGCCAGGTGTACGCGACACCCGCGCAGTGGACGGAGCTCGCCGCCGCGCGGGAGCGCCGGCCGCGGGAGGCCGTGGAGCTCTCCGGCGCCTACACCTCCGATCCGGCGGGCACCTCCGCCGCGCTCGGCCGGCGCGTCGAGACGGGTTTCGGGGTGCCACCGCGCGCGCTGCCGCGGTCCGCCGCCCGCACCGCGTGCGAAAGGGACGCGGAGGGTGCGCCGTACCGGCTGGGCTCGCGCGGGCCCGCCTCGCCGCTCGCGGTGTGGCGGCGTGCCGCCGGCACCACCGTGACCTGGGAGGAGGACGGCGCGGCGGCGGAGCACGACCTCGACGAGTGGGGACATCCGCGGCTGCGCACGGAGGAGGTCGGCGGGGTGTTCCTGGTGCCGGTGACCGAGATCGAGACGCTGCTGCTGCGGCATCCCGGGGTGGCCGAGGCCGCGGTCGTGGCGCGCGCCGATGCCCGGCACGGCGAACTGCCGTACGCGGTCGTGGTCCCCGACGGCACCCCGCCCACCCTCCCTCAGCTGCGCGGCCACCTGTCCGACCACGGCGTCCCGCCCGCCCATCTCCCGGCCGGCCTGGTCCTGATGGGCGCCCTGCCCCGCACCGACTCCGGCGACCTGCGCCGCCGCGAACTCCAGGAGGCGGTCACCCGCCGTACGAGCCGAGCGGCATAGGCGGGCGAGCGCGTGGCGGACGGCTCGGCGCGTGGGGGCAGCGGGGGGCGGGATGGTGGTTCAGGGGGTGGTGCGGCGGGCCTGGTGGGCCTCGCGGTTGAGGGCCCAGGCGTCCGCCACCGGGCCCAGGTGACCGAGCTTGTCGGGGTTGGTGACGGACAGGATCGACTGCACCCGGCCCTCGACGATGTCCAGCGTCCAGGTGGTGACGACCTTGCCGTCCCGGTCGCGCAGGATCGCGCCGGGCTGGCCGTTGAGCGCGTGCGGTTCCAGGGTGACGTCCAGGCTCGCGAGCGTGCTGAACAGGGACGTCATCAGCCGGGCCACGTGGTCGTCGCCGACGACGGTCCTGGCCAGCTGCGGGGCCTTGCCGCCACCGTCGCCGACCATCTGGGCGTCGGCGGCGAGGAGTTGGCGCAGGCCGTCGACGTCGCCCTCCTTCAGGGCGTCGAAGAACCGCCGCGCGAGCGCGTCGCGCTCCTTGCGGTCGGCCTCGAACCGGGGCCGGCCCTCGTCCATGTGCCGCCGGGCCCGCACCGCCAGCTGACGGCACGCCGCCTCCGAGCGCCCCACCGCCGCCGCGATCTCCGGGAAGCCGAACGTGAACACCTCCCGCAGCACGAACACCGCCCGCTCCAGCGGTGACAGCCGCTCCAGCAGCAACAGGGCCGCCGTGGAGAGGGAGTCGGCGAGTTCGGCGGAGCGCGCCGGGTCCTCGTAGGAGTCGGTGAGCAGGGGTTCGGGCAGCCACGGCCCGGTATAGGTCTCGCGCCGGACGCGGGCCGAGCGCAGCATGTCCAGGGAGATCCTGGTCACCGTGGTCGCCAGATAGGCCTTGGCCGACCTGGGCACGGTCGAGGTGGCATCCCAGCGCAGCCAGGTCTCCTGTACGGCGTCCTCGGCCTCGCTCACGCTGCCCAGGATGCGGTAGGCGATCGCGAACAGCAGCGGCCGCAGTTCCTCGAACTCCTCGGTCCGTGTCACGCCGGCCCCTCCATCTCTTCTACGGTCCTACGATCCCGCCCGGCCCGATGACGCTGGTCTCGCATCAGGTCGGCGCGGGGGTGTCCGCGGTGGACAGGTCCGGATCGGTCACCCAGCGGATGGTGTGGATCCGCCCGTCGAGGAAGTCGAGGGCGAGGGCGCTGAGGACGGTGCCGTTGCGGTCCCGGAACACCGCGCCCGGGCGCTGGTCCACCTGGCGCGGCTCCAGGGTGACGCCGACCCGGACCAGCGCCGGGACGATCGTGGCGAGGACGCGGGCGACGTGTTCCGCGCCGGCGATGCGGCGCGGCCAGGACAGGGCGGTCCCGCCGGTGGCGAGTTGTCGGCACGCCGCTTCCGAGCAGCCGACGGCGGACGCGATCTGGGCGGGGCCGCAGCCCAGGACCTCGCGCAGCACGAACACGGCGCGCTCCAGCGGGCTGAGCCGTTCCAGCAGGGACAGGGCGGCCGTCGCCTGCGCCTCGGCCGGCTCCGGCAGGCGGATCCCACGCAGGATGTCGAGGCAGATCCGGGCGACGGCAGCGGTGAGGAACTCGCGGCCCGGGTCGGGCTGTTCGGGGGCGGCCTGGTAATGCAGCCAGGCCTGGTGCACCGCGTCGTCGGCCCGGCCCGCGCTGCCCAGCATCCGGTGGGCGATCGAGTACAGCAGGGGCCGCGCCTCCTCGAACTCTTCGATCCGGCTCATGCTGGCCCCTCCTTGGATCCGAGCGGGCGTCGGGCCTTCGACACCGATCGCGCATCTCCCGGTTCGGCGGCGACGGCGGGCTTCCCGCGGCCGCGGCGCCGCGCGCGCTGTCGGTCGGGGCACCGGGTGCGCCCTGCCGGACCGGACCGGCGGGCGTGGGGCACGGCACGGGGGCTGGGGCCACGCGGGCGGACATGGTCCGACATGCCCGCCCGTCTCCGGGGGGAGGGAGACGGGCGGGGCGACTCGCAGCTCCACCGTAGGTGCGTGCCCGGCCCATGTCCCGCGCCCGCAACGGGACTTCGAGCCCGACTGCCCCGGAGGTCGAGGGTCCGGGTCGCCGCCGGGGCGGGGTCGGGGACCCCGGCGGGTCCTGATCACGGGCTGCCGCCCCGGCCCGCGCCCCACCGGGCGACCGCGGCACACCGACGCCGGGGCCGGTGCCGGGGCCGGTGGGGAGGACGGCGGAGGGACCCACCATGACCGCCGGGAATGTGCCAAGGGGCGGTGCGGACGGCCAGGACGTCGGGGCGAACCGCCACCACCGCCGCAGACACGACAACGGGCGGTGCCCAACGGCCAGGACGGCGCGGCGAACAGCCGACGGCGAGGACAGCGGGGCGGCCCGCCACGGCCCCCCTAGTGGGCACGGTGGGTGGCGTCGGGGTTCGGTGCCGACCCTTCAGGGGTGGTCCGGGGCGGCGTACACCGCGAGGAACGCGGCGAGGCCGGGTACCGCGGCGCCGGTGGGGCCGAGGGCGGTGAAGGGGACGGTGTGGCCGAGGCCCGCCGAGAGCCTGCGGTGTGTCCGGAGCGCGGCGG
Organism: Streptomyces sp. NPDC057280; assembly: GCF_042668605.1. Lineage (NCBI taxonomy): Bacteria > Bacillati > Actinomycetota > Actinomycetes > Kitasatosporales > Streptomycetaceae > Streptomyces > Streptomyces sp. NPDC057280. Next base: position 137,500 of record NZ_JBHUYR010000010.1, read on the forward strand.
CCGTCAGAGTGCCCGGCGGACAGGTGCCGCGAGCCGGCGCGCGGCCCGCCATGGAGCGGGCCTCCGCCCAGGCCTGGGAGGTGAGTTCGGCGGTTCGTGCGGGGGTGGTCGGGGTCGGGGTCGCCATGAGGGCACTCCTCGGCTTGTCGGGGTACAGAGGCGGTGCGCACTACCTCGGCTCGGGCACCATGACCAGTCGCCGCGGATGCAGCGTGGTGTCGGCCGCCGCGCGGACCCGGCCGCCGGGCGGCACGGTCAGCCGCCACTCCCGCACCAGCGTGCCGAGCAGGATCTCCAGCTCCCGCCACGCGAACGCCTCTCCCACGCACCCTCGGGCACCCGCGCCGAAGGGGATGTAGGAGGCGTCCTGCGCGGACGGTGCGGTGCGCAGCCAGCGGTCGGGGTCGAAGCGGTGCGGGTCCGGATAACGGTCGGGGTCCCGGTGCAGCAGGTAGGAGCTGAACATCACGTGCGTGCCCGCGGGCAGCGCGCGGTCGCCGAGCGTGACATCCACGAGGGCCTTGCGGCAGGTGATCCACACCGGCGGGTACAGCCGCAGCACCTCCATCAGGAAGCGCAGCGTGTAGCCGGGCGGCCCGTGCCCGTGGCCGGCCGGGGCGCGGTGACCGGCGGCCGCCGTGCGCGCCACGTCCTTGAGGACCTTCTCCTCGATCAGGGGATGTTCCGCGAGCACGTACAGGGCCCAGGACATCACCGAGACGGTGGTGACGGTGGCCGCGGTCAGCATCATCACGGCCTCGCCGCAGACCTCGTCGGCGCTCAGGGCGGGTGCGCCGTCCTTGGCGGTGTCCGACAGCAGGGCGGAGAGGTAACCCGTCGTGGCGTCAGGGGAGTCGAGCTGTCCGGCGATGAGGGCACGGACGTCGGCGAACGCCGTCGCCAGCCGCCGGGACGGGGTCTGCCGCTGGGCGCGCAGGGCCGCCCTGCCGTGCAGCGGTTTGCTGATCATCTCCCAGGACAGCACGGCGAGCCGTTCGCCGAGCTCGTCGGAGACCTCGTGCGGCAGACCGGCGAAGAGCGTGCGCAGCGCAATGTCGCTCGCCGCCCGGCACATCGCGGCCTGGACGTCGACCTCCTGGCCGGGACGCCACGCGGCGGCGGTGTCCCGGGCGACCCCGGCCATGACCGGAGCGTGGCCGGCGACCGCCGCCGTGCGCAGATACGGGTGCGCCAGGCGCCGGTAGTGCCGGTGCTGGGAGTCGTCCTCGGCGAGCAGCCCGGCCCGGCTGAGGACCCGGGCCTTCTGGAAGAGCTCCCCCTTGCCGTAGTGCTTGCCGTCCTTGACCAGGATGCGTCGCACCAGGGCCGGGTCGCCGACGAACTCGGCGGGCACGCCGTCCACCGACACCGTGCGGACCGGGTGGCCCCGCAGCAGGCGCTCCATCCGGCTGAATTGGAACTCCACGGGGCCGTTCGCGCTACGCGGCGGCGTCGGCATGGTCGATCGACGGCATCAGGTCCAGCCTGCTGCGCGTGCGGAAGCGGTAGTACGTCTGGAGCTTGTAGTACTCCTCGCCGGACGCCGTCATGGCCGCGTACACCATCTTCGGGTCGTTACGGCCGTATGCCATGTTCGTGAGGAAGTGCTCGATTTTCGGGCCGAACCGGGCGGGCAGCGACAGCGGGTCCTGGGTCTTGACGCTGAAGGCGATGCGTTCGATGCGCGGGGAGTCCCAGCTGAGCGTGGCGTAGAAACCGAAGGACTTCTCGCAGAAGGCGAGCATCTGCTCGCTCGGGTCGGGCATGCCCATGGCGCGGTGCATCGCCAGGACCTCGGCGGGACGGCGCAGTTCCTCGGGGAAGCCGGTGAAGTACAGGTTGACGGTGCCGCTGCGGTAGTCGATCGCGACGACGTCCACCTTCTCGGCCAGGCCCCGGTCGGCGAAGAACGCGAAGTTCTCGGCGAGGCCGGCCGGCATGGACGGCAGGTCGCGGAGGACGGCGAGGCTCTGGCTCACGCCGCCGGGGAAGTACACCCAGAGCTTGCGGAACCCGCCGACGATCCCGAAGTCGATGCCGTAGCTGTCGATGGGGCAGGTCCGCTGGATGTCGGACAGCAGCGACTCCATGGGGCGGCCGGTCTCGGTGAGGAAGCCGTGGGCGCGGGCCCTGAGGTAGGGGTCGATGCTGCGGGGCAGGGTGAAGCGGCAGTCGAACTCCCCTTCGTGGTGGGCGTTGGTCGCCACCCGGAAGGCGATGATGGCCTCGGGCAGCGCGTCCTCGTACGCCTCCAGAAGGGGCCAGACCTTGTCGCGCGAGCAGGCGACGCCGATGAGCCCCGCCGATTCCTCGACGCCCGCGAAGAGCTCCGCCAGCCGCGTGGTTCCCGGCATTGTTCCTCCCAGTGTCGTGCTCGTGCGGATCACTTGTTCCGGTAGGCCACGCGCAGGGCCATGTTCGTCAGCTCGCTGCGCCACTGCGGTCCTATGGGGGCGTCGGCGATGGCCGCGCAGCCCTGGTCGACGAGGGCGGCGATGTGCCGCTCGACCTCCTCGGGGACGCCGGTGTCCAGCAGGCGGGCGCGCACCTCGTCGGGGGTGTGTCCGGGCTCGGTGATGAGGCCGTGGATGTGGGCGTCGCGCTGCATCGCCCAGCCCAGCAGGAGGGTCATCTTGTGCTGGCTGAAGTCGAGGCCTGCGGTCTTGCCGGTCTGGGCGGCGTCGCCGAACGCGTCGAGCAGGTCGTCGCGGAGCTGGAACGCCTCACCGACGGCCTCGCCGTACTCCGCCAGAGCCGGGGCCAGATCGGCGCGGCCCGCCGCGCTCGCGCCGACGACCAGGGGGCGGTGGATGGTGTACCGGCCGGACTTGATCAGGGCGATCAGCCGGGAGAGCGCGGGGTCGACGGAGAACTCGGCGGCCGCGGCGACGTCCATGTACTGGCCGATCATCACCTCGGAGCGCAGCCGGTGCCATTCCGGGCCGGCCGTCGCCGGGGCGTGCGACATCAGCTCGTCGGAGTAGACCAGCGCCAGGTCGCCGACCAGGAGGGCGACGCCCTCGCCGAACCGGCGGGCCTCGCCCTGCCAGCCGCGGCTGCGGTGCAGCGAGGAGTGCAGGACGTGGACGGCGGGCTTGCCGCGCCGGGTACGGGAGTCGTCCAGGACGTCGTCGTGGACGAGGGCGGAGATGTGCAGCATCTCCAGGGCGGCTGCGGCGTCGATGATGCCGGGGGCCTCGGGGTCGCCGCCCGCGGCGAGGTAGCCGGCCAGGCAGAACGCCGGGCGGACCAGCTTGCCCCCGGCCTCGACCAGGTCGGACAGCGCGTCGATGGCAACGACCGCCCGCTCGTCCACCTCGGCGTAGCGGGCGCGTTCGGCGGCGAGGAAGCCGCTCAGCCGGTCCTGCACCCGCTGAAGCAGCTCCTCGACGGTGCGCCGCGCGGCGGCAGCCGATTCCTCGCCCCGGACGTTCTGGGGGATCACTTCAGTGGTCACGACACATCTCCTTGTGCGGTGGTGTGCTTCGGCGCGAGGCGGGCTCGGTCGGAGTGGCGGGGCGGGGCGGGGCGCAGGGGTGACGGGGTGCGGGAACGGGGGCGACGGGGTGCGGGGCGCGACGAGCGCCGCCCCACGTGCCGGGGGGCGGCGCGGGCACCCGGTTCACCGGGGCGCCACCGGCGTGGGCCGGGCCGGCCGGCCCACGGTCAGCGCGGGCGGCGCCGCTCGGTCAGCCCAGGTAGCGCTGGATGGTGGGCTTGAGCAGCTGGATGAGTTCCTCGGCCGACACCGAGGCGATCGGCTCCAGCTTCACGACGTACCGCAGCAGGACGGCGCCCCACACCTGCCCGGCCGCCGCGTTGATGTTGACGGCCGGCACCCCGAAGGTCTCGGCCGCCTGGTAGATGTCCATGCCCTCGACGCCGATCGACTTCCCGGCCTGGGCGAAGAGCTGGTCGGCGAGGAAGCGGCGCATCTGCTCCGCGCCCTCCTCGCTGTTGACCGCGGCGTGCAGGATGCCGAGGAGCTTCGGCCGTACCTGCGGGTCCTCCCACAGCGCGAAGGCCCCGCGGAGCAGGCCCTCGGCCAGGTGTTCGCGCGACCCCGCGAGCGCGGCCGCGCCCGCCTCGCCGAGGGCCCCGCCGAGGGTGTCCCAGGCGGCGCCGCGCTCCTGAGCCTGGATGGCTTCGGACATGTTTCCCTCCTCAAGTCACTGTTGCGGTACGCCTCACGTCACTGCTGCGGTACGCCGAGGTAGCGGTGGAGCGTGGGGTTGATCAGCTTGATCAGGTCGTCGACCGGTATGGAGGCGATCGGCTCGAGCTTGACGACGTAGCGCATCAGGACGGCGCCCCACACCTGCCCGGCCGCCGCACCGAAGTTGACCGGCGGCACCCCCAGGAACTCGGCCATCTGGTAGATGTCCAGGTCGGTGGCGCCGATGGACTTCCCGGCCTGCGCGAAGAGCTGCTCGGCGATGAACCGGCGCATCTGCTCCGCGCCCTCCTCGCTGTTGACCGCTGCCTGGAGGATGCCGAGGAGCTTCGGCCGTACCTCCGGGTCCTCCCACAGCGCGAAGGCCGCGCGCAGGGCGCTCTCGGTCAGTTGCTCGCGCGGTCCGTCGAGGGCGGCGGCGCCGGCCTCGCCGATCACACCGCCCAGCGTGTCGACGGCGGCGCTGCGCTCCTCGATCCCAACGGTTTCGGTCACTGCTCCTCCTGATGCCACTGCTGTCTGTGCTGCCTGCGCTGCCTGTACTGCCTGTGCTGCCGGTGCTGCCTGAATCGGCTGTGCTGTGCGTAGGGGCCGTGCTGTCACTGCTCGGCGCGCCAGGCGGCCACGAGCTTCTCGAAGGTGGCGGCCAGCGGGAGGTTGTTCCAGAAGGAGGCCGGCCGGCGGAAGTACACCGCGAGCTTGTGGTACTCCTCCTCGCGGGAGATCGTCTCGCCGTAGACGAGGACGCGTGCGCCGTCGTACTCGTACGGGGCCTTCTTCGCGAAGTCCGAGATCTCCGGGAAGAGCGTCGTCGGGTACGACTCCGGGTTCGGGCTCACCACCGAGAAGCAGATCCGGTCGATCTGCGGGGAGTCGTAGCGGAAGGTGGGGTAGATCGAGAAGGAGTTCTGGACGAACTCCAGCAGCTCCGGCGTGCTCGGCTCCGGCAGGTCGGTGTCGTGCAGCACCGACAGAACGGTCTCCTCGGTGAGGCCACCGGCCATGAAGTAGATGTTCACCGTCTTCTTCGTGTAGTCGATCCCCACGATCGACACACGCTTTTCGAGACCGAGTTCGGTGAAGGTGCGGGCGTGCTGGGCCAGGCTCTTCGGCATGGACGGCAGCGAGGCGAGCACCGAGAGGTCGCCGAGGTCGTCCAGGGGGAAGAAGATGTACGTCTTCTTGAATCCGCCGACGACCCCGCACTCGATGCCGTAGAACGTGACGGCACAGTTGTCGAGGATCTCGGGGATGATGCGGGCGACGGGGTGGTCGGTCTTCTCGATCCAGCCCTCCCGCACGGCTGTCTCGTACGGGTCGCCGGCCTCGATCGGCACCGTGAAGTTGTAGTCGATGTCCCCGCGGTGGCGCTCACCGCCGGCCATCGCGAGGACGACCAGGGACTCCTCCGAGACCCCCTCGCCGAAGGCGTCCAGGACCGAGCGGACCTTGTCCCGGGGGAAGGCGATGTCCAGCAGACCGGACGCTTCCTCGATCGCGGAATACACGGCTTCCGCTTTTTCTGACACGGACATTCATCCTCCAGGCTTCAGCCATCGTTCCTTCCGGAACAGCGAGAAACATGGTCATACGCGGCACTAGACGTCGGCTCGACGCCAACTCGACGTGTGTCAGGCGACCTTCGTCGCGGACAGGACCGCTTCCGCGGTGAGGGCGTGCGGGGGCAAGTTGGCCCAGTCGTCCATGACCGCCTTGGTGACCTTGAGTCCGGATTCCTCGAGCCAGTTCCGCCAGGTGGACAGCTTCTGCGGCCCGCCCTTGCCCATCGTGCAGCCGACGAAGAAGCTGGAGTAGAAGTCGACGGTGTAGTTCTCGGGGTCCTTGATGTCCTCGGGGAACACCGGCACCAGCACATGCACCTGGGCGCCGACTTCCAGCGACTTGCTGACACCGTCGAGAATCCTCAGGACATCACTCTTGTCGAACATGGGCAGGAAGTGCTTGATCAGTACGACGTCGAATCCTTGCGGAACGCCCTCGAAGACGTCCCCGCCGACGAACGAGCAGGTCTCCTCCACACCGTGCGCCCGGAAGTTCGCCAGGCACTCCTCTTCCTTGTCGGGAAGGTCGAAGGTGGTGACCCGAAGGCCGGGCGAGCCCTTCAGTTTGAGGGTGTCGATGGCGCCGAGGCCGGTGTTCCCGGCGAGGTCGAGCACGTTGGACCCGGCGGGTATGTCGATGTTCTCGAAGAACCAGGGGTCGACGTGCGCGGTGACGGTGTCCATCAACTTGGCCCAGGGCTCGCGCAGTTCGGGTAGTTCACCGAGGGCGCCGTAGAGGTCGCCCTCGTAGCCGTAGAGCTCCTTGAGGGCGACGACCTCGCCGCTGCGGACGGTCTCGGTGAGGTAGAAGAGCTGCCGCAGCGTGATCGCCTTGATCATGTAGAGGTCGGCGAGCGCCTGGTCGATCAGCTTCTCGGAGACGCCCGCGAGCCCGTCGAGACGGTAGGCGCCGGTGGTCTCGTCCTGGGCGACGAAGCCCTCCTTGACCAGCAGCAGGAGGAGCTGTTCCACGGCGTCCGGCTTGGCGCCGGCCACCTCGCCCAGCTCCGCGGCGGTCAGGCCGGGCCGCTCGCGCAGCGCGTCGATGATGCCCAGCTCGAAGCAGGACACCAGGGTCATGAACCGCGACGGTCCCACCATGTACTCGCGGAACCGCGCCAGTGTGGCTTCCGGTGTCAAGGCAACCGACCTCTTTCGGTAACGGTGGTGAACGGGCTTGTGGGCTGCGGTCCGGGGACCGGCTACTTCCCCTGTGCCGAGCGCTGTCCGGCGGCCGCGCGCAGGGCCTCGGCGCGGTCGGTGCGTTCCCAGGTGAAGTCGGGCAGCTCACGGCCGAAGTGGCCGTAGGCGGCGGTCTGGGAGTAGATGGGCCGCAACAGGTCCAGATCCCGGATGATCGCGGCCGGACGCAGGTCGAACACCTCGCCAATGGCCTGCTGGATCCTCTCCACCTCCACCGTGTGCGTACCGAACGTCTCCACGAACAGCCCCACCGGCTCGGCCTTGCCGATCGCGTACGCCACCTGCACCTCGCAGCGGGAGGCGAGGCCCGCGGCGACGACGTTCTTGGCCACCCAGCGCATCGCGTAGGCGGCCGAACGGTCCACCTTCGACGGGTCCTTGCCCGAGAACGCGCCACCCCCGTGACGTGCCATCCCGCCATACGTGTCGATGATGATCTTCCGCCCGGTCAGACCCGCGTCCCCCATCGGACCACCGATCTCAAAACGCCCCGTCGGGTTCACCAGCAGGCGGTAGCCCTCGGTCTCCAGCTTGATGCCCTCGTCGGCGAGCTGGGCGAGGACGGGTTCGACGACGAGGTCGCGGATGTCGGGGGCCAGCAGGGTGTCCAGGTCGATGTCGGAGGCGTGCTGCGAGGAGACGACCACGGTGTCGAGGCGGACGGCCTTGTCGCCGTCGTACTCGATGGTGACCTGCGTCTTGCCGTCGGGGCGCAGGTAGGGGACGGTGCCGTTCTTGCGGACTTCGGTCAGCCGGCGTGAGAGCCGGTGCGCGAGTTCGATGGGCAGCGGCATCAGGGTGGGGGTCTCGTCGGTGGCGTAACCGAACATCAGGCCCTGGTCGCCGGCGCCCTGCTTGTCCAGCTCGTCCTCGTCGCCCTCGACCCGCTGCTCGTAGGCGGTGTCGACGCCCTGCGCGATGTCCGGCGACTGCGCACCGATCGACACCGACACACCGCAGGAGGCGCCGTCGAAGCCCTTGGTGGAGGAGTCGTAGCCGATCTCGAGGACCTTCTCCCGCACGAGGGCGGCGATGTCGGCGTACGCGCTGGTGGTCACCTCACCGGCGATGTGCACCTGACCGGTGGTGATCAGCGTCTCGACCGCGACGCGCGACGTGGGGTCCTGGCGTAGCAGCTCGTCCAGGATCGCGTCGCTGATCTGGTCGGCGATCTTGTCGGGGTGTCCCTCGGTCACGGACTCCGAGGTGAACAGACGACGGGGCATGACTCTCCCAGGCGGATGGACGGACACTTGGCGGATGGACGGACACATGGGTGCGGTACGCGGGACGGCGGTCAGGGGGCCTTCGTCGCGCTGAGGATGGCCTGGACGGGAATGACGTCCGGCGGGATCTCGGAGGCGTCCTTGGTGATCGTCTGCGTCACCTTGAACCCGGCCTCCTCCAGCAGGCTCTGATAGACCGACAGCTTCTGCGGGCCGCCCTCACCCATGGCGGCGCCGATGAAGAAGGCCGGGAAGAAGTCGACGTTGTAGTTGTCGGTCTCCTTGATGTCCTCGGGGTACACCGGCACCAGGATGTGGATCTGGCCGCCGGCCTCCAGGGAGGCGTTGACCCCCTGGAGGATCCTGAGCACGTTGCCCCGGTCGAACATGTCGAGGAAGTGCTTGATCAGGACGACGTCGAACCCTTGGGGGATCTCGTCGAAGACGTTGCCGCCGATGAAGGACAGGTGCTCCTCCAGGCCCTCGGCCCGGAAGTTCGCCAGTGCCCTGGACTCCTTGTCCGGCAGGTCGAAGGTGGTGACGGTCAGTCCGTCGGACGCCTTGTGCCGGTAGGTGTGGATGGCGCCGAGGCCGGTGTTGCCGGCGACGTCGAGCACCCGGGAGCCGGCCGGGATGTCGATGTTGGCGAAGAACCAGGGGTCGATGTTGGCGGTGACCGTGTTCATCAGCTTCAGCCAGGAGTCGTGGAGATCCTGGTGGTGGGCCACCGCGTCGTAGAGGGTGCCTTCGGCGCCGTAGAGCTCCTTCAGGCCGACGACCGTACCGGTGCGGGCGGACTCGGTGAGGTAGTAGAGCTGGCGCAGCACCACCACCTTGATCAGGTTCATGTAGGCCAGGGCCCGTGCGAGGTCCGTCTCGGGAACGTCGGCGAGCGCGTCCAGACGGTAGCCGCCGGTGGCCTCGTCATAGGCGACGAAACCTTCCTTGACCAGCAGGAACAGCAGTTGTTCGAGGGCGTCCGCCTTGGCTCCGGCCTTCTCGCCCAGTTCCTCGGCCGTCAGGCCGGGGGTGTCGCGCAGCGCGTCGATGACGCCCAGCTCGAAGACGGACAGCAGGGTCATGAAGCGCGACGGTCCCACCATGTACTCGCGGAATCGGGCGAGCACGGCTTCCGGTGTCACGGCGTTGGTCCCCTTCGGTAGGTGTGGCGTCACGGCGTCGGCACGCTGGTCACCGCTTACGCCTGGTCCTGGAGCTGGTTCTCGAACCGCTGGGCCAGCGCCCGCCGTTGGACCTTGAGCGTGGCGGTCCTCGGCAGTTCCGCCTGCGGGATCTGCACGGGGTCGGCGAGCTGGGGGAACTCGGCGACCGCCGTGCGCCAGCGGTCCGGGTCGAGCGGTCGGTCGTCGACGGTGCAGATCACCGGGACCGGTTCGCCCTTCGGGCCCTGCACCACGACCAGTTCGGTCAGTTCGCGCAGCCGGCCGAGGACGACGTCCTCGATCTCCAGGGAGCTCTTCACGCCGGGGATCATGTCGATCTCGCGGTCGAGCAGGTGCAGACAGCCGAACCGGGTGCGGTAGCCGACGTCTCCGGTGCGCCACCACTCGCCGTCGCGGTTGGTGTCGTAGCGGTCCTGCTCCCCGTAGTAGGTCTTGGCGATGCCGTCCCAGGCGACGTCGATGTAGCCGGGGTTGGTCTCGGAGGGCGGGTTGCCGTCGCGGCTGACCACCCGCACGCGTGCCGCGCCCCTGGGCATGGCCCAGCCGACGCAGCGGCCGTTCGCCTTGTGGGCGGAGCCGCGGAAGTAGGCGCGGCCGACGGCCGGACCGACCTCGCTCTGCCCGTAGATCTGGAAGAACAGGGCGCCGCGCCGGTCGGAGGCGTGCAGCAGCTTGCTCATCGTGCCGGGGTGGATGGCGTCGAAGGTGCTGCTGAAGACCTTCACCGACCCGAACGGGGCGCGCGGGTCGTCGGCGAGTTCCTCCCACTCCATGAGCGAGTTGGGCAGCGCCTCGACGAATGCCGGGCGGTGCTTGAGGAACTGCTCGGCGACCTCGGCGGGGCCCGTCTCGCGCATCAGCAGCACGGGGTATTCCCGCAGCAGTGCCAGGGACATCGCGGCGACCATCCGCGAGTGCACGAAGGGCACGTTGATCGCGACGGTCTCCTTCTTCCGCATGAGCGACAGCAGCCGCCACTGCGGGACCAGGCGGATGCCCTGGGTGCGGGGGGTGTGCACGACCAGCTTGGGAATGCCGGTGGTGCCGGAGGTGTGGGTGATGACGGCGGCCTCGTCGATGGGCCGCACGACGGGGGCGACGCGGGGGCTGCCGGCGAGTGCGGGGAGCGGGACGGTCCCGGGCCGGTCTCCGTCGGAGGTGATGATCCTCCGGGTGAGGTCCGCCAGCGGCACGTCGGCGAGGAGGTCGAACTTGGCCCTGTCGGTGAGCAGCGTCGGCTGGTCCACCCGCTCCAGCAGGACGCCGACGGTGGTGGGGTCGAGGGCGGGCGAGAGGTTGACCACGACACCGCCGACGCGGGAGACGGCGGCGGCCAGCATCCAGTGGTCGGCGTTGGCCGTCTTGTAGATGACCACGCGCTCGTCGGGCCGGACTCCGGCCGCCCACAGCCGGCCCGCCAGGTCGTCGACGTGGTCGGCGTACTGGGCCACCGTCAGACGGCGGCCCGCTTCGGGCAGTACGCCCAGGTCGTGGTCGAGGCTGATCGGGGTCGCCGGGTTGACCGCGGCCGCCATCTCCGGCAGCAGGCCGATGTGAAGACCGCGCTTCTGTATCGATCGATAGGCCACAGAGCCCTTCATGTGGGCTGTCTCCTTTGTGATGGGCGGGTGGACGTGCGGGCGGTCGCCGGCTGGGTGCGGGTGCGGGGACAGGCGGGGGGCGGACGGGAAAGGGCCGCGGCGGGAGGGAACGTCAGAAGGAGTAGGGGCCGAAGCGGCCCCACGCCACGAACGCGGCGACGGCGAGCAGGACCGCGTTCACCACGATCGCCTGGGCCTCGTGGCGGCGCAGATGGGTGAGGGCGGCGCCGATCATCAGCAGCACCAGGCCGGTCGCGGCGATCGGCACCAGGACCGGCGCGATGTCCAGCGCGGCGGGCAGGATCAGGCCCAGCCCGGCCAGCACCTCCAGGGCGCCGATGGCCTTGACACCGCCGTCGCCGAAGTCGTCGACCCAGCCGTAGCCGGCGGCGGCCAGCTTCTTGCGGGGCTGGACCAGCTTCTGGGCACCGCCCGCCAGGCAGGCCGCGCCCAGGATTCCCGCGATGATCCACAGGGCAATGTTCATGATCGTTTCCTTCGGGGATTCGGCTGGGGTGCGGGGATGGGGCGGCCTCGCGCTACCGGCTGTCGGGCACCAGCAGCGTGGTCTCCACCTGGGATCGCCATCGGTAGTACGACTGGAGCTTGTGGTACTCACCGCCCGGCGTCACCGTGATCGCGTAGACGAACTGGTGGCCGTCGGTGCGGTAGGGCGAGTTCTTCAGGAAGTCCTCGATGTCCGGCTCGATGGTCACCGGCAGGGACCGCGGGTCGTCGGTCATGGCGGCGATGGTGATCCGCTGGACCTTCGGGGAGTCCCAGGTCAAGGTGGCGTAGATGCCGAACGCCCCGCCGGCGAACCGCAGCAGCCGTTCGCTCGGCGCGGGCAGCCCGACCTCCGCCAGGAGCGAGGTGAGCGTTTCGGGCCGGAACACCGAGGCGGGCGCCGCTCCGAAGTACAGGTTCACCGACCGGTGCCGGTAGTCGATGCCGACCAGGCTCACCTTGTCGGCGACGCCGTACCGGGTGAACAGCTCCAGGTTCCGTGCCGCGCTCGTCGGCATCGACTCCAGCGTGACCAGTTCCGACAGCGGCTTGAGGTCGTCGAGCGGGAAGAAGGACCAGGTCTTCTTGAAGCCGCCGACGACCCCGAAGTCGATGCCGCTGAACCCGATGGGGAAGCCCGCGTGCAGCTCGGCCAGCAGGCTGCCGACCGGGTGGTCCGTCGCCTCGATCAGCCCGTGGTCGACGGCCACCGCGTACGGGTCGAGCTCCGGGGGGAGCATCGTGTAACGGCAGTCGACATCACCCGCGTTGCGCTCCCCCGTCGCCACCCGGAAGGCGACGACGGCCGGCTCCAGGGTGTCCCCGTACGCGGACAGGACCGACCGGACCGTCTCGGCCGAGTACTCCACTCCCACCAGCCGGGAGACTTCGGCGATGATCGGGAGATCTGCCGGGTCGGTATCGCCCCGCAGGTCCCTGCCGTTCGTTGTCACCACGGTGAACCGGCCTTCCGTTCAGCGGGCGATGACCATCGTGGCGGGCGCCGCGGCGTGGAACGACACGTCCTCGAAGCCCGCCTTGACCAGCCAGTCGCGGTAGTCGGAGCGCCGCCAGGTGCCGCCCTCCTTGCTCTTGAGCAGCATCTCCAGGGCGAACAGCAGCGGGAACGCCGGAGCGGTGCGGTCGTCGTCGACGACGTAGTCGGCGACCACCAGCGCACCGCCGGGCTTGAGCGCCTTGCGCAGCCGGCTGAACACCTCGATGTTGCTCTCGGCGTTCTCCTGGTGCGCGATGTGGGAGTACACGGCGATGTCGTACAGCCCGGTGCCGAAGTCGGTGGTGTGGAAGTCGCCGTCGAGGGTGGAGAAACGGTCCCCCACACCCTGCTCCCCCACCAGCCGGCGGGCGATGGCGTTGATCGGCTCCCAGTCCAGCTGGACCGCGCGGGCCGCCGGGTTGGCCTTCAGCCAGATCGACGAGTAGATGCCCGAGCCGCCGCCCACGTCGAGGATCGAGATCTCGCCCGCGTCGGCGATGCCGAGCGCCTCGGCACCGGCCTCCGCGGCGGGCACCGACACCGCGGCGATGGCCGGGACGATGCCCTCCCAGTGCGGGTTGTCGGCCTTCTCGGTCTCGCCGCCGGCCAGCGGGCCGCCGACGCGCACGACCTCGGGGAAGTCGATGAGGCTGCCGGTGTGCTGGAGCTTGAGCTTGGCGAAGCCGGCCAGGGAGGCGGGCTTGCCCTCGACCAGGAAGGCGGACGCCTCGGGGGTGTTGCGGTACCGGCCGTCCTGAAGGACCACCAGCTCCACGCTGACCAGACCGTCGAGCAGGCTCTGCGCGCCGCGCACGGAGATCTCGGCGCGGGCGGCGACCTCCGCGGCCGTGCCCGCGCCGTTCTCCAGGTGGGTGAAGACCGAGTGGGTGGCCGCGGCGCCGATGACACCGGTGTTCCAGTAGCCGTTGATCAGCCTCATCACACCGTCCGGTGCAGGCTGGTTGTTCGTCATGCCGCTCCCTTCAGGGTGCGCGTGGACTTGGCGTGGGTGCGCAGCGCGCCGCGCAGCACCTCGGTCACCCGCTCGACCTGGCTCATGGTCAGCTCGGCGTGCATGGGTATGCCGAGGTTGCGCTGGAAGAGGTCCGCCGAGACCGGGCACACCTGCTTGGCCTCGAAGGCGGGCTGCACATGGTTGGCCCAGGTGCCGTGCAGGGTGCCGATGCCCTGGGCGCGCAGCTCGGTGGCGACGGCCCCGCGGTCGACGCTCGCGTCCAGCGTCACCAGGTAGGACTGCCAGGCGTGGGTGCGGTCCGCCGGGACGTGCGGCAGGGTCAGCAGCTCCTCGTCGGCGAGGAGTTCCGCGTAGCGGGCGGCGACGGCGGTGCGACGCGCCAGCAGCTCCTCGATACGGCGCAGCTGCACCGTCAGGATCGCCGCGGCGATGTCGGAGAGCTTGTAGTTGTAGCCGATCTCGGTGAATTCGGGGATCGGCAGGCCGATGACCTGGCCCATGTCGAAGATGCTGCCGATGCCGAAGGCCGACAGCTGCCGCGCCTTCGCCCCGATGGCCGGGTCGGCGGCGATGAACGCACCGCCCTCGCCACTGGTGGCGCCCTTGCGGCCGTGGAAGGACAGACAGCCCACCTCGGCGAGCGCACCCGCCTCGCGCCCCTGGTAGGTCGCGCCGACCGCACAGGCGGCGTCCTCGACGAGGAACAGCCCGTGCCGGTCGGCGATGGCCTGGAGCTCGGTGTAGTCCGCGGGCAGGCCGACGGTGTCGACGGCGATGATGCCGACGGTCCTGGGGGTGACGAGATCCGCCACCGCCTGCGGGTCCACGGTGCCGGTGTCGGCGCGCACGTCGGCGAAGACGGGCGTCGCGCCGACGTAGCGCACCGCGTGGGCGGGGGCGGGGAAGGTGTAGTCGGCGACGATGACCTCGTCGCCCGGCTTGACGCCGAACGCGAGCATCGCCAGGTGCAGGGCGGCGCCGCAGTTGCTCACCGCGACCGCGTCCCCGGCTCCGAAGCGTTCCTTCAGCTGCGCCTCGAGGGCCTGCCCCTTGGGGCCCTGGCCGGCCGCCCAGCCCGAGGCGAACACCTCGGCGACGGCCGCCAGTTCCTGCTCCCCGAGGCTCGCGAAGACCAGGGGGATCTTGTCGATGTCGCTCATCTTGGTTTACGCTCCGCGCGCTTCAGAGGACGGGAATCGAGAGGGACCGGCGGTTCGTAGAGCTGCGGCGTGATCTGACTGACGTCATAGCGCTTGCGCATCTCGTCGATGGCGTCGGGGTCGATTCCCCCGGTCGCCCAGATTTCCGCGATCTCCTCGAAGTAACGCTCGTGAATGGGTGACGGATAGCACTGGAACAGCATGCGCGCCGGTTTGTCGGAGGCGTTCCTGAAGGCATGCGGAGTTCCGGAGGGTACGAACATGCAGGCACCCTCTGTGGCGTGGACGGCCTTGTCGCCGTCGGGCGACTCCCATTCGTGCCAGTCCTTGTCGGTACGCCGGGTCGGCTCGAAAGCCAGGAGCTGGAGTTCCCCTTCCAGGACGTAGAAGAACTCCTGCGAATCGGCGTGCACATGCGCCCCCACATCGAATCCGGGCGGCACGACCACCTCGAAGATCGATATGGCGGAGCCATGCTCCTGTGTGGCCTTGAAGGTCACTTCCTGCGCCTTGGTGATCAGCTTTCGCCCCTGACCGGGCGGGAGGATGAGGCCTGTCATGCGGTCAGCTTCCTTTGTCCGCGCAGAATTTCACTCGAGCGAGGGTTCCGGCGTAGCGGACCAGCTGTCAGTCCAGCGTCTCGGGGCCGTCGACGCTCCAGCGGCCCAGCGCCATCTCGGCGGTGATACCGGGACCGAAGCCTGCGATGAGGCCGGTGGCGTCCTGGGCCGGGGTGTCCTCCTCGAACAGCCTGCGGGCCGCGTCGAAGACAACGGCGCTGGCGATGTTCCCGTACTCGGTCAGGGTCGACCAGCTGTGCCGGAACACCGAGCGGTCGACCTCCAGGAACTTGGCGAGGTCGTCGAGGATGCGCGGGCCACCGGCGTGGACGATGTAGAAGTCGAGCTTGCCGGCGTCCCAGCTGTGGTCCTTGGCGAACTCGCGCAGCACCGGCGCGAGCGGCTCCATCGTGCCGGGCACCCGGCGGTCCAGCTGGAAGTGGAAGCCGGTGTCCTTGACCGCGTAGGAGATCCATTCCTCCGTGTCCGGGATGAGGTAGGAGGCGTTGCGCTCCAGCTCGATGCCCACACCGCCGTTGCCGCGCACCACGGCGGCCGCGACCGCGTCGCCGAACAGACCGTCGGACAGCAGCGAGCCGATGTCGTCGGCGTCGGGCTGGTAGCACAGCGAGCACAGCTCGCAGGAGACGATCAGGACGTTGCTGCCGGGGTGGGCCAGGCAGAAGTCGTGGGCGCGGTTGACCGCCGCGCCGCCCGCCGCGCAGCCGAGCTGGGCGATGGGTATCTGGCGGGTGTCGGGCCGGAAACCGAGCTTGTTGATCAGCCAGGCGGTCAGCGACGGCATGCTGAAGCCGGTGCACGACACATAGATGATGGCGTCGATGTCGCGGGCGGCGAGGTCGGCGTTGCGCAGGGCCTCCTCGATGACCGGCGGGGTCCACCGCTTGGACTCGGCCTCGTAGATACGGTTGCGCTCCGTCAGGCCCGGGTGCTTGAGGGTCTGCTCGATCGGCTGGACGATATGCCGCTTCAGCACTCCGGTGTTCCGGATCAGCCGGAGCGCCAGGGGAAGCTGCGGCTTTCCCGCATGGGCTTTCGCGGCGAACTCGAGAGTCTCTTCGATCGTGATGACGTGTTCCGGCGCGCGCACCGCGGGCTTGCATAGCCTGGGCATATCTGGGCTCTACTTTCTCTAGAATCTGCCTTCTGTACGTGAAGAAATCTGCACACAGCTTCCGAAGCGAGCGCGGCACACGGGAGAAAACACCGCGGCGCGCGGGAATTTGACTGCGAGTGGAAACCTGTGCCGTACCTGGCACGGACGCGGTCTCACCAGCACAGAACCGGTGGACTCAGGCTCGATCCACTGCCCCGGAACTGATTTCGGGCAGGGAAGGCGTGCAGGAATAGTGACACGGCCGAACTCGCCTCGCCAAGGCCGTCCCCAAGTGCTCCGATCCGTTCCGAGGAAGACTCGAGCCCCACGCTGACGACTCTCGACCCGGGCAGATCAACGGCCTTGTCGCGGTATCGGCTCGCTTCAGGCGCAACCCACGCGCTGCCGTTTCTGTAGTGGTCGGCTGCGAGCATCGGCGATAGCCATGTAACGACTGCACGCGGAGGGCGCATGTCTCAGCAAGCCGAGGAAGCCACCGCCAAAGGCAGGCGATTCCCAGGGGCGCGCTCCCCGGCCAGAGGTGAGGTGGACTCGGCCCGCGCGGACCGGTCGGTGCGCCGGACCGGGGTCCTCATCACGTTCCTCCTCGGCGCCCTCGCCGCGGTACCGCCGATGTCGATGGACATGTACCTTCCGGCCCTGCCGGAGGTCACCCGCAGTCTGGGTTCGACCGCGACGACCGTCCAGCTGACCCTCACCGCGTGCCTCGCCGGTATGGCGATCGGGCAGCTCGTGGTGGGGCCGTTGAGCGACCGGTGGGGCCGGCGCGGCCCTCTGCTGGCCGGACTGATGGTCTACGTCGTCGCCGCCGCGATGTGCGCGTTCGCCCCCAACACCGAGATGCTGATCGCCTTCCGGGTGCTCCAGGGGCTCGCCGGCTCGGCGGGCATCGTCATCGCCCGGGCCGTCGTCCGCGACCTCTACGACGGTCTGGCCATGGCCCGGTTCTTCTCCACGCTGCTGCTGATATCCAGCGTGGCCCCGATCGTCGCGCCCGTGGTGGGCGGCCAGGTCCTGCACTTCACCAACTGGCGTGGCATCTTCGTCGTTCTCACCATGATCGGCGGCGCGCTCACCGTGCTGGTCTGGCGCCGGCTGCCGGAGACGCTGCCGCCCGAGCGGCGTCAGCGCGGCGGGGTGCGCGGGGCCCTGTGGATCATGCGCGGGCTGTTCATCGACCGGGTCTTCACCGGCTACCTGATGACGAACGGTTTCGCGTACGGGGCGCTGTTCTCCTACATCGCCGCCTCGCCGTTCGTGATCCAGGACATCTACGGGGCGTCTCCGCAGACGTTCTCGCTGCTGTTCGGCCTCAACTCCTTCGGTCTGCTGGTGATGGGCCAGATCAACGGCAAGCTCCTGGTGGGCCGGGTCCGGCTGGACAAGGTCCTCGGGTACGGGCTGGCGCTGCTCACCGCCGGCGGGCTGGCGCTGCTGCTGGTGACGCAGGGCGTCTTCGGGAAGGCGGGCACGTTCGCGATCGCGTCCTGTCTGTTCGTCATGATCTCCTCGCTGGGCCTGATCCTGCCCAACACCAACGCGCTCGCCCTGATGCGCACCCCGCACGCCGCGGGTTCCGCCTCCGCGCTGGTCGGTACCTCGTGCTTCGTGATGGGCGCGATCGCCTCCTCGCTCGTCGGGATCGCCGGCAAGGAGACCGCGGTGCCGATGGCCGCTGTCCAACTGTGCAGTGCGCTGGCCGCGATGGCCGCCTTCCTCGGCGTGTGCCGTCCCTGGCGGAACCGTCCGATGGAGTTGCCCAAGCACTGACGACAGCGCGTGCGCGTACCGGAAGGGCGGCGTACCCCGACACCGGGTCGGGGTACGCCGCCTTCGTGGTGGGGCGGGGTGCGCGGGGCCGCCCGCACGGTCGGCGCCGTTACTTCGGGTCGCTGTCGAACTTGGCGGCCGCCCAGGCGTAGCCGAGCACCGCCAGGCCCACGCACCAGGCCAGGGCGAGCCAGCCGTTGTGGCCGATCTCGGTGCCGAGCAGCAGTCCGCGCAGGGTCTCGATGGCCGGGGTGAAGGGCTGGTACTCGGCGATGGGCTGGAACCAGCCCGGCATGCCGTCGACGGGGACGAAGGCGCTGGAGATCAGGGGCAGGAAGATCAGCGGCATCGCGTTGTTGCTGGCCGCCTCGGCGTTGGGGCTGACCAGTCCCATGCCGACCGCGATCCAGGTGAGCGCCAGCGCGAACCCGGTGAGCAGTCCGAAGGCGGCGAGCCATTCCAGGACGGTGGCGTCGGTGGAGCGGAAGCCGATGGCCACGCCGACGGCGCCGACGAGGACCACGCTGGCCAGGCACTGGAGCACACTGCCGACGACGTGTCCGACGAGCACCGACCCACGGTGGATGGCCATCGTGCGGAAGCGGGCGATGATGCCCTCGTTCATGTCGGTGGAGACGGAGACGGCGGTGCCGATGGTGGTGGAACCGATGGTCATCAGCAGGATGCCGGGGACGAGGTAGGCGAGGTAGGCGTCCCGGCCCGCGCCTTCGCTCATCGCGTCGCCGAAGACATAGACGAACAGCAACAGCAGCATCACCGGTGTGAGCAGCAGGTTGAGTGTCATGGACGGGTAGCGGCGGGCGTGCAGCAGGTTGCGGCGCAGCATCGTGGAGGAGTCGCGCACGGCGAGGGAGAGAGAGCTCATCGGAGGGACTCCTTGGTGTGGGCGGGCTGGTCGGTGAGGGCGAAGAAGACGTCGTCGAGGTCGGGGGTGTGCACACTCAGCTCGTCCGCCTCGATGCCGGCCGCCTCCAGCCAGTCCAGGACGGCGCGCAGTTCGCGCTGGCTGCCGGTGCTGGGGATCTGCAGGGACAGCGCCTGGTCGTCGCGGGTGGCGGCGTCGAGGGAGGCGGCGGCGGAGCGGTAGGCGGCGGGGTCGGAGAACCGCAGCCGTACATGACCGCCGGGGACGATCCGTTTGAGTTCCTCGGCGCTGCCCTCGGCGGCTATCCGGCCGTTCGCGAGGACCGCGATGCGGTCGGCGAGCTGGTCGGCCTCTTCGAGGTACTGGGTGGTGAGGAAGACGGTGACGCCGTCGGCGACGAGTTCGCGGATGATCTGCCACATGTTGTGGCGGCTGCGGGGGTCGAGTCCGGTGGTGGGTTCGTCCAGGAAGATGATGCGCGGACTGCCGACCAGGGTCATGGCGATGTCCAGGCGGCGTTTCATGCCACCGGAGTAGGTGGCGGCGGGCTTCTTCGCCGCCTCCGTCAGGTCGAAGCGTTCCAGCAGTTCGGCGGCCAGCCGCCGGCCTTCCCGCTTGGGCAGGTGGTGCAGGTCGGCCATCAGCAGCATGTTCTCCTCGCCGGTGATCAGACCGTCGACGGCGGAGAACTGACCGGTGACACCGATCGCGGCGCGGACCTGCTGGGGTGCGGTGCGCAGGTCGTGCCCGGCGACCTCGACCTGGCCGGCGTCGGCGCTGATCAGGGTGGACAGGATCTGCACGGTGGTGGTCTTGCCCGCCCCGTTCGGACCGAGCAGCGCGAACACCGACCCGGCCGGGATACGCAGGTCGATGCCGTCCAGGACGTTCTTGTCGCCGTAGGACTTGCGCAGCCCGTTCGCCGTGATGGCCAAGCTGGTCATGAGGAGTGCTCCTTCTCAAAGGCCGTGACGGCCGAAGTCGGCGGTGGTCAGAGGCTGCGGGCGGTGATGTCGCCGTGGGACGTGGTGGCGTGCAGGGCGAGCTCGGGGTCGCCGTCGTTCTTCAGGGAGTTGTCGACCCGGCCGTATCCGGTGCCGGCGTCGAGGGTCGCGGAGACGCCGCGGGCGGCGCCGACGGAGATGTCACCGGACTGGGTGCGCAGGGTGACGGTGCCGTGCAGGGCCTCGGTGACGGTCAGGTCGCCGCGCTGGGTGCTGATCTCGGCGTCGCCGCCGAGGCGGCCGATGGTGATGTCCCCGTCCTGGAGGGTGAGTCGGGCGCCGGCCGCCTCGTCGAGCTTGACCGGACCCTGCGCGCTGTCGACGGTGACGTCGCCGAGCCGTCCGACACCGCGCAGTTCACCGCAGGCCGCGGTGGCCCGGACATGGGAGCCGGCG
This sequence comes from Streptomyces sp. NPDC057280, assembly GCF_042668605.1. Classification (NCBI taxonomy): domain Bacteria; kingdom Bacillati; phylum Actinomycetota; class Actinomycetes; order Kitasatosporales; family Streptomycetaceae; genus Streptomyces; species Streptomyces sp. NPDC057280. The sequence goes on from NZ_JBHUYR010000010.1 coordinate 157,844, forward strand.
GGCAGCTGGACGGTGACCTCGACCGAACCCGAGGGACCGAACAGCTGCTTCCTCGCCTCCGGAGCCTCAATGCGCACCACACCGTCGGTGTGGGTGACCGTGATCTGCTCGGCGGCCTTCACGTCCCGGCTCTTGGTCGAGTCGGCGGGCCGGACCTCGACGGTGGTGTCGGTGCGGTCGGCGGCGATCAGCTGGATGCGTCCGGCGGGGATGTCCAGGACGGCGGTGATGGCGGCCGGGGTGGCGAACTTCTGCATCGTTCTCTCCTGTGACTTGTTCGTTGCGTCGTTTTCGATGAACGAAAAGCTACGTTGCATTCACGCTTCAGGCAACAAGTTTGTTGCGTACTTAGAGAATCAACGCAGCTCAGAGCAGATATTTCGTTGCATCAGATCTCAAGCAAAACGCAACGCGACATGACGAGTCGTTGCAATGAAGTGAGGATGAACGCTATGCTCGAGCTCTGACGCAGCACAAAGGAGACCGCGATGCCGGGAGGCAGACTCACCCAGCAGGAACGTCAGCAGATCGCGCTGGGGCTGGCCGACGGCCTCGCCTACGCCGAGATCGCCCGACGCCTGGACCGTCCGACCTCGACGGTCACCCGCGAGGTGATGCGCAACGGCGGCCCCACCGCCTACCGCGCCGAGGTGGCCCACCGCGCCACCGAACGCCGCGCCCACCGCCGCCGTCGGACCGCGCCCCGGGACCCGCGGGCGCCCCGACCGGCCTTCGGGCGCGACGCCGAGGCGGTGCACGCGTACGAGGAGACGTTCAACGCCGTCATGACGGGCTCCGGCATGCCCCCGATGATGTCGCGCGTGATGACGTGCATCACCCTTACCGACAGCGGCAGCCTGACCGCCGCCGAACTCGTCGAGCGCCTGCACATCAGCCCGGCGTCCGTCTCCAAGGCGATCGCGTTCCTGGAGAGCCAGGGCATGGTGCGCCGGGAGCGCGACGACAGCCGCCGCGAGCGCTATGTCGTCGACGACGACATCTGGTACGAGTCCATGCTGGCCAGCGCCCGCTCCACCGCCCAGATGGGGGAGATCGCGCGGCAGGGCGTCGGCGTGCTCGGCCCCGGCACCCCGGCGGCCGTGCGCCTGGAGAACGTCTCCCGCTTCCTCGACTTCGTCTCCGAGAGCATCGCGCGCGCCGCGGAACAGGCCCGCGACATCCTCCACACGAAGCCCGCAACGGCCGGCCCGGATCCCGTCACCGAGCCTGACCCGGACGGCGCGTGACGCGTCGCGGGCGGCTCAGGTCGCCCGGTCCGGTTCCGGGGGCAGGATCAGCGTGGGTTCGAGCACGATCCGGGCCGCGGACTCCTCGGCCGGTCGCGCCAACTCGGGCCGTACACCCCGCTGTTGGCGCCAGCCCGCCTGGGCGGCGACGACGGCGACGTATGGGATGACGACCCCGCCGGCCAGGGCGCAGAAGGCGACGGGGGGCCAGCGGTTCCAGGTGAGGGCCATCACGACCACGCAGGCGCTGCGCACCAGCATCGCGGTGACGTAGCGGCGCTGACGGCCGCGCAGGTCCTGGGACAGGCCGGTGCGGGCCCGGGTGATGGACTCGGCCGGGGACGTGTCCCTCTGCCGTGACGTGCGGTTCATCGGGCCTCCGTGGCTGTTCCGGCGGGGCCGCCGGGCGGGGTGGCCGGCCGGCGGTGGAACGACGGCGGCGCGGGTGACCGTCCCCTGATCACCCGCGCCGCCGTATCCGGCCCGGTGCGGTACGTGGTGCTACCGGGTCAGTGCACTTCCTGGTCGGACTCCCGTCCTGCGACCGCGGTCCGACTGCCGTTGCCCGGATGTCCGTTGGACGATCCGTGTCCGTTGGACGATCCGTGTCCGTTGGACGAGGCATGTCCGTTGGACGAGGGCAGGCCCGGCGCGTGACCGAGGTGCTCCACGGCGTGCTGCATCTCCTGCAACGTGGGGGGCGGGATCTGCGGGCCGTGCAGCCAGCGGCTGATGCGGTGGCGCACCATCTGCTTGCGCACGTTCGGGTTGGGCACACCCTCGTCGTCGTGGGTCTCGGGGGCCGGCAGGACCTCGGGGACCTCACGCGACAGCAGGAAGTACTCCCGCTCGCGGTTGAGGCGTTCGTGCACCTCGACGAACTCGCCGTGCGGCAGCCGCTTGATCCGTCCGGTCTCACGGCCGTGCAGGAGCTTGTCGCGGTCGCGCAGTTGGAGGGCCAGGCAGATCCGCTTGGTGACGATGTACGTCACCACCGGGACGACGAACACGCCGATCCGTACGGACCAGGTGATCGCGTTCAGGGACAGATGGAAGCGCTCGGCCAGGATGTCGTTGGCGCCGCCGAAGAACAGCACCAGGTAGAACGAGACGAAGGAGATGGCGAACGCGGTCCGGGTGGGCCGCTCGCGAGGCCGGTCCAGCAAGTGGTGCTCGCGTCTGTCACCGGTGACCCAGGCCTCCAGGAACGGCCACAGCGCGACCACAGCCATCATGATCGTGGGCAGGACGACCGCCGGCAGCAGCACGCCCAGGTTGACCGTGTAGCCGCCCGGCACCCCGATCTCCCAGGCGGGCATGGCCCGTAGGGCGCCTTCGAGGAAGCCCATGTACCAGTCGGGCTGGGACCCTTGCGAGATCTGGTCGGAGCGATAGGGGCCGTACGTCCACACGGGGTTGATCTGCGCGACGGCCGCCATCATCGCCAGCACACCGGAGACGAGGAAGAAGAACCCGCCCGCCTTGGCCACGTAGACCGGCATCAGCGGATGACCGACGACGTTGCTCTCGGTGCGCCCCGGACCCCGGAACTGGGTGTGCTTGTGCACGACGACCAGGATCAGGTGAACGGTGACCAGGGCGACGATGATGCCCGGCATCAGCAGGATGTGCAGGCTGTAGAACCGTGGAATGACCTGGGTGCCCGGATACTCGCCGCCGAAGAGGAACATCGTGGCGTAGGTGCCGACCACCGGGATGGCGAGTGTGACGCCTTCGGCGATGCGCAGGCCGGTGCCGGAGAGCAGGTCGTCGGGGAGCGAGTACCCGATGAAGCCCTCCAGGGTGACCACGACCAGAAGCACGAAGCCGATCAGCCAGTTGATCTCACGCGGCCTGCGGAACGAGCCGGTGAGGAAGTGCCGCAGCATGTGGATGCAGAGCGTGGCGATCATGACCAGCGCCGACCAGTGGTGCAGCTGCCGGATGAACAGACCACCGCGCACGTCGAAGCTGATGTGCAGCGTGGACTCGTAGGCCCGGGTCATCGGAATGCCCTGAAGCGCCTCGTGCGATCCGTGGTAGGTCGTCTCCGACATGCTCGGGTCGAAGAACATCGTGAGCCAGACACCGGTCAGGAGCAGCACGATGAAGCTGTAGAGCGCGATCTCACCGAACATGAACGTCCAGTGGTCCGGAAAGGCCTTACGGATCAGAAAGCGAAGATTGTAGATCCCGAGTCGCCCGTCCACCCAGTCGGCGACCTTCTCGCCCTTGGGTGGTTCGGTGCGCGTACTGTACGGCGCCCTTTCGGTCGTGCTCATACCCGCGCGCCCTCCCCTCGCCGCTCGTCCGTGACAGGCATGGTGGCCTGCCGCGGCGCAAGCCGGCCGGTGCCCTGGAGCCGTTCAAACGCTATCCACGGGCCTGTGAACGGGACAACCGTGCTCAAGTGATACTCAAGTTCCAACTCAAGCGTTTCTCTAGCGAGTTGTGGGATGCCGGATGTCAAGTGGGTCTCACTGTCGGGCATTTGATCCACAGCAGTCATGTCATCGAGCGTATGGCCGGCCATTTTCGGCCGCGACGGTGTATTACGCGTCATCCGGCCGAAACCCGGCGGCCTCACGGTCCTCGCCGTTCGCCGGCCGGTGTCGCGGTCGGCCAGTGGGCCGAGGATCCGGTGGGGCGGGGCCTGGTCACGGAGCCGGTGGAGACCCCGATCACGGGTGCCGACGGTGTGACAGGCCGGCGCCTGCGGGACTCGGGGCCGTGGGTGAGAGTGGGTGGTGCGGTGGCCGCCGGATCACGCCGCGGGATCAGGGTGGACCGCAGGGCGCGTGAACGCAGTGCGGCGGGCGGGGTGAGCGTCTGCTCCTGGTGGAGCAGGAGGGCCGCCGCGTGGGCGTCGGTGGTCGCCGCGGCCGCGATCCGGGAGGCGTAGCGCCTGCCGAACCTCGCGCGCAGTCCCCGCGCCGGCCCCTGGGCGCGCAGGCTCGCCTGCCAGAAGGGGGTCACCTGGCGGGCGAGCGCCCGGCGCAGCCGGTGGGTGATGCCGACCGCGGTGCCGTGGGCGGTGAGCAGATGCCCCAGGACCAGGGCGGACTCCACCGCCAGGGTCATGCCGTGGCCGTGTGCCGGGTCCAGGGTGGCGAGGGCGTCGCCGACGACGAGGAACTGGTCGGGCCAGCGGCGCAGTCGGTCGTAGTGCCGCAACCGGCTGTCGGTGCGGCCGCGGGTGTAGACGGGGCCGAGCGGGGTGGCCGTCTCGATGAGGTCGCGCAGCAGCGGGTGGCGCAGGGTGCCGGCGGCCCGCAGCAGTTCCGCGTGGTCGGTGGGGGCCAGGGTGCCGTCGCCGACGGCCAGGGTCACCGACCAGCGGTTGCCTTCGACGGGGTTGAGCACGGCCTGCCGCGGGTCGTCCGCCGTGGCCATGAGCAACAGGCTCTTGAAGTCGGCGACATGGCCGACGGGCGGCGCGTACAGGGTGGTCGCGTACGAGGTCCCGGTCTCGGCGACGGACTCCGCGGGCGGCGCGTAGCCAAGTTCGGCGAGCCACTCGGGGGCGCGTGAGCCATGTCCGGAGGCGTCCACCACGAAGTCCGCGGGGATGAGGTGCTCGGGGTTCCAGCCGTCGGGTTGCCCGCGGTTGCGGCGACAGGCCCAGACGCCGGTGACGGTGTCCTCGGGGCCGGGCTCCAGGGCGACGACCTCGTGGTCCTGGAGGAAGGTGACCTTGGGGTCGGCGCGCAGCCGGTCCCGTACCACCGCGTCGATGAGGTCCCGGCCGGCGCTGAGCATCGACAGGTCGGTGGCGCAGCGGGGCAGCCAGCCGGACGGGCCGAGCAGCAGCATGTCCTCGGGGATGCGGACGGGGACCGCTCCGGCGCGCACGAGGTCCTGGACGATGCCGGGGAACAGCTGTTCCAGGCCCTGCTGGGCGGCGGTCATGAGGCTGTGGGTGTGCCGTGCCTGCGGCACACCGCGGCGGCGACCGGGGCCGCGGGGCAGCCAGTCGCGCTCGATCACGGTGACCCGGTCCATGAGGCTCGTCAGTGCCCGGGCCGCGGTGAGTCCGGCCAGGCCGGAGCCGATCACCAGACCGTGACCGTGGCCACCGCCCCTGCCCCTGTCCACAACACGCGCGTCCACCGTCAACTCGGCCGCCTCCCCAGTGCGTTGTGCTTTGCATCATGCGCCGCACGGCAGCCCGCGCCAGCAGGTTGGACACCGCCTCGAGCGACATTCGAGACAGCCGCGAAGAAGACTCAAGTGCCGGGTGGGGCAGGGACGTTGACACCGGGGGTCCGACCAGGACGGTTGCCCGGCGGGGAGGGGTACGAGGGGCGGCGGACCGTGGGACAGCAGGCCGTGGGGCGGCCGGTGCGTGCGGAGGTGTCAGGTTCCCGTCGTCACCGCACGCACCGGCAGCCCCTCTCAGGACGCCGGGGTTCGCCCGGGCCCCGGCGCGGTCAGTGCCCGGTCCACCAGAGGACCGGCGACGCCCGTGTAGCCGGCCGGGTCCAGGAGGGCGGCGGCCTCCTCCCGGCTCAGCACGCCCGCCAGTTCCGGGAGTTCGGCGAGCACCTCGGCCAGCGGCAGCCCGGCGCGGGTGGCGAGCAGGGAGGCCCGCGTGAGAAGGTCCTTCGCGGCCGTCTTGCCGATGCGGGGCGCCAGGACGGCCGAGACCCGCTCCGAGACCAACTGGCCGCCGGTCGCCCGGAGGTTGGTCCGCATACGTTCCGGGCGCACGCTCAGACCCCGGACGAGTTCGACGGCGGTGTGCGCGGCGCCGCCGGTGAGGCGCAGCGCCTCCCGCAACGGCTGCCACTCCGCGTGCCACACGCCGGCCGACCGCTCGTCCTCGGTGGGCAGGCACTGCATCAACACAGTGGCCAGCGCCGGTACCTGGAGCGCGGCGGAGCGGATCAGGGTCGCCAGCACGGGGTTGCGTTTGTGCGGCATCGCCGAGGACGCCCCCCGCCCGGCGACCGCGGGTTCGGCCACCTCGCCGATCTCGGTGCGCGTCAGCACCAGCACGTCCGCGGCGATCTTGCCGAGCGCCCCGGTGGTGTGGGCGAGCGCGGCCCCGAGGTCGGCGACGGGAGTGCGCAGGGCGTGCCAGGGCAGCACGGGCACGGCCAGCCCCGTCTCGTCGGCGAACGCGGCGCCCAGTTCGTCGAGCACGCGCGCGGGGTCCGCGCCGTCACCGGCGTACTGGAGATAGCCGGCCAGGGTTCCGGCCGCACCGCCGAGCGACACCGGCAGCCCGCCGTCGGCCAGGCGCTCCAGGCGCTCGATCGAGTCCAGCACCAGCGCGCGCCAGCCCGCCGCCTTCAGCCCGAACGTCGTGGGCACGGCGTGCAGGGCGAGGGTGCGGCCCGCCATCGTGGTGTCCCGGTGGGCGGCGGCGAGGGCGGCCAGCACCTCGGCGACCGCCCGCAGGTCGGCGACGATCAGCCGCAGGGCCCGCTGGGCCACCAGCATCGCGCCGGTGTCGAAGACGTCCTGGCTGGTGGAGCCGCGGTGCACGTACTCGGCGGCCTCCGGGCAGCGTTCGGCGACCACCGCGGTGAGCGCCTTGACCAGGCCCACGACCGGGTTCGCGGTCTCCCGCGCGGCCAGCGCCAGTTCACGCACGTCGAGCAGTTCCGCGCGGGCGGCGGCGGTGATGGCCGCGGCGGCCTGTGCGGGGACCGTGCCGCAGCGGGTCTGGGCGCGGGCCAGGGCTGCCTCCGCGTCCAGCATCGCCTGGAGCCAGGCGCTGTCACCGACGGCCGCCTCGACGGGGGTGCCCGCCCGCACCGGCGAGAGCAGCCCGGCGTCCAGATGACCGGTGAGGTTCCCCGTCCCCGGGGACACGGATACGGACCTCATACTCCCGCCTCCACTCGCGCTGTCGACGACTGCACCTGCGCACCGGGCAGTTCGGGCAGGGCGAGGACCGCGGCCGCGATCGCGTCGGAGTCCTCCAGGGTGACCGAGCCGACGCCGGGCCGGATACCTGCCGCCGTCACCCAGTGCACGGACTCGGTGGGCACCCCGTAGGCGAAGCGCCGCGGGTGCGGCACTCCCCTGGCGTCGATGACGTGGTAGGGCCGCTCGGACACGGCGAGGCCGCCGGTCTCGTAGTCCGCGCCGCCCGTGCCGTCCCCGTCGGGGATGCGATAGGGGTGGCACTGTCCGGTGCGCAGCATCTGGTTCATGAGCGGGTCCGCGGTACGCCTGAGGTCGATCTCGGGCAGCCGGGCCTCGATGAGGACCGTGGCCCGCACCGGCACGTCCGGTATCTCGCTCGACGTGCCGCTGAAGCCGGGGCCGAGCGGATGGTCCGGGTCGGGGGCGACCCGCATGCCGGGGCCGAGCACATCCAGGACGCCGGCGTCCAGGAGCGCGGCCATCTCCTCTATCCGCAGGGCCGGCGGTCCGATGGAGAGGTAGGCGTTGAGCGGGGTGTACCAGCCGTCGAGGTCGTCGCGGTGGGAGGCTGCGGTCAGGCCCGCGTGGTCGACGGCGAGCCGCAGTTCGTTGCGCAGGTCCCGCAGGACGTCGAGGGCGGCCTTGACCGGTCCGCTGACATTGCCCTGGCGGGCCAGGCGGACGTCGTTGTCGAGGTGGTCGCGCAGCCAGGCGCGGAAGGCGGCCTGGTCGGTGAAGACGCGGTCGCCGTAGGGGCGGGCCACCCGCTTCCAGTCCCAGCGCTCGGCGGCGTCGACACCGCTCGCGTCCAGGAGCACATCCTCCTCCGCGCCCGGTTCGGCCTCCAGATAGGCCTCGACGAACTCCTCGACCACGTCCGGGAGTTCACCGCGTGCGTCCAGCAACGCGGCGTAGTAGACGCTGCACACCTCCTTGGAGATGAGCGGCCACAGGTCGGCGGCGAAGTCGATGGCACCGTGGCGGGGGGCGCGGGCGCGCAGCGCGGCGATGTACCCGGTGGTCAGCAGTCGCGGGTAGTAGCGGCCGTGGGCGCCCTTCTCGTTCTCGCCGCGCGCCTGGTAGGGCACGCCGCGCCGGGAGCCGGCGTACAGGCGCGGCTCGCGGCCCGAGGGCCGGTAGACGAGCCGTCCGCCGACGCGGGTGAAGACGCCGCCGCGGCCGTGGGTGAACAGGGCCAGGTAGTCGAAGAAGTTCAGTCCGAGTCCGCGCAGCAGTACCGGCTCACCGGGCCGGATGCCCAACAGGTCCACGTCGGCCGGGTTGGCCGGGGGCAGGTAGGTCAGGCCGTTGCGCTCGGCGTACTCGGTCAACTCGCGTTCGGTGTCGGACAGCTGGGCCGGGACATGGCCCTGGGCGAGGACGACCGCGGACAGGCCGGTGAGCCGGGTGCCGTCCTCCAGGACGATCGTCTGCTCCCCCGCGGGCCCCTCGTCGGCCAGCGCGACGGCCCGTACGGGGTGGGTGCGCACCGTGACATGTGCGGCCGCGCCCGCCACGACCCGCTGGAACGCCCACGTCAGATAGCGGCCGTACAGGGCGCGGGTGGGGTAGGAGTCGGGGCCGAGCCGCTGTGCCTCGTCGACGACCCCGTCGTCGTAGCCGCCACGCGGGGCGTCCTCGAGGGTGCCGGAGACCAGCGCCTTGGCCCACTCGTACAGGCTCGGTCCCTCGTCCAGCGGGCCGTCGATCCGGACGCTGGCGTCGGTGTAGACCGTGACCTGCGAGGACACGGTGTTCATCAGCAGATGCCGGGACTGCGTGGGACGCCACACCCGTCCCGAGCCGGGCGGGTCGGGGTCGACGACATGCACGGTGACGGTGTCCCAGCGGGGCGACTTCCGCTCCTGCGCGCAGAGCCGTTCCAGTACCGACAGCCCTCGCGGGCCCGCACCGACCAGACAGACCTCCAAGTGCGCCGCGTCCTGACGGGGCTGGGCGGGTTCCCGGCTGTCCGGATGGCCGTGGGGCACCGGATCGTTCAGGGCATACTGTCCGGCCGCCGTCTCCGGCGGCCCTGCGGTGAGTGCGACGCCAACTGCGCGTTCGCCTCCATGCGTACCGTCCACAGTGCCTCCTTTCTCCGCCACCGTCGGTGCAGGCGCTCAACCATCGCTCGGCCCTCGATGGAAATCCGCTGGAGAAATGGCAGGGGAATTCACCGGCCGCCGGCGACCGGGTGGGGAGCTGCGGCGCAACGTCATCTCCGGCAGGCCGCGAACGGGGCTGTATCAGGACTCCAGCGCCGCTCGCTACGTTCGGGAAAAAGGCGTCACCGGATCGACCCGGCCATTCGGCGCACCACGGTCGCGGAGGGCGAGCCGCCTCATGAAGGGGATTCGTTGATGGTCCACCCGTGCTCCAGAAATCACTCTCATGAGAGCTGTGCCGTCCCCGGTTTCGTCCTGTGTGCCTCCTGCATCAGCCAGGTGGAACGCCAGCTGCGCGCACTCCCCGTACTGCATCAGGAGTGTCTGCACCATGTGTCGCCGACCCATCGGCGGACCAATCCCACGCGGGTGTCGGGAAGCCGTAACCGGGACTACCTGAACATCTCGGTGCTGGACGTCCGTCACAACCTCCTCGCGACCTTGGAGTCCTGGTCGGAATTGGTCGCGGAGCAGCTCGGCGTCACCGCGCCGGCCCGTTCCGTTCCGCAACTGGCCCGGTTTCTGACCCGGCATCTGGAGTGGCTCGCCGGGCAACCCCCGGCCGCCGACTTCGTCGACGAGGTGGACAGTCTCGTCGCTGAGCTGCGCGGCACGATCGACCCGGACCCCGGGTCGCGGACGCTGATCCGGCGGTGCGTGGTGGACGACTGCGGCGGCACGATCAGCGCCTCCCCCAAGGACGCCGGCAAGCCCGGCAGCCGCAGCATCGAATGCTCGGCGGGACATTCCTGGGAAATGCACGAATGGCTGACTCTGCGTCGGCTCATGGAGCGACAGCGAAAGGGTGTCACGGTATGACGAGACCGCCACGCCACAGGCTTGTCCCCACCAAAGTCGCCGCACTCGCCGTAGGGGTGTCGGAAGCGACGATCCGCAAATGGGTGAGCCGCGGGAAGATCACTCGCTACGGCGCCCCGAACTGCCGCTCGGAGTTCGACATCGAGGAACTCACGGAGATCGCCATGAGGCGTCGTACCGCGGCCCGGTGACGATATCCCGTCGCGTGTATCGCCCCGCGGTGCCGCAGAAAGTCCACCCGTCCGTCTCGAATTCTTTCGTGAAACGACAACGTGAAACGACAAGGGGAGTGAGTGCGTTGACGCAACCGACCTCAGTGGAGGGGGTTTCGGAAAACCGTCGGGCTCGCTCGGTCGGCATCGGTCGCGCCCACGCCAAGGCGATCCTGCTGGGCGAGCACGCGGTCGTGTACGGAACCCCGGCTCTCGCGCTGCCGATCCCACAGCTGACGGCCACGGCGAGCGCGGGATGGTCTTCGCACGCCTCCGGTGCGCAGGGCGGCTTGTCCTTCACCATGACCGGTTCCGCCTCGCGGGCGGTGGTGACGCTGGCCTCCGACGGTCTCCAGCGGCTGGCCGCGGCGTTCAAGGAGCGCATGGGTGTGCCGGGCGAGCCGCATCTGGACGTGATCCTCGACGGGGCCATCCCGCCGGGGCGCGGCCTCGGCTCCAGTGCCGCGAACTCGCGGGCGATCGTCCTGGCACTGGCCGATCTCTTCGGCCACGAGCTGTCCGACGCCACCGCGTTCGACCTGGTGCAGACGGCCGAGAACATGGCGCACGGCCGCGCCAGTGGCGTGGACGCCATGACCGTGGGCGCGGCGGGCCCGCTGCTGTTCCAGGCGGGCCGGGCCGAGGAGCTGGTCATCGGCTGCGACGGCCTGTTCATCGTCGCCGACAGCGGCACCGCGGGCAGCACCAAGGAGGCCGTGGAGCTGCTGCGGGACGGCTTCAGGCGTGAGCCGGGCGCCGAGGAGAGGTTCCTGGGCCGCGCCACCGAGCTCGTGGAGGGGGCCCGGCAGGCCCTCGCCGACGGCTCCCCGGAGGAGCTCGGCGCACGACTGACGGACTATCACGAACTGCTGCGCGCGGCCTCCCTGAGCACGGAGAAGATCGACGGCATGGTCGCGGCCGCGATGTCGGCGGGCAGCCTCGGCGCCAAGATCACCGGCGGTGGCCTGGGCGGCTGTGTCCTCGCCCTGACCGAGCCGGAGCTGGCCAGTGAGGTCGCCCGCGGGCTCCACGACGCGGGTGCCGTCCAGACCTGGGTCGTTCCGCTGAGGAGGCTCGCCGCCCATGCGCACTGAACAGCTCGCGCGAGCCCGCGCGGCAGGCGCGACGGCGACGGGCGCCGCCGCCGTCGCGCACCCGAACATCGCGCTGATCAAGTACTGGGGCAAGAGCGACGAGCGGCTGTTCCTGCCCCGCACCGACAGCCTGTCGATGACCCTGGACATCTTCCCCACGACCACCCGGGTCCGCCTCGCCCCCGACGCGGACCAGGACACGGTCGTCTTCAACGGCGAGCAGGCCACCGGTGAGGCCGCGCGGCGTATCACCGCCTTCCTCGAACTCGTGCGGGAGCGGGCCGGCCGCGCCGAACGGGCCGTCGTCGACACCGAGAACACCGTCCCCACCGGAGCCGGTCTGGCCTCCTCCGCCAGCGGTTTCGCCGCCCTCGCCGTCGCCGCGACCGCCGTCTACGGCCTCGACGACGACCCGCGTTCGCTGTCCCGGCTGGCCCGGCGCGGCTCCGGCTCGGCCTCCCGGTCGATCTTCGGCGACTTCGCCGTCTGGCACGCCGGCACCGACGACCTCACCTCCTACGCCGAGCCCGTCGACGCCGCCGCCGGCCTGGACCCCGCGCTCGTCGTCGCCGTCGTCAACGCGGGCCCCAAGGAGGTCTCCAGCCGTGCCGCCATGCGCCGCACCGTGGACACCTCGCCGCTGTTCGAGCCGTGGGCGGTCTCCAGCAAGGACGACCTCGTCGACATGCGCGCGGCACTGATCCGCGGCGACCTGGACGCGATCGGCGAGATCGCGGAGCGCAACGCGCTCGGCATGCACGCCACCATGCTGGCCGCCCGACCCGCCGTGCGGTACATGTCACCGGCTTCCCTGACCGTCATCGACAGCGTCCTCCAGCTCAGGCGGGACGGCGTAGCGGCCTACGTGACGATGGACGCCGGGCCGAACGTCAAGGTGCTGTGCCCGCGCGCCGACGCGGACCGGGTGGCCACGGCCGTACGCGCCGCCGCCCCGGACGTCGCGGTGCACATCGCCCGGCCGGGCCCGGGCGCCCGCCTGGTCACCGAGGACGACCGATGACGGCCGGGCACACGGTCGTACGGCGCGCGCCGGGCAAGCTGTACGTCGCGGGCGAGTACGCCGTGGTGGAACCCGGCAACACCGCGATCCTGGTCGCGGTCGACCGCTACCTCACCGTCACCGTGTCCGGCACCGACTCCGGCGTCGAGATCTCCTCCGACCTCACCGCGCGCACGGTGCGCCACCGGTGGCGCGACGGCCGGCTCACCGGAGGCGACGGGACGACGGCCTACGTGGTGTCCGCCGTCGAGACCGTCGCCGCCCTGCTGACCGAACGCGGCCTGCCCGTACCCCCGTTGAGCGTGTCCGTCCACAGCGACCTGCACGACGACGGCCGCAAGTACGGCCTGGGCTCCAGCGGCGCGGTGACCGTGGCGACGATCGCCGCCGTCGCGTCGTACTGCGCGCTGGAGCTCACCCCTGAGGCCCGGTTCCGGCTCGCCCTGCTCGCGACCGCCCGGATCGACCCCAAGGGCTCCGGCGGCGACCTCGCCGCCGGCACCTTCGGCGGCTGGATCGCCTACCGGGCCCCCGACCGTGCGTTCGTCCTGGACCTGGCCCGCGACCACGGCGTCGAGGAGGCACTGCGCGCCGACTGGCCGGGCTTCGAGATACGCCGGCTGCCCGCGCCCGCCGGCCTGTCCCTGCAGGTCGGCTGGACCGGGAACCCGGCCTCCACCACCTCCCTGGTGGCCGGTCTGCACCGGCGCACCTGGCGGGGCAGCCCCTCGCACCAGAAGTTCATGGAGACCAGCCACGACTTCGTGCACGCCGCGATCGACGCCCTCGAGGCCGGCGACGGCCCGGCCTTCGCCCAGCAGATCCGGCGTGCCCGGCAGGAACTGGCCCGCCTCGACGACGAGGTCGGCCTCGGCATCTTCACCCCCGAACTGACGGCCCTGTGCGACACCGCCGAAGCCGTCGGCGGCGCCGCCAAACCCTCCGGGGCGGGGGGCGGCGACTGCGGCATCGCCCTGCTGGACGCCGACGCCCCGCACCACATCGCGCACGTACGGCAACGGTGGGCCGCGGCCGGAGTGCTGCTCCTGCCCGTTGGTCCCGCCCCTGAAGGGAACGAAGAATGAGTAGCGCTCAGCGCAAGGACGATCACGTCCGGCTCGCCATGGAGCAGCAGCACGCGCACAGCGGACGCAACCAGTTCGACGAGGTGTCGTTCGTCCACCACGCCCTGGCCGGCATCGACCGGCCGGACGTGTCCCTGGGCACGTCCTTCGCCGGCATCGCCTGGCAGGCGCCGCTCTACATCAACGCCATGACCGGCGGCAGCGCCAAGACCGGCATCATCAACCGGGATCTGGCGGTCGCCGCCCGCGAGACCGGGGTGGCCATCGCCTCCGGTTCGATGCACGCCTACTTCAAGGACCCGTCCTGCGCGGACACCTTCCGGGTGCTGCGCACCGAGAACCCGGACGGGTTCGTCATGGCGAACGTCAACGCGACCGCCTCGGTCGACAACGCGCGGGCCGCCATCGACCTGATCGAGGCGAACGCCCTGCAGATCCACCTGAACACCGCGCAGGAGACGCCCATGCCGGAGGGCGACCGCTCCTTCGGCTCCTGGGCGGCGCAGATCGAGCGGATCGCGGCCGCCGTCGACGTCCCCGTCATCGTCAAGGAGGTCGGCAACGGGCTGAGCCGCCAGACCCTCCTCGCACTGCCGAACCTCGGCGTACGGGTCGCCGACGTCAGCGGCCGCGGCGGCACCGACTTCGCCCGCATCGAGAACGGCCGGCGCGAACTCGCCGACTACGCCTACCTGCACGACTGGGGCCAGTCCACGGCCGCCTGTCTGCTGGACGCCCAGGACGTGGGCATCCCGGTGCTGGCCTCCGGCGGGGTGCGCACACCGCTCGACGTGGCCCGCTCCCTCGCCCTCGGCGCCCGTGCCGTCGGCTCCTCCGGGGGCTTCCTGCGCACCCTCCTCGACGGCGACGTCTCCGCGCTGGTCACGAAGATCTCCACGTGGCTCGACCAGTTGGCGGCCCTCCAGACCATGCTCGGCGCCCGCACCCCCGCCGACCTCACACGCTGCGATCTGCTGATCCACGGCGAACTCCGGTCCTTCTGCGAGGACCGGGGCATCGACACGCGCCGGCTCGCCCAGCGCTCCAGCTCCATCGACGCCCTTACCGAGATGACGGGAAGCACACGATGACCGAAGCACACGCGATCGCCGGGGTCCCCATGAGGTGGGTGGGCCCCCTCCGCATTTCGGGGAACGTCGCCAACACCGAGACCCACGTCCCGCTCGCCACCTACGAGTCCCCGCTGTGGCCGTCGGTCGGGCGCGGCGCGAAGGTGTCCCGGCTGGCCGAGAAGGGCATCGTCGCCACCCTCGTCGACGAGCGGATGACCCGCTCGGTCCTCGTCGAGGCCACCGACGCGCTCACCGCGCTCACCGCCGCCCGGACCATCGAGGCGCGCATCGACGAACTGCGCGAAGTGGTGCGCGGGTGCAGCCGGTTCGCCCAGCTGATCGGCATCCGGCACGAGATCAACGCCAACCTGCTGTTCATCAGGTTCGAGTTCTCCACCGGTGACGCCTCCGGCCACAACATGGCCACCCTCGCCTCCGACGCGCTCCTCGCCCACCTGCTGGAGACGATCCCGGGCATCTCCTACGGCTCGATCTCGGGCAACTACTGCTCGGACAAGAAGGCCACCGCCATCAACGGCATCCTCGGCCGCGGCAAGAACGTCGTCACCGAGATCCTCGTACCGCGCGACGTCGTCGCCGACGTCCTGCACACCACCGCCGCGAAGATCGTCGAGCTGAACATCCGCAAGAACCTGCTCGGCACCCTCCTCGCCGGCGGCATCCGCTCGGCCAACGCCCACTACGCCAACATGCTGCTCGCGTTCTATCTGGCGACCGGCCAGGACGCGGCCAACATCGTCGAGGGCTCGCAGGGCGTCGTCATGGCCGAGGACCGCGACGGCGACCTCTACTTCGCCTGCACCCTGCCCAACCTGATCGTGGGCTCGGTCGGCAACGGCAAGGGGCTCGGCTTCGTCGAGACCAACCTGACCCGGCTCGGCTGCCGTGCCGACGTCGCCCCCGGCGAGAACGCCCGCCGGCTCGCCGTCCTCGCCGCGGCCACGGTGCTGTGCGGTGAGCTCTCGCTGCTCGCCGCGCAGACGAACCCCGGAGAGCTGATGCGGGCGCACGTGCAACTGGAACGCGACAACAAGACCGCAAAGGTTGGTGTATGAGGCATGTCCATATCCATCGGAATCCACGATCTGTCCATCGCGACCAGCGAGTACGTCCTGCCGCACACCGCGCTCGCCGAGTACAACGGCACCGACATCGGCAAGTACCACGTGGGCATCGGCCAGGAGTCGATGAGTGTGCCGGCCGCCGACGAGGACATCGTCACCATGGCGGCGACAGCGGCCGCGCCGATCATCGCCCGGCACGGCAAGGACCGCATCCGCACGCTCGTGTTCGCCACGGAGTCCTCGATCGACCAGGCGAAAGCGGCCGGCATCTACGTCCACTCGCTGATCGGCCTGCCGTCGGCCACCCGCGTCGTGGAGTTGAAGCAGGCCTGCTACGGCGCCACCGCCGCCCTCCAGTTCGCCATCGGCCTGGTGCGCCGCGACCCGGCCCAGCAGGTCCTCGTGATCGCCAGCGACGTCTCCAAGTACGAGCTGGACAGCCCAGGTGAGGCGACCCAGGGCGCGTCCGCGGTGGCCATGCTGGTCGGCGTGAACCCGGCCCTGGTCCGCATCGAGGACCCCTCGGGCCTGTTCACCGCCGACGTCATGGACTTCTGGCGGCCGAACTACCTCTCCACCGCGCTCGTCGACGGCCAGGAGTCCATCGGCGCCTACCTCCAGGCCGTCGAGGGCACCTGGAAGGACTACTCCGAGCAGGGCGGCCGCGCGCTCGAGGAGTTCGCCGCGTTCTGCTACCACCAGCCGTTCACGAAGATGGCCTACAAGGCCCACACCCACCTGCTGAACTACTGCGGCTACGACACCGACAAGGACGTCATCGCGAGCGCCCTCGGCCAGACCACCGCGTACAACACGGTCATCGGCAACAGCTACACCGCCTCGGTGTACCTGGGCCTGGCCGCGCTGCTCGACCAGGCGGACGACCTGACCGGCAAGCCGCTGGCCTTCCTCAGCTACGGCTCCGGCAGCGTCGCCGAGTTCTTCTCCGGGACGGTCGTCGCCGGTTACCGCGACCACCTGCGCACCGAGGCGAACCTTCAGGCGATCTCCCGGCGCAAGACGGTCGACTACGCCACCTACCGCGAGCTGCACGAGTGGAAGTTCCCCACCGACGGCGGCGACCACGCCACCCCGGAGCAGACCACCGGACCGTTCCGGCTGGCCGGCATCAGCGGTCACAAGCGGATCTACCAGACGCGCTGACCGCTCGAACCGCCTCGCGCGGGCTCGCGGCACCCTGGGCGGCCCCTTCGGGGGCCGCCCACCGCCGGCCCGTGCGCACCGCCCATCACAGACCACTTGAGGGGAGGGGTCAGCCGCATGACAGACGCCACGATCGCCGCCCACGGCAGCCCCATGAAGGACATCAGGATTCTCGGCACGGGCTCCTA
Organism: Streptomyces sp. NPDC057280; assembly: GCF_042668605.1. Lineage (NCBI taxonomy): Bacteria > Bacillati > Actinomycetota > Actinomycetes > Kitasatosporales > Streptomycetaceae > Streptomyces > Streptomyces sp. NPDC057280. The sequence goes on from NZ_JBHUYR010000010.1 coordinate 174,877, forward strand.
CGTCCCGGACCGGATCGTCTCCAACGACGAGGTCGGCGCGCCCGCCGGCGTCGACGACGAATGGATCACCCGTAAGACCGCGATCCGGGAGCGGCGCTGGGCCGCCCCCGGCCAGGCCACGTCCGATCTGGCGACGGCCGCGGCACGGGCCGCGATGAGGTCGGCCGGCATCACCGCCGAGCAGCTCTCCATGATCGCGGTCGCCACGTCCACGCCGGACCGGCCGCAGCCGCCGACGGCGGCCTATGTGCAGCAGAACCTCGGCGCGGCCAGCACCGCGGCGTTCGACGTCAACGCGGTGTGCTCCGGCACCGTGTTCGCGCTCTCCGCGGTCGGCAGCGTGATCCTGCGGCGCGGCGGCTACGCCCTGGTGATCGGGGCGGACACCTACTCGCGCATCCTGAACCCGGCCGACCGCCGCACGGTCGTCCTGTTCGGCGACGGCGCCGGCGCCATGGTCCTCGGCCCGACCACCCAGGGCCCGATCGTCAAGCACGTCGCCCTGCACACCTTCGGTGCCCTGTCGCACCTGATCCAGGTTCCCGGCGGCGGCAGCCGTCAGCCCCTCGACGAGGCCGGACTCGACGCCGGACTCCAGTACTTCGCGATGGACGGCCGGGAAGTGCGCCGCTTCGTCGTGGAGCAACTGCCGCAGCTGACCAAGGAGTTCCTCCACGAGGCCGGTGTCGAGGCCGCGGACATCAGCCACTTCATTCCGCACCAGGCCAACGGCGTCATGCTCGACGAGGTCTTCGCCGACCTGGCCCTGCCCCGCGCCACCATGCACCGCACGGTCACGCACTACGGCAACACGGGCGCCGCCTCCATCCCGATCACCCTCGACGCGGCCGTCCGCGACGGCGCCTTCCGCCCCGGCGAGCTGATCCTGCTGGCCGGCTTCGGCGGGGGCATGGCCGCGAGCTTCGCGCTCGTGGAGTGGGGGTGAGCAGCCCGGCGGGCAGCGCCACCACCCCGATCCGGCACCCGTTTCCCGATCCTCACAGCCCTTACCGCCGAAAGGTTGCCTCCCATGTCGCTCGTGCTCGACGCCGCTGCCCAGGACCTGTTGTTCCGTGAGGCCCGCACGGCGAACACCTTCACCGACGAGCCGGTGACCGACGAGCAGATCCTGGCCATCTACGACCTCGTCAAGTACGGCCCGACCTCCTCCAACCAGAGCCCGCTGCGCATCACCCTGGTCCGCTCCCCCGAGGCCCGTGAGCGCCTGGTGCGGCTCATGGCCGAGCCGAACCGTCAGAAGACGGCCTCGGCCCCGCTGGTGGCGATCCTCGCCACCGACAACGAGTTCCACGAGGAGCTGCCCAGGCTGGTCCCGCACTTCCCCCAGGTCAAGGACCTGCTGTATGCCGAGCGTCCGACCCGTGAGGCCTCCGCCGCTCTCAACGGCGCCCTCCAGGCCGCGTACTTCATCATCGGCATCCGTGCCGCGGGCCTGGCCGCGGGGCCGATGAGCGGCTTCGACGCCGCCGGCGTGCGGAAGGAGTTCCTGGACGACGACCACACCCCGCTGATGGTCGTCAACATCGGCAAGCCCGGCCCGAACGCCTGGTTCCCGCGCGCACCCCGCCTGGACGCCGACGAGGTCATCACCACCGTGTGAGTCCGCTCCCGCCACAAGGCCGGGTGCGGAGAGCTTCACGCTCTCCGCACCCGGCCTTTCCGCTTGCCACGGGCCCGTCAGGTGCCCGTGGCGGTCAGCGGCGGTCTCGGGCGCGTTCCTCGTAGGCGGGCCACACCTCGCGAACCAGGAACAGCTCCTGCGAGGACAGCGGCACGTCCTCACACAGCCGCTCGGGGTGGGCGGGCGGCGGCCCGCCCACGCCCGGTGGCAGCACCAGGAACCGGTTCTGCGCGTAGCGCACCAGGCGGTTCTGGGAACGCGAGGCGGAACGGGGCGGGTCCACGGCCTGTAGTGCCTCAGGGCCGGCGTACATGGCTCCGTAGGCCGTCAAGCCCCGCCACAGAGGCCGCAGGCAGCGGTTGATCAGCATCCGCAGAACGCCACGCAGCATCCGAATCATGTCTGCACCTCCACGCCTCCACTCGTCGTTTCCTATAGAGACTGACAAGGTTCACTCGTGGACCGGTCGAGAAGTCTTGGCGCGCGCTTGTGCTGTTTGAACGGCCCCGGGACACAGCGAAGAGGCGCGCCGCACCATGGGTGCGACGCGCCTCTCGGGTAGGGCTGACGGGTGGTCGGTCGTCAGTCGATACCGCGTACGACGTGGGGTTCCCAGCCGTCGTCCTCGTCGATGCCGGCAAGCCGGAGCGGTGGGGCGAGGGCCACCGGGACGTCATGGGTCTGCCTGCTGTCCTCCTCCACGATGTCGTACACGTAGGTCCTCCTGCTCGGTCGGCTCAGTAGCGGTAGTGGTCGGGCTTGTAGGGGCCGTCGACCTCGACACCGATGTACGTGGCCTGCTCGGGACGGAGCGTCGTGAGCTTCACGCCGAGCGCGTCCAGGTGGAGCCGGGCGACCTTCTCGTCGAGATGCTTGGGCAGCGTGTACACGCCGATCGGGTACTCGGACTGCTTGGTGAACAGCTCGATCTGGGCCAGCGTCTGGTCCGCGAAGGAGTTGGACATCACGAACGAGGGGTGACCGGTGGCGTTGCCCAGGTTCAGCAGACGGCCCTCGGACAGCACGATGATCACCTTGCCGTCGGGGAACGTCCAGGTGTGGACCTGCGGCTTGATCTCGTCCTTGACGATGCCGGGGATCTTCGCGAGGCCGGCCATGTCGATCTCGTTGTCGAAGTGGCCGATGTTGCCGATGATGGCCTGGTGCTTCATCTTGGCCATGTCCGAGGCCATGATGATGTCCTTGTTGCCGGTCGTGGTGATGAAGATGTCCGCGGTCTCCACGACCTCGTCCAGCGTCGTCACCTGGTAGCCGTCCATCGCCGCCTGCAGCGCGCAGATCGGGTCGATCTCCGTGACGATGACCCGGGCGCCCTGACCGCGCAGCGACTCCGCGCAGCCCTTGCCCACGTCGCCGTAGCCGAACACGACGGCGGTCTTGCCGCCGATGAGGACGTCGGTGGCGCGGTTGATGCCGTCGATCAGGGAGTGCCGGCAGCCGTACTTGTTGTCGAACTTCGACTTGGTGACGGCGTCGTTCACGTTGATCGCCGGGAACAGCAGTTCCCCGTCGCGCTGCATCTCGTACAGCCGGTGGACGCCGGTCGTGGTCTCCTCGGTGACGCCGCGGATCTCCGAGGCGATCGCCGTCCAGTCCAGCGGGCTGTTCTCCAACAGCGCCCGCACCACGGCCAGTTCCTCGTTTTCGGCGGCCGGCAGCCGGCCCGTCTTGCGGTACTCGACGCCCTTGTGGACCAGGAGGGTGGCGTCACCGCCGTCGTCGAGGATCATGTTCGGGCCGACGTGCCCGGGCCAGGTCAGAGCCTGCTCGGTGCACCACCAGTACTCCTCCAGCGTCTCGCCCTTCCAGGCGAAGACCGGGATGCCGGCGGCGGCGATGGCGGCGGCCGCGTGGTCCTGGGTGGAGAAGATGTTGCAGGACACCCAGCGGACCTCGGCGCCGAGCGCGACCAGGGTCTCGATGAGGACGGCGGTCTGCACCGTCATGTGCAGGGAGCCGGTGATCCGGGCGCCGGCGAGCGGCTGCGCCGCGGCGTACTCCTTGCGGATCGCCATCAGGCCGGGCATCTCGTGCTCGGCGAGGGTGATCTCCTTGCGGCCGAACTCGGCGAGGGAGATGTCGGCGACCTTGAAGTCCGTGAAGTCAGCGCTGGGCTGCGAGGGCATGCTGGGCACTCCTTGAGTTGGTCACGTTGCGGTGGATTTCGAGCGTCGCCGTCGAACGGTTCAGCGTGATGTAGTGCAGCCCCGGGGCGCCTTCGGCGAGGAGCCGGTCGGCCATCGCGGTGGCGTACTCGACGCCGATGCGGTGACCTTCCGCCGGGTTGTCGCGCACGGCGTCCAGACGGTGGGCCAGGTCCTCGGGGAAGGCGGCACCGCTGAGTTCGGCGAAGCGGGCGATCTGGCGTACGTCCGTCGCGGGCATGATCTCCGGGATGATCGGGGTGTCGCAGCCCGCGGCGACCACCCGGTCGCGCAGCCGCAGATAGTCCTCGACCCGGAAGAACATCTGGGTGATGGCGTAGTCGGCGCCCGCCCTGCACTTGGCGACGAAGTGCCGGATCTCGCTGTCCCAGTCCGCCGACCGCGGATGACGCTCCGGGAAGGCGGCCACCCCCACGCTGAACTCCCCGGAGTCCTTGACCAGCCGCACCAGTTCATCGGCGTGCGTGAAGCCGTCGGGGTGCGGGATCCAGGGTGCGTTGGGGTCGCCGGGCGGGTCGCCGCGCAGCGCCAGGACGTCCCGGACACCGGCGTCGGCGTACTGGCCGATGATGTGCCGCAGCTCCGCCACCGAGTGCCCGACCGCGGTCAGATGGGCGACGGGCCTGAGGGTCGTCTCGGCCGCGATCCGCTTGGTCACCTCCACGGTACGGTCCCGGGAGGAGCCGCCGGCCCCGTAGGTCACCGACACGAAACTCGGTGCCATCGGCTCGATCCGGCGGATCGCCTCCCACAGCGTCCGCTCCCCCTTGGCCGTCTTGGGCGGAAAGAACTCGAAGGAGAACGACGGCGTCCCCCGGTCGAGGATGTCGCGCAGGGTATTCATTCCCGGCCTCCGGCGTTGAAGTAGCTGGCCTCGGGGTGGTGCAGGACGATCGCGTCCGTGGACTGCTCGGGGTGCAGCTGGAACTCCTCGGACAGGTGGACGCCGATGCGCTCCGGCTGGAGCAGTTCGGCGATCTTCGCCCGGTCCTCCAGATCGGGGCAGGCCGGGTAGCCGAGGGAGTATCGGCAGCCCTGGTACTCGGTACGGAACATGCCGTCCAGCGAGCCCGGGTCGCCCCCGGCGATGCCGAGCTCATCCCGCACGCGCGCGTGCCAGTACTCGGCGAGCGCTTCGGCCAACTGCACGGACAGACCGTGCAGTTCGAGGTAGTCACGGTAGGCGTTGGCTTCGAACAGTTTCGCCGTCTCCTCCCCGATCCGGGAGCCGACGGTGACGACCTGGAGGCCGACGACGTCCGTCTCCCCCGACTCCTCGGGCCGGAAGAAGTCCGCGAGGCACAGCCGGCGGCCGCGGCGCTGACGCGGGAAGGTGAACCGGGTCAGCTCGGACTCGTTCTCGTCGAGCAGGATCAGGTCCTCGCCCTTGGAGACGGCACGGAAGTATCCGTGCACGACGGCCGCCTCCAGCAGGTTCTCCGTCTGGAGCCGGTCGAGCCAGCCGCGCAGCCGGGGCCGCCCCTCGGTCTCGACAAGTTCCTCGTACGACGGACCATCACCCTTGCGGGCCTGCTTCAGCCCCCACTGCCCCTTGAACAGAGCGCCCTCGTCGAGCCAGGACGCGTACTCCTTGAGCTGGATGCCCTTGACGACCCGGGTGCCCCAGAACGGCGGTGTGGGCACGGGATTGTCGACGGCGACATCGGAGCGACCCTGCTCAGGGCTCTCCGTGACGACGGCGGCCGCGGTGGCGGTGCTCTTGACCCGCCGCTGCTTCAGCTCGGGCAGTGTGGCACCCGGCACCCCCCGCTTGACCGCGATGAGCGCGTCCATGAGCCGAAGCCCCTCGAAGGCGTCACGGGCGTAACGGACCTCGCCCTCGTAGATCTCGTGCAGATCCTGCTCGACATACGCACGCGTCAGAGCCGCACCCCCGAGAATCACCGGGTAGTCGGCGGCCATGCCACGGGAGTTGAGCTCCTCCAGGTTCTCCTTCATGATCACCGTGGACTTCACCAGCAGCCCCGACATGCCGATCACATCGGCCTTGTGCTCGACGGCGGCCTCGAGGATCGCGGAGACCGGCTGCTTGATGCCCAGGTTGACCACGTTGTAGCCGTTGTTGGACAGGATGATGTCGACGAGGTTCTTGCCGATGTCGTGCACGTCCCCGCGCACGGTGGCCAGCACGATGGTGCCCTTGCCGTCGGCGTCCGACTTCTCCATGTGCGGCTCGAGATAAGCCACGGCGGTCTTCATGACCTCGGCGGACTGGAGCACGAACGGCAGCTGCATCTGGCCGGAGCCGAACAGCTCACCGACGACCTTCATGCCGTCCAGCAGGGTGTTGTTGACGATGTCGAGAGCGGGCGTGTCCTGGAGGGCCTCGTCGAGGTCGGCTTCCAGGCCGTTCTTCTCGCCGTCGATGATGCGGCGCTTGAGGCGCTCCTCCAGCGGCAGCGCGGCCAGCTCCTCGGCCTTGCCGGCCTTCAGCGACTTGGCGGTGGCGCCCTCGAACAGGGCCATCAGCTTCTGCAGCGGGTCGTAGCCCTCGGCACGCCGGTCGTAGATCAGGTCCAGGGCCGTCTGGACCTCTTCCTCGCTGAACCGGGCGATCGGCAGGATCTTCGAGGCGTGCACGATCGCCGAGTCCAGCCCCGCCTTGACACACTCGTCCAGGAAGACCGAGTTCAGCAGGATGCGGGCGGCCGGGTTGAGGCCGAAGGAGATGTTCGACAGGCCCAGCGTGGTCTGCACGTCCGGGTGGCGGCGCTTGAGCTCGCGGATCGCCTCGATGGTGGCGATGCCGTCCTTGCGGGACTCCTCCTGACCGGTGCAGATCGTGAAGGTCAGGGTGTCGATGAGGATGTCGGACTCGTGGATGCCCCAGTTGCCGGTCAGGTCCTCGATCAGCCGTTCGGCGATCTCGACCTTCTTCTCCGGGGTGCGGGCCTGGCCCTCCTCGTCGATGGTCAACGCGATCAGCGCCGCCCCGTGCTCCTGGGCGAGCCGGGTGACCTTCGCGAAGCGGGACTCGGGGCCGTCGCCGTCCTCGTAGTTGACGGAGTTGATGACCGCACGCCCGCCGAGCTTCTCCAGACCGGCCTGGATGACGTCGACCTCGGTGGAGTCCAGCACGATCGGCAACGTCGACGCGGTCGCGAACCGGCCCGCCAGTTCCTCCATGTCCGCCACACCGTCCCGGCCGACATAGTCCACGCACAGATCCAGCATGTGCGCGCCCTCACGGATCTGGTCCCGGGCCATCTCCACACAGTCGTCCCAACGACCCTCCAGCATCGCCTCACGGAACTTCTTCGACCCGTTGGCGTTGGTGCGCTCACCGATCGCCAGGTACGACGTGTCCTGCCGGAACGGGACGGTCTGGTAGAGGGAGGCGGCACCCGGCTCGGGGCGCGGCTCCCGGGCCGACGGCACCAGACCACGCACCCGCTCGACCACCTGGCGCAGATGCTCCGGCGTCGTACCGCAGCAGCCACCGACCAGCGAAAGTCCGTACTCGCGGACGAAGTTCTCCTGCGCGTCCGCCAACTCCTCGGCGCTCAGCGGATAGTGGGCGCCGTCCTTGCCGAGCACCGGCAGACCGGCGTTCGGCATACAGGACAGCTGGATGCGGGAGTGCCGGGCCAAGTACCGCAGGTGCTCACTCATCTCGGCCGGGCCGGTCGCGCAGTTCAGCCCGATCATGTCGATGCCCAGCGGCTCCAGCGCGGTCAGCGCGGCGCCGATCTCGGAGCCCAGCAGCATGGTGCCGGTCGTCTCCACCGTCACCGACACGATGAGCGGCACGTCCAGGCCGAGGGCGTCGAGGGCGCGGCGGGCGCCGAGGACGCCGGCCTTGGTCTGCAGGAGGTCCTGGGTGGTCTCCACCAGCAGCGCGTCGGCGCCGCCCGCGACCAGGCCCTCGGCGTTCTTCTGGTAGGCGTCGCGCAGGGTGGTGTAGGGGGCGTGGCCGAGGGTGGGGAGCTTGGTGCCGGGGCCCATCGAGCCGAGGACCCAGCGCCGGCGGCCGTCGCGGGCGGTGTACTCGTCGGCGACTTCGCGGGCGACGCGGGCGCCGGCTTCGGAGAGTTCGTGGACGCGTTCGGGGATGTCGTACTCGCCGAGGGCGGCGTGGTTGGCGCCGAAGGTGTTGGTCTCGACGCAGTCGACGCCCGCGTCGAAGTACGCGGCGTGCACCGAGCGCACGATGTCCGGCCGGGTGACGTTGAGGATCTCGTTGCAGCCCTCGAGTTGCTGGAAGTCGTCCAGCGTGGGTTCCTGCGCCTGGAGCATGGTGCCCATCGCCCCGTCGGCGACCACCACACGGGTGGCAAGGGCCTCACGGAGCTCGGCGATGCGGGTGCGGTGGTCAGCGGTCATGAGCGTGCTCCGAGGACTGGTGTGAGCGGGGCGGCCGTACCGGGGCCGTAGGCTCGCTCGACGATGTCGGACAGCTGCGCGGGGTCAACTTCGTAGGACTGCGAGCCGACCGCGCCGAGCACCACGGAGGCCAGGGCGCAGCCGAGGCGGACGGCGGGCTCGAGCGGCACGCCGTGGCTGACGGCGGCGAGGAAACCGGCGCGGAAGGCGTCGCCGACACCGGTCGGGTCGGCCGTCTCGACGTCGGGGATCGCGGGGACGACGAGCGGGGGCTGCCCCGCCCGTTCGACGCGTACGCCCTTCTCGCCGAGGGTGGTGACCCAGGCGCCGACGACCGTGAGGATCTCCTGGCGGCTCCAGCCGGTGCGCTCCTTGAGCAGGGCGGCCTCGTACTCGTTGGTGAACAGCCAGGTGGCGCCGTCGACCAGCTCGCGGACCTGGTCGCCGTCGAGGCGGGCTAGTTGCTGTGAGGGGTCGGCCGCGAAGGGCAGTCCGAGGGTGCGGCAGTCGGCGGTGTGGCGCAGCATCGCCGCCGGATCGTTGGGCGAGACGAGGACCAGGCCGGGCCGGTCGGGGCCGGTGACGAGGGCGCCGAGGTCGATGTCGGGCGCCTCGGTCATGGCGCCCGCGTAGAACGAGGCGATCTGGTTGGCGTCCTCGTCGGTGATGCACATGAAGCGGGCGGTCTGCTGTTCGGCGGAGATGTGCACTCCCCCGGTGTCGACGCCGTGCTCCTTCAGCCACACCGCGTATTCGGCGAAGTCGGTGCCGACCGCCCCCACCAGGAGCGGTGACAGGTCGAACCCGCCAAGCCCGTAGGCGATGTTGGCGGCGACACCGCCCCGGCGCACCTCGAGGCGGTCGACGAGGAAGGAGAGGGAGACGTGGGCGAGCTGGTCGGGCAGCAGCTGGTCGGTGAACCGGCCGGGGAAGACCATCAGATGGTCGGTGGCTATGGATCCTGTCACCGCGATGCGCACGGGAACTCCTTCGGTCGCTTCGGTCGCTGATCGCCGCTGTCGTACGGCGTCGGCCGCGACCGTCGGGCCCGGCCGTCAGGTGTCGGGCTCAGATGCCCGCGGCTTCCTTGAGCTGCTGGGCGCGGTCGGTGCGTTCCCAGGTGAAGTCGGGCAGCTCACGGCCGAAGTGGCCGTAGGCGGCGGTCTGGGAGTAGATGGGCCGCAACAGGTCCAGATCCCGGATGATCGCGGCCGGACGCAGGTCGAACACCTCGCCAATGGCCTGCTGGATCCTCTCCACCTCCACCGTGTGCGTACCGAACGTCTCCACGAACAGCCCCACCGGCTCGGCCTTGCCGATCGCGTACGCCACCTGCACCTCGCAGCGGGAGGCGAGGCCGGCGGCGACCACGTTCTTGGCCACCCAGCGCATCGCATACGCCGCCGAACGGTCCACCTTCGACGGGTCCTTGCCCGAGAACGCGCCACCCCCGTGACGCGCCATCCCGCCATACGTGTCAATGATGATCTTCCGCCCGGTCAGACCGGCATCGCCCATCGGACCACCGATCTCAAAACGCCCCGTCGGGTTCACCAGCAGGCGGTAGCCCCCGGTCTCCAACTTGATGCCCTCATCCGCCAGCTCGGCGAGCACATGCTCGACGACCTCCGCACGGATGTCAGGGGCCAGCAGCGACTCGAGGTCGATGTCGGAGGCGTGCTGGGAGGAGACCACCACGGTGTCCAGACGCACCGCCTTGTCACCGTCGTACTCGATGGTCACCTGCGTCTTGCCGTCGGGGCGCAGGTAGGGAACCGTGCCGTTCTTGCGGACCTCGGTCAGCCGGCGTGAGAGCCGGTGCGCCAGCTCGATCGGCAGCGGCATCAGGTTCGGGGTCTCGTCCGTGGCGTAACCGAACATCAGACCCTGATCCCCGGCACCCTGCCGGTCCAGCTCGTCCTCGTCGCCCTCGACCCGCTGCTCGTAGGCGGTGTCGACACCCTGCGCGATGTCCGGCGACTGCGCACCGATCGACACCGACACACCACACGACGCACCGTCAAAACCCTTGGCCGAGGAGTCGTAGCCGATCTCGAGGATGGCATCACGCACCAGCTGGGCGACCGGCGCGTAGGCACTCGTGGTCACCTCACCGGCGATGTGCACCTGACCGGTGGTGATCAGCGTCTCGACCGCGACGCGCGACGTGGGGTCCTGGCGCAGCAGCTCGTCCAGGATCGTGTCGCTGATCCGGTCAGCGATCTTGTCGGGGTGTCCCTCGGTCACGGACTCCGAGGTGAACAGACGACGGGACATGGCTCTCCTGATGGCTGCGGGCTCAAAGCCTGGAAGGGGGTCAGAAACCGGGCGCGGTCACCCGTGACGCAGCCAAAGATGTACGACTTCGAACGAGGAGCACTCGAAGAGCGGCGGAACCCCAGCGGAGAGAGCCGGCCGACCGGTCGTAGCGCCCTGCCGGCCGTGGTCCGCCCGATGCCGCCGTGGCACCCCGCCCCCTCCCCACTCCGCCCCGCCCCGGGCTTCGGGGCGGGGTGCCTCAGCCGTCCGGTGAGGCGGTGGCGTCCTCGAGCGCCCGGGCGAGATCGCGGGCCCGTTCCTCCTCGTCCGTGCTCGCGCCGGCGAGCACCACGCGGGGCGGCCGTCCGCCGTCCGCGGCGATCCGCCGGGCGATGTCGCAAGCCAGGGCGCCGGCCCCGGAGAAGCCGCCGAGCAGAAGGGACGTGCCGGTGCCGTGCGCGGCCAGCGCGGGCCGGGCGCGGTCGGCGTCGCCGGTGAGCACCAGCAGCTCCCGGGAGCCGGCGTAGGTGTGCGCCAGCAGGTCGTAGCAGGTCGCGGGCGCACCCGGCGGCGGGACCAGGCAGATGGTGCCCGCCTGCTCTCGCACCGCCGGACGCAGGGTGAGCAGCGGCCCGTCCGGGTCCGTACCGGAAGCCTCCGCCATCTGCGGTACGGCCCGGCCCTCCAGGAGCTTCACGGCGTCCGCAACGGTGGTGGACTCGCCCGCCCACAACGGCAGTTCACGCAGCAGCAGGGCGCTCTGCATGAGCAGTTCGGCCGCCGCGTCCTCGTCGAGGACATCGCGGTCGTGCACGCCGGTCAGGACCAGGCCGCCGGTGCTGTCGTGGTGGGCGAGCAGCCCGATGGGCAGCACCGAGCGGGCGGGTACGGTGCCGGCGAACTCGGCCCTGATGCCCTGCGCGGCGAGTTCGTTCTCAAGGCCCTCCACCGGGTGCGGCGGGTCCTCGAAGACGATGACGGTGGCGGCGGGGTCGGTGCCCGTGCCGCGGCGTCCGGGGGGCCGTATCCAGTCGGCGGGGACCCATTCGTAGGCGGCCATGTCCAGGGCGTGGTCGCGCAGTTGCCGCATCAGCTGCGGCAGGGTTCCTTCCGGGTCCACCTCGACGGACATCGGCAGCGAGTTGCGCAGCGGTCCCAGCATTCGGGCGACGCCGTCGAGCGGGATGCCGCGGCCCGGGACCGTCACCGCGAAGCAGACCGGGGCCGGTCCGGTGGCGCCGGAGGCCCGGTGGATGAGCATGGCCCAGACGGCCTGGAGGACGCTGCTCTCGGCGATGCCCCACAGGCTCGCCCACCGCGCGAGACGGATGGTTTCTGCGGAGTCCAGGCGCAGCCGGGAACGCCCCACCCCGGTCAGCCCGGTGGCCCCGCCGGGCCGGCCCGGCCGCGACGCCGCGTCCGCGGGCGGCACGGACCGTGACCAGAACCCCCGTACGGGCTCCAGGTCCTGGGCCGCGATCCACGCCGTGTAGTCGCGCAGATCGGGGCGGCGCTCCCCGCCGGGCAGGGAGCCGCCCGCGAGATAGGCCCGGTGGAACTCGCGCAACATGATGTGCGCGCTCCAGGTGTCCAGCAGCGCCCGGTGGTAGGTGAGCACGATCCGCGTGGGCGAGGCGGCGCCCTCCAGCGGACTGCCCTCCGCACCCAGCAGGGTCAGCCGCAGCGGTCCTGGGCAGCGCAGGTCGAAGCCGCGCAGCCGGTCGCGTTCCAGCAGGCCCGACAGGTCCTCGTCGCCGCGCCGGACCCGGACGGTGATCTCGGGCGTGACCCGGCTGTGCACCATGAGCTGCGGTTCGGGGCCGCCGGTGAACGCCGTCCGCAGCACCGTCTCGCAGTCGAAGACCGACTGCCAGGCCGAGGTGAAGCGATCGACGTCGAGCGGGCCGTGCCAGACCCACACGAGCTGCTCGACATGCCGCCCGGTGCCGGGCTGCGCGTCACCCGCCGTGTACAGCGCCTTCTGCTGGGGGGTGGCCCGGAACACGGACGGGATGGGGGCGTCGGCCGCGCCGGCGAGCTCCCCGAACGTCTCCCGCAGCAGATCGGCGAGGGCGGCGACGGAGGTGTCGGTGATGCCCTCGGCGGGGTCGCTCACCCAGTCCAGGCCGACGCGCAGCCGGCCGCCGGTGATCTGGACCCGAACCTCCAGCCGGTGCGCGGGCCGGCCCGGCGCGCTGCCGGGCACGGGGTACGCGGAGCCGGGCAGCACCTCGTCGGGGCCGTGCAGGATCAGACAAGCCGGGGCGGGCGCCAGCGCGCGCAGGGTGTCGCGCAGCAGCGGGTCGGGGCTCCACTCCCGGCAGGCCCCGAACCCGGCGCCGCCCGCCGCCTGTCCTGCGGAGGCCGCCAACGGGCCCGCCACCGCCGCCAGTTGGCCGAGGGGGTCGAGGCCGGGGTCGAGGGCGAGATGCACGGGGTGCTCGCCGGTGAGCCGGCCCACGTGACGCCGTAGCGCCGGATGGCCCTCGCGGGGGTCACTGAGTACGTCGAAGCCGACCTCGTCGACCCGCTGCCAGCGGGCGAGAGTCAGGGCGAACACACCGGTCAGCACCTGCCCGGTGGTCAGCGCGAGCCGGCGCGCCAGGCCCTGGGTGATCCGCTCGGTCAGCTCCTCGTCCACGGTGAACTCCAGGTGGCGCTCGCCACCCGGCCCGCTGTCCCACGCCGCCCGGGCGGTCTCGGGCACCTCGCCGGAGCGGGTCACCGCGGCGGAGCGACGGGAGCTGAGCGCGTGGGCCCTGCGCTCGGCCACCAGGGACCAGTGCCGGACCTCGTCCGGGTCGCGGGCCAGATCCCGCAGTTCGCCGATCCAGTCGGCCAGGGCGTCCGGGACGCGCCGTGGCCGCGGCGGCACGGTGGCCGTGCCGAGGGCGGCCGTCAGGTCGCCCACGAGGGTCCGCCAGGACGCGGCGTCCACCGCGAGCTGATGGACGATCACCGCGAGCCGGTCGGCGCGCGGCCCCGTCGCACGGCGGTCCCGGGCGAGCAGGGCCCGCACCTGGACACCGCTGGTCGCATCGAGGGCATGGCCGGTCGCTGCGACGGCCGCCGCGAAACCGGCCTCGTCGGTGAACTCCCCTTCGGTCAACGGCACCTGGCCGTCCCAGACCGCGGCGGGCCCGAGGATGCGGCCGCCCGTCGCGTCCACGCGGGCGCGCAGTTGCGGGTGGGCGGCCACGACACAGCGCAGCGCCTCCCGGACCGCGTCCGCGTCCAGTGGCCCGGCCGGTTCGAGGTACACCGCCTCGTACCGCTGCCGTGGCGGCCGGGTCAGGACCGCGCACTGGGCGGGAACGAGCGGACGGTCGGCCGGCGGCGGCTCGGTCAGGAGGTCCGCGATACGGCCCACCACGGACGCCGCGATCGCACCGTCGCGCTGGATGAAGCGCAGTGTGTGGTGCTCGGGCCCGTGCCGCAGCAGCCGGTGCTGCCAGCCGGGCCGGCCCGGGTCACCGCAGGCGAGTTCGCCCAGGACGTCTTCCAGCACGGCGGGGTCGAGCGGACCGCGCAACTCGAGGTCCCACGGGGCCGTGTGCGGAGCAGGCCCGGGGTCGACGATCACGGAGATCGCCGCGTGGGAGGAGCGGGAAACAGTCATGCGTGTCCGGGGACGTGCGGTCTGCTGAGACCGGTGCGGTCCCCTCCCTCCTCTCCTCTGTAGGCGCTGGATGAGCTGCGACGCCCGGTCCCTGGGAGGACCGTGCCACGGAGTCGGTGGCCGACGTGCCGAGTGCGGCCCTGGCGGCGGGCCGGACGGTTCGCGCCCGGTTGCGCCGTACAGGGCCGTGGCGAAGACAGGGGAACGCCCGAGGACGGGTGGTCGGCGGTGCGGACGGGCCGCGTGCGTGCCCGACGGAGCCGGGCCGGCCGGGACGGAGGGAGCGGCCGCTGCGCGGGGGACGGGACGCGGGGCGCACGGGGGTGTCACCACACCGCCTCGCTTCCATGACGCCTCCTGGTCAGCAGATCTTCACAACCCTCCGACTCAGCACGCTAGTGGCAGCACCGGCCCCCCGTCCGTTTTCCCAAGCGGGTGTGAAGCGGTGCCCAAGCCCGTCAGGGCCCATCCATGAGCGGCAGGTCAGGACATCCGCCTCCCGGCCGGAGACCCGCGGTCACAGCATGCGGACGGCCGTCTCCGCGTGCTGCTTGGCGTGAGCGAGCAGCACCCGGCTGTTGCGGCCGATCGCCTCACGCACCCGGCGGCGGGCCTGGTCCAAGGTCGCGTTCTCGCCGAGCTCGGTGACGATGTCCTCCTCGCGCAGGACGACGGTGTGCTGCGCGAGGACGGTCACGCCCCGCTCGTCCGGGACGACGGACCATTCGCCGGTGTGCGCCTGGATCAGGGCGGGCGTCGTGGTCTGCTTGTGGATGATGCGCTCCGCGTGCGGGAAGCAGATCCGCACCGAGTCCGAGGCGTGGGTGCCGTACTCGGTCAGCGTCTCCATGCTCACGCGCTGAACTCCGGGCTCGTCCTCGACGAGGTCGACCCGGGTGACGTGCGGCACCATCTCCGGCCAGTCAGCCGCCCGGTACAGGAAGTCGTAGACCAGCTCGGCCGGCCCGTGGACGTGCACCGACTCCTCGAAGGTCAGGATCAGTTCGTCCAGGCGCGCCCACCGCTCGGCGATCGCCTTCAGCCCGGCGAGCTGGCTGCGGCTGTGCCCGTCGGCGGCCCGCTGCGCCCACGCCCGGTCGGCGGGACTGTCGTCGACGACGCTGAAGTCGTACACCAGCTCCAGGTCACAGGCGTCCGGCCCGTCGGCCCGTACGGTCACGATGCCGCCCAGTGCACTCAACGGCGGCGCGGGCAGTTCCTGCCGGAACTCCACACGGCGCTTCACCGGGTCCAGGCGACGCCACGAAGTCCATGACTTCAGCTCGCCGTCCAGGAAACACCACGTGCGCAGCCGCTCCCGCTCACCGTCGAACTCCAGGCGCTCCACATGAACGCTAGGAGCGAAATAGAGCGGCCAGTTCACCGCATCGGCGAAAAGGGCATAGACCACCCCGGCGGACGCGGACACATGAACCCTGTGAGCCGTCTTCTCCGCGAGCTCAACAGACATCTGAACACCTCTCCTACATTGCGCCGACGGGTACGCGAACAGAATTCAGACGGCCGGAAGAAAACCGCTGAAGGACGAGCGGAAAGCAGATCGAAAAGCGCTGGTCCCGTCAGCTGTCAACCGCCGCGTCGCGAGAGGATTCAGGGGCCCGCGGACAAGGGATGCCCGCACCGGAGGACCGGGCCGAGGGTTTCAGCCGACGGCCACGCTCTCCCGGGCGAGGGCGAGGCGGCCGGCGACGCGGCAGGCCCGGCCGAGCAGCCTGGGCAGTCCACGACCCCGTGCGAAGAAGTGATGGCCCGGGACGGTACGCAGCCGGGTGGGCCCCGTGGTCCACTGCTGCCAGCCCTCGGCGATCGTGGGCGGCGCCAGCGGGTTGTCCTGTGAGGCGACCACGAGCACGGGAGTGCTGAGCGGCCCCGCGGACGACGGCTTGCGGGCAGCCTCCTCCAGAGCCCGGGAGAGCTCCAGGTCGGCGCGGAGCACCGGCAGCATGGCCCGCAGCCAGATCCCCTCGTCGCTCTCGGCCGGCACGGCACCCTCGCCGCCCAGGACATGCAGCAGTTCGGCGTCCGACGCCCCGCGCACGTCCGGCAGTTCCGAGGGAGTGTCGGGCGGCGGACAGGCGCCCACGGCCAGCAGCGCCGGACCCGGCAGCCCCGCCTCGTGCAGGGCGCGCGTCAGGGTGAAGGCGACCATGGCACCGAGCCCGTGCCCGTAGAGGACGTACGGCCCGGGGTCGGGGTCCGCGAACAGGGGCAGCAGATCGGCGAGCAGCGCCTCATGTGTGGTCACCCGGGGTTCGGAGCGCCGCCGTTCGCCCCCCGGCAGGGCAACCGGGAGGACCTCGACACCGGGTCCGGTGTGCGCGGCCCAGTGCTCGAAGATCGACAGGCCCCCCTCGGAGTGCGCGAAACAGTGCAGCCGCACCGACTGTCCGTCCGACATGGCCGTCCTCCTCTCCCCTCGCCCCTGGACACACGGGGGCGGGGTTCGAGAATCGCCGGACGACCTCAATGCCCGCTCGAGAACGACCAGAGGCCGGCTTCCGCCGGCTCGGCGACACGGCCGAAGGGTGTGATCATGGAGAAGACCTCCCCCGCGGCGAGCTCGGGAGAGGTCCGTACGTACGAAGGTCTGCGCGATCTGCGGATCTCGTGCCGGTCGACGGGCGCCGAAGGCCGGCAGGAAGCACCTCGGCGCCCCACTGCCCGCCCGGGCTCCGGCCCGGCTACGGCCAGGCGACGTTCCCCCGGCCGCCCGGCCGCAACCATCAACCCCCACACCGTCCCGAGGCCACCGTCCCCCCGGTCGAGCCCCCTTCCGGCGGCCCGCCGTCCCCCCGGCGGGCGCAGGATGAGGCGCTGGTGGAAACCGACCTCTGAGTACGACTCGAGCCCCCGCTCCGGCCGGCCTCAGGCGGCGTAGAGATCGAAGGTCGAGCTGCGCCGGGCACCGGCGGCGACGTCCAGCTGCGGGTCGACGGCGAGCATCGCCTGGTGCAGTCGCTGCACCTGCGGCGAGGGCTCCACGCCCAGTTCCTCGATGAGCCGGATGCGCAGCTTGCGGTAGACAGCGAGGGCCGACGCCTGCCGCCCGGACCGGTACAGCGCCACCATGGCCTGCGAGTGCAGTCCCTCGTGCTGCGGGTAGCGTGCCGTCAGTTCGGCCAGTTCCGCGATGAGTTCGGAGTGCCTGCCGAGCCGCAGATCCGCGTCGATGCGGCGCTCCACGGTGCCGAGCCGGCTCTCTTCCAGACGCATGACCTCGATCCCGAGGATCGGCCCGACCCGGACGTCGACCAGTGCGGGGCCGCGCCACAGCTCCAGCGCCTTGCGGAAGCAGTTGGCCGACGTCTCGTCGTCCCCGGCCTCGAACGCCGACCGTCCCTCGGTGACCATGCGCTCGTACTCGTGGACGTCCACGCTCTCGGGCGGTATCTGGAGCAGGTAGCCGCCGTGCCGGGTGGCCAGCACCTCCTTGGCCGCGCCGGGGGCGTCGGGCCCCATGGCGGTGCCCAGGCGTCGACGCAGCTGAAGGATGTAGGTCTGCAAGGTGGTGAGGGCGCTCTGCGGCGGCTCGGTTCCCCAGATTTCTTCCATGAGCATGGGGACAGGCATCACCCGTCCGGGGTAGAGAGCGAGCAGGGAAAGAATCTGCCGCGGCTTACCGGCCGTCGGGACAATCGACCCCCCGTTGACCTCGGCACTCAACGGGCCCAGAACTTGAATCTTCACTGCTTTCCTCCGTACCTCGTCGAGTTCCTCTCGTGGCTGAATCCCATCACCGTCAGCACACTAGCCGGATTCGCGCCACACCCGATTTTCCTCAACCGGAGCTTGAGGGTGTTTCAACTGAACTCCGCAGTCCGGAAATTGATCCACTCAAGGGCATGTAAACGACGACTGGAAGAAAGAGAGTCCGCACTATCACAGAATGCTCTGCCTGGTTACCTTTTCCATTGAATTCCACTGCAGAGAAACCGGATTGCGGAATGCATGGCACCGCTTGCGGGACGAGCCGCGTTGGCCCGATGCCGACCCTCCCCCGGGATCGGTGCGCGTACGCCCCCTACGAGGACGACAGGGACGACCTGCCCCGGTGGACTTCACGGGCATCGCAAGGTCGTGCGCCGTGGTGCCGGGCGACCCCTCGCGGCCCCGGACATGCCGCTTCCCAAGGCGTCGGCGTACCGGACGAACCGGCTGCGCGGAGGCCCTGGGAAAGGGGGCGGCCACTCAACTCGTGGGGACGAGGCGGTCCTTGGTGGTCTTCGGTGCCGCCGTCGCGGTCTCGGGGTTGGCCGTCAGGATGGAACGCTGAAGGCGCCGCAGGCCCGCCGAGGGCTCCAGACCGAGGTCCCGGACCAGCGTGGCGCGCAGCCGCTGATAGACCTCCAGCGCCTCGCCGCGCCGCCCCGAGCGGTACAGCGCCAGCATGAACTGGCCGTGCAGGCTCTCGTGCGTGCGGTAACGATTCACCAGCACGGTCAGTTCGGCCAGCAGCTCCCGGTGCCGCCCCAGCCGCAGATCGGCCTCGATCCGCTGGTCCAGCGCGCACAGCCGGCTCTCCTCCAGACGCTTGATCTCCATGTCCAGCTGAGTCCCGGCCTGGACGTCCGCGAAGGCGGTGCCGGACCACAGCGCCAGCGCCTCCCGCAACTGCCGGGCGGCGCCGGGGAAGTCGCCGGCGTCCATGGCCCGGTATCCCACGCCCGCCAGGCGCTCGAAGGCGCGCACGTCGCTCTCGCCGCCGCCGCTGGCCAGGAGGTAGCCGCTGGGCATGGTCACCAGGACGTCCTTGGCGGTGCGCGGCCTGCTCTCGCCCTCCGCGCCGTCCTGCTCATCCTTCTCCAGGGCCACGGCGATGAGTTCGCGCAGCTGGAGGATGTAGGTCTGAAGGGTGGTGCGGGCGCTGCGCGGCGGTGTGGTGCCCCACAGTTCCTCGATCAGTGCGGAGACGGGCACCACCCGGTCAGCGTGCAGCGCCAGCAGGGCCAGCACCTGCCGCGGCTTGGGAGCCGTCGGCGTGATGGAGACTCCGTTCTCCTGTACGGCCAGTGCGCCGAGTACCTCGATGTCCACGCGATCTCCCCTGTCTTGTGCCCGAGTGCTCCGGTCGGTCCGCGGCCGTCAGCAGATGCCAGCCCGGCGCCACAGCAAGAGTAAAAACCGCGCGCGCGGTCTGTCAATATCAAACCGCACATCCTGTATTTTCTTAGTGGAGGCATAGCGCCCCAACCCAGCTGACCTGCACTTACATAGAACTTCCGGCGAGGCTCAAGGCGCCCTGGAGTGGATCTCCAGGGCACACCAAGGTGGAGCCAGCGAAGGAAGAATACAGAAACAGACCATGCAGTCTGCTAAAGCGCGAGGTCAGGGCGCGGGCCGCTCGGACAACGGCGAGGAGACCGCGGTCGTCGACCGCGAGCCGGCGCTCACCAGCCGGTCCAGGTCCTGCCGCCCGACGAGCCGTGGCAGCAGGACGTCCCAGAAACGGGTGACGTTCTGCCGCGACAGCCAGGAGTCGTCCTCGCCCGCGAGTACCTCGAAGCCCGTGGTGGCGGCGACGATGACACGGGCGCTGTCGACCCAGGACACCCCTTCCGCCAGAGCGCCGTTGCGCTCGGCCCGGCGCAGGCTGTCCTCGACCCAGTGCTGCCACTGGGCCCGCAGGGAGCTCTCTCCGCGGCGCGCCCAGTCGCCGGCGAGTTCGAAGCCACCGCGGACCACGGGGTCATGGGCGAGGCTGCTCATCAGCTCGTGCGTGGCGTCCACGACGGCCTGGAGCGAGTCGCCCTGCCAGGCCCGCGCCGCCTCGGTGATCCGGTGGACCGCCTGGGCGGCCTCCGACTCGACCGCGTCGGCGAGCATCCCCTTGTTGGCGAAGTGGAAGTGCAGGGCACCGTTGCTGACCCCAGCTCGCCTGCTGATGGTGCTCAGCGACGCGGTGACGAAGCCCTCCTCGGCGAACACCTCGGCCGCGGCCTTGATCAGTGCCTGCCGGGTACGAGCTGCCCGCTCCTGTTTGACCATGTGCTGTCTCCTGAGAACAGGGACGTCGAAGGCCGGCACCGCACCGACATCCCCAGTCCCTCGGAACGTACTGCTACTGCGGTGGGTTGCCGTGTTTGCGGGACGGCAGCTCGGCGTGCTTCCTGCGCAGCATGGCCAGGGAGCGGATGAGAACCTCGCGGGTGCGGGCCGGGTCGATCACGTCGTCCACCAGGCCACGCTCGGCCGCGTAGTACGGGTGCATGAGCTCGGCCTTGTACTCCTTGACCAGTTTCTGCCGCATGGCCTCGGGGTCCTCGGCCTCGGCTATCTGACGGCGGAAGATGACGTTGGCGGCGCCCTCGGCGCCCATGACGGCGATCTCGTTCGTCGGCCACGCGTACGTCAGGTCGGCGCCGATGGACTGGCTGTCCATGACGATGTACGCGCCGCCGTAGGCCTTGCGCAGGACGAGCGAGATCCGCGGCACGGTCGCGTTGCAGTAGGCGTAGAGCAGCTTCGCGCCGTGGCGGATGATGCCGCCGTGCTCCTGGTCGACGCCCGGGAGGAAGCCGGGGACGTCGAGGAAGGTCATGATCGGGATGTTGAAGGCGTCGCACATCTGCACGAACCGTGCGGCCTTTTCACTCGCCTCGATGTCCAGGACGCCGGCCAGGGTCTGGGGCTGGTTGGCGACGAACCCGACGGTCTGCCCGTCGAGCCGGGCCAGTGCGCAGATGATGTTGCGCGCCCACCCCTCGTGGACCTCGAGGTACTCCCCGTCGTCGACGACCTCCTCGATGACCTTGGCCATGTCGTAGGGCCGGTTGCCGTCGGCGGGCACCAGATCGAGCAGCGCGTCCGAGCGACGGTCGACGTAGTCGTCGCCGCGCACCCTCGGCGGCGCCTCCCGGTTGTTCTGCGGCAGCAGCGACAACAGGTAGCGCACCTCGGCGAGGCAGGTCTCCTCGTCGTCGTAGGCGAAGTGGGCCACACCGCTGGTCTCCGCGTGGACGTCCGCACCGCCCAGGCCGTTCTGCGAAATCTCCTCGCCCGTCACGGCCTTGACCACGTCGGGGCCGGTGATGAACATCTGCGAGGTCCCGCGGACCATGAACACGAAGTCGGTCAGGGCGGGGCTGTAGGCCGCGCCGCCCGCGCAGGGACCCAGCATGACGCTGATCTGCGGGATGACACCCGAGGCCTTGGTGTTGCGCTGGAAGATGCCGCCATAGCCGGCCAGCGCCGAGACACCTTCCTGGATACGGGCGCCCGCGCCGTCGTTGAGCGACACCAGCGGGGCCCCGGCGCTGAGGGCCATGTCCATGATCTTGTGGATCTTGGTGGCGTGGGCCTCGCCCAGCGCGCCGCCGAAGATCCGGAAGTCGTGCGCGTAGACGAAGACCGTACGGCCCTCGACCGTGCCCCAGCCGGTGATGACACCGTCGGTGTAGGGCCTCTTCGTCTCCATGCCGAAACCGGTGGCCCGGTGCCGGCGCAGGGGTTCGACTTCATGGAAGGAGTCCGGGTCCAGCAGCAGTTCGATGCGTTCCCGGGGAGTCAGCTTGCCCTTGGCGTGCTGCGCCTTGGTCGCCTCCGGGCCGGGGCCTGCCAGAGCCTGCTCGCGGATGCTGTGAAGCTCCGCCACGCGTCCGCGGATGTCCGGGGGTCCCGGTTCGCTCGGTACCGGGCCAGTCTTCAGAGCCATGTCAGGTGCCTTCCTGGGACAAGGCCGAGGAGGTCCCGCCCCGGGTCCGTTAGCCAGCATAACAAACCGCTTAAGCGGTTTCTGTTTGAACGGTGAAGGGATTCGGGAGATACCGTCGGGGTCAGCGCCAGCTGTCGGGCGCCGCATAGGGCTCCGGCCGTCGCCACCAGTCGATTTCGGCCGCCGGCGATTCCTCGGGCGCGGCCTGCTCGCCCTCCTGCAAAGACAGCAGCACCGCGACGACGGCGGCCAGCTCCGCCTCGTCAGGCTGCCCCTTCTCCACCCTGATCAGCAGCTTTTCGCCAGCCATACAACCGATCCCCCTTCGCCACGGGCCTGCAGACACGATCGGGCAAGCCACTCAAGGGCCGCTTTGAGATCACTTGAGATGCGGAGCGCCGGAACGCCGGACAGGCATCCGCCGGCCCGGATACCGCCCGCCCGGGGGGCGCCTCAAGGGGACCTGCGGGTTTCGGACCGCTGCCTCAGATCCGGTGCCGCCGCCTCCACATTTGGGAACGAGTCGTTCCATTTATCGTCGGCTGGAGGGCCGCGCTCCTCTAGAAATTAAACCGGATGGTATGTATCTTCACAGGCCTGAGGGATCCACCACCGACATTCAAGCCAACGGCGGCTCAGGGGGAACTATGTCTGCGAGTACGTTCCGCATGCACCGCGCGATAGCCGGCACAGCAGTCACAGGGAGCGCCACGACGGAGCCGACCGGCTCGCGGGCCCCGCTCTACCAGTCCCTGACCACTACTGTTCCGAAGGAATTCGTCCACCGTGCGAGCGTCGCCGAGGTCATGCTGACCGACTGGCGGCCCGTCGCCGAGGACCGCTTCGCCGTCGACGCCCAGTGGCCGCGCGGGCACAGCTTCTTCGCCAACGTGGACGGCTGCCACGACACGCTGATCGCCGCAGAGACGATCCGGCAAGCCGGCATCCTGCTGGCGCACGCCGAGTACGACGTCCCCCTCGGTCACCACTTCCTGGTGAGCGACCTCAGCGTCACCGTCCGACCGGAGCAGGTGCGTGTCGACTGGACTCCCGCCTCTCTCGAACTCGACGTCCGGTGCGTCGATGTGAAGCGGCGCGGTGCCAACGTGTCCGGGTTCCGCATCGAGGTCACGATCTACCGTGACGGCGCCCTCGCCGCGACCGGCGGCGGCGCACTCACGTGCATGAACCCTCGGGTCTACGAGCGGCTGCGCGCCGCCCGTGTGCCCACGGGCGAACGTCCCGAGGTCATCGCCCTGACGGCCCCGGAGGCCCCGCAGACCGTCGGCCGTATGTCCCCGACGGATGTGGTCCTGTCCCCTGTCGGTGAGCCCGGCCGCTGGCAGCTGCGCGTGGACACCCGGCATCCGGTGCTCTTCGACCACATGGTCGACCATGTGCCGGGCATGGTGCTCCTCGAAGCGTCCCGCCAGGCCGCGGCCGCCACGCTGGGACATGCCTCTCTGCCGCTTTCCATTTCCAGTGAGTTCCTGCGCTACGTCGAACTGAACGCACCGTGCGTCATCGAGGCCCGCCGCCTCACCGACGTGCACCAGGACGGCGGCCAGACCGTGCTCGTGACCGCCTACCAGGGCGAGGCGGAAGTGTTCCGCTGCACCGTGGCCATGGCGGCGCCCACCGACTGACGAGCTTCTTCCCTCTGACCGGCCTCCCTCCTGACGCCACGGCTCGCCCGGAGGGGGGCCGTTCACGTACGGGCTGAGTACAAGAGGGCACGCGGCGGCTTGTCATGGACGACCGCTTGAGCCGTACGACCGCTTGAGCCATACGACCGCTCGACGCGCAGGACGGCCACCGGACGGGCCGGGCGGTGCGGGCCGCGGGAGGCAGGACCGTGCGTCCTCTCCCGGCGGCCCGCACCGCGGCTACGCCCCCACCGGTTCCGTGGTCGGTGCGAAGGCGGCGAGATGGTCCTGCGCCCAGTGGGAGAAGGTGCGCGCCGGGTGTCCCGTCAAGGCCTCGACCGTGCCGTCGACCGCTGCCTTGGCGCCTGCGCGCTGACGCTCGGCGCTGTCCAGCAGCGCCTGGACCACCGGTGCCGGATAGCGCCGGGCCAGACCGGCACGTGCCTCGTCGAGGGTCAACTCCGCGAAGCGCAGCGGGATCCCCAGCAGCCCGGCGAGCTGCCGGGTCTGTCCGGCGGCGGTGACGGCCTCGGGTCCGGTCAGGGTGTAGGCGCGCCCGGCATGCCCCTCTTCGGTCAGGACGCGTACGGCGGCCTCCGCGATGTCCCGTGGGTCCACGCAGGCGTTGCCCGAGGTTCCGTACAGCGCGCGGACGGTGCGCTCGGACCGTACCGAAGCAGCCCAGGAAAGGGAGTTGGACATGAACGCACGCGGCCGCAGCAGGGTCCACTCCAGACCGGAGCCCCGCAGGAGTTCCTCGCCGGCCCGCTGCCAGCGGGTGATGAGGTCGTCGGCCTCCTCGTCGAGCACGGCCGCCGCCGAGAGTTTCACCACCCGTCGCACTCCGGCCAATTGCGCGGCACGCACGAACCGCACGTCGTCCTCGCCGGAGGGGCTCGTGGTGACGAGGAACGCCGTACGCACCCCCTGGAGAGCCCGCGCCAGCGACTGCGGGTCCTCGAAGTCCCCGGCAGTCTTCTCCGCGGTCGGCGCCGCCCCCACGATCTTCGCGGGATCCCTGGACATGATGCGAACGCGTAAATCGGCGGGAAGTCGCTCAACCAATGCTCGACCCACCGTTCCGGTGGCTCCGGTCACCAGAATCATCGCGTTCCCTCCCCCGTCCGGGCCCCGGTTGCACCGGCGCCCCACCTGATCGCCGCCATCTGGATCCCCTCCCTGCTGGCGATGCTTTTAAGCAACTCCTTGAATCTGTTACGAGTCGAGGGGCTGCGCGAGAGCCAACCATCTGTAAGATACAAACTGGACGGTTTTTTTGTTGGGTCTCCGGGCTCATCGACTGGAGGAGGCCGAAGTTGGTCAAGCAGGACCGGGCGATCCGTACTCGACATGCAATCCTGACGGCGGCGGCAAAGGTCTTCGAGGAGCGCGGCTACCAGGCCGCGACCATCAGCGAGATCCTGGCGGTCGCCGGAGTGACCAAGGGCGCTCTGTACTTCCACTTCCCCTCGAAGGAACACCTCGCCGAAGGGGTGCTCCTCGAGCAGGACCAGCGGCTGCCCATCCCCGAGCGTTCCTGCACGGTGCAGCGGCTCGTGGACACCGTTGTCCTGCACGCCTACCACCTGCAGACCGATCCGATGGTGCGGGCGAGCGTGCGTCTGTCGCTGGACCAGCAGGCCCAGGGACTCGACCGCAGCGGCCCCTTCCTGCGCTGGAGCGAGGTCGGCACGGAGCTGCTGGAGAAGGCCCAGGCCCAGGGGGAACTGCTCTCCCACGTCAAACCGGCCGAGACCGCCGACGTCCTGGTCGGCGCCTTCGCCGGCGTGCAGGCGATGTCCCAGGCCCTGTGCAACTACCAGGACCTGCCACGCCGGGTCAGCTGCCTGCTGCAGCATCTGCTGCCCAGCGTGGTGGTCTCCTCCGTGCTGGCCACGGTCGACATCACCGAGCACCGCGGTGCTGCGGTCCAGACCGAGCTCGAGGCCTTGCACGCCGCCTCCTTGCGCGTCCCCGTCAGCTGACGGTCCCGGCCAGCACACCCCTGGTCTCCGCCGCCGCGCCCGCCCCGAAGTACCCGGTCAGAGCGGCGGCCGGCCCGTCACCCCCGGCGGCCCAGGCGATGTAGCCGTCGGGCCGCACCAGGAGGGCGGCACAGGACAGCTGAGGCACCGGTTCGGCGTACACCACCCGCACCAGGCCCGCCCAGCCGCGCACCTGTTCCGCGTAGTCGTCGCCCCGGTCGCCGAAGACGAGCAGCAGCGGCCGCCCCTCGCCCAGCAGCGAGATCACATCGGTCCGCCCCGTGCCGGTCACCAGGTCGACGTTGTGCAGAAACCTTCCCTCCCAAGGGGAGGACTCCGCGCCGCGGGCCGGCAGCACCGTGTCCTGGGCGCTGACCATGGACGCCAGCACCCCGCTCTCCCGGCTTCCGGCCAGCAGCTCGCCGAACAGGTCCCGCAGCGGGTCGAGTTCGGGAGCGGGCCGCATCAGCGCAAGCTGGGCCCGGGTGTTGTCGATGACCCGCTGCGCGGCGGGCCGGCGCTCCTCGTCATAGGTGTCGAGCAGCGCTTCGCCGGCGGTCCCACGCACGGTGAAGGCGAGCTTCCAGCCGAGGTTGACGGCGTCCAGCAGCCCGGTGCTCAGCCCCTGGCCGCCGATCGGGAAGTGCAGGTGCGCCGCGTCCCCGGCCAGGAACACCCGGCCCTTGCGGTAGCAGTCGGCCAGCCGGGAGAAGTCGCTGAACCTGCTCAGCCAGCGCGGGTCGCCCATCGCGATGTCCCGCCCGACCAGCCACGACACCTCCGCACGCAACTCCTCCAGCGTCAGCGGCGCGTGCCGGTTCTGGTGGGCGCCCTCGCAGTTGAGGGTCCGCAGCCGGACCGCGCCGGCTCCCAGGTGCTTGGTGACGATCCAGCCGCGCGCGGTGCGGTGCCAGCCCGGCGGAAGGTCCTCAGCGACGTCGAGGCGGACGTCACCGGCCATCGCCGAGACGGTGGCCGGGTAGGTGCGGGACGTGAAGCCCGCCCCTTCCCTGACGAGACTGCGCGCCCCGTCGGTCCCCACGAGATAGTCGCCCCTGCACGTCACCGGGCCGTCCGGGCCCTCGGCCACGACGGCCACCCCGCCCGGCCCCTGCCGGACCTCGGTCACCCGGTATCCGCGCACGATCCGCGCACCGGCGGCCCGCGCCCGCTGCCCGAAGTGACGCTCGAGGTCCTCCTGCGCACACTTCAGAATCGGTTCCGGCTCCGCCGCGGGCGCCGAGATGGCGAGCCCCGGCATGCCCGCGAAGTGGAACGGGCTGTTCGTCACCGCCGAGCCGGTGCACTCCCCCGGCGTCACGAACCCGCGGAGATAACCGCGCCGGACCAGGCATTGCACCGTACGGGCGTGCAGTGTGGTCGCCTTGGGCCGCTGGGAGACCTGCGTCTCCGCCTCGAAGACGACCGTGCGCACGCCGTATCCCGCCAGTTCGCAGGCGAGGACCATCCCCACGGGTCCTCCGCCGACGATCACCACTTGAGCCTGCATACCGCGCATCGTTGCGGGCCTCCCCCAGTCGTGGATCAATGGCGCACAGGGCAGGCGGAGAACCAAGGCGTACGACCGCTCAGCGGGTCCCCCGTCCGGATCAACTCCCCGGCTCCCTCAGGGAGTTGAGCTGCCCCATTCGCTCATGAGTGCGGACAGCGAAGAAATATACCGGATGGACGGTTCTTTGCAATGCCGGTCGGGATCCCCTGAACCGTTTCTTTGCCTGCCTCAGCCCGACCGCTCGTTCCTGCCGGGAGGCGGGGTGGGTCCGCATCCCCGGCGCAGCAACGCCACTAGCCACAGCGCCATTCCCGGCTCGAACGTCACCGGGCCTGGCCCGAACGCCCTCTCAGCAGCGCGGCGATGCCTCGCGCAGGTCAAAGCCGGTGTTCTTGTTCTCGCACCTTGCCAGGTGCGGCCGGCCCGAGACCAACCGGCTGGCGTATGCGCTGCGCGCCTTCGGGCCGAGGACGGTTGATCATGCGACGGTCGTCGCGACGGTTGCATTTCGTCGGCGCCGGGCTGTGGTGGACAGCCCTTCTCGGTGCACCGGACGCGGTGGATGGGCAGGTGGCGGCATGGCAGAGGCGGCGGTGGCAGGAGCGCGACGGGTACTTGCTCCACTGGCGTTGGCGCAGTTCATCTGCAGCTTCGCCGGCTCGAACATGAACGTGATGATCAACGACATCAGCGAGGACCTGGACACCACTGTGCAGGGGGTGCAGGTCGCGATCACGATCTTCCTGCTGGTGATGGCCGCGCTGATGATCCCGGGCGGCAAGCTGACCGACAAATGGGGACGCAAGCGCTGCCTGCTGGCGGGGCTCGTGATCTACGGAATCGGGGCGGTGCTCAGTGCGGCCGCGCCGGGGCTGGGTGTGCTGATCCTCGGGAACTCGATTCTGGAGGGTGTGGGGACGGCCCTGCTGATCCCGCCGGTCTACATCCTGACCACCCTGCTGTTCACCGACACGGCGTCCCGGGCGCGCGCGTTCGGCTCGATCATGGCGATGGGAGGGATCGGGGCGGCCGCCGGTCCGCTGATCGGCGGACTGATCACGAGCGCGATCAGCTGGCGGGCCGCGTTCGTGTTCCAGGCGCTGGTGATCGTGGTGATCGTGGTGCTCAGCCGCAAACTCACCGATCCCCTGCCGCCCGACCCCGACCGGCCCTTCGACACCGTCGGGGCGTTGCTGTCGGCGGCGGGCCTGGTGCTGCTGGTGACCGGCATCCTGGCCGTCGACAACAACGGCTGGCTGGCGCTGGCCCTGCTGCTGGCCGGCGTGTTGGTGCTGGCGGGCTTCTTCGCCTGGGTACGCGGCCGCGAGCGCACCGGCCGGGAGGCGCTGCTGTCGACGGCCCTGTTCCGCAACCGCACCTCCAACCTCGGCCTGGTCACCCAGAACACGCAGTGGCTGATGCTGATGGGCGTCTCGTTCACCGTCGCGGCCTACCTCCAGGTCGTCCGCGGCTACGACGCGATCGAGACCGGCGTCATCTTCACCGCCGCGACCCTGGGCATCCTCGCTTCCTCCCTGGCAGCCGAGAAGCTGGCCCGGCGCCGTGCACAGCGCACCCTCATCATGGCGGGCTTCATCGTGACGATCGCCGGGGTCGCCGTGCTGTTGGCCCTGGTCGCGTGGAAGCCCGCCGCCTGGGCGTTCACCCCCGGCCTGCTGCTGATCGGCCTGGGTCTGGGGGTGATGCTCACCCCGTCGGTGAACGTGGTCCAGTCATGTTTCCCCGAGACGCAGCAGGGCGAGATCTCAGGCCTGTCGCGCAGCGTCTCCAACCTCGGCTCCTCGCTCGGCACGGCCGTCGCGGGCACGATCCTGGTCTCCGAGCTCAGTAGAGGCGGGTACGCGGCGGCGATGGCGGCGCTCATGGTCGTCGGCCTGGGCGGTCTGACCGCCGCGGCGCTGCTGCCGCGCACCGACCGGCAGCCTGCCGCCGGAGCCGGGACCGCGGCTCCGCAGCAGTGATCCCGAGGGCGGTGCGGCCGGGTCGGGTCTCTGGGCGAACCGGCCGTTGTACGGGGTTCATGCCGCCTTCTCACAGGCTGCGGGCGGCTTGCAGCTCAAGACGTTAAGGCCGTTGCAACCGACCTGAATCGAATGCAACGAAGAGCCCGTCAGTCGTTGCAATGGATGAGGGTGAAAGCTCAGGGCAGCAGCTGGGCCACGTCCGACGACAGGGGCCCGCCCTCGGAACGCTCGGTCTTGCAGCCCTTGCTGCCCGGCGCCAGGGTGCGCGGGTCTATCGCCTCGGCGGGCGCGCCGGTCGTGTACAGGCCCTCGGGATCGGTGTCGCGATCGTGCGGCAGCAGCCAGAACACCCGGCGCCGGAACGTGCCCGAGGAGCGGGAGGGCTTGGCGCGGGGGCCCAGCAGCGCGTAGCCGACCATGCGTCCGTCGCGGTGGTAGGGGGGCTTGCCGCGGCGTGTCGGCAGCCGGTCCAGGCTCTGACGCACGTAATCGAGCGTGCTGATGTCCTCGAGCCAGACGAGCTCGTCCTCGTGGACGAGCTCGTCCTCGGCGATGAGGGCGCTCATGCTGTCTCCTCGTCGGCGACAAGTCCGATGCCCGGGTAGTACTTGCGCTGGTTGGACAGGATCATCTCCTTGGGCGATACCAGTCCCACCGCTTCTCGGACCCGCGCCGCGAAGGCCCGGGACGAGATCGCCGGGGCCCCTTCATTCTGACACCAGGTCTTATAGACCGCGTAGAGCTGTGTCTGTTCGGCCCGCAGCGCGGGCTCCAGCCGGCAGGATTCCGACAGGAAGCGGCCGGTGTGGTCCTCGGTCTCCGCGTACGCCGTCGTGGCGATCCGTACCCGCTCGGGGCCCGAGAGGTCCTTCTGGCCGCCCAGGTAGCGACGGGCGCCCAGAATCAGCCAGTTGAGGATTCCTGGGCCCTCCTCGGTGACGAGGATGTCCGCCAGGTTGTCGATCTTGCGGTCGTCCGGGACGACCCGCTGGAACGGGATCAGCCGCATGCGCCGCCAGAACGCGAAGCCTCCGGTGCCCACTTCGGGCCGGTGGTTGCCCAGCAGCCAGAGTTTGTGGGTGGGTTGGAAGCTGAAGAAGTCCTGACGCATCCGGCGGGCCTTGATGCGGTCACCGCCCGTCAGGAGCTTGACCCGGGCCTCGTCGAAGCGGTCGCCGGGCTTGACCTCGCTGCACACGATGACGCGCCGGCCGTGCAGTTCGGCCAGGTCGGTGGGATGCCCCTCGTAGGGGCGAGCCATCAGGAAGCCGGGCGGGGCGGCATCCGCGTAGTCCCCGATGAGCTTGATCAGGACGTCCAGGAGCACCGACTTGCCGTTCTTGCCGGAGCCGAACAGGAACGGCATGACCTGCCCGCCGACGTCGCCGGTGATGGAGTACCCCAGCAGCAGGTGCAGGAAGTCGATCATCTCGGCGCCTTCGGGGCCGTCGCCGAAGGTGTCGGTGAGGAAGCGGTCCCAGCGCGGGGTGGGCATCGCCTGGGGCGCGGCGGTGGTGGAGCGGGAGTGGAAGTCCTTGTCGGGGTCGGGGGTGCGGATGAGTCCGGTGCGCAGGTCGACGACTCCGGCCGGGGTGCACAGCGCGTACGGGTCGGCGTCCAGCCGGGCGGCGTTGAGGACCATGCCGGGGGCGGACTTGGCCTGCGCGAGCATCGCGTTCATACCGCTGGTGCTCAGGGCCCGGCGGCGGTGCTGCTGGAGCGCGGAGGAGGTGAACACGCCGCGCGGGTCGTTGCTCGCGAGGGATTCGGCGAGGTCGCCGGCCGCCCACATCACTGTGTCGTCCTCGTCCATCTGCCAGCGGGTGCTGTCCCAGCGGAACCAGCCGAGGCCGGGGACGTGCCGGTAGTCGTTGGAGTAGAGCTTGACGAACAGTTTGGCGTTGCCGCGGTCGCTGAGGGTGTCGGGCAGCAGCCCGTCGGCGGTGGCCTCCCCCGAAGCCGGGGCCGGGGCCGTCTCCTCGGGACCGGAGCGGGGCACGGGCTGGGCGAGGATCTGTGCGGCGACGGCCTGGGGGTCGAAAGCCTTCGGGTCGTACGCCTGGGCTTCGTACGTCTCGGTTTCGTACGTCTGCGCGTCGAAGAGGGTGTCTTCCTGGCGGGACGTCATGCGCGACCTCCCGGCAGCAGTGGACGGGTGCGGCCGGCGTTGAGCCCGCTGCGGATGATGGCCGTGTAGCGGCGTTCCTGGCCCGGTCTGGCGTGTTCGGCGGCTTCCTTGAGGGCGTGCTCGGCCTCGTCCGCGGCGAGCTGCCCACCGGCCACCAGCCCGCCCGCGGTGAAGGCGGCCCGGTTCAGCTTCTCCGAGAACGCGGCTCCTTCGGCGACGGCGGCACAGCCGGCCACCTCCGCGAGCAGCCCGGCCAGGATCCGGGCGGCAGCGCCCTCGCCGCGCCCTGCGGCCAGGACGGCCTGCCGGGCCCGCGGCGGGACCGGTCGGGGCGCCGGGACGTACGCGGGCGGCAGATGGCCCGTGCGCTCCAGTTCGCGGGCCAGCCAGTCGGGCAGCGGCGCGGGCTCGCGGGCGGGGCCCACGGGCTCGTAGACGCCCGCGTCGGTGACGGTGCCGGGGGCGACGATGTACCCGCCGTGCGCCCGTACGTCGACCTGCCAGGCCAGGGCGCGGACGCCGGAGCCGGTGGAGCACTGCCAGCGGTGCCCGCTGTGGGCCCGGTACCAGACGTGCAGGCCGCCCGAGGGGGTTCTGACGCGCAGGGTGGTCTCGTCGTCGGCGGGGCTGGGAAAGCCGCGCAGGGCGGCCAGCACGCCGATGGTGTGGAAGCCGTTGGCCAGCCCGGTCAGGTCGATGCTGTCGGCGATACCGATGCCCGGTAAAAGCCGGTCCCGGTCCGGCAGTTGGCGTTCGTGTGCGTCGATGTCGATGACCAGCAGATTGGCGGGCCCGCAGGAGATGCCGACGCCGAAGCTCGGGTTGGCGCCCCACCAGCGCTCGATGCGGGCGAAGTCGAGGGTGGCGGCGTGGAATCCGTGGCACCAGCGACCCGCGGCCGGACAGCCGCAGCCCTTGTGGTGATGGCCGGGGCGGCGGCAGTCGTCGCAGTTGCCCGCGGGGGTCTTGCGCCCCGGGGCCAGCGGATGGACGGGCCATCCTCGGCTGGCACACCACCGAGCCGTCACCAGCGCGCCCGCGAGCGGGGCGGACACAGATGAGTAGCTACGCCAGTTGTGCAGCTCAGAGGCCATGCGCACCCCCCACCAGCGACCGAAGCGACTGAGCGACCGGAACAGCCTAGCGAAGCAAGTGGGAACGCAGAGTCCCCTGTGGAAAACAAAGATTCGATTCGATTCGAGGCCCAGCTACTGAACGAGAAGCGACCCAGCGACTGAAGCAGCTTCGGTAGCTGTTCAGTCGCTCAAAGAAAACCGCAGGTCAGAGATGGTAGAGAGACCAAAACAGCGACTGAAGCGACTGAGCGACTGAATATATGACGCGCACACGCGCACGCGCACACGCACGCACGCACACGCCAATGTCTTCATATACCCGGACCTTGAGTCGCTTCAGTCGCTGTTTCCCTGGGCACACCCAACCTGACCTGGTATTTCTCCCCAGCGACTGAGTAGCTACCGAACCGGCTTCAGTAGCTGGACTTCAGTCGCTGGCCGCTCTCCGGGCCGATCCGAGGTCAGCGACCGAAGCCGGCGCCACTCGCGGGCCCAGCTACCGAAGCGACTCAAGCGACTCTGCATCCGCCCTGAAGCCGGGTGAGGCCCTCCCGTCCGAAAAGCATCGGTGCGACCGCCAACTCCTTCGCATATTTCAGGCTTTCAATCGCTTCAGTCGCTGTTCCCCACCGAAAACGCCCTGACCTGCGCCTTCTTGGCAGCGACCGAGAGCGGACGGAAGCGACCGAAGCCCTGCCGCCCCGGCTCCGGGCCAAACGGCAACACCGCTACCCCGTACGGCCGACTTCTCCCCCTCCTGGCCCATACTGATCTCCTGCGGGAAAAACGGGCGAGCAAGGACGCCGGGCCAGCAAGGAGAGGAAATGCCGGAGCGCACTCACGAGTTCGGCCTGTACGGCGCCCGTGGCATCAAGGGCCACGAGGCCGTCGCCCGCCGCCTGGACGCCCTCGCCGGGTACATCGCCACCCCCATCACCGCCAAGCGCGGTCTGATGGCCCGTCTGCACTACCTCACCCGCACCGACCACGCCCGGGCCGCCGCGCGCGCCGCGGGCCTGACGGTCACCGACCGCACCCTGAAGGCCTGGCTGGACGGCAAGCGCAGCCCGTCCAGGAAGAACCTCGACCGCATCGAGCAGGCCTACCGCACGGTCCGCCGCCACAACACCGCCCGCTACCTCCTGGCCCGCCTCAACCGCGAGGGCCGCGGCACCCGCGTCGAGATCCACCCCCTGAACCAGTCGCAGGTCCCCCGCCCCCGCCAGCGCGTGGTGGAGTACCGCACCCTCAACGTCCGCCACTGGGACCGCATCGTCGAGGCCTGGGCCGCGGACAACCTCCAGGCCCTGGACGACGCGTGGGTCGACCAGATCGTGGACCTGGGCTCGCAGTGGGGCCAGTACGAGTACGTCACCAACATCGGGTTCGCGGCCTGACACACGCCGCCCGCAGGCCAGCGTTCCGGTTCCTCATTCCACTACGAGCCGGGCAGGGTCTTTGTCGGAGGCCTCCCGCTTCTCCTTCGCGTCTCGTGGCTGCGGGGCCGCCGGGGAGGGCGACGGCACGGTACCGGGCAGGTGGACGCGGCGCAGGCGGGGCTGGTCGTTCGTGACGGTGGAGCGCTTCAAGGCTTCTCCCATCGGTGTGCTCGACGTGCCTCGGCCTCTGGGCACAGCAGACACTGATGGCTGCGAAGCCGCAGGGCGAGTGCTACGAGCAACTGTCGACGGGGCCGACACATTCCTCTTCCAGGTAAAACCTCTGTTGCCTGACGTGCGTGGTGTGCGGTCAGCTCTTCGCGCGGTGCGGGTGCGCGGGGTAGACGCCCAGGATGCGCACCTCGGAGGAGAAGAAGCGCAGTTCGTGCAGGGCGAGGGCGACCCGCTCGTCGTCGGGATGGCCCTCGATCTCGACGTAGAAACGGCTGGGGTTGAGGCCCGCGCCCATCTGGTAGCTCTCGATCTTGGTGAGGTTCACGCCGCTGCTCGCGAACCCGCCGAGCGCCTTGTACAGCGCGCTGGGGATGTTGCGCACACAGAAGAACAGGCTCGTCATCGTCGGCTCCCCGCTGTGCGGGGCGAAGGCCGCGTCCCGGGACAGGACGACGAAGCGGGTGGTGTTGTCCGGGTCGTCCTCGACCTCCGGGCGCAGCACGTCCAGGCCGTAGAGCTCGGCCGCGGCGGGCGGGGCGAGCGCGGCATGCCGCGGGTCGCCGAGCTCGGCCACCTCACGGGCGGCTCCCGCGGTGTCGTCGCTGACGAGAGTGCGCCAGCCGCCCTCCCGCAGGATCTTGCGGCACTGCCCGAGTGCGTGCACATGACTGCGTACGCACTCCACCTGGTCCAGGCGCGCGCCGGGCACGCCCATCAGGTCGAAGCGGATGGCGAGGAAGTACTCGGCGACGATGAAGAGCCCCGACTCGGGCAGCAGATGGTGTACGTCGGCGACACGGCCGGCCGCGGAGTTGTCGACCGGGATGACGGCGACGTCAGCGGCGCCGAGCGTCACCGCGTCCAAAGCCTGTTCGAAGCTGGTGCAGGGCAGTTCGCGGCCGTCGGGGAACAGGGCACGCGCGGCGGTCGCCGAGTTTGATCCGGGTTCACCCTGATATGCGGCGGTCGTCACCGTGTTCAGCCTTCCTCGGGGAGGTCCTGTCGCGGGGCAGCAGAAGTTCCGTTGTGCAACGCGCCCGCTGAAGTACCGGTGACCCGGCTTCGATCAGGCTCACCAGCAGGTGCCGACCGCCCCTCCAGTCTGCCGCCGACGCGAGGGCGCACGCCGCGGCGACCACATGCTGGACGGCCCTCCCGTTCCGTGGGACGTGCGCAGCAGGGCGGTCAAGGACCGCCGCTCCCCCAAGGGCTCCCTCTTCCGCGCCGCAAGGGTGCGCCGGAAGCCGATCGGCGAGGGTCAGGGCGCCGATGCCACAGCCACCGAACCGGACTGGGACCGAGGAGTCTTCGCACCCGGCTTCTTCGGCTCGATCGTCCGCGGGTCTACGGCCTCCCCCGGCGCTCCCTCTCGGTAGAGGCCGTCGGGAAAGCTGTCACGGTCATGGGGCAGCAGGAAGAACACCCGCCGCTTGTACAGCCCGCTGTCGGGGTCCGGCGAGGCACCCTCGTCCAGCAGCGCGTAACCCACCATGCGGCCGTCGCGCGCGTACGGCGGCTTGGTGTTGCGCCGCCGGGTCTTGTCCAGTGCCTGACGGACGTAGTCGAGCCGCTCGAGGTTCTCCAGCCACACCACCTCGGCCTCGTGGATGAGGTCGCTCTCGGTCAACAGCGAACTCATGGCTGCAGCCCCTCCTTCTCCGGCGTGCTCCCCGGCCATGGGGGCATGTCCGGGCATCTGTCCGTCTCGCTCCGGCCCGCTCGCCGCCAGATGACGGGCCGCTGTGTGGGGGCCACCGCGCGCGGGGCCGGGCCACCATCGTAGAGCGCACCGCGACACCGGTGTAGGGCATGTCGGGTGGGCGGCCGCCCACCGCCAGCCCTCATACCTGCTCCAGCAGGCCGATACCCGGGTAGTACTTACGGCCGTTCGACTTGATCATGTCGGTCGGCGAGGCCACGCCCACCTCCTGGCGGACGCGGTTCGCGAAGGCACGCGGGGTCGCGGGCCGGATGCCCTCGCCAGCGTTGCACCAGGAGCTGTACTCGGCGTAGAGCAGCCCCTGCTCGACTCGCAGATCCTTGCCCGGATCGCAGTCCCGCGTGCAGCACTCGGCAAGGAAGCGGCCGATGTGGTCCTCGGTGGTGGCGTAGGCGGTGGTCGCCATACGCACCCGGTCCGGGCCCTCCAGCGGGTCCCTGGTGCGCAGATACCGCTGCGCCCCCTGGATGAGCCAATGCAGAATCCCCGGGCCTTCGTCCCGTACGAGTTCGAAGGCGAGGTTGTCGATCCTGCGGTGCGCCGGGACGGTCCGGGTGAAGGGCAGCAGCCGGATGCGGCGCCAGAAGGCGAAGCCGCCGGTGGACACTTCCGGGCGGTGGTTGCCAAGCAGCCACAGGTGATGGGTGGGGGTGAACGAGAAGTAGTCCTGCCGCATCCGGCGGGCCTTGATCTTGTCGCCGCCCGTCAGCAGCCGGACCCGGGCCTCGTCGAACTTGTCGTTGGGCTTCAGCTCGCTGCACACCACCAGGCGGCGCCCGTGCAGTTCGGTCAGCTCCGTGGAGTGCTCGGAGAAGGCTCCTCGGTCCATCAGGAAGCCCGGCGGGGCCGCGTCGGCGTAGTCACCCAGGATCTGGATCATGATGTCGAGCAGGACGGACTTGCCGTTCTTGCCTTCACCGTGCAGGAAGGGCAGCACCTGGGCGCCGACGTCGCCGGTGATGGAGTACCCGAGCAGCAGGTGCAGGAAGTCGATCATCTCCCGGCCTTCGTCGTCGTCCCCGAAGGTGTCGGCGAGGAAGCGGTGCCAGCGCGGGGTCTCCATGTCCTGGGGAGCGACGCTGGTGGCACGGGAGTGGAAGTCGCGGGTGGGGTCGGGCTTGCGCAGATGTCCGTTGTTGAGGTCGACGACACCGACGGGTGTGCACAGGGCGTAGGGGTCTCCGTCGAGTTGGTCGGGGTCGACGGAGATGTCCGGGGACGCCTTCGCCTGGGTCAGGAGCGCCTTGAGGCCCGTGGTCGACAGGGTGCGCCGCTTGTGCTGGGCGAGTTCACGGTCGCTGAAGACACCGCGCGGGTCACTGAGCGGCATGTCCTCCGCCATCTCTCCCGCGGCCCACAGCGCTGCCTTCTCCCCTCCCCCACGCTTCCATCGGTAGCCGTCCCACGAGAACCAGCCCAGGCCCTCGACATGACGGAACTGGTCGCGGTGCAGCTGCACGAAGAGACGCGCGTTGCCACGGTCGGAGAGCGAGGGAGGAAGCGCGGCCGGGACACCGACGGCAGCCCCAGCCGGAAAAAGCCCTCCTTGGGGAACCGGGGCGACAGACGAACCGGCAGAGCCCTGCGCCGGGAGCCGGGGCGTCCCCGGGACCACCACTTCCTCCGACTGAAGGTCGAGCATCTGCTGAGCGGCGGCCTGCGGATCAAAACGCGGGGAGCCTTCGGCACTGCTGCTCATGGACGTCCTTTGAGGTGAAGAGGGCGGACGGACCCTACGGCAAGGGCGTCGTCAACGATCTTTTCATTCCTGGACTGCTGCCAAGGGCGGGCGTAGTGGGCGACACGGACAAGTCGCTCGCGAATGGCGGCGTGCTCCAGATGGCCCGCGCCGACCAGGCCACCGGCCGTGTAGGCAGCCCTGTTGAGCTTTTCGGAGAAGCCCATGCCCTCCGACGCGGAGGCACACTCCGCGACTTGGGCGATCAGGGGATCGATGACCTGATGCGCACCGGCTGTCCGCCTGGCACGACTTCTGCTCGGGACAGCTGCCTCAGGAGACGGGGCGGTTGTCGGGGACCCTGCGGCAGACGCGCCCTGCGGCGGCCTGGGTTCGATGACATGCCCTGTGCGGCGGAGTTCGCTCCCCAGCCACTCCGGTATTACGGCCGGATACCTGGCGGTGCCTTCGGCACGGTAGACACCCTGGGGCGTGCGGGTGCCGGGGGCGACGATGTAGCCACCGTCCGCCCGCACATCGACCTGCCAGGCGAGCGCCGTGTTTCGCCCGGAACCGGTCGAGCAGCGGTAGCGGGTGCCGGCATCGGGGTTCCGGTACCAGACATGCAGGCCGCCGGAAGGAGTCCGTACCCGCAGCGTGCTCTCGTCGTACGCGGGATCCTTCTCTCCCCGGTAGGCGGCAAGAAGCGCGAGGGTGTCGAAACCGGAAGCCAGACCGGCGAGTTCGACCTGTTCGGGGATGGGGATACCCGGCAGCAGATGCGCGCGGTCGGCGGCCGACACCTGATGGGCGTCGATGTCGATCACGACGAGACCGGCAGGCCCGCAGGCCACTCCCACACCGGCGGAAGGGATGTCCGCCCACCAGCGGTCAATGAGGGTCGGGTCGGTCGTCGCCGAGTGAAAACCATGGCAGGGACGTCCTGCGGGGAGGCAAGGGCAGGTCGAGGGTTCGTGTCGGCCCCCTGCGCAGGCGGCACAGTTCCCGACCGGCGTCTTACGGCCTGGGGACAGAGGGTGCACCGGCCAGCCCTGCGACGCACACCAGCGGGCGACGGCCTGCGGGGGCGTAGGGGACGCGGGCGTGACTCTGGCTGCACTGTCTCGGTCTTCACCCTCGCGCGGCACAGGTCTCGTCCTTGTCACTTCGTGTCTGCCGGTCACTTCACACACCTGCTGCGGGACACCCCGCCAGGGACCGAAGGGACTCTGATGCGAAAGGAGTGTAGGGCCCACCTTCGCAAAAACGAGGTTGTCCAATCGGCGTGCCGTTTCTACCAGGTTCCTCAGTCCCTTGGGTCCCTCCGGTCCGGTGCGGGGCCGGGGAGGGACCCAAGGGTCCAGGGACCAAACGGCAGGGTCTGTGCGGAGCGGGAGTCTTGGGTCAGTCCCTGGACATCATTGCAGGTCAGGGACGTACAGCCTACCGAGGCAGGGACTGTAGGGACTGAACTTCGCCATTATGAGCTGAAGTTGATGTGTGTTTCGTATACGCGCGCGCGTACGAATACATGTCTTGTCTACGTCATAATTGCGCTTTTCAGTCCCTTCAGTCCCTAACTGAAGTAGCGAAAAGCCTCTGACCTGCGAAAACACCAGGGACCGAGGCCCAGGGACTGAAAGAGACCCAGTCCCTCCCAGTCCCGCCTCTCAGCCCCTGGTCCCTCAGACGATCTCTCTCCTGGCCCTACGTCAGGGACCGCCCCCTGGGATAGGCCACTCCCCCGCCTTGGAGTGGCCGGCGTTTCCAGTCCCTGGAGTCGGGCGCCGCCTGGCAGGGCGCTGAACCTATTACGGCGTAATAGGTGAGGCATGAGCCCGACGTCGCCCACCCCGCCTCGCTCAAGCGGCAGCTGCATGAACCAGCCACAGGCACGTCGCTTCAGATCAATGCCTTGTGTCGCCTGTCCACACCCAGATCTCTGCGGCACCGCGACGGACAGCTTCTTCTGGGTCCCGGACGAGCTCGCCGCAGGCCGCTGCAACGTCCGGCCCTCCGCCCACTCCCACGAGCGCGTCATGCACTCCGGTCTGCAGCCAGTCAGCCTGGTTGTCGTCAGCCTCAGCAACCGCGAGAGCGATGAGCCTTACGGCGGTCACCATCCCTACCCGGGCCAGGGCCTCTGCCGTCTGACGGGTCACCGCCGTGTCCTCGACATCCAGCAGCAGCCCCAAGAGCGCTTCAGCAGCCTCGGGAACATCAGCGAAGGAAGCAAGGACACGCCCGGCACGAACACGTTGCGTCCAGGAAGGAGACGATGCCTCAGCCAAGGCAGCCTCCACCCCACTCAGCATCTCTGACACGGCCAGACAGTCTCATGACTCGTAAAGAGGATCGAACCTCGGGACAGAGCGAGGCAAGGGCTTCTCTGCCAGACCTATTACGCCGTAATAGGTCTGAGGGCTCGACAGGCCCTCGACGACTCGTCGAGGAGGAGAGCCTCGAGGGCCGCGGGGGCTTGTAGAGAGAGCCCGAGCCGAGGAGTCTGGGGAGCCTTGAGGGTCCCGAAACCCGGCCGAGCTATTACGCCGTAATAGGGGTGCGAGGCCCCTCCCCCATCACCAAGTCGCACTAACTAACGTGTCGCTGCTGAAGATGATCTCTGACGTTAGTAAGGTAGCGCCATGAGTATGCCAGCCACCTCAAGCGACCGAGCCAAGGTCGTCTCCAAGCTGCCGGGATGGCTCCGGCAGAACCTCAAGGTCAGAACTGCCCAGCTCGGGATCGAGATTCAGACCGCCGTCGAGCAGGGCATCACCGCATGGTGCGACCTCGCCTCAGCCACGGCACCGGTCGACACCGCTGGAGCCGAGTCCTTCTCCACCTTCCTTCCCCCGGGCCAGTGGGAGGAGTTCCGGAGGATCGCGGAGGACCGCCGTGTCTCGCTGATTCAGGGACTCGCCCAGTCCGTTCAGCTCTGGCTCGACACGAACCCTGCGCCCGATGTCCAGCGTCCGGCCATCACGCGTCGCATCGTCGTCTGCAACCAGAAGGGCGGGGTAGGCAAGACCGCCATCACGGCAGGAGTGGGTGAGGCCCTGTCAGAGGACCCCGACCGACTCTTCCCCGTACGCGTTGCCAAGGCTCTGGTCTCCGCGCTCCGCGCAGGCGAAAGCGAAACCGATGCGGCTGCCGTCGAAAGCGACCCGCTCGATATCGAGAAGCTTCCTGGACACGGGCTCCGCGTCCTGCTGGTCGACTTCGACCCCCAGTGCCACCTCACCAACCAACTGGGTGCGGCTCCCCTGGCGATGAACGGTGACAGCCTCACCAATCACATGGCCGGCGACCCCAAGGGCGAGCTGAAGGACCTGATCGTCTCAGTCGACGAGGACCACTTCGGAGGTCGGCTGCATCTGCTGCCCGCGTGCCATGACGCCTTCCTCCTTGACGTCCGGCTGTCTGCCGTCCGCGCCCGCGAGGCCGCGCTGGAGCGGGCCCTTCTGCCGCTCGAAGCCGATTACGACGTAGTGATCGTGGACTGCCCGCCCAGCCTCGGCCTCAGCATGGACGCCGCTGCCTACTACGGCCGCCGCCGGGACGGCGAGGGGCCGGGCCAGTCGGGCGCCCTCATCGTCGTCCAGGCCGAGGACAGCTCCGCCGACGCCTACGACCTGCTGACGAACCAGATAGAGGATCTCCGTAACGACCTCGCCCTCGACATCGACTACTTGGGCATCGTCGTCAACCTCTACGACGGCCGCCGCGGCTACATCGCCACCTCGTCGCTGCAGGGATGGGTCGACATAAAGGATCCGCGAGTTGTCGGCCTCATCAACGACCTCAAGGAACAAAAGGAAGCCGTCCGTATGAAGCAGCCGCTGCTCAGCTATGCGCCGGCCTCGCAGCAGGCCATCGCCATGCGTGCACTGGCCCGGGAGATCTCA
Source organism: Streptomyces sp. NPDC057280 (assembly GCF_042668605.1). Classification (NCBI taxonomy): domain Bacteria; kingdom Bacillati; phylum Actinomycetota; class Actinomycetes; order Kitasatosporales; family Streptomycetaceae; genus Streptomyces; species Streptomyces sp. NPDC057280. Next base: position 215,851 of record NZ_JBHUYR010000010.1, read on the forward strand.
TGAGCAAGGCCGACCAGCTGGGAACCGGACGCTTCGGGGGAGGGACCCGGCCCGTCAGCGCCCGGCGAGCTGCCATCGGCGCAGCCACCGGCGTGCCGACCGAGGGGGTCGCCCCTCCGAACCGGCTCCCCGTCACCCGCATCAGCCCCAACCCTGAGAACCCCCGCACCTCGCTCGGGGACCTGACCGAACTCGCGGACAGCCTCAAAGAACACGGCCAGAAGCAGGCCATCACGGTCATGAACCGTGACGCCTACATCAAGGCCAACCCCGCCCGGGCGAACGACCTCGAGCCCGACACCACCCATGTCGTCGTGGACGGCAGCAGCCGACTGGCTGCCGCCCGTGACGCAGGCCTGACCCATCTCAACGTCATGGTCGACGACGAGCAGGGGAGTGATGGCGACGCCATCCTGGAGTCCGCACTCGTCGCCAACATCCACCGCAACGACCTCGACCCCCTGGACGAGGCGAAGGCGCTCCAGCGGCTGCTCGCCATCCACGGGTCACAGGTCAAGCTGGCCAAGCGACTGAGCAAGTCGCAGGGATGGGTGTCCCAGCGTCTGGCTCTGCTCAATCTGAGTCCTGAGCTTCAGGCGGCAGTAGGGGAGGAGCCCGTCGAGCTCCTGCGTTCGGTCGCGAAGGAACCCCACGACCGACAGGAAGCAGCTCTTCAGGAGCTCAAGGCCGAACGCGCCCGCAAGGAGGCGGAACGGCGGATGCCCCCGCCACCTGTCCCCGCGCCGGAGGTACCGGACATCCCCCAGGTCCTCGACGAACCGGAACCGGTTGAGGAAGCGGTCTCCGAGGCGGCTCCCATCTCACCCGCCGTAGCCGATCCGACGCCAACTCCTCAGCCGGCGAAGAAGGAAGTATCGGCGAAACCGGGGGAGACCGTGCCCGACCCCCGGACAGCCGACAGCGTCATCGGAGATGTAGACCAGGACCAGGTCGAGTCCGGTACTGCTCGACGACTCCCTTATGAGGACGGCGCGTTCATCGCCATGCACCTCATCCAGAAGATGAGCGACGTCGAGTTCGACAGGATGCTCGACATCCTCAAGGAACATCAGAGCCAGCGCATCGGGTCTCGAGCCTGACGCTTCTGGTTGATGCGGCTGTGGCCGGTACGGGAGATCCCGTACCGGCCACAGCCGTCTCTGCCTATTACGGCGTAATAGGTCGGCCGAGCAGCAAGCCGGGCTCTCCACGTCGGGCCGAGGCCCCGTCGCTTGGGCCGCAGGCCGGTTGCCCACCAGCTTGCTTGTGCTGGGTTCAAAAGCAATTGGCGTGGCTGAGCTCAGTGGGGGCTGGCCGAGACATACGCGCGCCTCAGCGACCGCGTTCCGGGCCGTCGTGGCTGGCTTTCTGTGGTGCGGGAGCAGAGGGGGCGGAGGTCGTGCCGCGCGGGTGAGTTGTCGGGGTGAAAGGGGGTGGGGGAGTGGAGTACGGCGCTGTGTCACAAGGTAAGAGAGCGACTTCTCCAAAGCGGCTCTGACCTGCGAAAACAGGGGTTTGGACCACGATCGTGGGGACTGCCAGGCAGTTCCTGTGACAGCACAGGCAGCTCAGAGGAACTGAGTACCCAGTCCCAGGGATCGTGGCAGTCAGTTCTCAGGAACTGCCACCACGTCCACAGGAACTGAGTACCGCTGTTCCAGGATCGTGGTTGATTGACGCCACGTACATGTCTCACCCGCCCTCAGGGGTCAGCGACACGGCCGACAGGCGGAGTTAATTGACTTGCTGCTCATGTACGTTAAGTTCATGAGCGCGGTCCGAGGGCCGCCTCGAAGAGACAGTGCGGCAACGACCTATGCACGGAGGGCGTGTTGGGAGCAGTACGCAGACTGGTCGACGCCGACACCGGTGAGCCCATCCCCTATGCGCCGTACGCCTTCTCCGGAAGGCACACTCAGGTGGACAAGGCCAGGGTCGAGGCCATCACCGAGTCCAGGGCCTTCACGCCCAGTGAGAAGTTCCTCGTCCTGTGGTGGATCGGCGTATCTCCCGAGGGGATGGAGCCGTTGAGGGCCACAGGGGCCGACATCGCCAAGCGGGTGGGCATGTCGACCGATGCGGTCGGAAAAATCAACAGGAAGCTGACGAAGCACCGCGTCCTGGTGATTCGTGGACGTATCGGGAACTACAACCTGTACCGGATCAGTCCTTACATCGCTTTCCACGGAACAGGCTTGGAACAGCGTGAAGCGGTGAAAGCATGTAATCCACCGGACATTCCGGGCTTCGACGAGAACACCCCCGCACGGTGGGAGGCAAAGTGACCAGCGACGACAAGCAGCAGAACCTCAGGCTGCTGGAGGCCACGGCCGGCATGACCGCCAACCAGCGTCTCGTCGTCATGCTTTACGCCCTGCACCCGACCGACCGGTCAGGCGCGGTTCTGGAGACCGCTGCGCAGCTGGCCAAGCTGGTCGGCATGGCGCCGCCCGTCTTCTCCAGGACGCGGAAACAGGTCATCGGGCTCGGCTGGCTGGAAGAGACCGAGAAGATCGGGCACATCAAGTACTACCGGATCACGCCGGGCCGGCTGGGGGAGCGGGTCGTTGTTCCGCTCCGGCGGGCCACCTGACCGAGCTTCGCAGCCGTCCCGTGGATCGCCCCTCATGTACGTCACGTCAATGAGGGGCGATCCACGGGACGCCTTGTCTGCCATCTGGGCAATGTCGCCGGTGAGCGAGCCGACTCGTCAGAACCCTCCAGAGGGGATCTGGGCGGTGACCACCAACCCCGAATCGAACAGTTCGATTCTTCGCTCAGATTGATTTTCCCGGCGGGACGGTCAGTCGGAGCTGTCGTCGCTGACTGACTCGCCCGGCTTGACCAGGGTGTACATGACGGAGCGTTGTTGCTTGTGACGTCGGATACGGCCCTTGGCGACCAGGGATTCCAGGGTGTTGCGCACCACCTGCGGCGTGGGATTGCGGTCCGGGTGCTTTTCGAGGAGTTCGTCGCGCAGTTCCTTCGCAAGGCGCGGCTCTTCGTACTGGCTCAGCACGTCCGCCAGCAAGTCTCCGAGGAGCGGCTGCTGCGGCGTCCCCTTTACGGCCGCCTTCGCCGTCTTCGCCGCCTTGCCGGCCCGAGCTGTTTTCGCCGACGTCGACTTTCGGGGAGCGGCGGTTGTGGTGGTCGTCTTTTTCGCCTCCGCGGCGACGGGTTCGTCCTTCGACTGCTCGGGCTGCGGGGGCGTGTCGGCGATTTCTTCGTACCCCTCTGCGAGGGTGAGGATGTCCGAGAGGAGGGCTTCCTCCTGCTTCAAAACAGAGATTCGCTTCGCCAACTCCTGCTGTAGCCGACGGTTTTCCTCCAAGTCCGACGCGGCTTGTGCTACATACCGCGAACGGAGTGTGGCGGCTGATTCGCTGGTCACGACCGTTCCCTCCCTCGATATGGATGATGTGGCGCATGGTACCCACGCGACGGATCTGGGGGATACGTGTCAATGCGAGATGGTCACACACCTGACACCACCACTACGGTTGCGCCGCCCCTGGTGGCTGCACCGGACCGCGACCTCGGGTGTGTGTTTTCGTTTCACGGCAGGAGAGAAAGTCTCCTGAAAAAGCAGGTCCATGGAGGGTGCGGTGCATGCGGCGCATGGCCAACGACGTAATTTTCCAACCCGACTTGTATAAAGGCACCGCCAACTACTACGACCGCTTCCGACTGTCCTACCCGGACACGATGCTCACCGACCTGAGCCGCCGCACAGGCCCCTCCGGGCGCGGACGTCTGCTGGATCTGGCCTGTGGCACTGGCCAACTCGCCTTCCCGCTCCGCGAGCGGTTCGCGGACGTCTGGGCCGTGGACGCCGAGTGCGACATGACGAACGCGATCCGCGCCAAAGCAGCAGCCACCGAGGGCGCGACCCACGTCCGGGCTGTCACCGCCCAAGCCGAGGAATTGACCATGGACGCGGGAAGCGTCGAACTGATCGTCATCGGCAATGCCTTCCACCGCCTGCGCCGTGACCGAGTTGCCCAACTCGCCCTCACCTGGCTCGGACCAGGCGGTCATCTGGCTCTCTGCTGGTCGACGAGCCCATGGGCCGGTCCCCTGGACTGGCAGCGGGTTTTCGCCGGCCTCCTGCGCAAGTGGCAAGAGGCGCTGGGCGCAACAAGCCGGATTCCGCCCGGTGCTGAGCGACAACGACAGACGGACCCCGATCAGGACGTGCTCTCCCGCGCCGGTTTTGATCCTGCCGACCGCCACCAGTTCACGGCCGAGCATCGCTGGACGATCGACGAACTGGCCGGACATGTGCGCTCGACCTCCTTTCTGTCTCCGTCGGTGCTCGCGGACCGCGCCCCTGAGTTCGATGCCGACCTCAGGGGCGAACTCAGCCCCTACGCGATCGACGGCCACCTCACCGAAACGGTGAGCTTCGCCTACGACCTGGCCCACAAGCCGACCGCGGCCGCCGGTTGACCGGCCGCCTCGCGTAGGCCCCTTTCACCGAGCTCGGGAACCCCCTGATCAGGAATTTCCTCGCTGTCGACGGTGTTCAGGCCCTACGAGCTCATCATCGCTTTGAGCGGTGATGCAGGGTTGGAAGTTTCTCGTTCGCCGGTGTGCGGGCTTGGCGGCCTGGGCGTACGGATCCGAGAACACGCGACGGAAAGGTGTGGTGTCATGAGCGACGCCGAGGAGAAGGCGCTGCTGGCGGGCGGCTGTTTCTGGGGCATGCAGGAGCTGATCCGCGCCCTGCCCGGAGTGACCCACACCCGGGTCGGCTACAGCGGCGACAACGACAAGCCCAACGCCACCTACCGCGACCACGGAAAGCACGCGGAGTCGATCGAGATCACCTTCGACCCCCAGGTCACCGACTACCGGGCGATCCTGGAGTACTTCTTCCAGATCCACGACCCGAGCACCAGGAACCGCCAGGGCAACGACATCGGCCTCAGCTACCGCTCGGCGATCTTCTATTACGACGACGAGCAGCGCCGTATCGCCGAGGACACCATCGCCGACGTCGACGCCTCCGGGCTGTGGCCGGGGCCGGTGGTGACCGAGGTGGTACCGGCCGGCCCGTTCTGGGAGGCCGAACCGGAGCACCAGGACTACCTCCAGCGCTACCCGGACGGCTACACCTGCCACTTCCCGCGCCCGAACTGGCGCCTGCCCAAGCGCGCCGAGGCCTGACACGGGCTCGCGACGGGGGACTGCAACGCCGCCCAGGGCAGCCCCCGTCGCGTCCATCTGTCGTGCACCCAGCGCCCTGGCGTCCGGCGCCTCCGCAGAGCCCTCAGCGGCCTGGTAACAGCTGTTACCATGCTCGTATGGCAAAGACACAACTGGGTGCCCGCGTCGACGACGAGGTCGCCGAGCTCGCCAAGGCCCGCGCCAAGGACCGGGGTCTGAGCGTCGGGGACTACATCGCCGCGCTCGTCCGAGAGGACACCGACGGCCTGCGCGCCCGCGGCCTGGACGCCGCCCGCCGCTTCCTCGACGAACACCAGGCCCTCTTCGACGAGGCCGAGGACGCCGACCGCGCCGCCCCAGGAGCCCACGCCGCCTGATGGATCTCCACATCGACGTCCCCTGGATCCTGCAGGTCGCCGAGATCGCCGGTGCCCGCGACCCCGCCCCCGACGACTACGGCATCCCGGTCGCCGCCGTCGCCGCCCACCGCGCCGAACTCCTCGACCATCCGGTCTACGACGGCCCCTACGCCCGCGCCGCCGCCCTCGTCCACATCCTCGGCCGCTGCCGCTGGCTGGAGCGCTCCAACATGGCCGTCGCCGCAGCCACCGGCGTCATGTACCTGGAGGCCTCCGGCATTCCCCTCAAGCCCACCCGCGACGACGCCATCGCCCTGCGCGACCTGCTCCGCGACCCCGCCTGCACCACGGCGCGAATCACCGCCCAGCTGCGCACCTGGCCGACGGCCACCCCCTGAGAGGCGACGACAGCCACGGCGCACACCTGGTCAGCGCACCAGGCACGGCCGCTTGCTGTCGAAGGTCCAGTCGGGGACGAGGTAGCGCATGCCGACCGCGTCGTCCCGGGCGCCGAGGGCCTTCTCCCGGTACAGCTCGTGCGCGGCGAGCAGCCGGTCCGTATCGAGCTGGACGCCGAGGCCCGGCGCCCGGGGAATCGCGATCTCACCGTCGACGATGCGCGGCGGGGCGACCGTGAGGCGTTCCAGGCCCTCCTGCCAGATCCAGTGTGTGTCCAGCGCGTTGTACTCGCCGGGTGCCGCCGCACCGCAGTGCGTGACCATGGCCAGGCTGATGTCGAAGTGGTTGTTGGAGTGGCAACCCCAGGTCAGCCCCATCGCGTTGCACAACTGCGCCACCCGCACCGAGCCCTGCATGGTCCAGAAGTGCGGGTCGGCGAGCGGGATGGACACCGACTGCAGCGCCAGGGCGTGGGTCATCTGCCGCCAGTCGGTGGCGATCATGTTGGTGGCCGTGGGCAGCCCGGTGGCCCGGCGGAACTCCGCGAGGATCTCCCGGCCCGAGTAGCCGTCCTCCGCGCCGCACGGGTCCTCGGCGTAGGCGAGCGTGCCCACGAGCGGTGCACACAGCTCGACCGCCTCGCGCAGGGACCACGCCCCGTTGGGGTCCAGGGTGATCCGTGCGTCCGGGAAGCGGTCCTTCAGCCGCCGGATCGCCTTGACCTCCTCCGCGCCCTCCAGCACCCCGCCCTTCAGCTTGAAGTCCCGGAAGCCGTAGTGCTCGTAGGCCGCCTCGGCCTGGCGGACGATCGCCTCGGGGGTGAGGGCCTCCTCGTGCCGGATGCGATGCCACGCCACTTCGGCGTCGGGTTCGCGGACGTATTCCAGATCGGTGCGGTCGGGGTCACCGACGTAGAAGAGGTAGCCGAGGACCCGTACGGACTCGCGCTGTTGCCCGTCGCCGAGCAGGGCCGCGACGGGGACGTCGAGGTGCTGGCCGAGCAGGTCCAGGAGCGCGGACTCGACGGCCGTGACCGCGTGGACGGTGGTGCGCAGGTCGAAGGTCTGCAGGCCGCGGCCGCCGGAGTCGCGGTCGCCGAACCGGTCCCCGATCGCCCGCAGGACCCGCTTGTAGTCACCGACGCGTGCGCCGACGACCAGCGACTCGGCGTCCCGCAGCGTCTGCGTGATCTTCTCGCCACCGGGCACCTCGCCCAGCCCCGTGCGGCCCTCGGAGTCGGTCAGCACCACCACATTGCGGGTGAAGTACGGGCCGTGGGCGCCGGAGAGGTTCAGTTCCATCGAGTCGCGGCCCGCGACGGGATAGACGGCGAACGCGGTGACGGTGGGCTGGGTGCGGCTGGTCATCGGAAGTCCTTATGGCTCAAGAGGGGGCAGGTCAGATGCTGAGGGCGTCCAGGACGCGTTCGACGGCGAGTACGCCGCCCAGGCCGAGGACCGCCAGGACGGTCGTGTAGGTCGTACGCGTCTTGATCGCGTCGAGGACCGACAGGTTGAAGTACTCCTTGAACATCCAGAAGCCCGGGTCGTTGACGTGGCTGAAGGCGATGGAGCCGCAGGAGACGGCCAGCACCATCAGCTCGGGGTGGACCCCGCTGCCCGCGACGAGCGGCGCCACCACACCGGCCGCCGTGACGACGGCGACCGTCGCCGAGCCGAGCGCGACGCGCAGGATCGCGGCGATGAGCCAGGCCAGGATGATCGGGGAGATGTCCCAGCCCTCGGTGAAGTCCTTGATGTAGCCGGCGATCCCGCCGTCGACGAGGACCTGCTTGTAGGCGCCGCCGGCACCGATGACCAGCAGGATCATCGCCATCGACTTGGCGGCCGAGACACAGGAGGCGCTGACCTCGTCCAGGCTGCGGCCGATGCGCGGACCGAACGCCCAGATGGCCAGGCACAGCGTCAGCAGCAGGGCGACCGGGGCCGAGCCGATGAACTCGACGGCGTGCAGGACCCGGTTCTTGTCGTCGTCCACCGCCATGTCGGCCACGGCGGCCCCCGCGATCAGCACGATCGGGACCAGGGCGACGAACAGGGACCAGCCCATGCCCGGCAGCTCGTCCTCCTCGAACACCCGCTCAGTGACGAGCCCTTGGGGGATGGACGGGTCCATCCGCCGCACGAACGGCAGCCGCGGCCACACCAGAGCGATGGCCGCGCCGATGGGGACGGCGAAGAACAGGCCGTAGAGCAGGGTGTGGCCCACGGAGGCGTGGAAGGTGGCGGCGACGGCGGTGGGCCCGGGGTGCGGCGGCAGGAAGCTGTGCATCGTGGACAGGGCGATCGACATCGGAAGGCCCACCCACAGCAGGTTCTTGCGAGTGACGCGGACGATGGTGAAGGCGACCGGCACGATGATGACGAACGCGACCTCGTAGAACATCGTCACGCCGATCAGCATGGCGGTGATGACCATGGCGATCTGGACGTGCCGCGGGCCGAAGGCGTCGACGAGCCGGCCGGCTATGCGTTGCGCGGCGCCGGAGTCGCCCATGACGCGGCCGAGCATGGCACCGAGTCCGACGACGAGCAGGGTGTCGCCGATCTGGCTGCCGACACCCTCGCCGAGGGTGTCTCCGATCTCCGCGGCCGGAATCCCCTGCACCAGCGCGACGCCGACGGCCACGAGGAGGAGGGCGATGAGGCCGTTGAGCTTGAGCCTGGTCATGAGGAACAGCAGGACCAGCACGCTGATTCCGACGACGACGAGAGGCATGGGTCAGTTCCCCTTTGAACTGTGCGCAGTTGGGACGTGTCTCAGCGCGTCGCGCCGACCAGCTCCAGCCCCGTCTCCAGGAGCTTCTCGAGCTCGGCGAGGTCCTGCGGGCCCGGGTCGGTGAGCGGTGCGCGGACCGGACCGACCGGCTTGCCGCGCAGCCGCGCCGCGGCCTTGACGAGGGAGACCGCGTATCCCGGCACCCGGTCCCGCAGCTCGACCAGGGGGACGTAGAAGTCACGCAGCAGCCGGTCGACAGTGCTGTCGTCACCGCTGTTCAAGGCGGCGAAGAAGGCGTCCGCGATCTCGGGCGCGAAGGCATGCACGGCCGAGGAGTACGCGGGCACGCCGACGGTGGCATAGGCGCGGGCCTGGATCTCCGCGGTGGCGGCGCCGTTGAAGAAGAGCAGGTGGTCGGGGGCGGCCAAGGTGAGGCGCTGGAGCCGGTCCAGGTCGCTGTGGCCGTCCTTGAGGCCGATGACCGTGGGCAGTTCGGCGAGGCGGCACAGGCTCTCGACGCTGAAGGCGACATGGTCGCGCTGGTAGACGATGAGCGGGATGCCGGAACCCGCGGCGATCCGGCGCACCTGCTCGACCAGGCCCTCCTGCGGGGCCTTCACCAGGTAGTGGGGGAGTACGAGGGCGGCGTCCGCGCCCGCCTCCTCCGCGATGCGGGCGAAGCGCAGGGCCTGGGCCCAGCCGTACCCGATCCCGGCGACGACGGGTATCCGCCCGCCGGCCACCTCCACGGCCGCCGCGACGACCTGGCGGTACTCGTCCTCGTCCAGCCCGCTGAACTCACCCGTGCCGCAGGCGGGGAACACCGCGCCGGGCTCGGTGGCCAGCTGCCCTGCCAGATAGGTGCGGTAGGCGTCCAGATCGAGGCTTCCGTCCGCAGCGAAGCTGGTCAGCGGGAAGGACAGCACACCGCGTGCCATGCCGTCCCGCAGCCGCCGAGCAGCGTCTTGAGCCCTCTTGTTCAGTCCCATGAACTCTCTCCATGCATATGGACTCTATCTACATATGAGGATGGAGGTTAGGGTGATGACTGTGCTTGGTCAATGGCCGGAGGCCACCCGATACCGCTATCGCCCACGGCTGGGCGTCGTACGGTCACGCGGCGCAGGTTCGCCCTGCTGTCAGGTGACCGACCTTGGTGTTGATACCGCCGACGGCAGCCGCGTTACGCCGTGGAGTTGGCCAGCAGATAGTCCACGGCATCGACGACATCGTCAGCCGTGTGATGCGGAACCGTGAGCCCCTCGGGCCAGACCCGGCCCCGCACCCAGATCGTGCGCAGCCCCGCCGCCGCGCCACCGGCGATGTCGGACTCGGGATTGTCCCCGGTCATCCAGTCCCCGGGCGTCAACTGCGTGCCGCAGCGGGCGGCGGCGAGCTCGAAGAGCCGTGCGTCGGGCTTGCGCACGTCGATGTCACCGGACGCGGCGATCCCGTCGATCAGATCGGCGAGCCCGGTGGCCCGGACCTTGGCGCGCTGGATGTCACTGGCCCCGTTGGTCGCGACGCCGATGCTCCAGCCGGCGTCCTTCAGCCGCGCCAGACTGTCCAGTACGACGGGCCGGCAGTGCACGGCGGACGCCATGCGGTCGACGTACACCCGCCACAGATGCTCGGCCGACTCCCTGACCTGGAACGTGTTCCGCAGCCGCTCGAAGTCGCCGCGATCGGCGGTGTCGGCCAGCTCGGTGCGCAGCCAGCTCTCGATCTCCGGCCCGTAGGCATGGTCGTGAACGAGTTCGGCTATGGCATCCGCGAACGCGGCACGACGGTCGACCAGGGTGCCGTCCAGGTCGAAGAGAGCAAGACGCATGCCGCCGACCCTAACTGCCCAGGTCGTTGGCGCTCCCCTCACTGGGGAAGTTGATCCGGCGCCGGCACCGGCGAGGTGACCGGCACCGGATCACACACCGTCCTCCAGGGAGAACTAGTCCTGCGGGACGTCCTCGAGACCACTCGTCTCGAACTCGGCATCACTCATCGCCACCCCGCCGAGGAAACCGTTCATGAGCTCGGGCAGGTCGAGCGTCGTGGCACCGGCCGGAGCACCGGGCAGGGTGCCCTCGCGCATCCGCAGCGTGAGGCCGAGCTTCTTCACCTTGGCGTTCTCGGCCAGCTTGGCGAGGTCGATGTCCACCTGGGTCAGCTCGCCGTTCTTGAGCGTGAAGTCCGCCTTCACCTTGGCGTTGGGAGCGTCCTTCAGCTCCTTGGCCGTGGGCAGCGGAAGCCCCTTCGCCAGCGGCCGGACCTCACCGAGAAGCTCGGTGAGCAACGTGCGGAAGGGAGCCGTGGCGATGACGTGCTCGGTGCCGTCCTCGCCACCGGCGGTCTTGAACGTCACCTCGCGCGCGATGACCTTACGCAGGGCCTTCATGAGCTTCTTCTGCGCCTTGGCGTCGAGGGACGGCGCGGGACCGTCCCCGGCGTCCTCGCCCTCGGCGGCGGCCTTGTTCATCTCCTCGGTGTTGAACTTGACCCACTTGCCCTTGAGGACGTCCTTCATCGCCCCGGCCTCCGGGGGCAGATCGTCAGCGTTCGGCAGAGGGGCACCCATCGTCTTGCCGACGGCGTCCATGTCGGCACGGATGTAGGTGTAGTCGCCGATCATCCGGTATTCGATGATGTCGCCGTCCGGAGTGCTGACCTTCATGGCCGAGCCGACGAGGTCCTTCTCACCGGACTTCTCAAGCGGCTTCTTCGACTGCACGGTCACCGTGATCTTCGCCTCGCTGAGCAGCTCGGCCACCTCGTCCGGTATCTCCTCACCGGGCTCAGGGTCGGACGAGGCGTCCAGCGCCTTCAGCGACGCGGCGTCGGTGTCCAGGTCGACCTCGAAGGAGAGCGTCTTCTCCTTGCCGAGCTCCTCAAAAGCCCGGTCGAGCTTCCTGCCCGCGGACAACTGCTCCACCGTCCCGCAGGCAGCGGAACCCGCGAGGACGGCACCGACGACGGCGGTGGCGGTCAGGGTCTTACGAATGGCGTTGATGATGTTCTCCTCGTGGTTCCGATCACAACGTGATCGACCAGAAGACTCTCAAGCCGCCCATAAGGTTGTCCTGTCCATTTCGACTCGCAGCGGTCGGCCGACGGTGCCGAGCCTGTGACCAGCCAACTCGTCCGGGCCAGGCGGGCGACGAGTCACCTCACACCGCGGCCAACGCCTCCGTCGGCGACAGCCGGGACGCCCGGACGGCGGGATACACCCCCGCCACCATCCCGACGACCACCGCCCCCGCCCCACCCGCGACCAACGCGAGCGAGGGGATGACCACGGGCCAGGACTGCGACACGGCATACCCCGCCGCGCCCGCCGCCCCGAGCACGGTTCCGGCACCGCCGCCCAGCGCGGACAACACCACCGACTCCGCCAGGAACTGCCCCCGAATCTGCCCGCGACTGGCTCCCAAAGCCCGCCGCAGGCCGATCTCACGCCTGCGTTCCAGCACGGACACGACCATGGTGTTGGCCACGCCCACACCCCCCACGAGCACGGCGACCCCCGCGAGCCCGAGCAGCAGCACCGACAGCGTCTGTTCGGTGGCGCGCTTGGCGGCCAGGGCGTCCGAGGGCCGGCTGACCTGGACCAGGCCCGGCAGTTGCGGGTGGACCGTGGCCGGCAGCACGGCACGCACCGCCTCGATCTGCGCCTCGCGGGCCGTGACGTAGACAACCGTCGGGTGGCCGTCGAAGCCGAGCCGCTCCTGGGCCGCCTTCCAGCCGACCAGGACGGAGCTGTCGAGGTCGGGGGCGAGCGGCAGCGGGTCGAGGATGCCGACGACCGTGAACCAGCGCCCGCCGATGTAGACCTGACCAGGCTCCTGGCCGGGCCTTTCGGCGGACCCCGTGCCCACCCGGTCGAAGCCGAGCCGGGACGCGGTCCGGAAGCCCAGCACCACGGTCGGGAAACGAGCCGTCGTCGAGGTGAGGAACGCCCCGGAACGGACTGTGCCGTGCACCGCCCCGAGCAGGTTCGTGCGGGCGGCCAGCACGCTGATGCCGGAGGCGTCCGCCGGGTCGGCGCGGTCCGAACGCAGCACCGTCGTATGCGTGTTGGCGACCGCGCTCGCCCCGGTCACCGGACCGATGCGGGCGGCCATGGCGTCCGCGTCGGCGGGCAGCACCACCGGTGGATCGCTGTTCGCCTGCGGCGCCACCCGCAGCATGTTCGTGCCGAGCGCGGACAACTGGTCCATCAGCGCCCGCTGGCTGGAGGCGGGCACGGCGGTCACGACGACGAGCGTCGCGATGCCGATGGAGATGCCGAGGGCGGACAACGCGGCCCGCGGACCACGGGTCCTGATGCCCAGCAGACCGAGGCGCAGGATGTCGGAGAACGCCGACCGGACCGGTCGCGGCCCGTGCGCAGCAGCCGTACGCGTCATAGCCGTACGCGTCATACGGCACTCACCTCACAAACAGCAGCCGTACGCCTCATACGGCACTCACCTCGCACACGTCGTCGGTGATACGGCCGTCACGCAACTCCACCCTGCGCGGCAGCCGGGCCGCGATGTCACGGTCGTGGGTGATGACGGCGATGGTCGTGCCCTGCGCGTTCAGCTCGACGAGCAGATCGAGTACGGCCTTGCCGTTGGCCGCGTCCAGTGCCCCGGTCGGCTCGTCCGCCAGCACCAGCGCGGGACGGTTGACCAGGGCCCGCGCGATGGCGACCCGCTGGCGCTCGCCCCCGGACAACTGCTGGGGGAGGTGGGCGTGGCGGTGCGCGAGTCCCACCCGGTCCAGTGCCTCCCGGGCCAGCGGCCGGCGCTCGCGGCGCGGGACACCGGCGTACAGCAGGCCGGTGGCCACGTTCTCGATGGCGTCCAGCCCGTCGCTGAGGTGGAAGTGCTGGAAGACGAAGCCCAGCGACCGTGCCCGCAGCGCGGACAGTTGACGGTCGCGCAGTGTGCGGACGTCGTGCCCGCCCACGCGGACGGTGCCGGTCGTCGGCCGGTCCAAGGTGCCCATGATGTGCAGCAGCGTCGACTTGCCGGACCCGGACGGGCCCACGATGGCGAGGAGTTCACCCGCGTCGACGCGCAGCGACACCCGGTCCAGGGCGGTGACACCGCCGGGATGGCGTTTGGTGACCTCGTCGAGGACGAGGACGGGCTCCGCGGCAGGAGCAGGAACGGCAGGAGCAGGAACGGCAGGAGCAGGAACGGCAGGAACAGGCGCGGCGGGAACGGTCACGAGGCCGTCACCACCTTGCTGCCCTCGGCCAGCCCTTTGCCGCTCACCTCGACGAGGCCGCCCGCGAACATGCCCGTCCGCACGGCGACCAGCGTCCCGTCCGGGCGTTGCAGGGCGTACCCGCCCTCGCGCAGGGCGAGCAGCGCGCTCACCGGGACGGCGAGCACCCCCTTGCGGGCGGTCGTGTCGAACCTGACCTGCACCGCCGCCGCGTCCAGAGCGCCCACGTCCGCCGCCCGGTCCGGTACGACGCTCACGTCGACGGTGGCCGGCCCGGTCTGCGCCGCCGCCTCCTGGGCGCCGCCGCCCTGCACGGTGCGCCCGAGCGCCCTGACGGTGCCCATGACCGACCTGCCGTCGGGCAGCGTGATCTGCGCCTTGGCGCCGGCCTTGATGCTCCCTACGTCGGTGGCTTCCACCGGCACGGTGACGGACTTCGCGGCCGAGGTGTAGGTGAGCAGCGGGGCGTCGGCAGGATCGCCGACCTGCGCCTGTACGGCGTCGATCCGCACCGCACCGGGCAGCACGACGGCACGGCCCGGGACGAGGGTGCCGGTGGCGTCCTGCCCGGTGTCGTGCTGCCACCGCTTGAGCGCGGCGGCGAGCCCGGGGGTGAACTCCTCGCCGTCGTCCCGGGAAGCGCCGACGGGGCCGGTGTCGTACCCGAGAGCCCGCAGGTTCTCCCCGAGGACACTCACGTCATGGCCGCGCACCCCCGTCTTGCTCAGGGTGCGGAAGAACGGGGTGGCGCCGAAGAAGACCGGCACAGGCCGGTCGTCGACCCGGTACAGGGCCTGGCCCCTGACCGCACGGGCACCCGGCTTCGGCAGCGCGGTGACCACCCCCTGTCCGGTGCCCTTCAGCACATGTGCCCTGCCGAAGCCCAAGGTGCCCGGCAGGGTGCGGCTGTCGGAGAGGTCGGTCCGGGTCACCGTCGCCGTCCGCACCCGCAGCGGGACGGCGGCCTCGGTGTCCCCGCCCGAGTGCGCGCCGCTCCACACCACTGCCCCCGCACCCGAGACACCCACGACCAGCAGGGCGCTCAGCGCGGCGGCGGCCTTAGCGCGTCTTGCCACCGAAGGCCTCCATGGTGCAGCTCTTGTCGACCTCGGTCTGGCGGGCCTGGCTCATCGTGGTCTGACCGTCGTACGTCCAGCCCGAGTTGTCGGGCAGCGCGGTGACCTTGAGTCCCTTGCGGTTCAGGCACTTCACGTAGGCGCGGTAGTCGTCGTCGTAGTGCGGATTCGTCGACCGCTCCAACTCGGGCGGCTGCAGGGGCAGTCTGTCGGCGCAGGCCTTGGTGGCGGCCTTGGCCTCGGGGCTCTGGTCGGTCTGGTCGATGGAGTCCGGGCCGCGCTGCGGGAGCATCTTGTGCCCGTGGTCCTTCAGGCAGGTGGCGTAGAGGTGCCAGTAGTGGTCCCGTTCCGCGTCCGAACTGTCCAGGCGCAGTTGGGGGCGGCCGGCGTCCGGGTCCGGCGCGGTACTCGCGCCGGCGCTTGCCTTGCCGGTCGGGCCATCGCTGTGCAGGGACGCCACGTCCTGCCGCGTGGAGCTGCCGTCGTCCGAACCGCCGCAGCCGGTGAGCACGAGAGCGCCGGACAGCAGGACGGCCGCGCCGAGCACGCGGCGGCGGAGGAGAGGAAGGTTGGGGTGGGTCATGGCCGTCATGGTCCGCGCCCTGTGTCGGGAAGCCGTCAGGATCCCTTGCCGGTCTGTTGGGACTGCCCACCCCACGTGCCGGCTGTCGTGAACGCACAGGTCCCCGACCAGTTGCCGACAGCATCACGACGCCGCCTTCCTACGCTCCCGCCCCATGCCAGAGACTTCCCACCGCACGGACTGCCGCCAGAACGCCCCGCGTCGCGGGCTCGCCCTCGCCACGGCGACGCTCGCCATGGGTCTTGCCCTGTCCGCCCCGGCCTCCGCGAGCACCCCGCCCACCGACGGCGTCGCCCGCCACCCCCAGGCGGTCACCGCCGCCCAGCAACAAGCCGTACTGAACTACTGGACCCCGGACCGCATCGCCGCCCTCACCGAACCGTCATCCCCCGACCAGCCGCCGAAGAGCGGCCCGGACGGGGCGCCCTGGACCGGCTCCGACACCCTTGCCCGGACCGTGGGCAGGCTCTTCTTCACCGACCACGGCGAGGACGCCAGTTGCACCGCGACCGTCGTCACGAGCGCCAACCGCAGCACCGTCGTGACGGGCGGGCACTGCGTGAACAGCCCGAACCTGCTCGGCGAGGACAACCGGTGGACGACGAACGTGATGTTCGTCCCCGGCTACCGCGACGGCCGCGCACCGTACGGGAAGTTCGTCGGCAGGCTGGGCGTGGCCGACACGACCTGGCTGCACTACGACGCGATCGACTCGCGTACGTACGACGGTCACGACCAGGCGTTCGTCGTCCTCGGCACCGACGCCCGCGGCCGCGCCGTCCAGGACCTGGTCGGTGCCGCCCAGCGCATCGCCTTCGACCGGCCCGGCGACCGGACGGTGCACGAGTTCGGCTATCCCCGCTCCGCGTCCGACCCGGCGCGAGGGGGCCTGCCCGAGTACACCGGCGCCCGCCTCGCCCACTGCACGGGACCGGCCCGCGAGGACCCCGGCACGCCCGACTTCCCCGAGCCCAGGGGCGAATGGGGCACCGCCTGTGTGATGGGCGGCGGCGCCAGCGGCGGGCCCCGCATGAGCGGCTTCGACCCGGTGAGCGGCCTCGGCACGGCCGTCGGCGTCAACACCCACAGCGCCTTCCTCACCGCCGCCGGCGAGGTCTGCGCCGACACGGACACCCCGACCTGCCAACGCCACCTGGTCGGACCGCAGTTCACCTCCACGATCACCCGCCCGCTCTACGAGGCCGCCCAGCACGCCGACTGACCAGCCCCGCAGCCCTCACCCAGGCAACCGCAGCGAGAACACCGACCCTTCCCCGACCACGCTCGACGCCTGCGCGCTGCCGCCGTGTGCCTCGGCCAGTTTGCGGACGATGGACAACCCCAGTCCGCTGCCGCCGCTCTGCCGGCTCCGGGACTTCTCCGCCCGCCAGAACCGGTCGAAGACCTTCGGCAGATCCTCACCCCTGATGCCGGACCCGGTGTCCGCGACACGGAACACCACACGGTCGCCCTCCCGCTCCGCGGAGAGGGCGACCGTGCCACCCGCCGGTGTGTGCCGTACGGCATTGGACACGAGGTTCCCGACCGCCTGCCGCAGCCGCATCGGATCGGCACACAGCACGAGCCCCGCCTCGGCCCGTACCCGCAGCTCCACCCCCGCCGACCCGGCGTTGCCCTGGTGGGCCCGGGCGACCTGGCCGAGCACCGCGGCCGCGTCGACGTCCTCCGGGTGCAGTTCGAGCGCGCCGGCATCCGCCGCCGACAGGTCACGCAGGTCATCGATGATGTGCTGCAACAGCATCGCCTCCTCCAGCAGCGAGGAGACGAGGCCCTCGTCGGCGGGTACGACACCGTCCTCGACGGCCTCCAGCCAGCCTCTGACGTTGCTGACCGGCGCCCGCAGCTCGTGGGCGACGTCGCTGACCAACGCCCGCCGCAGCTGCTCCAGTTCCTGCCGTCTGCTCGCCATCAGGTTGAACGCCGCGGCGAGCCTGCCGAACTCGTCGTCACCGGCCACCTCGACCCGCGCGCTCTGGTCGCCGTCCGCCATCCGCTGCGCGGCCCCGGTCAGCGCCCGCAGCGGCCGCACCATACGGGTGCCGGCGACGAAGGTGACCGTGACGGTGGTCAGGAGCACCGCGACGGTCACGCCGACGATCCGCATGCGGTTGGCGCCGGACAGGTCGAAGAACGTGGCGATCTTCCGGTCGGGCGCGGTGGCGAAGAGCAGCGCGGGCGGCGCCACATAGGGGTCGAGCTGCGCGCGCCGGGCGGTGGCCAGACAGGCCGTCACGGCACGGGTGTCGGGGGCGCCGCGCACATCGGCGGGGGTCCAGGTCAGATCGTCGGCCAGCCGTACCGGCACGGCATGCCGCCCGCTGAGGCAGTCGTTGACGAGCCCGCCCAGCTGGGTGAGAGCGCGGACCTCCGTACGCGTACGACGTTGCAGCCCATCGACCTCGCAACGGTCCCCCGTGTCGAAGACGGCGCCGTCGACCTCGACCTGCGACCGCCCGTTCGGTGTCCGCGTCACCTCGACCGCCTGCACGGGCCCGCCCTCCCGCATGCACGCGGCTATGCGGGACGCCCGCGCCGCAAGGTCGCTTTGCTCCCGGCCGGTCAGCCGGAAGGGGCCGACCGCGCGGGGGTCGATACGGTCGGGGGAGGAACCGGCGGCAGGCCGGGCGAGCGCGCTGTCCACGGCAAGCGCGTCGACCGTCGCCGACGCCTTCGACGGCAGCGTCCCCGCCGCCCCGGAGTCTGCCAGCGGGTGCCGGGCCTCGTCAGTCAACGTGATGCGCCGACCGGTCTGTCGGGACAGGGCGTGCACCGTCGGCCCGACGCCATTCCAGTCGGGATGGGTGGCCGCGTACCCCACGAGTGTGTCGTAGATCCGGGCGTCGTCGGCGAGGACCTGCCCCTGTTCGCGTCCGATGGCCACCGCGGTGAGGCTGACGACCAGCCAGGCCGTCGCGACGATCGAGCACAGCGAGACCAGCGCGGACAGCCCCAGCAGCCGCGACCGCAGACTGCTGCGCAGCGGCAGGTCACGGGGCACGAAGGCCGTCCTCGTCAGCGGGGGAGCGGACATCGGCGACCTTGTAGCCGACTCCGTACACCGTGAGCAGCAAGGCCGGACGGGCCGGATCAGGCTCGATCTTGCGCCGCAGATTCATGACATGCCCGTCGACCGTGCGGGTCGTCACGTACCGGTCGATGCCGTGCAGGTGCTCGAGTATCTGCTTCCTGGTGAACACCCGCCCCGGAGCCGCCGCCAGCACCTCCAGCACCCGGAACTCGCCGGGAGTGCACTCGGTCAGCCGTCCGTCCACCCGCACCTCGAACCGCCCGGGATCGACCACGAGCGGTCCCACGACGAACACCGACTTGTCCTGCCCGGCACGCGAAGCGCCCGCGCGGCCGGCCCGCCGCAACAGGGTCCGCACACGGGCGACCAACTCGCGCGGGCTGAAAGGCTTGGTCATGTAGTCATCCGCGCCCAGATCGAGAGCGAGCAGCAGGTCGTCCTCCTCGGCGCGCGCGGTGAGCATCAGGACCGGCACATCGGACTCCGCGCGCAGCACCCGGCACACGTCGAGCCCGTCCACGCGGGGCATCATCCAGTCCAGCACCACGAGATCCGGCATCCGCCGCCGGATCTCCTCCAGGGAGGCCCGCCCGTCGTGGACGACCCCGACGGCATGACCTTCCCGCTCCAGATAGCGCCGGATGAGATCGGCCTGCTTGGGATCGTCGTCGGCGAGCACCACATACGCGCACATGCGGTCATCGTAGGAACCGCGAGGGCCCATATCTGACCGCTGCCGGGGAACCGGGCAAGCGGGCACCAGAGGACAACAGGAACCCAACAGGTTCCTGACATTCCGAAGGGAACGCGGCTTCCCCCGGCTGATCAGGTGGTGAGTCCCGCGCACCGCACGCGTTTGCGGCGAGGTACCGGCAGAGCAGGTCTGTCCCGCGGCGCTGTGGGCGGGATCCCCGCGCACGTCTGCACCGGCGCGGTGGGGGAGGCAGCCGGCGTTTCTGCCGTGTGCAGCAGGGTGGGGTCGGCCCGTAGGACACGGTGGTGCGTTTCCTGGAGTTCGGGGCCTGGGTCGATGCCGAGTTCTCGGGCCAGGATCCGTTGCGCTTCACCGTAGACCGCCAGCGCTGCCGCCTGCCGCCCCGATCGGTAGAGGGCGAGCATGAGGAGTTTCCGCAGGTGTTCGTCGAAGGGGTGTCGCGCGACGAGTTGTTGCAGGTCGAGCGCTGCCGCCGTGGCGCTTCCGAGTTCCAGTTCCGCGGCGAGCCGGTCGGTCTGGGCCTGGAGGCGGAGATGTTCCAGGACGTGCCGGTGCGCGTCGGCCCGTGGCCCTCCGAGCCCCTGCAGCGCTTCGCCCTGCCACAGAGCCAGCGCGTGGCGCAGATGGCGGGTGACATCCTGGAGGCAGCCTTCCCACCGAGCCTTCTCCGCCTTCGACGTCAGCGATCTGAACGCCAGGAGATCGCAGTTGTGCGCCGTAGTGGCCAGGGAGTAGTTGTCACCCCGCGAGCGGATGGCGGACGACGCCGAGGTGCAGCCCGGCTCCAGTGCCCGGCGCAGCCGGTAGACATGCGTGCGTATCGTGCCGACGGCCGTGGCGGGGGCGGAGCCGGCCCAGATGGCGTCGGCCAGGGCGCCGACGGACACCGGGGTCCCCTCGGCAAGGATCAGTGCGGCCAGCACCGCCTGCTGCTGGGGCGGGCCCAGCTTGATCTCCCCAGCTCTGTTCCAGGCGCGCACTGGGCCCAGTACTGAGAAACGCAGGTGGTTCATCGAAGAAATCCTCCATCGCGGGCAGAAAACACACCCGGAAGAACACGTGCGGCGGATTTCCCGGGCTGTCCCACAGCTTGGGAGGCGTACTTGACGGCGTCTTGGAAGTCACTTGCCGGGCCCTTGCAGGCGGCTCGCACCGACCCTCATGCAGCGCTCGCCTCGTCACGTGTGCGCATCGTGGTCTGCAGATGACGCAAGGCGTAGTGGACCCGTGACTTGACCGTCCCCGGGGGTATGCCCAGCGCGGTAGCGGCCTGCTGCACACTGAGTTCGTCCAGGTAGGTGGCGCGCAGCGCCTCCTGATGGAGCGGGGCGAGATCCGCCAGGGCCTCGTGGAGATCCAGGGCGGCCAACATGCGTTCGATCTCACGGCAGTCGCTGTCGACGTCCTTGAGCCAGGTCGCCGTACTGCTGATCTCGAGAGGGCGCAACGAGCGGGCGCGGTACTCGTCGATGACCAGGTTGCGTGCCACGCGAAACAGCCACGGTCTCACCTGCATGGTCTGGGTGTCGGCGAGATTGCGCTTGGCCCAGCAGCGCAGGAGAGCCTCCTGGACGACGTCCTCCGCTCGGTAGGCGTCGCCGCCGACCAAGCGCAGGACGTAGGCGTAGAGGTCTCTGGTGTGGGCCTGGTAGAGGTCGAGCAGCGCCCTTTCCTCTGCTGACGCGGACCCGGTCGATCCGATGACGTGCTGCTGCATGGTGGGTGCTCCTGAGTCAAGTGGTGGAGCACCTGAAGGTGTTGCCTGGCGATGGCAGGCCGATGGTCGTCCGATGGACGGGGGACGATGGGCGTGGTGACGACGCTGCGGTGAGACGGATGCGGTGACGGGGGATCGATGCCGTGACGGACTACGGGCTCTACAGGGTCTGCGCGGCGTAGGCACGGGGCGGCGTGTGCATCCGCTCTCCGACGTACCGCACCAGAGGGGCATGGGAATCGGGGACCAGGCCCTGGTCGCCCAGCCGCTGCCACATGTTCAGCAGTTCCGTGCCGTGTGAGCGGACCGGCTGCTCATCCTCCAGCAGGCTCCAGGCCGCCGTCGCCCGCGCCACGTCGTCGGCTGCCCGCGGGTCGGCGTGCTGGCAGCGTACGCGGGCCACGGCCAGTGCCAGCAGCGTGGCCTGGCGGGGAATGCCGCAGAGGTGGGCGAGGTAGGCCTCCAGG
The DNA here is from genome assembly GCF_042668605.1 of Streptomyces sp. NPDC057280. Taxonomy (NCBI): domain Bacteria; kingdom Bacillati; phylum Actinomycetota; class Actinomycetes; order Kitasatosporales; family Streptomycetaceae; genus Streptomyces; species Streptomyces sp. NPDC057280. The sequence continues at coordinate 237,335 of NZ_JBHUYR010000010.1, forward strand.
GCTCTGGCCTCCAGGGCGTAGGGATGTGCGGCCTCGTATCTGCCGGTGAGGTGTTCGCGTAGCGCGGTGGCCAGCAGCAGGGCCTGGTCCAACTGGTCGGTGTGCGCGTGCCGTTGGATGGTGGTGACACGGTCGGCCAGCGCCGGGGGGAGTGCGGCGTCGTGCGCAGCCGGGGCGGCTGCCGGCGTGAGCGGGTCGTCGGACGGTGCGGACAGTCGGCTGGAACCGTCGGGCAGGACGTCGAGCAGGAAACTCTCGCCGCTCGACCGGTCGTTGACGGCTGCCCGGACGACGGTGTCGCGCTCGCGGGCGTAGTCGTGCAGGAGGTTCAGGACCGCCTCGTGCACCGGGACGTCGTCCTCCGCCTGCGGCACGAGGTCACCGTTCACGACGGCGCGTTCCTCCTCGGAGATGTACACGTCGCAGGAGAAGACCTCGGAGTCCGGGGCCGGGAGTGTCATGGGCGTGTCCTCGGAAGTTCGTGGCCGGCTGGCCGGCGCAGGAGAAAGTCGCGGGCGAGGTGAACCGCCCCGCGCAAAGGGCCGTTGTGGAGTGTCATCAGGCTCCCCCGGTCCAACGGGCCGGCATCCGATCCGGTTCAAAACCGGCCTAAAAACACAGAAGAAGCATGAAAGTCGACACTGCTACGACCTCGGAGAGGGAACCCGGTGGGAACTCCTTCAGCGATGCCACCGGGATCCCATGCGTGGGTGCGCGGGCCGACGTCCGCCCAGCCGCCGCCGGCCGCGGCCGGCAACGCCCCTCCTCGGCCCCGGGCCCCCGCCGTTCGCCAGGAGCCCGGCACCAGCCCTGTCGCCCCGCCCCCACGCCGCGGCCAGGGACCGGTGCAGCGCACGGGCGGAACGTCGGCCGGCCCGAACGGCACTCCTGCCACGGCCATCAGCTGGGTGCAGGCGCACGGCGGCGCCGGCGTCACCTCCCTCGCCCGCTGCCTGGGCGGGGTGGATGTGGGCGCACGCTGGCCCCAGCCCCTGCGCGGCGAACCCTCGCGTGTCCTGCTCGTCGGACGCACCAGCCTCGCCGGTCTGCAAGCGGTCTCCCGGCAGCTGGACGAGCTACGGCAGGGCAAGGCTCCCCAGGGGCTGGACCTGCTCGGTGTGGTGCTGGTGGCGGACGTTCCCGGCAGGCTGCCACTGACGCTCGTACGGCGGGTGCGCGTCATCAAGTCGGCCGTCACCGTCCACCGCGTCCCCTGGATCCCCTCCTGGCGCGTCGGCGAACCGCCCACCGAACCACCGAGACAACTCACGCACCTGGCCGCCGTGGTGAGCGGCACGGACATCCCCTCGCGGAGGCGTAGATGAGCGGCCTTCCCTCGATGCTCGCCGGCTTCGACCCCAACCCCGAGGGCGGGCAGGTGCTGGGCCTCCTGGCCTGGTGCGCGTCCGCCGCCGGCGTCGGCGGGCTCATCGTCGTAGGCATCAGGATGTCGCTGCAACTGCGCCGCGGCGACCCAGGTGAAGGCGGCGAACACTTCCGGGGCGTCTTCTACATCACCCTCGGCTGTCTTCTGGCCGCCACCGCGGGACCCCTCGTCGCCGCCCTGGGCGACCTGTCCCTCTGACCCACCACACCACTTCCGCCCTGCCCTGCCGCGCCGCTCCGGGCACGAGTACGCCCTGCTCGACGGACCGGCGGCATCCTCACCCGGAGATCCTCATGACTCTGCTCGACCTGTCCGTTCTGGCGGCCGGCGTTCCCGACCCCGTACGCAACGCCCCGCCCGCGCTCGCCGACAAGGTGAACACCGTGCTGGGCATCGCGGCCTGGGCGGGCACCGCCGCCGGGGTGGCCGGTGTGCTCGTCACCGGGGCGATGATGGCGATCTCCGTGAAGCGGGGCGAGAGCTCGGAGCACATGAGCCGACTGGCCATGGTGCTGGGCGGATGCGTGCTCGTCGCCACGGCCGGTCCTCTGGTCACCTTCGTTTTCGCGTGAGCCGGACCCACCGATGCCACGTACACGACGTCCGTCCAAGCCGGACACCCCTTACTGGACACACCGCAGCTGGCAGGCGTCCGCCGCCTTCCTTGCCGTGGTGGCTCTCGCGTCCGCGGTGGTGTTCTTCACCTCCGGCGCCGAACACGGCGGCTCCGCACAGGCGTTGCCGCGCACTTCGGCAACGTCCGAGGTACGAGTGAACCCTTGCCAGACCCAGACCCAGACCCAGACCCAGACCCAGGCGCAGCCCCAGGCTCAGGGCGGCGACAAGGCGCCGGCGGATCTGCGCTGGGGCACGGTGCACGGCACCCGGGTGCCCGTCTCCGCCTCCCAAGGCCCCGCCCGCCGGGAGAGCCCCCTGTGGCGGTGCTTCGCCCGCACCCGGGCCGGCGCCGCACTCGCCGCGCAGATCATCTGCTCCCAGATGAGCGGACCCGCCTGGCGCTTGGCCACCCAGGAGCAGGTGGTGCCCGGGCAGGGACGGGATCGGTTCGCCGCGAAGCGTGAGTTCGTGCAGGACGCCGCGGAGTCGGCCGCCCCGGCCACCGTCACCTGGGCGGGCTACCGGACCCTTTCGTACGAAGGGCGCTCCGCCACCGTGGGGCTGCTGATCAAGACGGCCCAGGGATACGCGGCGACATCCGTGCAGTTGCGCTGGACGGACGACGACTGGAAGGTCCTCGCCGACGACGACGGCTCCCTGTACTCCCGGCTGACCACCAGCGTGGTTCCCGCCGGATACACCCTGTGGGAGGCCTGACATGGCGTGCCCGAACGGCAATCCGCTCGCCGAGGCCGTCGTGGGCTTCTTCGAGTTCCTCGGCAACCCTGTCAAAACCATCGTCAGAGAGATCGCCAACACGGTACTCGCGGGCGCCATCGAGATCTTCGACTCGCTCGTCACCAACGTCCCCACGCTCTCCTCGACCACCACGGCCGCGCAGGTCAGCGATCAGACACAGTGGCTGGTCGTCTATCTCGCCGTCGGATCGCTGCTGGTCGCCGCCGCCCGCATGGCACTTCAGCAACGCGGCGACGCGGGAGTCACAGCACTGAAGGGCATCCTGCGGGTCATCCTCGTCGCCGGTGCCGCCACCACCCTCGCCACCGCCTGCGCATCGCTTTCCGACCGGTACGCCGACCATCTCTTCCAGTTGGGAGCCGAGGCCCAGCTCAACGGCATCGGCTGCCGGGACGGCGGAGACATCGAGCCGTTCCTGCTGCTGATCCTCGCATTCCTCCTGCTCATCGCCGGCATCCTGCAGACGATCATGCTCTACATCCGGCTGGGCGTCATGATCGTGCTGCTGGGTACGCTTCCGCTCGCCGCCGCGGCCTCCATGACCGAGTGGGGCGCCAGCTGGTGGCGCAAGCACATCGGCTGGCTGACCGCGTGGTTGGCGTACAAAATGGCCGTCGCGCTCATCATCTACGCGGGCTCCGCGATGACCACCGCGGGCCGGGAGACCGGCGACCCGGAGGCCATCCATGAACGCATCGCCGGCATCGGCGTGATGCTGCTGTCCGCGATCGCCCTGCCCGCGCTGCTGAAACTGGTCGTGCCGGCCACGGCGGCCCTCGGCGGGGATCCGGTCACCTCCTACGCCGTCTCCCAGGGCCAGAACGCCCTGGCCTCCGGTGCCCGCTCGGTCGGCAGCCAGCTCAGCAGCCCCAGTGGTGCCCAGCCCGCGGGCGGCGCCGGCGGTGCGCCCGGCCCGGCCGGCGCTCCCGGAGGTGCCGGAGCGGCCGGTGCCGGTGGTGCCGCCGGCGGGGCCGGAGCAGTCGGCGGTGCCGGAGCCGCGGGCGGAGCCGGGGCCGCGGGCGGAGCCGGGGCCGCGGGCGGAGCCGGTGCCGCGGGTGCCGCGGGTGCGGCGGCCGGGCCGGTCGGTGCCGCGGTCGGCGCCGCCGTCGGAGCCGCGCAGGCCGTGGGACGCGCCGCCGCCGGCGCCGCGGGCGGCGGCAACGGCAACAACAACTGAGCGGCCACGTCCGCCAGTTCCCCTCGACAGCCGCCGGGCTCCTTGTCCCCCCAGGGAGTCCGGCGGCGCCCCTCACCCCCGTGCGAAGACCATCCACCCGGACCATCAGGACAAGGACACCGGCTCACCATGACAGCGGACCTCACGACACACCCCACATACGGCAACTGGCGCCGCCCGAGGCGCCCGGGCCTCGGCCCCCTGGGACTGGTCGGCACCGTCGTCGTCTTCGGCGGGCTGGTCCTGACCCTCCTCGCCTCCCTGATCTCCCTCGTCGCCGCCCTGGTCGTCCTCGTCCCCGTCGTGCTGTTCCTCATCCCCCTCGCGATCCGCACCCAGGACGGCCGCAACGTCTACCAGTTGACGGCCCTGCGCATCGGATGGCTGCGGCGCAAGTCCAAAGGCGCGCACCTGTACGTCTCCGGCCCGCTGTCCCCGCGCCCCGGCGGCCGCTTCCGCCCGCCGGGCCTGCTGAACAAGGTCACCGTCAGCGAGGGACACGACGCCTACGACCGTCCCTTCGGCGTGCTCCACCACCCCGCCCGCAACCTCTACACCATCGTTCTCGGCTGTGACCCGGACGGCGGCTCGCTCGTCGACCCCGAGCAGGTGGACGTGTGGGTGGCCCAGTGGGGCGAATGGCTCGCCCGGCTCTCCCACGAGCCCGGCCTGCGCGGGGCGGGCGTCATCGTGGAAACCGCCCCCGACCCCGGCACCCGGCTCGCCAACGAGGTGTTGCCACGCATCCACCCCGACGCCCCGCCGGCGGCCCGCGCCGTGATGCACGAGGTCGTCGAGCGCTACCCGACGGCCTCCTCCGAGATGCACACCTACGTCACCCTCACCTACGCGGTCCCCGGCGGGAACAAGCGCAAGAAGGAGGACATCGTCACCGACCTCGCCATCCGCATCCCCGGACTGCTCAGCGGCCTGGTCGGAGCCGGAGGCGGCGCCGCCTACCCGCTGTCGGCCGAACGCATCGCCGAAGTCGTACGCGTCGCCTACGACCCTGCGGTCGCCGCCGACGTCCTCGAAGCCCGCGCCCAACACGGGGGCACGCGCCTGGAATGGGACGACGCCGGACCCGCCGGCGCAGTCGAGACGGTCGGCAGCTACCAGCACGACTCCGGAGTCTCACGGACCTGGCTGATGACCCTCGCCCCCCGCGGCACCGTCCGCTCCTCGGTGCTGCGCGGCATGCTCGAAGCCGTGCCCGGCACCCGCCGAAAGCGGGTCGCGCTCGTCTACCGCCCCGTCGACCCGGCCACCGCCGCACGCATCGTCGAGGCCGACCGGCGCGCCGCCCAGTTCATGGCCACCTCCGGGCGCGGCATGGTGCAGGCCCGCGCCGCCTCCGAGGTACGCGCCGCCGAACAGACCGCCGCCGAGGAGGCATCCGGTGCCGGCCTCGTGGAGTTCTCGCTGATGCTCACCGTCACCGTCGACAGCGCCGAACAGCTGGCCGACGCCGGCGTCGCCGTCCGCAACCTCACCGCCGCCTCCCGGGTCCAGATGCGTCCCGCCGACCGGATGCAGGCCGCCGCGTTCACCTGCACCCTGCCCGTCGGCATCCTCCCGTGGGAGCAGACCTTCATCCCGCACGAGCTGCAGGAGGCGCTGTGAGCCGGGAGAGCCGGAAAGGCGAGAAGGACCGGAAGAACCAGAAGAAGGCCAAACCAGCGCCCGCACAGCCCAAGGAACTCTTCATCCCGCCGCGCGGCTGGTACGGGCCGGGCGGTGGCCGCGTCGGTCACCTCGACCCGCCCACCATGTGGCGGGCCACCACGGTGCAGGCCTGCGGGATGTGGCCGTTCGCCGCCGGTTCCGGCGCCCCGATGATCGGGGTCCCGCTGGGACAGCACCTGTTCACCGGAGCCACCGTCTGCGGCGACCCGCTGTCCTGGTTCACCCGCGCCCGCTACATCTCCAACCCCTCCCTGTTCATGCTCGGCATGCCGGGCCTGGGCAAGTCCACCCTGGTCAACCGCATGCTCATCGGACTGGCCGCCACCGGTGTGGTCCCACTGGTCCTCGGCGACCTCAAACCCGACTACGCCGACACCGTCCGCGCGCTGGGCGGCCAGGTCATCTCCATCGGCCGCGGCCGGGGCGGCATCAACGTGCTGGACCCCGGCGCCATGGGCCAGGCCGCCGACCGCATCGGCGGCGAAGCCGGGGAGATCCTGCGGGCCGAGACCCATGGCCGCGTCCTCAACATGGTCGCCGCCCTGATCACCATCGTGCGCGGCCGGCCCATGGACGACCACGAACAGTCCGTGCTCTCCGCCGTCCTGCACCACCTGCGCGAACGCACCGCACCCGGCCGCACCGCCCTCCTTCCCGACCTCCTCCGGGTGCTGACCGAGGGACCGGACCGGGTCCGCGCGGTCACCCTCGACCGGGGCAACGACGCCCGCTACCGCGACGCCGTCGACCCCCTGCACCGCTCCCTGCTCGGCATCCTCGACGGCCCCCTCGGCGACACCTTCGCCTCCGAGACCTCCACCCGCATCGACCCGAACTCCCCGGCGGTGTGCATCGACATCTCCGGCATCGGCGAGGCCGACACCCAGCTGACCGCCGCGGCCATGCTTGCCGCCTGGTCCGACGGCCTGGGCACCGTTGCCGCCTCGCACGCCCTGGCCGACGCCGGACTCGCCCCGCGCCGCTGGTTCTTCACCGTCCTCGACGAACTGTGGCGCCCGCTGCGCGCCGCCTCCGGCATCGTCGACCGCATCGACGCCCTGACCCGGCTCAACCGCTCCCTCGGCCTGGGCGACGCCAAGATCACCCACACCCTCAAGGACGCCGAGGCGCTCGGCACCGACGCGGACCGGGCCAAGGCCCGCGGCTTCGTCGAACGCGCCGGCATGGTGGTGTGCGCCGGACTGCCCAGAACCGAGATGGAGGACCTCGGCCGGGTCGTGGGACTGTCCCGGCGCGAGATCGAACTGGTCTCCTCCTGGTCCTCCCCGCCCGGCTGGGGCGTCACCACCGAGCACGAGGAACCCCCAGGGCGCGGCCGGTTCCTCATCAAGGTCGGCGGCCGCCCCGGCATCCCCATCAAGGTCGCCATCACCCAGGCCGAACGCGAACTGCACAACACCAACACCCGCTGGACCCCCAACGAGACGGCCGACCCCGTCACCAGGAACCTCGCACGGCAGGTCGCCCGCGCCGCCCAGGAAGGCCCGCTGCCGCTCGACCCCCGCCTGACCGGGGAGACGGTGTGAGCGCCGGCCGCGGCGGCGCACGCGGCCCGCACGACGAACTGACCTGGGCGGTGGCCGGCGTCGTCGTCGGAGCCCTCGCCCTGTTCAGCCTGGCCATGCTCGGCGGCTCACTCGCCTCCCTGTTCACCGGCCACGGCTTCACCCACCCTCCCTACGCCCTGTCCACCCTCGTCGGGCTGACCACCTCGGACCCGGCCGCGTACTGGCCGGCCACCCCCGCCTGGGCCGTCTACACCGGCATGACCGCGCCGCTGCTGCTCCTGACCGCACTCGTGGGCGTCGCCGCCGCGGCCCTGCGCCGCCGCCGCGACACCACGCCGGGACTGGCGGGCCGCCGCGAACTCGCCGGCATGTGCCCCGACGGCATCACCGACCGGGCCCGCTCCCTGCGCCCCACCCTCAAGGGCCGCGACCGCCTCGACGCCGACGAGACCGGCAACCTGCTCGGCGACCTCATGCCGAACGGCCCCGAACTGCGGAGCAGCTTCGAGGACGTCGAACTCGACCTCATGGCACCCCGCGCCGGAAAGTCCACCGGCATCGCCATCCCACGCGTCCTGCGCGCCCAGGGCGCCGTCGTCCTGACCTCCAACAAGTCCGACGTCTACGCCGTCACCCGCGCCCAGCGGGAGAAGGCCGGCACCGTGTGGACCTTCGACCCCCAGGGCATCGCCCACACCCCGCGCGGCATGTGGTGGAACATGCTGGGGGAGTGCCACACCATCGAGGGCGCCCGCCGGCTCGCCGGCCACTTCGTGGCATCCGTCAACGACGACGCCTCCAAGAAGGACTTCTGGATCTCCGCCGCCCAGAACACCCTCACCGCCCTGTTCCTGGCCGCCGCACGCGGCGGTGCCAGGGTCCAGGACCTTCTGGCCTGGCTCGCCGACCCGGCCGACCGCACCCCCGTCGACCTGCTGCGCGACACCGGACTGGACGCCATGGCCGAGCAGTTGCAGGGCACGGTGCGCGGCGCCGTGGAGACCCGCGACGGCATCTACGAGACCGCCCGCCAGACCGTCTCCTGCCTCCTCGACCCCGAGATCCTCGCCTGGGTCGCGCCCGACCCCGACCTGCCCGAGTTCCGCCCCGACCGGCACGTCGCCGGACGCGACACCCTCTACCTGCTCTCCAAGGACGGCGGCGGCTCCGCGGCGGGCGTCATCGCGGGCCTCGCCGATGCCACCCTGCGCGCCGGAGTCGTCGCCGCCGAACGCATGGGCGGCCGCCTGGACCCGCCGCTGACCGCGGTCCTCGACGAGGCCGCCAACGTCTGCCGCATCTCCGATCTCCCCGACCTGTACTCACACTTCGGTTCCCGCGGCATCAACGTCGTGACCCTGCTGCAGAGTTACCGCCAAGGCGCCCGCGTGTGGGGCGAGGCCGGCATGGACGCCCTGTGGAGCGCGGCCACCGTCAAACTCCTCGGCGCCGGACTCGACGACGCCGACTTCGTCCAGAAGATCTCCACCCTCGTCGGCCAGCACGACGTCCGCACCCCGAGCATCTCCCGCAGCCGCGACGGCACGTCACGCTCCTACTCCTACCGCCAGGAAGCCGTCCTGCCCCCCGACAGGATCCGCGCCCTCCCCAAGGGCACAGCCCTCCTCCTGGCCACCGGCGTCCGCCCGGCCCTGATCAGACTCCGCCCGTGGTTCAAGGAGGCCGACGCCGGGGTCATCTCGACGGCGGCGAAGGCGGAGGAGGCGGCCATCACACGGCGGGCGGTAGCGAAGCTGGGCGGCGCGGTCACGGCCGTCGAGGCCATGAGCGTCGACAAGGAGTGACGTGGCAGGGCAACAGACGGGCTGACGATGCCCCCGGTCTCGACACCAGAGCTCTGAACCCACCCGCGACAGCAGCCGTTGTCACGTGGCATCCACGGCACCACCGGTGCCGGACACCTTGCAAGGGGAACACACATGTCAACACCGACTCCTCCTGACGCCGAGGCCGTGAGCGTCTACGACACGCCAAGCGAAGGACCCGGTCCCACACGGGCGGACTCTCCGGCGAGCCAACGCAGTACAGGCAGTGCCGGATCGGTCTACATGCAGGCCAGCCAGAACGGCGACGAAATCAGCTTCGCCCCGGTGGATGTGGAGACGCAGCAGGCAGGTGATCTGCCGCAGCCGCTGGCCCCGCCCACCGAGAACGCGACGATGTTCCGCTCTCCGGAGGGCAAATACTCCGCGGTGGAGATCGATCAGACACCGCAGCCCGCCAATCCGTCCGCGGACGACAATCTCGCCGACCTCCACCTCAACGAGCAAGGCGGCGGCCTTCCCGATCTGACCGCCGCTTCCACCGCCCGCACCTGGACGTGGTCGGACACCGGCCAGTGGGTCGCCGGGCACTCGGCCCACATTCTGAGCACCGTCAATCATGCGGCGAACCTCGCCGGGACGGGCCTTTCCGCTGCGGCGGCCTGGGCGCCGAAGCCGGCGCTTGCCACTGCCGCCGCCGTGATGCCCGTTATCGGTGCCGGCGTCACCCTCACCAATGCGGTGACACACTTCGTGACGCTGCGCGACGGCAGAACCGGTGACACACCCGAGCAGACCAAGGTGATCAACGCCACGAACAGGCAGCTTTACGTCAACACGGGCCTGATGACCCTCGGTGCAGTACTCCAGGGCGCGGCGGCCGGAGCGAACGCTCAGGCGGAGTCGCATGCGGCCACGCTGCCGGCGACGACCGCGGCAGCCCTCAAGGGCAGCGCGACCATCGCGGCCGGGGTCGGCACGCTCCTCGTCGGGATCGGTGAAGCATCCAACGCGAACATCCCCACTTTCCGGACCGTGCTGCCTGTGCCGTACGTGAACGACTCGCCCGTAGAGGGCTCCATGGCGTCACTGAACCAGGGTCAACAGCCGAACACCTTCACTGTTGCCGGCGCGGCCGAGGCGGGCCAGACGAACCTCCGGCACAGGCCGAGAAAGGAGGCGGAGATCTTTCAACCGGCCCCCGCGGCCCCAGGTGCCGGGACCTCGAGCCAGAAGCCGCGTAGGTGAGGCCCGCAGATCAGGAACCCGCCGAGGTGCCGACAGCGCCGACGGACCAGGGGACCAGTGAAGATGGCGTCCGTTTCATCCTCTACCTGGACGGTGTGGAGTACGACCAGGCCCTGAGTCAATTGGCGGTATGGGTCGGTCACTTTCTCCTGCCCGTGTACGGCAGGGAGGTCACCTCCCAGGCCCCCTGGTGCCCCGAATGGTGGCGGCACAAGGACGCGGTCGCGCTGCTCTACGCCTTGTGGATGGCATGGTTCGAGCTGTCTCAGCCCTCGGCCGGTCTCACCGGCCCCGCGATCTGGCACCGCGACCACCTCGCCCACACGATGGCTCAACTCCGCGACCCCTCCGGCACGTTCGCCGGCTGCAAGCCGGGAAACCACCGGGAGAAAGCCTTCCCTGTCTCGGACTTTGTCTGAGGCGGCCGACAGCCGTGGGGTGCCGGTCACGGACGCCCCACGGCTCTTCAGCGTGTCCGCTCGCCCACGGCAGTCGACTGGCCCCGAGCCGCACGGCCTCCCCGGGTAGCCCGTCGCACGACGGCCTCGGCCGGACCCCGGCGGAATCGCCCGATCAGCGGCTCACTCACGGCCACCTGCACCCCGTACAGCACCGCACACCCCGCGACCACCCCCGCCGCGCCCACGCGGTCGTACCACCCCAGGCCGACGCCGGTGAACACCCCGCACAGCACGAGCGACTGGGTCAGATAGTGGGTCAGCGACAGCCGCCCCGTCGCGGCGAGCACCGCGGCGCCCCGGCCCCCGCCACCGCCCGGGCGCGACAGCCACAGCAACAGCCCGCAGGCATACGCGGCTGTCAGCACCGGCCCCGTCGTCACACCCACCGCCTGACCGACGTAGAACCACCGTTCGTCCAGCGGCCCGTTCGTACAGACCGCGGTCGTGGCGCCGCCCGCGACCCCGAGGGGCAGACACCGCCGTACCGTCGCGCGCAGTCGGCGCCGGTCGCGTCCGTACCGTTCCAGCAGCCGGAGTCTGGCCGCCGCCAGGCCGGTGAGGAACGCGGCGAACACCTGCGGGGCGTACAGGAGATCTGTGCTGAGGGCGGTGGGCAGCGCGTGCAGGTGCGCTTCGATCACCGACACAGCGTCGCCCCGGTAGGCCGCGACCGTGTCGGCCACCGCGGGACCGTGCAGCGGGGCGGGGGAGGGGCCGGTGGTCAGCACGGTCAGCAGTCCGTACGACAGGAGCACCAGCGACAGCACCACGACGAGCGCCGCCGCCGCACGTATCGCCAGCCGTGCCGAGGCCTCGCGCAGTGCGTACAGCGGCAGCGCGAGTGCCGCGTACGTGGTGAGGATGTCGCCCGCGTACAGCAGCACGGCGTGGAGCAGGCCCAGGGCGAACAGCGTTGCCGTACGACGTAGATGACGCGGCCCGAACGCCATGCCCTCCGCCCGGCAGGCGCGCATCTGCTGGACGAAGGCGTAGCCGAACAGGAACGCGAACAGCGGATAGAACTTCCCCGCCACGAAGGCGCTCACCAGCCAGGCAGCGACGTCGTCGAGCATCCCCGCGGCCGGGCCGTCGCCGTACACGGTGTAAGGACCGGCCATCAGCAGCGCGTTGACGCACAGCACTCCCGACAGGGCGAATCCGCGCAGCACATCGGCTTCCGCGACACGCACCACCGACTGCGTCTGCGGGCCGGTCACCCTCCACCCCGCAACGCGGCCGTCCCGAAAGCGATCGTCGCCGCCGCGAACCAGGCCATGGCCCGGGCCGGCACCCGCCGCCCCGACTCCCGTACGCCCAAGGCCAGGCACACGGCCCCCGCCGCCGCGCACCACACGCTCACCGTCCACTCGTCCGGCATGAGAGGCGTCGCCCCCTTTCGCGATGCCGGGAGCGCAGGTGGGCCCCGGTGTCCGCCATCGCGGACACAACGGGGGACGGGTCACTGCGGTTCATATCGAGGGTGTTGCCCGATGGATTCGTCTCCGGGTGAACCGGGCCGCCGGCCTGGCCGTTGTGTGCGGTGTTGTGCAGCCCGCGGCGCAGACCGGGCTCTCCGCACCGCCCCAGGAGCCCTTCCCCCTATGAGACGCAAACCGATGACGAGGCACAGGCCACGGACCGTGGTGCTGGGCGGTCTGCTCTGCCTTCTGGCAGGTACGACCCAGCCCTTCGCCCAGGCGGTGCCCCGCCCCGACCGGCCGCAGACCCTCGCGGAGGTGCGTGCCGAACTGGAGTCGCTCTACCACGACGCCGAAGTCGCCACCGAGGAGTACAACGCGGCAGGTGAGGACGTCGCGGCCCAGGAGAAGAAGCTGGACGTGCTCGGCGCCCAGGTGGCACGGGCCGACGCCAGGCTCGTACGGCTGCGTGCCCTGGTCGGGGCGGCCGCACGCGCCCAGTACCGCGGCGGCGGCATGCCGGCCGAAGTGCAGTTCGCCCTCAGCTCCGATCCCGAGCACGCCCTCGACGCCGCGGGTCTGGCCCGGCAGGCCCAACTCGGCACCGACCGGCAGCTGGTGGCGCTGGTCGAGACCGAGAGCCGGCTGAAGACGAAGGCGGAGCAGGCGGCCGAGGAGCTCGACGGGCTCCGGGAGATCCAGCAGACCCGCGACACGGCTCGGGACAAGGTCACCCGGCAGATCGCCGCGGCCCGCAAACTCGAAGCCCGCCTCGAGGCCGACGAACTCAAACGCCTGGCCGACCTGGAGAAGCAGGACGCGGCGAAGGCGCAGGCCGCGTGGCTGAAGACGGGTGTCCTCGACGGGGTGGGCACGACGGCGAGCGTGGGCGGCAAGAAGGCCGTCGCCTATGCCACGGATCAGCTCGGCAAGCCGTATGTGTGGGGTGCCGAGGGACCGGACTCCTTCGACTGCTCCGGCCTGACCTCCCAGGCCTGGCTCGCGGCCGGCGTGACCATCCCGCGCACCTCGCAGGAACAGTGGAAACAGCTCAAGCGCGTCGCCATCGAGGACATGCGGCCCGGGGACCTGATCATCTACTTCGACGACGCCAGCCATGTCGCCCTCTACGTCGGGGCGGGACGCATCATCCACGCGCCACGGCCAGGGCGGACGATCACCGTGGCGCCCGCCGCGTCGATGCGGATCCTGGGCGTCGTACGCCCCGATCCGCAGGCACAGGCGCAGGCGCCGGCGGCGAAGAAGTGACCCGCACATGACGGCGTCGGGTGGCAGCGGCCAGGAGAGCGAGAGCTCCAACGTGGTCGTCCAGGCGGCGGTCGCCGCCGGAGGCTGCGGCTGTCTGGCGATTCCGGTCGGAGGTGTCTTCGCCGTCGCGTCGATCTTTGTCATGGGAGGCTTCGGAGTCCTCCTCATGCCGCTGGTCATTTTGATCATGTTCTTCAAGGGGCTGCTGCCCCATGACTTCGGCGGTGGTCTCAACACCGATCTGACCCCGGTGGAACGCATCTGCGAGGACCTCGAAGCCGCACAGAACACGCCGGCGGACCAACTCGCCGCACGAACACAGCAGATCGCGCTCGGCGACGGCCTCGGCACACTGGAGATCACGCCGTCCAGCTCCAGCAGCCCCTCGCAGCCCTGCACCGTCCCGGCAGACCTCTACGAGGCGATCGTGGACGCCGGGTCGGTCTGCGACGTGATCGGTCCCGTCACCATCGCCGCACAGATCCAGTACGAGACGGGCTTCGACGCCGACTTCGTGGGACCCAACGGTGCCCGAGGCATCTCCCAGGTACCGACCGACGTCTTCGAGCGCCTCCACAAGGACGGAGATCCCCTCGACGCCCAGCAGTCCATCAAGGCTCAGGGCGCCTACCTGTGCGAACTCGCCGCACAGGCGCAGAGCCTGGTCGACGCCGGCGAGGCCACCGGAAGCGTCCTCGACCTGACCCTCGCGGCCTACGACGTCGGCATGGACGCCGTACGCGAGGAACACGGCCTCCCCGCCACCGAGGAGGCGCAGAGCTATGTCGTAGGCGTGCGGACCTGGTTCGCCTCCATGGAGGGCATCGGCCCACCCCCACGCACCATGCCCGACGGCCCCGGCCTCAGGGACACCTGACCCTGTCGCACCCCGGAGGTTCCGGTCACCGCACCGGCTCCACCACCGAGAGGCGTGCGTGCCGACCACGAGAGGATGCCGAGATGTCCACCCCACCGAACAGCGCGAGCGACTGGCTGCCAGGAGAAGCCTTGGTCGCGTCCTTGCAGATCCTGCTGATGGACGCTCCACGGTTGCCTGACGGGAGCCCTGATACCAGCAAGGCGAACATCACCGGTGAGGCTCTCCTGGCACATGCCCAACGGCTCGACGAGCGCAGTTCCTACGAGGGAATCGTCGACCTCATCCAGCAGGGTGTCCTCGTGCCCAGGGGCACGGACGGGCAACAAGGCACGTTCCGCCTGAACCTGACGCTCTACGCGCCCACCCCCGAGGATCGGGCCAATCTGCTGAGGGGACAGGGCTTTCGGCTCAACAGCGAGAGGCTGCGTCAGTACGCAGCCAATCTCCCGGGACGAGTGGCAGCCCCGGCGCACAGGTCCGCAGCGCGCGCCGGGGCCTCCAAGAGACGGCCCGACGATCAGCGGGCCCGTGGCACGAGGGTTGCTGCGGCGCGGGCCCGCCCGAATGGTCCACGCGGATCCAAAACCGCTGAGACCCCTGTACCCCCTCCTGCCGGTGGGCTGCCCGGACAGCAGCGCGGCGGGACGCAGACGGCCCGCTCTCAGACCGCGGACCCCGTTCAATCCGCAGTGCGTGGGATCATCGAGCGGGACGCCGCCGCTTACGCGCAGTACCTTGCCGCTCAGCGCGTTTCCGCTCCGCCGGTGCCGACACGGCCGCCGACGGTGGCTGCGGCCGCCGCCATTCCCGCAGGACACGCCCCTCTCGGACAGGGGAACTTCGCG
Source organism: Streptomyces sp. NPDC057280 (assembly GCF_042668605.1). Taxonomy (NCBI): domain Bacteria; kingdom Bacillati; phylum Actinomycetota; class Actinomycetes; order Kitasatosporales; family Streptomycetaceae; genus Streptomyces; species Streptomyces sp. NPDC057280. The sequence continues at coordinate 252,396 of NZ_JBHUYR010000010.1, forward strand.
GGTCAGCCCATGACACAGTCCCCCGGGACCGCCCCGCACTCCGGCCTCGACGGCGACGCGAGCTCCGTCCACCGAGCAGCGCTTGTCGCACCTCCAGGTGCCGGCACGGGGCGCGCGCCGAGCCCTCGGAACCAGCAGCCGGCCTCCGCTGCGCAGCCACTGCCCGCGAGAGGGGACAGCCTTCCCGGTTCCCAGCGGTGGGCCATGCGGTTGAAGCGTGGGTAACCGGCGGGGATGGTGCAAAAGGCGGTGCGGGAGACCAACCCCATTGGTCTCCCGCACCGGGTCTACGGCGACCGATCAGGCGGAGTCGCTCTTGCGAGCCGCTGCGGCAAGCGCCTTGAACTCGTCCCACCGCACGTCCGGCCGCGCCAGCCCGCGGCGTTCCAGGTACCGGTCGCTGGCGCGCTTGGTCTGCCGCAACACCCGTACGGCGTCCTTCAGGCGCCCCGAGCCCATCGGCTCCACCACCTTGGCCGGGATGAGTTCCCAGCTCTCCCCGGCCTTGCGCAGTTCCCCGCGGACCAGGGTGTTGGTCATGTTGTTCAGCAGCTCGTCGTGCCGATGCACCAGCAGGGACGCCTGCCCGGGTGTCACCGCGCAGTCCGCGGGAACGTCGACGAGGTACCCGGCGTCCGTTGCCACGGGGACCGTCCGCGCCAGCACCGGAGCCCCGGCGGAGTCGAGCGCGGCCAGCACGGCGGAGGGGAACTCGGCGAGGCGGGCGTGCCCCAGGGGCGTACCGGAGGCGGCCGGCGGTGTGGTCGTGGGCGGATCCAGCGGTGGCCGTACGATCACCTGCTCAGGTGTCACGGTGATCAGCAGTCGCAGGTAGTACCAGCTCATCAGCCGACGCATCGGAAGGGAGACGTAGGCCCGGCTGTGCGGCTGCCTCTCGAAGAGCATCCGCCAGTAGTCCTCGGTGCCCTGAGTGCCCGTCATGATGTCGTCGGCGCACTCGGCGTGACCGCCGACGAAGATCTGCTGGGGATGGGCGAGGCCGCTGCCGGTGGGGTCGGAGAAGAGCAGGGCGACCCGGCCGTCCCGGCGCACGTTCAACGCCTTCTGCGCGAAGGCCAGGGACGTGGTCACCAGGAACGTGCCGTCCTTGTGCCGGAGCGTCGCGGTCGGCCAGACGAGGGGAGCGCCGTTGCGGCCCAGGGTGACGAACTCACAGGTGCGGTAGGCGTCCAGCACGTCGAGCGGGGCCGCTTCGAGGATCGTCATGTCCGTCACTCCCCGTCCAGCGGGCCGCGCAGGGTACGGCAGAGGGCCGCGTACTGGCGCCGGCCGACGGTCCGCCACAGCAGGCGCCCGAGAAGCGGGGCCCGGCCGAGGAAGAAGTCCCGCTCCTCGGGTGTGGCGTCCTCGAGGATGGCTCCGAGGGCGATGAGGCGACGGTTGTCGGGGATGGACTCCATCCCGCGTGCGCCCAGGAGGTCCCACTCGGCGACGGTGAGGTGCTCGGCGACGAGCGGAAGCACCGACTGCTCCTCCTCGTCGAGGTGTTCGACGAGTGCGATGCGGTGCGCGTCCAGGGCCAGCGCCAGTTCCTCACCGGCGATGCTGTCCGTGGTCCGTTCCCACTCGGGCAGCCATTGCGTCACGCCCGTCAGGCTTCCGTCGATGCGCAGGTGCTGGAGCTCCATCCGGGTGACGAGGTCGTCGTCCTGCACGCAGCGGGCGCGCAGCAGCGGCCACAGGAGTTCGTCTTCCAGCTCGTGATGGCTGTGCAGTCCCGCCACGTACTCCCGGATGTGACCGGCGACGACGGGGACACGGGCGCGGTCGCCGTCGGCCACGGCGCGCACCAGACGGGGAAGGAGTGCCGACTCGCGGCGGAAGACCCGGTGCACCACGACCATTTCGTGGGTGTAGGGCCGGTCGGCGGTCGGGAGTTGTTCGGTCGTACGGCTGGCGAACACGCTTGCTTGCTCCAATGGTTCGGACGCGACGCAGTGGAAACGGGTCACGTCCGCCCAGCCTGCTGCCGCCCGCTTGCCATCGGCTTACCGTTCACTTGCAAGCCGGCTTGACGCGTCCATGGCGTCGACGTTTATCGCCTGTTCATAAGAGTGTTCGAACCCCTGGGTAGATTTCGTCGACGTGTTGCGCATGAGAGTTCTGGGTTCGCTGAGCGCCGAGGTCGACGGCAAGCCCGTCGACCTGGGCGCCCCCCGACAGCGAGCCGTCCTGTCCCTGCTGATCGCTGCTCGCGGCAGCGTCGTCTCGGTGGACCGCCTGATCGACGGTCTGTGGCAAGACGTACCCCCGGCAAAGGCCATGGCGTCGCTGCACGTGTACGTCTCGAGGCTGCGCAGCTCACTGGAGCCGGACCGCCCGCCGCGCACCCCCGCGAGCATCCTGGTCACCCTTGCCCCGGGATACGCGCTGCGGCTGCCGCCGGACGCGGTGGACGCGTGGCGCTTCGAAGCCGGCGTCGCCCGAGCCCGCGACGCCGAGCCGGAGGAAGCGGGCGCCCTGCTCGCCGAAGCCCTGCGCTGCTGGCAGGGCCCCGCCTTCGCGGAACACGCGGACGCGGACTGGGCCGGGCCCGAAGTGGCCCGCCTGACCGCACTGCGCGCCGAGGCCGGCGAGCTGGCGGTCGCCGCCGACCTGCGCACCGGACGCGTGTCCAAGGCGGCGCTGGAGGCCGAAGCCCTGGTCGGCGAGCACCCCTTACGGGAAGAGGGGTGGCGGCTGCTGGCCCTGGCCCAGTGGGCCTGCGGCCGGCAGGCGTACGCCCTTTCCACCCTGCGCCGGGCGACCCGGACCCTGCGAGAGGAACTCGGCTGTGAGCCGAGCCCGGAGCTGGTCAAGCTGGAACACGCGGTGCTGACGCAACGCCTGGACGTGCTGCGCACGGCGACGTCCGCCCCTGAGCGGGCGGGCCGGGACGTGCTGCGCACGGCGACGTCCGCTCCCGAGCGGGCGGCCCTGCGCGCAGGGCACACGCGAAGCATCTCTTCGCCTGCCGAGGAAGCCTCAAGACCCCACCCCGTCTCCGCAGCCGACCGTTCCCGCTCACTCGCCGTCCCCGATGGCGCCCGCCCGCCCGCTACCACCACTGACGGACCCCGTCCGCCCGCGACCGCCGACACCACCCGGCCGCGCTGGCACGACCTCTTCGTCGGCAGAAGCGCCGAACTCCGCACCGCCCACAGCGCGGCGAACACCGCCCGGCACGGTGGGGCCACGCTCCTCGTGACAGGCGAACCCGGAGCCGGCAAGTCCGCCCTCATCGGCCAACTCGTCGACCGCCTGCGCACCGAGGGCTGGCGGGTGCTCATCGGACGCTGCCCCGAATACGAGGGCGCTCCGCCGGCCTGGGCCTGGGTGGAGCTGCTCGGTGAACTCGCCCGCGACACGCCCCCCGCCCGCCCCGAGGAACTGGCGGCCCTGCTGGGCGAGTCGGACAACGAGGCGGCCCCGACGGCCGACGAGGCCGCCAGCGGACGCTTCCGTATGCACCGTGCCTTCGTCGAGTGGATGCGGGCCGCGGCGGGCGCGTCCCCGCTCGCCGTCGTGGTGGAGGACCTGCACCGGGCCGACAGCGAGACACTCGCCCTCGTCGAGGTGGCGGCCTCCGTCACCGGCGTACCGCTGCTCACCGTCGGCACCTACCGCCCCGCCGAAGCCGGGCAACACCTGGTCAAGACCCTGGCCCAACTCGCCCCCGGCGTTCCCCACCGGATCACGCTGGGCGGCCTGCCGTCGCGCGACGTGGCCACCGTCGTCGAGGCCGTCTGCGGCGAGGGCGTCGGCCACGCCACGTTGTCGGCACTCGCCGAACGCACCGGCGGCAACCCCTTCTACGTCCTGGAGAGCGCCCGACTGCTGGCCAGCGAGGGCGCCCTCGTCGCGGTCTCGGAGGTTCCGCAAGGCGTGCGCGACGTGCTGCGCAGGCGCCTTGCCCTGCTCCCCGACAGTGCGCGGACCGCCGTACAACTGACGGCGGTGGTCGGCATCGAGGCCGAAGTCACCGTTCTCGCGGCAGCCGCCGAGGTGCCCGAGTCCGACTTGCTCGAAGGACTCGACGCGGCGCTGGTGGCGAACCTGCTGGTGGAACCCCGCCCGGGCCGGGTGCGTTTCATTCACGCCCTGGTCCGCGACACGGTGTACACCGACCTGTCGGGTGTGCGCAGGTCACGGCTGCACGCCCGCACCGCTGAGGTGTTGCGCCGGCACCGTCCCGACGACCTGGCCGCCCTCGCCCACCACTTCGCCCGGTCGGGCGACATCGCCGACGCACCGCTGGCCGTCGACTACGCCCTGCGTGCCGCGGAGGCGGCTGCCCGCCGCTATGCGCACGAGGTGGCCGTGGAACTGATCGAGCAGGCCATCGACACCCATACCACGGCTGCGGCGCCTGGAGCGGCTGAGGAACAACCGGAACACATGGTGGGCCTGCTGGTGCGACTGCTCGGCGCCCAGGTGAGCGCCGGCTCGACCGACGCGGCACGGCACACCCGCAAGCGCGCGATCGAGCTGGCTGAACAGGCGGGCCGGGGTGATCTCGTGGCCGCGGTCTACGGAGCCTGGGCCGAACCCTCCTCCTGGCACAGCAGGCTGGCGGTGCCCGACGACCCGGCCGTACTGAAACGGATCGACGAACTCGCCTGTGACCCGGACCTGGACGACCGCTCGCGCGCGGGCGTCCTCCACGCCCTCGTCGACGCGGTGGCGGTCAAGGACCCGCCCCGAGCGGCCGAAGCCGCCCGCGCCCAGCTGCAGTTGGCGCGGGCCGGCGGTGACCCGCGCCTGCTGGCCGCCGCGTTGATGACCTCGGCGAAACTCTTCCCGCACGAACTGCACGGCGCCGAGCGGACCCCCCTGGTCGCGGAACTGCGCGACCTCGCCCGCACCCACGACCTGCCCGCCTACCGCTGGATCTGCGAGCACCTCGACTCCCTCACCGCGATCGCCGGCAACGATCCGGCCGCGGTCAACCGGTACACGGCGCACGCCCTGACACTGGCCAAGCGCTACCGGATGGTGTGGGCCCAAGGCATCAACACCGCCACGAAGGCGATGCTCGCCGCCGTCCACGGCCGGTTCGACGAGGCGGAGGCCCAGTACGCCGAGGCCGACGTCCTGCTGCAGCGCGTCGGCACCCACCAGGCGCAGGGCATGCGCACGCTCGGCGTGTCCACCATCCGGCTCGCCCAGGGACGCCCGGCCGACATCGAGCCGATGATGCGTGACGTCTACGACGCGGTGGGCGCCCCGGTAGGGGTCCTCTACGCCCTCATCCTCGCCCTCCTCGGCCGCCACGACGACGCGCGGGCCGTACGCCTCCCCGAAAAGCCGGTCACCGACCACCTCTACGGCATCGAACTCGACTTCCGCTCCCAACTGGCCGTTCTCCAAGGAGACCTGGAAAGCGCCGCCGGGCTCGTCGAGCACCTGCTGCCGCTGCGCGGCCAGTTCGCCGCCGCGGCCGCCGTCTACGCCACCCGCCCCCTGGACCACGCCCTGGCCGACCTGTACCTGCTCCTGGGCGAGCAGCAGAAAGCCGCCCGGCACTACGCCGCGGCCGAACGCACCGCCCGCACCTGGAACTCACCGCACTGCGCCGAAGCCGCCCACCGAGCCCTCGCGAAACTCGCCGACCAGCACGGCCAACGCCGCAACCTCCTCCTCTGACCCCACGGGCCAGACGACCACGTCCGGCAGAGCGGCCACGTCCGGCAAGCGGGCGCGGTCTGAGACTGACACCCATGGCGCCAGGTCCGCTGGCCCGACGACGAGAGCCATCATGATTCGTATTCGTGTACTGGGCCCGGCCGAGGCTGAAGTCGGCGGAGGCCCAGCCGATCTGGGCAGCCGCAGGCAGCGTGCGGTACTGGCGGTCCTGACCTCGCACCGAGGCCGCGCGGTCTCCTCGGACCGGCTGATCGAGGACGTGTGGCACGGCAACCCGCCCCAGCGCCCCCTGATCTCCGTACACGCCTACGTGTCCCACCTGCGAAGGGTGCTGGAACCGCACCGGCCCCCGCGCGCGCCCGCCTCGGTCCTGCTCAGCTCGGCTCAGGGCTACTGTCTTCGGCTGCCCGACGACGCCGTCGACGCCTGGCGTTTCGAGGACGCCGTGCACCGCTCCCGCACGCAGCCGGCGCACACGGCACGGCAGACCCTGCACGAGGCGCTGAGCTGGTGGCGCGGGGCCGCCTACGGGGAGTTCACCGACGGGGCGTGGGCCGCGGCCGAGGCGCACCGGCTCGATGAACTGCGGGCGGCCGCACAGGAACTGCTGGTGGCGGCGATCCTGCGGACCGGCGGAGCGGGCCAGGCGGTGCCGTCAGCGGCCGCGCTGGTGAAGGATCACCCCCTGCGGGAGGAGGGGTGGCGGCTGCTGACGCTGGCCCTGTGGGGGTCGGGCAGCCGCGGCGAGGCGCTCTCCACGCTGCGCCGCTGCCGTCGCGTCCTCCGCGAGGAACTGGGCCTCGACCCGGGGCAGGCACTGGGCGACTTGGAGCAGGCCCTCCTCGTACAGGACGCCGAGGTCCTGCACGCCGCTGTGGCCCCCGCTCCGGCAGACGCCGGATCCGTGCGGCTGCCGGGCCGCCCGGTCGCCTCAGCTGAGCGGCGGCCGTCCGTGCCCGAAGCCCTGGTGGGCCGGGAGGAGGACCTCCTGAGCATCGAGGAACTGCTCACCCCCCACCGCGATGCGGCACAGGTGGCGGTCTTCCTCGGTGAACCGGGCGTCGGCAAGAGCGCCCTGCTCGCGGCCGCCGCCCAGCTGGCGGCCGACCGGGGAATCAGGGTCCTGCGGCTGCGGAGCGCGGAAAGCGAGCACGACCTGGCGTTCGCGGGCCTGCACCAGCTGCTGCGCCCCTTGCTGTCCCGGGCCGCGGATCTCCCCGCCCGCCACGGAACGGCCTTGCGGCAGGCCTTCGGACTTGCCGAACCGGACCACGGCGGCGAGCCCACCGCACGCCTGTACGTGTCGCTGGCCGCGCAGACCCTGCTCTGCCAGGCCGCTGCCGAAAACCCTCTTGCCCTCCTGGTCGACGACGGGCAGTGGGTCGACCCCGCCTCCTTGGAAGTCCTCAGCTTCCTGGCCCGGCGTGTGGACGGTGAACCCATCAGCCTGCTCCTCACCGCCCGAGGCGCCCTGCCGCCGCCGGGCTTCACCCGCGACGTCACCACCCGCACACTCGCGCCGCTGTCCGCAGCCAGGGCAGCCGAACTCCTCGACCGCCAGCCCGACCCCCCGCAAGGCGCGACACGACAGCAGATCCTCGACCTCGCCGCGGGCAACCCGCTGGCCCTCATCGAACTCGCCCGGGCCGCCGCCGACCGCACCGGCGTCCTGCCGACGACCCCTGCCCCCTGGCAGACCCCCGGCCTCGCCCTCACCACCCGCCTGACCAGCATGTTCGCCACGCACCTCACCCAGCTGCCCGCCCCGACCCAGCAGGCCCTGCTGCTGGCCGCGGTCTGCGACACCGGTGAACTCGGCCTCCTGCCCGCCCCCTACACCGACCCGGACGTGTGGCAGCCGGCCGCGGACAGAGGCCTCGTCCAGCTCACCGGCGACCACGTCCAGTTCCGGCACCCTCTGATGCGCTCCGCCGTCTATCACAGCGCCCCTGCCGAGCGGCGCCGCGCAGCGCACCGAGACCTCGCCGCCCGCCCGCAGCTGACACCCGACCGGCAGGCCTGGCACCTCGCCGCGGCCGCCTCCGGAACCGACGAACAGGCGGCCACAGCACTGGAAGCCACCGCCGACCGCGCTCTGCGGCGCAGCGCGAGCACTGAAGCCCTCACCGCGATGGAACGCGCCGCCCAACTCAGCGCCACCCCCCGCACGCGGGCACAGCGGCTGATGCGCACCGCCTATCTCGCCACCTACCAGGAACGGGCCGCCTACGTCAGCGACCTGGCCACCCGCATCGCGGCCCTCACCGACGACCCGGACATCACCTTCCAGCTCACCCTGCTGCGCGGGTGGGCCGCTTTCGCCCGCAACAGGCCGACGGAGGCCATCCGGATCCTGCTGCCGGCCGCCCGGGCGCTGGCGCCGCTGGACCCTGACACCGCCCGCTCCGCCCTCGTCACGGCAGTCACCGCGGCCCTCTTCTCCGGGGTACCGGCCCACCGTGACCAAGTCCTGGCGGCCACGGCCGAGTTCGACACCGGTCATCCCGACGACGCCGTCACACGTCTCTACGCACAGGCCATGTGCCGGCCGCACCACGAGCCCCATCGCCAGCACGAGGAGCTGCAGCGATTGCTGACCACGACGAAACCGGACATGCGCATCACCTGGCTGCTCAGCGGTGTGGCCGCCATCCACGATCTGCCCGACCCGTTCCACCCCGTGCCCCCCGTCCTGGCCGACCCCGACCACCCGGACACCGAGAACGCCGGCAACCGGCTGCGGGTCAGCTCACTGGGCTGGCTCGCCTTCCACCAGGGCCGCATCCGGGCGGCGCAGACCGCCGTCACCCGCACCGCCGACACACCCCCCGGCGAAGAACCCGGCCTCGCCGACGCACAGGTCCACTCCCTGGCCGGAGCCGTGCTCGCGCTGCGCGGCCAGACCCAGGAGGCCCGCCGGGCCCTGCACGACGCCCTCAGCGTCGACGCCCACCCCACCGGAAGAGTCAACATCCACGCACGCTGGGCCCTGGGCCTCGCCGCCTGGGCCGACCAGGACCACGAAGAGGCCTACCGCCACCTGGCAAGCGCCTTCACCGACGACGGACGCCCCCAGCACTACTACCAGTCGTACTACTGCCTGGCCGCCCTCGCCGCAGCCGCCCGGCACACCGGCGACGCCGCCCGCATCGCCCACGCCCGCACCGCCGTGGACCAGGCCGTACAGCAGCTCGCCGATGCATCCTCAGCACGCCTGACCCAGCTCCTGCACCACGCCCAGGCCCTGCTCGCCCACCCCACCCAGGACGCGGAGACCCACTACAAGTACGCCCTGGCCGACCCGCTCGGCGAACAGTGGCCCTTCGAACGCGCCTGCGTGCGCACCGACTACGGCCACTGGCTCCGCCACGCGAACCGCACCCAGGAGGCACGAGAACAACTCGGCCGCGCCCTGGCCGCCTTTGAGCGCCTCGGCGCCCGCCCCTGGGTCGCCCAGATCCGCATGCCATGACCGAAGGCGTGCCGCGCCCGCAGACTAGGCTGGGCTTGTCATGATCAAAGTAAAAGTGCTCGGATCGTTCCGGATCGAGGCCGACGGCCACGCGGTGGACGTGAGCGGGCGCCTTCCCCGGCTGCTCCTGGCACAACTGCTGATCGCCCGCGGGACCGTGGTGCCCACGGAGCAGCTCATCGAGCGGCTGTGGCCGGCGAAGACCCCGCCCAGCGCCCAGCCGACGTTGCACGCGTACGTCGCCCGTCTGCGGCGCGCCCTGGAACCGCAACGGCCCCCACGGGCCCCCGCACGACTGCTGATCAGCGCGCCGTACGGCTACGCCCTGGTCCTGGAACAGGACGCGGTGGACGCCTGGGTGTTCGAGCGGCGGGTGATGGACCGTCCGGCGGGGGAGCGGACGCCCCAGGCCGTCGCGGAGCTGGCCGACACGCTCGCCCTGTGGGGCGGGCAGCCGTACGCGGAGTTCACGGACGAGCCGTGGACCGTCGGCGAGCGCGCCCGCCTGGAGGAGATGCACCGAACCGCCCGCGAGCGGCTCGCCGCGGCCCGCCTCGGCACCGGACTCGTGGACCAGGCACTGGCCGACGCGGACGCCCTGACGCAGGAACAGCCGCTCCACGAGGAAGCCTGGCGGCTGCTGGCGCTGGCCCTGTGGGCCAAGGAACGCCAAGGCGAAGCCCTGGGCGCGCTGCGACGGGCCCGGCGCGCGCTCGACGAGGAACTGGGAGTCGAACCCGGCGCCTCCCTGGTGGAATTGGAGCAGGCTCTGCTGCACCAGCGCCGGGACGTGCTGCAACGCGCGACGGGGACGGGCGCCGCGCCCGAAGCGCCGACCACGCTCGCGGCCGACCGTCTCCTGGGCCGCGAGGCCGAGTTGGGGGTCCTGGCAGCCGCGGCGGATCGGGCACGGCAAGGCCACGCCCAGGTGGTCCTGGTCTCCGGCGAGGCCGGTATCGGCAAGTCGAGCCTGCTGGAGACGGGCATCAGCCAACTGCCCCGGCAGGGCTGGCTGACGGGGTTCGGGCAATGCCCCGAGACAGACGGCGCCCCACCCGGCTGGGCCTGGCACGACATGCTGCCCGGCCTCGCGCGGGTCGCCCCGCCCGGCCCGTACACCGCGGCGCTGGCGCCGCTGCTCACTCCCGACGACGCAGCCGGTTTCGGCCAGTCCGACGGCAGCCCCGCCCAACGGTTCCGCCTGCACAAAGCACTCGTCGGCTGGCTCCGGGAGACCGCCCTGCGCCGCCCGCTGGCGATCGTGCTGGACGACCTGCACCGAGGCGACCAGGAAAGCGTCGAGCTGTTCCTGCTCTGCGCCGAGCAGCTGCGCGACGTACCGGTGCTGCTGGTGGGCTCCTACCGCCCCGGAGAAGGCGACCTGACCGGTGCACTGGCCCGCCTGGCCGTCCTCGCGCCCGCACGGGTGGCCCTCGGCGGACTGTCGCAGGCCCACGCGACGGAACTGCTGCGGCGCGGTGCATCCGACATGAGCGATCACGTCGCGGCGGCCCTGGCCGAACGCACCGGAGGCAACCCCTTCTACCTTCGGGAGAGCTCGCTCCTGCTGGCCGGCGAGGGCGAACAGCAGGCGCTGGAAGCCGTCCCCCAAGGCGTCCAGGACGTCCTCAAGCGCCGACTGGCCCTCCTGCCACCCGCCGTCACGGCCGGACTGCGTCTCGCCGCCGTCGCCGGACGCGAAAGCCCGCTCACCCTCCTTCTCCGCGCCACCGACAAGGACCCCGAGCAGCTGCTCGACGCCCTGGAAGCGGGCGTCACCGCAGGACTGCTCACCGAACCCCGCCCCGGCACCGTCCGCTTCACGCACGCCCTGGTACGCGACGCCCTCGCCGCCGACCTCACCCACCTGAGGCTGGCCAGGCTGCACTCCCGCCTGGGCAGGGCCCTGATGTCCCTCGGCTCCGACGACGTCGCCACCACCGCCCACCACCTCCTCCAGGCGGCTGCGGTCCTCACCGCCGACGCCGGGCCCGCGGTCCGCCACGCCCTGCTCGCGGGCGAGCAGGCAGTACGCCGCTACGCCCCGCAGAACGCCGAAGCCATACTGAGCGCAGCGCTCGACCTCCTCACCGGCCACCCCGAAGCCTTCGCCGACCAGGACGCCGCCCGGCTGCGCGTGTCGGCCCTGGGCCAACTGGTGGACTGCCGGATCCGCATGGGAGCGATCGTCCCGGCGCGCGAGGCCCAACAGAAAGCCGTACGCGTGGCCCGGGCGGAACGGCAGGCCGGCCGCCCCACCGAGACCCCCGAGACCGAACCCGCCGCCTCGCGCACCGACCTGCTGATCGCCGCCTACACGACCTGGACCGAACCGACCCCCTGGCGGGTGCGCGCCTACGCGGTGTCCGACCCCGAGGCCGTCGAGGAACTGGACATGCTGCTGGCGCGCCCGGACCTCACCGACCGGCAACGATGCCTGCTCCTCGACCAGCTGGCCGACGCCCTCGACGACTCCGACCCGCGCGCCGTGGACGTAGCACACCAGGCGGTGCGGTTGGCCCGCGCCGCGGGCGAACCCCGGCTGCGAGGACTGACTCTCACCTCACTGCTGCGCCGCATCGACTGCGACCTCCACCCCGAGACCTACGAGCGGCTCCACCGCGAACTCACCGAGGTGGCCGCCGCCGAGGACAGCCCCGAGTACTCCTGGATGAGCCACTACATCGCCGCCCGGATCGCCGCCGGCCGCAACGACCCGGCACAGATGGAGCGTTGCCTCACCCGCGCGGACGACATCGCCCGCACCTACGAGCTCCAGGGCCTGTTCGCGGTGGCCCGGCTACGGCACTGCATGCTCGCCATGGCACAGGGCCGGTTCGACGACGCCGAGCGCACTCTGGCGGAGGCGGTGGACGAACTCCGGGCACGAGGAGCCGTCGATCTCAGCGGCCTGGCCGCCCTGAGCATGGGCTGCATCCGGGTCCAGCAAGGACGTCTCGCCGAGATGCTGCCCATGCTGCTCGCGGTGTGGGAGCAGTACCAGCCGGTCAACGAAGCCCTCACCGCGCTCTCCCTGGCCGCCGCCGGCCGCCTCGAAGAAGCCCGCGCCGTCCTGGACCAACGCCTCCCCATCCAACGCGACTTCGCCTACGTCGTCCTCACCCAACTGCGCGGCATGGCCGCGGTCGCCTTCGACGACCGCACACTCGCCGCGGAGGTCTACCAGGACCTGCTCCCCCTGCACACCCTGGCAGGAGGCGTGAGCAACCTCTCCATGGCCTTCCGGCCCGTCGCGCAGACCCTCGGCGAACTCGCCCAGTACCTGGACCGCCCCGACCAGGCACGCCACCACTACCTTGAGGCGCAGCGGGTGGCCACCGCCTGGAACTCCGCGCACTGGGCGGACGACGCTCGAACCGCCCTGGCAGGACTGCCGCAGATGTCCGCGTAGCAGCCCCTCATCCCGCAGGCACCCGTTCGACGAGCTCGGCCACAAACGCCGCCGCGAGTTCGAGGAACCGCTGAGGTGAATCGGCCGTCAGCTGGAGGTCCACGAGCACCTCGTCGTTGTCCTCCGTGCACATCAGCCGGAGATGGTCACAGAGCTGGCGAACGGTCCCCCGCTGGAACGACTCCGCGGCATCGGCCCCGGACGCGGTGATCTCCGCGTTGACCCGGAACACCCGGCGCAGACCCGCCGGATCACGCCCCGCCCGCTCGGCCGCCTCGGCCGCGACGGCCCAAAGACCCCGGAAGTACGGCAACGGCATCGAGGCCCCCAACCAGCCGTCCGCGCGCCGGCCGACACGCTCCAGCGCGGGCGGGGTGAAGCCACCCAGCAGCACCGGCGGCCTCGGACGCTGTTGAGGCTTCGGCAGGATCGTCGACTCGGGAATCCGCCACAACGCGCCCGCGTGAACGACGGGATCGCACTGCCATACGGCGTCCAGCACGTCGAGCGTCTCCTCCAGCCGCGCGCCACGGCCCTGCCAGGGCACCCCGGCGGCCGCGTACTCCTCACGCATCCAGCCCAGCCCGAGCCCCACGTCCAAACGCCCGTGACTGATCAGATCGAGCGTCGTCAGCGAGCGGGCGAGCACCAGCGGAGGCTGCCACAGGGCGTTGAGCGTGCTGCTCCCGAGCCGCACCCGTTCGGTGACCGTGGCCGCCACCGTCAGCGCGAGCAGCGGGTCGAGGTGAGTGCCGTACCGCAGCGGCATGGGCTTGCCACCGGCGTACCCGTCGGGAGGGATGATCGGAGCCAGAAGCCGATCAGCCGCCCAGAGACTGTGGCAGCCCAGCGTCTCCAGGGCCGCGCACATCGTGGCGGTGTGGTCAGGGTCGGCGAACGGGCCGAACTGGGGGACGGCGAATCCGATGCGCATCGGTGGGAGTTCCTCGATCGGTACGGGACAGGGCGGGCGTCGGGACCGTCAGACCGCTCGACCGGCCGCGTCCTCGCCGCGGACGCGCCGGATCTCACGGCGGTACTGCCGTTGCCCCACCACCCTCCACAACAGCCGGGCGGGAAAGGGCAACCGGGCAAGGAACTCCCGACGCTCGTCAGCCGGGCTGTCCTCCAGAATGGCGCCCAGCGCGATCATCAACCGGTTCCGCGGCGTCTCGGCAAGGCCCCGCTCTCCCACCGCACGCCATTGCTGCTCGGTCACGTGAAGGGCGACCAGCGGCATGACCTCCCGCTCCTCCTCATCGAGATGCGAGCACAGCTGCTGGTGATGCTTGCGCAGCGCCTCCACCAGCTCGTCACGCACATCGGGCCGTACCTCCGGCTGCCACCGGTCCATGAGCCCCTGGACCACCGCGATCCCCTCGTCGAGCTCGCGATGCTGCGCCTCCATCGCCAGAACCTGCTCGGCGGCCAGATGCAGCTGAGGCAACAACACCGGCCACAGCAGCTCGTCCTCACCGGTGTGGTGGGTGTGCAGGCCCTCGGAGTAGAGCCGCCAGTGCTCCGCAAGAACCAGAGCACGAGCACTGTCGCCCCGGCGCACCCCTTGAACGAGCTCGGCCAGCAGCCGCGACTCACGACGAAACACCCGATGGACCATCGCCATCTCGCGGGTGTAGGGGTGCACGGTGGATTCGGATGTGTTGCTGGAGGTCATGCCGCCCAGTGTCCTGAGCCCAATTGCAGAACCCTTGTAAGGGACTTGCCGGACAGGAAAAGGGGCGTAGCTCAGAAACCGCCTCCGGTCTCAGTGACGCGGGTCACCGGATCTTCCCCGTATCCGTCTCGTCCGACCGACAACCCCGAGGGAGTTGGGACGTCTGTCGGGGTGGATGCGCCTCCAGTAGAGGGCCGCCGCACGGGAAGCCACCCATGGCGGACGGTCAGCCAACACATCGAAGACGATGATTCGAGGATCGAAGATGTCAGTACGTTAAGCCGCTGTCCGCGGCCTCCGTTCGGGCCGGGTTCGTGTCGCGCTGGGCCTCTCGGTCGTGGGCGCCACGCTCGCCCTCGGCGCGGCCGCCTCGGCCCAGGCCACGGCGAGTGCCCCCGCCGAGCCGCAGAAGGCGCACGTGACGCACACGTCCGGGGCGCAGACGCTCGACGAGAGCTCCGAGACGGACGTCCCCGCGGACGCGAAGCCCGCGCAGACCGCCCCGCCCTGCCCCGGAGGACTCGACGTCTGCGACGCGGACGCCGTGCCTGTCACGGCTCCGGCCCGCTGACGCTCTTCAACATCGTGGCCCGCTGATCGACGCCAGGTCGTTCGGTGATCCCACCTGAAGGCACGCTGCATTGCTCAGGCCAGGCAGCACGGTCCGTCCGCCCGGATCTCCGGGCGGACGGACCGGTCCCGCAACGTCCAGGAGACCTGTGAGTACAGCGACGATCCCCACCGCCGCAACGCCGGTGACCTGGTGGCGGAGCATGTCCAGCCGACTGGATCTGAGACGCCGACAGCAGGACGGACGCGCTCTGCGTTCACCGACGAGTCGTCAGGAAGGCGGCAGGAAGCTGCTCAAAGCCGTGCCCATCGGCACGGCGACAACCGGGGACGACCACGGCTTCAGCGAGCTCTACCACCATCGCCGGCTGGAACTGGTGCGGCTGGCCCTGCTTCTGGTGGACGACCTTCCCACCGCGGAGGACGTCGTGCAGGACGCGTTCGCAGCGCTCCTGCGCCGCCATGGCCGTCGGCTTGCGGACCTGGACGACCCCGAGGCGTACCTGCGCACCTGTGTGGTCAACACGGCCCGCTCGGTTCTGCGCCGACGCCGTACGGCACGTGCCTACATTCCTGAGCGTGCACGCCACGTCCCGTCCGCCGACAAGAGCGTGCTCCTCGCCGAGACCCATCAAGAGGTGATCGACGCACTGCAGCGTCTCACCCGCCGGCAGCGTGAGGTGTTGGTCCTGCGCTACTGGTCGGACCTCACCGAAGCCCAGATCGCCGACACTCTCGGAATCTCCCGCGGGACGGTCAAATCAACCGCCAGCCGCGCCCTGGACGCTCTCGGCAGACAACTGGAGATACCTCGATGACCGAGCACCCCTCTCAGTCGCACTCCCGTCCTTCGCTCTGCCGGCGGCTCGCGGAGATCCCCCGATGAGCAGCGGCCGGACCCACCGCGAGGCGATCGAACAACGACTGCGTGACGCCCTTCAAGCCCGGGCAAACAGCGCCGACTGGGAACACCTGCGGCCCGCGGCCCCTCCCATCAGGCCCCGGAGGCTCTTCAGTGCCTCTCGCCGGACCGTCCTCGTATGGTCCGGCCTGGCCGTCGCCGCTGCCTGCGCACTGCTGTTGCTCGTCCTCACGACCGGCGCCTCGGACGGCCCGGCCCCTCCCGCCGTGAGCCCGCCCACGTCTCAGGCCCCGGCTTCGCCCGCCACCTCGGCGAAACCATGACCGATCCTGAAGCGACCTCAGGCCATGGCCAGGACGGCCGAGACCAAGGATCGCAGGCAGGCGCTCTCGGCTTCCTCGTCCGGCAGGGAGAGATGCTGCATCGTCAGCCCGTCGAAACCGGCCAGGAAGAACCTCGCGATCGTCTCGGCGGGCTGCCCGAGCCGGTGACCGGTGCGTTCGGCGGCCTGTTCGACCAGCTTCGTCGTTACCGCCAGGACTTCGCTGTAGTGGTTCTGAAGAGCTTCCTTCAGGTGCGGCGTGCGCAGGGCGAACATGCTCAGCTCGGTGAGCAGCTGGTGCGAGGCGGGCTGTTCGAGCACGGTGTGCCAGAGTGCCTCGGCGAGCGTGGTGATGGTGTCCTCGAAGCTCGCGTCCGTGGGTGCGGCCTGTGACACCTGGTCGATGAGGTCGTGCGTGAGTTGTTCCATGACGGCCCGGTACAGCTCCTCCTTCGTGCCGAAGGTGTAGTGCACGGTCGCCTGTGCCACGCCGAGCTCGGCGGCGATGGCACGGGTGCTGCCGGCGGCGACGCCCTCCCTGGCCATGAGGCCGATGGCCGCCTTGATCAGTTGAGGGCGGCGCTCTGCCGCGGATACGTGAGCCATGACGCGATCCTATGCGACTCAGTCTGTCGAACAGGTCGCTCGACAAATCACCGGTACATGATGACGGCCGCTCCTGGGCCGGCAGCCGTCCGGACAGCCGTCCCACGGGTGGACCGGCCGTCGGCCCAGGAGCATGCGCCGCCCGTCAGAGAGCGGTCCTCGACGCCTCGGAACGGAGCAGGGTGTTGAGGTTGGCCATGGAGGTGCGCATGCCGGCGCGCATCGCGGGCTGCTGTATGGAGTCGAGGAGCAGGCCCAGCGGGCCGAGGCCGATGGTGTACTCGACCTGGTAGAGCATCTCCGTCGCCTCCCGGCCGTCGGCGCTCTGGACCGGGCGGAACTCGAAGATGTTGGTGACGTCCTGGAGCGGGGTGAATCCGGTGCCGGTGTCGACGCGGCGCTTGAAGGGCTCGATCTCCTTGACGGTCCACACAGAGCGGGCCCGCAGCGGACCGAGGGTGCGGTTGCGCTCGGCGTACGTCTTGCCGACCTCGGCGATTCCGTGGTGGTCGGTGACCTCGATGGCTCCGGCGACCCACTCGGCGTACCGGTCGGTGCGGGAGATGACGTCCCAGACCCGCCCGAGGGGGGCGTCGATGACGGCGGTCTCGGCGACGACGAAACGGTTCATGGCAGGGTTCCCTTGCTGGTCGGTGCTTCTCGCGCTCAGTTCTGGTGGAGGAGTTCGGTGGCGGTGTGCCTGCCGGAGCGGACCGCGCCGTCCATATAGCCGTTCCAGTACGGGGAGAACTCGGCGCCCGCCCAGTGCACGCGGCCGTGGGGGCGGCCCATCCACTGGCCGAAGTCGGTGAGCACGCCGGGGGCGGCGACGGAGGTGGGGCCGCCCTGTGTCCACTGCTCGGCGGTCCAGTCCTGCTCGACGTAGTCGACGGTGTCGAAGGCGCGGTCCCCGACGACCTGGGCGAAGCAGCGCAGGACGGCGCCCCGGCGCTCGGCGGCCGGGCGGTGGGCCCACTTGCGCCATTCCTTGCCGCCGAGGAAGCCCATCAGGACGCCCGGTCCGCCGTCGGGCGGGGTGTTGTCGAACATCTCGCGGATGGGGGAGCCGCCGCGCAGCAGCCCCATGCCGGAGAGCCCGTCCTGCCGCCAGAACGGCTTGTCGTAGACGGCGACACACTTCATGAGGGTGCCGAACGGCAGCCGCTGGAAGAGCTGGTCCTGCTGGGCGGGCAGCAGCGGGTCCCACATGATCCGCGAGGCCACCAGCGGCGGTACGGCGACGATCACGCGGTCGGCCCGCCAGTCACCGGCGTCGGAGACCACGGTGACACCGGTGGAGTCCTGGCTGATGCGTCGCACCGGCGCCGACAGGTGGACGCGGCCGTCGAGTTCTTCGGCGAGGCGCTGGGCGACGAGCTGTGAGCCGCCGACGAAGCGGCTGTCCTGGGCGCCTCCGGTGGTGCCGGTGCCGCGCTCCATGGTGCCGGGGTTGGTCTCGTTGCCGAACGTCGAGACGTACCAGAGGCTGAACAGGGCGGAGGCGTCGCGGGCCTCGCCGCCGTAGGCGGAGTTCAGGAACAGGCTGATCATGTCGACGGCGTCGCCGGTGATCTCGGCCTTGCGCAGCCACGTCTCGTAGGTCATGCCGTCCAGTTCACGGGCGTTCGGGGCCTTCCAGGGGGCGGCCGGGTCCACCTTGGCCGCAGCGTGGCCGACGCGGGCCAGGGCGATCCCCATGTCCGGCAGCGCGAACAGGTCCGGAGGGGTGTCCCCCGTGAACCGCTTGGCCTTGCCGTCGTGCACGTAGACGGTCTCGCCGGGGACGGCGGCCTGGTAGGTGGCCACGCCGACCTCCTTGGCCAGCGCCAGGATGTGGTCCTGGGTGGGGCCCACGAACTGCCCGCCGATCTCGGTCACTTGACCGTCGCCGAGGTCGTGGTTGAGCAGCCGGCCGCCGACCCGGTCACGGGCTTCCAGTACGGCCACGGACTTGCCCGCCGCGACGAGCTCCCGTGCCGCGGTCAGACCGGCCAGCCCCGCACCGATCACCACCACATCCGCCCTGTGGGCGTGGCGCGCCGCGGCGATGTCCCTGTTCTGCGTGCTGCTCATGATCACTCCTTGTCCTGGGGCACAGGCCACCCATGACCTGGCTCTTCCCGGAGCGGTGAGCTCCGGTGGCCATCACCATACAGACGACATGGTCGGTCGACAATGTCGTTAGTTCAAGTTAACTGATTTAGTCGCAAGATTTGATCGCTCGACTTGAGCGAGTGATAAAGTCGACCCTCGAAGCAGCCCGGATGCCGTCAAGGGCACCGGCACGCCTCATGCCCGCAACCGCCCGACGGCACGGGCCGCCCCACTCCGCCGTTCGTCCCGCGTCCGCAACACGACGTCGGCAAATCCCTTACCGACCTTGGGAGTTCGCCATGGCAGTCCTGCTCCATCGGCTGGGCCGCAGCGCCTACCGCCATCGCAAGCTGGTCCTCGGTATCTGGCTCGTGGTCCTGGCCGCGCTCATCACGTGCGCCGGCGTCTTCGGCGGCAAGCTCGACGACCGCTTCACCGTGCCCGGTACCGAGTCGCAGCGCGCCCTGGACACACTCGGCAAGACGCTGCCCGAAGCCTCCGGAGCGGGCGCCCAGATCGTCTTCACCGCACCCGAGGGCCACCACATCACCGAGGCCCCCTACACCGCGGCCATCGCCGGAACCGAGAAGGCAGCCGCGAAAGCACCCCAGGTCAAAGCCGTCATGGGCCCGAGCCAGTCCGGAGCTGTCTCCGCCGACCGGAGCACGGCGATCGTGCAGGTGCAGTACTCAGTCCAGCGAGCCGAAGTACACCCCTCATCCCTGGACGCGATCGAGAAGGCGGCCGAGGGAGCCGAGAAGAGCGGGCTCAAGACTGCGGTCGGCGGCAGTGCCTACGGCAGCAACGGCGTGCACATAGGCCCGTCCGAGATCATCGGCGTCGCCGTAGCCGTACTCGTCCTCGTCGTCACCTTCGGCTCCCTGCTCGCCGCAGGCATGTCACTGCTGCCCGCCCTGCTCGGCGTGGCCGTGGGACTCGCCGGACTGCTCGCCCTCACCCCGGCGTTCAGCATTTCCTCCACCGCCATCACACTCGCGCTGATGCTGGGGCTGGCCGTGGGCATCGACTACAGCCTGTTCATCCTGACCCGCCACCGCCAGCAACTCGCCTGCGGAACCGACCCTCAGGAGTCCATCGCCCTGGCCAACGGCACCGCCGGCAGCGCGGTCGTCTTCGCCGGCAGCACCGTGATCATCGCCCTGGCCGCACTCACCGTCATCGGCATCCCGTTCCTGACGGTAATGGGCCTCGGCGCCGCCGGAGCCGTCCTCGTCGCGGTCTTGGCCGCGATCACCCTGCTCCCGGCCCTCGCCGGATTCGCCGGCACCCGGCTGACCCCGAAGCCCGGCAGCAAGGAGGCCGAGCGGGCCACCGACCCCGACGGATCCGCCGGCCGGGCGACCCTGGGCGCCCGCTGGATCAGGACCGTCGTCGCCAAGCCCCTGCTCACCGTCCTGGCCGTCGCCGGCATCCTCGTCGCCCTGGCGCTCCCCGCGACGGACCTGCGCCTCGCCCTGCCGGACAACGGCTCGGCCCCGGTCACCTCCACCGAACGCAAGGCGTACGACACCGTCAACGACAAGTTCGGCCCCGGCTTCAACGGCCCACTCCTCGTCCTGACCGAAACCGACAAGGGCTCGGGCACGCGCGCAGCAGCTCAAGCCGCGCAGAAGCTCCGAAACCTCAAGGGGATCAAGACAGTCCTGCCCCCCACCCCCACCCACGACCCCACCCAGACCGTCATCCAGGTCATCCCGAAGACCGGCCCCGACAGCACCCGCACCGGCCAACTCGTCCGCGACATCCGCGCCGCCGCCCCGGACATCCACGAGACAACCGGAGCGACGATCGCCGTCACCGGCACCACCGCCGTCAACATCGACGTCTCCAACCGCCTCAGCGACTCCCTGCTGCCGTTCATCGCCATCGTCGTCGGCCTGAGCCTGATCCTGCTGACCATGGTCTTCCGCTCACTGATCGTCCCGCTCAAAGCAGCCGTCGGATTCCTCCTCTCGGTGGCAGCCTCGCTCGGCATGGTCGTCGCCCTGTTCCAGTGGGGCTGGCTGGCGGACACCCTCGGCCTCGCCCACACCGGCCCCGTCGTCAGCTTCCTGCCGATCATCCTGATCGGCGTACTCTTCGGACTCGCCATGGACTACGAGGTGTTCCTCGTCTCCGGAATGCGCGAGGAGTGGGTCCACACCGGCATGGCCCGCAGGTCGGTGACCGACGGCGCACGGCACAGCGTCCGAGTCGTCACCGCTGCCGCCCTGATCATGTTCACCGTCTTCGCCGGGTTCTTCCCCCTCGACGACGCCCTGATCAAGCCCATCGCCTTCGCCCTCGCGGTCGGCGTCGTCATCGACGCCTTCGCCGTCCGCCTGACCCTCGTCCCCGCAGTCCTCGCCCTCGCCGACCGCCACGCCTGGTGGCTCCCCACCTGGCTCGACCGCACCCTGCCCGACCTCGACGTAGAAGGCACACGCCTCCAGAAGACCCCACAGCCGCAGCACAAGAAGCCCGAGCGAGTCTCCTGACCCACCTGCACACCCGGCGGACCCTCCGCCGACGAGAGCCCTGGCCCGGAGCAACCACCACCTCCGAGCCAGGGCCTCGCCTTTGCCAAGGGGCCTGCCGTCGACGTGTAGGAAGAAGCTCAATGAGCCCCATCAGCTTGGCCCTGGCGCATGACGAACGGGCCGTCGGATGGACGGCGCCTTCGCCCAGCTCGGTGTGTCAGACGGTCCCGCCGGTCACGCCACCGAGGAGGGCGCCGCGTTCTACCAAGAGTAGAATGCCGTCATGGGTGATCAGGACACCAGCATCAAAACCACAAAGGCCGTACGCGACCGCCTGCGGACGCTGGCCGATGAGCGCGGTACCACCATGAACGATCTCCTGGAGACGCTCGTCAAGCGAGAGCTCACCGAGGAAGAAAAGGAACAGCGCGCGCAACAGGCGCTTGAGGAGATCCGGCAGACAACGGGCGTCATCGTCTCCGACGAGGCACGGACCCGGGCTCGCGCCTTCCTGCAGCGCCTCGGACGGGAGCACCGCGCCGCGTGATCCGGGTCCTGCTCGACCACACCTGCATCAGGGCCTTGGCGGAGGGCGACGAATTCCTCAACGGCCTGTACGTCGAGGCCAGTTACGGCTACGCCGAGATCGTCATCCCGGCCCTGTCCGCCACGGTCGCCGAGCGCGAGAAGCCCGGCGCAGGCCAGCACATCCTCAGCCGCCGCTTCACCACCGTGGCCGACTTCACCCACGCCCACGCCTTGGTGGCCGGGACATGGCGGCAGGCGGACTGGCGGATCCTGCACCCAGCCGCCGCCGTGCTCGTGGCCCAGCAAAGCGGCGACGACACGACACTGCTGTCCCTGGATTCCGACCTGTACGCCGGCACTGGCGTCACCCCACTCAATCCCCTGAACCCCTAGGGAACGCGGCTTCACCGAAGGCCCGTGGTCGCAGCCCTGCGCAGCACTCACCCGGCCGTGCGAGGCGCGCCAAGCACACCAGGCACTGCATCGCCGCTATGCGCCCTGCCACCGGCCCTGACCAGACCATCGACCAGGTCAGGCCGACCACGGTCACGATGAGGACACAAACGGCTTGGTCACCCGCTGGTCACCCCGACCACGGGCGGCTGCGCGACGCATGAGCGGTCACGGTTGCACGCTTGCGCAACGAACGCTGCGCAAGCGCGAAACGGCACCGACGTCGGTGTCCGCAGTCGGAGGTTCGACAGAGGCATGCGCACCAGGCTGCGCGGTCTTGCGCACGCGGCCCTTCCAACGAGGCCGTCCGGCGCTGCGCAACGACACGGCCGCGCCGTTGCGCACCCTTCACGGGTGCGCAGCCCGCGTTGCGCATCGAGTCTGCGCGATGGTGCGCAGTCAGGTTGCGCAGCCGGGCTCGGCCAGGCCGGGGCCGCAGCGCGTCGTCCCGGCCGGGCCTCACCCCCGACAGCGACGGCCGCTAGCACCACCTGCACCTACGCCACAACCCACCTACTCGAAAGGATCAGGCGGCCGTTCAGTCATTCCTGGTCGTGGTGGGACTGGTCTTCTTCGAAAAGCCGACCGGCGAGGTCGTCGGCCCATTGCACCGCCCAGGCGCGCAGGGCGGTGATAGCGGATGCGTCGAGGCCGTAGGCGGCGAAGGCCTCGTCATCGGTCCACTCGGCGCCTGCGAGGTTGGCCTGGAGATCTTCTCGTTCGAAACGCCCCCGGGCGTGGCGCCGCCCGAATTCCTCGAGGTCGGCTGTGCTCCAGCGCCGGGAGGCCGCGAACACGTCGATCAGGTCCCGGGGCGCGCCCCTGTCCCCCAGAGCGCGCACCTTCGTGCCGATCACGTCTTCTTCTGCGAGTACGGGCCCGTACGGGCTGTCGACGACGGGACGCCAGAAGATCTCCTTGAGGATGTCGACCTCCACCTCCTGGTCGGTATCCGGGTCGCGCACGGTGAAGCGAGCGGACAGCGGGGCTGTTTCCAGGGACTGCACCTGCCAGCCGCGCTCCTGAAGGCCGCTGCGGAGGGCGGCAGCGATGTCCGCCATGGGAGCGGGATTCTCGGTGGCGACGTCGAGGTCCTGACTGGGACGGCTGACCAGGCGGTGTGCGCGCACCGCGTAGCCGCCGGTCAACACGAGCGGGTAGGGAGAGCCCAGGGTGATCACGTCTGCCAGAAGCCGCGCGTGCAGCTCCGGCATGTCCTGGCTCACGCAGCCGCCCGGCCGCGGGCGGCCAGCTGAGGGAAGGCTTCTTCCCACACGGTGCGCACCGTACGGCCGACCAGACGACGCAGCGTGGGCCACAGCTCCAGCAGAACATCGTGATTCAGAAGGGAGGTCAGGTCCTCGCGCAGGCCTTCGTGCAGCACGGTCCGGTACAGCCCCATGCGCTGACGGGGCTGGTCCAGGTCGTAGGCGGTCAACCCGGACCACGCCACATGCAGCGGAAGCTCCACGACTCCCTGTACCGGGCCCTGCAACTCGTCCAAAGATGCAGGCAGGCGCTGCTGGAACTTCTGCCGGTACAGCGAAAGGTCTTCTGCGTACGCTCCCGCAGGATCGGCCCTGAAGGCGGGGGAGTGGGCACGGTCTGCCATGTCGCCATTATGGCGGCGGGCGGGGCGGACCATGAGCCGTACGAGGCTGCCGCTGCCCCACTGGACGGCTGGCCAGCCGGCCTGGTTGGCTCGGGCGGATAATGGCAGGTTCATGACAAAATAGTCAACAAAAAAATGAAAAAACGTTTGCCGCTAACAGGCGAACGCCAGGTTTGTCGTCAGAGGCTGAGGAGCCACCACACGACCTGTGCAATCAAAAGAGCCAGCCGTACGGCTGCGGCTGCCCGTCCTAGGCGTCGTCGCCTTTGGCATCGCGGGCACTCACAACGATTGCAATCCATACCCATCGTCCATCCTTCCGGTGCCAGCTGAGCTGGACTTTTGGGGTTTGCCCCCGGCCTCATAGCCGGAGACGGCGCAGGGGAAGGATGCCCGTTGGGTGTTAGCTATGGAGTTATGAGATGAACGGTAGAGGACCCTCTCGCTGAGGTGCAAATAAGTGTTCAATCGGCACGCAAACGTCCAAGTTTCATACCGCATTTTATATAGCCGCACTTGCGGCATCTGCGGTGTGCCCCGCCCTATCCGAGGAAGCGAGCGGGTACCTGAGCTGTCGCGCTATTGCTGTTCGAGAACCTCGACAAGTTCGAGGAGCTGTTCGCGGGGGAAGTGCAGCAGGGCCGCCTCGTCGAGTCCTTCCGGAACGAGCGGGACGTTCATACGCCATGAGCCGGGGCGCCATCGGTGCCGGACTCGATCGGCGAAGGCTGGTTCTCGGGAGAGCACGGCGACAAGGCGCATGGCGTCGAGGAACGGGAGCTTGAGCAGGGCCCAACCTCGGTGATACGCGATGAACCCGTCGGCCCCGTAGCCGAGAGGCTTCGCTGCCTGCTCTCGAACGCCGGCCGTCGCCTCGCCCACGTCTTGGCAGCAAGCGAGCGTTGTGTAGTTGAGGCGCCAGAGTTCACGGACGACCGGAACCATCTCCGTGTCGATCTCGACCGGCGCTCCGTCGCGGGCGGTGAGTGTCTCGTGTGTGTGAATGAGCGGGTCCGTCATGGGTGCCCCTCGTCAAGCTCGGCGGTAGGCGGCCCATTGGGCGGCTGCGGCGGCGAGGTCTTGAATCCATGCGACGGCGGGGGCGTCGGTGGCGATACCGGCCCAGAGTCGCTTTTGGGCGGTCGCGAAGATGTCGAGGGCACGCCGGGGGGCGGTTGACCAGGCGGGGGTCTTGGCGGCCCACTGCTCGGCCTCTGCCGGGGTGTGGCCGGCGGAGGTGAGCCAGACGACCCAGCAAGCGGCGTCGATCCATGCCGCGCCGCGCGTCGGCCATGCCCAGTCGACGACGCGGGCGGCGTTGTCGACGATCAGGACGTTGTCTGGGTGCCAATCGGTGTGCAGCAGGGTCTCGCCGCGCAGCAGCTCGGCGTCGTCGGGCTTGTCGATGTAGTCGGCCAGACGCTGCTCGATGTGCTTGAGTTCCAGGTCGCCCGGGGCCCGGACACCAGAAAGCGTGATGATCGCCTCGGCGACGAGCGGCAGGTCGTCGGAGTGCGGGCGGTAGTCCGCGGAGCGACCGTTGAGGTACTCGAACCCGAGCAGGTCCCAGGTTCCGTCGTTGATCCGCCAGAGTAGGCGGGGTGCGAGAGGGGCCACGTGCGGGTTGATCGTGGCCTCGCGGTTCTGCGTCCATACGCGAGGGTGGTCGGTGTTCATCCCCTTGACGAAGATGCGGCCGGCGCGCGTGTCGAGGGTGGTGGCGATCTCGCTGTTCAATCCCTTGTCGGCGGTCACTGCTGCGTAGATAGGGCCGGTGCGGGTCTCGACGGCCTCACGGGTGGCGGTGGGTAGGTCTTCCCATTGCAGTCTCATGGTCACCACGGCGGGGAGTGTAGGGGCTCGGTCAGGGCGGACGAGGCCGCCCGCGCGGGGCGGGCGGCCTCGTGGTGGAGGGGATCAGTTGTACGGGTTGTCGTCTCCGCAGCCCCTCATGACGTCGCCGCCGGCGACGGCGTCGAGGTCGACGACCTCGACCTCGACCTCGACGTCCGGCCGTACGGTGATCTCTACAGCGGTTGCGGTCATGCGCGTACTTCCTCTCTCAAGCGTGCTGGCAGTAGCGGTTCAGAGGTGCGTCGGCGCGGCGGTACATCTTCACGAGCGGCATGCACTTGGTGCACTTCTTCTGAAGCGCGCAACCGGTGCATGCGCCCTGACGCTGAAGTACACGGTCGGCGATGCCACCGAGCCGCGCCAATCCCGCGACACCCGCTGTGAGCAGTGGTATCGGGTGGTCACGGGAGACTTTGCAGACGGTCGCCAGGCCGAAGGGATTCACGTTCAAGGACGTGTGGCCGGCGTCGCATCCGGTGAAGGGGGTTTCGTTGCGGATGTAGTCGGGGGCCTGCTCGTCGAGGGGGTCGGCGCCGCCGTCGAAAGTGGGCGACATGTTGCCGTACTCACGGACCCGTGAGGCGTAGCGGTGGGCGAGCGTCCGCATGGCATTGATCTCGTGGACATTCTTACGCGTGATGATCACGCTTAAGGACAGAGGCAGTCCGGCCTCGCTGGCGGCGGCGAGGCCACGCAGGAAGTGGTCGAACGCGCCGCGACGTTGCGTGAATCCGTCGAACGTCTCTGCTGTGGCGCCGTACACGCTGAGCGTTACCCGGTACGGGCGGCGCGTGGTGAGCAGTTCGAGCATGCTCGGGCGGTGCAGGGTGGACCCGTTCGTCAGGATCTCGACCATCATTCCGAGGTTGTACGCGAGTGCGTACGTCTCCGGGAAATGCCGGTCGATTGTGCACTCGCCGCCGCCGAGTTCGAGCCACACGACTCCGGCGTCGCGCAGGATGTGCAGGAGACGCTCGCGGGGTTCCCATGCGAGACCCTCGTGCACCTTGTCGCCGTAAACGCAGTGGTCACAGTTCCAGTTGCACCCGTTGTTGACCTCGTACGACGCACGACCGTGGCCGTACGGGGACGGGTCACGAATCAGCAGAGCCTCGTCGGGCCGGCGATGGCTGATGTCGAGTCCCCATGTGCGCTGAACGCGGCTGGCCAGCCACGAGGGCATCGTCATGTCCGATGCCGCGGTGCGCAGTTCGAGGTACCTGTGCGCCGGGATCTTCAACCCGGCGGCGCTTCCCGGTCGGAGTATCAAGTAGTCGTCCAGGAAGGGGGTGACGATCAAGTCAGGCATCCGGTCTCCAGCAACTCAGTGCGAGGCGTAGCGGGGGCGCGGCGCCGAGTGGACCGGAACGAGTGGCAGCAACAGCTCGGCGGGCACGAGGAATTGATCGAAAGGCCGAACCGTCCACTCGTACCAAGTGCCGTGGCTGCTGATCGAGGATCCGCAGGGTTCGCCACGGTGGAGAGCGCCGGTTGCCTGCAAACACCCGCCACTGTCGGTCCAGTTGAGGGCGCGCTCTTGCTCGAATGACGGGAGGGTGGGCGCCAGTCTGCGGACGCTCATCCGGATCTTGCGAATGGCCTCGCCCGGTGTGCTGACGCTCTCGCGCTCGGGGTGGCCTTTGATCTTGAGGTCTGCTTCGGACACCCTGTGCTCGCACCAGAACGCGCGTCTGACCAGGATTGTGGGGGCAGGCACGTGTGGCGTTTCCGCCTCGTGCTGCTCGACCGAGTCGGATGGCGCGCGCATTTGTGCCCTCCTGCCGCGGTGTCACCGGTGCTCCCCTCCCGGTGAAGGCGTTCAAGCCGGGAGGGGGCACCCCTCGGGGGCTCTCCCCAACAAGCGCAGAGACAGGGAGAGTTGCCGCCGTCCTGGGCACCGTCTTGCCGTGCATCGGCCCAGTGCGGCGACACATGGGGAAGGTAGCGCGAGATACGGATCCGTATCAACGGTTTGACGTATAAGAGGTGATACGGCATATGTCAATCATTGATACGCGAACGCAAGTGACCCCCCGCCTGCGGCGAGGGGTCACTCTGTAGCGTGGGCGATCTAGATGAGGTGGTCGAACTCTCCCGCCTTGGCGCCGGCCAGGAACGCCGCGAGCTTTGCTTGTGTTGTTTTGACGATCACATCGGGGCTGTCACTCTCGCGTACGAGAATCTCGCCAGCTTGGGTTGCGAGCTCAAGGCAGTTGCCCTCCGAGTCCGTCGAGAACGAGGACTTTTGCCACTGAATTTCCACTATTCCCACGCCTTCAGACTTGTTGTGCTATTTCGTAAATAAACTCGCGCGACTGCACGGCGTCGAGCGACCTCTCTTCGGTTCGGTCCAGAACGGCCCGGTAGTTGGCGAGGCGCGTCTCTGCGTCAAGGAACGCGGGGCCATGTGGGGTATCCGTCTGGACCGTGTCGAGCTGCGGAACCGGCCCGTATACGTAGAGTGTCGAACTTCCGGCGTTGGGGAAACCGCCGACGGCGAACGGGACGACGCGCACGGTCACGTTGTCCCGGTCGGACTCCTTCAAGAGGTAGTCGAGCTGTGCACGGGCGATCTTCCGACCGCCAAATTCCATGCGCAGAGCGGCCTCGTGGATCAAGAACGTGCACGTTGGGGCGTTCGGCCGGTCGAGGACGTCGCGACGCTTCAACCGGTGGGAGAGTCGACGGCGCAGATCTATGTCACTCAAAGGCGGCACCGCCTCGGTGAACACGGCGCGGGCGTAATCCTCGGTCTGGAGCAGGCCGGGCATGTGCATGATCTGCACGGCCCGTAGTGCGGTTGCGTGGTGTTCAAGCTCGGATAGGTCGAGTGCGCCGGCGGAAAGTTCGCCACGGTAGTCCTCCCACCACCCCTTGCCGCGTTCTTCGGCCATGGCTGCGAGGGCCTCGACGTAATCGGCGTCGGGGCAGCCGTAGTGAGCGGCCCAGGTGCGAACGCGCTCACCGCTCACCCCGAAGCGGCCCGACTCGGTGTTGCTGATGCTCGTCCGATCGGTGCCGAGTTGCGTCGCGGCATCGGCGAGCGTGAGACCGGCGTGTTCCCGGATTTTCCGCAGTTCAACACCCAATCGGCGCTGCCGCGCGGTCGGCGCCTTCCTTGGTGGCATCGGCTCCCCTCCTGTCGGCTCTCAGTGTGGACCGTGTCCCAACGAGGGTCCACCTCGTTCTACGGTTTAGCCATTTGAGTACAACATGTGAGACGCATCCGCTACCGTCTTCAGCAGCACCGCGCAGCACGCCAGTAAATCCGCAGTGCAGTCGCTGACGCGCGCCCACCGGCGCCCCGCGGGGGCGGACGAGCCACGGTGGCGAGCAGCGCGAGCTACAACCGCGTTGGGAGACGATGAAATGGGAACCGCTTTAGCACCTCCTGCACCACCAGCCCCACCGTCAACACAGTCGTATCGACTTTCCGCAGCGAACACGGTGACCGCGCCGGCTGTGCTTCGTGACCTGATCGTGGCTCTGTGCCGCACGACTGATCACGGGTCACTCGCCGCGGCTGCTCAGCTCTGTACGAGCGAAATCGTCACGAACGTCTATCGCCACACTGCCGCACGTCTCATTCACGTCGATGTGATCATTGCCCGGCGTTACGTCGACGTGTGGGTGCACGACGATCTGCCGAAGGAACTGCCCGCTCCCCCTCACGACACCGACCGTGAGGGAGGCCTCGGCCTCTTTGTCGTTGATCAGCTCGCCGATCAGTGGGGGGCCTCGCTGTACGGCGGACTGATCCCAACGTCTAAGGCCGTGTGGTTCCGCCTCCACGAGGGCGGCAGGGGCGTCGCGTGATCAGACCCAAGGACATAAGCGTCTCCGTCATCGGTGGAGACAAGAGCGACGCTGACGTGTGGCTGTACTTCGACGCGAGCCTGCTCGTCGAGATCGAACGCGATCAGGCGCGGACGCTGGTCGTCGATCTCGCCGAGCAGGTCGGGATGTTCGCCGCCGTCCAGCCCACCCCTTCAAACCGTGACTAGCGCCAACTCCGTAGCGCAGTCCGTGAGGCCCTGCGCCGATTCCGCAGCAAGGAGGTGCCCAAATGACCAGTGAAGTGCTCGACCGCATGGTGATTGGCGTGGTCTGCCTGTCCGTCTGCCTCGGTCTGGTCGCGCTCTTAGCGATCTATGCGTCAATGCCGAGTCCTCGCCGAGCTGTCGCCCCCGCGCCGACCGACCGACCGGGATACACCTACACCTGTTACTGCTACCGAGACTCGGTGCGCGTCGAGATCCTGCCGACCGACCAGCCACGCAGGCGGCACGCACGATCTGAGCCAAAACGCCCCCGCAACCGCAGCCGCCCTATGCCGTCTCCCAACGCGGGGGCGGCTGGCGGCAGGGGGGAACACGCTCCCGTGCTCGTGGCCGCGTAGGCCCACGCGCACGGTGACCCCCAGAGAAGGCCCTCGACGCGTCCGGCGGCGGGGCCCCTCTCGGCATCCAGGACATCGACAAATGGGCCCCTGTTCGTCGGCGCAGAGCCGACGAACAGGGGCACGATGCTGATCAGTTCCGGATGGGCCGTGGTAAGTGCGGCTCCATCTAACGGAGTTGGGCGAGACCGGCGAGGTCGACCCAGGGCCGATCCCCCCGCATCTGCGCACGACGTCGCTTCCGGGCGTGGAACTGGCGGCGTTGCACCTTCGCCACCTGCGGCGTGCCGTCCCAGGATTGACAGTCCGCCGCTGGGGTGAGGGGAGGTGTCTTTGCTGGCGGGGCGGGGGACCGTTGCTGGCATGCGCAAGATTCTGGGCCTGGTGGCCTTCCCTGTCCTGGTGGTGGCGTTGGCGTCTCCGGCTCACGCCGACGACGACTCCAACTTCGGCGGCGGTATCAGTGCCGCGAACAACTGGAACTTCACGGCTGCGGCAGTCTGTTTGCAGGAGGTCGCTGTCGTGCCCGTCCTTGGTGACTGGGTGGGCGACCATGTGAACAACTGCTCCAACGGCAACGTCGTCGACCACTCCGGCCACGGGCGTCAGCTCGGTCGCTGACACGACATCACATCCGCAATGGCCGCGCCCGGTGCTGGACTCCGGGCCGGCCGGTGGCGGTGGGGCGGTTGGTCTTGTCGGGGGCACGTCCGGTGAACGGCCCGGAGGCAGGATCGTTTATGCCGGTATGAGGCAGACCAGGCGCCTGATCGCCCTCTTCGCCCTGACCGGAGCAGCTGGAAGCCATCACTGACGAGGCGGAACTCCACGCCTTGGAGCGCGTCCTGGTCGTGCTCTCCGATCCCGACATCGACGACCCGCTGCCCGGCACCACCAGCGGCCCGCAGCTGCGCGAGTACACCGACGACGTCGACAACGTCCGCGTCCTGTACGTCGTGACCGCGCTGCGCACGGTGGTCGTCGTGGCCTACATCGAGGTCTGACTCCGCTGCGGCAGCGCGCTGCTGAGAGGGAGCGGTGGCGGCCCGCCCTGCCGGGGCTGCTGCCTTCAACCTGGCTGCACATGCCGGAGCCGGACTTGCGCAACCGGCCTCGGGTGGCTGCGCATTCGCGGTTGCGCCCACCGCGCACTGCTCACCGATTGCTGCGCAGTGGGTGTGCTGGAGGCAGGGCGGTGCGCAGCCTGCGCAGTGAGGGGCGGTCGCTGGCATTGTGCGCTGCGCAATGGCCGCCCGATTGCGCAGCCTTTCGATCGTGGCGATTGCGCAGGCCCGTGACCTGCATGGTCAGGTCTGTGGTCGGGGCGGTGAGCGCCGTGGTCAGGTCTGTGGTCCGGGTGGTGAGCGCCGTGGTCGGGGTGGCGGTCTGGCGAGGCTAAGCCACCGGCCAGCTCGCCGGGGCGGTGGGCGGGTGGTTCAAACACTCGCCGGGTGGGTCCAGCTGACGCAGTGCTCGGGGGCGGTGGCGGGCCGCCAGACGGGTGCGGAGGGCCCGTTGCGTAGGAGGTCGGTGAGGGAGGCGGCGTAGATGGGGACGGCGTTCCGGAAGGCAGGCCCGGTCAGCCTCGCGCTGGCGGTCAGGGCGGTGAGGCGGTTCTCCACGCCGGCGGGGCCGGTGCCGTCCAGGACGAACAGCAGCCGCGGGAACACCGGGTAACGGCGCCGCCAGTCTTCTTCTTGCCGGGCGCGCGCGGCTCTTGGCTGTCCCACGGTCACCGGCACGTAGGTGAACAGCCGCTCGTAGGCGCGGATCTTCGCGGCGAGGCGTTCGGGCCCCATGGTGGCCCGGTCGACCTCCACGAACGCCCGCAACATCGACCATTCCTCACCACGGTGGTGGTCGTGCCGGTAGTAGAGCAGCGCATCCGGAATCACGGCCTCGCCGCCCCCGAGAGGGTGGTAGACCTCCGGGATCCAGTCCAACGGCCGGCACACGTCCCCGCGGCGTCGGGCATCCGCTACAAACGCCAGCCCGGTCTCCGTGACCCTCAGCGCGTGCCCGACCCGTAACCGGGCTGCGATGCGGTCCGCACCCAGCTTGGCCGGCCGCCACTCGCGCAGCTCCGGCCACTCCGAAGCGACCTCAGCCCCGTACCGGGTGGCGAACCACACCCGCGTCCGGCCTGCCTGAGCCAACGTGATCCGGTCCACCAGCCCCTCCTGACGCAGCTTGGCCAGCCTGCGCCGCGTCCGCTCGATCCGCACCCCTGGCGCGATCAACAGATGCATCTGCTCCGTCGTCGCCATCCGATACTGCGCCAGCACAGCCAGCGCCAGCCGATCACCCCCACCGGCATCCATATCCACCATCAGCGAGCCCCCCCCAACCGGCGGCGCCTTCCTGCCCGGCACCGCGCCTCGAGAGACCACGGCATCAGCCGCCCCCGACCAGAACTCCGACCACCAGGGCCCGACCAGCATCACGATGCGATAACCGTGCCCACGACCAGGCCCTGGTCAGGGCCGACAACCCGGCCGACAACCCCACCCGCAACCGACCGCACCCTGACGGCTCCTGACGGAGTCTCCGCAGCTCACCCCACCTGCCCAGGCATGGTCAGCCACCCGACATCCCCCTCTGCACACCCCCACGCCCCGACGAGACAGGAAGAAATGGACCAGGGAAGGGCGGGGCGGGCGGCGGTGAGCCTCGGAGGATCGGAGCGCCGTCCTCTGCGTGTTGCGCGTCGGCGGGCCTCCGCGCGCGCCGGACGCAGCCGGCGTGGGGCGCAGGGGCGCTGCCCGGCCCCCTACCAAGCGCGCGGCTCTGTCCGGTTGTGTACGGCGCTCAGTGGTGCTCGACAGTTTCACCGCGGGGAACGGTTGCGGTGGCAGCAACGACGGCGTCGGTTCCTCGCTGGTACTCAGGGTGGCTTTGTGCGTGGGTGAGGACCGCTTCGGTCGCCTCGCCTGCAGGCTGTGTTCCAGTCGTGCCGGTGAGCTGCCTGAGGGCGACGGCACGAGGTCGCAGCGAAGGCCCCGCCCGGTTGGGCGGGGCCTTCGCCCGCTCACTCACCTGCGTCTTCGAGACTCTTCAGGTACTCCTTCACGACGTCCGGGTTGCGCCGCATCATCGCCATCAGCTGGCTCCGCCGATAGCGCTGGCGCCCCTCCTCGACACGCCCCTGCCACCCGTCACGGCCATCGGCTAGCCGTTCCGTGATCAGGAACTCGATCGCGTCCTCGATACAGGGCCGGAACCGTTTGCCGCCTACTGGAATATGCAGCTTGTCCAGTGACCGTTTCTGGTCACCGCCCTTGTTGAGTGCCTCCAGCGCAGGAGAGAAGCCGTAGACCTGCACGTGAGCGCTCGTGTAGTGCTCCTTCTCACGCTCGTAGTCCCAATGAAGCAGGCATGTCTCCAGCGACTCATCGGCGAAGATCCCGCAATACGAGGAGTGCACCGTCAGGAACTCGGCCTCATCGTCCAGGCGGACCTGAAAGGACAGGTTCATCCAAGTCCGTGGCTTCTTGTTGTCGATGCGCAGCGGGAAGGCGCTCGGCTGAGTGGGATTCGTGGCGGACAGGCCGTGGCCAAGGGTGAACACAGGGCCGACAGCAGAACGCGGACGCAGCACGGCCGCAATGCGGACATGCTGCGTGATCGTGCCGTTGAGGGTGTCCTGTAATTCCTTGGCGAATCTTCTGGCCTGACCTGGCAGGTCAGAGGTCAACCGTGCCGCCGATCGATACCCATAGAGCGTGGGCCTGCGACGAGGTGAAGTCGCCCTGTTCGGCTTGTTCGCGCAGCTCGTCGTAGGTGAGGCCCAGCTCGTCCAGTGATCGCTGCGCCGCGGCCTTGTAGTCGGCGTCAGACACGACGATCACGTAGTCGTCCTCGTGATCGGTAAGTGCCTTCTCGTCGATCGTCACACTCATCGTCTACCCCCCAGACGGTTGTTGCTTGCTGCGTGACACTCGCAGCATTGCGTACTCAACCGATTGCTGACAGCTACATTCCCCGGATGGCTGATCTTTTACCAACCTGCCAGCGAGCCATCGCAAACAAGTCCGAAACAGAACACGTATCACGTCAATGTGACGTTCAAGCAAATCCGCAGGAAGGCGGCCCCTAGCTCCGCAAGCGGCACCGTAGACCAAAGCCCTAAGCGGCGCCCCGCCCAGATACGCCGCCACCGGCCCGTACAGCCAGGAACCAAATCGGAGATGCCTGCCTGCGCCACCCCCACGGCGTAGCAGTCGCCCGCGTGGACCTGGACGGGGTTGCGTCCAGGGAAGTGGTGTACGGGTTCGACCTGATCCGGGGGTTTGCTCCGGCGTTGGGATGGTGCCCGCATAGATGAACGGCCACCGGCT
>NZ_JBHUYR010000011.1:0-257761 GCF_042668605.1 Streptomyces sp. NPDC057280
ACCCACGGCCTCGGCTGGTGCTTCCCCACGACTGCACCAACGAACCACCACACCGACAGTCACATGATCAACCGACTTCTGTTAGGACCTCTAAGACGGTGTCCTATGTGGTGAGGCGGACCAGTCGCTTGTAGCAGCACAGGGCTGCGGCAAGGCCGAGAAAGGCCAGGTAGTTGCGTGGGTGGCGCTCGTAACGGGGACTGAGTCTGCGATAGCCGGACAGCCAGGAGATCGTCCGCTCGATCACCCACCTGCGGCGGCCCAAGCGTTCGCTGGACTCGACGCCTTTGCGGGCGATGCGCACGCCGATGCGCTTGCCGCGTAACCATTTCCGCAGGTGGGGGATGTCATACTCGGCGCTGTGCTGGCGGCAGGGGCCGGTACGCCGTGGGTAGTACAGCACCACTGTACGGACCCAGGACTCCAACAGCTCACAGAGCCGGACGAGTGACGCCTGCGGTGTTCTCCGAAGGGGCCAGGACAGCATCCGCTACGAAGAACACAGCCTGTCCGTGATCTTCGAAAGGGTCCACTACTCGTGCTCCTCGCTCGCGCCCTGCACACTTCCGCCGCTGTACTGTCCGCGCTCACCGTCGTGCTCGCCCCCACCACCGCGCATGCCGCCGAACCCGGCGACACGGTGGCGCTGCCCGTACGCGACGCCCTCGCGGCTCTGCCCGCCCGGGACGAGGACCGCACCGGCTAAAGCCGGGACAAGTTCCGGCACTGGATCGACGCCGACCGCGACGGCTGCTCAACCCGCAACGAGGTCCTCATCGAGGAAGCCGTCACCGCGCCCACTGTTGGAGCGAACTGTGCACTGACCGGGGGCAGTTGGTACTCGCCCTACGACGACACCTACTTCACCGTCGCCCGCTCCCTGGACATCGACCACCTCGTGCCGCTCGCCGAGGCCTGGGACTCCGGCGCCTCCGCCTGGACGGCCAAGGAGCGCCAGGACTACGCCAACGACCTCGGTGACACCCGCGCGCTGATCGCGGTCTCCGCGGCCTCCAACCGCAGCAAGAGTGATCAGGACCCGGCCACCTGGCAGCCCCCTGCTGCTGGCTACCGCTGCACCTACGCCACCGACTGGATCACCATCAAGACCCGGTGGCAGCTGGCCATCGACACCGCCGAGCAGGCCGCGCTCACCGACATCCTCAACAGCTGCCCGAACAGCCCCGTCGAGGTCACCCTCGCCCGCTGAAGGGGGCGGCTGCCGTGCCGGGGCTGGCGCGTGGCGGAGTCGGGCTGGCCGAAGGTGCGGGGCCGGCTATGTCTCGTCCGCGTCTTCGGTGAGTTTGGTCAGTTCCCGGCTCGCCCGGTCCGCCATCCGGCGGGCGTTGTCGGCAGCCCGGGCAGCGTCTGCCACCGCGGTGACGGCGAGGCCCGCCGCCTCAGTCGCCTCGCGCAGTTCCTCACGGGCTCTTTGCAGTTGCTCCTCCAGCTCGGCCACCCGATCCCGCGCTCGTCCAGCACGGGCATCGGCGGCCTGCTTCGCGTCCTGCGCCTCCGTGAGGGCGTCCTGGCTACGCCGGGCCGCCGTCGCCGCCTCATCGGTGCGCGCTCGGGCCCGCTTCACTCGCTCGCGCCGCGCCTCCCCGCGCCGATCGGACTTGGTCGGCTGGGACTTCGTCCCGCGTGTCGGCGCGGATGCCGCAGCCGCTGGCGGCCGGTGGCGTTCCGGCAGAATCTCGGGGGTGACCGCGGTGAAGTCCACAGTTGCCGGCGGCGCTTTCGTCAGCCGGGCTGCCGCCCATTCCTCAGAAACCTGCGCATCAGCCAGGACAGCGTGCAGGATCTGCTCGACCTCGTGCCGCACCACCTCCGTCAACGGCAACCCGGCCTGCTGTGCGAGCTCGGCCGTCTCCCGCGCCAGCAAGGTGATCATCTGGTGCTGCCGACGGCTCGCCTGGCGCAACTGCCCGGCATCCAGCGTCCGATGCGCCTGACGCAGCGTCTCCCCCAGCTCCAGCAGCCGCCGCGCCTCCTCAGGGCGCCAGCGTAGGAACAGATTCGAGGCCCAGGCCGCGAGCGTGGGCCGCCGCAACCCGGCGATCCGGCTGGCCGCGGCCGCGTCCTTCGCCCGGCGGGCCTCCGCCACCCGCGCATCCCGGGCCGCGATGAACTCCTCTGGCCGTAGCCGGTACAGCGCTCTGGTGACCTTTTCAACGTCCACACCGCCACCCTGCGCCCTTGTGCCGTCCCCGGACTGGGGCGCGTCGCGGTATGCGGCCTTGTCACGCGGCATTCACTCGCGCAGTCGAAGACCTGCGCTATGCGGTGCCTTGGTTCCGGTCTGCCTTCGAGGCACTGCTGAGATGGGCTGGCCCGTGCATCGGCTGCTCGTGTCAGCGGCGCCTTTCCCGGTCCGGTCGCACGGCCCTGTGAGGCCTGCGGCACGCGATGCATCCCGTTGCAACTCGGGTGCTGCCGGTCGGTACCACGGTCTACGGCGTTGAGCGCCGGATCGCGTGATCAGAAATATGGGTGCGCCGAGTAAAGAGAATGCGCGGCTGGTCCCTCTTCAGGTGTGACGGCTGCCCTCACGGCGAGGGCGCGTAGGGCCGTGGCGCGAAGGAGGAGCGATGGATCTTACGACTCTGGTACTTGTGGTGCTGGGCTTCCTGCTGCCGAGTGTCGTGGAGCTTGTGCGCAGTATGGCGGATCGCAACCATGCAACAGCTCAGCGGATCCGTGCCTATGGGGAGGCGGAAGTGGTGCGGGCCCGGCTCGGCCGGGGCAAGTCTGCGGGGACGGGGCGGGGGCAGGATGTCTGAGCCGGTGGAGGGCCTGGCCCTCGAAGCGGTGTACGAGCGGCACTACGGGGAGATGGTCGGTTACGCCCGTCGACGGTTGCGTGAGTCCAGGGCAGCCCTCTCCCACGTGGATGCGGAAGACGTCGTCCAGGACGCTTTCGCGCAGGCCTACCGCAATCCACTGCATATCGTGCGGCCACGGGCCTACCTCTACAAGGTGATCAAGCATCGGCTGCTGGAACTCGAGGAGCGGGCCCAATTGGCCGACCGCACCGCCGAGTTACCCGCTCCATACGCGATGGGCAGCGTGGAGGAAGTGGCCGTCGCGATCTGCGATGTCCAGCGTGCGTTGGCACAGTTGCCCGTTCAGCAGAGAACAGCGGTGTATGCGGCAAAGGCCTGGGGGTTCACCCAGCATGAGGTCGCCGAGGTGATGGGAAAGCGCCCGGGGACCGTCGGCGTCCATATCGCCCGGGGAGTGCAGGTACTGCGGGCCGCGCTGATGACCACCGCGAGCGTCGCCGCCGTAGTCGTGTGTATCGGCGCCGCAGCGGGTCTGCGCCGCATCAACGCCGCCTCCCGGGGACGGACGCCGCTGCCTGCCTCCGACGATGTCCGGGCCTGGCTCTGGCTCGTTCCGTTGACCGTTGTGGCACCGGCCGTCGGGTACATAGTCTTCGAATCGCCCTGGACACGCTGGTCCCGGGCGAATTCAGTGGCCCGGCGCCCTGATGTCACGGCCGTCGGGACGCTGCTCCTGCACCTGCCGAACCTGCTGTGCAGTATGGCTGTCCTGGGCGTCGCTGGGGCCTTCCTGGGACGGTATTGGGTCATGGTGATCCTGATCTGGCTGGCTAGCGGTGCCTTGGTCTTTCACCGACCCACCGAACGTGCCATCGCCCGATACCTCATGCGTCTGCGGCAGCCCACTGCCCAGGAGATGGCCCGCATCGAGCCTGCGTGGCGCGAGGTCCTCGCCCGCGCCGGCCTGGAACGCCGCAGGTACGAGCTGTGGGTCGAGGACAGCGATCGGCCCAACGGTGTCTCCACCGCCGGCCATCTGGTGGGGGTCACCCGCTTTGCCGTGGAACGGCTGCCCGAGCACGAGCTGGCCGCCGTCCTCGCACATGAGTTGGGACATCACATCGGCGGTCATGCCTGGGCCACGCTGCTCGGCTACTGGTACGCCCTGCCCGGCCGAATGGTATGGATCATCGTGCGCACCGTTGCCAACGTCCTGTTCGTGGTGGCCCGTGTGTTCAGCATCCTCGGTACGGCGCTGGTCACACTGTTGTTCGGCGCTCTCCTTGTCGGCCTGGCGCTCGCGTCCTACGGGCTGCCGCTGATCATACTGCTGGTTCCGTATGGACTCGCCTACGTCGGGCGTCAGGCCGAACTCCGCGCTGACCGCTACGCAACCCAACTCGGCTTCGGCCCCTCGCTGGCCCAGCTCCTCACGCGGCTGCACCATCAAGAGCAGCAAGCGGGTCCGGCCCCCGTGCCCAGCACCAGCACCAGCACCAGCACCAGCACCAGCACCAGCACCAGTCGGAGGCGACGCCACCAGCTCCTTTCCACCCACCCCGACTACGCCACGCGCTTGAACGCACTGGAGCCGTACCGGCTCCCCGCAACGACCTCCAACACATGAGACCTGGCCGTGCGACACCCCCTACGGTCGGACAAGCGGCCGACTCGCAACGGGTAGGCCTGGGGCGTCTATCCATGTGAAAGGACAGGGAGCCGCGGATGCCGGGAGACGGGCCCAACAGCGAGCGCCAGGGAGCCGTACGGCCGTAGACCCGGAGCTGGTACCGGTGCGCGCGATCAGCGCTTCTTCACTGGCTTGTGTTGGGGGCCTTCGGTTGACCTGAGGGCATTTGTCACGGGTGTCGGCAACCCGCACCGGCGCAGGCGGGAATACTTGTGGCTGCCCGGTGTTCGGCTACTCCTGGTCCGGTGTCGTGGGTTTCGGACGTGGTCTCGAGGAGCGTCGGCCTGGCAGGCGGGGTGCGGCCCGGCGTGCTCTTTGCTTTGCGAACGCGTTAGCGGCTGCGGCCGCCGCGAGCAGGATGCCGAGTTGCTCGGCGAAGTCCTCCGGGGGCAGAGGCATGTCGAAGTCCGGGTGGTCGAGGTAGCCCAGGGCGACTGCTGCAGGAACGTAGTGCATGACGGCGTCGGCGACTTCGGTGCGGGGTCGGGTGGTGGCGTCGAGCTGGGTGAGAACGCGCAGGACAGTGGGGAAGCTGTCGTCGTAGTCGGGGACGTGCGGATCAGGCTCATCGGTGTCCTCGTCGATGTGGCTTTGGTGCAGCCACCAGTCGGCGGCGTCGGTGTCGCCGTGACCGAGGTGCTGCAGGTAAAGGCAGTAGGGGGCGAGGTCGTCGCCAGCGCCGGCGGCGTACTGCCACCAGGAGCGGGCGCTGTCCTGGTCGTCCGCCAACTGCAGGGCGCAGCCGAGCACCCGGGCCGCAGGGGGTTCGGGCAGGTGCTCGGTGATGAATGCCTGCAGCAGAGCGGGGGTGGTGTGGGCAAGGACGGTCTCGCACAGGGTCTTCAACTCACCTGCCGCTCGTTCCTGTTCGGGATCTGCACTGAGGACGGGCAGCGCCGGCAGCAAGGTGGCGGTCGTGGGGACGATGTCACGGGGGACGACGCGGTGGTCGAGGAGACGAGCACGGGCGAGGAGTTGGTCAATGGGGGTCATGCGGTATGTCTCCCGGGGCGTGCTGGGGGCCAAGAGCGGTGGTCAGGGATTTGCGGGCGTAGCGGTCGGTGGAGTGGACCGCGGCGATCGGGGTGCCGAGGACGTCGGCGACGGCGGCGTGGTCCAGGCCGAGGAGGTGGGTGAGGACCATGACGTCAAGCTGAGGGGCGGGCAGTCGGCTGATCGCTCTGAACAGGGCGAGGGATTCGGCGATCTGGCGGAAGCGGGCGTCGTCGTCGGTGAGGTGGCTCAGCGCGATGGTGTTGAAGGCGGCGTGCGTGAGTTCGGGGTGGCCGTCTTCGCTGTGGTAGGCGCGGTCCATGACCCGTTCGCGCAGCACGGGCCAGGCGAAGGCGACAACGTCGGAGCTGGCCAGTGCTTCGTGCCAGCGCAGCCACAGCAGGTCGAAGGTTTCCTGAACCGCTTCGAAGGCTTCCGGGTCCTCGAGGAAGACCCTCGCGTAGGCGGTGTAGGCGTCGCGGTTGAGGTCGGTGAATGCCTGGTGCTCCAGCGGCGGTTCTACGGGGCCGGTGGACAGAGCGACTTTCTGTATGCAGCCGTCGATCCAGTCAGGCTTCTTATGCGCTTCCAGGGCCGCGGCCATCCACAGTCGGCGCATGGGCCAGGTCGGGATCTCCAGTACCTGCAGCAGCCCGTGGGTGATCTCCCAGCGCGGGTACAAGCCCGCCCCGCGCAGCAGTTCGGAGATCTTCGACTTGGCCCAGCCGGAGCGCTCGCTGAGGTCGCTGATGGTCAGGCCGCTGGCCAGGAACCTCGCGCGTAAGGGCTCGAGCCAGGCCCGGTGGGTGGGACCGACCCCGTCCGAGATCGGCCCGAGTTTGCGGCCCGGCCGGCCGCTTTGGCCCCCGTCGGGCTGTGGGGGCACCGGTGGTGCGCTCACCCGGCGCGCTCCTCGTCCCCGCCCTCAGCGGCGGGTTCCAAGCCCGCGGCACCGGAGCCGGTCCGGGAACGGCGCGGCTCGCCACCAGCCAGCACGACGCCTACCTGTTCCACCATCAAGATCACTGAGGGGACGACGGCGGCGACCGCCGTAGTCTGCCCGAACACGGCCATCACCGCGCTCCACGCGGAGACCGTCACCAACGCGATGACGGCCCACACCTGCCTTCTGGACATCGAAGAGCCTTCCCACGTACCCGTTTGTGTACCTGTCCGGAACAGCTCCTCTGCGCGGTGCCGGCCGCGGTGTCGAGGAACCGGAGGCCAGCATGGAGCGCGATCAACCGGTCACGCCACGTGATCACGGAATCGCGGAACAATGCGCCGGGAGCCCCTGGGGGCGCACGCCAGCTTCCGTGCGCCCCGGCGCACGGGAGCGTCAGGCTTTCGGGGTGAAGTTCCCGGATTCGGCTGCGCCCGGCCGCGGAGTGCTCATCATGTAAACAACGGCGCCTTCGGCTGCCGTAGCCCTTCCCGTCCGGAAGGCGTGCCCCTCGTGCCGGCATTTCGAGAGGGGCGTGCCGCTCCCGTTCCCGCACCTCGGCGGGCCGGGAGCGGCCAGCGGCCCCTCTCGCCACATCAGGAGGCGGACCCGCTCTTGGTCACAAAACGCGCACGGGCTCCTGGGAACCAAGGTGTGCACCCCCGCCGCAGGGTGGCCTGTTGGGTTCAGGACTGGTAGCGCTCGGGCTTGGGGGCGCGTGCCAGGAGGCGGGATGCGGCGTCCTGGACGGTGAGCTGGTCGTTGATGACGCCGACGACGACCTCGGTGATGGGCATTTCGACGCCGTGGGCGCGGGCCAGATCGAGGATGGCCTGGCTGGACTTGACGCCCTCAGCTGTCTGGCCGGTGGCGGTGGTGGCTTCGGCGACGGTCAGGCCGCGGCCGAGGTGTTCACCGAAGGTGCGGTTGCGTGAGAGCGGCGAGGAGCAGGTGGCCTGCAGATCGCCGACGCCGGAAAGGCCAGCGAACGTGAGGGGTTCGGCGCCCAGGGCCGTACCGAGGCGGGCCGTCTCGGCGAGACCGCGGGTGATGAGCACCGCGCGGGCGTTGTCGCCGAGCCCCAGGCCGGTGGCGAGGCCGACGGCGAGGGCAATGACGTTCTTCACGGTGCCGCCGAGTTCGCAGCCGATGACGTCGGTGTCGGTGTAGGGGCGGAAGTACGGGGTGAGGCAGACGGCCTGCAGCGTCTTCGCGGCGGTCT
The DNA here is from genome assembly GCF_042668605.1 of Streptomyces sp. NPDC057280. Taxonomy (NCBI): domain Bacteria; kingdom Bacillati; phylum Actinomycetota; class Actinomycetes; order Kitasatosporales; family Streptomycetaceae; genus Streptomyces; species Streptomyces sp. NPDC057280. The sequence goes on from NZ_JBHUYR010000011.1 coordinate 7,635, forward strand.
CGTCGGGGCAGGCGATGACGGACGCGGCCGGCTGACGGGCGGCGATCTCGCGGGCCAGGTTGGGGCCGGACAGGACGGCGACCCGCTCGGCGGGGATGCCGACGGCCTCCACGATGACCTGACTCATCCGCAGCCCGGTGTGGGTTTCGATCCCCTTCATGAGGCTGACCACGACGGCGTCGGCCGGGATGAGGGGGGCCCAAGCAGTCAGGTTGGTGCGCAGCGTCTGGGCGGGGATGGACACGATGACGTGCTGGGCGCCGTTCAGGGCGTCGGCCGGGTCGGTGGTGGCGCGGATCGCGGCGGGCAGGGTGATGCCGGGCAGGTAGGCGGGGTTCTCGTGCCGGGTGTTGATCGCGTCGGCGATCTCGCTGCGTCGGGCGTGGAGGGTGACGGTGTTGCCGGCGTCGGCCAGCACCATCGCCATGGTCGTGCCCCAAGAGCCGGCGGACAGCACCGCGACCTTGTTCATCTGGCGTTTCCTCTTTCAGTGATCTCGGGTGAGCCTATGCCCTAGTTCGCGTGCGGCGACTGGGCGCGGGGCGGCGGAGGGTGACGATGACGGCTCGGCGGGTAGCAAGCCTAGGCTGCATGCGGTGAGCTTCGGCCAGCATGTTGGCGGCCTGGTCGGGGCCGAGTTCCAGACGTAAGCGGTCCTCGTTCACCCTCCATAGCTGATAGACCCGGTGCCACAGGTCGGGTTCACCGTGGCGGGTGTCGATGTGTTCGACCGTCAGCCCGGCTGCGCGGGCCTGTGCTCTGACCTCAGTGCGGCCGCCGGCAGGCAGGGTGCGCGTCAGCACGGCGCGGCCGCCGGGGGCGAGGACCCGGTGGAACTCGGTCAGGGCCGCAATCCGGTCGGCGGCATTGAACAGTGCGTCGATGCAGATCAGCCCGTGGGCGCAGGCGTCGGGCAGGCCGGTGGTCTCCAGGCTGCCGACAGTGAAGTGCGCCCGTTCATCGCCGACGAAGTCCGCGCGACGTTCGATGGCGAGGCGCACGGCTTTGGCGGAGACGTCGATCCCGACGAGCCGTGTGTTCAGTGCGCGGGCCAGCCATAGGCCGACGCCGCCGGTGCCGCAGCCGATGTCCGCCAGGAGCTGGCCGGGGCGGAGTTTGAGGCGGCTGGTCAGGGTGCCGAGCAGGGGCCAGTCGCAGGAGCTGTAGGGGGCGACTTCGGCCGGGTAGGCATCCCCCATGGCGCGTGCGTACAGCTCGGAGACGAGGGGGCTTTCGGCGCGGGCGGCGTGGAAGGCGTCGTAGTGGCCGGCCTGCTCCAACTCGCGATCGGTGAGGTGGGTCATCGGGGGATGTCCCTTCGGGTACGGGAGCGGGTGCCGGGTGCGACGACCTTGACAGCTGCGAAGGGGGCGTCGGGGGCGGAGAGGGTGACGGCGACGGGCTCGTAGCCGGTCGTCTTGTGCAGGCGTTCGGCGAGCGCCTGCACAAGTTCGGTGAAGGTGGCCGCCGTGGGTGGTCGGCAGGTCCTGAGCTGACCGTCCCAGCTGGCCGGTGTCTGCCGGGGGCTCGCAGGAGCGGGTTGGGGGGCGGCGAATGCGTCGTTGTGGCCGGGCAGGTCGTCGCGGGTGCCCGAGATCGAGGTGAGGCGGGACTGTGCGGCCTCGGTGATGGCGCGGCTGAGCGCGATGTGCGGGTCACTGTGGCAGCCGGTGCCGGCGAACCAGACCGGGTAGTCCTGGGACCACAGGTAAGCTAGGCAGACGGGCAGCGCGAAGGCGTTGTCGACGACGTACAGCTCGAGGCTGGTGCCACTGGCGTGGATACGTTCGGTGAGTTGGCGGACGTAAGGGTCGTCGACACTGTCCGCGTCGATGAGTCTGCGTAGGGTGCCGCCGGTGTTCTCGTCGACGTGCAGAGCATGCCTCTCGATCACCTCGAGCAGGGCATGGACCAACGCCTCGTCATGGGTGTTGCCGCAGGCAAGGCCGGTGCTGGTACACCGCCACAGCGCCGGCGTCCACATCGGTTGAGGAGCTCGAAAGACCACCCCCGCCGGAACCAGCAGCGAGCGGTCTGTCAGCAAGCCAACCCCTTGTGTCCACTGTTGCGGAAGGCGGTTGAGGGCTGCCACTTCCGACAACGTCTGGGGCGCGAGGCGCAGCGGAAGGGTCTCCAGCGGGTAGTCGACATGCACTGCGAAGGCGGGGCCGTCGAAGTCGACCTGCGGGGGCTGCTCGGCATGGTGGAGCTCCACGGCCTCCATCACCGCCGAGATCGCAGCGAGTTGATGCGTGGCCCCCTTGCCTTGAGAGACGGTCAGCGTATGGGCGACGGGGCGGTGCGCGGCCCAGACCGGCAGGCCGAGATGGTCCAGCCCGGTCAGATCGGCGACGCGGGTGATCCCGTAGGCCGGCAGCCGCGGCACCAGCACACTCCAGGTCGCTTCGGGGTCGCACGCCCGCACGGTGCCGTCGAACGCCAGCAGGTCAGTGGCGGACATCAGTGGTCGCCTCCGTGACATCAGTGACCGGCTGCTCCCGGTCACGCAGAAAGCCGGCTGTGAAGACCTTCATGGCCGTCACGGCCTCAGCCAGGCCTCGAAATCCCCGGGCCACGGCCTCTTCTTCCAGACCTGTGTCCGGCCCCCTCCAGATTTGCTGAAGGACGCGGATCGCGTACTCGTCCCTGACCGTTTCGGGCGTGTAGAAGGGCAGCTCTCGGCGGGCGTCGTGGTTGGCAGCGAGGTAGCGGGCCACAGCCCGACGGTCCAGATCCGTCTCGTGGGCCAGGAGCCGCTCGACGGTGCCGGAATCCCGCAGGTCGACCGGCACCTTGAACACCGTGTGGGCCGCGGGCGGGCCGGCTTCCTGACCGGTGAGACGGAACATGCGCTCAGCCAGCGGCATCCCCCGGCTGCCGTCGGACGGTCGGCGGGAGAGGTGGTCGAGATGCCACTGCCACAGCCCGCGAAAGTCCGGGTCGAACAGCTGCTGATAGGCGACACGCAGGCCGGTCGGCAGCATCAGACCGTCGACGTACTCGGTCGCGAAAGCGTTGTACCAGCGGCGGAAGTACACGCTGTCGGTGTACGACGCTGAGGGGACAGGTCCGCACGGATCCGGTCCGTTCAGAGCGACGCGGATGGCGCTGAGCGCGTCGGAGCGCTTGATGTCGCCGAAGTGCAGGTCGCTGCTGCGTCGTTCGCCGAGCCAGTCGGCGAAGGCGGTGGCGTTCTGGTCGCGGCAGACGGCGCGGATCGCGGCGTAGGTGCGCTGCGGGTAGTAGACCGCATGCAGAGCCTCGAGCACCGCCGCGGCTTGGGAGCCAGTGAGGATCCCATTCCTGACGGCGAGGTTGATGATGTAGCGGCAGTTCACCATCGGCCAGGTCAACGCCCGGCCCGTCATCGGGTCCTGGCCGACGGCGACTTCGTCGTCGCCGACGAGCTCCAGGTTGCGGTAGGAGCGGTAGACGTTGCCCACACCACCCATGCCATACGGCCACAGCTCAGCAGCCCGTAGGGCGCCAAGACTGGCGGCTCCGATGACACGCACCCCGCGAGCCAAGACGGCAAGGATCTCCTTGTGCCGCAGGGCGGCGGCTTGGTGGTAGAGGCCGTCGATGAGGACGACGGTGTCGGTGTCCGCGATCGCCGCATCGAACAGATCGCCATGTCGGACGGGTGGTCGGCGGCGCACGGTCCGGTGGACGAGCAGGGTCTCATCCGGGGGAAGGGTGGGGCCGACGAATACGTGAATGGTCATGGCTCTCAAGGGCCCAGGGTTGAGGACGAATAGGTGGGAGGGGGGAAGTGCCCCTCAACGCACGGGCGTTGAGGGGCACCGCTCGTGGCGTGGTGACCGTCCCGGAGGGACGCAGCGTGATCCGGGTGCCGGTCACCTCACCGGGTCAGGAACTGGATCACGTTGGTGCCACGGGCCCGGTCAGGGGCCCTCGTCCTCGACGTCCTCGATCCGCACGGTGCCGGATGGCACGGCGATGTCGGCGAGACGCACGGTCGTGGTCTGCTGGGCCGCGGCTGCGGTCTCGGACTTCGACAGGTTCTCCATGACAATCCCTCCCTTCTTTCCTCGGTATTGCGGCCCGGGCGGTTGCCCGGTGCCGGTGGTCGCACCGCGCCCTGTGGGTGCGGCGGTGGTGCCCGGGCCTCGCCGGTGGTGCTGGCTGAGGCCGGCTTCCCGTCCGCCGGAACGGGAAGGAGGAGACCCGGCGCCGTGCCGCACTCCGGGGGGATGTGAGTACCGCCCGGCGCCGGGAGATCGGAGGCCGACGAGGTGTCAGCCGGTTCGCAGGCCTTGCAGCAGGGCGAGGCCGAAGGCGCCGACGGCGAGGGCCACCAGTGCCATGGGAATCGCGGTGTCGGCGAGTCGGCTGCGCGACTGTCGTCTTGGTGGCGCGCTCATGTGCGGCTGCCCCGGTGCTCGTCGAGGAGGCGCTCGTCCTCCGTACGGGCCTGGACCGGCATCTGCACGGCCGCGGCGGGTAGCGGAGTGCTGGTGCCGAGGATCGGGTCCACTCCCCTAATCAGGGCGGACAGTCCTCGCTGGCGATGCGGGGCGTGCTGCATCTGGCTGCAGCGCCGTCCCGCGCCGTCGTGCGTGACGCGGACTTCCTCCCAGCCCAGCTGGTCACGGAAGTAGGCGGCGAGTGGGGTACCGGGCACCGTGGCGCGTACCCAGTGCAGGCGAGTGCCCGGGCGGCGGGCAGCAAAGTCGAGCGCCCACAGGGTGATCCGGCGAGTGAGACCGTTGCCCTGCTGATCGGGATGGGTGTGCAGCGCGGACAGGCCCAGGGACGGCTCGGCGCGCTCGCTCGGCGTCCATCCGAAGGGCAGGGCGGCGTGCAGGACAACGCAGCCGACGACGGCGCTGTCCTCTGTGAGCAGCATGAGCACCATGTCGTCGTCGGGATCGTCGATCAGGAGACGGACGGCGATGCTGTCCGCGGGTGCCAGGCCGTTTCGGCTGGCGCACCTGTTGTGTGCGCTGAGCAGGTCCCGGACAGCAAGGGTGTCTCCTTCGGCGGCCGGGCGCATCTCGTACATGAACGTCTCATCTCGTGCGGAGTCTGAGGAAGCCGGTCAGGGGGTGCAGTGCGTGGGCGCCGCGCCCGCGAGGTGGCGGTGCAAGTCGCGACAGCAGTACGCGAGAGGCACAACCGCGGCAGTGCCACGCGCCGTGTAGATCGGCGGACTAGCGAGGAGGTGTTCGGCCTCGGCAAGGCTGCGCCGCCCTCGAACACGGACGCTTTCGTCCTGCTTCACGTGATCCAGGGCCTCGGTCATCTCGAGCACGAGCAGGGCGAGATGGCCCCGCAGAAGCAGCGCAAGAAGTGCAGCCTCATCCCGGTCCGGCAGCTGCGCCTGCGCGTCGAGGACACGCTCGACGGCGGCTGCGGCCAGTTCCGTATCGATGGGAAGAGCCCGTAGCGCGGCGGTCTCGCGCTCCCAAGCAAGGGCAAGCTTCATAACCGGCTCCTTGTCTCGTCTGGCCGGTCTTCGTGGCCCCGAGCCGTTTCACCGTCAGAGGGGTGGTCGATTTCGAACCAGACCGTTTTGCCGACCCCGGTGTGCTCCACACCCCAGCGAGAAGCCATCTCCTGAACCATCAGCAGGCCCCGCCCCGACTCGTCGTGCTCACTCGGCGAAGTCCTGGGCAAGGCCTGCTGGTTGGCGTCCGTGGTTTCCACACGCACCGCCGCTCCGGTCCACCGCACCGTCACCCTGCTCATCGTCTGAGCGTGGACAACGGCGTTGGCGAGGATTTCGGCCGTACAACTCTCCAGTCGGTCCAGCTCTGCCTCAGACAGGGGGAGATCGCCCTCGGCGCAAGCCGCGCGCAGCTGCTTCCTCACCCGGGATGCCTCGCCGAGGGAAGGCGGCACGTACGTGACGAGTGCTTGAGCGGTGGAGAGACCTAACTGTGCGCCTGCAATCGCCCTCGTGGGCGTTTGGCATGGGCCCTCAGGGGTGCTGGGCGATGCCGTCATGCCAGGACGGGAAGACTGGGTCACCGGATGCCTCCGCAGTTGAAAATCGCTAGCTCAACGTCGACTGCGCTGCAGGTAGCACCTGCGGGCAGCGCCTGACACGCGCAGCCCTGATTGGCGGCTTTGGCGGTGACGGTCACCACTGGTTCTCCCTCTCGTCGGCGCTTTCGTAATCGACTTCCGCCCAGATCCGGGAGGTCCCGTTCTTCTCCAGGCGGTGGCCGAATCGGTCGGCCGTCACGTAGAGGAAGGTGAGTAGATCGAGGCGGGCGCTCTCACCGAGCGAGTCGGGCACGGTGGCCTCGATACGCGTCCGTCCCTGGGACTCGTCCTCCGTCGGAGCTTCGCCGAACACGGCGGTGAGCATGGAGGCGATCGCGGTGGCCTGGGCCTTTGGCGAGCTCACAGATCTCCCCCTGCACACAATTCATCACCTAACGTAGTTCTAATGCATTAGCTTGAACCTGATGCATTAACTTGTCAATTGGGATGGCGAAACGTGCCATTCCGCGAGCCGACCAGTACGGAGTCCTCGCATGGGCCACGACGAGCCGCCGCAGCACCAGGTGGTCGCCAACGACCTGCGCCGCCGAATCACCAACGGCGAGTGGGAGGTGGGCGCGAAGCTTCCGTCGCGCGCCCGGCTCGCGACGGAGTACCGCGTCGGCGCCAACGTGCTGCAGAAGGCACAGGAACGCCTGATCATCGAAGGCCTGTTGGAAGGCCGTGCCGGGTCCGGGACCTACGTGGCTGCACCCCGCGAGCGCCGGCGGATGGTCCGCGCACGACATCGGGAGCAACGCGGTGGCAGCCCCTTCCGCGGCGACATGGCGGAGATCGGCCGCTCCGGCACATGGGAGGCACACTCGGAGGCCCGCACTCCGGCCCCGGACGGGATCGCCCTCCGCCTCGGGATCGACACGGGTGAGCTGTGCGTCCGGACCGAATACGAGTTCCTCGCCGACAACCAGCCCGCTCAACTCTCTGTTAGCTGGGAACCGATGTCGATCACTGGGGAAACCCCGATTGTTCTGCCCGAGATGGGGCCGCTGGCCGGCTTGGGCGTCGTCGAGCGGATGCGGTCCATCGGCATGGAGGTCACCACGTGCGTGGAGGTGCCGCGTCCCTCCCGGGCCAGCCAGGCGCAGGCCAACCTGCTCGGCATCGGTCTCGGTGACCCGGTCCTCGTCATCGAGCGGACGTACTACACCGGCGAGGGCCGCGCGGTGGAGACGGCTGACATCACGGTGCCTGACGCCCGCTGGGAGGTGGCCTACGAGTTCGGTATCGACGCCTAGGGCCGGTGCGCGTTTCGCCACCGTCCCATCACCGCCCTCCCGCAAGGCCACCGGGCCTTCCGACAGCTGTCGCTAATGCGCGCCGCAGCTCGCAGACGCGGGTCAGGCCGTGGCCGAGTTGGATCAGCCAGTAGGGCCCGGGCGGTGTGGCCTTGCCTTCTGGCGGCAGCGTCCAGTCCAAGTCGCCGAACGCCACGCGCTGCGGCAGTCGCCAGCAGGCTGTGCTGCCGGAAGGGACAAGGAAGTACAGCGCGGGACGGGACGGATGCGGGTCGACGACGACCGCTCCGGGCTGGGTGAGATTCTCTAGGGCTCGCAGGGCGAGGAAGCGGGCAACCATGATGACGTCCCACTCGTCGCCCGCACACACGAGCTGTGCGCCGCCCGTGCTTGCCCGCCCCGTCACCGTGGTGACCATTCGCCATCCGCCCTTCGCCGAGGTGGGCGTGAACTTACGGCCACTTCGGCAGGGCAGAGCGAACTGAGAGTTCGGCAGAACTGTCAGTTCGGTGGGTCAGGCCAGCTGAAGGCGCTCGGCCAGTGCGTTGACCTGGGTACGGAAGGTTGGCCGGACGCGCCTCCGCAGACCCAGGACTATGTCCCGGGCGAGCGGGCTGCGGGCCAGATCCTCGGGAGCCAGGTCCTCCAGGCTGAGCAGATGGACGAGGACGGCGGCGTCCTCACGGCGCAGATCGTGGCAGCGGGCTACTTCCAGTCCGAATGTGAACTGGCGCTCTCTACTGGGCAGTTGACTGATGTCTACCTGGTCGGCCACGCGAAGCCCCTCGGCTGCCTCCCCGGCGAGCATTTCAATGCTCATGGCGTGGAGGGACACATTGGTGGGGCCAAAGACCGTCCAGTGCGCGTTTCCCTCCCCCACGCGCCGGGCCAGGGAAGCAGCACGCTCCTCCAGACGGCGCCGCGCCTCCCACCAGTTCCGCAGGCGGGCGTCGGCTACCACGGCCACCAATTCGAGGGCACCTTCCATCGCACACGCCTCTGAGCTCTTTGGAGCTCGACGCAGTTGCTCCGCGGCCAGCAGTGCAATCCCCTTGGCCTCTTCAACGGCACCGGGTTCATCATGAGAAAGCAGAACGTGGCCGAAGTTCCACGCCGCAGCCGCGATACGGACGGGGTCGTCAGCGTCCTCGGCGGCACGCATCGCGCGGTCGGCGACCATCAGGGCGAGGTCGAGGCGGCCTGTACGCCGACAGTACGAGCGCAGCAGACCGTACAAGTCGGCGGCCACTCGCAGAACTTCTCGCCGTACCGTTGCATCGCCCTCTCCGCGATGCGCGCGCACTGCGTGCTCCACATCTGCAATGAGGGCGGGCAGGATGTCAGCCGCCTTGGTGAACCGGTCCTTCGAGGCCTGCCAGATGCGCCACGCCTGCTCGACACGTTCGCGAAGCAGCACCGCACTGGCCGGGGCACCACTTGGGCCGGGTACAGCACCCGTGAGGACACGCGCCACATCCGGCGCCGCGCCGCTCGGCGCGGCTGTCTCTTCAACCGGTTCCTCGCTCAGCAGGGCGCCGACAGGCGCATCCAACTCGGCGGCGATGCGGCACAACACGTTGGCGGAGGGCACCTTGGTCCCAGCCTCGATCAGGTGCCAATAGCGCTCAGAAATGCCGCACAGGCCAGCCAGCACAGCGACGGATCGGTTGCCTCCCTGGCGATACTGCTTGATCCTCAGGCCGATTGGTGGACGCGGGGCGGGTAACGTCATGCCGACCCCCTTTCCTGGGCACTTCTCGTAACGTCAGCGTAGGGCCAAGCCGGGCAGCAGACGGCTGGTCCGCACAAATCTGCGGACGGCTGAAACTGCGGTGAAGGCCGGGAGTTGGGGAGGCGGACCGTGCCACTGGTCTTGTGGGACATCGACCACACCCTGATCGATACCCGGGGTGTGGGCCGCGAGCTGTCCGCTGCGGCATTCGAGCGGGCCACCGGGTGCCCGATGCGTGAGCAAGCCAAGATCGACGGCATCACGGAACGAGTGATTTTCCGTGAGACTGCCAAGCTCCACGGCCTGGCCACCAACCCAGCCGACTTCCAGCGTTTCGCCGAGGCCCTCACCGACGAGCACCTCAACCACCTGGGGGACCTGCGCGAACGCGGCCACGCCCTGCCTGGTGCAGCAGCCATACTGAACGCCCTCGACGCCCAAGAAGTCCGGCAGACCGTGGTAACGGGCAACATCCGCCCGGTCGCCGAACTCAAGCTCCAAGTGTTCGGCCTCGACAGCCCCATCCAATGGGACGTCGGAGCCTACGGTGAGGAACACGACAACCGAGCCGAATTGGTCCGCCTCTCCTTGCAGCGCGCCTGCACCCCGTCAACCAACGCCGTCCTCGTGGGTGACACCCCCGCAGATATTGAAGGCGCCCACACCAACGGCGTTCGTGTCATCGCAATCGCCTCAGGACACAGCGACGAGGCGACCTTGAAGGCCGCCGGCGCCGAGATCGTCCTGCCCGACCTACGCAACACCGAGCTCCTGCTCAAACTCGTTCGGGACGACATCTGACAGCCGCATGCTGTCCCACCTCCTCAACTCGGAGGCACTCAACCGCTCCGGCTCGGTCGAGGCTCCGGCCTGCCCCCGAGTTGCCTTGAATCGGGAGAGCTGATCTCGCGCTGCTGGTGTTGCGCGCCGCTCGTACTCGACGGGAGTGAGCATCTCCAACGCGGAGCGTCGGCCGCCCAGTTCCTTGCACACCCTGATCCGCTGACCGCTGCCTTCCAAACCCGGACAGCCTTGTCTGCCCTTGAACTGGACCGTGCCGGACGCCATACCGCGCGGATGCTCGACGTCCTTGTCAGTGTCGCCCGACTCGACGTCTACGCCGCCCGCGACGCTCTGCACCACCCCGTCTCCGCTTCAGCCCTGGACGGCCAGGCGACAACCGCATTGACCGCAGTGGTCGCCGCGGCCGGGCTGGGAGCCGGCGCCCTGTCCACCCACGACCACCAGGCCCTGACGGGCGTAGTCGGCCACGCCGAGAGAAAGTTGGGATGGCTGCTGCAAGCCGATCCAGACTTCGGTTAGGAGGGGCCGACCCGTGATGGCCAGCCGTACATCCCCACGCGGTTTGGCGGCGTCGGCGTTTCGGCCATTTCCCACTCGCGGCCGATTCAAGCCAGACCAGGGATCGGGCCCCTGCGGGATCCGCGGACGCAGGCAATAGCGGGCTGCCCAGGACGACCGAATGACGTGTGTTCGATATCGCCGTCGAGTCGTTAGACCTCATGACTCAGCCGCAGCGAGCGTCCTAGGGGGAACCATCACCTCGACCATTACGCAGGACCCGCCGCCTCAACCGCCCAAGGGGACCGCGCCGGACGACGAACCGCAGGAAGCTGGTGTTCGAGAAGCGGAATACCTCAACCGCGACGAGTTCGCTCTCCAGACCGCCACCGGCTCGGTGCGCAGCATCATCAACGGCGGGGCCCGCCTAGTGCGCACCGGCTGGTACGTCCAGGACTGGCACAACCTCCGCGACAACGCCCACGGCCAAGCCATGACCGACTCACGCGGCACCACTCCCGTACCCGCGGCCCCCGAGAGCTTCGAGGTCCGCGACGTCACCTACCGCTACGACGGCGCCCCCAAGGACAGCCTGAGCAGCGTCTCTCTGCACGTGCGCCGCGGGCAGATCGTGGCGCTGGCGGGGAGAACGGCTCCGGCAAGACGAACCTGTCGCGCCTCCTGCGCGGGCTGCTGTTGCCCACCGAGGGCGATGTGGCCTGGGACCACGCCTCCACAGCGGACTTCGACCCGTGGGGGTCGTGGGAGCATGTCGCGCTGGTGCCCCAGAAGTTCACGCACCTGCCGTTCGGGCAGGGCGACACCAGCGATGCGGCCTTGCACGCCGCCTGCGAGGCGTCCGGCGCCGCGGAGATGTGCCGGGCCTGCGCTCCGGCCTGAACACCCTGCTGACCAGCGAGTGGTTCGGAGGCAGCAGCAGCTCTCCGGCGGGCAGTGGCAGCGCCTGGTCCTCACCCGCGCGTCCCACCGGCAGACTGCGCTCCTGGTGCTGGATGAGCCCACAGTCGCCCTCTACGCCGGCGCGGACCACCGTATCTTCGCCGGTCTGCGCGAACTGGCCAAGGGCGGCGCCAACCTGCTGATCACGCATCGCCTCACCAACGTCGCCGTCGCCCACCGGCTCGTGGTCTTGAACGAAGGGAGGATCATCCAGGAGGGCACCTACGCCCAACTCCCCCAGCAGCCAGGGCTGTTCCGGACCCTGTGCGAGCTGCAGCGTCGGATGAGCGGAGACACCCGGTGACCACCACCAGGCCCGTGCCAAGGCCACCGATGTGCCGAAGCAGAGACACCCGCCCGCTCCTGATCCTCCCTTCCAGCCACGTTCCCACCGCCCAATCAACCCGCAAGGAGTGTCGTGACGACTTCGCCGGCCACTGCGGCGCCCGCTGCCCCCTCATCACCGCCCGCCCTGCAACTGATCCCGTCCCGGCAGACGCAGACCACGAACCGCACGTGTTCGCCAAGAAGCACATCCGCATCACCGTGGACTGGCCGATCGTGCCCGGCAGCGATGCCCGCCCCACCAACCCTGGGAGCTGCGACGCCGGATGAACGACGGTGCCTCCTGGCCACCACTGGCTCCTCCGTGCCGCGGCTCGTCCGTCCACCGTCGCGAAAGGCAGGGATACATGCCCTCTCCCCTCTTCCCTTCAGGTCACGTCACACCGCGCGCCACTGTGCCATGGGCGCAGTACGCCGCATCCCGGCATGCGGCGTGGATGGGGGCCGCCGCGATCATCACCGACGAGGTCGGCCGTGTCCTGCTGGTGCATCCCACCTACCGCAAGGACGAGTCATGGCTGCTGCCCGGGGCGTGGTCGAAGCCGGCGAGCACCCCCACCTCACCTGTCGGCACGAGATCACCGAGGAACTGGGCCTGAATCTGACCCTGTCGGCCGTCCTCGCCGTCCACTCCCTCTCCCCGCACCACCCCGACCTTCAGCCCGGCACGCCCTGCCCTGGCGAGGTCCGGTTCGTCTTCGACGGCGGAACCCTCACCCCCGACCAGGTGCAGGCGATCCGCCTGCCGCACGAGAAACTCTCCGCGCACGCCTTCCTGGAGACCCGGGACGCGGTGCAGAGGCTGCGCCCGATGGACGCTCAGATCATGGTTACCGCCTACCGCGCCAGGCTCGGGAACACCGCGACCGCTCACCTGGCCGACGGCCGGCACACCCTCGACGTCCCAGCGCTGGATCGCCATGACGTCCACGTCCGCTACCGGCCCTTGTGGGACAGCCCTCTTCACCGTGATCCCGTACCCGAGGGGCTGCCCGTGCAGCAAGCCTGGGCATGGTGTTTCGTCCCCCGACGGCCGGATCGTCGTCGTGGCCGACCCCGGCCCGCGGGGCGCACTGCCAATGCTGCCCGGCGGCACCCTGGAAACGACCCACGCGACTCCCGAGGACACCCTGCACCGCGAAGCCGCCGAGGAGGCCCAGCTCACCCTGGCCTGTCCGATACGACTGGGCTGGTTGCTGGACGAAACGGGCGAGGTCTACGGCGGCGTAGGGCCCAACGCGAGGCTCCGCCTGGCCGCCCGGGTCACCGCCATCGGCCCGGAGGCCGTCGACCCCGCCACCGGCCACCCCTTCGCCCGCCTACTCGCCACGCCCGGCCAGGCAGTCGCGCTGCTGGGTGGGGCCCACCGGGAGCGCGGCAAGCCCAGCTCGCGACGGAAACGGCACGCAAGCGGTGGGGGCTGCCCATCGCTCGCACCGCCGCCGTCGATGCGATCCCTGCCGAGGGGGTGCGGCTGAGCTGAACCGACCCGCCCACCCCGCGCCGACTCCACCCGCTCCACGCCCTGTGAGGTAGCCCCATGCCGTTGTCGCACGAGCACATCCGCACCACCATCGATGCTTACCTCGCCCGCCACCCTCACGAGCGCGAACAGCTCGGCGGACTACTGGATGCCCTCAACCGGAACGGCGACGAGATCACACGCCGCTCCACGTTCACCGGCCACGTCACCTGCGCCGCAATCGTCATCGACCCACTCGGCCGCGTCCTGCACGTACTGCACCTGGCGAGCGGAAAGGTCCTCGCACCTGGCGGACACACCGAGCCCTCGGACCATTCCCTACCAGCAGCGGCGCTGCGGGAGCTGCACGACGAGACCGGGATCCCGTCCCAGGCCGTCACGCCGTGGCCCGGCTACGAGACGGTGCCGCTCGACATCGACATCCACGACATCGACGCCAACCCAGGCAAAGACGAACCGGGCCACCACCACTTCGACCTCCGGTTCCTCTTCCGCCTGCACACCGCGAACGAGGTCGACGTAATGCTGCAGGAAGAGGAGGTCGGCGGCATCGAGTGGCGGCCCGTGGACAAGACGGCCTCCCCATCCCTGCGCGAGAAGCTCCAAAGGCTCCCGCTCCAGGTCGAACCGGAGACGACCAACGCCTCCGCACTGATCTACAACGACCGTGGCGAGTACCTGCTCCACCTGCGCGACTACTTTCCCGGCGAGATCTGGGAGCCGGGCATGTGGTCCCTGCTGGGCGGCGGCCGAGAGCCCCAGGACGCCACCCTGGAACACACGGTGCGGCGCGAACTGGCCGAGGAAGCCGGCCTCGATATCGCCAATCTGACCCCGTTCGGCACCGAGTACGCCTGCGACGACGCCGGCGCGGTCGTGCCCATCGCCATCTACGCGGGCCGCTGGAACGGCGAACCGCGCGAACTCCGCCTGACGGAAGGGGTGATGCTGTCCTGGTTCGCTCCGCACGACCTCCACCGCCTCCGGATCGCCGACACCACCAGCGACCTCGTACGACGCCACGCCAGCCGCCCAGCCAGCACCGCACCGCCCGGGCTCCCCTCGCCCGAGAAGCCTCGCCCGCCTTCGCCGGACGCCACGGTCCCTCACGTCATCGGCGTCCACCTCTACCTGGAGCGCCCCGACGGGACAGTACTGCTCGGGCTGCGCCACCCCAACTCCCAGTTCGCGCCGTCCACCTGGCACGCCCTGGCCGGCCATTGCGAGCAGGAGAACGCCATCGCCTGCCTGATCCGGGAGGCGCACGAAGAAGCCTGCCTGCGCATCGAGCGCCAGGACGTCGAACTCGTCCACGTCGTCCACCACATCGACAAGCCCGAAGACCAGCCCCGCATGGGCCTGTTCTTCCGCGCCCGCGCCTGGAGCGGCGAGCCGCAGCTGCGCGAGCCAGACAAGTGCACCGAGTGGAAATTCTGGGACCCTGCCGCGCTCCCCGACAACCTCGTCGCCTACACCCGGCTGGCCATCAGCAAGATCCAAAACGGGGAGCTGTACAGCGAGACGGGCTGGCCCGCATGACCGGCACCACGAACCGCGCACACCGTCGCGTGTCGCCCGCGACCGCGACCGGACGTGCGGACACCCGCCTCGTGGTGATCCGCGGCAACTCGGCGTCAGGCAAGTCAAGCGTGGCCCAGAGACTGCGAGATCACTACGGCCGCGGTGTCGCGATCGTGGGCCAGGACGTGATCCGCCGCAACGTGCTCAGGGAACACGACACTGCGCGCGGCGCCAACATCGCCCTGCTGGGCAGGATCGCACGCGAAGCACTGAACGCCGGCTTTCACGTGGTGCTCGAAGGGATCCTGTACGCCGACCGCTACAGCCACATGATCACATCTCTGGTCCGTGACCACCGCGGCATCTCCCGCTGCTACTACCTGGACGTGCCGCTGGAGGCGACGCTGGTCCGGCACGCGTCGAAGGCGGACGCCGCGTACCTGGCGCAGGTCACCGACAGCCACCTCACCTCCTGGTACCGCGAGATGGACCTCCTGCCCGGCGCTCTGGAGACCGTGATCCCGGCCGACAGCACGCTGCAGGACACCGTCGCGCGAATTATTCGCGAGACCGATCTGACCTCTGCCTCCCCCGCCCCGCCACCGCCGTGCAAGATGTCACAGGAAGACTCGATGGACCCTTTGGTGTTGATGTCGGATCCGCGAGTCGCCGCGATCCCGGTGCTCGAGTGCGAAGAGCCGCTCGTCGACGTCCGAGACCACGACTTCCGTGTCGATCCCCGCAAGCAGGATCCGCTGGGCGCCTTCGCTCACGTTCGCGAAGGCCTCCTGTCCCGGCTACAGCACGCCCGCTCGCTCCTGCCCGCCGGCACCGACCTACTGTTCATCGAGGGCTACCGGCCGCTTTCCCTCCAGCAGCGCTACTTCGACGAGTATCGGGACAAGTTGGCCGCCGCTCAGCCAGGCTGGACAGCTGAGCAACTGGATCAGGCCGCCGGCCGGTACGTGTCTCCGCCGGACATCGCGCCTCACTCAGCGGGCGCGGCCGTGGACGTGACCCTCGTCGACCAGGACGGCCACGAACTCGATCTCGGCACCCGCGTCAATGCCACCCCGGAGGAGAGCAGCGGTGCCTGCTTCACACACGCTCCCAACCTCAGCAATCACGCGCGCCACCATCGCACGCTGCTGCTCAACGCCATGGAAGGCGCAGGTTTTACCAACTATGGGACCGAGTTCTGGCACTTCTCAGTAGCGGACCAGTACGCCGCACTGATGCGGCATGACCCGCACGCGCGCTACGGACCGATCGAACTGCCCTAGCGCGCCGGCAGCCTCATCCACCTCCTCGCCACTCACCCCGATCCGCAGACACAGAAGCGCGTCCACCGCTCCATGACCAGTCGCGCCCCCACGACCGCGACGGTCGCCAAGCATCGAACGGAGGCATGTATGCCCGACGACACCCGGCAGACGCTCCCAGCCCTCCCCAGCCCGGCGGCCGGAGACGAGCCGCGCGAGCACCACATGCACCTGCTCGGGCAGTACTACCGCCAAGTGGAAGCAGGGCGCAAGACGATCGAAGTAAGGGTGGCCACTCCTCACAAGCGCGACATCAGCGTCGGTGACGCAGTCGTCTTCCACGATCGGGATACCGGGCGCGAACTCGACGTCCGCGTGCAGCGCATTACCTGGTACCCCTCCTTCAAGGACCTGCTCCGCTCGGAGGACGCCGCGCTGATCGACCCGGACGGGCCGCCCAGCGGACTGCTCGCCAACCTCCGCAGCATCTACCCGCCGGCCAAGGAAGCCCTCGGCGTTCTCACCCTCGCATTCGACCACCGCCCTGCCCGGCCGCCCCATGCCGATGACAGCCGAGGAGTACGCGCAGCCCCCCCACCACACGGTGTACGGCTGCCTGTACATGCGCGACGAGCATGACCGGCCGGTCCAGCTCCGCTCGGTCTACGGCACCAGACTCTGGCAGCTCCCGGGCGGGACCCTGGACGCCCCGGGCGAGGACCCGCTGCAGACCGGCGAGCAGTTCGGCCGCATCCGGCTCGATCCCGCAGAACACGACATGTGGGCCATCCACGACCTCGCGACCTGGCAGGAGCTGATGGCGCCACGCGCCTTCGCCCGCCTCGACGCCGTCGAACGAGCCCGGCGCGGCGAAGGCCCCGCCTACCTGATCACGCACACCTGACCCCTCAACACCCGCCCACCAGGAGGCAACTGTGCCCGCCGAGGACACCAACGCCCGGGCCTGGCAGATCTACGGCCAGCGCCAACTGACCCGTGCCTACACCCCACCCGTCCCCGAACGACTCGGCTGGACGCCCTGGGAAGGGATCGGACCAGGAGCAGAAGTCCTCGGCGACGTCACCGGCCGCCGTGTCCTGGACATCGGCTCCGGAGCCGGCCACCACGCCGTCCATCTCGCTCAGGCGCACGGGGCGCGCGTCACCGCCGTCGAACTGTCCCCGACCCAGCACGAGCGCGCCGTCGGCGCCCACGCGGACGTGGACGGCGTGGAGTTCATCCAAGCCGACGTGACCGAGCACCTGGCCGGAGCCGAGCCGTTCGACGCCGCGTACGCGATCGGGACGCTCGCCTTCATCGACCCACACCGCTCGCTGCCGGCACTGCGCGACGGCCTTCGCCCCGGCGCCCCGCTGATCCTCTCGCTCCTGCACACCGACCTGCACGGCTGCGGCCCATCCATGGAAGTGGCGCCACGAGAGCAGACGATCCTGCTGCGGGACGACCCGCCCCTGCCGACTCAGATGTGGGTCCTGGCACCGCAACTGTGGGAGGACCTACTCACTGAGTACGGTTTCCGCGTCGAAGCCATCGACCTGTATCCAGACCCCGACGAGAGCGCCGCGGTCATCCAGCAGCTCATCCGCGCCCGGCGCCTTCCCGGCCGGCCGGCGCGCGTCTCCAGTCGGCCTCGTAGCACCCGAGCGCCGGCCGCCCACGCGGCCGTCGGCGTCGGCGCGATCCTGCTCAGCAGGCAGGGCATCCTGCTGGGCCAGCACCGCCGCGGCACCCTCGAACTGCCGGGCGGCAGCGTAGAGGCCGGGGAATCCTTCGAGGACGCGGTCGTCCGCGAACTCGCCGAGGAGACGGGTCTGGTCGCTCGGACCGCCGGCGTGCGGCTCCTGGGCACGCTCGTGGACCACGTCGAAGGAGTCCTGCGGGTCACCGTCGGCGCGCTCGTCCACGCCTGGCAAGGGCAGCCGGTCACGCAACCGGACGAGAGCGTCGGCGACTGGGCATGGCATCCGCTCGATCAGCTCCCCGACGGCCTGTTCGTATGCAGCGCCCAGATCCTCACAGCCTGGCGGCCCGACCTGTCCATCGACCACCCGCAGGCGCACTTCAATGCCTTCGCCCCAACCACGTAGGCCGGCGCCCGCATGAAGGCCGTCGACGCCCTCCCGCCACACGACGTAGGTGCCGCTCCCCCGGTGCGTCCCGTAATTGATGATCAGGCGTTAAGGGATAGGCGGCGGGCTCGTAGCCAGGCCGAGGTTCATCGGCCGCCCGACTTGATCCATGGCCATTTCACAATGCAGGCCACGCCAGGGGCGACAACCATGGCCAGCAGCCAGAGGCCCACGCTCGCTGGAGAGTAGATGTAGTAGCGCCAATGCTCTGGCAAGGACGACGGCGCAAGCAGGAGCAAGATCAGCGTGGCCCAAGTGGCCAGCACGACTGCCGCCGTGCGTGCTGCCGTTATCATGATCGCCCCTCAACGTTGCTCCATCTCTGTGGATCGGATACTAGGGCAACTGAGATGATCTTGGCATGGCTGGGCCGACGGGGGAACGTTCCAGCACACGTTGGTCCGGCTGTCAGCCGTGCGCAGCTCGTGGGTACGCACGATCCTCGAGAACCTCACGCAGAGCACCTCGGTGGGCCTCTTCGAGTCGTCCGGCAGATGAACTGACAATGCCGATCAGTGCTATCTGGCAACGCGGGGATGTTCCGGCAGAAACGGACAGCGCAAGCCGGTCCCGGACGCATGCCTCGCCTGCGAGGGGTGCTGGATCCTACGGCTGCCGGAAGACCGGCGGGAGCAGGTCGTCGCCCGGCCAGAAGGCCTGCTCAGCAACAAGCCCTGTGAGGAACTTGTCGACCTCGGCAAGGACGGCGGCGCGCTCCTGCGGTCCATAGGCGATGACTTGGCCAGCCGCAGGGGCGAAGAGGCGGACGTGGCTGTTCGGGCCGGTGCAAAGGAGGGCGCGCCCGATCTCGGGCAGACCGAGGCTGAGGGCGTCGCACTCACCTGCGCGGACGAGGTGCACGAGGTCGGTGGTGACCGTCTCCCAGTCGCCCACCTGCGGCCAGCCAGAACCGCCGCCCAGTTCATGGGTGAGCGTGGAGAGCGGGATGATCTCGCCCGGTGTGCGTGACCGGGTGAGGCGTTCATGGATCCGTGCGCCATCGGGCTGTCGCACCTGGGGATGGAGCAGGGTGTCGGCGGCGACCACGGTGGTGTTGATCTCCTGGGTGCCGGGGCCGGGGTAGTACGGCTCGTGCGCGAAGAGGAGATAGGTGTCCGTGGTGCGGGCCAGAGCGTCGGTCTGGCTCTGGGGCATGGGGTGGGCTCCCTTCAGCGGTGAAGTTGTAGGCGCGGGTTGATGAGTTGGTGGGGCCGCGGGTTCGAAGGCGGGCGGGAGCGGGCCCAGCGGGCTGGCCCGTCATGCGGCTGGTGGCGCTCGTGCGGGCTCGCCCGCGCTGCGGCAGCAGCAGGGTTGAGGGGCTGGGTGACTTGGTCGGCGAGCTGGGCCATCAGCCGCGGTGCCGATGAGCCGGGCCAAGGCGGACGTGGTGTCAGCTGTCTGGAGCAGGTCGGCAGCGTCCCACAGGAGGCGGTGGCCCGTCTCGGCCGAGCGGCGTAGCCGCTTAGCGTCGCTGGCGACGGCAGCCTGTAGGACACGGGTGTGCAGTGCGGCAAGCCGCTGCAGGCAGCGGCAGGCGGCGGCGTCATCAGCACTGCGTACATGCCGTGCGACCCGGTCGTCGAGCTGGTCAGCAAGGCGCTCGGTGAGCACCGGGGGAAGCAGCACCACCGGCAGCACGAGGACGACAGGGCTGCTGCTCAGCACCGCGTACAGGGCAGCGAAGAGGCTGATAGCCGCCATGGTCATCGCGGAAAACCGCAGCGACGCAGAGCCATGGGTGGTCAGGGCGATCCGGGTGGCGGGACGGCGGGTCAGCCAGCCCAAGGCCAACCGCTGCAACAGCGTCGCATCCCGGGTAACCACACCGACCTGCTGCGGGAGTTGGGGGAGTGTGCCGTCATCGGGCACCGTCCAGGCAAACCACCCCCAGCCGGTGCCCTCCACCACGAGCGCGGGCTCACACAGGCTGGCGCATCCCGCGCCGGGGCAGACGTGACCTCGTCGCAGCACACGGCACTGTTCTTCCTCCCAGCATCGCGGCTGACGGGCGAATGGACGCGGCGGCTGCCCGGGCGCTGTCTGCGGTGGCGTGCGGGGCGTGTTGGTCATGACGGGCTCGCTTCCAGAAGGCCGGTCACGGTCAGGGCGGAGGCGCAGGTCGAGCAGCAGCCGTCCCCGTCGGGGTGAGCCCGCCGGGGAGTCGGTCCGGGGCAGGTGCGGCACAGCGGCCAGCCCAGGCAAGCCGGGCATAGGTCCTCACTGGGGGCGGTGCCGGGTCTGCCGCAACCGGAGCACTCCACCAGCGCCCGGTAGGCGATCGCCTCATCGACGGTGCGGTCGGCAGCGGACGGCGTTGGGGACTGCACGGTCCACGCAGCCGCCTCATGGCGGCCGGTGCTGCCGGCAACGGTGGCGGTGGCTGGGGGCGGGTAGAGCTGGGCGGAGCGCAGGCGGGCAGCGACGATCGCGCCGACGGAAGTGCGGATACGTTCCGGCAGCGGCCGGCTGGTGATGATGTGGCGCAGCTGTTCGGTGCTCCAGCCGGCCTCCAGCATCGCGGTGACCACCCGGCCCTGGTCGTGCAGGGCCTTTTCCTGCAGGAGCAGTTCGGGGTGAGCGGAGCCAATCGACAGCAGCAGCCGCGTGCCAGGGTCATCCGGCGCCCACCGGCCCCTCCCCTCCGGCGGTGCAGCCGTCACGCCCGGCGTGGGCTCACCGCGGGGGCACGGAGGGAGGGGACTGGTGTTCTGCTGGTTGGTCTTCTTAACGATGGTGTTCTTTGTTGGGGGTTGAGCCAACGTAGGGTTATCCAGTCCTGGATTTCCCGAATCTGGTCGTGACGCGCACCGTTGCCAGGCTGGCAGATCTGTGATGACGTACGTCGCCGCGCCCAGAGTGCCGTCCGGGTGACGGTCGCGCTCCCGCTGCAGGAAGCCGTGGCGCGCAAGCTCCTGCAAACCGGTCGTCACCGCATCGACGCCGTCACGGCCGCAGCGGGCAAGGTCCGCCACCGTCATCCGCCAGCCCTCACGGTGCGTGCTGATCAGCCCGAACAGGCCCTTCGCCTTAAACGACAGGCGCTCGTGGCGGAACAGGCCGTTGGCAATCTGCGTGAACTGATCCCCCGCCATCACCCCGCGGCGGACGCCCATACCGCAGCCGCTCCCGCCACCCATGCGCGGCGACGGTGCGTCCACTGCTGCGGCGGCGTCCGCCAAGACGGCGTCGACGAACGCGGGGCGGTCAGTGATCGAGTACACGATCTCGCCGAGGGTGCCATCGCTACGCCGGAGGCGTTCACGGACCAGGTAGCCGTGCCTCTCCAGCTCCTTCAGCCCGGTGCGCACCGCGTCCCGGCCATCAGGACCGCACCGGACAAGCCCGGCCACGGTCACCTGCCAGCCGTCCTGATGGGTGCTGATGTATCCGAAGAGCCCCTTCGCCTTGTAGGACAGACGGCCGTCCCTAAAGAGGGCGTTGGCGATCTGGGTGAACTGATCGCCGGCCATCACGCCCCGACGGATCCCTGCTCCAAGGCTCACCACGCTCCCCCGCACGTCATGGAGACAGCAGCAACGAGGTCGTACTGCATGCCGTGGAGGGGGAAGCGGTCAGAGCATTTCCGTGCGCACGCGCAGGCGAGGTCCATGCCGTCCAGGGCATCCAGCGGCCCTGACCAGACCATCGACCAGGTCAGGCCGACCACGGTCACAATCCGAGCACCATCAACGGTGCTCAGCCATGGTCAGGGCATGGTCAGGCCCACCACGCCCCTGACCACGCCGTGGCTCGGCCCGGTTGCGCAAGCTGACTGCGCAGCATCGCGCAGACCCGATGCGCAACACGGGCTGCGCAACCGAAAGGGGTGCGCAATGGTCGGGGCCACGTCGTTGCACAGCACCGGACGGGCCTCGGCGCGCCGAATGCGCATGCCTGCGCAGCCTTGCGCACCACTTCCCTGCGCACGTCCGAACAACTGCGCATACCGACGCCGCCCCACCCGCGCCTACGCACGCTCCGCTGCGCAGACACGCAGCCGCGCCGGCTCACCCGCTGCGCAACTGCCCGTGGTCAGGAGGTGGTCAGGCTGACCACGGGCTGACCACGCCGTTTGTGTCCTCATCGTGACCGTGGTCGGCCTGACCTGGTCGATGGTCTGGTCAGGGTCGGCGGATGTCCTCACCAGCAACATCCGTTCCGAACCAGGAGGTTGACCATGCCTCACCGAAGGCACGCCTCGCCCACGCAGGAAGGCGCTACCGTCATGGCGGCAGGCGCCCGCCTGGAGGCGATGCGGCGCCGGGTGCGTCTGTCGCGGGTGGCAGTGTGGACGGTCATCGCGGCCGGACCGGTCGCCCTGGCCGTGGCCGTCACCTCGCCCCCGACCGCAACCGTCGCGGCCCCGCAGGACCGATCGGCTGCTGCGCAATCGGTCACGGCGGTGCCCGCCGACCCGGCCGGCTATGCGCAGGTGTTCATGACCGCGTGGCTGCGCAGCAGCGCCGACGACACGGCGTCCGCGCAGGCGCGGCTTGCGCAGTCGATGGCGCCCGACGTCGAACTGCCCGACCCCGCGACCGATGCGCAGCCGACACTCGCATCGGTCACCACGGTGCGCAGTGCGCACACTGGCGCCAGTGCCTGGTTGGTGACGACGGCTGCGCAATACACAGAAGGCGTCGTGCGCTACTTCACCCTGCCCGTGACCGCCGACACGGCTGGCTCCTCCTTCGCGGTGACCGGCACCCCTGCCGTAGTTGCCGGCCCCAGCCGGGCCGAGCCGCCCGAATCTCCCTACACGGTCCCGGTCGGCGACGGCGAACTGACCCGCGCTGTGGGCGAGTTCCTCGCCGCCTATCTGACGGGTGCCGGTGAGGTGGACCGCTACCTGGCTCCCGGTGTGCGTCTCACCGCTGTCTCGCCCGCCCCGTTCTCGGCGGTCACAGCGCGGGAGATCTCGGCGATCGAAGAGGCCGCGGCCGGTGATGAGGTTCCGGGCGACGGCGCCCGGGTGCACATCCAGGCGACAGCCGTGGCCCAGGACACCACCGGGCGGTGGCCGCTGACCTACGAGCTCACCCTCACGGCCCGCTCCGGGCGGTGGGAAGTCGACGCGCTCACCTCCGCGACGGACCAGGGCGGGGGTACACGGTCATGAACACGGACCGGAGTGTGCTGGCGGGAAAGCTGGACGACGTCGGCGAGGCGTGGATCAACATGTTCCACCGCTGGGGCGATCTCGGCCTGCAGGCGGGGCTGACCTGTCTGGTCTTCATCACCATGGTCCAGAAGGTCAGCGTGCGCGCCGGGATCGGTGCCCTGCTGCTGATGATCGTCGCGCTGGGGTTGTACAACTCGCGCGAGGACCTGGCGAACATGTTCGAAGACGAGGTGAAAAACCCCGCCCAGGGTGCGCCCGCCGTCCCCGGCATCATCTCCCCACCACTGGCGGCCCCGCACGGCCACACACTGTCTGCAGGGAGCGGGCTGTGAGCGGGGCGGGCGCGGTGAGCGCGCCGCGGGTGGGCCGTTACTACACCTCAGCCCGCCGTCACCCCTGGGTGCTGGGCAAGGTCGCCGACTGGAGGATTCCCCTCGGCCCGTATACGCCAGCGCAGCTGGCGGTCGCGGTCGGCGGCGGCTTCATCCTGTTCAAGACCGTCCCCTGCTGGTCGTGGCTGGGGCCTCTTCCGGTGGTGGTCTGGCTGCTGGCCGTCTGGGCGGTACGCCGGCAAACCATCTGCGGCCGGGCGCCGCTGCCGGCCGCGCTCGGCCTCGTGCTGCTGGGCTGCCAGCCCCGCGGCGGGCGGATCGGCGGACGGGCCGCCCGCGACCGCCAACCCCGCACCCTGACCGGCGGTTTCACCATCGAGGGCGCGCCCGGACCACGGCCTGCCTCGCACCGGGCCCCGTCCCGCACCGCCCGGCGGCGCGCGGCCGCGGCATCACGGCCAAAGGCGGGACGGGCTCGTGCGGTCGGACCCTCCGTGCGCCGTCCCCGGACGCCGGCTGCCGATCGGCCGACGCCGGCCCCGGCGTCAGGGGTGCAACGGCTCCTGCTCGCCACCCACATGCCGGGCGGGGGTGTGGGGTGAGGGTTCCGATCCGGCACATCGCCGGGCATCTGCTGTGGTCGGTGCAGGGCAGCGTCTGGGCGATCTACCGCCTGCACCCCGGCCCCGACACCGACGGGCAGGCAGAGGAGAGCGTGCAGGGCACGTATGTGCCTGCCGCGGTCCGCGAGGAACAGCTCGCGAAAATCACCCACTTGGTGCGCTCGCTCGCCGGGACGCCGCGGTTGTTCGGGCTGTGCGCGCAGGTCGACCCGGGTGAGATCGCGCTGAAGATGATCGAGGGCATCGAGCCCGCCACACAGGAGCCTGGCACGGGCCCGCATCCGTGGGTGGAGAACGTCGAGGCCGCCCTGGAGTTGCTGGACGAGCAGGAGATGCACCGGCGCACGCTGTGGCTGGCCGTACCGCTCGCACCCGAGTCTCGCGGCCATCAACTGTCGGCCCAAGTGGGTGCGGTGTGGGCGGAGTTCGCGCCATTGCTCGGCCTGAGGACGGCGCCGGTGTCCCGCCGGGAGGTGACCGCGTACCGCGAGCAGGCCGCGAAGGTCCAGGCGGCACTCGCCGGCGGCATCGCTTTCCGTCCGGCCCGTGCGGCGGAGATCGTGTGGATGATCCAGCACGCCCTGCACCGCGGCCTGCCCGAACCACTGCTGGCGGAGGCAGAGAGCAGCAGCCTCTTCGACGGGCAGCTGCACCGCGGGGTGCTGCGCTCCCCCAGCTATGCCGACCTCGGCCAGGTCCGCCTGCAGGAAGGCGGCCTCGATGCCGGCGTCGATCACGGAGACGGCCTCGACGGCAGCGCGCGGATCACGCGGTCGGGGCGTGCAGCGTGGTGGCGGCGCCAGGCCAGCTCACCGTTGGCGCGGCGCTGGCTGCAGATGGAATCCGATACCGGTACCGGCTACCAGGCGCAGCTGGTGCTGGCCGAGTGCCCGCCCGCCGTCAGCCAGAGCGCGGCGGATCTGTTCGCGCAGCTGGAGAGCCTGGATTTTCCCGTCGACTACACCATCGACCTGACCCTGGTGGACGCGGAGAAGGCACGCGCGCAGGTGCAGCGCAAGAAGAACGAACTCATCGACCAGGCCGACCAGTACGACGCCCGCCCCACCGGCATGCCCGCCTCGCTGGCCGAGGCCGCCCGTGATCTGGGCGAGCTGGATGCCCGGCTGTCGCGCACCGGAGTGGAGGTGGAGGTGCAGTCGGTGACCGTGCTGACGGTGTGGGGTCCGACCGCCGCTGCCTGCGATGCCCGCGCCCGGGCTCTTGGCGCGCTGCTGGCCGGCGCCGACTACCGCGCCGTGCGTCCAGCGGGCCTGCAGGAAGCCCTGTTCACCCTCGGCCTGCCCGGAACCGTCCGACCGGGAACGGTACGGGAATTCACCCAGCACCAGGTCTCCGAGGACTGGGCCCTGTCCGGGGCCTTCACGGCCGCTCAGGTAGGTGATCCGAACGGCATGTTCCTCGGCATCGATCTGGACTGCGGCACCACCCGCCCCGTCATGATCAACGTGGCGGACGCACCGAAGCAGGACGCCTCGGCCTCGATGGGCATCGTCGGCGATCTCGGCGCCGGCAAGAGCGTGCTGCAAAAGCTCATCGCGGAGGCGGTATGGGCGCGCGGCGGCTGCGCCATCTGCATCGACCGCACCCCGGTGCGCGAATGGGCCACCTTCGCCCGCGCCGCCGCGGGCAGCCGGGTGCAGATCATCGACGCCGCCCGCGCCGCCGTGTCCATCGACCCGCTGCGCATGTTCAACGGCCCTGAGGCACATCACTACGCCCTGTCCTATCTCACCCTGCAGCTGGGCATCGGCCCGATGAGCACCCACGGCGAAGTCCTCCACCACGCCGTCGAACAGGCCGCCACCAGTGACACACCGTCCATGCAGCGCGTGGTGGAGGCCTTGGAGGAGATGGCCCAGAGCCAGCCGGGGCGGCGCCAGGACGCGGCCGCCACCCTCGCCGGACTCCTGCACGTGGTCGCCGCCAACCCCCTGGCGGCGATGGTCTTCGATGCCGCCCTGCCGCCGGTGCGGCTGGATGCCTCCAGCGCCTGCGACATGATCGTGATCACGACAGCCGGGCTCAAGCTGCCGCCCAAGGCGGCCTTCGCCAACCCCGAAATCCTCCACCAGCAGCCCCTGGAAGCACTGATCGGCCGGGCCGTGCTGTATCTGATCGCCGCGCTCGCCCGGCAGAGCGCCTTTGAGGACCCCGGCCGGTTCACCGCCGTCGTGCTGGACGAGCTGTACTGGCTGACCTCCTCGGCCGAGGGCACCGCCCTCGTGCACGAAATCCTCCACGACGGCCGCAAACACGGCGCCGGACTCATCGCCGGATCCCACGACGCCGACGAACTCGGCCCCGACCGCGGCCTGATGGCCTACCGGGCCCTGGCCCGCACCACCGACCGTGAACGCGCCCGCCGCGGCCTGGAATTCGTCGGCCTCGACCCCACCGACACCGAACTGCTGCGGCTGGTCACCACCGGCCTGTCCCCCGTCGGCCAGCGGGGCCGCGAGGGCGAGTTCCTGCTCGCCTGCCCGCGGCAGAACACCGGCCGCGTCAAGGCGATCATCCCGCGCATCACGCGGATCGCCTCCTCCATCACCACCACCCCCGGCACCCGCACCCACGCTCCCGCCCCGCCTCCCCCACCGGCCACCGCTGAGGCCGATACCGCTGCCGGGGTGGCCCTGTCCAAGGAGCACCCGCGATGAGCCTGCGTCCCCTCCCGTCTGCGACACGCTCGCCGTTCGTCTCCCGGGCCCGACGCCTGGCCGCCGCGGCAAGCCTCATCACCCTCATGGCCGTCTTGGCCGTCCTCCTCGCCCTGTTCCTCACCGCAGGCCAGCCCGAGCCCTGGTGGCCGCGAACCAACGCCTCCTCCCCCACCTCGACCCACACCTCCACCGCTCCAGCACTACGGCGCGAGGAGTGTGGTCTGATCGCGGGCCCGGCCCGGACCTACTGCGAGCAGGACACCCACAGCCCCCTCTCGCCGCGGCCGCTCACACCCAGCGGCCACCAGGTGGCGCGGGCGGTGTGGCGCCTGGTGCCGATCGGCTCAGGCTTGGCCGCGCTGATCGTCTGGCGCCGCAGCAAGGCTCGTACGCGAGGTGGGTGCTGAATGGCCCGCCGCCCCCAGCCGCGCCGCCGCTCCCGCCCCCGGCTCCGGCCGGCCGTCACGGTCCTCGTGCTGGCCGTCGTGTTCGTCATCGTCAACACCCAGGTCGTGTATGCGGCCGGCGCCGGCGATGGCGGCACGGGTGATCTGCTGTCCCCACTGAACATCACCTCCAGCGAGGGCATCCCGATCGACGGCTACGAACTCGGCGCCCAGGGCGGTTCGATCTTCAGTTTCCAGTCGCAGTCCCTGGCGTTCGCCCTGTCCGGGCTGTTCACCGTCATCCGGCTGCTGGTCGGGCTGGCCGGGTGGGCGATCGAACTCGCCTTCCGCTTCCCCCTGCTGGCCATCCTCATCAAGCCCGCACAGCGGGTCGCCGACGCCTACAACACCGTCGTCGTCGAGCGCCTCGGGCTGAAGGGGCTGCTGCTGGCATGGGCGTTCATCTTCGCCGCCTTCATGATCGTGCGGGGGCGCATCGGCCGCGGCCTGGGTGAAATCTTCCTCACCCTCACCATCGCCGCCTTCGCCGCGTCCGCATTCGTCCGCCCCGACTACCTCCTCACCCCACACGGCCCGCTCGGACAGAGTCAGCAGGTGGCGGCCGAGGTCGCGAAGGAGAGCGTCAACTCCTACGACTGGGGCGGCAAACTCGCCAGCCTCAGCCCCTGCGACCGCATGGCCGGCGCACAGGAAGCCAAGTGCCTCCAAGAACAGGCCGCAGCACCGGTCGCGGCCACCGACGTGGCCCGGCCGCTGCAGGACTCGATCACCAACGCGCTAATCGTCAAGCCGTACATGCTGCTGGAGTACGGGCGCATCCTCGACCCCGGCAAACCCTCCGACCGCAAGGCCTACGCCGTCCACCTCAAATGGATCACCGGCGGTTACAAGGCGGGCAGCGGACCCGTCAGCGAGGAACGCAAGGACCACTGCAGCAAGATCAAAGGTCCCGCGAAGCAGTACTGCGAACGCGACGCCACCGGCGCCGACCAGGACATCCCCGAGGGCGCTGGCGATGTCGGGCTCACGCCGGGCCAGTCGCTCACCGATATCGACAGTGCCGCCTTCAGCGACGAGGCACGGCAGTTCGCCGCCTTCCTCGAGGACCTAAAGAACTCCGGCGAGGTGGGCAAGGCGTGCGCCGCCTACGCCGAAAAACCCACCTGGTGGCGGGTGGGCGGCGCGTTCCTCCTGCTCATCGCAGCGTTCTTCATCTGCGGCATGCTGCTGTCCAGCGCCATCGTGCTGCTGGGCACCCAGGGCATCGGCGCCGCGGCCGCGGCCGGCGGCGCGATGACGTTCATCGCGGCCATGCTGCCCGGCCCGCCGCGGCAGTCGGTGTGGAAGTGGCTGTCCATCTGGGGCATCGCCATCCTCGCCATGGTCGGCATCTGCGCCTTCGTGCCGTTCTTCGGCATCGCTGTGGACGCCACCATCACCGACGGCCCCGACCTGATGGTCGAACGCATCCTCCTCATCGACGTCCTGGCGATCGCTGGCGCGGCCGGGCACCGCCGCCTGCTCACCGGCATCAGCTCCTTCGGGCGGCGCATGGCCATGCGGATGCGCTACGCGAAGATCGGCGGCACCCATATGCCGGGCGACACCTCCGAACTCGGCGCCGCCCTCGCCATGAACTCCCCCACCGCGCTCGGCGGTTACGGCGGCGGCCTGCGCGCCCTCGGCGGCGGGGGCCGATTCGGGATGCTGGGCACCCGCCAGCGGCTGATGGGGGCGCTCGCCTCGCTGTTCGACGGGGCGGGCATGCCCGTCGACACCGGCCGCATCCTCGCCGACGCCACCGCCGAAGCCGGACGGGGACTGGCGCCGGTCACAGCGGCCGCCGCCGCGGGCGGCCTCGGCGCCCGGCTGAGCTTCGGCGGGGCGCAGCTCGGGGCGCGCGGCGCGTACTGGCTGCTGATCGGCCGCCGCCCGGACCGGGACAAGCTCGCCCAGTGGCAAAAGCCCACCGCCGACGCAGACACACCCCCCGGCGGCCCCCACGGCACAGGCGGTGGGGGTGCAGGCGGTGGTGGAGGGCCGCGGCGGCCGGGCGGACCGCCGGACCGCTACCGAGGCGAGGATGGGGAGATCGTCGACCGGCGCACCGGCGAGGTCCTGCACGACCAGAACCGCGACCGCACCCTGCTGTCCACCCGTGCCCACAACCGGCTCGTGCGCTACCGCGGCTACCGCATCCTGCATCGCGGCGGCCGCCTCCTGTACGGCGCCACCCTCGGCCTGCCGGCCAATGCCCGCCGGGCCAGGCAGGGCGGTTCGCGCTACTCCCAGGACGCCCGCCAGCAAGTGCAGGTGTGGGCCAACACCGGCCGCGAGGACCGCCGGGCCTGGGGCGACATGGGCCGGCACACCACTCAGGTCCTGCGCGACCATCTCGACGACCGCGGCGGCCCCGGCCCCTTCACCACCCCCCGCCGCCTGCCCACCCCCACCACGGCCACGCCCCAGCCATCGTCCCCGGCACCTTCCGGCCCCGCGGTAGCCGGAGAAGCAGTCCCGCTCACCCGGGAACAAGCCCGGCGCCGGGCCGAAAGCCTCCGGCAGCCCGGCGCAGCAAGTTCGTCTCCTGGACAAGAACCCGCAGCAGGGCCGCCCCAGGCCTCGGCCCGGCCTGCGTCCGGGCGCGGGCGTCGCTCCGGCCGGCCGCCTGCCAGTGACGCGTCGAGCCCGGCGGCACCGCAGCCCAACCCGCCAGCCCCGCCGCCCGCGTCGCCGCGGGTGCGTCCCGGCCGCGCCTCCGGGCCCTCGATGCAGCCCGACGCCACCGGACCCGCCTCGCGGGAGCAGGCACGGGAGATGATCCAGCGGATCCTGCGGCGCAGCGAAGAACGCACCCGCCGCGAGGGTGAAGGCGGTGAGCAGGAGTGAAGCCCCACCGACGCCACTTAGGGCGGTGGGCCTGCCTGGTGGCCCTGTTGTTGTCCGCGGCAGTCTGCTGCGCTGCTCCGGTCTCGACTGCAATCAGCGCCTACGCCGCACTGCAGGCCGGCGCCGACCGCCAGGACGCCATCGAGGGCGGCAGCGCCGCAGACATCCCGGCCCGGATGCTGACCGCGTACAAGAAGGCCGTACAGCAGATCGGCCGGCACGCGCCGAGGTGCCGGGGCATGCGGTGGCCGATCCTCGCCGCCGTCGCCAAGATCGAGTCCAACCACGCCATCGGCCACACCATCACCGCCAGCGGAGACATCCACCCCCGCATCTACGGTGTGCTCCTGAACGGATCCGGGACCGGCGGCAACACCACCCCGTTCCCGGACACCGACCACGGCCGTTGGGACGGCACCGCCACCGGGGAGCGTGCCGTCGGGCCCTTCCAGTTTCTGCCCTCCACCTGGAACACCGTCGGCGCGGACGCCAATGGCGACCGGGAGGCTGACCCGCACAACGCCGACGACGCCGCCCTCGGAGCTGCGATCTACCTGTGCGGTGACGGTCGCGATCTGACCCGACGCGCCCAGCTGAAGGCGGCGATCTACCAGTACAACCACTCCACCGCATACCTGGCGAACGTCCTCGGATGGGTCGACAAATACTCGGCGGCCGCCAACGACCCGGGCCTGAGCGGCGTTTCCGGCACGGTCCGCACCGTCATCGAGGCGGCGCTCGCCCAGCGGGGCGTGCCCTACTCGTGGGGCGGAGGCAGCACCACGGGTCCCTCCTACGGGATCTGCTGCTCCCCCAGCGGCAAGAGCGGCGCACACGTCAAGGGCTTCGACTGCTCGGGCCTGACCCTGTACGCGTTCGCCCGGGCCGGCGTGCGCCTGCCGCGCACCGCGGCCGCGCAGGCCGGGGTGGGCCGGCGCATCCCCGCCCGTCTTGGTACCGGCGCGCTCACGCCGGGTGATCTCGTCTTCTACGCCCATGTTCCTGGACGGGATTCGACGATCTACCACGTCGGGATCTACCTCGGCCACGGGCAGATGATCAACGCCGCCCGTCCCGGCACCGTCGTCCGCGTTGACGCCGTGGCCGCCATGTCCGGTTACGCGGGAGGAGCCCGCCTGCTGTGACCACCACCCCGCATGAGGTCCTCCAACGCAGAGATGAGGGTGTCCAGGTGATGGATCGACATGATGCCCATGTACCGAACGCGCTGCTGCCGGGTGGCCGGCGGGCAAAGCCACCTCACGCAGTACGGGCTTTCGTCATCACGCACCGCACGTCACCGCGCTGTCGTCCGCCGACGCGGGGCCTGGTGGCCGTGGAATCCCTCGCGCGCATCCTCAACGAACTTCCCACCGTCCACACTGGTGTCGAGCACCCGCATGGCCGTCGATGGCATCGCCCTGTCGGCGGTGACGGACGCACAGCAGCCGTCCACACCGTTTTCAAAGGCGCCACCGGCCTCAACGGCAGTGCTGCCCGCACTCATAGCCACGGATGCATCCGGCAGTGGCACAGCTCCCTCCGTTGCCGGTCCGCGGGCTGTGGCCGCGGGTCGGTCGAGGGTGACGGTTTCGCCTGCCGGCGGCCTGTCTGCCGTCGCGAGCCCCGGCACTACGCGCACAGCGGTGGCTGCGGAGCGCGCCGCATCGAGGCTGGTGCCGCGCGGCGACGGCGTGACCGGGGATCCGTTCATCCATGGCGTGGTCGGGAACATCTGGCCCGCCGATCTGCCCGACCAAGAGCGGGAGTTGCTGCTCGCCACATCGCGACCAGCTGCGGGCGGACGCCACCGGCATCGGCTCCGTGGCTCACGGTCTTCCGCGACCCGTCCCAAAAAGGCGCCGGCGTTGGCTGCCGATCGCTTCCGTATTGCGGCCACGACCGCCCGCCGAGCCGCGGCGGGGATCGGTCGTGCATCTGGTGAGAACCGCCGCAGCGCCTTGGCCGACCTGCGCCTCATTGACTGGTACTTCACCTGCTTCCACACCGAAGGAGCGCCCGGATGGGCCCCGCGACAGCCTGGCACCTGACCGACACCTCCGGTTCTGCGTCGACGTCGGCGGCCGGCCCGACACGTGGCCTGCTGACCGGGATGTTGGAGGCGGCAGATTGGCTGCTCGGGCACTGGTGGGTGCCGGTGATGGCCGTGGCCGGTATCTGGGGCGCGGCCGAGTGGCTCATCCGGCACCTCGCCGCACGCGCCTGTGCGCAGCGGATGGCCCTGGAGCTGGTCCCCGCCCGCCACTTCGACCCGGGTCTGGAGGAGATCTTCCGCCGCGGTGTCCAGCTCGCCCGTGCCTCTACGGCGATGCCGTGGTGGGTGCCGCGGCGGGCGAAGGCGGTGCAGATCCGGCTGCGCGCTGATGGCAGTACGCCCTTGCGGTACCGGATCGAGGGCCCGGCAGGCGGCGAACGGCTGCTGTCCATCACCCCGTTCGGGCCCGCCGTGACCGTCCAGCGAGCCCGCCCCATCCACGACGGCCCGCGCGCGCACATAGTGCGGGCCGAATTCGTCCTGCGCGGCACCCCCACCGCGCCACTGCGCGAAGTGCCGCTGGACCCGGACCCGCTCCAGCCGCTCATCGACGCGGTCTCGGACCTGCGCGCCGAGCTCGGCGACCTCGCCGAACTACGCCTCGACCTCCAGCGCGCGCCCAAGTGGGCGCTGCGCGCACGGCGCACCCAGCTGATGAGTGCCGCCCGCCGTACCGAGCACCGCGAGGCGCAGCGGGCCGCCCGCTGGCTCCGCCACGACACCGCCGGCCTGGAAGACTCCCTCACCACCCAGCTCAGGCAGCTCGTCACCGGCAAGGACAGCGGCCCGGGCCGACGGCTGGTGATACCGCCCGTGCCCCGACGGGTCGATCGGGAAGAAGCCCTGGGCAAACTCGCCGCCGACGACCACCTGGTGCGCGTCCAGCTGCTGGTGATGTGCGCCTCCAACACCGAAGGGCGGGCCCAGGCCCGCCTCGCCCAACTCCAGGCCGCACTCGATGTGTTCGGCGGCCGCTCCCGGTGGGCGATGCGCGGGCTGCGGCTGGGTCCGTGGCGTCTGGGCGCTGATCACTGGCCCACCCGCCGCGGCTTCGAACAGCGCTGGACGCTCGGTCTGTGCCGGCCGCCGAGGGCGAACTGGGTACGCCTGGAGGAACTCCTCGGATTGCTCAAACCGCCCACCGTGCACTGCCGTCTGCCGCTGCTTGCCACCGAGCTGCCCACCTTCCGCTTCGGCGACCCCGCACTCCTGCTGCAAGGCATCTACCAGCATCCCGACGGACGCCGCCGTCTGGTCGCCACCCACACCGCGGAAACCCTGTTCGAGTGCGCGGTCGGCAAAGCCGGCGGCGGCAAGACGGAACGTGCCCTCGCCCAGGCCATCGCCTACGCGCACGCCGGCGGCGCGCTGATGTTCCTCGACCCGCACCGCGACTCCTGGCCCCGCGCCGCGCCCTTCCTCGCCCACTCCCACCTGATGGGACGGATCGCGCTCATCGACCTCAACACCACCGGCCCCCACCCACACTTGAGTTCGTGGAACCCGCTGGCCCTGCAGCACGGGCAGGCCCCGCACGAAGTCGTGGAGTCGGTCGCGGACGCCTTCGCTTCGGTCCTGGGCTGGGATGACGCCACCGCACCCCGCGCGCTGACCATCCTCAGCGCCGCCCTCACCGTCCTGACGGCCATCAACCAGGCCGCCTGCCAGGCCGGCCGGATCCACGATCAGGCCACCCTCTTCCAGATCCGACCCCTGCTCACCGACCCTGACTTCCGCGCCGCGGCCCTGGCCGCCACCACCAGCCGCCTCGACACGGACACCCTGTCGTGGTGGCAGACGGTCTTCCCGCACCTGCCCGCGGACGCCTTCGCCGTCGTCCTCAACCCCCTCGCCCGGCTCGCCGCCCACCCCACAACCCGCGCCTTCCTCGGCCAGCCAGCCGGCGTCTACAACAGCCGCGCCGCCATGGACAACGGCCTCATCGTGTGGATCTGCCCCGCCGGCACCGGGCCCACCGACCGAATGCTCACCGCACTCCTCGCCCGCGACCTGCTGCGCTCTGTCCGCTCCCGCCGTGACACCCCCACCCAGCAGCGCCGCCCGTTCCGGCTGTACTTCGACGAACTCATCACCCTCACCGGCGCCGCCCCGGACACCATCGCCGCCATGTTCGAGGACTTCCGCAAATACCGCGTCAGCGTCCACGGCATGACCCAACTCCTGGCACGCCTGCCCACCCCGGTGAGGCAGTCACTGACCCAGAACGCCTCCACCCTGTCCACCACCACCGGCTCCACCACCGCCATCGCCCCCATCACCGCCGAATGGGGCGACACCCCCAACCCCGCGGAAGTCGCAGCACTCGACCGCTATGAGCACTACACCTCCCTGACCATCAGCGGACGCCGCATCGGCCCCGTCCGCCTGACCGGATGCCACCTCGACGACGTCTTCGCCAACCAAGCCCGCCCCCACCGGATCCCCGCCCTGAACAGAGCCGCACAGACCACCGCCCGCGCCCAGCCCCTGAACCAGCTCACCGCCACCGCCGCCAACCAACAAGCCCGCGTTCAGGCCTTGCTCAGCCACCTCGCGACCACCACTCCGGTACGCCTAACCAAAGACAACAGGGGATACCAATGACCCGCCCCGACCACTGCCGTCGCCTCGACCGGCGCCACCTTGCTCACCGCTCCTCCCGTTCCCCCCACCAGCCCACCCCAAAGTAGCCGTCTGCGCCCTCAAGTGCCCCTCGCACAGCAGCAGTGGCGAACACCGAGGCACTCGGGCCGATGCGCTTACAGGCCGGCTCAGCAGAACCGGGTCGGCCGTGCGCCGGTGGCGTGCAGCCTTGGGGCTTCACCGCCAAGGCCCGCCCTTGCCTGGTGAACGGCACAGGTGGACGGGGTTATCCGCGGTGACCGTGGCGGGGCTGTCGAATGTCGCAGGTTTGTAACTTATCCCAAACCCCTTGAGATTTGCGTGAGCGAACAATAGATTCGCTTCCGCCACTCAATGCTCAGCAGCGCATCACGCATGCTCCAAGCCGCACTTGAGGGAGCCCCACATGAACCGCATCACACGCTACATTCGCAATAAAGAAGCGTTGAACACCGGGACCAGTGAGCCTGCCGAGAAGTCCGCAGGCCTGGACCGGTGGCCGCCGGCCACCCGAGCCGTCACCCGCATCGGCCGCGCCTGCGTCATCGAAGGTCTCACCGACTTCGGCCCGGACGACCTCCACATGGTCCGCGACCGCTTCCCTCATCAGCACGTCACCCTCGACGGCGACGTCATCACCGTCTGGCCCGCACCCCTGCCCCACCCCTGACCACACCTCGGACAGCCAGCCCGCCCCGCGGCCACGCGGCCCCTCAACCAAGCGCCCTTCCCTGCCGAAAGGACACGCGTTGCTATGACCAGCCTGGGCACCACCAGGTTCACCCGGCGCCTGTTAGCCGTGACGATCACAGCAGGCCTGACCCTCACTACAGCCAGCTGCGCCAGCTCCCCCTCCAGCCCCCAGCCCGATCAGTCCGACCCCACCCCCACACCCGCCGCCCACACCGCTAGCAGCACCCCACGCGCGCAGACCGGCCGCACGACGACGGCGCTGGCCGAACTCGACGGGCCGGCCGGCCTCATGCTGATCCTCACCGCGGCCGAACGCGACCAGAGCGGCTACCTCACCCTGCGCGGCATCCTGCGCAACACCTCGAGTGTCCTCATCACCGTGCCCGCCCAGTTACGCGGCACCGAAGACCACATCGTCAGAACCAGCCCCTCCCTGGCCGGCGCCACCCTCATCGACTTCGTCCACCACAAGCGCTACTACGTTCTGCGCGACACCGACGGCAACCCCCTGACCACCATCGGCCTGACCCGCCTCAAACCCCACCAAAAAGCCGATGTGTTCATGCAGTTCCCCGCACCACCCGCCACCACCCACCATGTCGGCTTCCAGATGCCCCTGTTCGACACCACCACCATCACCATCACCGGATAAGGCGCACCGGTATGCCCTCCCTCCGAGCACAGCTCATTGCCCTGCGCCTGGTCCTGGCCCTCGCCCTGGTCCTCGTGCCGGTCGGCGCCGTGGGAGCAAGTCGCGACCTCACGCGCACCACCGCCACCGCCCACAGTCGAGCAGCATCCGACGCCCCGTCGCCGACCCCCTCCCTGGCCTTACGCCCAGGCGCCCGCCTCGCGCCCGAGCGCATCCTGGACTTCTTCTCCACCCCGCTCGCTCTGAACTACGTCATCACCGACGAAGACTCCACCCCTCCCGACCAAGACGCCGCCGGGCCGTCGGCCTCGCGTACGCCTGGCCACGACGGCGCCGAGCAGCCCGACACCGTTCCCGCAAATCCGTCCGCGACTGCCCCGCCCAGCAGCAGCACCACCTCGCCCACCGCAACGGCCAAGCCGTCCCGCACCCCCTCCGACACGCAGCCGCCGGCACCGTCCGAATCCGACCACACCGTGAGCCTGTACAGCCTGCTCGGCGCCGCCGCACTCCTGACAGTCGCCCTCACCACCGCTCTCGCCCTGCGCAAGGCCCGGCAGCGCTCGACGGCGGACCGCACAACCGACAAGGACTCGCAGCCCGCCGACGCCTCAGCTGAGGCGAGAGGAAAGGAGGGGCTCGAGGGCGTCATGCTCCTGGATGCCGCCCTGCGCACCATGGCGTACTACAACGCCCAACTCCCGCAACCCACCAGACTGCCTGCGGTGCGCGGCGCGCTCATCGGCACCACTACGGTGCGGGTCCTGCCTGAGGACCCCTCGACCGAGCCACCCGCGCCCTTCACGGCCGGCCGCAATGGCCGCTGGGTGCTGCCGGACGACGCCAACCTGTTGGACGCGGACACCACAGCCCAGGCGCCTGCCCCCCACCCCGCCCTGGCCGTCCTCGGCACCACCAGCAACGAAGAGCTGCTCCTGCTCAACCTCGCCTCACTACCCGCCCTGCTCCTGGATGGCGAACCCGAACACGTCCGCGAGGTGTGCACCGCACTCGCTGTCGAACTCACCACCAGCCCCTGGGCCGACAGCCTCGAACTGATCACCGTGGGCTGCGGCGACGGTCTCGACCGCCTGTTGCCAGCCCCAGCCGTCACCCCCTTACCCGACAGCGCGCACGCCGTACGGGAGGCAACCGAGCGGCTCCTGGAAGCACACCAGTCACCCGACCCGAGCCACCACCCGCTGGTGGTCCTGTGTGCTGCCCCGCTGAGTGCGGATACCGCATGGCACTTCGCCGACCTGGCAACCACCACCGCCCCCCGCCCCCTCACCCTGATCGCACCCGCCCACACCACCGCAGCCCATTTCCCCGATGCACCCAGCCTCGACACAGCGGACAACCGCGCGCAGTACCTCGAACCTCTGGACACATGGGTCACCCTGCAACGCCTCACCCCAACCGCCTACCAGCAGATCAGCGCGGCCCTCGGGCCCGCCACCAGCCACCCGCCCCGACCTCACCACACCGGACAAGACACCGCTCCAGATCCCGTGCCAGAGGCCGAACTCACGCCCGTCCAGAGCGAGCAGGCACCAAAGGCCCACTCGTCACAACCCCAGGGATCGCCAGTCCCCGGGACCGCGACCTCGTCGACGGCCCCCGATGACGGCAACAGAGATGTGTTTCCCGCCCTCCTCAGCACGCTACGCCCAGCAACAACCGATCCCACGCATCCATCAGAGACGGCATCCGCAGGCACACCCCCCGCACAAAGCGTCACTCACCCAATGGCCAGCGCCAGCATCGCGCCGCCGGGGGCTGACGCGGCCCGGCAGCGTGACGAAAGCGCCCCGCAGATCCGGGTTCTGGGGCCGGTCGAGGTCGACGGCGTCGACGCCACCGGCCACGGCCCCCGCATCGCCCAACTCGCCGCCCTGATCTATTTCAAACCCGGCCGCACCGCCGACGCTGTCTGCACCGACATGGACCCCGCCCACCCCTGGTCCACCACCACCCTCAACGCCCGCCTCCACCAACTGCGCGCCGCCCTCGGCAACGACCCCACCGGCCAGCCCTATGTCCCCCGCCGCAAGACCGGCGACGACCCCTACCACCTCAACCCCACCGTCACCTGCGACTGGACCCGCTTCCAGCACCTCACCCACGACGCACTACCAGACGAGAGCACCCAAGCCCCGGACATCGAACAACTCGAGGAAGCCCTCGCACTGGTTCGCGGCACACCCTTCGACGGCAAACCCCTGCCCTGGGCCGAACCCCTGCAGCAGGAAATGACCACCGCCATCGCCCAGATCGCCCACACCATCGCCACCCACCGCATGAGCCCCGGCCCGCACCACAACCTCGACCGGGCACGACAGGCCATCGCCCACGGCATCGACAGCGACAGCACGGCCGAACTCCTCTACAGGGACTGGATCCTGGTCGAGGACGCTGCAGGCAACCGGCACGGCGTCCACACCGCCATCACCCGCCTCCAGCACATCAACCGCGCTCTGAACTCTCCCCTGGAGCAGGAGACCGAACAGCTCATCAACTCGCTCCTCGACCCTGCCCGCCATACCCAGGCCAGCCGACCATGACCACCACACCCAACGCGACAGACCTCCGGCAGACCGCCCACGGCTCCGCCACCCGGCTTGCGCCGCGGTCGGCCCCCGGTGCGCGCCACGGCGGTGCCCAGGCATCGGCCGGACCCGGGCCCACCGGCACGGCGACCCCGATGACACCTCGGGGGCACCGCCTCGCCATCACTGCCATCAGCGGCGGGGCTGCGCTCATCGCCGGGATCGGGTTCACCGGCTCCTACACCGCCGTCCGCGACCTCGCCGCAGACAAGGGCTTCGGCCCCTTCGCCTACCTGTTCCCCCTCGGCATCGACGTCGGCATCTGCGTCCTGCTCGCTCTCGACCTTCTCCTCAGCCACCACCGCATCCCCCTGCCCCTGCTCCGGCACACCGCCTGGCTGCTGACCGCGGCGACCATCGCCTTCAACGCCGCCACCGCCTGGCCCGACCCCCTCGCCACCGGCATGCACGCCGTCATCCCCCTGCTGTTCATCACCACCATCGAAGCCGGCCGCCACTCCATCGGCCGCCTCGCCCACCTCGCCGCCGGCACCCACATGGACGGCGTCCGCCCCGCCCGCTGGCTCCTGGCCCCCGCGCCCACCTTCCTGCTGTGGCGGCGCATGAAGCTGTGGGAACAACGCTCCTACAGTCAAGCCCTCGCCTTCGAACGACAACGCCTGCTCTACCAAGCCCGGTTACGGAGCCGGTACGGACGCGCCTGGCGACACAAGGCTCCCGTCCACACCCTCATCCCTCTCCGGCTCGCCCGCCACGGCATCCCCCTCCCCCACACCCCACCACCCACCAACCCCGCCGGCGACCGAGCATCCGGCGCACCACCCAAGCCTGCCCCGGCCGCCTCCTTGGACGACCGCCAACGGCCTCGCAACAGCGAGCACGCCGAACCACGGCCGGGGCACGCTCAACCGAGCCCCCCTCCACCGCCAAGCACCGAAACGGCGTACTCCACCCACCCCAGCCGCAGCCCGAAGCCCTCTACCCCCTTCTCTCAGACAGATCAACTCCGCGCCGCTTACCAGGCGTTCAACGCCGACACCCGCACGGAGCCCAGCCCCACGCACTGGGCCTGGTGGAACCGGCAGGACCACCAGCTGCCCGAACCCGCCAGGAAGAACGCCGCCCCCAGCCACACACAGACAGCGGTCGCACCCACGGGCATCGCCCGGCCCCACTTCGATCCACCCGACGCCATACGATCTGTGCCAGCCGGCGAACCGGGCCCGTACGAGCGACCGGACCACGACTCCGGAACTCCGACGGTGCGTGATCCGGGCCAGCAGTCTGACCCACCGGACGCTACGGCCCCTACGCCCACGCAGCCGGTCGACGATGCCGCTCCGGCCAGCCACCAGACAGCAAATGGTGCGCCCGCCAAGCGCGCGGCAAGGGATTCCATCCACCGCACCCTTCCCCCACGCTCCCCAACAGCCTCCGATACAGAACCTCCAGAGCAGCGGATCCCCGCGCGCAACGACCAAAATCCGCCAACACCCCTACCTGCCAGACCTGCTGATGGCCAGCGAGACGGCACCTCACCCGAAGAACACGATCGGCATGCCACCAACCACAGAATCAACGCGGCCCCGCAGCCGCCCACCAGCGAACGCCTGACCCTGACCGACCGGTACTACCTGCACTGGATGGACTACCAGGCCCAACACGGCGCCGAACCCACCCCCGAACAACTCTCCACCCACCTCGCCAGCCAGGGATTCCTCGGACGAGGCGGCGCACCCATCAGCGCCTCAAACCTGCGCCGGCACTTCCTCAACTGGCGCATCTACAACCTCTGGGCAACCCACCGCAACCACCACCCCGCCCCGTCCGCCGAAGACATCGCCCACCAATGCACGGCACACCACATCACCGGCCAATACAACCGCCCCATCACCCCCACCTATATCACCCAGCACACTCCCGAATTCGAACGCCGCTGGCACACCATCACCCAGGAACGCCCGACACAGCCACTGTCGAGGACGGGCCAGTGAAACGTGGTCTGGAACTGGGGCTCCATCGTCGGTCTGGATGATTTCGACCTGGAACGGCAGGCGCTCGATGACGTAGTCGAGGAAGTGATTGGCGGTAGTCTGGTTCAGAGCCGGAGAGATGCGCAGGACGCGGAGCCGTGTGCCATCGTCGATGACGGCAAATCGGAAGAACTTGTTCCGCCCGCCGCGGCGTCCCGGGGGCGTTGAGGCGAGCGGCTCGATGAACTTCGCGCCGATCTGCACGCGGTGTCCGGGCAGCTTCTGCTTCTCGTACCACTTCCGTCGGCGGTCGGTTAGCGCTGCGAGGCGGGCAGGCGGCCCATGACCGGCCGGCTGAGGATCCGCCAGACTCCGGAATTGTTGATGGTGACGTCGTGGTGCCGCTTGAGGTACATCGCGATCTTCTCTGGCCCGGAGGGTTAGTTCTGCCACGGGTGGATGATCTTTCCAACCGCCTCGACATAGACGGCGTTCGGGCAGGCCTTCGGCGCCGCGAACGGGCGCGTAGACCCTCGACGCCCTCGGCCTGATAGCGGGCAGGTGTAGTAGGACTGTCCGCTGATCGCGAAATACCAGCAGGACATCACGAGGTTTCCCGCTGACCTCGTCGACGTGGCGTATGACGGCCAAGCGACGCTTGGCCTTGCGGTCAAGCGGCGGGGTGGTGGGGTTGGATTTCGGTATGTGGATCTCCGTAGTGAATCAGAGGCCCGGATCTCAACGATGATCGTCAGTTGCCACAGTGTCGGAGGGTGAGAGACAGGCTCAGGGCCTGCGTCTGATGCCGGCACGCGAGCATGCCGAAAGGCACTCCGGGTAGCCGGTCGCGCTGACGCATTCGCCGCGAATGGTCTCCTCGCCGACATGAGGTGCGGCATGATGACTTACCGTGCGTACAGGGGGCATAG
The DNA here is from genome assembly GCF_042668605.1 of Streptomyces sp. NPDC057280. NCBI lineage: Bacteria > Bacillati > Actinomycetota > Actinomycetes > Kitasatosporales > Streptomycetaceae > Streptomyces > Streptomyces sp. NPDC057280. Next base: position 49,207 of record NZ_JBHUYR010000011.1, read on the forward strand.
GCCAAGGGTCACAAGGTGCGCGTCGGATGCTGCTGCTGACGGCGTCAGCGGTCCTGATACTGGCGGTGGGGTTCAAGTACAACGAACAAGAGACGCTTTCGGTCATATCCGCAGCATCCGCGATGCTTGGGATCGTTCTGGGCTACTTGGCTGAGTTCCGTGCGCGGCATGCCGAAGCCGCAAAGGACTTGGGCCTGATTGCGAAGGAATTGGCGGCAGACGTTCAGCGGGAGTGGAGCGCCGAGGCCGCCCGGCGTGAATTCATCGAGTCCTCTGCGCTGCCGGTTGCTTGGCGTCCAGCGGAATCCGGACTGGTGGAAGGCTGGGCAGATGTGGTCAGGATCGCCCGTGCTCTGCCCGGTGGGCCGCCCGGAGATCCCCACGCGTGGCCGGTGGACGTGGCGGGGCTGGAGGGTATCTACGCGCAGATTGGCGAGGTCTTCACTCAACGGGTGCCCACTCGTCGGCTGGTGGTCCTGGGCGGGCCCGGATCCGGCAAGAGTGCGCTGCTGATGCGTCTGCTGCAGGAACTGGCGCCACCGGGCAGCGGCGGACCGGTGCCGGTGCTCTTTTCCCTCGCCTCCTGGAACCCTCACGACCAGGGGCTGAAGGAGTGGATGGCTGAGCAACTGCGCCGCAACCACAACGTCAGCCTCAGGCATCCTGCGTCCGCAGAGTCGCGGGAGCTGGACCGGGCCGAGGCATTGGTGGACCGCGGACTTGTTCTGCCGCTCCTGGACGGGTTCGACGAAATTCCGCCGGCCCTGCATGCCGTGGCCCTGCATCAAATCAACAGGGCCTGGCGGATGCAGCCTTTGGTCTTGGCAAGCCGCACCGACGCCTATCGCACTGCTCTGACTGGGCCGGATGCCAGGCGGCTCGATGGTGCGGCCGGCATCCAGTTGGTACCGCTCACCCCTGGTCCAGCCGCCGACTACTTGCGCAGCGGTCTTCCCCGCGCCGAGCGATGGGATGCGGTCATCGCATGTCTGGGTACCGACACTCCCGTCGGCGAGGTGTTGAGCACGCCACTGGGCCTGTTCCTCGCGCGCACCATCTACGCCCCACCGCCCCGTGTCGGCGCGACCGAACCAGCTCCGCACCCGCAGGAGTTGTGCGACACCACACGCTTAAGCACCCTCGCCGAACTGGAGCGCCATCTGTTCAGCCGCTTTATCACAGCCGTCTACGACGACCGGGACGCACAGAACAAGCGGCTCCGCTGGTCAGCACAGCAAGCCCGTCACACGCTCATCACTCTCGCCCGGCATCTGGAAGATCATCACGGTGGCAGCCCAGACCTGGCCTGGTGGGAACTGCGCTCGGCGGCACCTGCCGAGCAGCGAGAAAATGCCGTAGTGCTGACGACTGCTCTCATCGGCGCCGTCGTTGTCGGCCTTGTTTCCGGTCTCACCTCCGGGCTCGGCTGGGGGCTTGCCGGCATGCTGGGCGCCGTCCTCCTGTGTGGGTTCTCTTCCGCCGGTGGCCTCATGAATGCGGCCACCGTCGTGTACCCGAGCTCCCGTTTCCAGTCCGCCTTGCACTTCGGGCTCGTTGCGGCGCTCGTGGCAGCGTTCGCTGTACAACAGTTCGTTGGCGTGCGCGCCGCGCAGTGGGCCGGCCTGGTCGCCGCTTTCATACTCTGGAATCGGTTCAACAAAAGGCTGACACTGGAGCGAGTGGATCTTGCCCTCCAGGTCGGGCCGGGGAAGTCGGTCCGGCAGGATCGTTGGATCTTCTTCCAGATCATGCTGCTGTACGTCCTGGGGTTCGGGGCCTGGGGCGTCTGGGGGTTCGGCCTGAAGAGCAGTTTCTGGGTAATACCGGCGTTGGGCATCGGCGGCGGGCTGGCTATTGGGCTCGCCGCGGGACTGGCGCGGGGGTTCTATGTCGGATTCAGGGAGACGGCATGGCCGCAGTTCGCGGTAACCACGGCCTGCCTGGCGATGCGCAACCGCGTCCCGTGGTCGTTGATGGCGTTCCTCCAAGACGCACACGAACACCGAGGTGTACTGCGCCAAGTCGGCACGGTCTACCAGTTTCGCCACATCGGCCTGCAGCGCTATCTCGCCGAGCAGCCATACGGCGATGATGCCACTCTCCCGAGAACCTGAGAAAGGCATTCCCTACCCGGCTCAACTGGTGGGGCCCTGGACATGATGGCTGGCCATCATGCGAACGCATGGGCAGGGACGGTGCGCCCCGACTGAGGCTGGCCGCGGTTCGAGTTGAGGACGTCGGGCCTGAGCTGTGCCGTGGCTGAAGTGGCCGGTCGCCGCCAAAGGCGAAGGCGACCGTGAGGGCGTCGTGGGTGTGCATGCGCAGGCAGAACGCGCAACCGTTGATCTGGGAGGTGCGGATCCTCAGCAGATCGACCAGAAGAGGGTCGAGGCCCGCTGCGGCGGTGGCCTTCTCCGCCTCCGCCGACAGGGCGATGAGGGTCTTGTAGGCGTCCGGGGGCTGCTCGCCGATGTGGACGCACTGCGCCCCGAGCTACTCGGCTGGCAGGCATGGGCGGAGCCAGTCCTTGGCGCCCCGCCCCGTACCTGTGGTGCGCGAGCTTCAGCCCCAGCGTCCCCCACGACCTGGTCGCCGCCTTCGCCGCGTCGCTCGCCTCACCTGTCCCGGTGCCGCGTCGTCGGCTGCCCAAGCTCGCGGAGGGTCGGCTCACCGTCATCCGCCGCAGCTGACTTGACAACAGCCTCAGCCGCGATCTTCACGGCCGTGCGACGACTATTACTCCCCTGATCGACTGAGCCCGTACGGCCTCGGCACGTGACCAGCGGCAGGACGGCCGCCTGGGGTGCAGCCTCCGTCTGTCCTCGGAGCCTCGGGACACCGCTCAGTCCACGGTGACATCAATCGTGTGCCAGCCGGTCGCTCCGTCTGGAAGCGGCCCCTGCTCCGTTCGTGTCTGCACCTCGCCGGTCTCGTCGATGGCGCGGACCTGCAGCTGGTGTTTGCCGTGCTTCGCCTGCCACGGCCAGCTCCACTGCCGCCAGGTGTCCACCGACGGCACCTTCGCGAGCTGTGCCCGCTGAGCCTCTGACTGTGCGACTGCCCGACGCCGTGCGATCGAACGCCGTGCTGATCGGTACCGGCAACTACCGCTCTCCTGCCCTCCGGGACGTGCCCGCGATCCGGGGCAACCTCACCGACCTCACAACGGTCCTCAGCGACCCCGTGTCCGGGTCGTTCCCCGCCGCACGGTGCGCGGTGGTGCCGGATCCGGCCGACGCGCGGACGGCGTGGCGCGCGTTGCGGGACGCGGCGGATGCGGCCGAGGACACACTCCTGGTGTACTTCGCCGGTCACGGGCTGCTCGGTACACGGGGCGAGCTGTACCTGACGATGGCGGACACGGATCCAGAAGAACTGCGGGTGACCGGGCTGGAGTACGACGTACTGCGGGAGGCGGTCTCGCAGTGCGGAGCGGACAACCGGATCGTGATCCTTGACTGCTGCTTCAGCGGCCGAGCCGTCCCAGCCCTGGGGACCGCACTCATCCAGACGGCCATCGAGGGAACGTACGTGCTCGCCTCCGCCCCGCCGAACGGGGTCGCCCTCGCGCCCGACGGGGCAGCGCACACCGCGTTCACCGGTGAGCTGATCACGCTCCTGCGCGACGGCGTGCCCGAAGGACCGGAGTTGCTGGGCCTGGGCGAGCTCTATCGCAGACTGCTGAGAACGGCGGTGCGGCATGGGCTTCCCCGGCCAGTGTGCAGCGGCACCGGAACGGCGGATCTGCTGGCCCTGGCCCGCAACGCTGCCACAGGTCCGACGGCTCCTCAGGCTCCCCGCACCCCAAAGACTCCGAGAGGCCCCAGCGTGGGCCACCTCAGAGAACCGAAAGGCGCCCTGCCCGAAACGTCTGGGGCGTTCGCAGCAACCACCACACCATTTGACGCCCCTGCCACTGCGCCGCCCAGCCCAACCCCTGCGAGGCCCTCCCGGCGCCGGGCGCTGGCATCCATGGCTGCGGTCGCCGTGACCGGCGCCGGCGGTGGCATCACGGCGTGGAAAGTCCTGGAACGGCAGGGGAACAGCACCGACGCTCACGCCGGTGGCCCGACCTCACCCAGCCCGTCGACCGCCGACACGCACGGCGCGACCGCGAACGTCACTCCGACCTCCAGCGTGACCACCACCCCAAAGAGCATCGGAGACACCAGCGCCCGAAGAATGATCGCCAGAACAACGGACATCCCGGTCGGCGGCGGCCTGATCATCGCGAAGGAGAAGATCGTGGTCACCCAGCCCGAACAGGGCTCGTTCCACGCGTTCCGCGCCGTCTGTACCCACTCGGGCTGCCCGGTGAGTGCGATCAGCAAGGGGGCCATCCTCTGCCCCTGCCACGGCAGCACCTTCGACATGGCGGACGGCTCGGTACTCGGCGGCCCGGCGACCACGGGGCTGTACGCCCGCCAGATTGAGATCCACGGAGACAGCGTCATGATCGCAGCGGACACCTGAGAGACCACAGGGCGCCCCACACCCCTGGGTCCTTCGGCCGGAAAATCTGCGGCACAACCATTCCGGCGGATCTCAAACGTTCGAACGCGGCACCGGTAGTCCGTCAAACCCGGTGGCGGAGACTTGCCAGCCGTCCTGACAGGTGCGGCTCCAGGACGACCGCGCAGTACACCACTGGTCCCCAGCGTGCCGGGTGAAGTGTCGCTCCACCAGGTCGGCGACAGACGGGGGACGTGCTCGGCGCGGAGCCGCCGGTTGCCAGGCAGGCCGCCACCAGGGGGTGGGATTCGAATGACGGTGCAGCGATCACGGCAATGTCGAGGCGAGGCCTTTCCCGTCCTTTACGACGAGCCACAGTGGGCCGTCTCGTTCAGTCATGGGCGAGGTCGACAGTACGGTTGACGATTTCTCGCGCAACAGCGGTGCATGTCTGGTCCTGGGCGAAAGCCCGGGCTCGCAAGCGGAGCATGGCCTCATGAGGGGCCACTCCCAACTGCGCCATGATCATTCCGCTGGCCAGGTGGATCTGCTTTCGGTCGTCGTGAGCCCCTTCCAGCCATGCCGCTGCCCCGTACGGGTTCCCAGAAGGGTGACCGAGGGTGCCGATGGTCACGGTCAGCGCCTCGGCAACCAGCAGCGCCGTACGGAGAAGTCCGGTACCCGCGCCGCCCGCGGTTTCCCGGTAGAGGTCCAGTGTGCCCAGGGGGCCCGCCGGATCGGTCAGCGGCAGTGAGACGACGCCTTCGACGCCCACCTTGGCCGCCTGGGCTGCGAACAGGAGCCACCGGCGGGATTGCGGGCCGCGTGTCAGGTTCGAAGCCAGCACCGGATGCCCCAGACGCAGGGCCTGCTCGCACGGGCCCTCACCGAGGGTGAACTGGACCTCCGCGAGCAGTGCGGCGACCTCGTCGCTGGCGAACAGCAGAATGCTGGTGTTCACCTCGGGCAGGGCGAGCGAAGCCGACAGACCGGAGACCTCCGGCAGAAGGTTTACGCAGGCCCGGCACAGTGCATCGGGTATCTCGGCGGGCGGTACTCCGGCGACCGCAGTGGTCAGTTCACGCGCGATGCGCAACCTCTCGAGCTGCACGGTGTGCTGGGAGTCCTGCCCGTCTGGCCCTCTTTCTACGAACATCCTCTTCCTCCCAGCCGGAACGTATTCACTGTCCGGGTCGACGGCTTCGGGCCTTGTCCCCTTGTTTCGGGGCAGGGCCGCACCTCCCTGAGAGGGGGAGGCTCACGAGTGTCATCGGTGTGGTTGTGGGCTGCTGCGAACCGTCGGCGGGTTCGAGAATCACGCCCATCCCCGAGAGGCCGTCCACGGTGCCTCGCATCAGGACGGCTTGGTAGCTGAGTCTGCCGTTCATGAGACCGGCGGAACGCAAGGTCCCGCCATCGTCGAACCACAGCTTGCGGGCCTTCCCCACAGGCGGAGACGCCACATCGGAGGTGCGGAAGACTGCCTGGTTGCGGGCGTGCGAGATGACGACGGTGCCCGTGGCGCTTTCGGTCAGCCGTGCGCCTCGGCTTTCGGCGTGGCAAACGCTGCCGCGACCCGCGAGGTCCCCTGCTCGGCCCGGCGGGCCTGATCGACCGCTCTCTCGGCTCTCTGCTGTTGCCATACGGTGGTGGTTCCGAAAGTGGCGGTCGCCGCGAGGCCCGTCGTCAGCGCCTACCTCGGCAGCCCCCGGTCCCACACCCACGGCCGAGTCGGACGGCCCGGCCAGCACACCGGGAGACTCCTGCAGGACGGTGTTGATGCGCTGCAGAGCCCGCTCGCGCGGCTCGCTACGAGGCGCCGCCGCGACGGCACGTCCCAGACGCGCGGCGGTAGCGCACAGTCCGGCGCTCTGCTGAGCAGTCGGTTCGCAGCATGCGAGACGGCGCTCGGAGATGCCGCGTTCTTCGACGGCCGGGGGATACAGGGCGTGGACGGCGGCCATACGGTGCAGTTGGGCGGTGGCCATACGGCCACCCCTGGGCAGTCGGCGCAGCCGGATGCGCCCGTCGCGCAGGCGAGTTCTGACAGCTCCCAGAGGATTACCGAGAGTCTCCGCGATCTCGCGGTACGTCAGTATCCGGCAGCAAGCCAGGATGACCGCCTGACGCTGGATCCCGGTCAGCGTGCGCAGACAGCGCCGCGCCTGCTCCTGCTCGGGGCAGACCTCGACGTGCTTGGTCACCCCGGCGTACTCAGGGGTGCGCGCCAGGGGGGCGGCTGTGCGATCCCGGGCGACCCCGACCTCCGCGTGCCGGACCTGATCCACTGCCCGACGGCGTGCGAGGGCCAGAATCCAGGAGCCGCCCGTCCCTCGGTCGGGCCGGCAGCGCGGAGCGGTGCGCCACATCTCCACCAGGACCTCCTGAGCGATCTCCTCCGACTGCGGCTGATTCCTGAAAGCGGCACGGGCCGCCCTCGGCACCGAACTCACGACTCCGTCGTAGACAGAGGCGAACGATTCCTCGTCGTCCAGAGCGACGCGGGCTACGGGCTCCTCGGCCCTTACGGCTTCGTCGATGGATTGCGTCCGATGTGAATGTCTTCCTTCACAAGGTCCTCCGCGGTTGCGACAGCTCCGGGCGTAATCCGATCCTGAGCCGGGCCGTGGATTGGTCCTGAGCACGGCGAACTGTCAATACGCCGGTTGGCAGTGTCACGCTGACGCGGACGGCTTGGCGCCGGGAACACGTTCGTGGCGGATGCAAGTCCACGTCGCGGCCGTTTGAGGCCCGGACGAGTCAGGCGCGTGGTGTTCTCCCGCAGGGCAGGCACAGCCTCCGCTACGAAGATCACAGCCTGTCCGTGATCTTCGAACGGGTTCACCACTCGTGCCCCTCGCTCGCGCCCTGCACACTTCCGCCGCTGTGCTGTCTGCGCTCACCGTCCTGCGCTCCCCCGCCACCGCGCACGCCGCCCAGCCCGACGACACGGCTGCGCTGCCCGAACGCGACGCCCTCGCGGCTCTGCCCGTCCGGAAAGGAGGACCGCACCAGCTACAGCCGGGACAAGTGATGGCACTGGATCGACTTCGGCCGCGCCGGCTGCTCCACTCGCGACAAGGTCCTGATCGAGGAGGCCGTCACCGCCCCGACGGTTGGGGCGAACTCCGCGCTCAGCGGTGGCAACTGGTACTCGCCTACGACGATGCCTACTTCACCGTCGCCCGCTCTCTGGCCATCGACCACCTGGTCCCGCTCGCCGAGGGCCGGGACTCTGTCTGGACGGCCGAGCAACGCCAGGACTACGCGATCGACCTCGGTGACAGCCCGGCCCTGATCGCGGCCTCTGTGGCCTCCAACCGCAGGTAAGAACTCCCAACAGAATGATCTTCGTGGTGATTGGATCACTCCGGAATAGATGATCCGGGGGTTCGGGGTGGCGCGGCTGATACAGGTGACCGGACCCTTCCACGACCGTCGCGGCCCGATACCCTGGTGGCCCCTGGAGCCGGAATCGGGCCGGGGCTCCAGCGCTCAGTCCAGGACCTGGGCCTGTGTGGTCGCGTCGAGGGCGCCGGCGGATTCTTCCCACACGGTCAGTTGCGGGTCAAGGACCAACGCCCCTGCGATGGAGTTTCGTTGGCTCCGGCCACCGGACAGTTGGCGGTCTGTCGTCGGCCAGTGTGTCGGCCCGCTCGGCCGACGGACCTCACTCCCCTTCCTTCATGTCGAAGGCGACGAACCGCAACTCCGATGTGTAGCGCCGTCCTTCGTCGTCGGTGAGCCAGGTCTGTTCCGGGGTCGGGAGCATCTCCGTGAAGGTGGCCGTGCCCTGCGGGTCCTTGCGGGCCAGGCGGCGCAGGGCCTTGGCGAGGATCGTCACGTAGACCGGGCTGTCGAAGTCGACGTAGAAGGGCCGGGACTCCGTCTGTGAGATTACGAAGACATAGCGGGGCAGGCCGAGCCGGGTGCGCCAGTGGCGCGCCCGGACGAAGCGCCGGGCTTCGTCCTTGTCGTCGGCGAAGTCGGCGTCCGCGGCGGGCAGTTGCCAGGTCTCGCGGGCGACCACCATACGGTCGAGGGTGACACGGGGGGTGTGGGCGGCCGGTGGCAGCAGTCGGAAGAGGTCCATGGACAGCGTGGTCAGGACGTGCGAGAAGACGTCGAGCGCGGGGAAGACCGCGCCGTCGGGCAGGCGGACGACCAGGCTGCCGTCGCGCTCCTCGACGAGGGCGTCGGCGCTGCGGACGGCCCGGGGGCGAGCGGGGTCGGCGGTGAAGTCGGAGAGGGCGATCTGGTAGTCCTGGGGCCGCACCAGTGTCTGGCGGACGCGGGCGGAGAGGCGGGCGCGGTGCTCCTTGGGGATGAGCGGCAGCAGGCGCGGGCCGGGATGATCCTGGTCGGTGTGGGCGAACAGCTCGTCGACATCGGGATGCTGGTGGGTGAAGAGCGAGGCGCCCAGGGTGTTGGCGGCCAGGTGGAGTTCACCGAGGACGAGGGTGAGGTCGCCGCGGGCGGCTGCCTCGGGACCGTCGGCGGCGATCATGATGTCCGGACTGAGGTAGCGGGCGGCGCTCCAGCCTCCGCCGCCGTCGAACTCCCGTTGCACGGCCGCCGCGATGTCGCTCGTCTGCCGGCTGACCCTGCGGGGGTCTTCGGGCACTGCGAGGATCCGCTGCCAGCGGGCGGCGAACTCCTGCTGCAGCTCACCGGCTGCCGTGCGGGCGGTGCCGTGCAGAACAGGCAGGCATGCGAACCAGAACGAGGCCAGGTCGACCGGGCCGTGTGCGGCAAGTCGCCGCTGGACCGCCCTGATCTCGGCGTCCACGGTCTGGGCAAGCCGAGAGGTGAGCCAGCCCGCGCTGTCCATCAGGAGGCGCAGGGGTGACAGCGCCTTCAGCACGGCCGGGCCGAGGCGGGCGGTGGCGGAGCGCCGGGTGTCGCTGTAGACGAGTGCACGGCAGGGGGCGGTGGAGGCCGACTTCTCGCGGACGGCGGCCGTGTCGGTGAGTTCGGTGAAATCTCGCTCCAACTCCCCCAGTGCGGACAGGAGTTCGTTCTCGTCGGTGGCAGCGGCCACCTTCTCCTTGCCTGCTTCCAGCAGGTCGAGGGCGGCGAGGCCGCGTCGCTTGAGATGAGGGTCGCCGATGCTCGACAGCCACGAGCGCAGGGCACGTTCCGGGTGGGTGTCGGCCGGGACCTCCAACCGCCAGGTGACCCAGCGACGAGCCACCAGGTCGTGCAGTGTCGCGGGAACGTCGGTGCCTGGCACGTCAGCGGCGATGTCTCGGGCCGTGCGAACCCCGTCGCAGCGAGCGAGGACCGCCGCCGCCGCGGCGGGCACCGTCGTGGGGCGCCTGCCGGGTACGCGCACCTCGTCGCCGTTCACCACGACGAACGGCACCCGCCTCGGGGCGATCCAGTCGCGCGATCGCGGGTCGGCGTCCAGCATCTTCGCGAGCGCGTCGATTCCCCAACTGGCCCAGTAGACAGTGGAGTCAGCGATCAGTCCGGATCCGGGATCGACCTGCGCCCCGGGCACCGCGGGGTCCCAGCGGCCCCAGCCGACCGGGCCGAAGAAGCCGATGGTGTCGTTCTTGACGCAGAACCGCTGCCAGTAGTGCGCGACGAGCTCCTCACGCTGGCGGGGCATGCTGCTGCGCGCGTCGGTGTCCGGGTTCCAGCGCAGGAACGGGGCGATGCCCGTGCTGAGCACGGGCCGGTTCTGCCAGGCCAGCGCCTGCCGGAACGCCGGGGTGCGGGCGATGTCCTGCAGTTCGTGCGCGGTGTCCACGGCCGCCGCGGCCAGTTCGCCGGCAAAGGCCTCCCAGTCGGGTCCGGACAGCGGGGCGTCGGGGGCGAACTTGTCCGCCGCCTCCGCGAGACCGAGGGGAGCCAGCCTCAGCACGCCCTCGGCCGGGAAGCCCGGGCCGCGCAGCGCGAACTGGTTCCACAGGCGCCAGCGGCCGAGGAACGGGACGAGGTCTTCGGTCATGACGGGACTCCTTGACGCGCGCGGGACGAGGTGGGCGGAGGGTGCGGCGGCGGCCCGGCCGGTGGTCCCGGCCCGCGCACGGATGGAGGTGCGAGGGCCGAGGTCCGGCCGTGGCCACGGTGCCCGCGGTTCAGAGGCGACCGAAGTCGGCGTCGACGACCTCGGCGAGGTCGCGCGGGGTGGGGTAGGCGAAGACGAGGGAGACCGGGATGTCGTCGGAGCCGAGGGTCTCCTGGAGACGGCCGGTGATCTGGAAGGCGGTCAGGGAGTCGCCGCCGGCTTCGTAGAAGTCGGTGTCCGCGGTGAGGTCGGCGTAGTCCAGGACGTCGCGGAAGATGTCGACGAGCAGGTCGAGGGTGCTGGTGGCGGTGGCGGTGTTCTCGGTCATGGCGTGTCCTCCTGAACAGTGGTGGGTGCGGTGCAGTTGTGCAGACGGGCGGCGGTGTTGCCGCCGGAGACGACGGCCACGGCGGTTTCGCGGCGGCCGGCGCGCAGGGCTCCGGCCAGGGCGACGGCGCCGCTGGGTTCGGCGTCGATGCCGTGGCGGCGCAGCAGGGCTGCCGCGGCAAGGATCTCGGCTTCTCCCACGGCGATGAGGTCGTCGACCCGGTCGCGGATGATCGGGTAGGTGTGGTGTCCGGGCCGCTGGCCGCGCAGACCGTCGGCGACGGTGTCGCTCGGGGGCAGCTGGACGGGGTGTCCGGCGGCCAGGGAGCGGGCGTAGCGGGGGGTGCGGGCGGGTTCGACGCCGACCACCCGGACCGGGTGTGCGGTGGCGGCGAGACAGACGCCGGCCAGGAGGCCCCCACCGCCGACCGGGACGTAGACCGTCTCGGCTTCGGGGGCGTCGGTGAGGAGTTCGGTGCCGACCGTCCCCGCGCCGGCGATCACCAGGGGGTGGTCGGACGAGGGGACGAGGACGGCGCCGGTCGTCTCGGCGAGTGCCCGGGCGCGGGCCTCGCGTTCGGCCACTCCCCCGCCGACCTGGACGGTGCGGGCGCCCAGGGCGCGGATGGCGGCGGCCTTGGCGGGTGCGGCGCCTGCGGCCAGGACGACGGTCAGTTCCAGGCCCAGGGTGCGGGCGATGCGGGCGAGGGCGATGCCGTGGTTGCCCGAGGAACCGGTGACGACGCGGTCGGCGGCCAGGGCGAGCACGGCGTTGGCGGCACCTCGGGTCTTGAACGAGCCGCCGATCTGGCGGTGTTCGGCCTTCAGCAGCAGGCGTGGGCCACAAGCAGCGGTGATCGGTCCGGGCAGCAAGGGGGTGCGCACGACGTACGGGGCGATGCGCGCGGCGGCCGCGGCGAGAGCGGCGGGTCCGTGCAGGGGATCCGCGACGCGCGTGGCCGCGGGCCGGGCCTGGAACGTGGTCCGATGGCCGGTGGCGGTTGTCGCGCTCATGCGGGGCTCCCGGCGCCCAGGCGGCCGCGGTCGGCCTTGCCGCCGCGGGTGGTGGGCAGCGTGGCGTGGCGGTGGAAGCGGCGCGGCATCAGGTGGGGTGGCAGGCAGCGGGCCAGATGGGCGCGCAGGGCGGCATCCGGCACCGTGTCGTCCCCGGTGACGTGCGCGGCCAGGTAGACGCGGCCGCGGTCGTCGGTGTGCGCGGTGGCGACGGCCCCGCTCACGGCGGGGTGGGCCAGCAGGGCTCCCTCGATCTCGGCGGGGTCCACGCGGTAGCCGCGGATCTTGATCTGCCGGTCGCCGCGGCCTTCGTAGCGCAGCCCCTGAGGAGTCCACCGGCCGAGGTCACCGGTGCGGTAGATGCGGGAGCCGGGCGGTCCGTACGGGTCGGGGACGAACGCGGCGGCGGTACGGGCCGGAAGTCCGCCGTAGCCGCGGGCGAGGCCGGTGCCACCGATGTACACCTCGCCCACGGCGCCGTCGGGGACGGGGGCGAGGTCGGGGCCCAGGACGCGGATCGTGGTGCCGGGCCGGGGCAGTCCGACGACGTCGCCGTCCGGGTCGGGATCGGCTGGGACGTCGTGGCGGGTGGTCGTCATCGTGCACTCGGTCGGGCCGTACTGGTTCACGAGGCGGCCGGGGACGAGGGAGCGGCCGCCCGCGGTGAGGAAGGGGCGCAGGGACTCGCCGCTGGACGCGACGAGCGTGACGCCGGCCAGCGGGTCGGGAAGGTCTCGCTGTCCGGCGAGGTGGGTGAGGAACGACGGGGTGACGCTGAGCAGGGCGGTGACACGGTGCTCGCGCACGGTGCGGGCGAACTCGGCCGGGCGCAGCAGCCGGGCGCGCTCCACCACCACGAGGCGGCCCCCCGCCAGCAGGGGCGTGAAGGTGTCGCGGATGGAGGCGTCATAGCCAAGGGGAGCCATCTGCAGCGCCACCGTGTCCGGGCCGAGGCGGAACGCCCGAGCGGTGTCGCGCAGATAGCGGTCGAGCGCGTGGTGCTCGACGAGGACGGGGCTCGGCTCGCCGGTGCTGCCGGAGGTGTGGCTGACGTAGGCCAGCGCCCGGGGATCGACGAGCGGGAGCAAAGGGTCGTCGGTGGGGGCCGCGGTCGGCGCTGCGTCCAGGTGGACGACGGGGACCCCGAGGTCGAGGTGGGCGGCGTCTGCGGTGGTGGTCAGCAGCAGGCGGGCGTGCGCGCTGCGGACGAAGGATGCCAGCCGGTCGTGGGGCTGAGAGACGTCCAGGGTGAGGAAGGCCGCGCCGCAGCGCAGGACGGCGGTCATGGCCGCGACGGCGTCCGGGCCGTGTGCAACGGCGATCGCGCAGACGGTCTCCTGCCGCACACCACGGGCCCGCAGCAGGCGGGTCAGCTCGGTGGTGCGGTCGTGGAGTTGCCGGTAGGTCACCGGTCCTTCGGGGGTGTCCAGGGCGATCCGCTGCGGGTGCCGGGCGGCGTGTGCGGCGAGGTCGTCGGCGAAGGTGCGCATCACCGGCTCCCCTCGGCCGTGACGCTCTGGTCGACGGCGACGAAGCGCAGTTCGGAGGTGTAGCGCCGGCCGTCGGCGTCGGTGAGCCAGGCCTGCTCGGGGGTGGGCAGCATCTCGCTGACCTTCAGACGGGCTCCGGGATCCTGTCGGGCGAGGCGGCGGGCGGCCTTGGCGAGGATGGTGGTGTACACGGGGCTGTCGAAGTCGACGTAGAACGGGCGGGGTTCGGTCGGGGAGACGACGAACACGAAGCGCGGCAGGTCGTGGCGGCGCTGCCAGTGGCGGGCCCGGACGAAGCGCGCGGCCTCCGACTTCTCGTCGGCGAAGTCGGCCTCCGCGACCGGCAGTTGCCAGGTCTCGCGGGCCAGGATCATGCGGTCGACGCTGATCCGCGGGGTGTGATCGCCTTCGGGGCGCAGGGTGAAGCGGTCCATCACGCGCTGGGTGAGGGTGTTGGCGTACGCGTCGAGGAGGTCGTAGCGGGTGCCGTCGGGGAGCATCACGGTCAGCCGGCCGTCGATGTCCTGGACCGGCACATCGGCGCTCAGCACGGTGCGCGGCCGGTACGGGTCACCGGTCTGGTCGACCAGCGCGACGTAGTGGTCCTGGTCGCGGTCGAGCGAGGGGCGGCTGCGGGTGGACCACTTCAGGGGCAGCTCCTTGGCGAGCATGGGCAGCAGCCGCGGGGCGGGGAAGTCGCGGCTGGTCTCGGCGATCAGTTCGTCGCGGTCGGGGTGCTGGTGCACGAAGAGGGAGGCGCCCATGGTGTTCAGGGCGCAATGCATCTCCCCCAGGACCAGCTCCACGTCCCCGCGCGCCAGCGCCGCCTCGTCCTCGGTGACGACGAGCACGTCGGGGCTGAAGTAGCGGGCCAGGGACCAGCCGTCGCCGGGCTCGTCGAACTCCTCGCGGACCCGGTCGGCGAGGTCGGCGGTGGTCAGCCGGACGCGGCGCGCGCCATGTGGGATGTCGAGCAGGCGGGCCCACTTGGCGCGCAGTTCACCCTGGACGGCGTCGATGAGGTCGCCGGCCTCGGGGTGCGGGGAGGGCAGGGTGTGCAGCCACAGGGTGGCGAGGTCGACGGGGCCGTCGGCGGCGAGCCGGTCGTAGGCGGTGCGCAGGCGGGCGCGGATGCCGTCGGCGAAGCGGTTGGTCATCCAGCGGGCGGCGGTCAGGCACAGCTGGAGGGGTTCCAGGTGGGCGAGCAGGCGCGGCCCCGTGGTGGCGGTGGCCGCGCGGCGTGTGTCGGAGTAGACCAGGCCGCGGCAGGGTGCGGTGCGGGCGCCCTTGGCGCGCTGGGCCTCGGTGTCGGTGAGGGCGGCGAAGTCGGCTTCCAGCGCGCCGATCGCGGTGGTCAGCGCGTCGGCGTCGTCACCGGCGTCGCGCACGGCGTCGCGCCCGCCTTCCAGAACGGCGAGCTTGGCGAGCGCACGGCCGCGTGCGGCGGCGTCGGGGACCCGCTCCACGATGGCGCGCAGGGCACGGTCGGGGTGGGTGGCCGCCGGTACCTCCAGGCGCCAGTGCACCCACCGCTTGCGCACCAGCTCCCGCACGAGCGCGACGATGTCGTCCTCGGGCTGGTCGAGCGCGGCGGCGATCTCGGCCACCGGACGGGTCCCGTCGCACAGTTCGAGGACCGCCGCAGCACGCTCGCCCACCGGCTGTGCGGGCCGTCCGGGCACCCGGACGGTGGTGCCGGCGACGCGGACGATGGAGACGCGGCGCGGGGGGATCCAGCGCATCAGCGCGGCGTCCTCGGCCAGCACCTTCGCCAGCGCGTCGATCGCCCAGCCGGAGAAGTAGACCTCCGCGGCGGCCAGGAAGGTGTTCCCGGGGCTGCTGGAGACGGCGTCTGTCGCCTCCAGGTCCCAGTGGCCCCATCCGACCGGGCCGAAGAAGCCGATGGTGTCGTTCTTGACGCAGAACCGCTGCCAGTAGTGCGCGACGAGCTCCTCACGCTGGCGGGGCATGCTGCTGCGCGCGTCGGTGTCCGCTTTCCAGCGCAGGAACGGGGCGATGCCCGTACGCAGCACAGCGGGGTTCTGCCAGGCCAGGGCCGCCTGGAAGCGGGGCTGGGCGGCGACCTCCTGCAGATCGCGGGCGGTCTGCACGGCCGCGGCGGCGAGTTCGGCGGTGAAGCCGTCCCATTCGGGGCCGGACAGCGGCGTGTCGGCGCCGAACTTGTCCGCCGCCTCGGCCAGTCCGGGCGGGGCCAGGCGCAGCACGCCGTCGGCGGGGAAGCCCGGGCCGCGCAGCGCGAACTGTTCCCAGAGCCGCCATCCTCCGCCCGGCAGCAGGACAGGTGCGTGCTCGTCCGACATCGCGTGCTCCTTCCGAAAAGGGGGGTGCGGAAAAGCGACCGGCCCCGGGGCGGACGGTGGTCCGCCCCGGGTTCGCCGGGTTCTCCGGCCGCAGAGCACCGTCCCGCGCGGCGGGGGTGTGCCGACAGAGAAGATCCGGCAGCAACACATGCCATGGGGTCGGCGCGTTCGTCCCTGACCCCCGCCGTCGCCGTCCGGGCACGCTGTCGGCGTCGGCCGTGACCTGCGGCCGGCCCCATCACCCGCGGGAGGTTCACCGTGACGCAACCCGACTTCGCGAACGGCGCGGACGCCGAGGAGGTCCGCCCGGACACCGACGAGGAATACCTCGTGGTGCGCAACGACGAAGAGCAGTACTCGATCTGGCGAGCGGATCGCGATCTGCCCGCGGGCTGGCACCCGGAGGGGCGGCGCGGCGGCCGGCAGGCGTGCTTGGACCACATCGGCGAGATCTGGACGGACATGCGTCCGCTGAGCCTGCGCCGACGGCTGGCCGAGGCAGATGCCTGAGCAACTCCCGGGCAGGCTCCCGGGTCCCTCGGCGCACGACCCGCCGGCCGGCGGCGCGTGCGGGCCGCCGGCCGCTCCCGCCTCGCCGGTGGCGCTGCCGCAGCGGCTGTGTCCGGCCGTGCTGGACCTGTCGGGGCTGCGCGACAGGCCGGCCGCACGCGCGCCCCGTACCCTGCGCGCCCCGCTGGAGCTGTACCTGGCGCGGGTCGCGGAGCAGGACGCGCAGACCCTCCGGCAGGCCCGCGAGGTCCTCGACGCGGAGGAACGGGCCCGCGCCCGCGCCTTCCGGCACGACCGGGACCGCGACGCCTATGTGGTCGCCCACGCTGCACTGCGGGAAGTGCTCAGCGTCGTCACGGGGGTGAGCGCCGATGCCCTGCCGCTGACGCGCGAACCGTGCGCCGGCTGCGGCGGACCGCATGGGCGGCCCGTGCTGCCCACACCTGGGGTGCACTTCTCGCTGTCGCACAGCGGCGGGCTGGTGCTGGTGGCGCTCGCGCCGGCACCGGTCGGGGTCGACGTGGAGGAACTGGCCACCGTGAAGGTCATGCTCAGCGCGCAGTCGGCGCTGCACCGGGCGGAGGCGGACGAGCTGGCACGGCTGCCCGCCTACAGCCGGCCGGCGGCCTTCACTCGTGCCTGGGTCCGCAAGGAGGCCTACCTCAAGGGACTGGGCACGGGGTTGGTCCGCAACCCCGCGCTCGACTACCTGGGCACCGGCCCGACGCCCACCGACCCGGCCCCGGGCTGGGCGGTGCGCGACCTGCTGGTCCCGTCCGGCTATGCGGCCGCCGTGGGCCTGCGCACCTGCTGAACCCGCACCGCGCAGCGCGGCGGGGACCGCTTCGAGTACCGGTCCCCGCCGCGCTGCCGGCATTGCGTCCCGGGACGCCCGACCTGCGCGCGGCCTTCACCTTTCGGCCACGTTTTCCGCCGGGTCGACCGGTATACGATCACGCGCGTGACAGCACCCGAACCCACCATCGTGGCCACCTCCGGCGGTGCTCGCCCCGGCCGTCGCACACGGGTGCTCTTCGACGCGCTGGTCCACCACGCGGTCGATCTCTCCGGCGTGCACGGCAGGCGTCCGCGCATCCTCCACGTCGGCACCGCCGCGGGAGACTCCGAGCTGGTCGCGGCGCGGGTCGCCGAGGCGGCCCGGGTGGCGGGTTACGACCTCACGCCGCTGCACTTGTTCCCCATGCCCAACGTCGAGGACATCGAGGCCACGGTGCTCGACCACGACGTGGTGTGGGTGGGCGGCGGATCGGTCGCCAACCTGCTCGCCGTCTGGCGGGTGCACGCCGTGGACGACATCATGCGGCGCGCCTGGCGGGCGGGAGTGGTGCTCGCCGGCGTCAGCGCGGGCTCGATCTGCTGGTTCCAGGGCGGCACCACCGACTCCTTCGGCCCCGAACTGCGCCCGGTCACCGACGGACTCGCTCTGCTCCCCTACGGCAACGGCGTGCACTACGACTCCGACGAGGGCCGCCGCCCGCTGATCCACCGCCTGGTCGCCGACGGCACCTTCTCCGAGGCGCACTGCACCGATGACGGGGTGGGGCTGGTCTACCGGGGCACGGAACTCGTGGGGGCGGTCGCGGAGTTGCCGGGGAAGGCGGCGTACCTGGTACGGCGGGAGGACGGCCGTGCCGTGGAGGAGCGGATCGAGCCGCGTCGGCTGCCGCCGGCCTGAGCGGCCCCTCTCCCACGACGCCACGTACGAGCGCGCGGGGCGACGGGCCGGACCTCGATGCCGTCGGCATCAGGTCCGTGCAGGCCCGCGCCCCGCGTCGTGGACGGGTGCTTCCAGGACTCAGACCAGGCCGTGGCGTACGGCGTGGGCGACCGCGTGCGCGCGGTTGCGGGCCTGAAGCCGGGTCATGAGTTCGTAGATGACGTTCTTGACGGTGTGTTCGGAGCAGCCCAGCAGCAGGGCGATGTCGGCGTTGCCGTGTCCCTCGGCCATCAGACGCAGCACCTCGGTCTGCCGCGCGGTCAGGGCGGGCGTGCGGGTGGCCGGCGCCGCGTCGGGGCGGTTGCCGGTGCTGAGCATGCCGGTCAACTCCGGGTAGGGGATGCTCGGATGAGGGTGCGCGGCCCGCAGGACGGCCTTCAGGAGACTGTCCTCGGTCAGTTCGGCGGCGCCGATGACGACGGCGCCGGCCCGCAGGGCCCGTCGGCGGTCGTGTGGGCTGACGGTGTCGCAGACGAACAGCACCGGCCCGCGCGTGCGCGGCGCGCGCAGCGCCCGGCCCGCATCGGCGGCGACGATCACCGTGACCGTCCCCGCGGACCCGTACGCGTCCGCGGCGCACCGCAGTCCGGCGCGTTCGGCCAGCGCCCTGACCCGTTCCGCGCCCGGGCCCGGCACGAGGCGCACCGCGACAGCCGAATCCGCGGGCGGCACCGTCACAGCCGCGGTCACGGCGCCGGCGGCGGGCGGCGCGGTCAGGGTGGCGGTCACAGCAGGCCCGCCCGCAGGGCGTAGGCGACCGCGTGCGCGCGGTTGCGCAGCCGGAAGCGCTGGGTGATGTCGTGCACGACGGTGGTCACGGTGCGCGGCGAATACGCCAGCCGCTGGGCGATCTCGGCCGTCTCGTGCCCCTCGGCCACCAGGCGCAGCACGGAACGCTCCCGGTCGGACAGCATGCCCTCGCTCCACCCCCCTGCGCCCCGCACGGACGCGTCCGGTTGATCCAGGAGCTCCTCCAGCAGGCCGGGCGGCAGGGTGCAGTCGTCCCGCGCCGCGGCCAGCACCGCGTGGGCCAGCCGGGCGGCGTCGGCCTCGCGGCGCAGCAGCAGGCCGCGGGCACCGGCGGCCAGAGCGTGCAGCACGTCCCCGGCAGCGAGGAGGCCCGCCACCAGGACGACGGCGGGGCGGTGGGTCTGGGTGCGGGTGGCACGCACCATGTCGAGCTCGGCCGGACCGAGCCGGTCCACGGTGAGGACGGCGACCCGCGCGTCCGCGGGCTCGCACACGGTCAGTTCGGGCCGGACGAGCAGGGTCGCGCGGATGCCTGCCTCCAGCACCGGGTCGAGTGCGACCACACTGACAGGTACGGGTGCTCCCATCTGCTGCTCCTTGGAAGGTCGTGCGCCCGGCCTGAGGCTGCGCGGGCAATCTGGCGTGGGGACTTGCCCACACCCTGCCGTGCGCACCAGCGCCGGGGCATCGGTAGCGGGACCCCACATTTGCGCCCCGGCCACACCCCGCACCCCGGGGACACCGGGCAGGCGTGCACGTCCCCGGCCGCTCAGCGGGCCCGGCGGCACGCGGCGCAGGCGCAACGGCGCCCGGCATGGGGGTCATGGGGGGTACCCACCCCCACCCAGGACCCCCCACCCCAGTCGGACCCGGCCGCACCCCCATCCCCGACCCTGCCGCACCTCTGCCGGAGCACGCCTGCCACCTGCGGTTTCCGTGCCGCGTCCCCCATACCCCCACCGGTGCGGAGAGGGGTGGGGAGAATATGGGGGACGGTTACCCATGTGGGGGCCGTAGGGGGTCTGCGACCTTCTTCTCGTGACCGACACCGCCAGCCTCCCGACTCCCCGGAGCGCCGGACTGCCCGCCACCTGGTGGGCCCCGGCGCTGACCCTCACGGAGCGGCTCGCCGCCCCCGGGCTTCCCGGAGCGGCCTCCGCCACCGCCGCCCACGGGCCGCTGCCCTGGGCCGTCGGCGACGCGGAGGGCTTCGCCCTGCGGCTGGACCGCCTGGGCGTGGACGGCGCCACCGCGGCGGCGCTGGCCGCCGAGCCCGCCGAACGCCTCGCCCGGCGGACCGCCAAGCCCGACTGGGCGTCCTTCGCGGAGGAGGTGCTGGCCGCCGCACCCGACGATCTCACCGAGGTCGAGGCCGGCGGCGAGGGCCCGGACGCCTTCGCCCCGGTCGTCAGGCCGCTGGTCGCCACAGCCGCCGCCCGCCTCGCCGCGCTGATGGACGACGTCCCGGAGACCGAAGCCACCGTGTGGCGGGACGGATTCACCGAACGCCTGACCCGGCAGCTGGTCCGGCAGGCCGCCCGCACCCTGGTCCGGGAACTGCACGCCGCCCGGAGCGCCGGGCGCCTGGCGGGGGCCGGTCCGCGCGAGCGGTTCGTCTCCTTCACCGCGGCCATCGGCACCCGCCGCGGGCTGTCGGAGCTCTTCGCCGACTACCCGGTGCTGGCCCGGATGCTCACCCGGACCGCCCTGGACGCGACGCAGGCCGCCGCCGAGCTGGCCGCCCGCTTCCAGGCCGACCGCTCCGCCCTGGCCGCCACCCTCCTCGACGGCCGCACGCCGGGCCGCCTCGTCCGCGTCGATCTCGGCCGCGGCGACGCCCACCAGGGCAACCGGTCCGTGGCCGTCCTGCACTTCGCCGACGGCAGCCGGCTCGTCCACAAGCCCCGCCCGCTCGACCAGCACGCCCTCCTCGACCACCTGGTCGCCTGGCTCAACGCCAAGGTGCCCGGGCTGGGCCTGCGCACCCCGCGCACGCTGCGCCGCGACACCTACGGCTGGCTGGAGTTCATCGAGCACCGCTGGTGCACCTCGGTCACCGAGACCGACGCCTTCTACCGCCGCCAAGGGGCCCTGCTGGCCCTGCTGTACGCGGTGGACGGCGCCGACATGCACTACGAGAACGTCATCGCCCACGGCGACCAGCCGGTCCTGGTGGACGCCGAGACGCTGCTGCACACCGGTCTGAGGCAGGCCCTCACGGCGGGCACCGACCCGGCCGCGGACGCCCTGGCCGCCTCCGTCCACCGCACCTGCCTGCTCCCCCACCTGCTCATCGGTGAGCACGGCGCCCTGGACATCTCCGCGCTCGGCCGGGACACCGACGGCACCTTCCCCAGCGAGGGCCTGCGCTGGGAGGACAGCGGCCGGGACACGATGCGGGCGGTACGCGGCCCGCTGCCCAGCCCCGCCGCCCAGAACCACCCGCTCCCCCACGGCACCTCCCTCACCGGCGCCGACCACACAGCGGCCCTGCTGGGCGGATTCCGCACCGCTTACGCGGCGATCGCCGCCCACCGCGGCGAACTGCTCGACGCCCAGGGCCCGTTGGCCCGGTGGGCGGAGCGCCCGGCCCGGCTGATCGCCCGCGCGACCCGGCTGTACGCCACCCTCCTGGAGGAGTCCACCCACCCCGCGCTGCTGGGCGACGCGCTGGCCCGGGAAGGGGTGTTCGCGGTGCTGTGGACGGAGTCCGCGCACGACACGGCGCGCGAGCGTCTCACCGAGCACGAGACCGCGGCCCTTTGGCGCGGCGACATCCCCTTCTTCACCC
This sequence comes from Streptomyces sp. NPDC057280, assembly GCF_042668605.1. NCBI lineage: Bacteria > Bacillati > Actinomycetota > Actinomycetes > Kitasatosporales > Streptomycetaceae > Streptomyces > Streptomyces sp. NPDC057280. The sequence continues at coordinate 70,616 of NZ_JBHUYR010000011.1, forward strand.
ACCGGCCCACCGGCACCGAGGTCCGGGCCGATGACGGCACCCCGCTGCCCGACGTGCTTCCGGTGGCCGCCGCGACGGCGGTGCGCGACAAGCTCGGCCGCATGGACGAGGTCGACTGCCACGACCAGGAATGGATCATCTCGGCCACCCTCGCGGTACGCGGCGCGAACTCACCGCTCGATCGCCCCCGTTCGGAACTGGCCCCCACCCCCGTGCCACCGGCGGCACCCGAGCCGTCCCGCCTGCTGGCCGCCGCGTGCGGGATCGCCGACGAGATCACCGCCCGCGCGGTACGGGACGGCTCGCGCGCCAACTGGATCGGGCTGGAACGGGTGTCGGGACCCCACTGGGCCGTCCTGCCCATGGGGGCGGGCCTGGCCCAGGGCTACTGCGGGGTCGCGCTCTTCCTGGCCCACACCGAGGCACTCACCGGCTCCGGGCGCTACGGCACGGCAGCCCGTGAGGCGGTCCGCCCGCTCCCCGCCCTCCTCAAGGCGCTCGCCGAGGACCCCGAACTGAGCGCGGCGGCCGGACCCGGCGCCTACGACGGGCTCGGCGGGATCGTATACACCCTGGTCCGCCTGGCCCAGATCCTCGACGAGGGCCTGCGGGCCTGCCTGCCGGACGCGCTGACCGCACTCGGCCACGCCGCAGCCGCGTGCCCCGACCCCGGGCTGGCCCAGGGCCGGGCCGGGGCACTGGCCGCCGCACTCGCCGCCTACGAGGCCACCGGTGATCCGGCGGCCCTGCGCCTGGCCGACCGGATCGCGAGCCTGCTGCCCACGGCAGCGGCGGACGACCACCTCCCGGCCACCGCCGGTCTCGCCGACGGCACCGCCGGAATCGTGTGGGCGCTGCGGCGCTGGGCCCACCACCGGCCCGAGCGCGCCGCCGGCGTCGAAGCCGCAGCCCGCGCCCTGCTCGACGCCACGCCGCACAGTCACGGCGAAGCGGACCTCTCCTGGTCGCACGGACTGGCCGGAAAGGCCGCCGCCGGTCTCCCGGAGACCACCGCCCGGCTCGCGGACGCCCCCACCGGCCCCGACCTCAGCCTCACCCAGGGCGCCCTCGGCCGGCTGGAGGCCCTGGCCATCCTCGCCGGACAGGGCGACACCGCAGCCCGCTCGGCCCTGGGACGGCACAGCGGCCACGTCCTCGCCCTCGTCGAGGCCCAGGGCCACCGCTGCGCCACCCCCGACCACGTTCCCACCCCCGCACTGATGACCGGCCTGGCCGGCATCGGCTACGGACTGCTGCGCCTGGCCGACCCGAGCACCGTCCCGTCGGCCCTGCTCCTGCACCATCCCGCCCACTGACCCACCCGCACCTCCGCTCGTCAGCACAACGGCTCCTCCCACCTCCCACCCCGTGCGCCCCGCACGGGACACCAGAAGGGACCACCGTCATGGACAAGCACCTCGTCGCCGCCGACACCGCCGAGTTCACCGCCGCCGACTCCGCCGAGACCGCGCGCACCGAGCAGGACACCGCGGGCGGCATCACCCTCTCCGGCCGCAACCGCGCCTGCGCCCGCGCCCGCGTGCTGGCCGGCATGGTCCTCACCAGCGGCATCGTCATCACGCTGAGCACCCTGGACACCTCGCCCCCCCCACCCCGCTCCCGGGCGCGGGCCCGGGGTGGGGGGGGGGGGGGGGGCCCGGCGGGGGCGGCCCCCCGCCGCCGCGTTCCCGCCCCTGCCCCCTCGCCCGCACGCTCCAGCCTCCCGGCCCGTACCCGCGGCACGCCAGAAGGTGATCGCGACCAGGGCGCCATCTGCCCCCGCCCCATTCCGCCGACTAACATCAGCGTTCATGCGTTCCCATACGCCTTCCCTGGTCGGGCGGGACTCCCAACTCACCCAGCTCGAACGCGCCATGGCCGACGCGAGGCAGGGCATGGGCAGCGTCCTCTTCCTGGTCGGCGAGGCCGGAGTCGGCAAGTCCCGTCTCGCCGCGGAAGCCGTGGGCGAAGCCCTGGGCTCCGGAATGCGCGTGCTGCGCGGCCGCAGCAGCACCACGGGCCCCGCCGTACCGTTCCGGCCGCTGACCGAGGCGCTGATGTCGCTGTTCCGCGGCGGCGACCCCATGGACGACCTCGCCCTCGGCCCCTACCGGCCGGTCCTGGGCCGGCTGATCCCGGACTGGGACACCGGGGAACGCGACAGCAGCTCCATGGTCATCCTCGGTGAGGCCGTGCTGCGCCTGCTCATCGCCGCCGGCCGCGGCCAGGGCCAGTTACTGCTCCTGGAGGATCTCCACGACGCCGACCCCGAGACGCTCGGCGTCCTGGAGTACCTGGTCGACAACCTGGCGTACACGCCCATCGTGCTGGTGGCCACCGTGCGCACCGACATCAGCGACGCCCTCGACCTCGCCCAGTCCGCGCGGCGCCGCGGCGCCGCCACCGTGATCGAACTGCCGCCGCTGTCCCAGCCGCAGGTGCACCAGGTGATCGCCGCCCAGCTCGGCGCGGACAGCCCCGACGACGTGCCCGCCGAAGTGCTCAGCAGGCTGTGGGAGGACAGCTCGGGCAGCCCCTACCTCGTCGAGGAACTGCTGCAGTCGATGATCGGTTCGGGCACCCTGGTGCAGGGCCCCGGCGGCTGGCGCGCCGTCGGCGACCTGCGCCGTGACGTTTCCTCAACACTCGCCCGCGGCATCCTGCGCCGCATCGACCGGCTCGGCGCCCAGGGCCTGACCCTCCTGTCCGCCGCCGCGGTCCTGGGCCGCCGCTTCCCGCTCTCCGTCCTGCAGCACATGACCGGCGTCGACGACCGGGCCCTGCTCGGCCACCTGCACGCCGGCGTCGCCGCCCGGCTGGTCGTGCCCGACGAACCCGCCCCCGACTGGTACTCCTTCCGCCACTCCCCCACCCTCGAAGCCCTGTTCACCCAGATGACACCGGGCCAGCGGGCGGAGCTGGCCCGCCGGGGCGCACAGGCGGTGGAAGAACTCCACCCCGCGCTGGAAGGCGACTGGTGCGCGCTGGCCGCCGGCCTGCGCTGCGAGGCCGGCGACCGGGTCGAGGCCGGGCTCCTGTACGCCGACGCCGGCGGACGCGCCCTGGCCGCGGGCGCACTGAACTCCGCCGTGACCCTCCTCAGCCGTGCCGAGTCCCTGCTCGCCGACGCCGACGACCCCCAGGCGCGGGCCTCGGTCCTGGAGAACCTGCTGCCCGCCCTCGCCGAAGCAGGCGACTTCGCTCGCGCCTTCGACCTGGTGGACGACCTGCACGCCCTCGGCGGCGCCGGCCTGAGCGCCCAGCGCCTGGCGACACTGCACGCACGGCTGGCCAAGGTCGCCCACACGGCGGGCCGGTGGAGCGACGGCAACCGGCAGATCGTCCGCGCCCGCGAAGTCCTGGCCGCCGCCCCCGACGAAGCCACCGCGGCGGCCGTGGACGTCACCGCGGCCTACCTCGCCCTGGACACCCCCGGCCCGGACCGCACCCAGCACGCCGAGAAACTGGCGCGCTCCGCCGCCGACGCCGCCGAACGCCACCAACTGCCCGTCGTCGCCTGCCAAGCCTGGGAACTGCTCGCCACCGTGGCCCGCGAACGCGACCCGCAGGAATCGGCGGCCATGCTCGCCCAGGCCCAGTCCGCCGCCGAACGCCACCGGCTGCCGTTGCAGCGCATGTACGCGGCCACCCGCATGGGCGGCAACGCCTGGCTCGCCGAGGGCGACACCGCGGGGCTGCTGACGGCCCGCCAGGAGGCGCTGCGGCTGGGCTCGGTGAACATCGTGCACACCGTCGACGGCATCCTCGTCCTCGACGCCGTGCTGCGCGGCGAGGACAGCGCCGCACGCTCGGCCGCCGCCGAATGCCTGGCCGTCGTCCGCCGCCTGCGCCTGGCCCCGGCCGTGCGCTACGTGCTGATGGCGCAGGCCACGCTGGAGGCCCATCGCGGGGACCGGCCCGCGATGGAAGCGGCGCTGGCGGCCTTCACCGAGTGGGACGGCGCCGGTTCCCAGGAGGAACCCCTCTGCCTGGGCCTGGCGCGGGCCTTCTGCGCCCTGCTGGAGGAGAACCGGGACCTGGCGCGCACGGAGTTGGCGGCGGTCAAGGCGCTCGAGGCGGACAACCCCTCCACCTACCACCTCAGCGGCACCCACGGCCTGCTGCTCCTGCTGGACGTGCTGGACGGTCACGCCGACCGGGCCCGGCACGCGGAGATCAAGGCGACCGCCATGGCCCGCATGCGCTGGAACCGGCAGTTCGTCGACCTCGCCGAGGCCGTCCTGCTGGGCCGGGACGGAGCCGGGGCGGACGCGACGGGCGCCGTGGACCGGGCCCTGGCCGTGGCCGAGCCGTATCCGCTGGCTCAGCAACTGGGGCTGCGGCTGATCGCGGACGCCGCTCACCAGGACGACTGGGGGGATCCGGTGGGCTGGCTGCGGCGTGCCGAACACTACTTCCACGAACGGGACATCGCCGCCGTCACCGGCGCCTGCCGGGCAGGCCTGCGCCGCCTGGGCGCCCCGGTGCACCAGCACCGCACCGGCACCAGCGGCATTCCGGAGCAGTTGCGCACCCAGGGAGTGACCGTCCGGGAGTTCGACGTGTTCCGGCTGCTCGCGGAGCGTCTGAGCAACAAGGACATAGCCGACCGGCTGTTCATCTCGCCCCGGACCGCGGAGAAGCACATCGCCAGTCTCATCACCAAGACGGGAGCGGCCAACCGCGCGGATCTGTGCGCGCGATCGGCCGCTCTGCGCTCCGGCTGAACGGTGGGCCGGCGCTCAGCGCATCTCCCGCACCGCCCGTGAACCGAGCACCGCGAGCCCGGTGCCGGCCAGCACCACGGCCACCACGCCGAACAAGGCCAGGTGGCTGGTCCCGGCCAGGGCGCCGCACAGGATCAGTGACAGCGGGGCAGCGGCGTAACCGAGGACCATGTCGACGGAGACCACCCGGGTCAGTACGTCCTGCGGGATGTTGCGCTGGATCCAGCTCAGCCCGAAGACGCCCTGGTAGCCGATGGCGAAGCCCATGGCCAGGACGGTCGCGATCACGACCGGGGTGCTCTGCGCCAGACCGAGCACGGCCATGCCCGCGCCCAGCCAGCCGGCGAGGGCGGCCACCAGAAGACCGACGCGGGGCCGTCCGCCCACGGCGCCGCCGACGAGGGTGCCGAGCACCGCTCCCCCGGCCAGGGTGCCGTTGAGGACGCCGAGCGTGGCCGACCCGCCGCGCAGCACCTGGTCGGCGAGGGTGGCGAAACCGACCGTGAAGGGGCCCGCGTAACAGAAGTTGACCGCGGTGTCGAGGGCGACGATGGTGCGCAGGCGCGGGTCGCGCAGGGTGAAGGTGACGCCCTCCCGGATCCGCGCGCCGAGGGATGGTCCCGACTCGGCAGGGGCGCTCCTGGCGGGCCGCGGGCGCGTGCGGATGCGGGCCACGCACAGGCCGCACAGGGCGAAGCAGACCGCGTCGACGAGGAAGGCGACCGGCGCCTGCGTCAGCGCGATCACGACACCGCCGACGGCGGGGCCCACGATCGCCGCCGTGCGCGCGCCGGCCCCCAGCAGGGCGTTGGCCGGGGCGAGCAGGTCCTTCTCGACCACCGACGGCAGGATGGAGACACGGGCGGGCTGGAAGAACGCGTCGACGGCTCCGAAGGCGGCCGCCGCCGCGCACAGCATCCACACCGTCAGGTGCCCGGTGAGTCCGGCGGCGCCGACCGCGGCCATCAGCACGGCGCGGGTCCAGCTGGAGGCGACCATCAGGGTGCGGGTGGACCAGGTGTCGCCGAGGGTGCCTCCCACCAGGGTGAGCAGCGCGCGGGGTACGGCCTGGAAGGCCAGGACGTAGCCGAGGGTGAGGGTGGACCCGGTCAGGCTCAGGGTGATCCAGGAGAAGGCGACGACGCTGAACCCGTCACCGAGCAGGGAGAGCGCCTGCCCCGTCCACAGCAGGCGGAAGGAACGGTGCCGGGCGGGCGCCCACAGCCGCGGACGGTCCGCGGCGAGGGTGGTGGCCATGGGGGTGCCTCTCTTCGAGGGGACGTGTGCGGTCCGGTCAGTAGTGGACGGGCAGCGCGGTGAGGCTGCGGTTGAGCATGGACGGCTGCCAGGTGAGGTGTTCCGGGTCGGCCAGCGTCAGGCCGGGCCGCTCGCACACCAGCGTGCGCACCGCGCAGACCGCGACCAGGCGGGCGAGCGCGGCACCGATGCAGAAGTGGGCGCCGAAGCCGAACCCCAGATGTGTCGCCCCACTGCGGGTGACGTCGAAGCGGCCCGGGTCGGGGAAGCGGGCGGGGTCGCGGTTGGCGGCGGCGGTCACGAGGAAGATCCGGTCCCCGGCACGCACGGTCTGCCCGCCGAGTTCGAGGTCCTGGGCGGCCGCGCGGATCGACATCTTCGACGGGCCGTCCAGGCGCAGCGTCTCCTCCACCGCGCCCTGTGCCAGCTCCGGTTCGGCGCGCACCGCGGCCAGCTGGTCGGGGCGGGTGTGCAGGGCCAGGACCGTGTTGGCGATGAGGTTGCTGGTGGTCTCCCCGCCGGCGAACGCCATCTGGGTGAGCATTCCGACGAACTCCTCCTCGCTCACCGTGTCGCCCACCCGGCCCTCCGCCAGCACCTGGCTGATCAGGTCGTCGCCGGGCTCCGCGCACCGCCGGGCGACCAGGGCACCGAGGTAGTCCTCCAGGCTGACCAGGGCCTGGAGCGAGGCCCGGTACTCGCTCTCCTCCTGGGCGGTGCCGAGCACCAGGTCGGCCACGCGGGTGTTCCAGTACCAGAAGGAGGGGCCGTCGGTGGGCGGGATGCCGAGCCAGCGGGCGAAGACCAGGGCCGGCAGCGGCTTGGCGAGGTCGGCCATGAGGTCGCCGGTGCGGCCGGGGGCGGCCTTGCGGGCGAGCACGGCCCGGGTCACCTTCTCGGTGAAGGCGCTGTAGCGGGCGACGGCGCGGGCGGCGAACGCTTCCTGGAAGACCTGCCGCAGCCGCCGGTGCTGGGGCGGGTCGTTGAAGACCATCCAGCGCGACAGGATGCCGAAGGCACGCTCGGCGTCCTCACGGGCTCCCTGCGGGACGGCGTCCATCAGGGGCCGGACCCGGTCGGCGGAGACGGCCCGGTCGCGCAGGCAGCGCATGACCTCGTCGTAGCCGGTGACGAGCCAGGCGTGGTGCAGCGGGCTCCACTGCACGGGGGCGCTCTCGCGCAGCGCGTCGAGGTGTGCGTAGGGGTCGGCGACCAGGTCGGGGGCGAGCAGGTAGCGCTCGGTGGGGGCCGGGGCGTGGGTGGTCATCGGGACTGTCCCCTCTCCAGGACGGCGAGCAGGCCGGCGATGCCGGTGACCTGGGGCTCGGCCATCATCGACATGTGGTCGCCGTCGCTGATGTGCAGCGTCAGCCCGCCCTGCGCGGTCTCCCGCCAGCGCTCGACATAGGTGTCGTAGTCGACGTCGAGTCCGGGCATCGTGACGCCGCGGGGCAGGCCGGCGGCCTCGCTGCCGACCACCAGGTGGATGTGGCCGGGGTAGGGCCGTACCGCGTAACCGGCCAGCGCGGCGAGCAACGAGTGCCAGACCTCGATGGGGGCGCCCTCGACGAGGGCCGCCTCGGCGGGGCTCATGCCGGCGCCGAGGAGGGTCGCGGTGAGTTCGGCGGTGGCCTGGTCGCGCTGCGGGGAGGCGGGCAGTTCGCGCAGCCGGTCCCGCAGACGCAGGGCTTCGCGCAGGTCCCGGGTGACGCCTTCGAGGCGGGCGCGGGCGGCCGGGTTGGGCAGGTAGGGCTCGATGAGGACGAGCGGTTCGACCGGGTGGCCTGCCTGGTGCAGCTGGGTGGCCATCTCCAGGGCGATGTTGGCGCCCATCGACCAGCCGAGCAGGGCGTGCGGACCCGGGACACCGCGGTCGGTGATCTCGGCGGCGTAGTTGGCGGCGATGCCGGTCACGGTGCTGGGGTCGACGCCGCCGAGCAGGCCGCGGGCCTGGAAGGCGTGGACGGGCCGGCCGGGCGGCAGGGCGCGGGCCAGCGGCACGAACCAGGCGGCGCTGCCCCCCGTGGGGTGCACGCACCACAGAGGTTCTCCCTCGCCCTCGCGCAGCCGCACCTCGGAGGTGACGGTCTCGGGCACTCCGGCGCCGACCGCGCGGGTGGCGTGGGCGGCGAGGCGGGCGAGGGTGGGGTGTTCGATCAGGTCGCCCACCGTCACCGGCAGCCCGCGTCCGGCGGCCAGCAGCGACACCCGGACGGTGGACAGGGAGCTGCCGCCGATGCGGAAGAAGTCGTCGTGGACGCCGATGCGGGACAGGCCCAGCACCTCGCGCCAGATCTCGGCGAGGATGCGTTCGGCCGGGGTGGCGGGGGCGACGTACTCGGTGTCGTCCTGGTCGAGTTCGGCCGGCGGCAGCGGCAGCGCCCGCTTGTCGATCTTTCCGCTGCGGTTGACGGGCATGTCGTCCAGGACGACGAACCGTGAGGGCAGCATGTAGGCCGGGAGGCTGGTGCGCAGGGCGCCGCGCAGTTCCTCGGGGGTGTGCCGGCCGGTCGCGTCGGTGACGAGGTAGGCGACCAGGGCCGGTTCGCCGCCGGGCAGGTCGGTGCGGTGCAGGACGACGGCCTGGCGGATGCCCGGCAGTTGCCTCAGCGCGTGCTCGATCTCGCCGAGTTCGATACGGAAGCCGCGCAGTTTCACCTGCGCGTCCCGGCGGCCGAGCCATTCCACGCTGCCGTCGGGCCGGTAGGCGCCGATGTCACCGGTGCGGCACAGCCGTTCGCCGGGCTCTCCGTAGGGGTCGGGGATGTAGGTGGCGGCGGTCAGGGCGGGCCGGCCCAGGTAGCCGCGGCCGACGGCCTGGCCGCCGAGGTGGATCTCACCGGGTACGCCGACCGGGACGGGCTGGAGGTCGTCGTCGAGGACGTGGATGCGGGTGTTGCGGATCGGCGTGCCGACGGGCGGGCGGCCCTGGCCGGGGGCGAGGTCGGCGGCGACGGACCACACGGTGGTCTCGGTGAGGCCGTAGACGTTCTGGAAGCGGCGGCCCGGCGACCAGCGGTCGGCGAGTTCGGCGGGGCAGGCCTCGCCCGCCACCTGGAGCACGCGCAGGTCGGGGAAGGTGTCCTCGCCCAGGACGGCCAGGGCGCTGGGCGGCAGCATGCCTCCGGTGATCCTGGCCTCGCGCAGCGTGCGGGCCAGGTCGGGGCCGGGACGCAGGTCCTCCTTGGGGGCGGTGACCAGGCAGCCGCCGTTGGCGAGGGACCAGGTCAGTTCCAGGATGGAGGCGTCGAAGCCGAAGGACGCGAACTGCAGGACGCGGTCGGCAGGGTCGGGGTTCACCAGGTCGCGCTGTCCTTCGAGCATGTTGGACAGGCCGCGGTGGGCGATGGCGACCCCCTTGGGGACGCCGGTGGAGCCGGAGGTGTAGATCAGGTAGGCGAGGGTGTCGGCGTCCGGTGCGCGGCCGGGGACCGGTCCGACCGGCTCGGCGGGCACGTCCAGGTGGAGGGTGGGGCCGTCGAAGGGTACGGCGCCGTCCAGTGGCCGCTGGGTCAGCAGCACCCGCATGCCGCTGTCCTCGGCCATGAACGCAAGCCGCTCGGTGGGGTGTTGGGGGTCCAGCGGCACGAAGGCGCCGCCGGAGCGCAGCACGCCGAGGGCGGCGCGGACCCAGTCCGGGCCCCGGTCGACGCAGATGCCGACCACGCTCTCCGGGCCGACGCCGAGCAGCCGCAGCCGGCGGGCCACCTGCTCGGCCTGCTCGTGCAGTTCGGCGTAGGTCAGCGGCTGCCCGCGGTGTTCGACGGCGACCGCGTGCGGGGTGCGGGCGGCCTGCGCGGCGACGTGTTCGTGGAACAGCAGCGGCGAGGGGGGCAGGTCCGGGCCGGCGGCCCAGCCCAGGACGGTCGCGCGTCCCTCTCCGGTGGCGGCGGGCGGGCTCACCCGGCCGTGCGGGTCGGCGGTCATCGCCTCCAGCTGGGCCACGAACACGTCGGCGACCTGTTCGGCGGTGGCGGGGGCGACGTAGGCCGGGTCGGCGTCCAGGGTGAAGGCGTTGACGCTCGCGTTGACCAGCAGCGGGAACATGGTGCGGGCGATCTCCAGGGAGTCGTCCCAGGAGTCGTGTGCCAGACGATGGAAGTTGACGTAGTTGAAGACGGTGTCGGTCAGGTTCGGTTCGGTGGGGCGCAGTCGGGCGATACGGACCAGCGGCACCCGGCGGTGCGGGAGCATCTCCTGCTCGGCGCCGAACACCTCGCGCAGGTGGGCCAGCCAGTCGCCGCGCGGGCGCTTGACGCCGAACGGCACGGTGTTGAGGAACAGTCCGCGCATCCGGTCGGCGCCGGGCACCTCGGGGCGCCCGTTGGTGACCAGGCCGATGCTGTGTCCCTGCACGCTGTCGTCGCGGTCGGCGAACAGGCTCATGGTGTGGTGGAAGGCCGCGAGGAGCACGGTGCGGCGTGGCACGCCCGCCTCCTTGGCCAGGCGGCCGATGCGTTCGGCGAGGTGGGCGTAGGAGCGTCGCACCTCGTGCACCGGCGGCCCGTCCGCGGCGGCGGCCTCGGTGCGGCGGCGCAGCGTGACCGGGCGCAGTGCGGCGAGCCGGTCGGACCAGTAGGCCAGGGATTCCTCGCTGTGGAGCGCGGCCCGCTCCAGGGCGACGTACTCGGCGAAGGCCGGGACGCTCGGGGGGCGCGGTGCGGTGCGCCGGGTGACCGCCTCGCGGTGCAGCGCCAGCAGATCGGCGACGAGGGATGTCAGGCTCCAGCCGTCGAGGACGACATGGCAGTCGGTCAGGACCAGGCGCAGGTCGTGGTCGGTGATGTGGTGGAGGTGGATGCGGACGAGGGGGGCGGCGGCGAGGTCGAAGCGGCGCTCGAACTCGGCGTCCACGAAGCGGCGCAGCCGCTCCCGCTGCTCCTCGCGGGGCAGACCGCGCAGGTCGGTGTAGCCGACGGGCAGGTGGGCGGTGCGGTGGACGAGCTGGAGGGGTTCGCGGTAGGTGACGAGGTCGACGGAGGTGCGCAGGATCGGGTGCGCGGCCACGACGGCGTCGACGGCGGCCTGGAAGGCGGCGGCGTCGAAGCCCTCGGGGACGGTGATCTTCAGGTCGGTGACGTTGTGGTAGGCGCCGCGCCGGGGGTCGGCGAGCATCTCGTGCAGCATGCCGGCCTGCAGCATGGTCAGGGGGTAGGCGTCGGCGAGGCCCTCGGGCAGCCGGGCCGCGTCGGCGGCGTCGATCAGGGAGAAGGCGGCGACCGGTTCGGGGGCGTCGGTGGCGTCGGTGACCAGCGCGGCGAGGTCGGCGAGGGTGCGGGCGCGGAAGACGTCGGCGACGCTGAAGCCGAGTCCGGCGAGCCGGCCGACGCCGACCAGGCGCAGGGCGAGGATGGAGTCGCCGCCCAGGTCGAAGAAGTTGTCGTCGCGGCTGACCCGCTCGACGCTCAGGACCTGGCTGAACACCTCCGCCAGGGCGCACTCGGTCGTCCCGCGCGGGGCGGTGTAGGCGCCGGCTCCCGCCGAAGCGGGGCGCACGGCGGTCAGCGCGGCGCGGTCCACCTTGCCGTTGGCGGTCAGGGGCAGCCGCTCGTGCCGTACGAACAGGGCGGGGACCATGTACTCGGGCAGCGTCAGCCGCAGTCGTTCCCGCAGGGCGGCGGCGTCCAGGGGCCGGCCCTCGGGGGTGACGACGTGGGCGACGAGACGGGCGGCGCCGTCGTCGCGGCGGGCGACGACCGCGGTGTCGGCGACGCCGGGCAGGGCGCGCAGCGCGGTCTCGATCTCGCCGGGCTCGATGCGGTAGCCGCGGATCTTGACCTGGTGGTCGGCGCGTCCGACGTAGGCGAGCTGTCCGTCGGGCAGGACGCGCACGAGATCGCCGGTGCGGTACATGCGGGCGCCTGGCGCGGCGAAGGGGTCGTCGAGGAAGCGTTCGGCGGTCAGCTCAGGCCGGTTGCGGTAGCCGCGGGCCACTCCCCCACCCGACACGTACAGTTCGCCGACGGTGCCGTGCGGGACGAGGCGTCCCCAGGCGTCCAGGACGTAGCCGTGGGCCCCGGTGAGGGGGCGCCCGACGGGTGAGCGGACGGAGCCGTGGACGTCGTCCTCGGTGATGGTGCGGATCGTGACGTGGACGGTGGTCTCGGTGATCCCGTACATGTTCACCAGCGCCGGACGCGGCCCGGGAGCGGAGAACCAGTCGCGGTAGTCGCGCACGTCGAAGGCGTCACCGCCGAAGACGACGGTGCGCAGGGCCAGGGAGGAGAAGTCGGCCCCGGCCTCCCGGAGGTGGGCGCGCAGGCCCTTGAAGGCGGCCGGGGTCTGGTTGAGGACGGTGACGCGCTCCTCACGCAGGACACGGTGCACGGCGGCCGGGTCGCGCACCTCGTCGGCGGTGAGGACCGTGACCCGCCCTCCGGTGGCCAGCGGTGCCCACAGTTCCCAGACGGAGAAGTCGAAGGCGGGCGAGTGCATCAAGGTCCACACGTCGCCGGGGCCGAAGTCGAAGTGGCGGTCGGCGGCGCCGAGCAGCCAGGCCAGGTTGCCGTGGGTGATCTCGACACCCTTGGGGCGGCCGGTGGAGCCCGAGGTGTAGATGACGTAGGCGAGGTCCTCGTGGGCGGGGACGCGGTCCGGTGTGTGCGCGGTGTCCTGCTCCGGGACGGCGTACCCGGCGGGCGCGTCCAGTTCCAGGAGCCGGGCCGGCAGGCCCGCGACGGTGTCGCGGGTGGCGGAGTCCGTGACGATCAGTTCGATGCCGGAGTCGGTGACGGTGAACTCACGGCGTGCCTTGGGGTGGGTGGGGTCCAGGGGAAGGTAGGCGGCTCCGGCCCGCCAGACGGCGAGGAGGGCGACCGCCAGATCCGGGGTGCGGTCGAGGCAGACGCCGACGAGGGAGCCTTCGGCGACGCCCGCGGCGCGCAGGCGGCGCGCCAACGCGGTTGCTGCCGAGTCGAGTTGCGCGTAGGTCAGGCCGCGTCCCGAGCCGGTGACGGCGAGTGCCTGCGGGTCCCGGGCGATGTGGTCGCGGATCCGGTCGGCGGCGGTGCGCGGCGCGGAGGCGGGCGCCGCGGTGGTGCGGGCGGGGCCGTCCGGGCCGAGCAGGTGGGCGCGGTCGGCGCCGCTGAGCGGGTCGACGGTGCTCAGCGGGGCGTCGGGGCTGGTGCGGAAGGCCTCCAGGAAGGCCACGGTGTGCCGGGCGAGCGCGGCGACGGACTCCTCGGCGAAGAGGTCGGGCCGGTAGACGAAGGCGAGTTCGGTGCGGTCGCCGCCGTCGCGCAGGTCGAGCGTGAGGTCGAACTTGGCGGTGGTGAGCCCGATCCGGTAGGGCGTGCCGTCGGCCGCGCCGAGGGTGAGGGCGCCCGTGCCGGTCTCGGTGTGCGTGTACAGCACCTGCACCAGTGGGTTGCGGGCCAGGTCGCGCTCGGGGCTGAGGGCTTCGACGACTTTCTCGAAGGGCAGCGACTGGTGCGAGAACGCCTCCAGGACGCGGTCCCGGGTGCGGTGCAGCAGCGCGACCGGTGTCGGGTCGTCGGAGAGGTCGCCGCGCAGCACCAGGGTGTTGACGAAGAACCCGACGAGTTGTTCGGTCTCGGCCCGCTCGCGGTTGGCGACGACGGTACCGACGGCGATGTCCTGCTGCCCGCTGTGGAAGGCGAGCGCCGCCTGGAAGGCGGCGAGCACGGTCATGTACGGCGTCGTCCCGGCCTTGCGGCCCAGGGCGGCGAGGGCGTCGGTGAGGGCGGGCGGGAGGGTGACGGCATGGACGGCGCCCTGGCTGGAGGGGGTCTCGGGACGGGGGTGGCCGGTGGGCAGGTCCAGCGGGGCGAGGCCGGCGAGCCGGTCGGTCCAGTAGGCGAGGGCGGGGCTGTCGTCGGCGGCGCGCTGCCAGATCGCGTAGTCGGCGTATTCCAGGGGCAGTTCGGGCAGGTCGGCACGGCACCCCAGGCACCTGGCCCGGTACAGCTCGACCAGGTCGCGCACGAGGACGTCCAGGGACCAGCCGTCGGAGACGATGTGGTGCATGGCCAGGACCAGGACATGGTCGTCATCGGATGCACGCACCAGAGTCGCCCGGAAGGCGGGTTCGCGGGCGAGGTCGAAGGGGCGCAGGGCCGCGGCGTGGACAGCGGCGTCCAGGCGGGCGGGGGCGTCGATCTCGTCGGCGGTGTCCGGGCGGCGGATGCCGTCCTCGCCCGTCGGGGCGGCCTCGACGACGTCGAGCACGGCGTCACCGGCCGACAGGACCCGCTGGTAGGGGACGCCCTCGTGCTCGGGGAAGACGACGCGCAGCTGTTCGTGGCGTGCGACGAGGTCGGCGACGGCGGCGTGCAGGGCCGGCACGTTCACGGGGCCGCTGAGCCGCCAGGCGGCGGGCAGCAGATAGGTCACAGCTCCGGGGTCGAGGCGGTCCAGGAAGTACAGCCGCTGCTGGGCTGCCGACAGGGGTGTCCGTTCGGGGCGGGGCCGGACGCGGACGGGGCCGTCGTCGCGGGCGGCCGACCGGCCGCGCAGCCGCTGTTCCAGCAGTCGCCGGGCGGCCGGGGAGAGGCCGCCGGTCGCGGGCAGGGCGCCGGGGCGCACGTCGGACGTCGTCATGAGGCACTCCGAATCTCAAGGTCTGTGGCGGGGCGGGCGGCAAGCCGCCGGGAAGGGTCCGTGAGGGGGCACTGCCAAGGGACGGAGAGCGGCCGACGACGTTCGCCGGGTGCCGACCCGGCGCTCGGTCAGCGCCCGGCGGCCGGCCGCAGGTCCGCGTCGGTCAGAGGTCCACGGTCAGGGACAGGTCGATCTCGTCGTCACTCATCTGGGAGATCAGCTCCAGCAGCCGGCGTTCCACTTCCGCGGCGAGCCGCTCGACTGTGGGGTGTTCGAACAGGTCCCGGACCTGGAAGGGGCAGTCGAAGGCGATCCGGAGCCGGGAGGCCACCGACACGGCGCGCAGGGAGTGGCCGCCCAGCGCGAAGAAGTCGTCGTGGACGCCGACCCGGGGCAGGTCGAGGACCTCGCACCAGATCTGGGCGACGACCGTCTCGGCCGGGGTGCGCGGCGGCACCAGGGTGTGGGCCTCCCGGACCTCGGGTTCGGGCAGCGCCGCGGTGTCCAGCTTGCCCTGGACGGTCAGGGGCAGGGCGGCGAGCAGGACGAACGCCGACGGGACCAGGTAGTGGGGCAGTTGGGCCCGGCAGTGGGTGGCCAGCGACTCCTCGGACAGACCGTCGCCCGCGACATAGCCGACCAGCGCGGGATCGCCGTGCAGCGTGCGGACGAGGACGGCCGCGCCGCGCACCCCCGGGTGAGCGCGCAGGACCGCTTCGGCCTCACCGGGTTCGACGCGGAAGCCGCGGATCTTGACCTGGTCGTCATTGCGCCCGAGGAACTCCAGTTCCCCGGAGGGCAGTCGGCGTACGACGTCCCCGGTGCGGTACAGGCGGGCGCCGGGTGCGCCGTACGGGTCGGGCACGAACCGCTCGGCCGTCAGGGCCGGCCGGCGGAGATAGCCCCGTGCCAACTCGGGTCCTCCGAGGAGGAGCTCGCCTGGGACGCCGTGCGGGGCCAGTTCACCGCGGGGGTCGACGACGTAGGTGCGGCGGCTGCCCAGCGCCCGACCGATGGGCACCCTGCCCTCCGGCCGGCCCCGCAGGGTGTGTGCGGTGGCGGAGACGACCGCCTCGGTGGGCCCGTAGGTGTTGACGACCGCGACGTCCGGCAGGTGAGCGAACCAGTGCTCCAGCGGGTCGGCGGGCAGCGCCTCTCCCCCGGTCACCAGCAGCCGCAGGCTGCCCAACCGAGGGGCCAGCGCGTCCAGCCGGGCCACGAACTCCGCCCAGTAGGACGGGGTCAGTTCCATCACGGTGATCCCGGCCGCGGCGACGTGGTCGGCCAGTTCCTCCGGCGCCCAGATCTCGTCGGGCCGCACGTGGACGCTCGCTCCGACGCTGAGCGCGGGCAGGATCTGTTCCAGGGAGGCGTCGAAGGAGGTGGAGGCGAAGGTGAGCACCCGGTCCCGGCCGGTCAGCTCGAACAGCTCGCGGGCGGCGGCCACATGGGCGTCCAGGGCGTGGTGTTCGACGCCGACGGCCTTGGGCCGGCCGGTGGAGCCCGAGGTGAAGATGACATAGGCCAGGTCGTCGGGCCGGGGCGTGTGGCGCGGGCCGTCGGCCCGCGGGGGCGCGGCGTCGGCGCGGACGGACGGCACGCCGAGGGCGTCGACGGTGTCCTGGGTGGACGCGTCGCACACCACGTGTCCTACGCCCGCCTCCTGGAGCATGTGCCGCAGGCGCTGGGACGGCAGGTGCGGGTCGAGCGGGACGTAGACGCCGCCCGCCCGCCAGACGGCGAGCATGGCCGCGACCGCTGCGACGCCCCGGCTCACGCACACCCCGACCGCGTCGGAGGGGGCCGTTCCCGCGTCGGTGAGGGCGGCCGCGATGCCCGCGCTGCGGGCGTCGAGTTCGGCGTAGGTGAGGGCGGTGTCCTCGCAGACGACGGCGGTCGCCTCCGGCCGCCCGGCCGGCGTGAACGCCGGTGCCGGCGGGGCGCTGTCGCCCGCGGCGGCCAGCAGCTCGCGGCGGTCGTGCGGCGAGAGCAGGGGAGCTTCGTCGACGCGGACGTCCGGGGTGTCGAGCAGGGTGTGCAGGAGGCGGCCGACGTGCTCGGCGAAGCGGGTGGCGGTGGCCGGGTCGAAGAGGTCGGCCGCGTACTCGACGTTGAGGGCGAATCCGGTGTCCCTGATCACGAAGGTCGCGGTCAGGTCGAACTTGGCCGAACTCCACGGCAGGGCCAGGTCGGTGGCGTCCAGGCCGGGCAGTGCGCCGTGGCCCGCCGAGGCGTCCTGGACGTCGACCATGACCTGGAAGAGCGGATTGCGGGACAGGTCGCGCTCGGGGCGCAGCCGTTCCACGACCTTCTCGAAGGGGACTTCCTGGTGGTCGAAGGCGCCCAGGACCACGTCGCGGACCCGGTCGACGAGCTCGGCGAGCGTCGGCCGCCCGGACAGGTCCGTGCGCAGCACGACCGTGTTGACGAAGAAGCCGACCAGCGGCTCCAGTTCGAGCCGGTCGCGACCGGCGACGGGCGTGCCGACCGAGATGTCGCTCTGTCCGGTCCAGCGGGCCAGTACCGCCTGTGCGGCGGCCAGCAGCACCATGAAGCGGCTGGCCCCGTGCTCCCGGGCCAGGGCGTCGACGCCGTCGACCAGTTCGCGGGGCAGTTCGACCTCGACGGCGCCGCCCCGGCCGGTGAACGCGGCCGGGCGGGGCCGGTCGGTGGGCAGGTCCAGGACCGGTGCACCGTCGAGAACGTCCTCCCAGTAGACCAGTTGGGGTTCCATGGCGCCGCTGTCGGCCCGGTCGCGCTGCCACACGGCGAAGTCGCCGTACTGCACGGGCAGGGGCGGCAACGCCGCGGGCCGGCCCCGCAGCCGGGCGTGGTAGTGCTGGGCGAGTTCGTCCAGCAGGACGCCCTTGGACCAGCCGTCGGTCACCGCGTGGTGCAGGCTGATCAGGACGACGTGGTCGTCGTCGGCCAGTTCCCACACCCCCGAGCGCAGCAGGGGCGGCCGGGCGAGGTCGAAACGGCGGGTGGCGAAGGCCGCTGCGCGCGGGCGCAGCCGGGTCACGCGGTCCGGTCCGTCGACGGCCGCGGGCACCCGCTCCCAGTGCAGTGGCACCCCGACCGGAGCACACACCTCCTGCACCGGCCGTCCCTCGTGCTCCACCAGTGCGGTGCGCAGGACCTCGTGGCGGGCGACCAGGTCGTCCAGGGCCTGCTGCCAGGCGGTGCGGTCCAGGCCGCCTCGGATGCGCCAGCAGTACCAGAGCAGGTAGGACTCGCCCGTGTCGGAGGTGCGGTCCAGGAACCACAGCCGCTCCTGGGCGAAAGACAGCGGCAGAGGGCGGTCTCGGTCGACGGGCACCACCTCGGTGGCGCCCGAGACGCGGGCGTCGGCCACCGCGGGGGCGAAGCCGCGGACGGTGGGATGCTCGAAGACGGTGCGCAGCTCGACCTCGCGCCCCAGGCGCTGGGCGATCCGGGAGACGGCCATGGTGGCGAGCAGGGAGTGACCGCCCAGGTCGAAGAAGCTGTCGTCCAGCCCGACCCGTTCCAGGCCCAGGACATCGGCCCACACCTCGGCGACGACCCGCTCCGTCTCGTCACGGGGCGCGGCGTAGACGGGACCGGCCGCACCGCGGGTGTGGGCGGCCTCCGGCAGGGCGGACCGGTCGAGCTTGCCGGAGACACCGACCGGCAGGGCGTCCAGGACGACGAAGTCCGACGGTACGGCGTGCTGCGGCAGGTGACGCGCACACCAGGCGCGCAGCTCGGCCCGGTCGGGAACGGCGCCGGCGTCCGCGACGGGCACCACGTAGCCGATGAGACTGCGGCCGGTGGCGCGGTCGGGATGTGCGGCGGCCTGCGCGACCAGCGGGCAGGCCCGCAGCACCGTCTCCACTTCACCGAGTTCGATGCGGAAGCCCCTGATCTTGACCTGGTCGTCGCGGCGGCCGAGGAACTCCAGCTCCCCGCCGGGTGTCCAGCGCACGATGTCACCGGTGCGGTAGAGGCGTCCGCCGGGCGGTCCGAACGGATCGGGCACGAAGCGGTCGGCGGTCAGCGCGGGCTGTCCGAGGTAGCCGCGCGCCACCTCCGTCCCGCCGATGAGGAGTTCACCTCCGACGCCGACCGGAACGGGCTCGCCGTCCGCGTCGACGACGTACACACGGCGCTCCCCCAGCGGGCGGCCGATGGGCACGGTATGGGCGGGCGGGTCGTCGGCGTCGTACGTGGTGGCGGTGACCGTCGTCTCGGTGGGGCCGTAGGCGTTGCAGACGCGGACGTGGGGGACGGCGGCACGCCACGCGGCGAGCGTGTCGGGCGGGACGGCCTCGCCGCCCAGGACCAGCAGCCGCAGGCTGCCCAGGGCGGCGGCAAGCCGACGGTCGAGGGAGAGGGTCAGTTCGGCCCAGTAGGTGGGCGGCACGTTGACCACGGTCAAGGCGTGCCGCCGGACGATCTCGGGGACCTGGGTCGGCAGCCACGGCTCGTCGGGCCGCATGACGACGCCGGCGCCCGCCGTGAGGGCCGGCAGGACCTGGTCGAGGGAGGCGTCGAAGGAGAACGAGGCGAAGGCCAGGACGCGGTCGGCGGCGTTGATGCCGAACCGTGCCCGGGCGGCGGCCACGTGGGAGGCCAGGGCGGCGTGTTCGACACCGACGGCCTTGGGCCGTCCGGTCGATCCGGAGGTGAAGATGACATGGGCCAGCTCCCGCGGGTGCGGGCGGTGGCGGGGCCCGTCCGCGCACGCGGCTACGGTGCTGGTGTCGACGCGGACCGGCGCGAGCGCGGCGGCTTCGGGCGCGGTGACCGGGTCGGTCACGACACACGCCAGGTGTGCCGCCTCGGCCATGTACCGCAGACGCTCGGCGGGAAGCTCGGGGTCGAGGGGCACATAGGCGCCGCCCGCCCGCCAGATGCCCTCGATGGCCGCGACCGACCACAGGCCCCGGCGCAGCAGGACGCCCACCGCGTCACCGGGCTTCACACCCGCGCCACGCAGCGCCGCCGCCAGACCGCCGGTCATCTCCTCCAGTCCGGCATACGTGACACTCTCGTCACCGCACCGCAGCGCGACAGCCGAGGGATCGCCGGAGAACGCCAGGGCGGGCGCCGGACCGGTGGCACGGTCGGGGGCGGCATGCCATGCGGGACGGGGCCGGGCGAGCGCGCCCGGACGCGCGGGAAGGGACCGGACCAGCTCCCGCACCGGCGTGTCGGGAGCGGCGAGCACAGCCCGGACCAGAGCGACGTACGCCTGGGCGAAGACGCGCATGGTGGCGGCGTCGAAGAGGGCGGTGGCGTACTGGAGCAGCGCGGCGATGCTGCCGTCCGCGCGCAGGGTGAGGTCGAGGAAGACGTCCAACGGGGTGTGGAGCAGCGGCGGTTCGACCAGCCTGACCTCCAGCCCCGGCATCTCCACCGCCTGGACGGGCGCGTTGAGGAGGGTGAAGGACGCCTGCGCGAGCGGGTGCCGGGACAGGTCGCGGGAGCCGCCTAGGGCGCCGACGACGAGGTCGAACGGTGCCTCGGCGTGTGCGAGATCGACCGGGACGCGACTGCGCACCCGCTCCAGCAGGCCGGCGAAGCCCGCCGCGCCCCCGAGGTCGGTGCGCAGCACGACCGTGTTGACCAGCGGGCCGATGAGTCCGGCGGCGCCGGGCCGGGACCGCTCGGCCAGGGTGCTGCACACGGCGACGTCGTCGCGGCCCGCCCAGTGCCCGAGCAGTACCTGGTAGGCAATCAGCAGGACCATGTACCGGGTGGCGCGCCGGGAGCGGGCGAAGGAGTCCACGGCGGCGACCAGGTCGGCGGGCAGATCGAAGCGGACGACGTCACCCGCGCCGTCCCAAGTCCGGGGCCGCGGCCGGTCCGTCGGCAGCTCCAGCGGGGTCAGTCCGGAAAGGCGATCGCGCCAGTGGGCCAGCATGCGCTCCAGCCGCGGGCCCCGCAGCCGTTCCCGCTGGGCTCGGGCCAGGTCGCTGTAGGAGATGGCGGGGGCGGCGACAATCTCCCCGCGATAGCCGGCGGCGAGTTCTTCCAGCAGGATGCCCCAGGACCAGCCGTCCACGGCGATGTGGTGCACCTCGACCAGCAGCAGGTGCTCGTCGGCCGCGACGCGCGCGAGAACGGCACGGACCGGGTGCTGGGCGGCCAGGTCGAGGGGCCGCCCGAGGCAGCTGCGGTACAGCTCGTCGGGGCCACTGGCTTCGGTGTGTTCCAGGACGACACCGGCCGGGGCGTCCACCACCTGAACCGGTTCACCGTCGACGGCGGTGAACCTCGAGCGCAGCACCTCGTGCCGGTCGACGATCGCGGACAGCGACCGGTGCAGCCGGCTCACGTCCAGGGGACCGCGCAGCCTCAGGACCAGCGGGAGCATCGACCCGCTGGAGGAGCCGGCGAGCTGGTCCATGAACCACAGCCGACGCTGGGCCAGGGATGGGGTGCGGGTGTCGACGCCGTCCAGAGCCCTCTCGGGGGCCGGTCCTGCTGTCACTGTGAGCCTCCAAGCCGTGTTTTGCAGCAGACTGCCGTCCACGGCCGGGGGCCCATAGGGAAGAAGACGCAGCACCACACGCAGAGCGCGCTGCCGAACCGGCGGCCGTGCCGCCTGCGGACTGCGTCCGAAGCACGGTCAGGCTGCCAGGACTGACCTGGGACGCGACGAACGACCGGGCGAAGGCCGTCGCCCTGCGCCGCCGCGGGGCAGACCGGCGGGACCGGAGCGCCGATGCCGCTCGCCCGCCGGAGAACCGGCTGCCCCGACTGTCATGCCCGTTTCCCGCACCGTGGCCAGTCCATCCAGCCCCGAGACCATCAGGAGCGGGGACAGCATTCGAGGCGTTCGACGAGCTGGTGGTGGAAGAGGCGCAGCTTGTGGAAGACGGCCGTCAGCTGGTCGGCGACTCTGAGGAACCTCGCCCCCACCCAGAAGGTCCTGTTCCAGGTGGGGGATGCCTTCGGCGAGCATGTGAACGACGGGCGTCATTGCCCCTCGAGCCGGAATTTCCCGCGCGAGGACGTCACCGCCGCAGCAGTCCCACAGAGCCCGTGGCCACGACCTCGCCGACGACGTGCACGGCGAAGCGGGCCCCGCTGTGATCCCGCGCCACCTCGACGACGGCACCCGCACTCGGCACGGGTGCCCGGACGGCGACCTGCAGGCCCACCACTGCGCGGCCCGTCCGGCCCGAGGACAGCAGCACCGCCTGGCGTCCCGCCTCCAGGACGGCGGGCGCCGGCAGCCGCCTGGGCCGGCGGGGCAGGAGAACGGGGTGAGCCGCATCGCGCGGGAGGATCTCCAGTCGCCCCTGCGGCCCCCTGGCCAGCAGAACGTCCGGGTCGGCGGCCGCGCCCACCGCTGCCGCGACGGGATGCAGCAACCCGGGCCGCCGCACCGCGACAGCCGCCTCACCCGGCCTCTCCACCGGCGCGGCGAAGGTCATGGCGCAGGTCGCGAACGGCTGCCCCTGGTGCAGAAACTCGGCCGTGACACGGAACGAGACCACCGCCCCGCCCTCCCCCCGCACGACATCGCTCAGCACGACCCGGACCGGGACATGGGTGGCACTGCCGCACTCCACCGGCTGCCCGGCCGGGGACAGCCCCAGGTTCACCGAGGTCATCTCCAACGCCATGTCACCGCTGAGGAGCAGGTGCCGGTGCTGGACGGCCACCGCGAGTTGGCGGGTGGACTCGACGGCGATCAGGGGGTGATGTACCACGGAGGTGTCGCGTTCGTTGAGGGGATGCGTACGGGGCCACTGGCACAGCCCTTCGAAGAACCGGTCCCCGAGCCGACTCAGTGACACCACCAGCAAGGACGCCATGGTCTCCAGACCCAGGCTGTCCCAGGTCAGCGGGCCGTCCGCACCCTCCCTTTCCGATGCCTGTACGACACGGGAAAACGTGCCGAAAGACTCCTCGGAAAGGCCCACTTCCCGTACTGCGCCCTCAAGCACGGAACCTCCTCGATACGGGGAGCGGTCGCCCGCATATTCGAGCGGACCATGCAGACAATTCGGGCCGACAGCCCCTGCCGGATGCACCGGCCCCCGGGGTTGTCACACGCTCCGGCCCCAACGCCACCACGCCCTCCTCGACGTTGCCCGTCGTCGAGGCCACGGCTGTCCGCACCAACGACGGCGTCTGCCATGACCGACCGCGAGTCGATCACAGCCACACTCGGCTCCGCATCGCGGCCGAGCTTCTCGCAGAGCGGGTCATGGCACTCCCTGACCGACAAGTCACTGTTGGCAGTCTCGCCGAACGCAAAGACTTCCGGTGCGCGGGGAGGCGTTTGCCGTGTGGCGCGAGCGGCGCGGCCATGTCCACGTGGGCAACACGGCGGCGCGCGGACGGCGCCGACTCAGCGCCTGCGGCTGCTACGCGACCAGCCGCTGCCGATACCCGCGAGATGCAGAGCGAGCACGGCCAGCCCGAGGAGCATCACATTGGTCGAGCTGTAGGTGTCATCGGTCGAGATGTCAGCCGCGTTGATGCGCGGATTCGTCCGTCAGACGGAAGGGCGGGGTGCTGCGGGAGGAACTTCTTGATCACGTGCTGCCGTTCGAGTTGCCGAGGTCGGGTTGACTTCTCTCGGCCGAAGCTCTGGAGATACACCGCCGCAGCGAGCGGATCTGCCGGACGGGGTTTCCCGGCCGCACCCACGCACTCGCCGACTTCGAGGCGGCACATGCCCATCTGGGCCGAGCAGGCCCGCCTGGACCTGGGGCGTGCGCTCAGTGGCCTCCGCCGGCTGACCGCGAACGATCACGAGGCACGGCCGGCGGAACCCGTGGAGTTGAGTGATCGTGCGGTCTACGACCCGGCGTCGGGCAGCGAGCCCGGGAGTGCCGCGGTCGGGGAGGTCGCCGCGACCGCTGCCCGGCGTCGGGCAAGCGACTCCCGGGCGGCCTCGCGCGGGTGGCGGCGGCGCCAGTACGGGTTGTCGTGGGAGAGCTTGCTGCTGACCCGGCCGTACATGCCGAAGGTCAGGATCACCAGGCCCATGATGAAGCTGAACATGACGTTGGTCATGCCGAAGTCCAGGAAGTTCGCGGACTTGTCCAGGACGAAGATGTGCCAGAAGCCGCTGAGCAGGAACAGCGTTCCGACCGTCATGTTCAGGGTGGAGGCGAAGTTCCCGCCGATCACGCCGCCGGCGATCAGCCCCAGTCCGACGACGACGGAGACCAGGCTCAGAGCCCCGTTGGTCGTCATGCCGGCGACGGTGTCGCCGTCGGTGTTGAAGGGGCTGAGCTGGTCGGTGAAGCCGAGGATGCCGAAGATCAGCAGGACCACGCCGCAGAAGGCGGCACCGTACCGGTAGACGGTGCCGAGCTGATGGTCGACGGGCAGTTCGTCACGCAGGTTCATGGAGAGCGACCCTTCGCGAGATGGGCGTTTTACCCCTCTTTCTCCGATTGGGGCCTCCTTGGTTGCACCGGGCGTCGCTCAGCCGGGGTAGCGGCCTGTCGAGCGCAGCTGCCAGCGGCGTTCGGCGTAGGCGAGGTCGTCGCGCCACAGTCGCCCGGCGGCGGTCCGCATCAGGGGCCGCAGCAGCGGCGTCATCTTGCGGGCCACGGCGAAACCGGGCCGGTCGGATGCGGCGACGACCGCTTCGACGACGGCTGTCCGGGGCCTGCCGTGCTCGTCGGGGCCGAGCGGTGTCGCGTGGGTCTCGACCACCGAACCCGCGCCCTCGCCCCGGGTGATGCGCATCAGGACCGTACGGGGCTCGGGTGCGGTGAACACCGCGCGCACCGGCACGACGAGTCTCCCGGCGACCTTGAAGGACACGTCCACGGTGAACGCGTCCTCGTCCACCGGCTCGCCGTCGTCCGCGGCACCGCCCTCGTCGTGCTTCACCCGCTCGTCCTCGACGGCCGCCGTGTCGACGACGGCCAGGTCGACGAAGGAGTACGGGTGGAACCAGGCCCCGTGCCACGGGTCGAGCCGGTTGGCGACCACGTCCTCGGGTTCGCAGGTTCCGACGCCGACATACACCGCGGACAGCGCTCGCGCCGGAGCGGGCCGGACGGGCACCACGGGAGCCTCCAGAGGAGTCTCCCCGCCCACGGCGTCCAGGCGTACCCAGACCAGCACCCCGTCGTCGTGGACGGGCAGCGGTTCCCAGCCCGCGAAGGCGGTTCCCCGCAGGCTCAGGCCGTGCCAGTGGCACACGAGGGTGCCGCAGCGCACCGGGCTGTCCCGCAGGGGTGCGCCGAGATGAGGGCAGACACCGGGTCCCGCGACCAGCTTGCCCGCGGCATCCCGCCAGACGACCAGCTCCTGTCCGGCGACCGTCCGTGCCAACGGCCGGTCGTCCCGTACGTCCTGGGACGCACCCACGACGAACCAGTTGCCGGACGGCCGCGCCTGCGCGCGTTTCAGCGCACGGGCGATCACCGCCGGCCGTGCCTCGCGCCAGGTCGGCTGCTGCCGCTCCCAGGCCACGGCGTTCCGGCGCAGCGACAGCGGGTACCGCCCTCGGCGGACGGGCCGGTCGGGGCTCACATGGCCTCCTGGTGGACGGAGTCGGCGGCCGAACCGGTCGAGGCTCGCCCCTGGACGGTGGATACGGGTGGGACGGCTGACGGGGGCGGGACGAGTGCCACGTGGCCTTCGGAGCGGCGCCGCCGCCGCGCGCTGATCCGTGCGGTCACCAGCCGTGCCGCCCCGTCGACGGCCACCGCGGCACGCCGTCGCCGGGGTACCACGGACCGGCGGTGCAGCACCGCGTAGCCGTCGTCGGCGATGGCGTCCAGGATGCCGCCGTACAGGACGAAAGCCGTGCGGATGCAGGGGCGGGCGACCGGGTCGAGCAGGGTCAGGCCTGGCGCCGCGTCGCGGTAGACACCACGGGTGAGGTCCTCGGCGGCCCGGAGCGCCTCGGTGATGCGCGGGTCACGGCCCCCCGTCGCGCGGCTCCAGGACAGCAGGTCCCGGTCGACGCCGTGGGCGCGCAGCAGGTCGGCGGGAAGGTAGACGCGGCCGCGGTCGAGGTCCTCGCCCACGTCACGCAGGAAGTTGGTCAGCTGGAAGGCGACGCCGAGGGCGGCGGCGTAGGGGGCGGCCTCCTCGCGTGGCACGACGGTGCCCAGGACGGGGAGCATCTGCAGCCCGATCACGGCCGCGGAACCGTGCATGTAGGCCCGCAGGTCGTCGAAGGTCGGGTAGTCGGTCACGTCCAGGTCGCTGCGCATCGAAGCCATGAAGTCGCTGAAGTGGCGGTGGTCGATGTCGTAGCGCCGGGCGGTGTCGGCGAGGGCCCTCACCACGGGCTCCGGGCTGTCGCCGTCCTTGAGGCCCTGTTCCATGCGGTGGTGCAGGCGGGCCAGTTCGGTCGCGCGGCGGTGGGGCGGGACGGCCGGGTCGAGGGAGTCCACGATGTCGTCCGCCCACCGCGCGAAGCCGTACAGGGCGTGGACGGCCGGGCGGCGTTCGACGGGCAGCAACCGGGTGGCGAGGAAGTAGGTGCGGCCGTGCTGGGCATTGAGCTGACGGCACTGGATGTAGGCCTCGCGCACCACCGGGTCGGTGATGCCCGCCGCGTCGAGTTCACGGCCGGTCATGTGGTGGTTCCCTTCGAGAGGGCCGATGGAGCCGGAGGGGCCGCAGGAACGGCGGTCGCCGTGGCCGGTGTGCCGGCCGCCGGGCCCCCGCGTCCGCGTCCTGGTGCGGAAGCGGTGTGCCGGCCCGTGATCCGGGCCGCGGCGAGCTTGCCGGACAGCAGCACGGTGGGTACGCCGACGCCCGGGGTCGTGCCGCAGCCGGCGAGGACGGCGTTCACCGTGCCCCGCACGAGGTTGCGCGGCCGGAACGGGCCGGTCTGCGGGAACGTGTGGGCCGCGGAGAACGGGGTTCCCGCCGCGTGCCCCTGCGCCTGCCAGTCGGCCGGGGTGACGAGGGTCTCGTCCTGCACGGACTCGGCGATGCCGGTGAAGCCGCGCCGCTCCAGCTCCCGCAGCACGCTGTCGCGATAGCGCGGCCCGAGTTCGGCCCAGGTGGCGGCGTCGGGTCCGAGGGCGGTGTTCGGGCACGGGGCGAGGATGTAGTGCAGGTGGCGGCCGGGCGGGGCGAGCGAGGGGTCCGTGGCGGTGGGACGGGTGATGAGCAGGGACGGGTCGCTCATCAGCTGCCCGGTACGGGTCAGTTCGTCGAACGTGCTGCGCCACTGCGCCCCGAACGACAGCGTGTGGTGGGCCAGTTCCGGCCAGGTCCGGTCGGTGCCGGCGTGCAGGACCACGGCCGACGGGGCATACCTGAGCCGGGTCGGGCGGCGTGGGGTGTGACCGAGGAGGCCGTAGGTGACCGGCAGGTCCGGGGTGAGGACCACGGCGTCGCAGGCGATCCGCTCCTGGTCCGTCACGACGGCCGTCACGCGCTCACCCGAACGCTCCAGACGGGTCACTTGCTGACCGAAGCGGAGATCGGCGCCCGCCTCGGCGGCGGCGTCCGCCATGGCCTGCGGCAGCGCGTGCATGCCGCCCCGCGGGAAGTACACACCGGCGACCGTGTCCATGTAGGCGATCACGGCGTACGCGGCGAGGGCCCGCTCCGGGGGAACACCGGCGTACAGCGCCTGGAAGGAGAACACCCGGCGCACCCGCTCGTCGCGCAGGTACCGGCCGATCCTGGCGTCCAGCCGCCCGAACCCGCCGAGTGCGGCGAGGCGCGCCAGGTCCGGGGTGAGCAGAGAGAAGGGCGAGTCGAAGTTGGCGTCGATGAAGTGCCGCATCTGGGTTCGGTACAGGTCGGTCAGCCAGGTCCTCAGCCGCCGGTAGCCCGCGGCCTCTTGGGGCCCGGCGAACCGTTCCAGCTCCGCGGCCATGGCGTCCTCGCCGGTGTGCACGTCGAGGCTGGAGCCGTCCGCGAAGAGCGCGCGGTATGCCGGGTGCAGCGGGATGAGGTCGACGCGGGCGCGCAGACTGTCGCCGACCGCGGCGAACGCCTCGTCCGCGAGGTCCGGCATGGTGAGCACGGTGGGGCCGGTGTCGATGCGGTACCCGTGGTGGTCGAGTCGACCGGCCCGGCCGCCGGGCAGCAGATCGCGCTCCACCAGCGTCACCCGCCGGCCCGCACCGAGCAGATGCAGCGCGGCGGACAGACCGGACAGGCCGGCGCCGACCACCACCACGTGATCGGTGCGTCCAGGAATGGTCGTCGTCATCGTGTCGCCCCCTCGACGGCCGCGCTGAGCACCAGGGAGACGGGCAGGCCGTCGTCGGCTCCGGCGTGGTCCGGTTCGGGCGGGGCAGCGGAGAGAGTACCGGCCGCGGCGATGAGCAGCTCCCGCAGCGGCAGCCGGCCTTCCGGCTCCAGCGGGACCGATTCCAGATATCGGGTCGCGTGACCGGCCAGCCGCTCGATCCTCGCCTCGACGACGTCCCGCGCACCAATGGCGACCAGCACGTCGCGGACCTCGGCGAGACGGCTCTCGGACAGGTCGGCGCGGCCGAGCGACCGCCGCAGGACGGCCATGGCGTGCCGGTCGCCCGCCGCCTCCGCCCGCGCCTGCGCCACGGCCACGAGATACGTCGGCTTGCCCGCCCGGATGTCGCCTCCGACGGGCTTGCCGGTGTGCCGGGGGTCCCCGAAGACGTCGATGAGGTCGTCGCGGAGCTGGAAGGCGATTCCGACGCAGCGGCCCGCCGAGCACAGCGCCTGCGTGCGCGCGGCGTCCGCGCCCGCCAGGGCCGCGCCGAGTGCCAGCGGGCGTTCCACGGAGTACAGAGCGCTCTTGAGGCAGGCGGCGCGGATCGCGCGGGCCATGGACCGTGAAGAGGTCGCCTGCCCCTGGACGTCGAGATACTGCCCGGCCACCATCTCGGTGCGCATGGCACTCCACAGATCGCGCACGGCACGGACGCGGGACCGGGGCGCGTCGAGGTCCGCGACGATGTCGTCCGCCCAGGCCAGGGCGAGGTCCCCGGCGAGGATCGCCGCGGACTCGCCGAACCCCAGTCCGGCGTCGGCGGGCACGCGGTCGGCGTACTGGGCGGCGAGGTCCGCATGCAGCGCCGGCCGGCCGCGGCGCGCGGCGGAGCCGTCCATGACGTCGTCGTGCACGAGGGCGCAGGTCTGGATGAGTTCCAGCGCAGCCCCCACCCGCAGGGCCGCCTCGGCCTCGGCGGGTCCTCCCCCGCAGGCGCGCAGCGCCCACCACACGAACCGGGACCGTGTGCGCTTGCCGCCCCCCAGGGTGAAGCGCGTGACGCGCACGGCGATGTCGCGGCCGAAGTCCGGGTCCAGGGCCATGGCGCGCTCCACCTGGTCCGCCAGCACGCTCTCCAGCACCCGTCCCACGGCCGCGGGCACGTCGTGGTCCACGACCCGCAGCCCCCCGTCGTCCGACGGGAATGGCAGGGGAACGGGACCATGGCCGACTCCTGTCGTGGCCACGGGGTGATCCTTCGCCTCGTTGCGGCGCATCCCGGTTCCTCTCCTGTTGCTCGCGCATCCTCCTGATGGAAGACCTTCCGCGCGGAACGCCCGCGCGGATGCGCCCGGGACGACAGGAAGCGATCTTTCGCGGCGTCCGATGTCCACGAGTGGAGCCCGATACCGGCACCACCGCACGTCGCCCGCACCGCGCCCTGCGCCAAATGGCCGCCCGCTGTCCGGCTCTGCCTGCATCCGCCGCGGCCGCTCGGAGGGAAGCAATCCGTCGGGTCACTGGCCGGACCACCCCCGCGAGGAGCCGGGGTGCGCACAGGGAGGGAGAACGCACGTGTGGGAGGCCGAGGTGGCCATCGTGGGCGCGGGGGCCGCAGGACTGTCCCTGGCCCACCGTCTCGCGCGACCCGCTCCCGGTGCCTGCCGGGTGACCACCGTCCTGCTGGACGCCCCGCCGGGCCCGCTCCGCCCGCCCGAACGGACCTGGTGCTTCTGGGAGCAGGGCCCCGGCCGCTACGACGCCGCGCTGACCGCGTCCTGGCCGCGGCTGCGCGTCCACCGTCCCGATGGGCGCCCGATGGACCACTCCATCTCCCCCCTCGTGTACAAGATGATCCGCTCCGCCGACTTCGAACGCCTCGTCGCACGCGAGGTGGCGGAGAGCCCGGACGTGCGCCGGCTGGAAGCCGTCGTGGAGTCGGTGGACCCAGTCGCCGAGGGAGCCGTGATCCGTGCGCGGGACGAAGGGGGGCGCCCCGTCACCGTGCGGGCCCGCTGGGTGTTCGACTCCCGGCCGCTGGGCAGCCTTCCCGCGGCACGGACCACGCTGCTCCAGCACTTCCACGGCTGGTTCGTCCGCACCGAGCGGCCGGTGTTCGACCCGGGCGCAGTGGAGTTCATGGACTTCCGGGTGCCCCAGCCGCCCCGCGGCCTCGCGTTCGGCTATGTGCTGCCCACCGGCCGGCGCGAGGCACTGGTGGAGTACACCCGCTTCTCGCGCTCCGTGCTGCCCCTGCCCGCGTACGAGGAGGCGTTGCGGCACTACACCGCGGACCTGCTGCGTCTGGGCGACTTCGAGGTCGTGTCGACCGAGACCGGCGTCATCCCCATGACCGACGCGCGCTTCGCCCGCCGCTCGGCACCCTCGGTCTTCCGGATCGGAGCAGCGGGCGGCGCCACCCGACCCGCGACCGGCTACGCCTTCTCCGCCGTCCAACGACAGACCACGGCGATCGCGCGGGCCCTGCACGCGCGGCGCACCCCGGAGCCTCCGCCCGCCCACTCGGCCCGCGCACGCGCCATGGACGCGGTCCTGCTCCGGGCGCTGGACAGCGGACGGGTCGACGGGGCGGAGTTCTTCACCCGTCTCTTCTCCCGGGTGCCGACGGTTCGGCTGCTGCGCTTCCTCGACGGCCGGACCCGGCTCGCCGAAGACCTCGGCCTGGGCCTCCGCACGCCCGTGCTGCCGATGCTCCACTCCGCCGCGGAGCTGCTCTGGTTGCCCCGCACCCCCTTTCCCCACCCGTGATCCCGGCACGAAGGAGTCCCGTGCAACCCGACCGAGGCGACCATATGACCCTGCTGCGCGACGAGGATCTGGCCGTGGCCTTCGACCACGCCTCCCGCAGTTACGACGCGCTGGTGGCCGCCAACCCCGGCTACCACGCCCACCTGCGCCGCTCCGCGCGCCGTCTCGGCCTCTCCGACCGGGCCGAGGGGCTGCGCGTGCTGGACCTCGGCTGCGGCACCGGCGCCTCGACAGCCGCGCTCGCCGAGGCGCTGCCCGGCGCGGAGATCGTGGCGGTGGACGCGTCCGCGGGGATGCTGGAGCGGGCGGCGGCCAAACGATGGCCGCAGGGGGTGACCTTCGTGCACTCCTCCGCGGAGCGGCTGGCGCAGGCCGGTGTGCGCGGGCCGTTCGACGCGGTCTTCGCCGCCTATCTCTTCCGCAACGTCGCCGACCCGGATGCCGTGCTGGAAGCGGTGCGCGCCGCACTCGTCCCCGGGGGGCGACTGGCCGTCCACGAGTACACGCTCAGCGGACGGGCCGTCGACCGCGCGGTGTGGACGGGCGTGTGCCGGGGCTTCGTCCTGCCCGTCGCGACCCTGCTCGGCGACGGTGACCTGTACCGCCATCTGTGGCGCAGCGTCGTGGAGTTCGACACGGCGGGCCACTTCGCCCGCCGGGTCCGTCGCGCCGGTTTCACCGACGTCCGGGTGCTGCCCCTGCCGGGCTGGCAGACGGGCATCACCCACACCGTCGTCGCCCGCCGCCCGGGCGCGGGTACCGAGGTGGGCCGGTGAGCGCGCTCGGACGGCCGCCCGTCGCCCGGCGCGGCAGGGACCGCCGCGCCCGCACCATCCTGCCGGTGCCCGGCGCGCCGCGACTGACCGAAGACCGGACCCTGACGACCGCCGTCATCGGCGGCGGCATCGCCGGTCTCGCCGCCGCGACGGCCTTGGCCGAGCGGGGCGTCCGGGTCACGCTCTACGAACGCCAGCCCGCCCTGGGCGGGCGGCTCGCGGGCTGGCAGACCGGCCTCGCGGACGGCTCCACCGTCACCATGAGCCGCGGCTTCCACGCGTTCTTCCGCCAGTACTACAACCTCCGCGGACTGCTCCGGCGTACCGACCCGGGCCTGGAGCGCCTGCGCGCGCTGCCCGACTACCCGCTGTGGCACGCCGACGGTCTGCAGGACAGCTTCCGGCACGTCCCGCGCACCCCACCCTGGAGCGCCCTCGGATTCGTCGCCCTGAGCCCCACCTTCACCCTGCGCGACCTGCTCCGCATGAACCCGCTCGCCGCCCTGCCGCTGCTGGACGTGCGCGTCCCGGACGTCCACACCCGGCTCGACGACGTCAGCGCCCACGACTTCCTGGCGTCGATCCGTTTCCCGGAGGCCGCGCACCACCTGGCGTTCGAGGTGTTCTCCCGCAGCTTCTTCGCCGACCCGCGCCACCTGTCCGCGGCGGAGATGGTGCTGATGTTCCACATCTACTTCCTCGGCTCGTCCGAGGGACTGCTCTTCGACGTGCCCGACGAACCCTTCCCCACCGCCCTGTGGGATCCCCTCGCCGGCTATCTCGACGGCCACGGCGTCGACCTGCGCACCGACACCCCGGTCGAGTCGGTCGAGCCCACCGCGACGGGCGGCTTCCGCGTCGCCACCGGCACGGGCGAACACCACCACGACACGGTCGTCCTCGCCCTCGACGCGGCCGGCCTGCGCACGCTCGTGGAGCGTTCCCCGCGCCTCGCCGATGCCGCGTGGCGCGAACGCATCGCCCGGCTGCGCAACGCGCCGCCGTTCCTCGTCTCGCGGCTGTGGCTGGACCGTCCCGTGTCCGCCGGCCGTCCTGGCTTCCTCGGCACCAGTGGCTACGGCACCCTCGACAACGTCAGTGTGCTGGACCGCTGGGAGGGCGAGGCGGCGCGCTGGGCCTCGCGCACCGGAGGTTCCGTGGTGGAACTGCACGCGTACGCCCTGGGCGAGGGGGCTTCCCGGGACGTCGAGCAGAAGCGCCTGATCGAGCAGCTGCACCAGGTGTACCCGGAGACCCGCACGGCCACCGTCGTCGACGCTCGGCACGAATGGCGGGCCGACTGCCCGCTTTTCCCGGTCGGCGGATACACGGACCGGCCGACGGTGCACACGAGCGACCCCGCACTGGTGGTCGCCGGTGACCTGGTGCGCACAGAGCTGCCGGTGGCTCTCATGGAGCGGGCCGCCACCAGCGGCTTCCTCGCGGCCAACGCGCTCCTGGAACGGCGCGGGGTCAGGGGCCAGACCCTGTGGACGGTGCCGGACGGCGGTCGCGGCGCCCTGCTGCGGCGCCTCGCGCGCACGGCGTCCGTGCACCGGACGTAGCTGGGCAGCGCCATTTCGGCGGGCAGAGCCGGCATACAGGGACCTCTCGCAGGCGTCCGAGGCGCCGGGCTGTGACGGACGGTCTGGAACGGGAGATCGCCCATGAGGCATCTGACGACGACTCGGCACAGCCATAGGTGACCGCACCGAGCTCACCACGAGGCGCGCCCTCGCGGACACCACCCGGCTGATGTGCCGTACCGGTGGCTCGACCGCCCCCGAGGCGCTCGCGCTTGGTGGCGACAGTGCGTGAGGGCCGTCACCTGCATGCCGCACGACGCGCGGCCGGGTCGGCGCAGCCGTACGAGGAGCCGGCTCAGTCCCGGGAACGGCGAACTGGCCCGCCCCCATGCGAAGACTGAAGGACGCTCGCGCGGGGCCAGGTGGGTGATCGGCGCATCCGGGCGAGGTGTGCGGAGGGAAGAAGCTCGGTACCCGTAGGTGGCTGCCGCTCCGGCCGCCCCGGCGCCGCCGGACTCGCCAAGGAGGCTTCTGTGCCCGCGTCCCCGAACATCCCCGACGCCCTGGTCATCGGCGCAGGTGTGGCCGGACTGGCCTGCGCGCGGGACCTCCTGGCGGCCGGGCTGGACGTCCAGGTCGTGGAGGCGTCCGACGCCGTGGGCGGCCGGATGCGCTCCGACCAGGTGGACGGCTTCGTCGTGGACCGGGGCTTTCAGGTGTTCAACACCTCCTATCCGCAGGT
Organism: Streptomyces sp. NPDC057280; assembly: GCF_042668605.1. Classification (NCBI taxonomy): domain Bacteria; kingdom Bacillati; phylum Actinomycetota; class Actinomycetes; order Kitasatosporales; family Streptomycetaceae; genus Streptomyces; species Streptomyces sp. NPDC057280. The sequence goes on from NZ_JBHUYR010000011.1 coordinate 104,092, forward strand.
GCGCCGCAGGCTGGTGCTGCGCGAACTACGGCTGCGGCCCTTCACGGCCGGCGTCCTCGTCCACACCGCCGGGCAGGGCACCCTGCGCTTTCAGGACCCCACCCGGCGGCCACACGCCTGGTCGACGCTGCTGCCGGGACGGCTCGCGGGTCCCCGCGACCTCGCGGCGGTCGGCCTGCTCTCGGCCCGCGACCTGTTCGGCCCGGTCAGTCGGGTGAAGGCGGGACGGGACCGCACCACCCGCACCGCCCTGGCCGACGCTGGATTCCCCGAGGAGTTCGTCGAACGCTTCTTCCGGCCGTTCCTGTCGGGGGTCTTCCTGGAGGACGAGCTGGAGACCTCCAGCCGCTTCTTCCACCTCGTCTGGCGCAGCATGCTGCGCGGCACCCTGTGTCTGCCGAGCGCCGGCATCGGCGCCGTCCCCGCGGCGCTCGCCGCCGCGCTGCCCGCGGGCACGGTCCGCCTGGAGACCGCCGTGAGCGCCCTCACCGACGACGGCGCCGTCACGGACACCGGGCAGGAACTGCCCGCGCGGGCAGTCGTGGTGGCCACCGGCCCCGGCCCAGCGGGGCGGCTGCTCCCGGGCCTGAAGGTGCCCGATTGCCGCGTGGTGACCACGTACTACCACGTCGCACCGCGGTCACCGCTCGCCGAACCGACTCTCCTCGTCGACGAAAGCCGCCGGTTTCTGAACACATGTGTCCTGAGCGAGGTGGTGCCCGAACACGCCCCGGGCGGCTACGTCCTCGTGGGCACCTCGGTGCTGGGCGCAGACACCGACGGACGGGAAAAGACCGTGCGCGCCGCGCTGGCAGAGGCGTACGGAACGGACACCTCGGGATGGGATCTCCTCACCGTCCGTACGATCGTCGACGCGCTGCCGGTCATGCCGCCGCCGCTGCCGCTGAGCCGGACCACCCGGGTGGGGCCGGGACGTCACGTGTGCGGCGATCACCGGGCCACGGGCTCGGTCCAGGGAGCCCTGGCCTCCGGCGCCCGGGCCGCCCGCGAATTGCTCCGGGAACGCTTCCGTCACTGACTTCGGTCGTCGAGGGCGGTGACGCCGAGGCGGCCTCACACAGGGCGGCGACGGCGGCCGGGGCGGTGGTTGCGGGTACCCGCAGCCGGACCGTGCGCAGGTCGTCCTCGGTGAGGGTGAATTCCTCGATCGCCGGTTCCTGTCCCGGCTCGGTCTGCCGGGCGGCCCACCGCAGTCTGGTGTGGCGGGACTTCAAGGGGGCCCTCTGGTCGAGCAGTGGGTGGCGGAGCAGGGTGGTGAGGGTGCCGTCGGCGATCAGGCCGAGATCGAGTTCGCCGCCGCCTGCCCCGTCGAGGACGCCTTGGGCCGCTTCGTGCTCGGGAAGCCGGCCCAGCGGTTCGAGCACTCCGGGATGGATGAGGTAGTGACCCCAGGGGCGGCGCCGTTCGGGGCCTCGGGCGAGGGCCCGGACATGGGCACTGCTCTGCAGGATCCGGCCCTCGGTGAGGGCGGCGCTGGTGGCGACGGTGCCGACGACGCGCACCTTGGCCCCGTTGGAGGTGGGCATCCGGCAGTCGACGCCGGTGAGGGTCTGCGGGGAGCGCACGTAGAGGTTGGGGCGCTCGGAGACCAGCACGCGTTCGTCCGGGCGCAGCCGCAGCAGCTGGGTGGCGGCTCGGGCGTCCAAGGGGTTCAGCGAGGGCAGCACGCAGGTGCGGATCTCCCCGCAGGCCAGGACCGGGAGAGCCGGCGGCGTGTCCGGTAAGGCCGTCACCTCGACGGCTCCGCGCAGAAGGCGTACGAGACCCGGTCGGTCGACCGGGATTCGGCTGATGGACGAGCACGACTGGATCGGCAGCCCGCGACAGTGGCACTTCGACTCAGAAGGAGTGCTTCGAGCGAGGACACGAGGACACTAGGACACCGGCCTCCTAGTGGGGTGCAGCGCGCCGCTCATGACGCCGGCTCAGGATCGGGAGCGACCTCCTGAGCCCGCACCCAAAGGGCGTTGAACCATCTGACCTGGCGGTTGACCCTCTCGCGCTGCGCGTCGAGCGTGGTCTTCACGTTGACTCCCAGCTGGTCCGGTTCGAACTCCAGATACAGATCCGTGTCGAAGATGACGACGTCCCGCGAGGCCAGCCTGGGATGCGGCTGCTCCACCGGAGAGGGTGGGAGGACGAGGTAGCGCACGGCGATGCCGACACTGAGCTGAGCCTGGCACAGCCAGGTGAACCGGGCCATGACCACGGGGTCGTTCGCCTCGGATTCCCTGACCATGAATAGACGGCGGATCGTGACCTGGCGAGCCCCCATCGCCTCGGTCTGGGCGTCCAGATACGGTCCAGCTGAGTCCGTGCCCCAGAAGCGCTGGTCGACAGAGCTGCTCGTGGCGTCGATGGTCCGCTGGGCGCATTGCGTGAGCCGGATGAGCCACTCATTGTTGTCCCGTGGCCAGTGCGCGCTCATCCCGGTCAGGTCGGTGACGACGGAGGCGAGGCTCTCGACCTCCGACCGGGCGAACGCCTTCACGATCTCCGGGCCCTGCTGTCCGACCCGCCTCAGATTCTTGATCAGGCGTTTGGCATCGCTGGTGCTCATCCCGGCATCGTCGAGATCGCTCAGCAAGGCGGCTGCGTCACTGAGGTGGTCGAAGTCCTCCTCCAGCCGGCGGCTGCGTTCCATATGACCGGTCTCGAGCGTGCCCAGCCGCTGCTCGAAGTCGACCATGTACTGGACGATGAGCGCGGACCCACCGATGACGACGGCCACCGCGATCTTCCACAACTCGTCGCCGGATTGGTTCACCAGATTGGTCAGCACGTACGCGACCACGCTCACGACAACAGTGATGAGGATCTTGAGAACGAGCGGCGCGATGTGCACCCCGCTGGTGGCCGGTCGTGGTGTGCCAGGCTCTCCCTGCACGGTTCTCTCCCCCCGTCGGACGCTCACCGGATGATGCCCGCTCGGCCCGACGCCGGCACCTCCCGGCCCGAGCCGAGCCGCAGAGACGCCAACCGGTCCCGGATGCGCAGTGCGGCAGCGCTGTGCAGCCCGTCCGGGGGCGTGGGTGAGCCGGCCGCCGTCCGGAGAGCCTTCGGTTCGGACCAGTGCACGCCGCTACTGGTGAGCCTTTGAGTCGTCGCCGACACACAACTGCCCTTGTGTTGGCTGGGTACTGTGCCGGATGGCCGGCCGGGGCGGCTCAGATGTTGGCGTCCGGTGCCGTGTCCCCGTGCGTGACTGCGGCATCGGTGTGGGGCGTTGCCGTGAAGTACTCAAGCGTGCCGGTGAGGCTGAGGAGCCTGTCGAGCTGCACGGGCCGGTCGTCCAGATGCAGACGTACCCGTGCGGCGGCGGTGCGGCGGCCGATCATCAACAGGATCGACAGCCCCATGGAGTCGACGATGCCGATTCCCGCACAGTGCAGGTGCAGGTCCTTGAGACCCGGTCGGGCCGAGAGCTGGGCGGTGGCCTTCTCCAGAAGAAGGTCGGCGGTGTCGTAGTCGAGATCTCCGGTGATCTCTATGCGGACCGTGTGCTCGGTCTCGACGGTGGTCAGGTGGAGTGCGCGAGGCGAGATGGTCATGCGGGCGTTCCGGTTGTGGTGTGGTCGGTGGAGAGGGCTTCGATGCCGCGTTTGAGTGTGCGCGATGCCCGGGGGAAGTCTTTGAGCTCACGGGCGAAGAGGATCAGGGCCGGCGGCAGGGACTGCACCGCCACGTTCCTGGCCCGGAGAACCCGGGCTGTCCAGGTGATGAACCGCGTGAAGAGGTCGTCGTCGCCGAGGTAGAGGGCGGCGGCGAGGAACTCCACTATGTGAGCGAGGTCTTGCGCCGTGCGCTCGCGCTGCACGTCGTCGTAGGCGCGCATAGCGGGGAACGCGTCCTGGAGGGCGAGGAGGACGGTCCGTACAAGGGAGGCGCTGCTGCGGGCGACCAACGTGTATTCCTGGTCGGCCAGGTGGGGCAGGTCGTCCAGCTGCTGGTGGTCGGTCCTCGGGCGCGGCAGCGGCGCCTCGGCGAGGCGGTCGGCGGCGGCACGCGCGTCCGGGGCCCACGCCTGAGCGCCGAGCAACTGTGCGTAGCGGCCGTCGGATCCGAACGCGGCGCCGCCGACCAGGACGGGGACTCCGATGGCCTGGCACGCGGTGATGGCCGCATGAGCGGTGGGGAGCCTGGTCGGCATCGAGCTGGACAGAGCGACCGCATCGGCCTCAGTGGTGTGCAGGTGGGAGATGAGGTGCGGTGCGGGCACCTGCGCACCGAGGTAGTCGACGTGCCAACCACGCAGCCTCAGCACCTCGGCCAGCAGCCGGGCGGGCAGCGCGTGCCATTCGCCGTCCACGCACGCCACCGTGATCCGACCGCGGCAGGACGCCCGGCGGGCGGTGGGATGCAGGGCGAGTGCAGTCACGGCGCGTTCGTTGATGGCCGTCGCGGCGTGTTCCTGCGCGACGCTGATGCGGTTCGAGGCCCATTCCTCACCGACTCTGACCTGAACCCTCGCGATCACGTCCAGGAGGACGGACTCAGGGTCCAGGCCCTCGTCCAGGGCCCGCAGGACGACGTCGGTGGCGGTGTGCTCATCTCCGGCCGCCACCGCGTTCCACAGCCGGCCGGCCAGCTCGTGGGTGGGGGCGGGTGTGGGGAAGAGGGGCGAAGTGCTCGTGCTCATGCGGTGTACCTGCCCCGGGTGTGGCCATCCACCGCGCTCAGATGGTGGGTGCGTGGTGCAGAGATCGCGACGACGGCCATGTCGTCGTGGCCGCCGTTACCCAGCCACTGCGAGGCGAGCATCTGGACATGTTCCACGATGCCCTCCGCCGCCATACCGGCGCACTCGGCCAGGACGCGCTGGAGGCGTTCCTCACCGAACAGGGTGTCACCCAGCGGGCCGCCCCTGGCATCGGTAATTCCGTCGGTGTAAAGGATGCAGGACTCCCCCGGGGCGAGCGTGACGGTCGTGGTGTGCACTCTGATGTCCGGCAGGACCCCGATCAGGGTGCCGCGGGTGTCAGCTTCCTCAACCGTTCCGTTCGCGCGGATGATCAGAGGGTGCGGATGGCCCGCGCTGGTCAATCGCACACGCACTTCGTTGTCCTTGCGCACTGCGGAAGCCAGGACCAGCGTCGCGAACCGGGTGTGATGCGAATTGCGCAGTGCGGTGTTCAGCAGGTTGAGCATCTGCTGGTGGTCGTCGGCCAGAGGCAGCAGAGCGTGCAGGGTATTGCGGATCTTGCCCGTGAGGACGGCGGCCTCCAAACCCTTGCCGCACACGTCCCCCAGCGCCACCAGCGACGGCTCCCCCTCCGCGGCGCCGGGGTGCACGTCGTAGAAGTCCCCGCCGACCCGCTCGTGATCCGCTGAGGGCCGGTAGCTGCCGGCGAAGTCCACACCGGAGATCTGGTGCAGCGCGGGGGGCAGAAGGTCCCGCATGAGGACCTCGGTGATGGCTGTTTGCTCCGCGTATAGGCGGGCGGCTGACATCGCCGCTCCGGCACGTGCGGCGAAGAGACGGGCGAAGACCTCTTCCTCTTCAGTGAAAGCGGCTCGCCCCTCCTTGCGCAGCAAGACCAGTGCACCGGCCGGAACGCCGTGCCCCGGCAACGGAGTGATCACTATCGCCCCGATGGGACCGAAGCCCTCGGGAATCATCCATTGCGGCGCCGCGGAAGCGTCGATCCACCGCGAGGGAACCGGCGGGAACCCGCGCAGGGCCTCGCTCAGGCCGGGAACCTCGTCAGGATCGACCACTTCCTGTGAGGCGAAGGGGGTGCCGCCACGCAGGCAGGACACCACGGGCAACCAGCGGCCGCGGGAGGGTGCGACCGCCAGGGCCGCGTCGGCGAGGTGATCGGACGCCATCTGCGCGGTCAGGTCCATGCACCGCCCCAGATTCAGCGAGGACAGCAGGGCGGTGGACGCCGCCGCGAGGAACGCCGTCTGCTCCCGCTCCATACGCAGGGCTTCACGGGCCAGTTGGTGGTCGGTGTCGTCCACCAGCCACCACGCCACCGTGCCGTCGTCCCGCACGCTGGAGTGCGCCTCGAAACGGCGTCCTTCGATCAAGCCCGACAGCGGCACCTCCGGCTCCCGCGCACCCTGCGGGTCGGCCGGGCACGTGGAGCGGTGGGCCGCGGCGAGCCATGCCGGTACCACATCGGCAAGAAGCGCTCCGGGGAAGGCTGCGGGCAGCACGACCTGAGCGGCTTCGTTGCGCTTCACCAGGATGCCCGCCGCGTCAGCGACCAGCACCGGGTAGGGGGCCCTGCCCCAGGGGAAGTCCGGCTCCGCGCCCGCGTGCGCCTGAGTAGAAATCAAACATCGAGGACCCGCTGCGCGAGTCCCTCACCTCGCCAACCCCAAAGAGATCATTGTCGTCAGGCAACGATCCCTCGCAAATGCCCGTCTGGCAAGTAGCTTCCCACCAGGCCTTCTACCCACCCTCACGCGAAGGTTCCGTGCGCCAAATCCCCCAGAGGCGCCTCGTAATGGAGGTCGAACCACAGAAACAGCAGGCCACCCGACAGCTGTCCGACCCGATCTTCACAAGGGTGCAGATCTCGTGGCCAAGTGGGCAGGCCCTGCCGCCGGCGCGCCGCAGCCGTGGCGGCCCGGGAATTCACTCGTCGGCGTGACACAAGGGCGCTCTCACTCGCACGGATCTGGTGGCGGAGATGTCCCGGCGCGCCGCGTCAGACCACGACGGCCGCAACAGCGACAGACCTTGACTGCTGTTCAGGGCGCCCGGGCGCTCCCTCCTGCCGGCCGGGCCGACGGAGATCGGCACGGGGTGAAGTGGCCAACCTCACCAAGCCGCCGGCAGAAGTGCTGCCGTTTGAAATCGACGCCCTGCCCAGATCGCCATCGCGCGGGAGCACCTCCGCAGCAAGCGCGAGCGCCACGTCTGCAGGCAAGCGCCAGGTCTACAGATAAAAGACCCGGGCGAGAAAAAACGCGGCGAACAGGGCGGCGCCGGTGATGACGAGCCACATCCAGAAACGCGGGTGTTCCCAGATGCCGCCATCCGGCCGTTCCTCGTGGGCCTCGGCTGTCGAGCCTTCGACCGGGGGCGTCTCCTCCGGAGGTACCAACGGATCGGTCATGCGATCAGGATCATGCACCTACGCCCAGTACGCATCCCGTGCCTGTGCCTATCGGCCCACCGTACGGGTGGGCGAAACGGCCTGCCCTTTTACGGCGGGCTACTGGGCCTTCCTGCAACGCCATCGCACCCGCTTGGAGCGCAATCCGCGAATGGCCCAGGCCGTTCGGGGGCTGGACCGCCTCACCGACCTCCAAGCCCTCCTGGAACAAGAACAGGGACGCGGCGACGGCCCACCGTGACTCATCCGGGTCACACGACGCAGCGCCGAAGCACTGGCGAAGACATAAAACGGGCGAGGAGCACCTCATGAGCAGTACGGACATCGGCCTGCGGGCGGGCGGTCCGCAGGGGCGCGATGCAGCAGACAGCCGGGCCGGTGCTCAGCGATGACGAGATGGACGCCCCGACACGATGGCGGACGACCGTCCGGCACGCACTGCACCCACACGTGGACGGCCGATCCCACGCCGCTGAGTGAGACGTGCCTGCCCTGCGCGGCGCGCGGGCGCGTGCCGGGTGACCTGCTGCTGTGCCTGACATGCGGGCACGTGGGGTGCAGCGACAGCTCCCTCGGCGCCCACGCCACAGCCCACTTCGACTCCAGCGATCCGAGTGCTGGAGACCAGTCATCCCCCAGTCTTCTACATCCCTGCCGAGGACATCCGCACCGAGTTCGTGATCCCCGCCGTCTCGGGCCGGACCTGGTGCGAGTGGAAGGGAGCCGCCCGCTACTGGGACGTCATTGTCGGAAACGACGTACGGGCTCGCGCCGCCTGGAGCTACCCCACCCCGAACCCGGCCATCACGGACTACCTAGCCTTCTATCCAAGTCGCATGGACCGGTGCACCGTCGCCGGAGAAGACGTCACCGCCCAAGAAGGCGACTTCTACGGAGGTTGGATCACCGCTGAGGTGCGAGGACCCTTCAAGGGCCCACCCGGCACCAACCAATGGTGATCCGGCAAGGGCCTCGTAGTTCGCGTCTGCGGAGATGCACAGCTCAGAGCCTTGTACACACCCTCAAGGGCGCTGCAACGCGGCGTACTCGGCGGTGAGTTCGTTCGCCATGCGGGTCACCGAGAAGCGCTCCGTCACCAGCTTCCCGCCTGCGGTCGCGTACCGGCGGCGCTCGTCGTCGCCGACGCGCGCGAGGCGGCGCAGGCCGCGTTTGAGGCCGGTCGGGCCGGAGGTGTCCATCAGGACTCCGTTGACCCCGTCACGCAGGTAATGGGCGACACCCCCGTTCCGCGGCCCGGCGGCGGGAAGGCCCGCCTCCATCGCCTCGAGTATCGCGATCCCGAACTCCTCCTTGGCACTCGGGCACACGTACCAGCAGGGCGCCTGCTGCGAGCGAGCCGCCAGGGCCCGCTGGAGACGGCGTACGTCGGTGTTGGACAGTGCCGGCATCAGGGCGAACCGCCGGGACGCCTGGGGGAAACCGGCAAGCAGGGTGTCGATGCGGCGCCGCATGTCGGTCTCGGCCTCGGTGGCTGTGTGCGGGCTGCCTCCGATGAGCAGCAGCGTGCTGGTGCCGTACCCGCCGGTCTCCAGCCAGGCCCGCACCAGGAGGTCCTGCTGTTTGACCGGGTGAAGGCGACCGACGGACAGCAGTAGCGGGAGGTCGCGGTCCTCCGCGTCGAGAGCGTCGGGGCGTGCGCCGTCCTGATACAGGTTCGTAAGTGCCTGGCGCTGCCGATCGTGCTCGTCGGGGGCGGGCCGGTAGGGGGCGATGCCCTCGGGCGGGGCGCTCGGCCCCTTGCCCCCTCCGAGGCGTGCCAGGTGGGGGTAGTGGCGGACCAACTCCCGGGTCCCGCCGCGACCGGGGATGCCCACGACCGTGTCCGCGCGCTCCACGAGGCGGTCGGCCACAAACACCCGATGCAGGTCATGCCGCAACGCCTCGGCGGCCCGCGGGTCGTCTTGGTCGCGTGCGGCGTGGCGGTCGGCGAGTCCGCGATGCGGGTCCGGGGTGGCGGTGAACACCGAGGCGGCCCCCAGTCGTTCGGCGGCTTCGGCGAGTGCCAGGCTCGCGTCGTCGGCGTATCGGACGTGCAGGACGTCCAGGGGCCGCGGCATGCCGCCCAGCAGTCGCACAGCCCACCAGGTCAGCGCGGTGCGATGTCGATGCGTCTGTATCGGGGCGAGTGACCGGGGCGTGTCGACGGGCAACTTCAGCACCCAGTGCCCAGGACGCCGTTCGAGAGCCAGTCGGTCCTCAGCCACCAGGTCCTCGTGTCCCGCCGTCACGACCGTGATCACACCGGCGATCCCCTCGGTCTCGGCGAGTGTGTCGCCGAGACCGCCGAGCAGGACCGCCATTCCCCCGCTCAGGCCCTGTCCCGGCGTGTCCAGGCCGCCCAGCAGCATGGTCTGCGCGACCACCCGGCCCTCGCGCTCGCCTTCTCTCGGCCCCAGCACAGGTGCCGGCGGGTCCAGAAGCACCCGCTCGTAGGCGTCCGAGGCCACGGACAGGTCTGGCAAGTAATGCGTACCGCCGGGGAGTTGGTGCAGGTAACGCCACGCGGCGTGACGTACGGCCCGGTCGGTGTGGCGCCCCGCGCGCGCGGCCTCGGCCGGTGCGAGGGGGGCCAGGTCGGTGGCCACGGCAAGGTCCAGGAAGTGACCGGTCGTGGAGGTGTCGGGTGCTTCGGTGAGCGCCGCCCGCAGGGCTTCCTCCGCATGGCGGTGGCCGTACCAGCGCACGGTCTCCGGCCACAGCTCGGCCAGCACCGCCCACAGCCACGGGCCCCCCTCGCGGTGGGCGAGCAGTGCCTCCGGGGTCAGCGGCACGCCGAGACGGGCGGCACGGCGCAAGGCCGCAACGACCGCGTCCTCGCGTCCGGCGCCGAGCCCGTCACCGGGTGGTAGCGCGCGTGGCCGTACCCCGTACTCGGCCTCCAGCAGCCGGACCAGGTCGTCCTGCGGATATCCGGCGGCGTTCGGCCCGTCGGTGTGTCCGCTCCATCGGGTACCGCTGAAGAAGGCGGTCCGGGCGGCCACCAGGGGATCACGGGCGCGCGTGCCGACGGCAGCCCGTCGTCCTGTGCTCTCGGTCGCCCGGGTAGGTGCGAAGGCGGCGGCGGTCACGCGCTCTCCTGTCTCAGGAACGGCTCTGACCTTGGTGATTCTCGAAGCGAGGCGCTCACGGATGCACCCCGCTGCCGTGGTGATCGTCATGCCGTCCGCACCGCCCCGACGCGGCTAGGATGCGCTGGCCCGGTCCGGACGGACCGCGGCCGCAGGACATCTGGCCGAAGGGTTCGCATGCCGCGTGTCGTTGTCGTCAGCCCCCCGTTCCTGTCCCACGCCCAGCCCTTGTCCGTTCTGGCCGGTGCCCTGCGCGGCCGGGGCGCGGAGGTCCACTTCGCGTGCGCGCCGGCGTTCGAGCACCTGGCACGACAGGCGGGAGCGGGGTTCGTACCGCTGTCCGTGACCCGCAACGCCAACACCGGGGTGGCCGAGGCGACCCGGCAGGACGCCCGGGAGGCGGAGCGGCTGCGCGAGTTCCTCGACGCGACCCGGGAGGGCGCCGTCGCCGCGCTGCTCGCCCAGGCCCGACACCGGCGCGCGGACATGCTCGCCGACCCCGAGGGAGTGCTGGAGGCGCTGCGCGCGACAGACCGGCGCCTGCGGCCCGACTGGTACGTCGTGGACCAGCTCAGCTACCCGGTCACCCTGGCCCTGCACTGCCTGGGCCTGCCGTACGCGACGTTCTGCCCCGGGCACCCCAGCTATGTGCTGTCGGGGCCCGACGCGTGGTTCGGCGTCCCGTACGCCTGGCCGGACGCCGTACGCCCCGATCCGGCTGGCCTGGAGGAGCTGTCCGGGGCCGCCCAGGCCAACGACGAGGCCTTCACGGCTCTGTTCGCCGCCTTCGCCCGCGAGCACGCCCCCTCCCGGCCCGCTCCGGGCAGGGCCTTCGCCCTCACCTCTCCGCACGCCGTCGTGCACGCCTATCCGGAGCTGCCCTGGCTGCCCACGCCGCCGCAAGGGCCCGTGCGGCTGTTCACGGGGCACATGGCCGCACCCCCGGCGGCACTGGACGCGCAGTGGGAGGCGCGGCTCAAGGAACTGCGCGGCGCTGCCTCGCGGGTCGTTCTGGTCGCGCTCGGCACGTTCCTGTCCGCGCGCGACGACGTCCTGCGCACGGTGGTCACGGGGGTGCTGGAGGGCCTGCGGGACACGGCGGTCGTGGTCGCGGCGGGTGAGCGCACGGCGTCCCTGGCCGATCTGGCGGGCGACCGGGCCGTGGTGGTCCCCTCGGTGCCGCAGCAGGCGCTGCTGGAGCACGTGGACGCCATGGTGCATCACGGGGGCGGCAATTCCTTCACCGAGTGCCTCCGGGCGGGTGTGCCCGCGCTGGTGCTGCCGTTCTCCAGCGACCAGTTCTCCGTGGCCTACGACGCACAGCGCTCGGGCGCGGGCGTGGTGCGCGACCCGAACACGCTGGCCTCCGATGACGTGCCCGCCGCCCTGGAGACCCTGTGGGCGGACGCGGACCCACGTCTTCCCTGGCTGTCCGGCGCGGTACGCGGACGCGGGCCGGGCTGGGCCGCCGAAGAGCTGCTCGCCGCAATGGACGGGCGCGGGGCGGGGAGCTGAGCCCGCCGCCGCGGACGCGGCCGCCGCTCGCACGGGGGTGCTCAGGGAGTCGGGAGACGCAGCGGCGTGCCGAAGCACACCGGAAGACCCGGGGCGTACAGGACGCTGACCGGCTCACCTTGCGGCTTGGGCAGTCCCGCCGCCGGGACCAGACCGTCCTCCCAGTCCAGCAGGGTGCAGGTACGGAAGGTCCAGGCGGGGTGGGCGTTCGGGAGGTAGTAGGTGCGTCCGCCGAGGCGTTCGTGCAGTCCCCAACGGCAGGTGAGGAACTCCTCCAGTGGTCCGGGGACCACGGGCGTGTCCTCGATGTGCAGCCACGCCCGTGCTCCGGGGCGACCGTCGCCCCGGCGGCTGGTGGTGTACAGCAGACGTTTGTCGAACCACCGGGTGCTGATGCGGGACCACTGGTAGGGCAGCCCGAATCCGGCGCGAGCCGTCAGGACCGGCAGCAGACTGTCGCAGTCGAGGGAGCGGAACACCACGCCGCGGCGGCCCAGGGCGTCGCGACTGTAGAGGCGCACGTTGACCTCTCCGAAGGAGCCCAGGTAAGGAAAGGGCGGCATCCCACCGAGGGCAAGGTTCTCCATGCGGAAGAAGACCAACCCGACATAGGTGCGCCCCTGGTGGAGGTCGGGCACGGTACCGGGAGGCAGCAGCCCGGCCACCCGGAACGGGTCGGCGGGCCAATGCAGAAACACCAGGTCACGCCAGTACTGACGGAACAGCACCCGTCGCAGTGGCCTGGGCGGCAGCGGGGTCAGGTCCTCGACCGGGCGCTGCCAGACTGCGCGGCGGGGCGCCGGGGTGGCGGGGTGGCGTCTTCCCGGCATGTCCTACCGGACCACTTCGAGCGGGGTTGCGGTGCCGGGCCGGACCAGGCGGGCGCCGTCGGACAGTGCTGTGACGACCGCCCGCACCGCTTCCTCGACGGGCAGTCCTGGCGCCAACCCCGGTGGTTCACCCCATACGGCCCGGTCGGCGAAGTGCGTGTCCATGTGCGGGAGGTTGATCTCGAGCACGTTCACGCCCCGGCGCCGCTGTTCCCGGCGGACCGCGGTGAGCCAGGCGGCCAGGGCGGCTTTGGCGGCGGCGTAGTCCGCCATCCGGGCCGGAGCCGCCTCGGCGACGACACCCGTGACGGCGGCGAGGACCCCGCCCGCGTCGACGCGCGGCGCGGCGGCCCGGAGGAACGCCATGGGGGCAAGCGCGTTGACCGTGGCCAGATGTTCGGCGACCGCGTCGCTCACCTCGGGGGCCGGACCGAACGCGGCGACGCCGACACACACCACGACGCCGTCCAGGCCGCCCAGCTCGCTCGATGCCCAGTCGACGGTCTGCGCGCAGGCGTCGAGGTCCCACGCGTCGAACGTCCTGGCGGGCGCGCCCGCGCAGGCCGCCGACACCTGAGCCAGCCGGTCGGCGTCGCGGCCTGCGAGTGCCGGGCGGGCGCCGAGCGCATGCAGGCGGGTGACCAGCGCTGCACCGATCTGCCCGGTGGCCCCGGGGACCAGGATCCGAGCACCACGCAACTCCATTGCGCACCTCCGCGACTCCGACTCGGACTCCCACGACGGTGATCGTTCGTCTCGTGACTGCTTCGGTGGCCGGTGGCCGACCGGATGCAGGTCACGAACTGCTCCGCTTCGGAGGGAGCAGCGAGCGCGGAAGTGGAGGGCTGAGAAATACGTACTGCGAAGCTCGCCTGGGCGTGCATCCATCGGGCGCGCCATCAGGGAAGTACGCGCTGGGAGAAGCGGTCGAACGACCGGAACGGAGGGCCTTGTGATCGAAGTCGAGCGTTTGATGGTGCTGGATCATCCAGTGACCGACGTCGTGGGTTTTCTCTCCGACTTCGCGAACACCGAAATGTGGGACCCGGGAACGGTCACGTGTGACCGCGTCGACAGCGGACCGGTGGCCGTGGGATCCGAGTGGCGCAACGTCTCCGTGTTCCGGGGGCGCCGCACCGAACTGCGGTACCGACTGGCCCTTTTCGACCCCGACCATCTGATCTTCGTCGGACAGAACAAGACAGCCACCTCCACAGACGACCTGCGCTTCGAGAACGACGGTGGGCGAACCCGGCTCACCTACCGGGCGCGGATCGAGTTCGGGGGCCTCGCCCGGCTGGCCACTCCCCTGCTGAAGCGGGAGTTCGAGCGGCTCGGCGACGAGGTGAGCGAGCGACTGCCCCTGGCTGTCGCCCACGCCCTCGGTGCCTCGCCGTCGGGAGGCACCCGCTCCTGGTGAACCCCAGCTGTGCGTTCGACGGGGTGGCCAGGAGCCACGCCCCGGACGACTGGAACTTGCGGGACGGCAAGCGGCACGTGAAGGCGACGCGCACTGCGGCGGCAGCGGTCGCCTTCACGTGCCGGCCCTGACGGCGGTGGGATGGCAGCATGGTGAGACGGATGCGGGTACCGCAGGCAGCGGCGTCACCGCGCCCGGAACCGTCAACACGGCAACGGCTTCGCTCCTCCCCGGCGCTGCGAACCCAGGTACCTCCACTCCCTGACATGCACCGCGGGCAGTCTGAACGCGACCGCCCGACAGACTGCCGTGCCACCGGCCGGCAGGGGAACCGGGGCAGCCGTCGTCCAGTTCACCAACGTGTCTGCGCAGGCATGCGTCCTCAACTCAGCTCCTTCGCCGACACGCCACGGCAGGCACGGTGGGGCAGCGCCGCGGATGACGGGCCCCCGCAACGGCCCCTCGTTACCCCGGCAGGTGCAGGGACGGGGCGATAGGGTGGCCGCACTGGTGATCGAGACGGGTGAGGGCGATGGAGTGGCGGGAATTCGCCGAGGCGATGGCCCAGCTCGCACGGAACCTGCTCGCGCAGGATTCGCTGCAGGGGACACTGGACGAGATCGCGGCGTCGGCGGTGCGGCTGGTGGAGGGCTGCGACGCGGCCGGCATCCTGGCCATCCGCAAGGGCCGGGCGGTCACCCTGTCCTCCTGCGGCGAGATGGTCGAGGCGTCCGACCGGCTCCAGGGCGAGCTGGCCGAAGGGCCGTGCTTCGACCTGGCCCGCCGCAAGAAGGGCGCGGACGGGGAGCGGGTGTTCCGCATCGCAGACCTCACCGCACCGCAGCCGACCTGGCCGCGGTTCGCCGCGGCGGCCCTCGATCTCGGCATCGGCAGCATGACCGGGGTCCTGCTCTACACCCATGACGACGACTTCGGTGCGCTGAACCTGTACGCCCGCCGCCCCGGCACCTTCGGCAAGGACATCGAGACCGCCGGCTGGCTGCTCGCTTCGCACGCCGCCGTGGCCCTGGCCGACGCCCACACCATCGACCAGCTCGAAGACGCCATGCAAACCCGGCACGCCATCGGCGAGGCCATGGGCATCCTCATGGAACGCCACAAACTGTCCGAGGACGACGCGTTCAACGTGCTGCGCCGCATCTCCCAGCAGCACAACATCAAACTCCGCGACGTAGCCCAACGGGTCCGCGGCCAGAAGTGATCGACCGGCCACCGCGCTTCCCGGGTGAGCGGAGGGCAGACCACACGGACCCCTCGGCTGTACTGCGGGAACACCGCACAAGCGCGTCTTCGCCTGGGTATCGATGATCACTGTGGTGCAGGGGGCCGTCGCCGCCGCCGACGACGCCCGGTCAAGGGTGTTCGCGCCGCTCGGCCTGCTGCGCCGCATCGCTCCGGTCCGACCCTCCGCCACCCTTGCGCGTGGTGTGTCCTGGCGCGTGGCCGGCCGCCTTCGTCTTACCCGGGGCGGCGGGTGTGTGGGCATGCTTGGGGGTGCGCCGGGATTGCGCGGATTCGGCGTCCGGCAGCCTGCCGGCGTCGGCCGCACCCTGCCCCGCCGCGGTGTCCGTGGGTGTTTGCGGCGCATCCGGCTGTTGCTCGGCGGACGGGGCGCCTGCCGCCGTGGGGGTGTCCTCGACCTGTGTGTGCGGCTTCACCGGGGCGCTCTGTTCACTCCCCGTGGTGAATCCGGCGGTGCCCTCGGTGACGGCGACCGCGCAGACTGCCGCGGCGAAGGCTACGGCCGCCCCCGCCATCTGCACACGGCGGCGCACGGGTGCGGCCGCCGGCCTCGCGGAAACGGCCGTCGGCCTGTTGTCCGACTGCGCAGCCTCCGGTGCCGGGACGAGGTCTGTGCCGCTCGCCGGCACGGGCGCCGCGACTCCTCGCAGCCCCGACACAGGCGAAGCTGCCTCTGTCGCGGGGCCCATGCTCGCGGCTATGAAGGCCAGCTGCCGGGCGCAGTGCTCGGCCGGGGGCCGCGCGTGCTCGTCCAGGTCGGTCATGTCCCTCAGCAGGGCCGCGAAGTCCGCGGGCACATCGGCGGGTATGGCGGGTGGGCGGTACAGCCGCGCGATGGCGGCCTCCAGCGGTCCACCGTCGTACTCGATTCTGCCGGTGAGGCATTCAAGGAGCACCAGACCCAGGGCGTAGACGTCCGCGGGCAGGCCGACCGGCCTGCCCGTCACCTGCTCGGGGGACAAGTAGGCAGCCGTGCCCGTCAGGGTTCCGGTGGCGGTGCAGGTGGTGGCGTCCAGCAGGCGGGAGATGCCGAAGTCGCTCAAGTGGGGACGCCCAGAGGCGTCCAGGAGGATGTTCGACGGCTTCACGTCCCGATGGAGGACCCCCGCACCGTGCGCGTGGGCGAGCGCGTCGGCCAACCCGGCGCCCAGCACCGCAACCGTCCGGCAAGGCAGGGGGCCTTCGGCGATGCGGGCCTTCAACGTCGGACCGTCGACCAGTTGCATGACGAGGTAGCCGTCGCCGCCGTGCCGCCCGGCGTCGTAGGCGCTGACCACTCCCGGATGCTCCAGCCGGGCCAGGATCTCGGCTTCACCGCGGAAGTCCTCCTCGGTGTCGAAGCCGGTTCCGGGCCGGAAGACCTTCACCGCGACCGGGCGGCGCAGTCGTAGGTCGAAGCCTCGGTGGACGTCGGCGGCGCCACCGGTTCCGATCACCGCGTCCAGACGGTAGCGGCCCGCCACCACTGGAGCGTTGCAGTGGGAGACCAGGGCAAGGCCCGACTCGACGAAACCCACTTGTATGTCCCCTGCCTCATCGGACCTGTCCGGCCGCCGCCGTCGCGACCACCCGCACCCGTGTACCCAGGGAGGCCTCTCCTATCTCCCACGTCCTGGTACGCCGACCCGGCGCTCGGGAGCCAATTGGTGATGACTTCTCCGTCACCCGGCCAACAGGCCCTCGACACACGGCCGGAAGGACCGGACGACGCAGGCGGTGCCTCACGTGGTGTCACCGCCCGGCACCACCTCCGCCAGTACGCGCAGGGCTCTCCTGCAGTGACTCTTGACCGTGCCGAGGGGCAGGCCGAGGAACCGCGCGATCTCGGGCTGGGTGAAGTCGAGGTAGTAGGCCAGGAAGAGGATCTCGCGTCGTCGGTCGGACAGGCACGAGAGGAAAGGCGTAAGGCACAGTCGCTCGCCGGTTCCGGCCCAGGCGTCGGGGCTGTGCCGGGTGGCCCGGGCGGCGAGCTTCCGGGATGCCTGGTTCCGGCGGATCGCGGCGTTCGTGGCGTCCGCCGCCTTGTGGGCGGTGATGCCGTAGAGCCATGGGCCGAGTCCGCCGCGTAGTTGGCAGTATCTGCGGGAGTGCAGCCAGACATCGGCAAAGACCTGTTGCGCGACGTCTTCGGCGTCCTCCGGGTCGCCGCACCGTCGCCGGGCCCAGCGCACCACGATCGGAAACCAATGACGGTAGAGGACGTCGAAGGTTTCACGGACGGTGTCGCCGTGGGGCGGGAAGTCGGCCGACGCGTCGGTTCTTCGGCTCTGGCACTGCGGGCATGCGCAGGCATGCGGGGGCGGTTGCTCGGGCACCGGTCGTCTCCAGAACGCACATGAAGATGGCGGGGGTCGCGATGCCGTCGGCCTATTGGCGTCCCTCGGGACGAAACCGCGGCAAACAGGTGCCCACGGACGCAGTCGACCACGCCGACGCCGGGTGTGCCACCCGGCCCGGGCCGTGCTCTACGACGTCATCCGGCTCTCGGGCCGTGCATCAACCGGCGTACGGGCCGCGGACGACGCTGTCCCCCGAATGATCGGGCTTGCCGTTGTAGGGCTGCACGGACACGTCGACGACGGAGTACTCACGCAGGTCGATGTTGGGCGGTACGGGCAGGGAGGCGCGACCGTCGGGGCCCAGGACGCCCATGGACACGAGCTTGCTGTGGGTGCGGTCCATGAGCCACACCTCGAAGTAGCCCGACGTGCGGGGCAGGCCCTCGACGGTGATGGTGAGCGTGCGATGGCCGCTGCCGCCGCTGAGCCGGGCATACCCGGCCGAGTTGGCCTGCAAGGAGTCCAGCCGCCGGCCGTCGGCCACCGACACGTTGGCGTTGTCCCTGGTGATCCACCAGGTGATGGTGCTGCCCGCCGCGGCCCCCAGGAGCGCGGCGCACGCGGCGAGAGCCACACTCAGCCGCCCCAGGCGTCGGTGCCCGCGGCGACCGGTCCGCACCGGTGTGTGAGGCCGCGGGCTGTGTCCCCCGCTGTCGGCCGCCTGCTCGACGGTGCTCGGCGCGGGAGCGGACTCCTGCTGCGCAGGCTCCGGAGTCAGGCGCAGCTCGCGCGAGATGGAGTCCCACAGATCGTCCGGAGGCGTGAGCATCTCGTCCTCGTCCGGCGGCTGGGCCTTCATGGTCAGCACGACGTGGCGCAGGGCATCAAGTTCACGCGCGCAGTGTGCACAGGTACGCACATGGTCGTCATCCGGAGAGGACGGGCTTTCGCCGAGCGCGATCTGCACCAGCGCTTCTTCGTCAGTGTGCTCCACCGTCCACCTCCAATCGCTTCTTCATTCGCATCAGCCCGCGCCGTGCGTAGCTCTTGACCGTGCCCAGTGGAAGCCCGGTGCGCTGGGCGATCTGTGCTTGGGTGAGATCCTCGTAGAAGGCCATCTCGAGTACGGTTCGCTGTTGTTCCGGGAGCCGGTCGAGTTCCTCGGCCAGCAGCAGGAAATCGTCTACGGAGTCCGTCGGAGTCTCGTGCCGGGGCTCTTCCGAGACGCCGGCGACGATGACCGCTTCCACGTCTCTTTGGTGCCGGGAGCGTCGGATGAGCGCATCGGCGACTTTCTTGTGCGTGATACCCATGAGCCATGTCTTGAGCGATCCACGCTGCGGATCGTAGCCCTTTCGACCGCGCCATGCGCCGACGAAGACCTGCTGAGCGACGTCCTTCGCTTCTTCGGGGTCTCCCAGCTTTCTGGCCGCCACGGTGAAGACGAGCGCGCCCCAGCGGCGGTACGCCTCATTGAGGCAGGACTCGTCGCCGTCGGCGAACCCCCGCCCGAGTTCTTCGTCCGAGTCGGTCCTCACGGCCGCAACAGTAGCCGCAAGAACCTGGGAGCCGCCCCACCCTGTCGTCACGTCGGTGCCTCCACGGCCGTGACGACCAGATTGTTCTGGTAGCCGCCCCGGTTCGCGAGATACGGCCCCGCGCACGTGATCAGCGTCAGGACCGCCGGCCCGTCCCGGCGGAACACTCCGGATGCCGCCAGGTCGCGTTTGCCGATGGTGCGGCGCGAGCTGACGCGGTACGTCACCACGCCGCCGTCCTTGTTCCGTACGAGCACCCGGTCGCCCTCGCGGAGGTCGCTGAGGGCGACGAGCACTCCCAGTCCGCGCCCCTTGGAATCGACGTGGCCCACGATCACCGTCGAGCCCTGCGCCGATCCTGGCTGCGGTGAGTATCGGTACCAGCCGACCTCGTTGGGGTCGTCGGGTATCCCGACCTGGCCGTCAGCCGCGACTCCCACCGGTTCGACGACCGCCCGGACGTCGAGGCGGGGCAGCGACAGCGAAGCGGGCTCGCCTGCCGTTGCCGGGGCTGGTGCCGCGTCGCCGGCCGACATGCCGGCGGACGGCGGCTGCGGCGAGGTGAGCGGCTCCTTCGGTGTCCGGGCGGAGGAGGCGGAGCGGGTACCCGGTGCCGCACCGAAATCCTCGGCACCGGCCTTCGCGCCTTCCCGTCGGGCATCGACGATCAGCAGGGCGGAGACGACGACCCCTATCAGCGCAACGGCCAGTCCCATGACCAGCAGACGCCGTGACCAGGGCGTGCTCATGCAGAGTTACCTCTCCAGCGAGAGAAGGGACGGGGCGCCGCCGGTCCGACGGTGACGGCGCCCCCGGGGATGTGGGCCTCAGCGCGCGGAGTGACGAAGCCGGAACAGCAGTCCCGCGGCGCCCAGAGCCGACACCGCGCCCAGCGACAGGGCGCCGAGCGGGAGACCTTCGTTGTGCCTGGCCGCCGCTCCGGTCTCGCCGGCCGGGACGCCGCCCGGCGCCGAGTGCATACCGGTGATGCTCTGAGTCTTGAGCTGCAGGTTCTTGTCGTCGGCGCTGCCCCAGGCGTAGACCACCGTGTTCGTGCCCTCGGCGAGGTCCAGCTTCGCGGGGCCGATCGCCACCGTGTCGGTGCCGGCCAGTACCACGTCGGCGGAGACCGTCCCCGCAGCGACCTCGCCCTTGGCCTCCTTGGGGTTCACGAGGCCTTCGAAGACAGGCTTCCCCTCGGCCCGTACGTCGACCGCGGGGGCCGCGGCCACGTGCCGGACGGTGAGCCTGGCCTTTCCTGCCGGGATCTTGGATGTGTCGTTCACGAACGCGTCGAGGGCCGGCTTGCCGTCGGCCGTCAGGTGGGCGACCAGCGTGGCGTTCGCGCCCGCAGGGACGTCCACCGTCTTCTCGATGGCCGGCGAGCCGTCCGGTCCCTCACCGTCCTTGAAGATCTTGATGTCGTAGGAGCCCGCGTCCAGCTTCATCGGGTCCGTCAACGTGCCCGGCTTGAAGTCGGGGATCAGCTCCTTGTCGCCGGCGTAGACGTCCACGGTCAGGCCGGGCACGCCGTGCAGCACCGACACCGTGGCCTGATCGTCGGCGGCCCGCTGCTGGGCCGACGCCGCCCCGGCGGTGACGGACAGGGTGACGGCGATGCCGACGGCTACGGAGGCGCTCGCAACGCGAGTGTTCATGGCTGTCGTCCCTTTCGATCGAGACCTGCTCGGGTCTGTGTGGGGACGCATTCCGCCGGCGGGCGGTACGTGGTTTCACTCGGCGCCCACTCTTTTCGGCTCTGCCGGCGCGGTCCTGCTTCAGGCGACGGGAATGACGTCCCAGACAATCTCGATGTCGCGCGTCGGCACTCCGCCGTGTGCTTCGAGCGCGTGGGCCCGGGCCTCGACGCGGACATCACCGCCACAGTCTTGTCGGGTTGCGTGCGATCGGACTGTTCCATGGTCAACCTCCCGTGCATCATTCGACGGTGCACACCGCTTCGGATGCGGGCGGTGACTCCGGCTGGTCACGGCGCGAATGCGGGCGTGCGGCGGCGTCACCCCAGCAGGACCCACGCCTGCCAGGCCGAATGAGCGCTGAGGTGCAGTCGGTGCCGAAGTCCCGCAGGGCAGCGAACCTTTCGTTGACCCAGCGCGCCAGGGTCACCCCGGGCACCATGGTCTCCACGAGGAAGGTGCGGTCCTCATGGTCGAAGAGCTCGACGAGGCCGGGGCCCAGCCCGGCCAGTCCGGCCAGCGCCGCCGCCTCCGCGCGCAGTCCGTCCCGTGCGTCAAGCCCCGTGTACCAGCTACCGACATGCGCGCGGGCCTCCTTGACGATGACCTCGTCACCGGTCTGCCGGTCCACCGCGCGGTAGACACCGCCGCGGGCGGAGTGCCGGATCGCGTCGTGGACGGCGTAGCGGTCCCGCAGCAGCACTTGACGGGGCGCCTTCGGTGCCTTCGCGGGCCTGCCCGGTGCGCCGGGGAACGGCAACTCCGCCCAGGGAGGCGGTGAGAACCAGGGATTGCGCAGATCCTCGACCGCGTTGCCGTCGGGGTCCTGGAGTCTTGCCTGGTGCACGCCCTCATTGCTCACGTGAGGGACCCCGCGGAACGCGCCGTAGCGGTAGTGGACCAGGCTGCCTGGGCGATAGGGACGATCGGACAGGATGCGAGGGCCCGGCAACCCGGCCGTGGCCTGGTCCAATTCCTCGGCCAGGGCCCGCAACTGGTCGTCGTCACGGGGGTAGGCGGTGATGAACTTGCCGCACTGGGCGCGGTCGTACCGTATGCCCGTCAGTTCCTCGGCATACTCGGCGCGCGCGGCGAACTTGAACGGACAGCGGTGACGTACCAGCACCCGCGTCGCCCGGACCAGTACCTCGGGCGCCGACAGCGGGGTCGCGGACACGTGCAGCTTCCAGCCCTGCACCCGGCGCTCCTGGGCCACCGGCCCGACCCGGCACCAGAAGCCGCTCTCGGCGGTCTCCCAGTCCGGCGTGCCCGCATCGTCGAGCACGCAGCGCACCAGTGCCTGCAGAGGAAAACCGGTCTCGCCGGTCACAGGGTTGCCCAGTGCCACAAGGACTCCAAGATCGAGCGTGCGGGGAAGGCCCGAGGGAAGGGCGGGAGAACCGTCTCCGGCCGCCCCTTCCTGCCAACACGATCGATTCTTCGTACTGCCGCCTCCCACAGCATTGGGGAGATCCCTATCCCCGAGTTGGAGGTCAGCCGTAGTGCGTCCACGTCCAGCCGGCGTGGCGGCTCCTACTGGTTCACCGGAAGGTCGTGCCCAAACGGTCGGCCCAAGTCATGGTGGGTGAGGGGAGTCCGTAACACCGCCCACCATGCACAAGGGCTCATCCGAACGCGATGCGGAGACCGTGCCAGGTTCCGGGGGCTTGGTCAGCTCCGTCGTCTTACGGAGACCGATCCTGGACTCCACGAGCGCGTGGTCCAAGGCGTCGCCCGGTACCGATCGCGGCGTAGACGCCTGCCGCCAGGGTGGTGCGCGGTGAACGCGAACGAGCGACGCGCACTCCCGCATCCGAGTGATGAACCGAACCCGACTCAGGGGGACTTCCGGCCCGGGCCAGGCGAATGAGCCTGGGGTTGCTCGGTTCGTCGGACTCGGGGCTCCGGCCGGGCCGCCGCGCCTTGCCGATCTGACGCCGGCGGTCGGACAGAATCGAGCCAGACCGAGGTGTCGGGGCTGCGGTGGACGCGGGGCAGATGTATCTCCACGGCGCAGGGACTGCGGAAGAGCCGCTCGGCGGACGGAACGCTGGACACGGCGGGTTCGGCAACGGCCAAGCGGCGGTATGGGAGCACCTTTTCATCGCGCTCGCGTCCGACCACGGCGGCGCTCTTCGACGACGACAGGGAGTAGCACCTCCACATCGGCGGCGGGTCTGATGCTGCAGGGTCGCTACGGTGAGGCAGGAAGGTCGCCGGCACGGGTATCGACAGCGATCATCGACCCAGACTGGGCACGACTGTCGGGTGTTGGGGCGTGACCGGTGGCGACCGGCTGCGGCAACGATGTTGGTCCAGCCCGACACAGACGACGTATACCATCCCACTCCAGTTGGGTGCAGACGCTGCAAGCCGGCACAGCGTCGGAAGAACTACGCAATCGTCTACGGACATGTGCGGCAGCATGCCTGCGATGGGCGGGCTGACGTTCGTGGAGCATCTAGCATTTCGATCATGTCCAAGTGGACAGTCATGGCTGGCCGGAGGAGGACAAGGTAATGGCGGGGGAAGTCACCGACTGGCCTGTCCGAGCGCTTCCGGTGCTGGGGACTGCTGCGCTGACCGTCACAACAAAGGTACTTGGCGCGCTGCCCATCACCGACATGTCCAGCCGGGAGCGCGACGCGGTCAGAGCCGAAGGACGAGGACAGGCAACGATCGCTCCACACCCACCGCACCCCACCGCCCGCTCTGGGAATCGACGGTGGGAGAGACGTGCATACGGATGGAGGCCTGCAGTGATCAAGGGGTTGCTCCAAGACCTCATGTCGACCACCTTCGGTGCCTGGACTCCACAGGACGGATGCGCTGATGACGAGATCACGGCTGCCGAGGACCGCTTGGGGATCAGTCTGCCGGACGCCTTGCGCGACTACTACGCCACGGCGGGCAGGCACCCGGAGCTGATGGGTACGGGGGGTCACGAGCACACTTTCCGGCTGAGCGCTCCCAGGCACCTGAGCCTTGAGGACGGACAACTGGTCTTCTGCGGGGAGAACCAGTGGCCCGCGCAGTGGAGCGTGCGCCCGGACGATGTCGGCTGGCCCGATCCCAGGGTCCACGGGCGGGCCGCGCCGGGCAAGAAGTGGTACAGCGAAGCCCGGAGACTGTCGGCCTTCCTGATCAATGTCGCCGGCAGGCAGGCGGTCGGGGTGCTCCCGTGCCAAGCCACGTGTCGGCTACGTGAGGATCAGTTGCAGGTTGTCGAGCCACTGCTGGGCTACATCGGATCTCGCGAGCTGCACCAGGGCGGTCACTGGCTGAGCTTTATCGACCGATCGAGCCGCGTAGTGGCCCACTATTCCTACAACTCCTCGATACTGCGTGTCGGGGCAGTTTCCCCCAGCGCACTCGAATCCCTGCGCGAGCGTTCAGGACTTCCACTCAAACCGGCGTGAGGCCAACGCAGCCGACGCGGTGACCCCACGCGAGTGGGACGCTGCTGCTGTCACGCAACGGAAGGCTTTTCAGGCGCATCTACGGCAGGCCGTCACCAGCCTCCTGGAGCGCGTCCCCGAGCAACTGAAGCCTGAACCATGCGTCCTGGCTTGCAGCGTCTGGCGCGTCGACGCCGACAGCCGTCACCCGTTTATGGACATCGGCTGCATCACGGAGAGCCAGTACGCGGATGAGATGCGCCGCCATTCCGATCCCTGGGAGGTGCGCTGGAACTGTGCCTTCTGGATCCTCAAGGGCTCGCGGGATGTACAGCTCACGGTCCACCGCCGCGTGCCCCCGGGAGCCCGCGTAGACGAGGTTGATGGCGACCTGCGTGTTCTCGATCCTCCCGGCGGTGCCGGTGTACTGGCGCTGGACCTCGACGGTGTGGATGCCCTTCTTCACGTCGCCTGTCTCGTCGACCGCCAGCACCGCATCCTCGTCGCGCAGATGCTCCAGTACATACTCACGCACCTGGTCGGCATCCCACCGGCCCGGGCCGAACAGGTGCTGCATGCCGCCCGGAGTGGCCTCCCCGGGCCCACTCGGCGATCCACCAGCAGTTCTTGCGTGGCAGGTCAACAGCAGCCCCCGCACCAAGTCCCTCACCCGGCGCCGGGGCTCAACCCGCGCGAACCGGCCCGCTATCCGGCCCATCAGGGCCTCGAACGCCTCCTGCCAACAGGCAGGTTCCACTCTGTGCCCCACGGCCACCGCATGATCTTCAGTCTTCACGGACCGATGATCAGCGGTGGCCGTACCCATGTCCGCACAAGAGCCACCAGCGCGATCGACTCGTCCAGCCCACGCCGGCAAGCGAACCCGAGGGTGCCCCTTGTCAACAGGAACGGGCAGGACCAAGCGATTCGATCCAGGACGCGAAGTCTGCGGACACGACGTCGAAGTCCGCAGGGTCCAGATCACCCAGCCCGGAGGAGAACACGGCGGAGTCCGAGTCGTCGGTACGCAGGAGGAATCCGCGGCCACCACTGTCATCGCCGACGAGAAGGAAACCCGGTGCATACTGCGCGACTTCGTACGTGGCGTTGCGTTCACCGATGTCCCCCGCCGCGTACACCGCGACACCGGACTCGGTGAGAAGGCCGTCCCTCACGCTCCACAGTGCCACCAGCTGAGCCGGAAGGTTCACCTCCGTCTCGGCCCGCGCCCGCATCACATCGGCCGACGTTGCCGCCGACGGCCTCGAAACCGACCCCGTCACCCTGCAACCCTCCGAACAGACTCCGTTGCCCCGACAAGCACCGGCACAGCCGCTCCCACCAAGACCGCTCCCCAGCAAACCACTACAACCGAACAGGCGGCGGGATCGGCTCTGGGAACTGGTAGAGCCACTGATCCCGGAATGGCCGCCACCAAAGGGTCCAGGAGGAAGGCCACGGATCGATGATCGTGCCGCGCTGGAAGGGATCGTGTTCGTGCTCAGCACCGGTTGCCGTTGGCGCGACCTGCCTCAGAAGTTGGGCTGCGGGTCCGGACACACCGCGTGGCGACGATTGCGGGAGTGGCAGGATGCCGGGGTTTGGGATCGGCTGCACCAGGTCATCTTGATCAAGCTCCGCGAGGCTGAGGTGCTGGATTGGACCCGCTGTTGCGTCGACGCGGTCGCCGTCCGGGCGAAAAGGGGGGCGAGCTTACCGGTCCGAGCCCTATCGATAGAGGCAAATCCGATTCGAAGTACCACATCTTGTGCGACCGCAACGGACTTCCCCTGCACGTACTTGCCTCGGCGGCCAATACCCACGACAGTCAACTGTTCGTCCCGCTGTTGGAGACCAACCCGGGCGTACCCCATGGTCGTGGCCGACCGCGCCGGCGCCCGGACAAGCTGCATCCCGACAAGGGCTACGACCACCGCCGCTGCCGCAGCTACCTGCACCGCCGCGGAATCGGTGTCCGCATCGCCCGACGCGGCGTGGAAGGCCCCGCCCGGCTCGGCCGGGTGCGCTGGGTAGTCGAGCGCGCGGTCTCGTGGCTGTTGCGGTTCAAACGCCTCGGGCTGCGCTACGACCGTACCGAGGCCACCCTACGCCCGCTGCTGACTCTCGCCGCCTCGATCATCAACCTCCGGCGCCTGCTGCAAACCGAATCCTCATCGCCCATCACCCCAGCCGCATGAGCAACGACGACACGGTTAGCCCCGGGTCACTGAGAATCAATGCGTACCAGGAATCCGAGACGACGCGGGTCAGCCTGGCGTACAGCTCGACGGGGTTGCCGCCCGGACTCAGCTTCTGTCCGATTGGGGTTCCTCAGCGGACGCCGTTCATGTTGCTGCTACCAGTGTCGTTCTCCGAACCTCGCTGGCAGCCGGATGCTCGGGCAAGAGCGGCTCGATCGCCGCATACACGGCGTCTACAACCTCGCGCTCGAGCGCGCGCAGGATGGTGGGGACCTCCCCGGTCGTCGGCTATGGATCGCACTCGGCACGAAAACCGAGCCAACCCGCCGACCGGCGGATGGTCACCTATCCGCGCGAGTCCTTAGTTCGCTGCTGGCGTCGTTGACGACTTCTCGAAGGTGAGTCCGTGCGCTGGCTGCCCAGTTGACGAGCCCGCGGCAAGATCCGCGTCATCGGACCCCCCGTCATGGGGAAGGGATCCCAGGCTGCAGATCGCGTTCGCGCCAACACGCGGCGAGACTCCGGAACTCAGGAGTCGCCGCTCACCGACCGATGCTGACGTGGCCGATGGGCCTGCGTTCCGAAGCGACCCACGGTCACGACCTGATCAGTCGACGGGTTACTGGTCGAAGAACGTCTTCAGTACACGGGCCATGAGTTCGGGGGCGACGACGTGTCCCTGCCCGTCGAGCGTGTGTCGTTCGGTCTGGGGGGTGGCAGCGGCTATCGCTTTGGCGGCGCGGTCGAAGAAGTCGGTCGGGAGGCCTGCCATCTGGGGCTCGGTGATCGGACCCTCGGTGGTCACCAGGACCGACTGAGTGATGCGGGCAAGTCGGTCCGTGGGGATCTTGTAGTCATTGAGGACCATGGCGTCCTTGACGAGCGTGTGGGCGAGCGCGACGGACAAGGCCCAGTACGGGTGCTGTTTGCCAGCCGCGATGTCCGCGTCGGGTCCGCCGGTAAGCCTCATGAACAGTTCCAGCATCTCCTCGTCCCGCCCGGCTTTGTATGCCTCGTGGGTGTCCGCGAGGTACTGGTTGAACCTCGGCCACAGGTCGTCCCCGATCACGTACGGCACATCCCACACCGCGATCTTGTCGATCGCCGAACCTGCCGCTGCTGCCTCCAGCGCGAGGGCGCCGCCAGATGAGGCGCCGTACAAGTGAGCTGAGCCGCCGGCTGTCGCAATCAGCGCGTCGAGGTCTTCCACCTCCCGCGCCACGGCGTACGGCGGCGTATTGCCGCTGTCGCCCCGGCCGCGTCGTGCGTAGTTGTAGACCGTGAAATGGTTGGCAAGGAGCCGGGCCAGCGGCGCGTTCTCAGCGCCGTCGTCCAGGGTGCCGCCGACGAGGATCACTGCCGGGCCAGTGCCTTTCCGGTCGTAGGCGATCCTCGTACCGTCGGCGGACGTCACACGAAGTGTCATCTCGTTCACTGCTTCTCTCCATATCTCGATGCGTGGTCGTCACCGTCGGAGCATGTTGACCCGCGCCGTGTGTAGCCGATGACGGTGCCATCGGCTCAGGTCACGATTCATACTCCTAATTTAGGAGTATTCACTCCTGTTGTCTAGTACACTCGGGTGCATGAGCAAGAAGCGGGTGTTCGACGACCCCTGCGGCATCGCGCGAGCGCTGAACGCGGTCGGCGAGCGGTGGGCGTTGCTCGTCGTGCGGGAGCTGGTCTTCGGCCCGAAGCGCTACTCCGACCTGCACCGCGGGCTGCCGCAGATGAGCCAGAACGTCCTCGCGCAGCGGTTGCGCGAGCTCGAAGCCGACGGCCTGGTGCGGCGAAGGCGCCTGGGACCGCCTGCGCCCGCCGCCGTGTATGAACTCACCGAGCGCGGGCAGGAACTGGAGCCCGTGCTCCGCGCGCTCGCCCACTGGGGCAGCCGCGCACCGCTGCCCGAGGACGGCGCGGCGGAACTGAGCGTCGACGCGCTGCTGTTCGCCCTGCGCGCGACCTTCGATCCGGCACTGGCGGGTGAGCTGTCGCTGCGCTGCCAGCTGGACGTCGCGGGCGACCGGTTCCGCGCCACCGTTGCGGGCGGACGCCTCGAGTTGGACCGCGGTGAGCACGCCGAACCCGATGCGTGGCTGACCGTGCCGGAGGCGGCGATATTGCGCGATCTGGTGTTCGCCGGTGCGGCGCTGCACGACGCCGTCGAGGGGGCAGACGCCGAAGTGGCGGGCGATACCGAGCGGCTCGCCGCGCTGCTGCGCTGCTTTCCCGCAGCCGTGCGGTATCCGGCGCCACAGGACCCCGGGCCGCCTCCCGTGTCGCCGGATCCCGTATCACCTGACCCCGGATCACCGAACGCCGAACTCTCGGATCCCGCCGTCAGCGCAGGAAGTCGTCGGGGGTGAGCGGCAGTCCGCGGACCCCGGACACCGGTGGCGAGGTTACGCCGGCCGACAGTTCAGACTCCGCGGGCTCGCGGAACTCATCGCCAAGACGACAACGCACCACTTGGATAGCGACCCGCAGCTCAACGCCAGGCGCTGGTCCACGACCGAGCATGATCGACTTGTTGCAGTAGCCCATCCCCATAAGAACCAGCCGAGCAGTTCTGAGACCAAGTCTTGATGAGGGCTCGGTGGAACCACGTATCTGCCTACGTAATCCTGTGGTGAGGCCCCCATGTTCGGGGGGTGTGTCGGTGGGGTCGGAAATGATGGAGCTCATGACTGATGAGCCATACTCCCGGCTTGCTGCCGAGCATCTTCCGGGCGATCTCGTTCAGCGCTGGACAGCGCTCCTGCGCCCGTGCGCGTGCCTGCGCCCGGCCGAAGCCGGCGAGCAGATCGTGGCTGTCCTCGGCGGGTCCCCGGAGCTTCCGGCCGGGGCCGCCTGGCCCGAGTGGCCCGGACACGGCCCCTTGTCCTTCGTCGCTTCAGTGCGGTGTGCCGCACTGCCCCGATACGGACTTGCCGAGGAGTTCCCCCAGGACGGAACTCTGCTCTTCTTCTACTTCGATGGCCAGGTGGACGAAGACGCCTTCGTGTCCGTCGACGATCCTGAGACCTGGGCCGGGGCCCGGGTGCTGCACATCCCGGTGAACACCCCGGTCTTGCCGGCAGACACGCCCCCTGTCCTGGAGGCGTTCCCGCGCGTGGAACTCACTGCGGACACCGGGCAAAGCGCCCCGGACTTGTGGCTGCCCCAAGCCCGGCGCGCCCTTCTCGGCGACACCCGACGCTGGCCCCACCCCCGCGACACCCCGGCCGAGATCAAACCGTTCGTCCGCGCCTTCGGGCAGCTGCGAACCCGGATCGACCACCACATCGGCGGCCACGCCGTGCCCGTCCAGGGCCCCGTGGAGTACGAGATCGCGAACGCGACACTCGGCGGCATGTACGCGTGGGGAGACCAACCGCTGGACCAGGAAGCCGAACGCTGGGTTCTCCTTGCCCAGTTCGGCAGCGACAGCGAGGCAAAGATGACCTGGGGCGACGAGGGCGCCCTCTACTGGCTCATCCGCCCCGAAGACCTCGCCGCCCACAAATTCGACGAGGCACGGCTCATCGTGCAGGGCTAGCACCCGTGCATGGGGAGCATGTTGGGGCCGCCACCTGCTCGGTTGCGGTGGCTTGCTTCGGAGCGGCCCTGGTGGCTGTGCCGCTGCTGGTCAGGGCGGCCGGGGTCTGTGGGGAGGGGTGCAGGGTGCCGGGGTCGGTTTCGAGGCCGTCGGCGGCAACGCCGGCCGATGTGATGCGGGCGCGGGCAGAGACGACGATGAGCCCTCCAGCTCCGTTGGCGGCATTGTGGAGGATGAGGGACGGCCTTCGCACGGAATCCGGTGTCGCGGTGTACTCGGCAGGCACATCGGTGGACCCAAACACCGACGAGCTCGTCTTCCCGGGCCCCGTCGACACGGTGGCCGTCGCCCCCGAGGACCGGCTCGTGATCGGCTTCGGCCGCGGCCACGCCGTACTGTCGCGCCGCTGACCTCAACGGCATCCGCCCCGTCAGAGGCCTCCAAGCCAGCATTCCACGAAGGACACAAATGGGTTCGGAGAATCACATGCAGGCTTTCGATACCGCAGTCCCGGACTCGCATGACCAGGAGGCATGGATCGACCGGCTCTCATCTCGTGTCCTGACCGGGCAGGTTCACCGGGTCGCTGGTGTGTTGAAGGGCCTGGCCGGCGAAAAAGCTGCGTGCGGGGGCTGGAACGCCCCTGACACCGCGCAAGTTTCCGTCACACCTGTGAGGTTCTCATGACGATCTACTTCTACGGCGCCGATGAAGTCCCCTATGGATGCTTCTCGAACTTCTCCGATCACGGCTTCGAAGTCGACGGGGTCTGGTGGCCGACCTCGGAGCACTACTTCCAGGCGCAGAAATTCAAGGGCACCCGCCACGCGGATCTCATCCGGCGCGCACGCACGCCGCTGCGAGCGGCAGAGTTGGGCCGTGACTCGTCCAAACCTCTGCGGAGGGACTGGGAGCGGGTCAAAGACGACGTGATGCGTCGTGCGGTGGCAACCAAGTTCCGCGCACATGCCGATATCCGTGACATTCTACTTTCCACCGGTGACGAAGAAATCGTCGAAGACACCACCACCGATCACTACTGGGGTCGGGGCAGGACCGGGAACGGAAAGAACATGCTCGGGCGGATCCTGGTGCGCACCCGTCACCAATTGCGTGCAGAACTCGCCGAAGGCCTCGACGCCGATAGCCGCCACCCAAGACCGTGAACCGGGACACCCGTGCGCTGGGCCAAATGCGCTCCATGGCGTCGCCGTGAGTCCCCGACAACCAAGGTGTGAGGCCAAAACCAAGAAAGGAAGCAACACTGGTGGACGAGGACGAAAGCCTACGCCGTTACGGTCTCCACCCAGTCGGCACCGACCTCCATGAAGTGCGCGAACTGCTGAGAGGTCAGACGGAGCGTGAGCGACGCTGTCAGGGCGCGGGCGACACCGAACTGATGAAGCTCTGCTGCGTCCAGTTGTTCAACGCCGGCGTCATCGAGGACGTACTCCTCATCTGGGGCGCGAAGACCGCGAGTATGGACGCCGCTTGCTCGATCGACGTGCAGCTGCTGTGCGGACGGGGACTCACCGAGACAAAGGCGTATCTCTCGCTCCTTCGTACGCGGGAAGCGGAGGCGGCCTGTCAGCGGCTGACTGAGTCCGAAGAGGCGGGCGATTTCGAGGGCTTCCGGGTCGAGGTGTACTCGGCCCAGTACGCCGACTACTACGAGCGAGACAGCTGATCATGATCCGGATGTCCTCGCCTCAGGTGGTTTGTCCGTGGCCGATACCGAAGCCACCCTCTCGCACAACGTCCGCGCCCACGGCCTGCGCTACTCCCGCTACCGCGGCCTGGCGAAGGCAGACGTCCAGCCCGTGGTCACCGCTCTGGCCTGCAACGTCACCCGCATCGCCGACTGGATGAACACAAGGCGCTGTGGGCGTGGTTCACCCCGCTGTTGCCGGTCCGGCAACAGCGGGGTGTTCAACTTGCGTGCCCGCGGACCGGCGCCTCGAGCCCGTTCAGGTCCCATACCCGCACTGTCTCGTCGTGGCCGCCGGTGGCTACGACGGACCGGCCGTCCAGCAAGGTCGTCGCCGCTCCCCAGACCATGCCCTTGTGGCCTTCCAGGGGTTCGTCGATTGGCTGTCCGGTGACCGGGCCCCAGATTCGCACCGTCCCGTCCCCACTGCCGACCAGGACGATGAGGCGGCTTCCCATCACCGCTGTCGTACCGCCCCCACCTCCGAGCGCGCTTCCAAGGGCTCGGCTGCGGGCCGACGCACGGCCAGGTCCCAGACTCGTACCGTCCCGTCGAAGTCGCCAGTGACGGCAAACGGGCCGCTCGCTTACCGCGGCCGTCGCTACGGCGCGTACCTCAGTGGTGTGGCCTGCCAGAAGCTCACCGATCTGTTCGCAGCCGACGAGGTCCCAGACCCGTACCGTCCCATCGTCATGACCGGGACGGCAACAGGGCGCCTGTCCAACACAGTCGTCGCCACCTCGCACATGCGGCGGATGCTGTGATCCAGTGGTGCCAGCGACCAAACTTCGCCGGTGCGGATGAGGCCGTTTGGGTCGACCAGGAGCCCACCCACGCGTCGGCCGTCGATGAAGTCCCAGATACGAACGGTCACGTCGCGGCTGCCGGTGACGGCGACGGCGACGGGACGGCCCTCCAGCACGGCCGTCGCCAGGAACCAGATGCTGTGTTCGGGGCCGGTCAAGGTGGATCGGAGTCGGGAAGTCATGGCAGCACGCGCGCTACCGGACATGAACGGCACGATAGAGCCGCCATCCTTGCAGCTGAACCTGCCCCAAGGCTGCCTTGTCTGTGCTGAGCAGCTAGTGCTCCCTTTGTCTTTCCTGGTTCGACCAGGACAGGAATTCCGCCCAGAACACCGTCGAGGCGTCAACGACCTGCCTTCCTCTTCGGTTCTGTCCTGCGGACCGCCGAACTCCTGATGCAGGTGATCGACAAGGCAATCGACGCGGCCGACAGCCGTGACGTGGCATCACGAGAGTGAGGCGAGGAGCCCGGTCCCTCCCGCCAGCACTCCAGGCTGCCCGAGGGCGCGGAAGTCGGCCTCGACCGCTGCCAGGTCGAGAGCGCCGGCGCGCACGGCCTGGCAGCGGATGACCGACCACAAGAAGACATCAAGATTGTCGAACTGCGTCTCGGCCTCAATGACCTCCTCCTCGTGGAACCACACCGCGACCCGGCCATTGGTCAGCATCACGTAGTAGTTGCCACCTCCATCGGCGCCGAGCGACCACACGTCGTCATCGGAAAGCTCCGTCTCATAGTCGGAGTCGAGGATCTGGCAGCCGTTGGCCGCGAAGTGGAAGCCGTACGACCAGTCGTATATGTCGAGAAACCCTGCGGGCATGGTTCCCGATCGAACCCTGCGGTCGAAGCCGGCCAAGGCCGTTGCGGCATCGCGTGGAAGCTTGGCGAGGAACGGTTCAACCGGGCGGATCGACGCCGGGATGTCGACCTGTGGCTCGTCGCGGAACCAGCGCGCCAGGTCAGCGTCCAGATCGCGCTCCACGTACCCGGCCAATTGATCAACGGTGAGAGGCATGCGGTGAGACTAGCCGCGCGAAGATGAGCACGGGCGCCCAGCTCACTAGTTAGGTATGCGATTGCGTGGTTTCACTGACACCTTCCGGGAATACGTCCGTGGGCCTCTGTTTGGAGGCGCTGGCAGCACCCCGTGCAGCGTGGCGGAACTCCCGCGGGGAGACGCCTACGACGCGGCGAAACGCCGTACTGAACGCGCTCTCCGACTCATACCCGGTCGCGAAGGCCAGTTCGGAGATGGAACGCGTGTCACGGCGAAGCGCGTCACGGGCGAGGCTCATCCTCCACTGGATCAGATATTCCAAGGGCGCAACCCCAACCTCCTTCTTGAACTTGGCTGCGAAAGCGGATCGAGAAAGACGGCTGATGGCCGCGAGCTCACGAAGGGTCCAGCGATGGGCGACGTCGGCATGCATGGCACGCAGCGCTGCGCCGATTCCGTCATCGCTGAGTGCTCCTAGCCATCCGGCGGGCTGGTCGGTTTGCGCGACGTGCGCCCTGAGCACCTGAACGAACATGATCTGTGCAAGATGGTCCAGGACGAGGGACCGTCCTACCGCTCTGCTCTCGACCTCGATCCCCAACAGTTCGGTTACGTAGGCGACTTGGCGCATCAGGGGATTCGTCGCCGGCAAGTGCACAAGCGGGGGAAGGATCTCCAGCAGAAGCGGAGCATTGACCTCGTCGAACCATAGCGACGCCATGCACACGTAGTTGGACTCGTCCGCCTCGGCGCCAAGCCGTGCGACGCCTTGCGAGGCACTCTCAAACAATGCTCGGCCAGGTCGGGGTGGCGCGGTCAGCGAACTGGCGAGGGTGTGGGGGCCGGGTGACTTCAGGAGGAAGAAATCGCCCTCCTCCAGATACAGCGGCTCACGCCCTTCCACTGCCAGCCAGCACGCGCCGCGAACCGCGCACCCGATCTTGACAAAGTCGAAGGCGTCAAAGTGCACCGCCCAAGGCGCTGCGGCATGCAGGCCGGGGTGGGCCTCGGTCCGAGGTCGCAAGAGACCGATCGTGTCGGCCACCGGGTCGGAAGGCGCTGCGATCGGCGCGCTGGACGATCGGTGAAGAATCTTGGACGACACGTTATGGATCGTAACATCGGGCTGGGTGAAGCTGGGGTGACCAGCAAGGTGCTGGATCACCACCAAGCGAGGAACCATGTCAGACACTGACCTGCGCACCTTCTACACGCGCTACATCGAGACCCTCAATGCTCACGACTTCGCCGGCATTCGTGAGTTCCTCAGCGACGACCTCACATACTTCGGCGACGCCGTTACAGCTGATCTGATCGTTTCGGCACTCACTGATCTTGGGACTACGGTTCCGGACCTGCACTGGGAGATTCAGGAGCTTTCCGTGAATGGCGACCACCTGGCCGCACGGCTACTCAATACCGGCACGCCCGCCAAGGAGTGGCTGGGTGTGGCGCCCTCCGGCGCCTCCTTCGAGATCGTTGAGTTCGCCGTCTACCACGTCCGTGACGGCCGGTTCGTGCACATGACGAACGTCCACGACGCGGAGGCCTTGCACCGGCAGCTGGCTGCCTGAGGTAGGACCGCAACCCGAAGAAGCCAGTACGAGCCCCACCTGATCGACGGCCGTCTAAACCGATCTGGTCGCCGAGCCCTGGTGATCGCACCAACAGGCTCTACGAGTTCAACCTCAGTAACGCCAGACAGGCGAAGATCGAGTCGCCATGACGGCATCCGGCCGAGTAGGTCTTCGGGCCGGTTTCAGGGCAGCGTCTGTGCGCCGATCACGGACAGGACCTGCAGCTTCTCGTAGCTCTCCGTGCCGGGGACGGCGGTGTAGACCATCAGGGAGTGAGCCTGGTCCGGGTCGATCAGGCGCTGGCAGGTCAGCTCCAGGGCACCGACCTCGGGGTGAACGAAGTGCTTGACCTCGCGCGGGCGGATCCCGATCTCGTGATCGTCCCACACCCGCCGGAACTCCTCGTTGGAGTCCAGGAGCAGATCCGCGAGATATGCGGCTCGGGAGGCGGGGCCCCTGAGGGTGACAATCCCGCGCAGGCCTGCGGCGTACATCCGGGTCATGAAGGCGTGCTGCTCCGGAGCGTACAGATCTCGGGCGCTCGGGTCGGTGAACCACCGGTAGCCAGAGCTTCGAGCAGGACCGGTGTACTGCGTCGTATCGCCGGTGAGGGCGACGCCCATCGGTGTCTGCCGCAACGTCTCGCCGAGTTCGGTGACGATCTCCGCGGGTGTGTCGTGCAGTCGGTCGAGAACGCGCAGCAGCCCGGGACTGATGTGCTCACTGGAGTTGCCACGCGGCGGTGGGTTGTGCCCGGCCAGCCGGAACAGATGGTCACGCTCGTCTATGGACAGGTGGAGCCCCTGGGCGATCGAGGCGAGCATCTGCGGTGACGGCTGCGGACCACGCTCGCGCTCTAGACGGGCGTAGTAGTCGGCCGACATGTTGCACAGCGCCGCGACCTCCTCGCGCCGTAGCCCACTGGTTCTGCGGCGCCGTCCCCGAGGCATGCCGACGTCCTCCGGCTGTAGTGCCTCGCGACGATTGCGGAGAAAGCCGGCCAGCCCTGTGCGATCGATCACGGCACTCCCCCCTTCTGAGAGTTGCTCTCTTCTCCGTGCTGCTTCACTTCTATCGCCCGTGCGTTCGCGGATCCACGGCCTGCCGATCCCCCCTTACGACACGCGTCGCCGCGTCAGGGCACCCCCGAGGGGCCTTCCCACGCGGGTCGAGTCGGTGTTGTCCGCTGCCTTGCGGGCCACCGGTCCACGTCAACTGTCGGGGAAGTGAACCTGTGTGACCTCTTGGGAGACATGCCGTGTCTGTTCAGCATTGTCGGTGCTGCACGGCGGACGGAACGACGCAGCAGACAATCAGGGGCGGGAGGCGGCTGCCCTGCGCCGCGGGCCGTCAGTGCACGAGGCGTTCGATCAGCGTTTGCCGAGCGTCACCGAGTAAGCCGTTGGTCTTCATTCAGATGAGGCGGCCGGAGCTGATGACGGCCTGGCGGTGCCGCGGATCGATCAGGTGGGAGATGTCCGCGAGCGGGTCGGCGTCCAGGAACAGGGCGTCGGCAACGGCACCCACCGTCACGGTGCCTACGATGTCCCGCTTCCCGATCTTTTCCGCGGCGCGGCCGGTGGCCGTGGCGATGATCTCGGACAGGGGCAGTCCGGCCTTGGCGAACAGTTGCAACTCACGCAGCAGGGCGCTGCCGGGCGAGGGCATGCCCATCGCGATGTCGCTTCCGGCGACGAGCTTGACCCCGGCTTCATGGAAGAGGGGCAGCGTGCGCATGCCATAGTCGAACCGGGTCTGTGATTCGTCGGCCGGGTGGTGTGGAAACGGCATGCCCCAGGTGGGCCGAGCCGCGATCGCGGCCGCGTCCTCGGCCGAGGAGATGTTGTCAGCGACGAGTTCGTCCAGGTAGGCGGGGTCACCGCTGCGGCCCAGCTGCTCCCAGGTCACAAGCGTTGGGCAGTAGAGCGTTCCCGTCTCGGCCAGCAGGGCGGCGCTCTGCTCTGCTTCGCTTCCATCGGCGGGATCCGCCGGGACGAAGCAGTGCTCGATGCAGTCGGCTCCGGCCGCGATCGCCTCCCGCAGGTCCGTGCCTGTCGCCACATGGACCAGGACCTTCTTGCCCGCGCCGTGTGCGCTCTGGATGATCGCCTCGAGCGTGGCCAGGGAAACCCGCTCGCCGCCCCTGGGTTTTCCGTCAAAGATGCATTTGACGAAGTCGACCTGATCGAGCAGTTTCTCGACCTGACGATGTGCCTCGTCGACACCCCACACTTCGACGGCCATGGAACGCTCGCCGTGGAACGACAGGGGCCAGCCTTGGACACTGGTGAAGACCGGTCCGGCGAAGTACAGCGATGCCGCGGTGCCGCCGGCCCGGCCGGCCTCACGGATCGTGCGGCTCTGCGTGACCGAGCCCCCGAGGTCGCACACCGATGTGATGCCGGAGTTCAGATAGTCGGCCATGGCCCTCTGGATGTGCGGCAGCCGCTCGGCTTCCGGCAGGGACATGGCGAACCCGGTCAGGTGGGTGTGGCTCTCCCACAGACCTGGCAGCAGGTAGCCGCCGCGTCCGTCCAGAACCACTTCGCCGTCGTCGCCGCTCGGCGCCGTGGCGGAGGGACGGATGTCCTCGAATCGCCCGTCGGCGATGCGGACGTCCATGGCGGGCAGGCCGGCACCGCCGGTGCCGTCGATGACGGTCACGTTCTTGATGATCACGGTCGGTTCCCTTCGATGGTGCTGATCATGGACTGTGCTCGTTGGCGGACAACAGAGGTCAGGTGAGCCGTGGGAAGAGGCACAGGGCGTTGCCGTGTTCGACGGCGTCGAGATCGCTGCCGTCGAGGTGGGCGATGCCGCGCTGGGCTGGCGCCGCGACCGTCCGTGCGGCTGCACGGGTCAACCGATCAACACTGGCTACCGCTCGTCCTGTCCGGGGTTGCCGAGGGGCCGCGACGCGCTTCGCCTCCTCGATCGCGGAAGCTCGGTCATGGTGGGGGCCCGGTGCGAGCGCCGAGGCCACCGCCCAGACCGCTACAGCAGTTTGTCGAGGGTGATGGGGAGCTTGCGTATCCGGATGCCGGTGGCGTTGAAGACGGCGTTGCCGACAGCGGCGGCCGAGCCGACGGTGCCGATCTCCCCGAGGCCGCGGGCGCCCAGGCTTCGGGTCCCGACCTCCCCGCCGTGCTCACCGAGCGGCCCGGTGAGGTGCGGGTCGGGCCGGTCGAGGAGGTGCACGTCGATGTCGGGGATGTCGGCGTTCACGGGTACCAGGTAGTCGGCGAGCGTGCTGGCGGCCAGCCTCCCCGTGTCGCGTTCGAGGTGGTTCTCCTCCAACAGGGCGCCCGAGATGCCGAAGATGACCCCGCCGACGATCTGACTCCGGGCGGCCCGGGCGTTGATGATGCGCCCGGCATCCACGACGGTGGTGAACCGGGTGACGCGGATCTCGCGGGTGAACCGGTTGACCCGCACCTCGCAGAAGTGGGCGCCGAAGGTATGGAACGTGTACCCGGAGGGAGCGCCTGCGGGCTCGGAGGCAGTGGCGTCAACGCCCCGCGACCCGAGGGCCCTGAGCAGCTTGCCGAAGGTCATCGAGCGACCGTTCCCGTGCAGTCGGCCCTGCTGGTAGCGCAGGTCCTTGGCGTTCGCCCCGTGCCACGGCGAGCCGGAATGGGTCACCGCGAGCTGCTTGAGCGCGTCGATGGTGTCGCGGGCGGCCGCCACGACCGCCGGGACCGTGCTGTGCGTGGCGCCGGAGCCCACGGCGGGTGCGCCCGGGGGCAGCGCCGAGTCACCGATCTCGGGGGTCACCCGCTCAAGCGGGAGTCCCAGGGCGTCGGCGCCGGCGACCGCCACCATCGTCCACGCGCCGGTGCCCAGGTCCGAGGTCCCGGTCGACACCACCGCGGTGTCATCGTCGAGCAGCCGGATCCTGACGCTCGCGGCCTGGCGGGCCGCCGGGTAGGCAGCGCTGGACATTCCCGTGCCGAACAGCCACTCCCCGTCGACGCGCGCGCGGGGCGTGGCGCTGCGGGCCGACCAGCCGAAGCGTCGTGCGCCGTCGCGGTAGCACTCGTCGAGGTGCTTGCTCGACCACGGCCGGCCCGTGGAGGGGCTGACGGTGGCGTAGTTGCGCAGTCGCAGCTCGACGGGATCGACACCGGTGGCGACGGCCAGTTCGTCCATCGCCGTCTCCAGGGCGAACGCCCCGGGGGCCTCGTCGGGCGCCCGCATCGCCCAGCTGCCCGGCATGTCGAGGATGACCCACTGCGGCTTGATGCGCAGGTTCGGCGTGTTGTAGAGGGTGTCCGAGGTGGACTCGCCCGGGAGCATGTTCCAGCCACCGGCAGCCGGCCTCTCGGCAACGCTCTCGTGGCTGATGGCGCTGAGGACTCCGTTGCGGGAGGCACCCAGCCTGACCTTCTGGGTGAGGTGCGGGCGGTGGCCGACCAGGGTGAACATCTGCTCCCTGGTGAGGGCGAGCTTGACGGGACGGCCGAGCTCCCGGGCCGCCGCTGCGGCGAGCGGGGCCTCGCTCCACACGATGACCCGGGCCCCGAAACCGCCGCCGACGTACCTCCCGATCAGCCGGACCTGCTGCGGGAGGACACCGAGCCGCTGGCCCAGCAGGATCGTGAACGGCGTCGGCATCTGTGCGCCGGCGTGGACGGTCACCCGGTCGCCGTCCCACTCGGCGAGGACGGTGTGGGGTTCCATCGCGGCGTGGTGCTGCACCGGCTGCTCGAAGTCGGCCTCCACGACGACTTCGCTGGCGGCGAGCGCCTCGTCGATCGACGCGACGCCGGGGACGAGGACCGTGACGCTGCTCGGTTCCCCGCTGGACGTGGGGCCGGACGGCTCGCGGGGTCCGTCAGCGAGGGAGGCACGCGGTGGCTGCGCGTCGTAGGCGACGGTGATCAGTGCCGCGGCGTCGCGCGCCTGCTCGACGCTCTCGGCGACGACCACGGCGATGATCTGGCCGTAGTAGCGAACGGTCGTGTCCTGCAGGGGGATGTAGTTCTCGCCGAAGAAACTGAACTCGGGTGCGAGGGGGTACAGCCTCAGGCGCCCGTCCCCCGCGGCGTACACGCGCAGGACTCCGGGAGCGGCCAGCGCGGCGGCGGTGTCGATGGAGCGGATCGTGCCTCGCGCGACCGTGCTGGTGACGACGTGAGCGTAGGACATGTTGGTGGCCGGGTAGTCACCGGAGTACCGTGCGGCTCCGGTGACCTTCAATCGGCCGTCGACGCGGGCGACTTCACGCCCGACTGGAGAGACGGTCATGCTGACTCCTGACTGCTGGGAACGGCGCCCGCCTGCGGGACGCCGGGGCGGTGGATGGGCACCCCGGTGCGCAGGGCTGCTCCGGTGCCGCCGTGCCGGTGGGCGACGATCTCGGCCGCGATCGACAGCGCGGTCTCCTGGGGGGTGCGAGCGCCGAGGTCGAGTCCGATCGGCGAACGCAACCGGTCGAGTTCGTGGTCGGTGAGGCCGGCCTCACGCAGCCGCGTGAGACGCTCCTCGTGGGTGCGGCGCGAGCCCATGGCCCCGACGTAGGCCACCGGCAGTCGCAGTGCGGCGGTGAGGAGCGGCACGTCGAACTTGGGGTCGTGGGTGAGCACGCAGACGACCGTCCGGCCGTCGAGGCGCTGTGACTCGAGGTAACGGTGCGGCCAGTCGACCACGACCTCGTCGGCGTGCGGGAACCTGGCCGGCGTGGCGAACGTGGCCCGCGCGTCGCAGACGGTCACCCGGTAGCCCAGGAAGGTGCCGAGTTGGGCCAGCGCCGCCGCGTGGTCGATGGCGCCGAAGACGAGCATCCGCGGTGCGGGGGCGTTGCTCTCCACCAGCAGGGTCATCGGCTCCCGGCAATAGCTGTCGGCCACGCCGAGCTCGAGGGTGCCGGTGTGCCCGGCATGCAGGGCGGCGCTCACGTGGGCGGCGGCCACCCGGTCGAGTCGTTCGTCGCCGAGTGTCCCCTCGTGGGGCTGCTCGGGGCGCACCACGATCGCCTTCCCGAGGTGGGCGTCCGGCCCACAGACAATCGTGGCCACGGCGACCGGGTTGTCCTGCGCCGCGTCGGTGAACGCCTGTCCGAGGTGCGGCTCGGCGTCGGGACCGTGGTGGCGCAGGATGAGCTCGATGGTGCCGCCGCAGGTGAGGCCGACGCCGAGCGCGTCGGCATCGGTGTAGCCGAACCGCACCAGCCTCGGCCGGTGGTCCCCGGCCAGCATTTCCTGGCAGGCCTCGTGGACGGCGGCGTCGACGCAGCCTCCGGACACGTTGCCGAGCACGGCGCCGCCCGCGTCCACGACGAGTGACGCACCGGGCTGGCGGGGGGCACTGCCGGCCACGGTTGTGACCGTGGCGGCCACGAACGGGGTGCGGCCGCGGACGCGTTTGAGGAGATCGGTAGCGAGTTCAAGCATGACCGCCCCCTCCCCCGGTCGTGAGGCGCACGACCGTGTCGGGCCGACCGGTCAACGCTGCTCCTCCAGGGCGGTGAGCGCCCGGACCAGGGTGCGTCGCAGCAGCGCGGGCTTGAACGCGTTGTGCTCCAACGTCTTGGAGCCGGACGCGGCGTGACGGACCGCCGCCTCGTAAGTGGCTTCGGTGGCGTGGTGGCCGGTCAGGGCTCGTTCGACGGCGGGCAGGCGCCACGGCCTGGTGCCCATTCCGCCGACGGCGATCCTGGCCTTCGTGATGGTGTCGCCGCGCATCTCGAGCGCGACGGCGGCCGAGGCGAGGGCGAACTCGTAGGACTGCCGGTCGCGGATCTTCAGGTAGGTCGAGTGCGCCGCCCACGCCGAGCGGGGGACGGTGATGCCGGTGATCAGCTCGCCGGGGCGCAGCACGTTCTCGACGTGCGGAGTAGTGCCGGGCAGGGTGTAGAACCCGTCGAGTGACACGGTCCGGGCGCCCCGCGCCGAGGCCAGGTGCACGTCGGTGCCGAGCGCGACCAGGGCGACGGCCAGATCGCTGGGGTGCGTGGCGGCGCAGTCGTCGCTGGTGCCGAGGATGGCGTGGCCACGGTTCCATCCGGTCAGTGCCGAGCAGCCGCTGCCGGGCTCCCGCTTGTTGCAGGCGGTCGCGACGTCGCGGAAGTAGCCGCACCGGGTGCGCTGCAGCAGGTTCCCCCCGATGCTCGCCATGTTGCGCAGCTGCGCCGAGGCACTGAGCTCAAGCGCCTGAGCGATCACCGGATAGTGCCGGCGTACGGTGGGGTCGGCTGCGACGTCGCTCATCCGCTCCAATGCGCCGACGTGCAGCCCCTGGCGGTCGAGGGTGACGCCGCGCAGCGGAAGCCTGTTGATGTCCACGACGTGGGCCGGGGCCATCACGTCGAGCTTCATCAGGTCGACCAGGGTGGTGCCGCCCGCGAGGAACGCGGTGTCCGCCCCGGCGCGCGAGTGGGCTTCGCGAACGGATCGCGCCTGGGTGAAGCTGTAGGCCCGCATCAGCGCATCGCCTCCTGGCCGTCCCGTACGGCGTCGACGATGAACGGATAGGCGCTGCACCGGCAGATGTTGCCGGACATGCGTTCGCGGATCTCGTCGTCGGTGCGCGCGGGGCCCTCGTCGACCATGGCGACGGCCGACATGATCTGCCCGGGAGTGCAGAAACCGCACTGGAAGCCGTCGTGGTCGATGAAGGCCTGCTGCATCGGGTGCAGTTGCTCCCCGTCGGCGAGGCCCTCGATCGTGGTGACCTCACGGCCGTTGGTCGTGGCCGCCAGCGTCAGGCACGACAGCACGCGCCGGCCGTCGACATGTACGGTGCACGCCCCGCACTGGCCGCGGTCGCAGCCCTTCTTCGTCCCGGTGAGCTCCAGCTTCTCGCGGAGCGTGTCGAGCAGCGTGCCCCGCGGGTCGACTCGCACCGCGTGCCGGTCACCGTTGACCATGACCTGCACCGTCACGAGTCCGTCGACCTCCGCTGCCGGCGAGGCGTGCGCCGCGGTCGCCACCAGCGGTGCCGCGGCTGCCGCGGCGACGGCACCGGCGCCCAGGAACCCTCGCCGGGACACGCCCGACCGACCCTGGCCCGCGTCATTGTCTGGACTCATACGTTTCTCCTGGTTGTGCGCCGAGGAAGGCACCTCGACGGTCGGCGAACTTCGACACGACCGAGCGCTTGAGGTGCTCCTCCCAGGTTGACCAAGCACGTCGACGGCAGCCAGGACCCGCCGATCCGAGGCTGGGCAATCCGAGGCTGGGCGATCCGGGCTTACCTCGACCAGGCCGGACGGAACTCCGACACCCACGACGCCGCGCTCACCGAGCCGCGTATCAGCGGAGTGACCGCGGCCCGATGACGGCCAGCCGTTGCAGTTTCTCGTAGCTCTCGCTGCCCGGGACGGCTGTGTGGAGGAGCAGGGATCGAGCTGGGCCCGGAACTATGCGTGCCTGGAACGGGAGTGTGACCCCGGCCGTCGAAGCGATGCCTCCCAGGCGTGAACGCCCGGAGCATCATGCTGAAGGACCCCCTCGCCCCGAGGGCGGGCATTCATCAGTCAGCCCGGTGCCCGGTCACCTGTGTTGTGGTCTCCCGCACGACCTGCCGCAGCCACCGGTGAGCAGGGTCACTGTCGACGCGGGGGTGCCAGGCGATGCCGTAGGGGAAGGACGGAAGCTCCTCCGGGGCCCCGGCGACGCGGTAGGCGGGGTCGTCGTCGTACGCAAGGGCGGCTCGCCGCGGGAGGGTGGCGATGAGCTCAGTGCCGGGCACGGCCGCCGCCGCCGCGGAGAAATACGGCACGCGCAGACCCGTGGTGCGGCGTAGCCCGTGCTCGTCCAGGCGGCGTTCGACCATGGTTTGGCCGCCGGCAAGGACGGTGATGACGACATGCGGGTACGCGGTGAAGTCCTCCAGGGACAGCCGCTCGGCGGTGACGGGGTGGTCGCGGGACAGCAGGCAGACGAAGTCCTCCTCGAACAACGTCGCCCAGTGCAGCGAACGGGGCGCCACGACGCCGGAGACGACCAGGTCCGCGCGGCCCTGCTCGACATCGGTGAAGGACTCATCTCCCAGGGGCGCCACGCTCAGTGAAATGCCGGGCGCCTCACGGAAGACGCGGCGGAAGAGCGTCGGGCCCAGCAGAGATGTGGCGTAGTCGGTGCAGTGGATGCGGAAATGACCGCTCGCCGTCGCGGGGTCGAAGGCATCGCCGCGCAGCAGCGTCTCCAGGCGGGGCAGGAGGTCGGCGAGCTCCGACTGGATCTGCTGCCCGCGCGGGGTCGGCTCGTATCCGCGTTGCGTGCGCACCAGGAGTTCGTCGCCGAACATCTCCCTGAGCCGCTGCACGACACGGCTCATCGCGGACTGGCTCAGACGGAAACGATCGGCGGCCCGAGTCACGTGTCTCTCTTCGAGCAGAACTGCCAGCGCTTCGAGCAGATTCAGGTCCGCGTTCCGCAGATGCGACATGGACATACCCTACGCGTCGTCATGCACCCAACGCATAAGAGGCATTCACACTTTGCGTTGGACGAATGGCCACGTCGACGTCAGGCTCATTCCCATCTCGCCGTATCGGGGTAGACGAGGAGTTGCTGACCCATGGCACAGCACAGGAGGCGCGACGTACTGAAGTCGGGGGGTGTCGCAGCGGCCGCCGTGATGGCCCCCTTCGCGGGAACGGAACCGGCCTCCGCGGCGCCGGGCACTCCGCAGGCGGCACAGCCCCGGACGGTCGCCGACCTCACGTTGTCGGTCAACG
Organism: Streptomyces sp. NPDC057280; assembly: GCF_042668605.1. Taxonomy (NCBI): domain Bacteria; kingdom Bacillati; phylum Actinomycetota; class Actinomycetes; order Kitasatosporales; family Streptomycetaceae; genus Streptomyces; species Streptomyces sp. NPDC057280. Next base: position 148,722 of record NZ_JBHUYR010000011.1, read on the forward strand.
GGACCCGGCACCGGCTTCCGGGGGTCGAGGCCCGCGTCACCCTGCTCGACGCGCTGCGCGAGCGGGCCGGGCTCACCGGTACCAAGAAGGGCTGCGACCGGGGCGAGTGCGGCGCCTGTACGGTGCTCGTCGACGGTCGGCGCGTCAAGTCGTGCCTGACTCTGGCCGTGATGCAGGAGGGCCGCTCCATCACGACCATCGAAGGACTTGCCCGGAACGGGGAACTGCACCCCGTTCAGGAGGCGTTCGTCCGCCGGGACGCCTTCCAGTGCGGCATCTGCACACCGGGACAGATCATGTCGGCGGTGGCCTGCATCGAGGAGGGCCATACCGGCTCCGAGGACGAGATCCGGGAGTGGATGAGCGGCAACCTGTGTCGGTGCAGTTGTTACCCGAACATCGTCGATGCGGTGGCCGACGCGGCGAAGGCGGTGCGGCGATGAGGGACTTCGCCTACGCCCGCGCAGGCCGGGCGGCGGAAGCCGTACAGCTTGTCACCCGCAGCGCCGAGGCGGCTTTCGTCGCCGGCGGCACGGACCTGCTGAACCTGATGAAGGACGGCGCCGAGGACCACGACCTGGTCGTCGACATCAACCACCTGCCGCTTGCCGGCATCGAGGAGTCCGAGGGCAGGCTACGCATCGGCGCCTTGGCCAGGATGGCCGACGTAGCGGTGCACCCAGTGGTACGCAGGCGGCTGCCCGTGCTGTCCCAGGCGCTGCTCGCCAGCGCTTCCCCGCAGGTCCGCCACATGGCCTCGATCGGCGGCAACCTGCTTCAGCGCACGCGCTGCTGGTACTTCCGGGGCGAGGACTTCGCCTGCAACAAGCGCGAGCCGGGAACCGGCTGTGCCGCGCTGGAGGGCCGCAGCCGCTGGCACGCCGTTCTCGGCGGCAGCGACCACTGCATCGCCGTCCACCCCTCCGACCTCGCGGTCGCCCTGCGCGCCCTGGACGCCACGGTCCACACACTCGGTCCGGGCGGCGCCAGGACCATTGCCATGGCCGACTTCCACCGGGAACCCGGGGACACCCCGCACCTCGAGAACGCCCTGCGGCACGGCGAGCTGATCACCGCGGTCGAGGTGCCGCTTCCGGCACCGGACACCCGTCAGCGCTACCTGAAGCTGCGGGACCGCGCCACCTTCGAGTTCGCGGTCGTCTCTGCCGCCGCCGTGCTGCGCATGAACGGCCGAACCGTCGAAGAGGCCCGCCTCGCCTTCGGCGGCATCGCCACCCGCCCCTGGCGCTCGCTCGAGGCCGAAACCGCCTTGCGGGGCAAGCCATTGACGCAGCGGAACATCGCGGCGGCCGGACGCCTCCTGGTCCAGGACGCCCAGCCGCGCGAGGACAACGAGTTCAAGGTCGAGCTGGTACAGCGCGCGCTCCAGGACGTGCTCGGCCGTTTCACCGGAGGCTCCCGATGAGCACCGACGTCGTCGGCCGCCCCCTGTCCCGCGTCGAGTCCCGGCTGAAGGTGACAGGCGAGGCCGAGTACACCGCCGACGTACAACTTCCCCGCCTGGTCCATGCGTTCATGGCGATGAGCACCGTCTCCCGCGGCCGGATCACCCGGATCGACACGCGGGCCGCCGAAGCCGTGCGCGGCGTGATCGCCGTCTATACGCACGAGACCATGCCGCGGCTGCGGCAACCCGCCTACCGGCCGTTCTTCAAGCCGTACATCCCTGTACAGACCCCGGACATCCACCACGCGGGCCAGCCCATCGCCTTCGTCGTCGCCCAAACCGTGGAGCAGGCGCAGCGAGCGGCAGAACTGATCGAAGTCGACTACGAAGAAACGGGCGACCCCCGGGGCGAGTTGGACCTGGGTGAAGCGTTCCTGCCGCCCGACGGGCCGGACGGCCCCAACACCCTCACACGTGGTGACGTGGCGGCCGGCATGGTACAGGCGGACGTTCGGATCAAGGCCGAGTTCGCCATCCCCATGCACCACCACAACCCGATCGAGCCCCACGCCACCACGGCCGTGTGGGAGGGCTCGAAGGTGACGGTGTACGAGACCACGCAGGGTCTGGGCAACACCCAGCACGTCGTCAGCGAGGCCCTGGAGGTCCCGCTCGCCGACGTCCGCGTCGTCTGCCGCTACCTCGGCGGCGGTTTCGGCTCCAAGGGCCCGGTCTGGCCGCACACCGTGCTGGCCTGCGCCGCTGCCCGTGCGTTGGGCCGCCCCGTCAAGCTCGTGCTGTCCCGCGCGCACATGTACACCTCCAACGGCCACCGCGCGCAGACCCATCAGTCGATCGAGCTCGGCGCCCGCCGCGACGGCCGGATCACCGCCCTGGACCACGTCATCACCCAGCAGATCACCCGCGACGACGTCGTGCTGTTCAACAGCAGCGAGCCGATCCGCATGCTGTACGACATCCCCAACCTGTCCAACGAACAACATGCCGTGCGACTGGACCTGCCCACCCAGAGCTTCATGCGCTCCCCCGAAGCGTGCACCAGCCACGCCCAAGAAGGGGCGCTCGACGAACTCGCCCACGCCCTGACCATGGACCCGGTCGAGCTGCGAAAACGCAACTGGAGCAACCGGAACATGGAGAACGGTCAGGAATGGGGCAGCAACCACCTGCGCGAATGCTACGACCGCGCCGCGTCGATGTTCGGCTGGTCCCGTCGCGACCCGCGCCCCGGCTCCATGCGCGACGGCGATGAACTCGTCGGCTGGGGCATGGCCACGTCCGCCCACACCGCCGGCGGCCGGCCTGGTTCCGGCGCCCGTATGACCATCGGTACCGACGGCAAGGTGCTCGTCCAGGTCGGCACCCAGGACATCGGCACCGGCACGTACACGATCATGACGCAGATCGCCGGTGAGGTCCTCGGGAAGCCCCTCTCCGACATCACGTTCGAACTCGGGGACAGCACCTTCCCGCAGAGCTACACCTCAGGCGCCTCCACCACCGCACCCGGCGTCGGCAGCGCCGTCAATCGCGTGTGCACCGCCGCGCGCAAGGCCGTCATCGACATGGCCGTCACCCAGCCCGGCTCGCCCCTGCGCGGCGTTCCCGCCGACCGCGTGGACACCGCGGACGGCTACCTGTACGACACGGCCGACCGGCGCGCCCGAGTGAGCTACCGCTCGGTCGCCGGCCACGGCGGCAAGCCTCTCGTCTTCACGGTGGAACCCACCAACACACCGCTGGGCTACTCGGTCGGCGCTGTCTTCGTCGAAGTCCGCGTCGACCCGCTGCTCGGCCGGGTCCGGGTGACCCGCGTGGTCGGCTGCTACGACCCGGGCACCGTGCTCAACCGCAAGACCGCCCGCAGCCAGGTCCTCGGCGGTGTGATCTGGGGCATCGGCTTCACCCTCTTCGAGCACACCCTCGTCGACCCCGCGACGGCCAGGATCGTCAACCCGAACCTGTCCGGCTACCTGATGCCCGTCAACGCGGACGTCCCCGACATCCACGTGCAGTTCATCGACAGACCCGACCCGGCCAGCGACGCCCTCGGAGCCCGCGGCTTCGGCGAAACCCCGATGACCGGCGTCACCGCGGCCATCGCCAACGCGGTCTTCCACGCCACCGGCAAGCGCGTGCGCGACCTGCCCATTACCCAGGACAAGCTGCTGTGACCGGCCACAACAACGTCTGGAACGCCCTGTACGAGGCATGGTCGACCGGTGAGACCTCGGGGCTGGCCACCGTCGTGAGAACCTTCGGCTCGGCCCCGCGGCTCGCCGGCTCGCCGATGCTGCTCACCGCTGAGGGGCATGTGGTGGGCTCGGTGTCGGGCGGCTGTGTCGAGGGCGACGTCCTCGAGCGGGCCCTCGAGACGATCCTGAACGGCACGCCTCAGCGGGCGACGTACGGCGTCAGCGACAACGACGCCTTCGGCGTGGGCCTGACCTGCGGCGGCACCCTGGAGGTCTTCGTCGAACCCATCAACACCCGAACCTTCGGCGCATCCTCACCGGCCGCCGCCTCGATCTCGTCCACGACCGCACACGCCAGATCAAGCGACTGCGCGAACAACTCCTGGAAATCTTCTCGGCACTTGAAGGTGCCCTGCCCCCGGAAAGGCCGGGGGCCGATTGTGCTGCTGACCGGCTATCAGGCGCCAGGCGCGATTCGCCGCATTGGCATCCGCCGCCTTGAATCCTGACTGAAGAACCGTGGTGTCAAGAACCGTGACGTCAAGAACGCCACCGCGCTCGCCCAACCGCCGTCGAAGCGGCAGCAGCCCAGTCCACCGCGCTGCCGGGTGAGAAGCCGGCTGCTGCCATGGTGGCCCGGCTCGCGAAGGGCGTGCTGACCCCGGACGCGGTCGCATCCGCACCGACGAGCGGCGCAACCAGAGGCTCCCGACTGCTGCTCCTGCCCCGGGGGCTCGAAAGGGTGCCGGGGCAGGGTGCGAGACAAGCGCTGTCAGAACCGCTGATCCATGCCGTTCCACAACGGACCGCTGATGCGTATCGAGGGGAAGTCATCGAGACTCGCCCCGGCCGCACGGCGGAAGTACCCAAGGATCTCCAAGGGCGCTGATGATCGTTCGGTCAGAACATCGCGATGGGGTTGACTGGTACGCCGGTCAGGCCGTGGATGCGGGGCGGGGCGACGGTGAGCAGGAAGCTGTAGCGCTTCAGCCGCGCGCACAACGCCGCGAGGTCGTCCAGTTGAGGCACGTCGATCAGAGGCATCGCCATCCGGCCGAGCGCTACCCCGTGCAGCGGGGAGGGTTCGTCCGGGTTCAGGGGTGGATGCGCGTCACCCATGTCCGGGGCGACGATGGCAACCCCTCGGCGATGCATCCACCGGACCGCGTCCATGCTGATCCCCGGGCTCGGCGTGTCGTGAGGCGCGCGTCCAGTCCAGCCGAGTCTGACCACCAGTGCGTCCCCAGAACCCACGTGGGCTCCCTGCCGCTTCTCGGCCTGTTCGAAGTCGTGTGACGTCACCGCATAGCCAGGGGGAAGAGGTCCTTCGACGGCCAGATCGAGCAAGACCCCACGTGTCACTATCCCGGCGGCGAAAGCAGCCGTCGAAGCGTGCGTAATCCCGACGGGGGTGACGACCTGGTCCCTCGGCCGGCCCGGATAGACCTGGCCAGCAGTCGACCAGTGTGCGAACGCGTCAAGGTGCGTCGATTTCCAGTGGTGGTTGTAGACCACCGACAGATCAGCTGCCACTGGTCCACCGGTGTGGGACACCATCTGCTGCACCGGCGATGCGTCGACCGTCTCGGGCGAGAATGGGCTGAAGAACATCGCGCTCGGTGTGATCGGCTGTGCCAGTGACACCCACTGGCCGGTCCGCGCCTCCGAGGCGGCCCTGGCGCGTACCTCGTCGGTAATCAGGTTGAGGGTGCCGAGTTCGTCGTCCGCTCCCCATCGGCCCCAGTTGTCCGGCAGGTCCGTCTCACTCGTATCGGCCATGTCAGTGGCCCCTTTCGTCATGAATTGCTCAGACCCGCAAGGCAAGGGCGGATGGTCAACTCCTCCGCTGTCATCCTTGCCCCGGGCACGGCTGGTAGCTGGTGGCGCTCGGCTTCACGCGATCAACCGGTCGCCGATCGGGCAGCAGCGCAGTCCGCTACGCTCGGCCGACGGCGACACGTACGCCTGGTCAAAAGTGCCGACGCCGACTCCGGGTGGGACCAACTGGTCGATCTGGTCCAGAACGCCGTCGGACAGACAGTGTTCAGTCCCGTGAGAAGGCCGTCGAACTGCTCCATGGTGCGAGGGTCGAGCAGCGCACTAGTGATCCGGTCTGCGTGATCGCGCACACCATGGCGAAGCGGGGCGCCGACAACCCTGCCTGGTTGACCGCGCGTCCAACGCTTGGTGGCAGCTATCCCCAGACCCATGGCGTCGCTGGCGCCGGTTACGACGGCGAACTCTCACGACAGGTCGGGGATGGTGATGTCGATGGGGGTGTGACATGGGTGCGCTCCTGGAGGTCAGGTCGTCGGTTCAACTGTCGCGGAAGTGGACTGGCTTATTCAGGGCCTGGCGATCCCCCCTTAGACGTCAGCTCAATTGGTGGCGGATGGCGTAGATAGTCGCTGGCAGGCGCCCTGTGTGGACGGCTGAATGCCTGGGTGAGCGACTACTGGACACCCGCGCATCAAGCAGTCGAGCAGGAGGATGCTGAGACCCTGGCCCGGTTGCTGGCCGCTGGTTCCGATCCTGACGAGGTCTTCGGCAACATGACGCTGCTGACGCACGCGATCGACGTCGAGGGCGACGGCTCCCTGCAGAGCGGGGAGCCATCGACTGTGCACAGCACGGCCGTGTTGCCGGCCTTCGGGGCTGATCCGGAGCTCGCAGACCCAGACGGCCGCACCCCCATGGACATGGCCAATCGCTACGGCCACGACCTGGCGATGAGTCTGCGGCAGGCCCACATCAGCAGACGAGCCGCCGATAGCAGATGAGGGTGCAGGCGATGCTGGCGAAGGCGAGGAAGTGCCCGGGCTTGCGCTCATAGCGGCGGTGGAGGCAGCGGCAACCGGCGAGCCAGGACATGGTTCGCTCAATGATCCAGTGGTGGCGGCCCAGCCGCTGCGGCCGTACAGCATGCCCTGGCCGAGCAGCTGCAAGCACCGGACACCGGCCACCCGTGGACGGGGCGCACCTTCAGTGGTGGGGACAACGCGAGCACCGGTCGGTGCGCCTGGTCGTGCCCGACGTCGTAGCCGAGGTCACCGTCGACGTCGCAAGGGACCAGGCGGGCCAGCGGCGCCATCCGGTACGGGCGACCCGTCTCCGCACCGACATGGAACCGGGCGACGTACCACCGTTCGGGACAGCGTGACGCCAGCCATCGGTCATTCGTTGGACCGGCTGTTCAACGAAGTGCACCACCAGACCCCGACCGGCGTGTCATGGCAACGGCCGGGGTCTCGTGCCACCACAGCCGTACGGATCACATCGACAGGCGGCGCAGGTCCAGGTCGGGGCCTCGATCGTGGACGGATCGTTCCTGCGCTGCCCTTCGTCGGCTGTCGGGGTGAACGGACGCATCGGTGGTGACCGGGGCGTCGTTGTGTCCCGGGCGGGCCTGTTGAGGGGCCTTGCCACGTCGACGACGGAGGATGCATCGTGCACGCGAAGAAGACCTGGGGGGCGAGTGTCACCGCTCTTGCGGTCCTGGCCCTGCTGACCGGCGCTGCGGAGACTTCGGCGCTGCCCTCACGGGCCGTCCATGACGACGTTCTCGCGGATTTCGACGAGGATGGCTCCTTCACCGTTCCCGACGATGTCACGGGCTTCACCGTGTCGTTGTGGGGGGCGGGCGGCGGCGGGGCTGCGGGAGGCGGCATCGGCCGCTCAGGCAACGTGGAGTGGGGAGGCGGTGGCGGAGGCGGCGCCGGCGGGGGCGGCGGAGGCGGCGGCTACTACGTCGAGTGCCAGCTGACGGGAGTCACACCGGGCACCCCAATCGAGGTCCACATCGGCGAAGGCGGCAAGTCCTTCACTTCCGTCGACGGCGACGGCGTTCCCACCGCTGGCGGGGATTCGTGGGTCACCGCCGACGGCCACACCATCGTCTTGGCCAAGGGCGGTCACGGCGCCGCCGGTCCCGCCGCCAAAGGCGAAGACGGCGAAGGCCGACGGCACGGCGCCGGAGGCAAGGGAGCAGCAGGCGGGTACCTCGGGCCCGGCGCGATCTGCACGCCCACAGCCGGCATCGACACCGACCGCCTCGCCTCACGAGATGGGGGAAGCGGCACCGCGGGCGGCGACGGCCATGACGGAAGCGACGGTTCCTTCGCCCGCGCCGGCCGGGGTGGTGACGGCGGCCGGGGAGGCGACGGCGGAGCAGGCTTCAACGACCACGGCGGAGGAGGCGCGGGCGCGGGCGGAGCCTTCGGTGAAGGCGGCACTTCCGTGTTCAGCGGCAGGCAGAACGGGACGGACGGAGCCAACGGCACCCCCGGAGCCGGGGCGGTCGTGGGCAACGGAGCCGACGGCTACGCCGTGATCTCCCTGTAGAAGAGGCAACGAAGCCGGCCCTGAGATGCCGCAGGGCCGGCGTTGCGGCCGCAGCGGAGCCGTGCCGCTCGGCGTTTCCTCGCGACCTTTCAGTCGTTGACGGGCGTACGACGGCACGGGACGAGCACGCACCCGCGGATGCCTGTGCACAGCACACCGGCGCGTACGGGCTGGAGGGCGAGGTGTGCACCTGGTGCGCCACACTGTTCAGCACACGCAGCGCATCGACAGCCGCACGACCTGCTACGCGACAAGACCCGCCGATTCCATGGCCGCCGGGCCGAGCCAACCGCGGCCGTGGTCGACGCGCGACGCGTGAAGCCCTCGGCAAACGTCGCCGAAAGCAGTCAGGGCATCGACGGCGGCAAGAAGATCAAAGGACGCGAACGGCACCTGATCACGGACACCCTCGGCCTGGTGCTGGCCGTCCTCGTCACCGCCGCGAACGTCCACGACACCACCGGCGGCACGCTCCTGCTCGACGACCTGGCCGCTGGCTCGAACGTTCCGTTTCTCCTCGTTCTGCTTGGGGCCACGGCCAGGGTCAGGGACGGGTGCTGACGAGGAGTACGGTGCCCACGCAGTTCAGCAGGGTCAGAGCGGTCACGGCAATGAGCAGCCACCGCATCCACCGGAAGAAGCTGCGGTGCCGGGCCGAGTCGGCCTGGGCGATGCTGTCGGCGATGTGCTGTGTCACCGCCCCTGCCACGTGCTTCTGCTCGTCGAGGTACCACTCCTCGATTTCCCTTTTCTGTCGGTGGCTCAGCCCGGCCGACTGCGCGAGGAAGGTGGCCACGCGCAGCCGGGCGGCGCTGAGGTGGGCCTCCTGGTACAGGTAGGCCTCCAGGTCGGCCAGCCCGCGAGTGGCCTGCTCATCCGTGCTCATGAATGCGCTCCTGAAGTAGGCGGCCCAGTGTCCTTGGCGGAGCCGGGCCGCGAGGACGGCGCGGTGCGACGGGCATCGCGCCTCGATATTCAGGCGGTTCGGCCGGTGGCCTGTACCGCCTCGTCGATCAGTTGGGCGACATCGCCCGGGCGGGAGACGGCGAGCGTGTGGGAGGCATCGACCGTCACGATCGTGGCTTTCGTGCGCTCAGCCATGAAGCTCTGCCCCGGCGGGACCGGGAGACGGTCCTTGGTCGCCACCAGGACCGAATGTCCCGCCAGGCGAGGGCGGAGGCGTTCTCGGCCGCCGCGTCAGCCACTGGCCACTGGGTGGCGGCCGCAGGCCCGAACTGGATGTCGACCAGGAGTTGGGCGGGCGCCCTTGACGCCCAGTTCGTACAGCAGCGGCGGCGTCGGGTTGCGTTGGCAATCTTGCGGTGCGTTCAGAATGATGTCGTTCATGGCACGGTCCTTTACCGGCGGTGGGGTCGGAGGCCCTTCCCCTCCACAGACCGGGCCGCGGGGCCATGTGTGACGCGCTGGGCCAACCGGCACGGAACGCGCCGCCAGACTCTTGTCGGCTGAGCTGGCGGTCAGAATTCGCCGACTTCGGCAGCACATCAGGGCGTCGATCAGGGCTGGTGCCAGTAGTCCAGCTTCAGAAGCGGTGACGCCGCAGAGAGTGACACTAGGTGGCCTGGTGTCGGAGTGTGACCATGTTCTCCAGTTCCCCGCCCGTGGCGAACCGGGCCAGCTGCCGTCGCACGAGCGCTTCGAGGCGGGGCCACAGGCCGGGGGTGAAAGCGCCGACGTGCGGAGTGACCAGGACGCCGGGCGCGGTCCAGAGCGGGTGGCCCGGCGGGAGCGGTTCGGGGTCAGTCACGTCGAGCGCGGCCCGCAGCCGACCGCCGTCCACCTCCTTCAGCAGGGCGTCGGTGTCAACGACCGCACCCCGGGACACGTTGACGAGCAGGGCGCCATCCTTGACACGGGACAGCAGTGCGGCATCGAAGAGTCCGCGGGTCGCGGCGGTCAGCGGAGTGCACAGTACGATCACGTCGGCGTCCTCGACGAGCCGGGGCAGCAGCGACACGGAGTGCACCGGCCCCTGGGGCGTGTCCCTGTCCACGCGTCCGACGCGGGTGACGGCGCAGTCGAAGGGCGTGAGGAGCTCCTCGAAGGCGGAGCCGACGGCGCCGTGGCCGACGATGAGCACAGACCGTTCGTGGAGGGTGGAGAAGGTCCGAGGGTCCCAGCGCTCCCGGTCCTGGGCACGCAGCGACTCCGGTATGCCGCGCAGGCTGGCGAGGATCAGCGTCAGGGCCAGCTCGGCCGTGCCGGCAGCTGACACCCCCTTCGCGTTGCACAAGGTCACTACACGGGGCAATCGTTCCAGGACCGCCCGCAGCTCGTCGGTTCCGGCGCTGAGCGCCTGCACAGCCCGCAGCCGGGTCATCCGGGCCAGCGGGCGGGCAATGACGCTGATGTCTTTGGTCAGCGGGGGCACGTAGAACTCGACCTCCGCCGGGTCCGTGGGAAAGGCCGAACGGCCGTCCCAGCGGGCGTAGTCGAGGCCCGGGGGTAGATCAGCGAGGTGCCCGAACTCTGCGGGCAGCCATACCCGGGGGGATCGCGCGGTCATGACGACGTACTCCGCTCTCACGACGTTTTCCGGGGCTCCTGTCCGGTCCCGGAAAGTTCCGAAAGGCCGCGGACGGAGCCGGATAATTGACTGCGCACCGCGTGCTTCTGTGACAGCAGCCCGCGTGAAGTTCGCCTGCCCCTCGCTGTCACACACGCTGCCCACACGTTGTCATGTCGGGCATGCTCACCATCCTCAGCGGACCGTCGGACCTCCGACGGGAGTCCGACTCCTATGCGGTCACCGCGGAGTTCTACGACATCTTGCAGGCCGACGCGGACGAAGTGCGGGTCCGCCGGCTCTACGCACGCCATATCGCCGACGCCCGCACCGGCGTCCTGGACGTCGGCGCCGGTACCGGACGGGTAACGGTGCTGGCCCTCGCTCACTCCGGCGTCGACGTGCATGCCGTCGAACCGGCCCGAGCTATGCGTACGTCGTTGCTGACACGGCTCGCCGCCCTGCCGACCGAGCAGCGGAACCGGGTCACCGTGCACCCGCGCCCCCTTGACGAGCTCGCCCTGGACTCGGTCGCGGACGTGGCCATCGGCCACAACATGGTCGGCTGCCTGCCACCCGGCATACGCGAGAAGTTGTGGCCCGCGCTCGGCAAGGCCCTCACCCCCGGCGGCTCGCTGTTCGTGCAGTTGCCGCCAGCCCGGCTTCCGACCCGTACCATCGTGCGCCTGCTCGCGGACAAGCGGGTAGGCGAGCACGTATACGGCGGGCGCATAACGATGTCGGCCGTCGGCAACCGCATCCGGACACGCGCCGACTACTGGGTGAGGGACGCCGAGGACGTGCTGAGGGAACAAACCGAAACGTTTTGGATGTGGCCCGCGACCCGCGCCCAGCTGACTCGCGAATTGGCAGCGCACGGGTTCGCCCAGCTCCCAGGGTACGAGGAGTCTGAGCTGCTGGCCGTGACGCTGCCGGGCCGCCGGTGAGACGCCGCGCCGCAAGAGCCCCCGGGTACCGCACGGCAACCCGGCCCGTCACACGGTCATCCGCACGTCCCCACCGCTTAGTTCACAGTGCGTGCCACATCAAACGAGACACATCCTCTGAACGGGCCGCCCCTAAGGGCCGCTTGCCCCGGGCTGCTGTCCGCCCTCACGTACCGAAGGGATTCATCATGCCTACTTCAGCACGCGCCGCCGTGGCCGGAGCCTGTCTCATAGGGCTCTCGCTCGCCTCGACAACCGCCCAGGCCACCCCCGGCGGCCCCGGCGTCAGCGGCCGGGTTCTGGCCCAGCGGACTGTCGGCGACACCGACTACGTCCTCCGAGAGATCACCATTCCGCCCGGCCAGGCGACCGGGTGGCACTACCACGACGGCACTCTGTACGCCTTCGTCAAGCAGGGCACGCTGAGCCACTTCGACGCTTCCTGCGCCTCCGACGGCGTGTACAAAGAGGGTGGCTTCCTGAAGGAGCCGTCGGGCGCGGACCACGTACATATGGGCGAGAACCGTGGGGCCACGGATGTCGTCCTGGAGGTCCTCTACGTCCTGCCGCATGGCGCCCCTTTCTCCCGGGACGCGGCTTCCCCGGGGTGCGAACTGCCATGACGCGGCGGCCCGCACGGCAGCTGTCACAGCCTCCTCCGCTACCCGGTCAATGCGGTACCGACGGCTCGGTCCGTGTCCGGGCCCTGCGGCGACGAAGGAGGAGCATGTCAGGGACATTCATCAGTCGCACCTGGGCGGCCGCTGGTCCCCCGGAGCCCGTCCACCGAACTTCCGACGGGGACGGAGGCGGGACACGAGGATGACTCGAGACGCCGACCGCCGGACCGGCCCAGCCGATGCCACTGTTTTACTCGCCGCGGAGGCCGCCGTCCTGGAGGGACGCCTCGAGGTGCTCCGGGAGGCGATCGACGAGGTGGACGCCCAGATCCAATCGGTGTCCGAGAAGATCAGACGGCTGCCCGCAGCCGGCTCCCGCGAGGCGTCGCCGGCGGCTGAAGAGAGCGCAACGGGGCTCGCTCCGTCCCCGGCCCGCCGGTCTTGACGGCCCGATCAACGGTGTCCCCTGGGACCGCCCACTCTGGTCTCACCTGACGGGGCCGCTGCCTATGATGTTCGCCAGCGTCCCCTCGGTGCCGCGATGGGGCGGGCTGGCACGTCGCGCGGTCCCGTCAGGACAGCAGGGTCGAGGACGAGGGGAACCCACGGCCTCCGTGATCCAGGCGGCTCGTGTCATCGAGAGCGCTGCCGAGAGTGTCCAGGAGACCTGGCACGGCTGGAGATCCAAAGGCAGGGCGCTGGAGAGGTAACTGGCCGCGGTCACAGCCCATCTCGCTTCCGCGCAGCGGGTGCTCGATGCCCTTCAGGCTCTCACGCCCGGCAACGGCCCGGCGACCGCCCCAACTCCGTGGGATATCGCGCTCGTGAGTGTCGCTCCGCCGACGAAGCGGGAGGCCGCGCGCGCCGCGGCAACCGCCGAAGCCGCCGCAGAGTCCTCGGCTACGGCAGGCCGGGGCGACGAGGCGGGCGACGGCAGCGTGACATTTGGCGGGCTCACGGAACAGATCCTGGCCTACTTCGCGCAGGCTGGGGACACTGAGGCCCGCGCTCGCGACGTTGCATCGGCGCTGGGACGCGACACCGACAGCCGCAGCGTCAACGCCGTCCGCAGCACGCTGGACCGTCTCGTCGGCGCCTCGCGCGTCCAGCGGGCTGGCCGCGGACTGTACCGCGCCGTCATGCCGTGAGCCGGCCTCCGGGCTGTGCGGGTTCCTCTCCCCGGCGCAGTTCGCCGCGGGAGAGGAATGCATCCCTCGGGTGCTGCACCGACTCCAGTGACACGATGTCGCGGCCGTAGAGAAGGGCCGTGACCCACACGGCGAACACACGCGTCTTGCGTTCCCAACTCGGTATGGCCAGAACGTGGTAGCCACGGTGCATCAGCCAGGCAGGGAACCCCTTGATGACCAGACCCCGGTACTGGAAGATGCCGCGGCCGAGTCCAAGTGTGGCCACCACACCGAGACTGTGGTGCACGTAGTCCTTGGTCGGACGACCGCGCAGCGACGCCAGGATGTTCTTCGCCAGCAGCTTGCCCTGGCGGACGGCGTGCTGGGCGTTGGGCACGGTGTGCGCGCCCGGGCTCCCGGCCGCGAGATCGGGCACCGAGGCGTCGTCCCCCGCCGCCCATACGTCGGGCACCACCTCGGTGCCCATGGTGACCCGCAGATCCGCCTGTACGGTGAGCAGGCCGCGCTTGTCGACGGGCAGGTCGCTGTGGTTGTGCACGATCGGGTTGGCGGCGTTGCCGGCCGTCCACACCAGCAAGCCCGAGTCGTACTCGGTGCCGTCCGACAGCCGCACCCGGCCGTCCTGGGCGGAGATCAGCTGGGTGTTCAGATGCACTCGCGCCCCCCGTTCCTCCAGTGAACGCACCACCCAGGCGCCCGGCCGATCCGCGACCTCGGGCAGGATGCGGTCCCGTGCCTCGACCAGGTGGAAGGCCGGTTCGTCCGTGCCGATCTCCGGGTACTGCTTGAGCAACGCGGTCGCCAGGGCCAGCAGCTCACTAAATCCCTCCACTCCGGAGAATCCGCCACCGACGACGGTGACGGTGAGCAATTTCGTACGTTCGGGCCCGCGCGGCAGAACGGCCGCACGGTCGAACGAGGTGAGGAGGCGGTCGCGGATCGCCACCGCCTCCTCGACGTGTTTGAGTCCATACGCCTGATCGCTCAGCCCCGGGATCGGGAAGGTCCGGGTGACCGCCCCCGCTGTCACCACCAGCACGTCGTAGGGCAGGTCGAGGGATGGCCCGGACTCCGGGCGGACCGTGACCGTGCGCGCGCTGTGGCGGATCTCCGTCACCGAGCCCGCCACCAGACGCGTGGAGTGGAGGTGCCGGCGGAGAGAGACCGCCGCGTGCCGAGCCTCCACGGAACCGGCCACGACCTCGGGCAGGAAGGGCTGGTACGTCATGTACGGGCGAGGGTCGACGACGGTGACTCGCGCCTCGCCGGGCCGCAACCTCTTCTCCAGGCCCCGCGCGGTGTAGAAGCCCGCGTACCCGCCGCCCACGATCAAGATCTCACGCACGGTGTCCTCTGTTTCTCTCGGTCCTGACCCTCTAGACCGGTCGTCAGCACTCGGTGTGACACGGTGGTCAGATCACCTGCCGGGCGCCGTGCGCCCCCGGCACCCGCGGCGCCGGCGTACGGGCCTGAGAGGCAGCGCGTGCTCCGCGTCCGGACCGGCTGCGGTTCAGGAGGGGAAGGCGAACAGCCGGTACTCGGATATCGTCGTGAAGCCGAAACGTCGGTACAACGCTTCGCCCGCGGGACTGGCCACCAGCGCGGCGCAGCGCATCCCGCGTTTCCGCCCCACCTGGAGCGCGGCGGCCGTCAGGGCCGCGCCGACGCCCCGCCGGCGATGGGCCCGGGTCACGTGGACGAGGAAGATGCCGGCCACCCCGTGGGCGGCGATCACCACGGTCGTCCCGACCACTCGCCCGTCCAGCACGGCGGCCAGCCGGATGATGTCGGCGTTGTCCTCGCGCCCCGACTCAACGCGCACCATCTCGGCCTCCAGCCCGGGCTCGACACCCATCGACACCCGGTACGTCCGGACGAACTCGGCCAGCCGTTCATCGTCCCGGACCGGCTCCACCCGCAAACCGGTGGGAGCGGTGTGCGGGATTGTGCCCGGGTGGGCCGGTTCGTCGAGCGGGAGCGCCATGACGGGGAGGGCGGTGAGCTCTCGTCCACCGCGGCGCCGCAGGACGTCGGCGGTGTCCTCGGGGCTGTCGGGTCCGACCCACCACCACCAGGGAACGTTCGCGAACTCCCCGCGGACGGCCGTCACGTCCGCCCCGTCCGCGGACACCGACCGTACGCGTACGACGCCGTTGAACTGCGGGGTGGCAAGCCCGCTGCGGAACTGGTCGACGGTGTGGCCCGCTCGGCTGTGTGTGCCCCATCCCATGAGGTACTGACGGAAGTTGGCGAACACCGAGGCCGTGGCACCGAGTTCCCGCGGAGCCTCCGTACATGGTGTTCCGTCGTTCCACGTGCTGATCGGGCTTGCCGGGTCCACCATTGCCACTGTCTCCCTCGTGCGGTGGTTCTGGACATCACCGTGTGCGTTGTCGTTGCGGCCAGGGCTGTCCTCCGGAGGGAGGATCAGCGCCGTCTTCTGAGGTCCGGGGAACGATCTACTCGTGGCGTAGTCCCTGCGGTCGCGTCGAACGCCACAATGCCGGCAGGGTCAACAGGGTGACGCCGAGGGAGACGGCTGCCCCGATGCCGGCTATGGCCAGTAGGGTGCTCCAGTCGTGTGTCACAGGCCTCCCCGCGAGTTCGAGCAGCGTGCTGCCGAGGGCCGTCCCGATCGACTCCGCCACGAGCAAACCAAGTCCGATGGGGAGAACGGACTGTAAGAGGACGGACGTGGCGAGCGTACGACGGGGCGTGCCGAACGCGACGAGTACGGACAGGACTCGTGCACGCTCGCGGACCTGTTCCACCGCACCGAGCAGCATGCTCGCCGCGATCAGTACCAGCACGGCGGTCACCCCAGCCAACAGGGCCCGCTTGACTGCGTCGAGGGCAGGGTCGCCCTGGGACCTTTCATCAAAGTCGACGCTGAACGCCGGGTCGAGCCGTGCTGCTGCGGTCCGGATGTGATCCTGCACGTCCTTGAACCCGGTCGCATAGGTAAGGCCGACCGCGCTGACGGCGTGTGCGATGGCAGTGTGCCCGGCCGCTGCGGGAGTGGCCAGCAGGGTCCGTTCAGAGGACACCGCTGCCGGACAGGCGGGGGTCGCACGGACGGTTGCGGTGATGTGCGGCACTGTCCAGCGGGGGCCGTACGTGTCCACGCGCAGTTTCAATCCGGCCGCCCACGTGGTCATGTCGGGCATGGTGTCCTTGGCCGGAGGGACGGTGAGGAAGGCGTCGCCGTCCGAACAGGCGGGCAGCTGTGCCAGCAGGCGCAATTGATCGCAGTCCGCGATCAGGACGGTCTGAGGGAACCCGCCGTCCAGGGGGCTCACCGACACCTCCTGGAACCCGATTGCCCGCTGCACGCCCGGAGTCGTGGCGAGCGGCGGGGCGTACTGCGCCCCTCGCGTGTGGCCGCCGTCGAGGTGGGCGACAGCGATGCGTGTGGAGGCGGAGAGGCCGCGCGCCCCTCCGGCGGTATCGTCCACCGGGTTCTGGGAGAGTCCGGTGAGGAGGGTCTGGAGGGCTACGGCCCCGGCGACGGCAACCGCGATTCCGTTGACCGAGCGGGTGGCAGATTCGCCGTTCAACTGCAGCCCGCGCAGGGCTAGTTGCCAAGGCAGCGGGCCGAATCCGCCGAACAGTCGGGTGAGGCGTTCCACGGCCCAGGGCAGCACCGCTGTGACTCCGACGAGCAACGAGAGGATGCCGGTGAGCACCAGGACGACACCCGAGGTGCCGTACAGGTCGGCAGGGTTGCGTACGGAGATCCGAAGCAGGATCAGTCCGAGCAGGGGAAGTGCTGCTCGCCACCACAGGCGCCGCGCGGTGCTGCCGGACTTCCGGACGACTCCTAGGGGCTCGACGGCCACCTTGTGCATCGACAGTTGCGTGATGCCGAGGGAGAGCGTGAGTACGGCGACGACCACGAGGGCCGCCAGCTGGGGCTGTGGCGTGAGGTCTTCGGTGAAGACACCGAGCCCCTGTATCTGCACCGTGCCTGCGAATTGACGTCCCGTGACGAAGAGCAGCACACCTAGGGCGATGCCTGCCAGTGTGCTGAGCGCGACTTCGCCCGCCGCGATGGTGGCGGTCATCCCACGGTTCGCGCCGACCAGGCGTAGGGCGGCCATCCGCCGGTCCCTTCGCTCACCACCGAACCGTACTGCCGCGGCGATGAAGGCACCGATGGGGAGTAGCAGTACGACGATTCCCACGACGCAGAGGAGGACGAGTTCGGGTGGAAGGGGCTTCTTCGCATAGGTCTTGCCGAAGTGGTCGATCCGCCGCGTTTGCGCTGCATCGGCCGTCATGTGGTCCGCGACCAGATAGAAGACGTGCTCGCCCGGGTCGAGCAGACCTGCGTCGCCTATCTCGCCCGCGACGGGATGGGCCAGCCGCTCGCGCAGCAGTCCGTTTCCCGGTGCGGCCAGCAGGCGGCGCAGTGCAGGAGATACGAGCATCTCCCCGGAGTGTGGGTAGCGCTGGACGCCGGGCGGCAGCGGTGCCGCAGCCCCTTCCGGCTCCACCATGCGCCCTCTGATCTTTTCGCCCCGGAAAACGGTGTCAATATCTCTGACAAGCACAGTGTGATCCGACCGCGCGACGGCACGGTCGCTGAGGTTGACATCGATGCGGTCGTGGATCCGCTGGTCCCTGTGGTGTCTGACGGTCGGCACCGACGCGGCGAACAGCAACATTGCCACCCCCAGGCCCACTCCGACAGCTGTCAAAGACGTGCGGATCGCGCCGTTTCGGCCGCCGAAGAGTGCCAGTCGAGCGCCGAGGGCGAGCGCGCGGAGACCTCCGAGGCCCCGACGTGCAGGTGGGATCACAATATTCCTCTCATACGACCGGGGTGGGGTGTCGTCTCGCGACGCTGGGTGGGCAGCGGAAGGGCGTGAAGGCCGTCTGCGATGCCGAGGCGACTATACTGTGCGCGTATAGTCGAGTACACGTTACCAATGCATCGTCGTACAACGTGTCACACTCTCGCTGACGAAGCACGCAACTCCTGTCCGCCGACAACTTCTCACGCCTGGCCGCTCGGCAGACTCAGGAGCCTTGCCATCTGGCCGGGGCGACCGGTGTTCGTCAGCGCGGCGGCGGGGATGTGTCCGTGCCGGATCTGCGTCGAACGGAGAGCCTCATCCCCTGCCGGTGTTGCGCGATCACCAGCTGGTCGGCTTCGCCGACCCGAGCAACGTGCACGGCACCCCGCCTGATTGCCGACGGAGCAAGGCTCAAAGGCGCGGAACACGGAGGCCATGGCCTGGTCCGTCACTCCGAG
This sequence comes from Streptomyces sp. NPDC057280, assembly GCF_042668605.1. Lineage (NCBI taxonomy): Bacteria > Bacillati > Actinomycetota > Actinomycetes > Kitasatosporales > Streptomycetaceae > Streptomyces > Streptomyces sp. NPDC057280. The sequence continues at coordinate 167,189 of NZ_JBHUYR010000011.1, forward strand.
GTCTCGGCGGCTGCGTGGTACGCACGCCACTCCGCATAGCGCTGCCGCGCAATGTGAGCACCCGGTGACGGCAGGAGATCCGTGCGTCGGACCCTGGCGCCGAAGAAGGTGCTACGAGAGTCGGTGAAGACCCGGCGATGCTCCGTGTCCGCTGACAGAGCACGGCGGACGACGACGTCGAGCCGGAACTGGTCGGGTCCGGCAATCTCGCCTACACCTTGCAGGGGCTTGGAAACCGCTGTGTGGGCCAGAAGGGCGGCCACTTCGGCGCGGGCGACCGGGCGCACCTCGACTGGCGGCACCCACACGATCCAGTCCTCGGTAGCCGCATCCGCGATGTCTTCAACAGATTCGAACAACTGCGTTGTACGGATGATCGAGAAAGGGGTTCCGGAACCGCGCACCAAGCTCTCCCGCGCCTGCAGCGCCCGGAAGACCCCTTCTGCCCTGATCCGGTCTGTGCCCACCACTGACAGACCGACGTGGTGTGCAACTCCTGCCGCAGTCTCAGCGGCGAGAAGATGCGCCGCGGACCGACTGGCCCGGTCAAGGACGGCATCCTCATCGATCACTAGGCCGAAGTCCTCGGTCAGCGTGCCGTCGTCGAGGCTTGGCAAGCCGGAAAGGTCGACGACGGCGCCACAACCGGCGAGCGTTTCCACCAGGCCCGCCCCTGTCAGAGGGTCGACACCGGACGTCCTGGAGACCACCACGGCCTCGTGCCCGTGACTTTTCACTTGCTGTGCAATCTCCGCCCCGAAAGGACCGGTGTCACCGAAGACCACCACTCGCATACGAGCTCCGTCTCATTCAAAGCAACCTGGCGCGCCACGGGCATGAGACCGAACAGGCCCGTACAGCGCGGCCGTTGCATGGGGCAATGCCCCGGTCACCGCAGCAGACCTTCTGATCCCGGTCAGGAAATTGACAGGGCCGGTGGCCTGGATGTGACACCTAGTGCAATAGATGCGGGTGACTCTCCGCGCACGGCCACGTCACAGGGCCTCATTGCCGCCAAGGCACACTGTTGCGGTATCGATCTGCAACGGTGCCCGCCAGGTGGCGGCGTCTCACCGTGCCCGTGCGCTGTCGAGGACCTGCGGCAGGGCTCGGCGGGAGCTGATGCCGAGCTTCGTGTACACCTTCCGCAGATGCCATTCCACGGTGTGGGGGCTGATGAACAATTCGGCGCCGATCTGTGCGTTGGTCATGCCGTCGGCGGCGAGGGCGGCGACCTGGGACTCCTGCGGAGTCAGGGCACTCGTCGGCGTGGTCTCCCGGACGGCCACTTGCTCACCGGTGGCGAGCAGCTCGCGGCGGGCCCGTTCAGCGAACGCGTGGGCCGGCATCGCGGCGAACATGTCGTGGGCCGTACGAAGATGCTCGCGGGCCTTGGACCGGCGCTGGGCGCGCCGCAGCCACTCGCCGTAGAGCAGGTGGGAGCGCGCCACCTCCACGGCGACCCCGCCACGGCCGAATTCCTCGATCGCCGTGCGGTACAGGCGGTCGGCCGCCTCGCCGTCGGCCAGCAGCGCCGCACTGCGAGCGCTCGCGCCTCGCGCCCATCCGGAGTCGGCGGCGCGGGTGAGTTCGGTCAGGCGGGCCAACGAGGCGCGGGCCTGGTCGAGTTCACCACACCGTGTCGCGGCCTCGACGTGTTCGACCAGGGACAGACCGGTGAAGTTGAACCCGTCGTGCTCGATGCCGGTGCGGGCGGCCTCCATCGCCTCTTCGTAGCGAGCCAGTCCGTTGAAGAGCACCCCCTGGATGTAGCCCATGGCGCCGAGCAGGGACACCTCCCCCCGCTGCACGGCACGCTCTCTGGCCTCTTCGATGATGCTGGCGGCGACGTCCGCCTCGCCCCGCCACGCGGCCAGGACGAGCGTGGCGTACTTGTGCGGGGCGTGGCCGGTCGCGGTGGCGATCGCGTCGGCCTCGTCGATCATCCGGTCCGCCTCGGCGAAGTCGCCGTAGTGGATGTGCACCCCTCCCGCGTAGATCAGCGCCGGCGGCAGGGTGCCGAGCGCTCCGATGTCGCGGGCCAGACGCACCGCGCGGCTCGACAGTGTGTCCCAGGCGTGCAGGTCCCAGGCCCAGTGGATAAACGACTCGAGCGCAACCGGGGCCAGCAGCAGCCACCGTACGGTCGCCTCTCGCGTGCGCAGCTCTTCGTGTTGGAGCAGGTCGAGTGCCTCGCGCAGGGCCGGGACGCCCGTCTGTGCACCGTCGGCGAGCAGGGCCGCCACACCGTCCAGGAGAGCGTCGGCTGCTTTGGAACCCGAGGACGGCGCCCCGGACGCCCGAGCGGCTATCGCCGCGGCGCGGGCGCCGGTCGGGCCGTGGACCCGGCCGGCGAAGATGGTCGCGCTGATCGCCTCCAGATACGTCTCCCTCGCCAGAGGAGATCCGGCCGCGGTGAACTGAGCGGCCGCGTTCAGGAGAAGTGGTGCGGCCTCGTCACTGCGGCTGCGGGCGAACAGGATTCTCGCCCGCAGCCTCGCCAGACGGGCCCGGTCAAGGACACTGAGCGGATACAGGTCGGCGACCGCCGCGAGATCTGTGGCCCGTTCGGGTGCGGCGGCCGAGAAGTGCGCTTCGGCCGCCGCAAGGGCCCGGCGCCCTCGCGGCCAGGGGTCGGGTGTCACCTCGACCGCGCGTTCCAGCAGCACCGCCTCGGCCGCGATGCCACCACGCTGACGGGCGCGGTCGGCGGCCTGCTCCAGCCCTGCGGCGACCTCTTCGTCCGGACCGTCGGCCGCCTGCGCGGCATGCCAGGCGCGCCGGTCCGGGTCCAGGAGGGGGTCCGTGGCCTCGGCCAAGGCCCGGTGCACCGCACGCCGATCCTCCGGCTCGGCTCCGTGGTAGACCGCAGAACGGACCAAGGGGTGCCGGAACCGTACGGGCTCGCCGAATTCGATCAGGCCGGCCGCCTTGGCAGGTGCGGCGTCCGGAGTGATGCCAAGGGAAGTGGCCGCACGGGTCAACAGACGTACGTCGCCGACCGGTTCCGCCGCGGCGATCAGCAGCAGGGTGCGGGTCGCGGCCGGCAGCGCACCGAGCCGACCGGCGAAGTCACGCTCGACACGGCTGGCCACTGGAACCTGGACGACCGGGGCGCTCGACGCGTCGACGCCGTAGGCCAGTTCGGCGGCGCTGCGGCCGCGGGAGAACTCCAGCAGCGCGAGCGGGTTGCCGTGCGTCTCGGCTACGAACCGGTCCCGGACCCGTTCCTCCAACCGTCCCCCCACAGCGCTCTCCAGAAGTTCGCCGGCCGCCGCGGCGTCAAGACCGCTGAGTTGCAGCGCCGGCAGACCTGCGAGCGCGGACTGCCCCTCGGGGTCGCGGACCGCGAACGCCATGGCGACCGGCTCCGCGAGCAGTCGCCGGGCCACGAACTCAAGTGTCTGCAACGACACTTGGTCCAGCCACTGAGCGTCGTCGACCAGCGCCAGCACCGGCCGCGTCTCCGAGGCCCGGGTGAGCAGGGTCAGCACGGCGAGGCCGACCAGGAAGCGGTCGGGCGGATCGCCGACCGCCGTCCCGAACGCCACCCGCAGCGCGTCACGTTGGGGTTGCGGCAGGTCCTCGACGCCGTCCAGGAACGGCGCGCACACCTGGTGCAGGCTCGCGTAGGGCAGCTCCATGTCGGCCTCGACACCGCGCCCCCAGGTCACCTTCACCCGGGATGCATGCGCGGCCGCGTATTCCAGCAGCACCGACTTGCCGATGCCCGCTTCACCTCGTACGACCAGGACACGGGAGGTGCCCTCCCGCAGGCCGGCCAGTAGATCGTCCAGCGCCGCGCACTCGCGCTGCCGGCCGACCAGGTCGGGAAGCGGGCTGGCGATCATGCGGCTCGGCTCCTCGGCGGGATCCGGGGGAACAGGGCTCCCACAGGGGTGTTCGAAAGGATGCTCGCCACGATACCCGCGGCTTCTCCCGCACCGACCGAACAGACACTGTGACTACTTCCACGCCTGAAAACACTCCGAGGTTGTCACAAATCGCGGTCCTGTCCGGTCGTTCCCCACCCAATGATCGTGTCCGTTCGCTGTCGCAGGGGGATCCATGTCGCCGAGCCGTGGTGCGACGTGTCCGACCATGCCAGACCCATCGTGTGAGGGCCGATCGCCAGCGGCACGCGGTCTTTCCGGGCCGCCCTGTCACAGATGCCGGGGCCGCCTGGTCAGGAGGGTACGAGCCATCGCGGCCGGTGCCGTGGCCGAGGTCGCCGCAGACCTGCGGGGCACCGTGCGTGATCAGAGAAGGGAAAGTCCATGAAGGTCGTAGTGATCGGCGGAACCGGACTCATCGGTTCCAAGGTCGTCTCCAAGCTCAACGAACACGGTCACGAGGCGGTGGCAGCCTCCCCGAACACCGGAGTCAACACGGTCACCGGCGAAGGTCTGGCCGACATCCTGAAGGGCGCCTCCGTCGTCGTCGACGTCTCCAACTCCCCCTCCTTCGAGGACGACGCGGTGATGGAGTTCTTCCGCGCTTCCACGACGAACCTGCTCGCGGCGGAGGCCGCCGCCGGCGTCACGCATCACGTGGCTCTGTCGGTCGTGGGCACCGCTCGCCTCCAGCAGGTCGGCTACTTCCAGGCCAAGCAGGTCCAGGAGGACATGATCCGGGACTCCGGGCTGCCGTACTCGATCGTCCACGCCACGCAGTTCTTCGAGTTCGCCAAGACCCTCGCGGACTCAGCGACCAGCGGTGACACGGTGTCCGTCGCCCCCATCAAGATCCAGCCCATCTTCTCGGGGGACGTAGCCGCGGCGGTCGGCCGCACGGCGGTCGGCACTCCGGTCAACGGGATCGTCGAGGTCGCCGGCCCCGACACCTTCACCCTGGAGGACTTCATCCGCAAGAGCCTCGCTGCCCACAACGACCCTCGCACGGTCGTGACGGACCCGACGGGTCTCTACTGGGGTGCCGCTCTGAAGGAGTCCGACCTGCTGCCCGGCCCCGACGCACAGCTCGGCGAGACGCACTTCGCCGACTGGAGCAGCAAGCAGTAGCTGCGGGCACGGAGCCCACGGCCCCGAACTCGCAGCAACGTCACATCAGTTCACCTCCCATCACTCGACTCTCAGGATCCCTACATGGACGCGCGCATCAACTACTTCGGCAACGCTCTCGCGGGCAAGGTCATGAAGCACCTCAACTCGGCAGGGGCCGCTGTGCACTCGGCGCTGCCCGTAGCCACCCAGGAACTGGTGAAGATCCGGGCCAGCCAGATCAACGGCTGCGGGTTCTGCACCGACATGCACACCAAGGACGCCGTCGCCGCGGGCGAAGACCAGCAGCGACTGCACCTGGTCGCCGCCTGGCGTGAGGCGACCGTCTTCACCGACGCCGAGCGCGCGGCGCTGGAGATCACCGAGCAGGGCACCCGTATCGCCGACGCAGCGGGCGGAGTGTCGGATGACGCCTGGGCCAACGCTGCCAAGCACTACGACGAGGACCAGCTCGCCGCACTGATCTCGTTGATCGCGATCATCAACGCCTACAACCGCATCAACGTCATCAACCAGCAGCCTGCCGGCGGCTACACGCCGGGCATGTTCGGCTGACCCTCCCGCTCCGGCCCCGCCGGACACCCATCGTCCGTCTCCCGCTCGCCCCGGCCCACCGAGCGGGAGACGGATCCCCGGCCACTTCCGCAGCGCATCCGCACGACGCCGCAGCACGAACCTCAGCGCCCCGGCTCCCACGCAAAGGCCCACCCGCGAACCACCGCCCCGGGCCGTACACGTCGCGATGCGCACTCCCCCCTCCCGAAGCCCCCGGCACCCGCTGCCCGGCACGAACGCACCGGCCGCCTCCTGGCCACTGTCCCAAGGAGACGACATGCCCCCCTCCCCCGCCCCGGGCGACCCCGCTTTCCTACGCGTCGCCAGTGCCCGTGGTCGATGGACTCTGCTGGCTACCGTGCTCGGCTCCAGTGTGGTGCTGCTCGGCTCGACCGTCACCAACGTCGCGCTGCCGCACATCGGAGACGACTTCGACGCCGACCTGGCCGCACTCCAGTGGACCGTGAACGCCTACATGCTGACCCTGGCGGGACTCATTCTGCTGGGCGGCTCCCTGGGCGACCGCTTCGGCCGGCGCCGGATCTTCGTCCTGGGAATCGTCTGGTTCGCTGCGGCGTCCCTGCTGTGCGGGCTGGCTCCCGACACCACCACGCTCATCGCCGCCCGCGCGCTCCAGGGCGTCGGCGGTGCACTGCTCACCCCAGGCTCACTTGCGATCATCGAAGCCTCCTTCCATCCGGACGACAGGCCGCGCGCCATCGGCCTGTGGTCAGGGTTCGGAGGCATCGGTGCGGCACTCGGGCCGTTTCTCGGCGGATGGCTCGTCGACGGGCCGGGCTGGCGCTGGACGTTCCTGCTGACGATCCCCCCGGCGCTGCTGTGCGTGCCCCTGGCCCTGCGGCACGTCCCGGAGTCCGTCGGCAGACCTCAGCAGCCCACCGACCCGGCCGGTACCCACACCCCGTCCCGGCGGGGCTTCGACCTAGCCGGTGCGGCGCTGGGCGCGCTGACGCTCGCGCTGGCTACCTACGCTCTGACCGAAGCACGTTCCGGCGGGCCAGTCGCCCTTGGCTCGGCCGCGGGCGGCATCGCGGCCGGGGCCGCATTCCTCATGGTGGAGCGGCGCAGCAGCGACCCGATGATGCCCCTGTCGATCTTCTCGTCGCGGCCGTTCACGGCCATCAACCTGATCACCCTGTGCGTCTACGCCGGGCTGGGCGGGTTCTTCTTCCTGACCGCCCTGCAATTGCAGATCGTCGCCGGCTACTCGGCGCTGGCGGCGGGCGCCGCCATGTTGCCGAGCACGGTGCTGATGCTGTTGTTCTCCGCCCGTTCCGGGACGCTCGCCCAGCGCCTGGGGCCGCGCATCCCGCTCACCGTCGGCCCTGTGGTGTGCGGAGTCGGCATGTTGATGACGGCGCGGGTGGGCACGCACGCCTCCTACTTCGCCGACGTTCTGCCCGCCTTGCTCGTGATGGGGACGGGCATGGTCATCATGGTCGCTCCGCTGAGTGTGACGCTGCTGTCATCGGTCGAGGCCGCCGACGCGGGGCTGGCCAGCGGGATCAACAACGCGGTCGCACGCGCGGCCGGACTGGTCTCGGTGGCCGCACTGCCGCTGCTGGTCGGCATGAGCCCGGACGCCTACCGCTCCCCCGACTCCTTCGACACGGCGTTCAACCGGGCCATGCCCCTGTGCGCGGGTCTACTGGTCATCGGCGCGGCAATAGCATTCGCTCTGCTCCGCGAGACTGCGGACACCTCTGACGCACGGCACGGCCGGGCGCACGGCTGGCTGATGGAGCCGCCGCTGGTGTCGCGCTTCGCCCATCACCGGGCTCCCGACCAGGCGGGGCGCTGAGACGCCTCGCCAGCCGGTCCCCACCCCTTCCACCGGCGAGAACCGGCGACGCCCGCAGGTCGGTCCTACGAGTCGGCAGAACATCAGGCCCCGCCCTTTCCGTCGCAGGACAGGTGAAGCACTGCCACGTCGTCCCGCATTCCACCGAACGGAACGGTCAGCAGCGACACGCCACGTACCAGGGCGTCGACGAACGGCTGCGCCTCCAGATGCGCGAGCCCACTGGCCAGCCTCAGCAAGCCCTCCTCGCCGAGCCGTCCGCCAGCCGTACGACCTTCGTAGAGCCCGTCGGTGAACAGCACCACGCCGTCCCCGTCCAGCAGCGCCATCTCGCTCTCACGCCAGTCCCCTTGCCCGGGGAAGAGTCCCAGCGGGAGACCCGGCGGCGGCTCCACCCAACGGACCTCTCCCCCGTGGCGGTACAGAAAGCCCGGGTGGCCGGCGGTGACCATCCGCAGCGTGCGGCGATGGGGCGAGAGGACCAGCGACACCACGGTCGCGTACGCCTCCTCCTCCGCTCGCTCCTCGGTCAGGATGCGTTCGAGCAGGCGGAGTTGTTCCAGCTGGCTCCGCCCGCACAGTACGGCCGTGCGCCATGCCAGGCGCAGATGGACACCGAGGGCGGCCGCTGCGGCACCGTGCCCGGACACATCGCCCATGACCACGTGGGCGCTGCCGTCGTCGCCGTGCACCACATCGCAGAAGTCACCGCCCAGCAACGCGTGCGAGCGGCGCGGCGCGTAGTGGAAGGCGGTCGTGAAGCCGTCCGTCCGCAGCGCCAGGTCGGGCGACAAGCCTCGTTCCAGCACGGCGTTGTCCCGCGCGATCTCCTCGTCCGCCACCGTGCGGCCCGCGAGGGCACGTTGGAGCGCCACCCAGATGTTCCGGCAGAACTCGCCGGGGGCGCTGTGCCGGTGATCGGCCCGGCCCTGCACCGAATTTGCGACGGAGCGGAAGGCATGGGACGTATGCGTGCCCTCGAGAACGAGCATGGCCGCGTCGGGGGCCCGGCGGCGTACCCGCGTGACGACATCGGCCAAGGTCCCTCCGGCCGGTGTGCTGCCCACCAGAACGCACAGCGGGCCGTGGGTACCGCACGCGCGGCATCCCTCCTCGACACTCGTGTGCCAGACCAGCGCATCGGCCAGCCGGTCCGGTAGCAGCCGCCGGACGTTGACCGCGTCCTGTTCGTCCTGCGACAGCAGGACCACTCGGAGGTCGCGGCAGAAGGAGACAGCCCCAGGGGGGCGGACCTCGCGAGGCCGATGTCCTCCACAGCGATCGGCGGCCGGAACGTCCGGCCGCGGAAGGGGGATGCTCATGTGTGGTCTTTCGTGCGGCGAGTAGCGATGGCGGCTCCACGCACGAGTGTCGGCGGCTCGCGTGACGCGCACCCTTTTTCTCCTGCCTGGCCCGATCTGTTCGCTCATGAGACAGGGACGCACACGTATCTGTGACACCAAGATCCCCACCGTGGGCCCGGACGCGGCAGTTGGGGGGATAGCTGCGGCAGTCCGGTTTGCTGTCACGAACCGGGGGCGCTGTCCGGTCAACGAAGAAGAGGCGGAGCTCCTCGCGGAGTTCCACCCGATGTGCCGTCATCGCCGCCGGCAGAGATCAGAGATGAGACCTCATGTTCAGCACTCCCGGAGACTCCCGCACCTGGCTGGTCGGGCTGCCGTGCCGTTCGGACGGCTCCAGGATCGTCTGGCTGTACTACGTCGTGGGCGAGGCGCCGGACAGCGCCGAAGCCCTGTGCGCGGCGGTGCGGCGGGCCGACAGCGCCAAAGAGCGGGCCGCCCGCGGCGACGTGCCCGTGGAACCCGATCGCGCCGAGGTGCAGCGCATCCGACAGCACGTCCTGGGCGACTTCGTCCTGGAAGCCTGCTGAACTCAGGCCGCGTCAGCCACGGCCTGCCAGCCGCGCCACTGTGGGGTCGACGCCTGCGGCTGTCACAAGCGCGCCCGCTGTCCGGTCAGTACGGGGATTGGTGTCCGACACGATCCGAGGAGGACCGGGATGATGTCCCATAGCGTTGATCTTCAGGCGGACCCCGCCACCGTCGCGGCGGCGCTCACGGCCGAGGCGACCGCTCTCGAAGGGCGGCTGCGCCAACTCCGCGAGGCCGTGCACGTCGTGAACGCTCGTATCGCGTCGATCGCCGAGTCCCTCCAGACCCTGCGCGGCACGGCGACGACACACGGCGGAGGTGAGCGTCGCCTCGGACCCCCGGACGACGCCCTCCACCACGGTTGAACACCGCACAGGCCTCTCAGCCCCGCGCCGGCACCTCCTGAAGCACCCACTCGTTGCCGTCCGGGTCGCTGAACTCGGCGTAGGAGTGATAGTCACGGCGCTGCGGGTCGGGTCCCACGATCCGCTTCTCAGCGGTGCTGCGGTGGAACACACCGCTGGTGTCATGGAAGATCTCGCCGGTCGCCACGCCCCTCGCGGCCAGTTCCTGGCAGGCCCGCTCGATGTCGGAGACGACGAGGTGCAGCCCCCGCACCGAGCCCGGAGCAGCCGTGGTGACTCCGGTCCCGAACAGGATCGAGCACGCCGATCCTGGGGGCGTCATGTGCACCACGCGGTAGGAGGCATCGATGGCGTGGTCGGCATCGAGCCGGAATCCGACAGCCTCGTAGAACGACTTCGCCCGGTCGACGTCCGAGACGGGCAGTACCAGAACGGCCAGTCTGAGCTGCAAGGCGTCGGCGCTCTCGCCGGCGGGCAACGTGCCCGCCTCGGCTGACGCGCCCTCGCCTTCCGCTCGGCTGACGGCCCGCGCGGCGTCCTCCACCTCCTCGATCTCCACCCGGTACCGGTGGATCCCGGTCCGCGGACCATTGGCCACGACGGTCCAGCCCTCCACCACACGCCACCTCGCGTCGGTGCCTTGCAGGTACGTGCCGTCGGGCGCGGCGGCGGCCCGCAGTTCGGCATCCAGTGCGGCATGCCGTTCATGCGGCACGCGGAGTTCCAGGGCGAAGCGGCGCAGCGACCGCGTGCCGTGCGCGGCTTCCGCCGCGGACAGGGGTACGGCGGCTATCTCGCGGAGCCCGCCGAGCAGAGTGACGTGCAGTGTCGTCATGAGACCGTCACCGGTTCCGTTCCGTGCCGACCGACGCGATCACGAGCGCTCCTCGTCGGTGACCCAACTCATCAGTTTGCGCAGTTCCTTGCCGGTGGTCTCCAGCAGGTGCTCGGAGTCCGCGGTCTTGTACTCGTTGTACTTCTTCAGACCGCCGTGGTACTCGGCCATCCACGCACGCGCGAAGGTGCCGTCCTGGATCTCGGCGAGGACCTTCTTCATCTCGGCCTTGGTGGCGTCGGTGATGATCCGCGGGCCGGTGACGTAGTCGCCCCACTCGGCGGTCTCCGAGATCGACCAGCGCATCTTCTCCAGGCCGCCCTCGTACATCAGGTCAACGATCAGCTTCAGCTCGTGCAGGCACTCGAAGTAGGCGATCTCCGGCTGGTAGCCCCCGTCGGTCAGCGTCTCGAAGCCGGCCTTGACCAGCGCTGACACACCACCGGCGAGCACTGCCTGCTCACCGAAAAGGTCGGTCTCGGTCTCCTCGGTGAAGGTCGTCTTGATGACGCCCGCGCGGGTGCCACCGATGCCCTTGGCGTACGACAGCGCCAGCGCGAAGGCGCTTCCTGTGGCGTCCTGCTCCACCGCCACCAGACACGGAACGCCGCGCCCCTCCTCGTACTGACGGCGCACCAGGTGCCCCGGCCCCTTGGGGGCGACCATGCACACGTCCACGTTCGCCGGCGGCTTGATGAAGCCGAACCTGATGTTGAATCCGTGGCCGAAGAGCAGCGCGTCGCCGTCCTTCAGGTACGGGGCGATGGACTCCTCGTAGATCTCGCCCTGGATCGGGTCCGGGACCAGGATCATGATCACATCGGCCTCGGCGGCGGCCTCCGCCACCGTCACCACGCGCAGGCCCTGCTCCTCGGCCTGCGCACGGGACTTGGAACCCTCGTGCAGTCCCACGCGCACGTCCACACCCGAGTCGCGCAGCGACAGCGCGTGGGCATGGCCCTGGCTCCCGTAACCGATGACCGCCACCTTGCGGCCCTGGATGATGGACAGGTCGGCGTCGGTGTCATAGAACAGCTCGGCCATGGCAATCCCCTCGCTCGTAACCGTCGGCGTCGCACCGCGGGGAGAAACCCCCGCCATTGAGCGACAGCAAAAACACTATCTCAGCCAATGTTGTCACATCTCTCACACTGTGCGAGTTCAGCAAGTAGGCAACGCGTCTTCGAAAAAGTGCTCTCGCGTTGACGGGCAGGCGAGGGCGAGGCCGATGTCCCGCGTCCGGGCCCGGACCGTCGACGCACTGCCCGTCTCCGGAACCGTGCGCATCGGAACGCCGGCGCGGTGCAGGATGGCCGCCATGCGGGCGTCGTCGGGGTGGATCAGGCCGTAGACCTCACCTACGCCCAACACGACGGCGAACCGGCCAAGTTCTCCCAGGAGCCGGGTGCCCAGCCCCTTGTTCTGCCATGCGTCCTCCACCAGCAGCGCTGCCTCAGCGTCCCCGTCGTCCGGCAGCAGATGCCCGATCGCGACGAGCCGCTCCAGCGAGTCCTGCACCGCCAGGTGAACCGAGTGGGGTCGGGACAACAGCGGCCCCAGGTAGGTGACGGGGTCGCCCATGGCACGGTGGTAGCGGCGCCATCGGGCGGCGGCGGAGCACCGGCGGTGCAGAGCGGCCACACGGGGCTCGTCGTCCTGGTCAACACGCACGATCCGCAGTCCCTGTCGCATGTCCCTCTCCCTCGGCACACCGCCGGTCGCCTGTGGCCCAGTCATCAGACCGGGTGACACGGGTCGTTGTGACGGTGTGCCGCTGCCAGGGGGCGGCCACGTTTTCCGAGGGACTGTCACAGCCGCCATCGCCCCTCGGTCTTCTCTGCGAGAGCGGGTCGGGCCCGCGCGGCCGCCCGGGACGCGCGGGTCTCACGCGTCCGCCCTCAGCGACTTCGAGAAAGGCGGTTCCATGCCGATCGGCTCAATGACCGTTCTGGACGCCGGCCCCTTCGACGGGGTGGACCCCGACGAGTACGTCAGGGCGGCCATGCGGTGGCATTTCACTCCCGAGACGGGGTCCCGGTACTGGCTGGACCGGGTCGACCGGCTCGGTTTCGACCCTTGCCACGACGTCAAAGGCGTGGCGGACCTGGCGCTCTTTCCCGATCTGACGAACGAGCTGCGCGATGTGCGGGTGTCCGATCTTGTGCCCCGCGGCTACGGTCCGCGGGCCCGACCGCTGCATGTGTTCGAAAGCGGCGGCACGACCGGGGCACCCAAGCGGGTCGTGCAGATGGACGACTGGGCGCGGCACGGCAGCGAGCAAGTGACCCGCCGGCTCCGGGACCACGGACTGCCCGTCGGCGCACTCTGGCTGACCGTGGCACCGACCGGCCCGCACCTCGTGGGCGATGTGCTGCAACGGGCCGCGGCAAGTCTCGGCAGCCCCGGGCTGGGGGTCGACATGGATCCCCGCTGGGTCAAGAAGCTCGTCGCCGCGGGGCGTCGCGACGAGGTCGACGCCTACACCAGGCATCTCGTGGACCAGTGCCGGCGCATCCTTCTCGGCCAGGACATCGGTGTCATAGCCGCCACCACCCCGATGCTGGAGCGCTTCGCCCTGGACAACGACCTCGTGGAGGTCATCAACGGCGGAGCACAGGCGATCATCTGGGGCGGCACCCACATGGACCCCGACACCCGGGACCTGTTGCAGACCGAGGTGTTTCCCGACGTGCCGGTGATCGGCATGTACGGCAACACCATGATGCTCACCGCGCTTCTGGAACGGGTGGGGCCCACGGCGTCGGAGCCGTGTGTGTTCGACCCGGTCTCGCCGTACGTCTTTCTGAGGGTCGTGGATCCCGACACCGGGCAACAGGTGGCGGAGGGCGAACGCGGTCAGGTGGTGGTGAGCCACGTCAGCAAGTCCATGCTGATCCCCAACAACCGGGAGCGGGACACCGCGTTGCGGGTCCGCCCGGGCGACGGCCACGCCGGGGACGCGGTCGCCGACGTCGCGCCGGTGCCTGCGGTCGAGGGTGAGACGGTCATCGAGGGTGTCTACTGATGGCCCCCGTACCGACCACCAAGCCGCTGCACCTCGACGCGCTGGGCCCACGGGGCAGCTACCGCACGCGTGTACCGAGCACGGTGACCGACGTGTCCGGTGCCCCGATCGCGCGGCTGAGTCTGGTTCCCCCGCTCTATGTGGCTCGGTCGATCGACGCCCTGCGCCAAGCGCCACCGATCGCCGCGGCCGACTTGGAGACCGTGTTCGCCACCGCCGGGGAGGTCTTCGCCGCAGGCACCGTGGGGGGTTTGAGCGTCCGGGAGTACGAGCGTCTCGTGAGCCGGGCCTCCGGCACACCGCTGGCCGTGGTGCGCGCCACGACACGGGGCACGGCGCATTTCGTACGGCACGCCGCCACGTCCGCCGACCGTGGCAGGCCACGCGGCGCCGCCCGCGACCTCAGCGATCCCGCCCTGCATCAGACGCACACCGTGTGGGCGCGCCAGGGCGACGTGTTCGTCGTCAACGCGTCCGGCAACCACCCCGGTGTACACCGCGTATGGCTGGAGGCGCTGGCGCTGGGTTACCGCGTCGCCGTGCGCCCCTCCCGGCGCGAGCCCTTCACCCCCTACCGGCTCGTCGCGGCACTGCGGCAAGCGGGAATCCGGGATGACCAGCTGATGCTGCTGCCCACCGACCACGCGACCGCCGACACGCTCGTCCGCGGCGCGGACCGGGCCGTGGTCTACGGCGGCGACGAAGTGGTGACCAAATACGCGCACGACGCCCGGATCCTGCCGCAGGGTCCGGGACGGTCGAAGATCCTCGTCACCGCGGACACCGACTGGCGTGACCATCTCGATGCCCTCGTCGCGTCCGTCGCCGGCGAGGGCGGCACCGCGTGCGTCAATGCCACCGCCATCCTCGTCGAGGGCGACCCAGCCCCGCTCGCCGAAGCCCTCGCGGCACGTCTGGCCGTCCTGCCCAGCCTTCCCCCGCAGGACGAGAGGGCCCGTCTGCCGGTGTGCCCACAGGGGCGGGCTCGCGCCTTGAGCGCGTATCTGAAAACGGTGGCGGCCGGGACGCACGCCTGGCTCGGCGGCGACGGGATCGCCGACGACCTCGGAGACGGCAGCGCCGTACTGCGCCCCGCCGTGCACCAGACCACGAGCGCCCGAGCGCCTCAACTGCGCACCGAACTGCCCTTCCCCTGCGTGTGGATCGCCCCCTGGACCCGCGCGGACGGCATGGCGCCGCTGCGCGACACGCTCGTGCTGGCGGCGCTGACCCGGGACCGGGACCTGTGGGAGTCCCTGTTCGCGGAGCCCAGCATCACCAACGTGTACTTCGGCGATCAACCGACCCACTGGATGGCGCCGGGTGTCCCCCACGACAGCTATCTCTCCGACTTCCTGATGCGGAGCAAGGCGGTGTACGAGGGCCCGTCCTGAACGGCGCTCACCTCCTCGGGGCGGGGCCGCTGTGAGCGGCATCCGCCCCTCGGCAGGGCGACTACCGTCGCGCCGGCCGTCCGGGGCGAGGGCCCGCGGTCACTCAGCACATGACCGCGGACCCTCGCGCCTTCGGCGTGCCCAGGCGCGTGCCCTTTTCTCGTTACGCGTGCTCAGTGGGGCAGGACCAGCATCACGGCCGTCCCGAGCGCCATCGCCCCTTCACCCACGTGCCGTGACGGCGTCGCCGCCGCGGCATGGCGCGCCGCGCTCACGGCCGACCGCAGCGCGGGCATGGGGCGGTTCAGGGACCACAGCGCGTACGCCAGCAGGCAGAACGCCAGCGACAGAGTGATCACGGAGCCGCCGAGGGGGACGCCGGCACCCGAAGCGTCGGGGCCGGTGGGGCGGGCAGCAGCCCCCTGGTGTGCGTGTGCCGCACCGGTGCCGATGTGCGGCACACGCAGCATCCAGGCCATCGCGGCCAGACCGGCCGCGTGCGGCACCCTGTGAGCCATCGTCGCCGTCCCCGCGGCCTCCCGGCGGCGGCCGACCGGCAGGAGAAACCACACCGCGCCGACGGTGAAGAAACCGCTGGCGACGGCAGCGGGCCCCGCGGGGACGTCGACCCAGGGCATCGCCGCCATGGACGCGGCCATGGCGGCGGCCAGCAGCCGGTCCACCCGGGCACCCAACCCGGCCGGGGGTGGCCCGACGCACCGCGCCAGCCCGGGCAGGAGCAGCGCCGTGAACAACAGCGTCAGCAGGCAGTGCACCAGGACGACGGGCGTGCCCATGCCGGGTCCGCGCCCGGTCAGACGGTGGGGCGCGGTGCCCTCAGGTGGGCGCGCTCCGCCAGTTCCTTCTCATCGACCAGTTCCAGCATGGGCTTGCCTGGAGCACACATCATGGTCACCACGAACCGGGTCCGCGCGTCGGCAAGCGCGTTGCCGTCCTGGTAGTGGATGGCGTCGCCGCCGGGCTCCCAGAAGGTGCCACCCGCCTCCACCACGCGCTCGGGCTCGCCCTCGAGCTCGAAACGGACCGCGCCCTCGACGACGTAGCCGAAGGCGGGGCCGGAGTGCCGGTGCGGGGGCGTGCCCGGGTCGCCGGGCTCCCACTCGACGAGAATGGTCATCGCCGACGCCCCCTCCGGGACGGTGAACGGTGCGGCGTCCTGGAGCACCTTCGCCGCTGTCATCCAGCCGGCCGTGCCCTCCTGGCCGCCGTGCCCGTGGTGGCCGTGGTGGCCGTGTGCTGTCATGTTGTCCGACACTGTGTTGCACCTTCCGTAGGCGTGAACATTGTTCGTCACTGGTGACCGGGGACCCGGCGCATGTGTGACAACCGTCCTCTCCGCACAGCCTTTTCACTCGTCGACCGCAGTCCCACGGAGTATGGGGCGGGCAGCGGAACCGCAAAGCAAACCCGGCGAATCAGGCGGGGCGATTACCACCGTGTGACCGGGGATCGCGAAAGAGATAACGTGAGCGGATGAGGCCCGCAGCGCGTAGCGTTACCCCTCGCGCGTAGCATGTAGGGCGCAAAGCCAGAAGGGACGACCCATGCGCGCCGGCGCCCAACCCGACCCGTTCGATCACGGTCTCGACGACTTCCTCTCGGCCAGACCCCGGTTGTTCGGCATCGCGTACCGCATCCTCGGCAGTGCCGTCGAAGCCGAGGACATCGTCCAGGACACCTGGCTGCGCTGGCAGAACACCGACCGCGCCCAGATCCAGGAACCGGCCGCCTTCCTGACCACGGTCACCACCCGGCTCGCGATCAACCTGGCCCAGTCCGCGCGGGTACGCCGGGAGTCCTACGTCGGGCCGTGGCTCCCCGAGCCTGTCGACACCGCCCAAGACCCGCACCTGGGGGCGGAACGCGCCGAGGCGGTCGAGCTGGCGGTGCTGTTGCTGATGGAGAAGCTCAACCCGACCGAACGCGCCGCCTACGTGCTGCGGGAGGCGTTCGACTACCCCTACCAGCGGGTCGCCGACATCCTGGAGACCAGCGACGCGAACGCCCGGCAGCTGGTCAGCCGGGCGCGCAAGCACCTGGGTGCCGAACGCAAGGAGCGCGTCAGCCCCGCGGCCCACCGGCGCCTGCTCGAAGGCTTCCTCTCCGCCGCGCGCACGGGAGATCTCTCCACCCTGGAGGATCTGCTGACCTCGGACGTCGTCAGTTACTCGGACGGCGGCGGCATCCGCGGCGCGTCCAGGATCCCCGTCATGGGCCGCGATCACGTCTCCCGTTACCTGGCCGCCTTCGCCCCACGGTTCTGGCCGGACACCGAGACCCGGTTCGTCGAGGCCAACGGCAGGCCGGCCGTGCTCGTCACACGCGACAACGCCCCGCTGGCCCTGTTGTGCGTGGACGCGTCCGAGGCCGGCATCGAGCGCATCATGTGGGTGATGAACCCGGTCAAGCTGAACCCCTACGTCCTTTCCCTGGGGGCCTGACCCGCATCCGCGCACGCCGTCCGTGGGTGCCGGCCCATGTCATGAATGGCCCGGGCCGGTGCGGGTCATTCATGACGGGAACCACAGGTCGGCGTCGGCGGACTCCTCCTTGCGGGCGGCGAACCCGGACAGGCCGTTCTTGACGGCGTGCTGCGGGGGCAGGGCGGCGACTGCGGGGTGATCGGCCCGTGCGACCCGCCCGGCGCCCTCCCCCGGCGGGTCGCGGAAGTACTCGGCGTTCACCGACCGGTACCGCGCCCACCGTGCCGGCAGGTCGTCCTCGTGGAAGACGGCCTCGACCGGGCAGACCGGCTCGCAGGCGTGGCAGTCGACGCACTCCCAGGGATTGATGTACAGCGTCCGCTCGCCCTCGTAGATGCAATCGACCGGGCACTCGACCACACATGCCCGGTCCTTGACGTCGACGCACGGCTCCGCGATCACGTAGGTCACCGTCCCCACCTCCCTCACGTCGGCCGGTCGTTGCGGACCGCACGGCCTTCGTACGCCGACCGGTGTGCGGTATGACCGGCCCGGACGGCAGGGTGTGACACCGGCGGGCGCCCCGCCCGGGCGGCGGTGTCACAAACCATCACTCCACCTGGTCGTAGCAGATGACCACCCCGAGCGATGGGAGCAATCGTGGTTGCCACCGAACAACGTCTTTCCACCACAGTGCTGGTGATCGGCACCGGCGGAGCGGGCCTGCGCGCGGCCATCGAGCTGGCCGAGGCCGGCATCGATGTCATCGCCGTCGGCAAGCGCCCCAAGGAGGACACCCACACCTCTCTCGCCGCCGGCGGGATCAATGCAGCCCTCGCCACGATGGACCCTGAGGACACCTGGCAGCAGCACGCCGCCGACACCCTCAAGGAGAGCTACCTCCTCGGCGACCCCCGCACCGCGGAGATCGTCACCCGGGGAGCCGCGCTAGGCATCGACGACCTGGAGCGCTACGGAATGGCCTTCGCCCGGGAGGAGGACGGCCGGATCTCCCAGCGCTTCTTCGGCGCCCACAAGTTCCGCCGCACCGCCTTCGCGGGCGATTACACGGGCCTGGAGATTCAGCGCACGCTCATCCGGCGCGCGAACCAGCTGGACATACCGGTGCTCGACAACGTCTACATCACCCGTCTCCTGGTCCACGAGGGTGCCGTCTTCGGCGCCTACGGCTTCGGCCTCGGCGACGGCAAGCGCTACTTGGTGCACGCGGACGCCGTCATCCTCGCGGCCGGCGGCCACACCCGGATCTGGCGGCGCACCTCGTCACGGCGCGACGAGAACACCGGCGACTCCTTCCGGCTGGCCGTGGAGGCCGGCGCCCGGCTGCGCGACCCGGAACTCGTCCAGTTCCACCCCTCCGGCATCATCGAGCCGGAGAACGCGGCCGGGACCCTGGTGAGCGAGGCAGCCCGCGGCGAAGGCGGCATCCTGCGCAACGCGCTCGGCGAGCGGTACATGAACCGCTACGACCCCGTCCGCATGGAACTGTCCACCCGCGACCGGGTCGCCCTCGCCTCCTACACCGAGATCAAGGAAGGCCGTGGCACACCCAACGGCGGAGTGTGGCTCGACGTCTCCCACCTGCCCCGGCAGACCATCATGAACCGGCTCCCCCGCGTCTACCAGACGCTGCTGGACCTGCAGATGCTGGACATCACCCGGGATCCCATCGAAGTCGCGCCCACCGCGCACTACTCCATGGGCGGTGTGTGGGTCCGCCCCGAGGACCACAGCACAGACGTGCGGGGCCTGTACGCCATCGGTGAAGCCTCCAGCGGACTGCACGGCGCCAACCGGCTCGGCGGCAACAGCCTCATCGAGCTGCTGGTGTACGGCCGCATCACCGGACAGGCGGCCGCCGCCTACTCCGCGTCACTGACCGCGCAGCCGCGCTCGGCCACCGCGGTGGCCCAGGCGCGGGCGGAGGTCGACGACCTGCTCGCCGCGGACGGACCCGAGAACGTCCGCGCCCTGCAGCGCGCGATCCGCAACACCATGACCGAGCACGCGGGCGTGGTCCGTGACGAGGACGGGCTGCGCACCGGGCTGGCGGAGCTGGACGCCATCGAGAAGCGCATGGAGAACGTCGGCGTCCATCCGGACATCGCGGGCTTCCAGGACCTCGCCCACGCCTTCGACCTCAAGTCGTCCGCACTGGCGGCGAGGGCCACGCTGGAAGCCGCCCTGGAGCGGCGCGAGACGCGCGGATGCCACAACCGCAGCGACTACCCCGCCATGGATCCCGCTCTGCGGGTGAACCTCGTCTGGTCCCCGACCGACGGCGTCACCCGCGAACCCATCAGCCCCGTCCCCGACGAGATCGCCGCCCTGATGGAAGAGGTCTCGGCGGACGGAAAGCTCGTCGAATAGGAGTCTTCTGCCCGGGAGAAGGTTTCCGGAATTCGGGAAAGGTGTCACAGCGCCGATCGATTCCCGGTCATACCTCGTACAGGCAGCAGCTGAGAATGAATGAAAGGAACCCCTCATGAAGGTCGTAGTGATCGGCGGCACCGGACTGATCGGCTCGAAAGTCGTCGGCAAGCTCAACGAACACGGCCACGAAGCGGTCGCGGCCGCCCCGAACACCGGCGTCAACACGCTGACCGGCGAGGGCCTGGCCGAGGTGCTGGAGGGCGCGGCCGTCGTGATCGACGTCTCCAACTCGCCCTCCTTCGCGGACGACGCCGTCATGGAGTTCTTCCGCACCTCCACCACCAACCTGCTCAAGGCGGAGGCGAACGCCGGTGTCACCCACCACGTCGCCCTGTCGGTGGTAGGTACGGAACGGCTCCAGGACAGTGGCTACTTCCGTGCCAAGCAGGCCCAGGAGGAACTGATCAAGGCATCCGGGATCCCGTGGTCGATCGTGCACGCCACGCAGTTCTTCGAGTTCATGAAGGGCATCGCCGAGTCGGCGACCGAGGGTGACACCGTCAAACTGGCCCCGGTGAAGATCCAGCCCGTCTATTCGGACGACGTCGCCGCCACCGTGGGCCGCACCGCAGTGGGCACGCCGGTCAACGGTGTGGTCGAGGTGGCCGGTCCCGACACCTTCCAGCTGGACGAGCTGATCCGCAAGGGCCTGGCCGCCAAGAACGACCCGCGCACGGTCGTTGCCGACGTGCACGCCCCGTACTTCGGCGCCGAGCTGCAGGAGACCACGCTGCTTCCCGGCCCGGACGCCCGCATTGGCGAGACCCGCTTCGCCGACTGGCTCGCCCAGCAGCAGTAATTGCGTGGTCATGGGCCTGTCGTTTCACATTCCGTGGAACGACAGGCCCATTCTTTTGGGCGCCGCAGAGCAGCCGTCGCCCAGGGCCGATTCCGCATCCACGCCGCTGAAAGGAACTTCAAAAAAGCACTGTCACAGCCTCCCTGGGTCCTCGGTCGTTGAGGGGGAGACGATTGCCGGGTCTGTGAGCGCCTCGTGGACGCATGGCGACAACCCGGGCCCGGGAGGAACGGAGTCAGAGGACATGTATCCAGAGGCATCCCCAGCCCAGGCGTCCGCCGCGGACCAGAATCTCGCCGAGGCCGTCACCACCTTCGTGGAACTGCGGCCTCGGCTCTTCGGTATCGCCTACCGCGTCCTGGGCAGTGCGACGGAAGCCGAGGACGTCGTGCAGGAGGCTTGGCTGCGCTGGCAGCGGACCGACCGCTCCGCGGTGGTCAGCCCCGCGGCGTTCTTGTCGAGCACGACGACGAGGCTGGCCATCAACGTGGCGCAGTCCGCCCGCGTCCGCCGCGAGACCTACATCGGTCCCTGGCTGCCCGAACCCATCGACACCAGCATCGACCCGGTGGCCGGCGCTGAACGCGCCGAGGCCCTCGAACTCGCCCTGCTCCTCGTCCTGCAGAAGCTCGCCCCCATCGAACGGGCCGCCTACGTGCTGAGGGAGGCCTTCGAGTACGGCTACGCGGAGATCGCGGCGATCCTGCGCCTCACCCCGGTCAACGCCAGGAAGATCGTGAGCCGGGCGCGCAAGCACCTCACCGACGATGAGAGGGACAGTGTCGACGTCCAGGAGCACCGCAGGCTGCTCGATGCTTTCGTCGCGGCCGCCCAGGAAGGTGACGTGGCCTCGCTGGAAGCGCTCCTGACGCCCGAGGCGGTGAGTCTGTCCGACGGCAACGGACTGCGCGGCGCGGCTCGCGTTCCCGTGGTCGGGCGTGCCCGGGTGGCGAACCTCTCGACCGCCTCGTCGCGCTTCTGGCCGACGGTGGAGATCGCACCCGTGCAGGCCAACGGGCGCGCCGGGGTTCTGCTGCACCGGGACGGCCGACCCACCACCTTCATGACCATCGCCGCCACGCGGCGGGGCATCCACCGGGTTCTGTGGGTGTTCGCCCCCGACAAGATCGCCACCCTTGTCGGACACCGCACCCGCGGCACGCTCCTGCCGGCACGTTTCGAGGACGCCGTGGCACGTGAGCTCACCCGGGAAGGGAACGATTCCAGCTACGCAGCTTGTCGGGGTTGAGCACCGCCCAGACCTCAAGGACCAGCGAGTCCGCGATGTCGAGGGCCAGCACCGCGGCGACCTTGTCGTCGCACCGCGCGACGAGGCCGGTGCGCCCGTTGACCGATCCCGTGAACAGGGTCACGCGACGCTGCCCGGTCAGCAGGACCAACAGGCTGTCGGCGACCTGCTCGTCGCCGTGGACCGGGCGGGTCAGCGCCCGGATCTTGCCGCCGCTGTCGAAGAAGGCCGCCGCATCGGGAGCCAGCAACGACCGCAGCCGGGAGCCGTCCTGATCACTGCACGCCTGCCGTACGGCAACGGAGATCTCATGCTCACGACGCGCCGGCACGGGCCGCGCACGCCGCTCACCCACACTCGACCGGGCCCGCTCGACCAGTTCCGCGTCCTCACCGCACAACGCCCGCAGGGCCAGGATCTCCCGCTCCCTTCCACCGGGCCAGGCCGACGTCTGCCGCGTCAGACACGCCTCGTCCACGACCTGGGCGAGCCAGACGCGGGGGGACGGCATCCGGATGCGCTCCGAATCGGTGAGGCGGTACCACCGTCGGTAAGCCTCGTCGACGACGTGCTCGGCCGCGACGCGGCTGCCGAGCGCCCGGCAGGCGATGTCCAGCAAGTGCCGCCGTTCGTCGACCGATTCGGCGAGCGGCACCACGCCAACGACATGATCCATAGAGCGACCCCCACGTCGGCGAAAGTCCGAAGCCGCGGCCGCTGTGACGGCATGACTCAGACGTTACTCGCCCGCGTTCGTGTCCGACCGGTCAGCCGGCTTGATCGAGACAAAAACTGCGGCATGATTTCACAACACACCGATGATGTGCCACTTAGTGTCAACTGGTCGTCGGTGCTGAGGCGCGGGTCGGGTCCGCCATCCGCAACCGAGCCGGGGGCGGATGGGGCAGGGCCGCGCGGTCGCGGGCCCGCAGCCCGTCGAACGCGATCTCCAGGAAGCGTTCCCACGCCCGCGGTTCACGGTCCAGCAACGGCTGGGCGGTCTGGTGGACGCCGCCGAGGAGCAGGACGATATCGGTTCCGGTGATGTCACCGCGGACGGCTCCTTGTGCTCTGGCCCGGGCGGTGAGGTCCTCGACCGTGTCGCAGAGCCGGTCGATCGCCTCGCGTACGTCCGCGTGCTGCAGTGAGGGCCGGCCGATGACGTCGCAGAACGCCCGGTCAGCGGCGAGCAGGCCGATTCCGAGGGCCATGAAGTCCTTCAGCGCACAGCCTGCGTCGTCGGCGCGCAGGAGCCGGTCCGCCGTCTCGAGCAGCCGGTCGAGCAGCTGCATCATGATCGCCGCGAGAAGGTCGTCCTTCGTCGGGAAGTGCCGGAACACCGTGCCCTTGGCGACACCGGCCCGCTGGGCGATCGTGTGCATCGACACATCCACCCCGGATTCGGCGAATGCCTCGGTGGCAGCTCGCAGGAGCAGTCGCCGATTGCGCACGCTGTCAGCCCTGGCCTGCCCCGCCGCGGCTCTCCCGGTCATGGCACCTCCTTCTGCGTGTCACAACATTAACACTGAATATGACTCGCGGGTCATGTTCAGTGTTACGCTGACACAACATGACCCCTCGGTCACCTTTGGGCCGCCT
Organism: Streptomyces sp. NPDC057280; assembly: GCF_042668605.1. Classification (NCBI taxonomy): domain Bacteria; kingdom Bacillati; phylum Actinomycetota; class Actinomycetes; order Kitasatosporales; family Streptomycetaceae; genus Streptomyces; species Streptomyces sp. NPDC057280. The sequence goes on from NZ_JBHUYR010000011.1 coordinate 190,643, forward strand.
TGACCTGTCCTCGCACACGGCACGGCCTGCCCGTCTCACTCACCACCTCTTTCGGAGATGATCATGAGTTCCGTTCTCGACCCCAAGGTCGTCCTCGTCACAGGCGCCTCGTCCGGCATCGGCAGGGCGACCGCACTGGCGCTGTCCAAGGCGGGGGCCACCGTGGCCATCGGCGGCCGCAGGGCCGACCGCCTCGAAGCACTCGCGCAGGAAGCCCCCGGGGAGACCCTCGTCCTGGACATGGACGTCAGCGACCCCGAGTCGGTACGCGAGGCCGTCGACCAGACCGTCGAACGCTTCGGCACCCTCGACATCGTCGTGAACAACGCCGGCATCATGCTTACCGGCCCCATCCTGGGCGCGGACACCGCGGAATGGACCCGCATGGTGGAGACCAATTTGCTGGGTTCCATGTACACGGTGCACGCCGCGCTACCCCACCTGCTGCGCTCCCGTGGCGCGGTGGTCCAGATCTCCTCCACCTCGGGCCGTATCTCCTCGGCCGGCGCCGCGGTCTACTCCGCCACCAAGTTCGGCGTCAACGCCTTCGCCGAGGCTCTACGCCAGGAGGTGACCGAGCAGGGAGTCCGTGTCGTCCTCGTGGAGCCGGGCTTCGTCTCGACCGAGTTGGCCAACCACATCGCCGACCCGGCCCATCGTGCCGCGGTCAAGGCCATGGCCGAGTCGATGCGGACCCTTCAGCCGGAAGACATCGCGGCCGCGGTGGTCTACGCCGTCACCCAGCCCGACCACGTCGCGGTCAACGAGATCCTTGTACGCCCTACCGACCAGTCCCGCTGATCACCCGCGGCGCGGCAACCGCCGCCCCGCACCACCCGCTTGCAGCCGGGTACGGGACCGTGGCCGTCACAGTCGGGCGCCCCGCACGGTCTGAGCTTCGGGAGGCACACGTCGTGCCTCTGCCCGTACCTCGGCTGAGAGGCAAGCATGAACACGCGCATCGTTACCGTGGCCGAAGGAAAACAGCTCGCGCGCTCCGTGGCGATCGGTACACACCGCCTGACAGCCGACGAGCCGGAGCCCGTCGGCACCGACACCGGCCCCACCCCGGGTGAACTCCTCCTGGCCGCACTCGGAGCGTGCACGTCCATGGCCGTGCGAGCCTACGCGCAGCGTCACGAATGGCCGCTGGAGCGGGTGGACATCGCGGTCCGCTTCGGCGCACAAGGGCAGGTGGTCAAGAACATCGGCCTCGTTGGGGAGTTGACTCCCGCGCAGCAGGATCAGCTCCTGGCAGTCGCGGGACGCTGTCCTGTCCATCGGCTGCTGACCAAGGACGTCACGATCATCACGGTGCCCACGCTGCTCGCGGAGCCCGCGCCGCTGCCGTGACGATCAGGCCCAACGCAAGGACGCGGGGTGCGGGTCCAGCTTCACAGCCGGGTCCGCACCCCGCGTCCTTGCGTTGGGCCTGCGGCGCTCAGGCGGTGGCCTGCGCCGCCTCGTTGATCAGACGGGCCACGTCACCGGGGCGCGAGACGCTGACCGCGTGGGAAGCGGAGACCTTCATGACGGTCGCCCCGGCCCGCTCGGCCATGTAGGTCTGCACCTGCGGGGGGATGTTCCGGTCCCCGTCCGCCACCAGCACCCAGGAGGGAATGTCCCGCCACGCGGGCGCGGACGCCCCCTCCGCCAGGGCGGCTTCGGCCACCGGCCGCTGTGTCGCGGCCATGACGGCCGTGGTCTCCTCGGGGACATCGGCGGCGAACTGCTCGTGAAACTTGGCCTGTTCGATGTACAGGTCCATGACCTGGCTGCCGTCGGGCAGTGTCACCGGCACGGGCCGCAGCGTGTCGCCGAGGGTACTGCCGGGGAACTTGCCCGAGAGGGTGACGGCGCTCTCGCCTTCCTCCGGCAGGAACGCCGCGACGAAGACGAGCGCCTTGACCTCGGGCAGTCCCTTGGCCGCGTTGCTGATGACGGACCCGCCGTAGGAGTGGCCGACGAGGACGACGGGGCCGTCCACGGACGTCACGACCTGCCGGACGTAGTCGGCGTCGGCGGTCAGTCCGCGCAGCGGAGTGGCGACGGCGATCACCGGATAGTCGTGCGCGAGCAACTTGTCGACGACGCCGTTCCAACTGGAGGCGTCCGCGAACGCGCCATGCACGAGGACGATGGTGGGCTTGTGTGCACTCATGGAGATGAGGCCTTTCAACGTTCCGGGGGAAGGTGATCGGGTGAGTGGTGTCAGTCGGTTCCCAGAGCCGTGCGCAGCACGTGGATGGCCTGCTCGACGGCGGCGGTCGACGCCTGGGTGCCGCGGACCGTGTTCAGCATCATGAAGTCGTGCAGGGAGGCGTTGTAGCGGATGCTGGTCGTCGGAACGCCCGCCTGGATGAGCTTGCGGGCGTAGGCCTCGCCCTCGTCGCGCAGTACGTCGTTCTCGTCGACGACGACGAACGCCGGCGGCAGGTCCCTGAGCTCTTCCAGCGTCGCCCGCAACGGCGAGGCGGTGATCTGGGCGCGCTCGGCGGGGTCGGTGGTGTAGGCGTCCCAGAACCACTCCATGGCCTTGGCCGTCAGATGCGGGCCGTGCGCGAAGGTCCGGTAGCTCTCGGTGTCCTGGGCCGCGTCGGTGACGGGGTAGTACAGCGACTGGTGCACGAAGGCCACGTCGCCCCGCTGCTTGGCCATGTGGGTCAGGGCGGCGGTCATGTTGCCGCCGACCGAGTCACCCGCGACGGCCAGGCGGGAGGCGTCGAGTCCCTCGCCGGCGCCGTCGGTGGTGATCCACCGGGCGGTCGCGTAGGCCTGCTCGATGGCGACCGGGTACTTGGCCTCCGGAGAGCGGTCGTACTCCACGAACACCAGGGCGGCGTTCGCCCCGACAGTCAGCTCGCGCACGAGCCGGTCGTGCGTGCCGGCGTTGCCGAGGATCCAGCCGCCGCCGTGCACGTACAGGATGACGGGCAGGGGGCCGGTGCTGCCGACGGGCTTGAGGATGCGCACCCTTACGTCGCCGACCGACGCCGGAACGCTGATCCACTTCTCGTCCACGTCGGGCTTCTCGACGGGCTGCGCCTGCACGTCGTCGAGCAGCTTGCGCGCGCCCTCGACCCCAAGCTCGTACAGCAGCGGGGGCTTGGCGGTCGCGTCGGCGAAATCCTGCGCGGCGGGCTCGAGAACGATGTCGTTCATGGTGTGTTCCTTCGCTGGCGATTAAGGAGGACTTTTCACACCATGGGACCGGGCCCGGAGCAGATGTGTGACACCCACAGGGTCCCGGGCTGTCACACAGCCCGGGACCGACCCTCCGGAGCGGGGAATCAGGGACGCAGTGTGCCGGGCTTCGGCAGCAGCTCGCCGTCCACGAAGAGGTCGACGTGCTCGTTGTAGAAGGCCGTCAGGCCCGCGATGCGGTTGGCATGGATGGTCGGGAAGTCGTACGCCCAGGCGATGTCCTCGTGGGCGGCAGCGGGGCCGTCGAACGACCAGTAGCCGCTCGTCGTTCCCTTGTACGGGCATCGGGTCACCGTGTCGGTCTGCCGCAGCCGGGTCCAGTCGACGTGCGCGCGGTCGAGGTAGTAGCGCGTCGGCAGGCCGGTCTCGAAGAGTTTGACGCACGCCGGCGCCTCCGCCAGGACCACGCCCTCCAGTTCCACGCGGACACTGCTGGAGGAACGCACGGCGTCCACACGCGAGTACGGGCTCCTGGGGTGGACGAAGACGGGTTCGTCCTCCTCGAACCAGTAGTCGATGGCCGGCCACTCGAAGCGCACCGTGTCCTGGAGCGGGGCCGGGGCGTCCTTCCCCCACACCCAGGCGGCACCGGGTCGCGAGTCCCCGCCCACGGACAGAGTGTGCCGGTGCGCCGTGCCCGCGCCGTGCTCCTCGGCGACCCCTTCGTCGTCGAGGACACCGTCGACGAGGTCCCGCACCGGGATGCTGAACTGCGGATAGGCCTGCCACTCCCAGACGTACAGGGCGCGCCGCGTGTCGAAGACGGTGCGACCGCCGATCACGCCCTTGATACGGCGGGGCACCGGTTCCACGTGCCCGACGGGCACGAGGAAGCTGGGATGCAGAGCACTTTCGGTTTCCATGATCATCACCTGAGTCGGTCGGATGCTCCGGGCCCGTTCGGACCGGAGAAGGCGGGGTGTGCGCCCGGTACGCCGGCGGCATCGCGGACTGCGCGGTCCGGCCCATGCCTGCACGCAGCGCTGAGCAGGGCTTGTTTCGCTGTCACAGCACATGGCGGAGGCCGGTCTGTGCGGGGAGACAGTCCCCCGTGGTGAGGAGATCACGCCATGCACACGCGTACCCATTATGGCGCCAACACCTTTGACACTAACAAACCAAGGCCTTCGTGCACACTATTCACACTCTCGCCGCAGGCCGGACCCGGTTACGACCTGCCCCGTTAAGGCGACCGGCCCCGAACCCCGGTACCCCAGCCGCACCCGACCGGAACCGCGGCTCCTCTCCCCCACCGCTCCTTCGTCGGAGGATTCGTATGTCAGCCCTGCCCCTGCTCACCCCACTGCGACGCGTCACGACCGACGTGCTCGAAGTCGCCTACTACGAGACGGGCTCCCCCGACGGCGACACCGTCGTCCTTCTGCACGGTTTCCCCTACGACATCCACAGTTACGTGGACGTGGCCCCGCTGCTGGCCGAAGACGGATTCAGGGTCATCGTCCCCCACCTGCGAGGGCACGGCCCCACCAGATTCCTGTCCGACTCTCTTCCCCGATCCGGTCAGCAGGCGGCACTGGGGACTGACGTCATCGCGCTCCTGGACGCCCTCGGCATCGAGCGGGCCTACCTCGCCGGCTACGACTGGGGCGGTCGCGCGGCGACGGTCGCCGCGGCGCTGTGGCCCGAACGGGTCCTCGGCCTGGTCTGCGTCAACGGCTACCTGATCCAGGACATCGACGCCGCGATGAACCCCCTCTCCCCCGAACTGGAGGCGGGTTTCTGGTACTTCTACTACTTCCTCACCGAGCGCGGCCGCACCGGACTGGCAGCCGATCCACGGGGCGTCGCCCGAGTCATCTGGAAACGCAACTCCCCCGTGTGGGCCTTCGGCGAAGCCGAACTGGAGCGGGCCGCCGAGGCCTTCACCAATCCGGACTACGTCGACGTCGTCATCCACTCCTACCGGCACCGGCTCGGCCTGGCACCCGGCGCGGACGCGTACGCCGATCTGGAGGCCCGTCTCGCAGGCCTTCCTCCGATCACCGTCCCCACAGTCACCCTGGACGGCACCGCCGACGGCAACTTCCCGGCGACCGACGGGACGTCGACCGCTCACCACTTCACCGGCCCCCGCCTGCATCTGCAGGTCGCGGACGCCGGCCACAACCTTCCACAGGAACGCCCCGAGGCATTCGCCGCGGCGGTTCGGGACGTACGGGCCCTGCGCCGGGGGCACCCCCGCCACGACTGCCTCACCCGCTGACACCCGACCACGTGGCACCGCGGCCCGGCGCCACGCCGACGTCACATCGGGTCCTGCCCACCGGTCACATCGAGTGCGGGTGGGCACAGCCACCCGACCGCCTCAAGAAAGGAAGACACCATGTCGTACCCCTACCCGGAACAGAAGTACTTCGGAGACGACGGCGAGGTCAGCGCAGTGTTCCGGCCTGCCGACACCCCGCCCGATCTCGGCGAGAGCGGGCCCGGCAAGGACGCCACCCACTACCTGGCCACCACTGCGACCACCCGCGGCGAGTTCGGGCTCTACCGCGTCGAGATGAGGCCGCGGGCCGGCGGCCCGAAGACGCACTACCACAAGCGGATCTCGGAGTCGTTCTACATCCTGGACGGCACCGTGCGCATCTTCGACGGTGTGCGGTGGGTGGACGCCCGCAAGGGCGACTTCGTGCACGTGCCGCAAGGCGGGCTGCACGCTTTCCGCAACGACTCCGACGCGCCGGCGGACATGCTCCTGCTGTTCACACCGGGCGCGCCGCGCGAGGAGTACTTCGAGCAGGTGTCGACACTGGCGCATGCCTCGGAGGAGGAACGCTCCGCGTTCTTCGACCGGCACGACTCCTACTTCGTGGAATAGGTCCGCCCCTCCGGTGTCCCGCGGCGCCCGCGTCCTCTCCGCGGTCGTGGTCGCGGGGCATCCACCGTCGGGACGGCCCAGGTCCGCGTATCGGGCAGCTTGTCACAACAACACCTTTCGTCCGGTCTATAGGGCAGGGTGCGCGGGCGCATCCGACCTCGCCACCGCTCTCTCAGCACCTCCGGCCGTCATGCCAGGCCGCCCCGCCCAGCAAAGGAGACCGCATGAAAGTCGTCGTTGCAGCCGCCACGGAGCGGATCGGCTCGAGGGCGGTTACCCGTCGGCGGAACCACGGGGCACAACTGCTGCCCCTCAGCAGGACTTCGTCCGCCGTTCCGGACTGCCGTACTCCCTGGTGGGCACCACGCCGTTCTTCGAGTTTGTGATGAGCGCCGCCCGCGCGGGCGTGCACGAGGACGGGCTGCACGTGGCCCCGCTGGTGCTGCGGCCGGCCGCGGCCGGCGACGTCGCCCCCGACTCCCGTGGTGCTGCCCGGACCGGACTCCCACCTCGGCCGTCACACGTTGGCCCATGCCTCGAAGTCCGCTGATCCACCTACGCCGCACCGACCGACGCCCCACAGCACCCCTCACCGCACCCTCGCCCTACGTCTTGAGGAAAGCCGCCCATGAGTGACTCGTCCCGGCCTACCGCGTCCCCGCCGAGCAGTGAGCTCGACCAGCTTCCCGACCGCGACCGCGAGGAGACCGCGGAGTGGCAGGCCTCCCTCGACGCCGTCATACGCAACGCCGGACCTGATCGGGCGGTGTACCTGATCCGGCGCGTGCACGAGTACGCGGCCCGCGCCGGCCTGCGGGTGCCGGGGCTGCTCACCACGGACTACGTCAACACCATCCCGGCCGCCGCCCAGCCGATGTTCGACGGCGACATCGCCATGGAAACCAGGATCACCGCCCTGAACCGGTGGAACGCCGCGGCCATGGTGACCCGCGGCTCCCGGCTCGGCCTGGGCGGACACATCTCCACCTACGCGTCGGCGGCCTGGCTGTACGAGATCGGCTTCAACCACTTTTTCCGTGGCAAGGAACAGGACGGCTCGGGCGACCAGTTGTTCCTCCAAGGGCACGCCTCACCGGGCATCTATGCCCGGGCGTTCCTCGAAGGCCGCCTGAGCGAGCAGCAGTTGGACGGCTTCCGGCGCGAGGCCGGCGGTCACGGCCTCCCGTCCTATCCGCACCCCAGGCGGCTGCCGTGGCTGTGGGAGTTCCCGACCGTGTCCATGGGCCTCGGCCCTCTTGGCGCGGTCTACCAGGCACGCTTCAACCGCTATCTGCAGGCCCGCGGCATCAAGGACACCTCCGCCTCCCGAGTGTGGGCGTTCCTCGGCGACGGGGAGACGGACGAGCCCGAAGCCACGGCAGCCCTGACGCTGGCCTCCCGTGAGGGTCTGGACAACCTCACCTTCGTGATCAACTGCAACCTGCAGCGCCTCGACGGACCTGTGCGATCCAACTCCAAGATCGTGCAGGAGCTGGAGACCCGGTTCCGCGGGGCGGGCTGGAACGTCGTCAAGACCCTGTGGGGCGAGGCCTGGGACCCGCTGCTGGCCCAGGACACGACCGGTGACCTGGTACGCCGCCTCAGCGAGGAGCCCGACGCCCAGATGCAGACCTTCGCCGCGCGGGACGCCGCCTACATCCGCAAGAACTTCTTCGTCGGGGACACCCTGTCCACCCTCTCCGCCACCCTGAGCGACGCCCAGGTGGTGGAGCTCTTCGAGAACTCCCGCGGTGGACATGAGCCGTTGAAGGTGTACGCCGCCTACCGGGCCGCCGTCGAACACCGGGGAGCACCGTCGGTGATCCTCGCCCAGACGGTCAAGGGGCACACCCTCGGGTCGGCGTTCGAATCCCGAAACGCCAACCACCAGATGAAGAAACTGACCATGGCGCAGTTCCGCGAGCTGCGCGACGTGCTGGACCTGCCCATCCCCGACAGCGCCCTCGCCGGTGACGTCGTTCCCTTCTGGCACCCCGGGGAGAACTCGCCCGAGGTGCGGTACCTGCACGAGCGGCGCGCCGCACTGGGCGGCTCCGTCCCCGCGCGCCGCGTGATCCCCAAGCCGCTGCCGGAGCCCGCCGCGCAGCCGTTCGAGGCGCTGCTCAAGGGCTTCGGCCCTCAGGAGGTCGCCACCACCATGGCGTTGGTCCGCCTGGTGAAGGACCTGATGCGGGACGGCCGTACCGGCGCCCGCTGGGTGCCGATCATCCCCGACGAGGCCCGTACCTTCGGCATGGAGTCGATGTTCCCCACGGCCGGCATCTACTCGCCGCAGGGCCAGACCTACGACCCCGTCGACGCCGACCAGCTGCTGCACTACAGGGAGAGCGAGACCGGGCAGCTCCTCATCGAGGGCATCACCGAAGCCGGTTCCATGGCTGAATTCACCGCCGCCGCGACCTCGTACGCCACCCACGGCGAGCCGATGATCCCGTTCTACATCTTCTACGCGATGTTCGGCTTCCAGCGCACCGGCGACCAGTTCTGGGCCCTCGCCGACCAGATGGGCCGCGGATTCGTCGTCGGCGGCACCGCCGGACGCACCACCATGACCGGCGAAGGTCTCCAACACGGCGACGGCCACTCGCACCTCCTGGCCGCCACCAACCCGGCGGCCGTCAGCTACGACCCGGCCTTCGCCTTCGAGATCGCGGTCATCGTCCGCGACGGCCTGCGCCGGATGTTCGGGGAGCGGCCCGAGAACGTCTTCTACTACCTCACGGTCTACAACGAGCCGAAGCCGCAGCCGCCCATTCCTGCGTGGCCCGGCATCGAGGAGGGCATCGTCCGCGGCCTGTACCCGTTCCGGCCCGGCGACCGCGCCGTGTCCGGCCCTCGGGTGCAGCTCCTGGCCTCCGGCACCGCCGTCCACTGGGCACTGCGCGCGCAGGAACTGCTCGCCGCCGACTGGAACGTGCGCGCCGATGTCTGGTCGGTGACGTCCTGGACGGAGCTGCGCCGGAACGCGATGGACGCTGACACCGCCCGCACGCGCGGTGAGACCCGCGTGCCCTTCGTGACCGAGTCGCTCGCAGGTGCGCCGGGTCCGGTCCTGGCCGTCAGCGACTGGATGCGCCAGGTCCCCGACCAGATCGGCCAGTGGATCGAGCAGGACTACTACTCACTGGGCACGGACGGATTCGGCCTGTCCGACACCCGCGAGGACGTACGGCGCTACTTCCGCGTGGACGCCGAATCGATCACCGTGACAGCCCTGGACCGGCTGGCTCGGGCCGGACAAGTGGACCTCGACACCGTCGACCGCGCCCGCAAGCACTACGGCCTGGACACCTGAAGGAGCCATACGCCGCCATGACGATCTCCGTGACCCTTCCCGCGCTCGGCGAGTCCGTCACCGAGGGCACCGTGACCCGCTGGCTGAAGCAGCCCGGCGAGCCCGTTCAGGAGGACGAACCGCTGCTGGAGGTGTCCACCGACAAGGTGGACACCGAGATCCCCGCGCCTGCCACAGGCGTCTTGCTGACCATCGTCGTCGGCGAGGATGAGACGGTCGAGGTGGGTGCCGAGCTCGCCGTCATCGGCCCGCCCGACGCCGAACCGCCGGCAGCGGCCGCGACCACCGCCGCCCCGACCCCGCCGCAACCAGCACCCGCACCTGCGCCGCTCGCGCAGCCGCCCGCCACATCGCCCGAGCGGCGCCCACCGGCTCCACAGCTCGCACCGGCGCCGACGCCGCAACCCGCACCCCCCGCCGTGTCCGCGCCCGTCCCGATGCCTGCATCCGCGCCCGCAGCCGATGCGGCTCCGCACCCGATCCCGGCGGCGGCAACGGCTCCGCCGAGCGCAGCCCTGCGCGGGCACACCTCCGCCGTCCCCCGCCTGCGCAAGGCCGTCGGCGACAGCCTCAAGCAGGCGCTGCTGGAGCAGGCACAGCTGACCTCCACCATCGAGGCCGACGCCACCGGCCTGCTGCGGCTGTGGCGGCAAACAGCGGACAGCTTCCTGGCCCGCGAGGGCTTCGCCCTGACACCGATGCCGTTCTTCGTCCTGGCCGCCGCCCAGGCGCTCAAGGCGCACCCCGTCATCAACGCCAGGCTCGACACGGGCGGCGCCTCGATCACGTACTACGACACCGAGAACGTCGGCATCACGGTCGACACCGACCAGGGGCCGGTGACCCCGGTGGTGCGAGGCGCGGGTGATCTCACCGTCAGCGGCATCGCCCGTGCCGTCCACGCCCTCGCCTCTCACACCCTCGCCGGCCGGCTCACGCCCGCGGACGTGGCCGGAGCCACCTTCACGGTCTGCGACACCGGAGCACGCGGCGCCCTCTTCGACACCCTCATCGTCCCGCCGCACCAGGCGGCGATCCTGGGCGTGGGAGCCGCGGTCAGACGGCCGGCGGTCGTGCAGGACGGCGACGAGGAGTTCATCGGTGTCCGCGAACTGGTCCACCTCTCGCTCTCGTACGACCACCGGCTGGTGGATGGCGCGGACGCCGCCCGCTACCTCACCACCGTCAAGAAGATCGTCGAGGCCGCGGCGTTCGAGGACAGTCGCTGACGCGACTGCGGTGCGGTGGATACGCCGCACGCCTGTCCGAAGGTCCGGCAGCGCACGCCGGCCGGCCCCCCTGCAGCTCGGCCAAGGCCCCGCGGGACGCCACTGCCCTGAGCCTCACCGACGACCTGACCAGCGCCGCAGATGAGTTGTGCGGCCGAAGACCAGATCTATACGCTCGCAGCCGGGGGTGTTCATGAAAGGCAAGAAACCGGGCTTCCTGCACGGGCGGCAGAGCGAGCGGACGGTGCTGGACCGGCAGGTGGCCAAGGTGCGCGACGGCCACAGCGCGGTCCTTGTACTGCGCGGCGAGGCCGGTATCGGCAAGTCCGCCCTGCTGGACTACGTGGCCGAGACCGCCGAGGACTGCACCGTGGTGCGCGCGGCGGGAGTCGAGGCCGAGATGGAGCTGGCCTTCGGCGGTCTGCACCAGCTGTGCGCGCCCTTCCTCGATCGCCTCGGGCACCTCCCCGATCCGCAGCGGACGGCCCTGGAGACCGCCTTCGGGCTGAGCGCGGGCATTCCCCCGGACCGGTTCCTCGTGGGTCTGGCCGTCCTCAGCCTGCTCGCCGATGTCGCTGAGCAGACGCCACTGATCTGTCTCATCGACGACGTGCAGTGGCTCGACGGCGTCTCGGCCCAGATCGTCGGGTTCGTCGCCAGGCGCCTGATGGCGGAGCGCGTGGGGCTGATCTTCGCCGTCCGCGAGGCGGACGGCGAACGCGCCCTGCAGGGGCTGCCCGAACTCACTCTCGGCGGGCTGAGCGAGCCCGAGGCCCGCGCCATGCTGGCCTCGGTGCTTCCCGGCCGGTTCGACGAGCCGGTCCGCAGCAGGATTCTCGCCGAGGCGCGCGGCAATCCACTGGCCTTGCTGGAGCTGCCCCGCAGCACCTCCGCGGCCGAACTGGCGGGCGGCTACGCCTCACCGTCGATGGGGCCGGTCGTCGGCAGGCTCGAGCACAACTTCAGCCTGCGTGTCGAGGAACTGCCCCCGCAGACACGGCGGCTGCTGCTGCTCGCGGCGGCCGAGCCCGTCGGCGATGTCTCGTTGCTGCGCCGCGCCGCCGACATTCTTGGCGTGTCCATGAGCGAGGCCTCCCCCGCGGTGGCCGCGCACCTGCTGGAAGTGCGCACGCGAGTCCAGTTCCGGCACCCGTTGGTGCGCTCGGCCGTCTACCGCGCGGCAGGACCGGCCGAGCGCCGGGAGGCGCACAGGGCACTGGCCGAGGCCACGGACGCGCGGTCCGATCCCGACCGCCGCGCCTGGCACCTGGCCCGCGCCACGGCGGAGCCCGACGAGGCCGTGGCGGAAGAACTGGCCCGCTCGGCCGAACGCGCGCAGGCGCGTGGCGGCATCGCCGCGTCGGCGGCCTTTCTCGAACGAGCGGCCGAGCTGACGCCCGAGCCCGCCCGCCGCCGCAGCAGAGCGCTGGCAGCGGCGCGGGCCAAGTATCTCGCCGGAGCGTTCGACGCCGCGCTGGAGCTGCTCAACGTGGCCGAGATGGGCGCGCTCGACCCTCTGCAGCACGCCCAGGCCAGCCTGCTGCGCGGGCAGATCACCTTCGGATCCCGCAGTGCCGGTGCCACGGTGCCGCTGCTGCTCACGGCGGCCCGGGAGTTCGAGCCGCTCGACTCCGACATCGCCCGGGAGACCTACCGGGACGCGTTCTACGCGGCCCTCACCGCGGGCCGCGTGTCCAGCGGCCCCGGCCTCGAGGAGGTTGCCCGGGCCGCACGCACCGCGCCTCCGGCGGCTCACCCGGGCCCCACCGACCTCTTCCTGGACGGCCTGGCCGTGGCCACCACGGACGGCTACGCGGCGGGCGCCCCGATTCTGCGCAATGCGCTGAGCACGCTGCGGTGCGGCGGCTTCACCGCGGAGCAGTCGCTGGGCTGGCTCCCGTTCGCCTGCCGCATGGCCCACAACGTGTGGGATTTCGACAGCTGGAGCGGTCTGTCGGCCAAGCTTGTCCGTCTGGCCCGGGAGACCGGAACGCTGTCCGTGCTGCCCTCGGCGCTCCTGCTGCGGCTGGCGAACCGGGTCTTCGCCGGTGATCTGGACGATGCTGACTCGCTCGCCGCGGAGGCGGTAACGATCGGCGAGGCCACCGGCAGCCACTTCCTCGCACACTACGGGGCGTTGGTGATCGAACCCTGGCGCGGCCGCGAGACCGAGACCCTGCGGGCGATCGCGACGATCACCGGTGACCGGACCCTCAGCGGTGAGGGAAAGACGCTCACGGCTCCCCAGTGGGCGCTGGCCGTGCTGTACAACGGCCTCGGGCGGTACGAGGAGGCCTGCGCCGCCGCCGCCAAGGGCTGCGAGTACCCGCAGGAACTGGGGCTGGCCCTGTCCTCCCTGCCCGAGCTGGTGGAGGCGGCGGCCCGCAGCGGGCAGCGGGACCTCGCCGTCGAGGCCGCCGACCGCCTCACGGCCATCTGCGAGGCCAGCGGCACGGCCTGGGCGACGGGCACCTCCGCGGCAGCCCGTGCCCTGATCAGTGAGGGGGGCACGGCCGACGCCCTGTACCGGGAGGCGATCGCCCGCCTGGAGAGCACTCCGGTGCGGACGGCGCTCGCCCGCACACGGCTGCTGTACGGCGAGTGGCTCAGCCGCGAGAACCACCGCGCCGAGGCCCGGGACCAGTTGGCCCGCGCCCACGAGATCCTCGACCGGGCGGGCGCGGAGGCCTTCGCCGAGCGCGCCCGCCGGGAGCTGGAGGCCGCCGGGGAGACGGTGCGCAGGCGCGCCACCGGCCACGACGAGGCGCTCACGCCCCAGGAGGCCCAGATCGCCCGGCTGGCCGGCGAAGGGCTGACCAACCTCGAGATCGGCGCGCAGCTGTTCCTCAGCCCGCACACCATCGAGTGGCACCTGCGAAAGGTGTTCACGAAGCTCGGGATCCGGTCCCGCAAACAGCTGGCCGCCGTGCTGCCGGGCGGTGCAGCGACTCCCGCCTGACCCCCGGGCGAATCGTTACGCCGGGCGATCCGCGTGCTGCGCCGCGCCCCGTCGGGAGCCCGCGCGGGCCGCACCGACGGCATCCCCGCCACGCCGTGCGCCCCGGACCACGCATGGCCGGTCCTGTCGAGGTCCGGACCCGGCCAGGGACCCGAGGCGTGGGGGGTCACGGGGTGGGGGGTCACTGGGTGGTGGGCACGGGGCGGGGGGTCACGGGGTGACGGCCCAAGGGGGCGACGGCTCCCAGGGCCGCCCGGGACCAGGGGTGACGGGCCCCAGGCGCCTGCGCGACCGGGGATGACAGGCCCCTCCGGGGGCCCGTGGGCCAGGGGGTTGGCGGCCCTGGCCACGTGGTGGCCACGGTACGACCACGGGGTGCCCCACGGTCTATCAGGGGCGCGGCAGTGCCCGTGTCGGCGCGAAGTTGGTGTCGGCGGTGAGGGAAGCCGCCGATCCCCAACCAGCAGAGGAGCCGATCGTGGACACATCTGTGATCGCAATCCGGCAGAGTCCCCAGCCGGTGATGATGTCCATCACTGCCGTGCCCGTCGAACTCAACGACGCGGCCTCCGTGTTCGGCCGCATCCGGCCAGGACTGCTCAAGATCGCCAATCGGATTCTCCGAGATCCCGGCGAAGCCGAGGACGTCATCCAGGAGGCGTGGCTGCGGTGGCAAGGCACGGATCGCACCGTCGTCGCCGACCCCGGTGCGCTGCTCCGCACCACGACTGTCCGGCTCGCCATCAACGTGCTGCAGTCGGCGCGCAGGCGCCGCGAGTCCAGTGCCACCCCCTGGCTGCCGGAGTCCACGGACACCGGGACGACACCGGAGGCCCTCGCAGAACGCCAGGACTCGGTGGAGCATGCCGTTCTGCTGCTTCTGCAGACCCTGACCCCCAACCAGCGCGCGGCGTACGTGCTGCGCGAGGCGTTCGGCTACTCGTACACCCAGATCGGCGACCTGCTCCACCTGTCCGTGGGGAACGCACGGCAGCAGGTCTCCCGCGCCCAGGACCGACTGAACAACCGGCGGCACCGGCAGCACGTGGACGCGGCCACCCATCGACGGCTCGTCCAGGCGATCTTCACCGCCGCCCGCACCGGAGACCTCGGCCATCTGGAGCACGTGCTGACCGGCCAGGACGCGCCGTACTCCGGCGAGGGAACGGCCGCACGCGACGGTGCGCCGTCCCACCAGGCCACCGCATGAGCGGCACGGCGCACGGGGACGTGGTGTGCGAAGGACGCACCGGCTCCGCCGACGACCGCACGCAGTCCTGCGCGACCGACCGATGGGACGCCCTCGACCGCCTCCACCGCCGCGTCCAGGCGACGGTGGAACGGCGGCTGCGCGAGGAGACCGGGTTCGGAGTGAGCGAAGTACAGGCCCTGCGCCACATGGGCGGCGACTCCGCCGCGGACGCCGAACCCTTGCGGCTCGGGGACGTGGCCACCAGGCTCGGCCTGAGTCAGTCCGCCACAAGCAGGCTGATGGCCCGCCTGCGCCGACAGGGCCTGATCATCTCGAGCGCCGTCGACCACGACCGGCGCGGCGTGCAGATACTGCTGGCCCCGGCGGGACACGCCGCACTGCGCCGCACCTCGTCCCGCTACGAACAGGCCGTCCGGGACGCGGTCCGCGATCTCGGCTCACAGGACACGGATCCCCTCCTGCGGCAGTTCCTCACCGGCGACAGCGAAGCCCGTACGGTCATTCGCTGAGGAAGTCGCGTACGGCCGCCGTGAACATCTCGGGACGCTCGATGTGCCCGAGATGGCCCGTCTTCTCCAGGATCACCAGCCGGGCGTCGGGAAGGAGCCGGTGCAGCATGTGTGCCCAGCGCGGCCCGCAGATGAAGTCGTCGTCACCGACCAGGACCAGCGTCGGGACGGCGAGCCGGGACAGCTCCCCGCGGACGTCGAACGGAGGCTCCGCGCCCCAGGCCGGTGCCGCGAACATACGCAGGGACGCCCGCCCGGCCGCGAACTCCTCCTCGCGGCCCCAGTAGTCGTGGAAGTAGGCCGGGGAGATGGTGCGCAGCACCTTCGTCGCGCCGGCGTCGTCGGACCGGTCGAGTCGCGTGGTGAGACCCACGATGTAGGTGGCTACTTCCGGCCGCTCGTCGGCGTGCCGCTGGACGAAGCCGGTCATGTTGGCCACGGCGGCCGCCCAGAACTCCTCTCCCGTCATGGGTGAGGTGTCGTACAGGACGAGGGACGCCAGGCGCTCGGGGTGGTCGAGGGCGTAGCGCTGGGCGACGAATCCGCCGTGGGAGTGGCCCAGCAGGGCTACCTCGGCGACGCCCAGGTGCTCGATCACCGCGTGCAGGAAGTGGGTGTAGGTGGCGAGGGTGTAGTCGCGCGGGTCGGGCAGCCGGCCCGAGTCGCCCGTGCCGACCGGCTCGAGGTAGACGACGGTCATGCTGTGCTCCAGCTCGGGCATGCGCAGGTACTCCCAGCCGATGCCCGGCCCTCCGGAGTGGGCGACGCACACCGGGCCGGTTCCGGCGACGTGGTAGCGCTGGTCGACGGCGGCCGTACCGTGCCGGACGACGAGGGTGTGGGTGCCCGGGGAGAGGGGGTCCCGGGGATCGACGGCTGGACTGGGAAGGGGCCTCGGGCCCTGTGTGGCGTTCACAACTCCCAGATGGTGCGGCGCCCCCGGAACCCCGCTCAAGACATTGTGCCTAGTGTCACACTGTTTCTTTCACATCGTTGCTCTCCGCCATGGAATGTCACAGGGCCTCCCTCCGGACGGTCAGTTGCATGAGAGGCATCCGCGACGAGTAAGGAGGCGCTGCCATGAGTTGGCGCGAGAGAGCGGCTTGCCGGGATGTCGACCCCGATCTGTTCTTCCCCATCGGCACCGCGGGTCTGACGCTGGTCCAGATCGACGAGGCGAAGGCCGTGTGCGCCCGGTGCCCCGTGCGGGAGCGCTGTCTGCAGTGGGCGCTGGACGTCGGGCAGGTCGAGGGCATCTGGGGTGGCACGACGGAGAGCGAGCGCCGCGCGACACGACGGCGCTCGGCGCGCAAGAACGTCGAGGGGGTCGGCGCGAGAGCGTCCTGATCAAGATATCTCGTCGTGATCGTGTCTTGCGATGTCATGTCACATTTTCACCACTTTCTCGGTCCTTTCCGATGAGGGCAACGAAACCCGGCGCGGCAGTTCGCCGCCATGCACCGTTTCGTTGCGCAGACCCGGCCGCAAGGCGCTTCCGGTGATGTGTTGATGGTGGGAATGACATGAGCGATTCAATCGAACCGGTCACCACGGCGGGCAGCCGTAGCGGTGACAGACTCGCCCAGTGGGCGAGAACGCGGATGGGTACGGGGCCCGCCATCACGACCGGCACACGGAGGGCCCGTCCGGAGCACTGGTCGTTCCTGCTGGGCGAGATCTGTCTCTACAGCTTCGTCGTGCTGCTCATCACCGGTGTGTATCTGACGTTCTACTTCCACCCGTCGTCGAACGAGGTCGTCTACAACGGCAGTTACGCTCCCCTGCGCGGCCAGTTGGTGTCCGAGGCGTTCGACTCGACGATGCACATCTCTTTCGACGTACGAGGCGGCCTGCTCATCCGCCAGGCCCACCACTGGGCGGCGCTGATCTTCGTCGCCGCCCTGCTGGCCCATCTGATGCGCGTGTTCTTCACCGGCGCCTTCCGCAAGCCGCGCGAGCTGAACTGGGTGGCCGGTTTCGCCCTGCTCGTCCTCGGCATGTTCGGTGGTTTGACCGGCTACGACCTCCCCGGCGACCTCCTGTCGGGGACCGGGCTCGCCGTGGTGAACGGGACACTGCTGTCGGTACCGATCGTCGGCACCTACCTGTCGATGTTCCTGTTCGGCGGCGAGTTCCCCGGGCACGACCTGGTGCCCCGCTTCCACCTGATCCACGTCCTGATCATTCCGGCCCTGATGCTGGCGCTCGTCGCCTTCCACGGCTTCCTCGGGCACCGCCACCGGCACACCCAGTACCCGGGGCCCGGCCGTACGGAGCGAAACGTCGTCGGCCTGCCGATGCAGGTGTATGTCGTCAAGGCGGGCGGCTATTTCTGCCTGGTCGCCGGGGTCATCTTCACCATCGCGGCGATCGCTCAGATCAACCCCGTCTGGGAGTTCGGCCCCTATCGCGCCGATCAGGTCTCCGCGGGTTCCCAGCCCGACTGGTACATGGGCATCGCCGACGGGCTGCTGCGTGTCATGCCCGGGTGGGAGGTGAACTTCTGGGGCTACACCCTGGCCCTGGACAATCTCATTCCTCTCCTAGCCGGCCTCGGCTTCTTCCTCGTCATGGGCGCCTACCCGTTCATCGAGGGCTGGGTCACCGACGACGACCGCGAACACCACCTGCTGGAACGGCCACGCAACCGGCCCGTGCGCACGGCGTTCGGCGTGGCATGGCTCGGCGTCTACCTGGTGGCTCTGCTCGGCGCCGCGAACGACATCATCGCCGTGACCTTCCACATGTCTGTCAACACGGTCACCTGGACGGTGCGCATCGCCCTGTTCGCCGTACCGGTCGCCCTGTTCCTCGTCACCAAGCGCATCGCCCTGGGCCTGCAACGCCGTGATCGGGACAAGGTCCTGTACGGCCGCGAGACCGGCGTCATCAAGCGTCTGCCGCACGGCGGGTACATCGAGGTGCACCAGCCCCTCGACCCCTACGAACGCCATGCCCTCACGATGCACGAGCAGTACGGGCCCCTCGATCCCGGACAACGCGACAAAAACGGCCACGCGAACGGAAGGGTGCGCCGACTGCGGGCGCGGCTCAGTCGCGGTTTCTACGGCGAGGGAACACAGATCCTCAAGCCCACCGTCCAGCAGTACCGGGAAATTACTGGCGAACATGACTTCACGAGCAATAAAGACCTAGAGATATAAAGTGTCACACTCGCGACACACGCACGGTCCTTGAAGGTGACAACACACCGTTTCCCGAAAGGGCCTCCCATGAACCGCAGTTCCACCTACCAGCGGGTCCGCACCCCCCTCTCCCTGCTGGCCACCGCCTCCGTCGCCACCGCCCTCATCGCCACGGCGGTCGCCCCCGCCCACGCCGACAGGAGCACGTCCGCGACGGACGGCGAGAAGAAGCCCACGGTCGTGCTCGTGCACGGCGCGTTCGCCGATTCCACCAGCTGGAACGGCGTCATCGGGAGGCTGCGGCACGAGGGCTACCCCGTCGTCGCCGCGGCCAACCCGCTGCGTGGGCTGGACAACGACGCCGCCTACCTCAAGGAGGTCCTGGCCGGCATCGACGGCCCGGTGGTCCTGGCCGGACACTCCTACGGCGGCTCGGTGATCAGCGACGCCGCCCACGACGCCGACAACGTCAAGGCCCTGGTGTTCGTCGCCGCCTTCCTCCCCGAAAAGGGAGAGAGCGCTGCCGAGTTGGCGGGCAAGTTCCCCGGCAGCACCCTCGGTGACGCTCTTCGCTCGGTGCCCGTCACCCTGCCGGACGGCTCCCGCGACGCGGACCTGACGATCGACCCGAGCAAATTCCAGCTGCAGTTCGCCGCTGATGTCCCCCGCAACACCACGGACCTGATGGCCGTCACGCAGCGCCCGATCACCAATGCCGCGCTGGCGGACGACGCCTCCGAGCCCGGCTGGAAGGACGTCCCCTCCTGGGCCGTGGTCGCCACCCAGGACCGCAACATCCCGGCGCAGACCCAAGTCTTCATGGCACAGCGCGCGCACGCCCACATCACGCGCGTACGGGCATCGCACGCCGTGAGTGTCTCCCACCCCGCCGACGTCGCCGGGGTGATCGAGGCAGCAGCTCGGACCGTTCGCTGACCCATGGGCAACGCGGCTTGGGGGCGCAGGCATGCTGCATCCCCCAAGCCGCATTCACGTTCGTGGCCCCCTGCACCATCGGTCCAGGGGGCCAGCATGTGTGCGCGGTTCAGCCGCGATCTTCCGGAGCGACGTAGTCGAAGGTCGGCCCCGCGGTCTGGCCCTCGCCGTCGGGCATCGCCATCAGGCTCTGTGCCTGCCCCTTGAGCGCGTACATCGTGCCCACCGACACCCCGAGCATCGCGGGATTGCCGTTGAACGCCTGCTCCAGAAGCTGCAGCAGCTTGCCGTACGCGATGTTGAACGCCTCCTGCGCCGTGCGGATCGCACTGCCCTCCGGATGGTCCTCCAGCCGCGGGTTGGGCCGCATCGGGCGCACCCCGGCGGGGTCCACGGTGAGCGTCTCCCCGGTGGGCCCCGTCTCTGGTGTATCCCCCGGCTGGTAGCGCCGGCCCTGTGCGAGCTCCTGGAAGCGGTAATAATGCGAGACGGCCTTGCTCTGCGGGTGGAACATGTCCATGTCCCCGTCCCACACGTCGACGCGCGCCGCGCCCTCACCCTGCTCCACGATCTCCTCCAAGGCGGCGAGCGCCGAGGCGAGATCGGTGACCGGGCTTAGCCGCCCGCCGGTGTGCCCGAAGGGTCCTGCGGCCACCTGACGGGCGGGATCACCGGTGAAGACCTGTTCCTCGCCGAGCTCGGCGCACAGGTGCCGCAGACCCTTCTCGACCGCGTCGTAGAACTGACCGATCGTCATGTAGGCGTCGCCCTCCGCCGGGTCGCCCGGGTGGGCCGGCTGTTCGAGGCGGAGGAACATCGCGACCGCCTCCTCGCCGAACGGCAGCAGGGACAGCTGCATGGAGGGGTCTGCGTGCGGCATGGGCCGCGGATGCGGTGACAGTATCCGCGGGGTGTCGACGCGAGGTTGCCCGCCGACCGCGTTCAGGAGGTTCGCCACCAGCGCGAGGTGGATCATCTCCTCGACGAACACGCTGCTGACCACTTCGACGGCGTGGGCGTTCCGTTCGGGGTCGAGCGAATAGAGGGCTGTGAGGTAGGGCGGCAGCGTGGCGTGCTCCAGCTCGATGGCCCACTGCAGGTGCTCGCGCAGGTCCTCGATCGTCGTGATCGAGCGGAACCGGGCCTGGCCGGTGGTGTCTTGATGATTCATGGGGGGCTCACCTGCATTTCGTACGTACGATCCGGCCGCGGTTGCGGACCGATCTGTGGGCACCGGCATCGCTGCCGGCGTGGACCGCGCGGGGCGGTCGGTGTTGTGGCGCGAGGCCGGTCATGCGGCATCCGCGCGGGAGAGACGGACAGCGGAGATGTCGAAGCTGAGCCTGACCTTGTCGCTGATGAGGACACCGCCGGTTTCGGCGGGCGTGTTCCAGCCGAGCCCCCAGTCGGAGCGGCGCACCAGGGCGGTGCCGGAGAAGCCGACTCGGTGGTCTCCGCTCTCGTCCTGCGTGGCCCCGTCGAAGGCGAGGTGGATGTGGAGAGGGAGTTCGACGTCCTTGATCCTGAGGTGTCCCGTCAGACGGAACTGGCCGTCTCCGCGATCGGCGAGGCCCGCGGAGCGGAAGACCATCAGCGGATAGGTGGCGGCGTCGAGGAAGTCAGCACCCGCGAGACGGGTGTCCCGGTCAGGGCTGCTGGTGTCGATACTGCCGGTCTGGACGCTCAAGTAGGCCTCAGAGCGGCTGGGTTGGTACCCGTCCAGCTTGACCAGCCCCTCGAACACGCCGAACCGCCCGTGCACGTTCGCGATCATGGCGTGCCGGACGGAGAAGCCGATGGTGCTGCGCGCCGGGTCGATGGTGTAGACACCGGTCAGCGCTGCGTACGGGACGACGGTCGACATAGGTGAATCCTTGCGGTCGCTGGTCACGACGATCAGTCGCTGCGAGCCGTCGCCGTGTGCCTGCCGGGTGGTGGAGCGGACCACGGCCGGGGAAGGCCGGGCGAGGTCCGCGGAAGGACAGACAGGTGAGAACCCGCGCCTGTGACACCGAGCCCGCCGCCGGAACGGCGTTTGGCATGTCAGAGGGTGCCGACGCGTCAACGGGTCGCTGCCAGGCGCGCTGTACGGTCAGCACCGCGGGACTGCCCGCGTCGGGCACCGGGGCGAAGCCGTGCCCGGCCAGCTCCGCGACGATGTCGTCTTGGGAAACCGGCCACATCCAGAAAACCTCGGCACCATAGGCAAGCCGTCCTCGTGCCGCCCGAGTGTCTGGGTGGGCAGCGGGTGGACGATGCGCACCAGCAGGCTGACACGGCCGCCGTTCTCGCACGTGCGCGGCGGTGCGCGATCGTCGAATGGGCAGGCGAACGGGACGAGGGCACGTGCGTATCCCACTCAACAGGTCCGGCGCCTCATCCGTGACGGAAATACGGGCCCTGGACCGACAGCACGGGCCCCTGGCGTGGGATCTCCCCCTGCTGGCTGTCCTCCCCCCGCCTCACGGCGAACACCAGTGACACTGTGTGCCACTATGTTAGATGCATCCGGCGCAGCACATGATGCTCGTCGTTCCGGCCCGCCGCGGCCGCACAGCCTCCCCGGATCCCCGCCGCGGCCCCTACCTCGAGGGATGTACCGCCCATGCCCGCCATCCTCATCCACGGCGTTCCCGACACCCACCGCGTGTGGGACGGCGTACGCAGACACCTGACCCGCTCCGACGTCGAGGCCTGGGACCTGCCCGGATTCGGCACCCCACGCCCCACCGGCTTCGGCTCCAGCAAGGAGGAGTACGTGGACTGGCTCGTCGAACGCCTGGAGCGGGTCGGCGAGCCCGTGGACCTGGTCGGTCACGACTGGGGCTGCATCCTCACCGCCCGCGTCGCCTCCCTCCGCCCCGACCTGGTACGAACCTGGGCCGGCGGCAACGGACCCGTCAGTTCCCGCTACGTCTGGCACCCGCTGGCCGAGACCTGGCAGGACCCCGTCGCCGGCGAGCGGTTCATGGCCGAGCTGCACCCTGAGTCCTTCGCGAAGGAGCTGGTGAACGGCTTCGACGCGCCCGCCGTACCGGTGGCGGAGATGGTCCGGCACCTGGACGACACGATGAAGGACAGCATCCTGCGGCTGTACCGGTCCGCCGTGACCATGGGGACGGAGTGGGAACCGGCCCTGTCTGACGTCACCGCACCCGCACTGGTGTTCTGGGGTGAGCGCGACCCGGCCTGCCAGATCGAGTTCGGCGACGAACTCGGCGCCGCCCTGCGCGCCACTCGCGTCCTGCATCTCGACTGCAACCACTGGACAGTGCTGGAGCGGCCCGCGGAGGTGGCCGCCGCCCTCACGGCGCACTGGGCGCAGGGCACCGGACGCTAGCCCGCACGGCCAAGCGACGAGAGGCGCGGATCTGCGGGCCGCCTCGGCCGCGGACGCCCTTCGCGCCCTCGTCGCACTCCCCGCCCTGCCTTCGCAGCCCCGCACGTTCCCTCCACGGGGCGGGCCGGTGTCACAACCTGCGGGTTGTCACGGTCTCTCCGCACCAGGGCACACCAGTGTCCGGTGCGCGCAGAGACGGGAACATCATGTCGCGAGAAAACGGGTTCGTGATCGTCGGCGGCGGCCTCGCCGCAGGCAAGGCCGCCGAGGAACTCCGGCAACAGGGCTACGACGGACCGCTGGTCGTCGTCGGTGACGAAGCGGAGCGCCCCTACATCCGACCGCCGCTGTCCAAGGGGTACCTGCTCGGCAAGGAGGACCGCGAGTCCATCTTCGTGCATTCCGAGAACTGGTACCGCGAACACGACGTCGACCTCATGACCGGAACGCGCGTCACGGCCGTCGACGCACACGCTCGCCAGGTCGAGATCACCGGCGGGCGCCGGATGTCCTACACCAAGCTGCTCCTGGCGACCGGATCGTCCCCCCGCCGGCTGACTGTTCCTGGGGCGGACCTGGACAACGTGCTGTATCTGCGCCGCGTTGGGGACAGCGAGCGGCTCAAGGCCGCTTTTACTCCCGGCGCCCGGATCGTGGTCGTCGGGGGCGGCTGGATCGGTCTGGAGACCGCTGCGGCAGCCCGGACGGCCGGGGCGTTGGTGACCGTTCTGGAGCACTCCGAGCTGCCGTTGCTGAAGGTGCTCGGCCGGGAGGCGGCCGAGGTCTTCGCCGCCCTGCACCGGGACCATGGGGTCGTCCTGCGGCCCCACGCCGCCGTCGAGCGCATCACCGGTGACGGCACCCGCGCCGACGGCGTCCAACTCGCCGACGGAACCCGGCTGCCCGCCGACGCTGTGGTGGTGGGCATCGGGATCACCCCCAACGTCCGGCTCGCAGAGGCAGCCGGACTGGAGGTGCGCAACGGCATCGTCACCGACGAGCGTCTGCGCACCTCGGCCCCGGACGTGCACGCCGCAGGGGACGTGGCCAACGCCTACCATCCTCGGCTCGGCCGTCATCTGCGTGTGGAGCACTGGGCCAACGCCCTGCACCAGCCCCGCACGGCGGCGCAGGCCATGCTCGGCAGCGAGGCGGCTTACAACCGGCTGCCGTACTTCTACACCGACCAGTACGACCTCGGGATGGAGTACACGGGGTACACCGAGCCCGGCGGCTACGACCGCGTCGTCTTCCGCGGGAACCTGGCCGAGCGGCGGTTCGTCGCCTTCTGGTTGTCCGGGGACCGGGTCCTGGCGGGCATGAGTGTGAACGTGTGGAACGTCATCGACTCCGTCCGCGCCCTCGTCGAGTCCGGCGTCTCCGTGGCGGACGTGGCCCTGTCCGATCCGCAGACCCCTTTGGCCAGTCTTCTGCCCTGACGACCGCCGCGAAGCTGACTGCGGCACGCGGGCCGCAGGTTACTGCCCGGGAAACCGTGTCACACAATATGTTCCTGTCCGGTCAGCAGTGCACCGGTTGGACCCGCCCGATGAAAGCGGACTGCCCTATTCCAGGGGGCCTCGGCGGACGCCGGCCGGACTCAGGGGTGGCACCGCCTTGTCGGGTGCTGTGCGAAAGGGTGATGCCAGATGGACCGGGTACAGGACGACGAGACGGTGCCGCTCGCGGAGCTGGTCGACGAGCGACGCCGACTGCTCAATGTGGCCTACTGGATGCTGGGCCGGAGCCAGGACGCCGACGACGTTGTGGCGGAGGCCTACCGGCGCTGGTATGGCCTGTCCGACGACCACAGGGACAGCGTCGCCGAGCCCCGGTCCTGGCTGGTGACGACCCTCGGCGTCATTTGTCTGGAGCGCTTGGCGCCAACCGGGCGGTCACACCCGGGCCCGGTCGGCGCGGTGCTGCCTGAGGACCTGGACGAAGAGGTGAGCCAGGCTCTCCTCGAAGCGCTGGACACGCTGTCACCGGCCGAGCGGGCCGCATTCGTCCTCAACGACGCGTTCGGGATGCCTCCGGAGACGGTCGCCGCCATCGTCGGACAGACGGAACAGGAATGCGGCGAACTCGCCGCCCGGGCCCGGCACAGCCTTCGGACCAGGTGGGCGCACCCCACGACACCACAGCAGCACGACCGTGTGGTGCGAGCGGTTCGACAGGCTTGCGTGGCGGAGAACCCTGCCCGTCTGACGGCCCTACTGGCACCGGACGCCACGGTGTTCTTTGACGGAGGCGGCAAGGTCAGAACCCTGCCCCGGCCCGTCCACGGCGCACGGCGCGTCACCCGCAGCCTGCTGGGCCTCCTGGTCGGCCGGCCTCGCACCACATTGCACTGCCAGTCCGTCAACGGCCGCACTGGCATAGTGGTGCGCTACGGCGAAGAGGTCGCCGCGGTCATCAGCCTGGACGTTGCGGGCGACCGCGTCGTGCAGATCTGGGCTGTCCTCAACCCTGACAAGCTCCGCCAGTGGAACCGGGCAGCCACGCGCGAGAAATAAAGGACAACGCGGGCCGGGACTTCGATTTGCGTGCCGCCGGTGTCTGACTGGCTGCGGACGGGGTCGTGCTCGGGACGCGGATCCGCATCCTTCAAGAAGCTCTTGAAGATATCGGCACCCGCAGCCAGGACCGAGGCCTCGACTGCGCCACCTTCGTGATCACTTTCGCCGGCACCCGGCCACACTCCCACGGACAGTGGTGATCACCTTGCGCGATAGCACCTCGCATCGCCATCTTGCATCTTCCAGGTCCAAACCTCGTACGCTGTGACATACGATGCACCCACACATCCCGGGTCCGAGCCGAGCGGTACCGCAGCTGACTTCAGCGAGGCGCGGCACGGAGGGTTGAGGATGAGAGGAAGACATGGTCTCGGCAACTCGCACGGCGCATGAGATTGAGGTCACTGCGGAGAGCCTCCAGGAGGACCTCGCCCGCCTGGAGATTCAGAAGCAGGCACTGGAGAGGGAGCTGGCCGCCGTGGCCGCCCACCTTGACTCCGTGCAGCGCGCGCTGAGCGCCCTGACCGTCCTCATGGGCGAGCCATCCGGCCGCCGCGCCGCGGAGCAGCCCGAGCAGGCGAAGGCCGACGTTCCGGTCGTCGCGTCCACTGCCCGCACGCCGCAGGAGCAGTCCGCGCCGCGACAGACCAGGCCCCCGCAGAAAGGCAGGCCGGCAGCCTCCTCGCCTGCGGAGGCCGAGGAATCGCGCAGCTACGGGGCGCTCACCGAACAGATCCTGGAGTACTTCGCAGGCGTCGGCGACGCTGAGGTCCGCGCCCGCGACGTGGCCGCGGCGCTAGGCCGCGACACCGACTCCGGAAGCATCAATGCGGTGCGCAGCACGCTCGACCGTCTGGTCGGCACCTCCCGCCTACGCCGAGCCGGCCGCGGTCTCTACCGCGCCCAGAAGTCCTGACCCGATCGGAACCCTCTCGGCTCCGTGCTCTGAAAGCCACAAAGTGCCTCGGGCACCTGCCCGCGGGGGATCGAACAGGCGCCCGAGGCACGCACCCGCTGGCGGACGGCCCGCGGGTGGGCGAGCGGCTCCCATACCGGTAACCAAGCGTGTCACACGGTGTCGGAGTCACTGTGAAGAGTGTATAGCAATCCACACTGCCTTTGAATCGCACGGCCCGCTCCAGGGTGCGCTCCTCCCCTGATGCCCCAGTTCACGCCTGGCCTTCGCCTTCGCGGTTGCCCCCTCTCCCTGAACTTTTCGGCAACTCGCCCTTCGGAACGGGCTGTTATGCCCTTTCCGTTCAGTCTCGCCGCAACACACGTGTGACGGAAAACAGCTACTCTTTCCGTGGCCACTGCAACGAGCATGGCCCTATAGTCATCCGCGCATCGAGTTGTCGCCCCGGGCCTCCCCCATGAGCGGCACATGCCGCCAGCGCACCTTGATGCGCATGTTTCTTCCTCTGAGGAGCATCACCTTGCACAGAAGAAAGAGGGCCGTTGGCGTGCCCGTCGGCATTGCCGTGAGCGCGCTGGTCGCAGGCTCCCTGCTCACCTTGCCCGGCCACGCACTCGCCGACGACCCGAGCGCGTCTGCGAACGCTCGCCAACAGGCGCTGCTGGCCGCTGCCGAAGAGTTCGACATCCCGTCGAGCGTGCTGCTCGCTCTCTCCCACCAGGAGTCGGCCTGGGAGGGCCACGGTGCCCTTCCGAGCACCGACGGCGGGTACGGACCGATGAACCTCACGGACGTCACCCCCACCATGCTGGCGGCCGGTGACGCGGGCGCCGCGGGCCGCGCCGACCTCGACTCCCTCGCTGCAGACCCCGCGCTGCACACTCTGCGCCAAGCGGCCGAGCTGACCGGACTTTCCGTCAAATCCCTGCGCGAGGACGACACCACGAACATCCGCGGCGGTGCTGCGCTGCTCGCGTCGTACGAAAAAGAGCTGCTCGGGGCGACCCCCGCGGACCCCTCCCAGTGGTACGGGGCCGTGGCCCGGTACAGCCAGGCCAAGCAGGAGCAGGCGGCTGCCTCCTTCGCCGACCGCGTCTTCCGCACGATCCGCAGCGGCGCCTCGGCGACGACCCAGGACGGCCAGCGCATACGTCTGTCCGCTGGACCTTCCGTCGCCCCTGCCCGAGAGCAGATCCACTCCCTCCGCCTGAAGACCTCGTCGACGGCGGTGGCCACCGAGTGTCCCACGACCGTCGACTGCACCTTCGTGACCGGATCGCCGGCCGGCCGTCAGGTCGCCGACCGGCCGGCCAACGGCATCCGCATCGACACGATCGTCATCCACGACCTGGAGTCCACCTACGACGCCGGCGTCACGGGTCTGGCCAATCCCTCGAACCCCGCCGCGACCCACTACGTGATGTCCTCTGCCGGCGCGGTCACCCAGATGGTGCCCACCAAGGACATCGCTTTCCACGCGGGCAACTACTCGACCAACTTGCACTCGATCGGCATCGAGCACGAGGGGTACGCCGCGCACGGCGCCGCCTGGTACTCGGAGGCGCAGTACCAGGCCACGGCGGACTTGGTGAAGTACCTGGCCGCGCGCTTCGATATCCCGTTGGACCGGCAGCACGTCGTTGGTCATGACAACGTTGCCGGGCCCAACTCCGCGCTCGTCTCCGGCATGCACTGGGACCCGGGCTACGCCTGGGACTGGAATCACTTCATGAGTCTGCTCGGCGCCCCGGTCAGCGGCGTTTCCGAGGTGCCGCAGCCCGGCTCCGTCGTGTCGATCAAGCCGTCTTTCGCGGACAACGTGCAGACCCTCCAGGTCTGCCCCTCCGACGACCCGACCGGCCAGACGCCCACCTGCATCGAGCAGCAGCACCCGACCAACTTCGTCTACCTGCACACCGCGCCGAGCGAGACGGCCCCGCTCTTCGGCGATCAGGCGATCCACGGCACCGCGCCCGGCACCGATCGGGTGAACGACTGGGGCAGCACGGCTCAGGCCGGGCAACAGTTCGTCGTCGCCGACGTCCAGGACGACTGGACCGCGATCTGGTTCAGCGGTGCGAAGGTGTGGTTCCACAACCCCGGCGGAGTCAGCACCCGTACCAGCTACGGAGTCAAGATCATCAGGCCTGCGGGCACCACTCCCGTGTCCCTCTACGGCTCCAGCTACCCCGACAAGGCCGAGTACCCGGCCGGCCTGGGCGCCTCCACACAGGCACCGCTGAGCATGTACGCCATCCCGACCGGACAGGCGTACGTGGCCACGCGAGAGCCCGTCGCCACTGACGACTACTTCCCCTCCAGCTCAGCCGTGGTCATCGGAGGCAAGAAGATGTACACCATCCAGTACAACCACCGTGTCGCCCTGGTCTACGCGAACGACGTCACCGCGACCACGGCCGTGCACCACTGGGAGAACGACGGCAGCTGAGCCTGCCCTCCAGGCCGTTGGCCGCCCTCACAGGGCCCTCACGCGAAGTGCCGTCGGGCACCCCGCATGAGGGCCCTCACCCTGGCTCTCACGCCTCCATCGCCCCAGCGCTCAGATCAGCACCCGACGACCGGTCACACTCGCGAGGCGTCGTCGGTCAGAAGGGGCATGAGCCATTCTTTCGTATCGAAGACCAGCACCGACGAGCCTGTCACCGTCATCAAGAACTACACCGTGCCGACGGACGAAGCCGACCACTTCACCGACGTGTACCAGGAGAACGCCCGGATCATGGCGGCCCAGCCCGGCTTCCTCCGCTCCCGCCTGCACCGCCCCCTCTCCGAAGGCCCGCAGACACGCTTCGTCCACATCGCGGAGTGGGCGTCGGGGACCGCGCTCGACAAGGCCACCGACAATCCCGAGTGGCATGCCTCCCTGCAACGCATGTTCGACGACCCTGACCTGCACATCACCTCGGAACCGGCAACCTACCGCGTTGTCATCGAGCTGCAGCCCTCCTGACAACGCGTCACTCGGCACCCTGGTGAACAGGCAGGGGACCTTTATCTCGTTTCCTTGCGCGGCCCTGTCTGCACGTTGCTTCACCTTCCGGCGAAACAGCCAAGCCGTCAGCCAGGACACCGCGAGTAGGCCCACCAGTTCGATCACTTAAGCATTGAAGCAGCACTCAACCCGAGGGCCCATCCCCTCAACGACCGCCTCCTGCCAGCAGGTTCGCTCCAGTCGGCCTTCAGACTCTGCGAATCCGCTGGTTTCCGACCGACCCGCGCAGGCCATGCCTGGCGTCCGCACCGCACGACACCGCGCACCCCCCTAGGCGAGGGCGGTCGCGGCCGCCGACCTGCACGCGAGGTTGAACAGGTGCGGCCGGCAGGCAGATCCGGCAGCCACCCATGGCCTCTACCGCGATCATGCCGAACCCCAGAGCCAGAGGGGAGGGCGACTTCGGCACCTGGCTACTGCCCGCCCCCATCGGATTGCGTGGATCCGCGTGGGCGGCCCGTTCAACGGGCTTCCGGCTGCGAACGCAGGCACTGCACCTGACGGCGGTCAGCAAGGGGCTCACCACTGGGTGATGAGCGGCGCGCCCGGTTCATGCTGCCTCCAGTCCTCAGTGAGGCGGACAAGGCGGGCGGGGGCGGCGATGCCGCGCACCGTGGCGATCTTGCCTCCGGTGATGTCGAACGTCACGGCGCCGATGACTTGGTCGCCGACCACGAAGAGGATGGCGGGGGCGCCGTTGACGAGCGCGTAATGGACGGCGGGCGTGCCGCCGGCGAGTCGCCGTTTCGCGGGTGTGGGTGTGAAGCCGGCGCGTGCGACGGCGGCGATGCGCTGTGCGGTGTCGAACCGCAGCAGCTTCTCGGTCAGGCCGGCGCCGTCGGAGATCGCGGTGGCGTCGTCGGTGAGCAGCGCGACCAGCCGATCGGTGCGGCCCGAGGAAGCGGCGGCGAGGAACTCCTCAACGATCCTGCGGGCGGAGGCCGCATCGACTTCCTCTTCGCCGCCCCGTCGCGCACCGGTGATGCGGCGCCGGGCCCGGTGGAGGTGCTGCTGGCTCGCGGACTCGGTGACATCAAGGATCTCGGCGATCTCGGCGTGAGTATGGGAGAACGCTTCACGCAGGACATAGACGGCCCGCTCGAGGGGTGCCAGGCGCTCCATGAGCGTCAGTACGGCCAGGGAGACCGATTCGCGCTGCTGGAAGGTGTCGGCCGGGCCGAGCATCGGGTCGCCGTCGAGGAGCGGTTCGGGCAGCCAGGCACCCGCGGTGCGTTCACGGCGGGCCTGCGCCGAACGGAGCCGGTCCAGGCAGAGGTTGGTGACGACCTTGGTCAGCCATGCTTCCGGCACCTTGATCCGCTGCCGGTCGGCGGCCTGCCAATGCAAGAACGCGTCTTGTACGGCGTCCTCGGCATCGACGGCGGAGCCCAGCAGCCGGTACGCCAGCGAGGCCAGCCGGTTCCGGCTGGCCTCGAACTGGCTGATGTCGAAGCGGTCGGTCGCGGTGTTGTCCACTCGGATCACCCTAACTAGGCGGCTACGCGAGACGCCTTGTCGGCGGACGCGTGCGGCGCGGCGGCCAGGCGGTGCTTGCGCTTGGGCAGGCCGAAGGTCGGGTGTGAGGTGGTCCACAACGACATCTTGAGGATAACCGCCTTGATCCGCGCGGCCGTCCGGCCGCCCACGTACGTCGGCTTGGCCTGCCCTTCGTCGTCGACCATCTGCAGGATCCCGTCCCGCCGCCCGAGGCTGATGTGGTTGCCCACGTACTCCAGCTTGGTGTTCGGGATCTGGCCGCCGGTCAGGCGTCCCACGATCGCGGCCGTCGCCTGCACGCCGGTGTAGCCGGCCGACGCACACGACATCGGCAGCGGGCGGCCGTTGTCGGCGACGGCGAAGGCGCTGTCGCCGACGGCGTAGACGTTCGGATACGAGAGGGAGCGCATGGTGCGATCGACGACGATCCGACCGTTCTCGGTGACCTCCAGCCCGCCGGCGGCGGCGATGCGGCTGACGGCGAACCCGGCCGTCCACACCGTGGCGTCGGACGCCAAGGCAGTGCCGTCGGCACACAGCACCCGCGCCGCCTCGACGGCTTCGACCTCGGTGTGCTCCAGGACCGTGACGGCCAGCCGGTCCAGGGCCTGCCGCAGGTGGCGGCGGGCCCCGACGCAGAGGGCGGCGCCCAGCTCGCCGCGGGCCACCAACGCAACCGACAGGCCGGGCCGCGTTTCGGCGATTTCCGAGGCGGTCTCGATGCCGGTCAACCCGTCACCGACGACCACGACCCGCCCGCTTTCGCCCTGGCTGGCAAGGCTGTTCAGGCGCTTGCGCAGGCGCAACGCCGAGGGCCGGCTGGCGACGTCGAACCCGTGCTCAGCCGCGCCGGGGACACCGTGGGTGGCGCCGTGGCTGCCGAGCGCGTAGACAAGTGTGTCGTAGCCCAGCTCGCCCCCGCCGTCGGCGTCGGCCACGGCGATGACCTGGCGCTCGGGGTCGACAGCGGTGACACGGGCCAGGCGCAGCCTGACCCCCGTGCCCGCGAAGACATCGGCGAGCGGGGGAGCGTCGATCTCCCGGCCGGCCGCGAGCTGGTGCAGCCGCAGGCGCTGGACGAAGTCCGACTCGGCGTTGACCACGGTGATCTCGGTGTCCGCCGGGGACAACCGGCGGGCCAGGGTCCCCGCCACGTAGGACCCGGCATAGCCGGCGCCGAGGACGACGATGCGGTGCTTCATGTCTCGCTCCTGTCGGTTGATTTGCTCCCGGTGACTTGAGCGGGGCAGCCTCCCGATTCCTGACAGCAGCCGCATGTGATGTGGGTCACGGGGTGGGAGAAACGAGCCTCGGCGAGGGCCTGGGACCAAAGATCGCTAGTTCAGAGAACTCGCTGCACCTGTGCGGTTGTCCGGCTGTGGCACGTCAGCGAGCGCACTGTGACGGGTAGGCGCGCAGGCACCGATCGTGTCCCCCAGGGCCTGCTGGGTCGGCCTGGGGCCCTCCGGAGACGGGCGGCTCCAGGACTTCGTTGCCATGCCACCCAAGTGGGGAGAATGATCGCGCCTGGGGAACTTTTCACTCATCCGCATCCGGCATGAGCGAAGGGTTCCCGGTCAGCGCACCAGGTCGCACCAAGGGCCGTCCGGAACCAGGACGGCGAGAACGGACATCAATGTCGGCGGCTCGATCCGATCGACCAGCGTATCCAGGTCGAACCACGGGACCCAGGCGTGTTTGTGGAGATTGACCTGTTCATCGGGGAGGAGGCCGGTCGGCCTCAACGTCGGCTGCTCTTCGGCGAAATGGGCGACGAAGAAGTCCTCCGTCCCGACATACCGCTTCCCGTTCCACCAAACGTCACGTTCGACTGGCACAGACCGGTCCCGGATCGCAGAGGGGTCCAGGCCGGTCTCCTCCGAGAGTTCCCGCCGGGCCGCCATCAGCGGTGTCTCGCCTGACTCGATGCCGCCACCGGGCGGCTCCCAGAGCAACGTCCCGTCAAGCGGGTCACGCCAATGGAGAAGGAGCAGACGCTGGGCGGCATCCAGGCAGATCACGCGCGCGGCGGGCCGATGCGTTGTCTCCACAGCCTTGACACTACTTGACACTGTGCACGATCACCCCGGCAAACGCTCACGGTCACGGCACTAGAGAAGCCGTCGCCAGCCCGGTAGAGCCGGCAGGCAGGTTCGACAGCCCGCCCACGGCGGCTACCGCGATCATGCCCAACCCCAAAGAAAGGGAGGGCAGCCTCGGCACCCGGCTACTGCCCGCCCCCATCGGATCGCGTGGATCTGCCTGGGCGGCGCGAGGCCGTTTCGTGGGGTGTTCCAGGTCTTTCACGAGGGGGTTCATGCGGCCCGGCTGACCGGGCTGCGGGTATGCAGAGCAGGCCACTGGCGACATGCTCCTCTGGGAGTGTGGCAGGGGGCCATGAGCGAACCGGCAGGGCGGGGTTGCCCGTTGTGGCTGAGGGCCTGGCCGCGGCAGGCTGCCGCAGCCGGGCCCTTCGGGTTCCGCCGAGGTCAGGCGGTTCGGACCTCACCCTTGAGGGAGAGGGTCTCCCAGCGGTTGAGCTCGTCCAGCCGGGCCTGGAGGGAGGCGCGGATGTGCTGAACGGCATCAGCGCCGACGGCCAGGCGCAGGGGCGGTTCGTCCAGGGAGGCAACGCTCATGATGGCGTCGGCGACGGCACGGGGGTCACCGAAGGCCTCCGCGGGGAGTGCAGAGAAGTCGGTGAGGAATTTACCGACGGTGGGTGCGTAGGCGTCGCTGGGAAGGACGACGCGCAGGTTGGTGCCGAACTCGGTTCCGAACGTGCCGGGTTCGATGATGGTGACCCTGACGCCGGTGGGAGCCACCTCGTGGGCGAGGGCTTCGCTGATGAGTTCGACAGCCCCCTTGGAGGCTGCGTAGAGGCCGGAGGAGGGCCAGGCGAACTGGCCGATGAGTGAGGACGTCTGCAGGACGCGCCCCTGGGCGGCGCGTAGGGCCGGGAGGGCAGCCCTCAGAACGGTCAGGTTGGCCAGGACGTTGGTGTCGAAGATCGCTCGTGCCTCGGCTGCGTCGATCTGCTCGATCGCTCCGAAGAGTCCGTAGCCGGCGTTGTTGACCAGTACATCCAGCCGGCCGGCGGCACGGACAGTGTCTGCGAGAACGCTTTCTGCCTTGGCGTCCGTGAGGTCGAGTTCCACTGCGGTCAGCTGTCCCTGCGGTGCCAGACGCAGGAGCTCGTCGAGGCGGTCCCGGCGCCGGCCTACGGCGATCACATGAGCCCCTTCAGCGAGAGCGCGTTCGCTGACGAGGCGGCCGAAGCCGGAGGTTGCTCCAGTGACAAGCCAGGTGGAAGACATATCGATGCTCCTGAGAGTGCCGCACGATTGCGCGGTCGACGGGGTGGAACGGCCAGGCGGCCGTGCTTCCAGCGAACCGCTCGCACCTCGGTGAAACGAGGGGTGGAGTGGCCTCATGCTTCCTGGGACTGAGAGGACCACCCACACTCTGGCTGTACCGCGGCAACGGGGTGATCCTTGCCGTATGGACCGCAACGAAGGTCTCAGCGACTTTCTCCGCGCTCGCCGCGCTGCGATCGATCCTCACCAGCTGGGCATCGAGGACGCCTCCCCGCGTCGAGTGCCGGGATTGCGCCGAGAGGAGCTTGCGGCCTTGGCGGGCGTGAGTGTGGACTACTACACGCGCCTGGAGCAGGGCAGGCCGATCACGCCCTCGGAGTCGGTGCTGGACGCCTTGGCGCAGGCCTTGCAGCTCGACGAAGCCGAGCGCAGCTACCTGCATGCAGTGGCACGCCGCCCCTCCACTACGCGGCGCCGCGGCGTGCGAAGCACGCAGAAGGTGCGCCCCGGAGTGCACGCGCTCCTCGCACGTCTGGGAGACACCCCCGCCTTTGTCCTGGGGCGGCGCACAGACGTCCTGGCGACGAACCGTATGGCGCGTCTTGTGCTGGCCGACTTCGATGCGATGCCGATGCGTGAGCGCAACGCGGTGCGGTGGATCATGCTGGACGAGACAGCCCGCGAGGTGTTCGCTCACAGCTGGGATCAGGTGGCCGCGGTGTTCGTCGGGACGCTACGGATGGATGCTGCGCGTCATCCCGACGACGCCCGCACGGCGGAACTGGTCGGCGAACTGTCGATGAAGAGCGAGTCCTTCCGCAAGTGGTGGGCGGTGCAGAAGGTTGTCCGGATCAGTCACGACACCAAGGTGCTGCATCACCCGGTGGTGGGCGACCTGACCTTGCGCACGGAAGCTCTCACCTTCCCCGACGACCCCGACCAAACCCTCTTCACCTTCCTTGCCGACCCCGGATCGCCCTCCGACGAAGCCCTGCGGATGCTCGCATCCTGGGCGACCGATGCGCCCGACCGCCGTGGAACGGACCAGGGCCTTCCCAGAGGGGGCCAGCTCTAACTCTGCATCTGCCGGAGCTGGGGTACGCCCAAGTCTGGGTCTTTTGCTTGAGGCGTTCGTAGGGGGTTTGGCCACCGAGGGCGCCGTGCGGGCGATGGTAGGTGTAGTAATCCTCCCACTCACGGAGTCCCGCGCCGCTCCCGGGGCCAGCTTCTGGATGTTGTCCAGCGCCTGCTGCGTCGCCGACTGCCCGACGATGCCGAGCAGCGAGATCAGCGCCAGCAGGACCGGGACAGCGCCAGGATCCCGTAGTAGGTCGGCGTCGCGGCCCGGTCGGTTAGCTCGTCCTTGTTGAGCTCCTTCAGGGCGCCTTTCAAATGTCGCCAGTCACTCGGAGCCGGCCAGCCCAAACGCGACGCTCACCACTGAAACAGTGGCCAGAGCACCACAAACGAACCTCATCGTTGTCGGCGTCAGCAGCCGGTTGGCACCAATCGTGTTCGACATGTAGCCGTGGATCCGCCACGCAACATCGCGATAGTTGCACGCCACCACCACCATGGCGACCCCGAAGACTAGGCCCGACACGAGCTCCGCCCACGCACTCATCGACCCCCCGTAGAGGCGCTCGATGCCCAGTATCGAGCTCCGCGCTTGACCAGAACCATAGGGTGCCCCGCGCATGGGCGGGGACATTCACGTGTACTTCGGCAACAGTGGACTATGGAAAGCGTCGTGCCGGTCCGATGGCCCTGGGTCGGCAGCGCGCAGAATGGCGCCATGACGGAACACAGCGCTGACTACACGCGCGCGCTGAACAACGCTGAGGAGATCCTCGGGTTCAGCCTGGCGCCGTATGTCGATCCAGGGCCGACGGAACCCGTCAACGCCTACGACTTCACACGGATCGCGACCGAGCACGCCTTCGGTGACGTTTGGACTCGCAGCGAGCATCTCGACCTGCGCACCCGTGCTCTCATCTCGGTCACCATCACGGCGAGCCTGGGCATCCTCGAGCCGCTCCGGGGCCAGCTGCGGATCGCTTTGCACAATGGCGTGACCAAGGAGGAGATCGTCGAAGCCTTCATCCAGATGGCCGTCTACGCGGGTGTGGCTCGTGCCTTTGACAGTTACACCGTGGCACGCGAGGTCTTTGCCGAACACGACGAAGCGGACTCGCCTGACAATTGAAGCGTCGACGTCAGCTGCGAGGTCCTCACCCTGGCCCACGGGTTCGCAGGAGTGGGTGGTGATGACAGGGTTGATCACGGCTGGGGTGTGATCCGGCAGACGCCGGGGTGCTGCACGGAACAGACACGGCGGCCATGCAACCGGGGCTGCTGCTGTCGGAGTGCGAGGGGGTACCGCATCCAGCGGTACCGGACTTCGACTCCACGGCTGGCACGATCGTCCGCGCAAAATCGACTACCTGCCAGCCGCCCAGGGACGGCCCCGACAGTGGCTGACGGAACAGCTACTCCTACAACAAGACCTACGGCACTTTCGCCGGGGTGATCGTGTTCCTGGTGTGGCTGTGGATCACGAATCTGGCGATCCTGCTGGGCTTGGAGGTCGACGCGGAGCTGGCCCGCCAGCGCGCGGTGGCGGGCGGTCATCCGCCGGAGGAGCCGTACGTCGGGCCGCGCGACACGCGGAAGTGGGATGAGGAGGACCGTCGCCGTCTGGGCGGGACCTGAGCGCG
Organism: Streptomyces sp. NPDC057280; assembly: GCF_042668605.1. Taxonomy (NCBI): domain Bacteria; kingdom Bacillati; phylum Actinomycetota; class Actinomycetes; order Kitasatosporales; family Streptomycetaceae; genus Streptomyces; species Streptomyces sp. NPDC057280. The sequence continues at coordinate 227,313 of NZ_JBHUYR010000011.1, forward strand.
CCGCACCGCGCCGCACTGACGTCGCGCCGGCGTGCGCTCCGGTGCCGGGCATGCTTGGCGGCCTGTGGGATACGAGCAGGTGATGAGGTTGCTGGCAGGGATTCGTGAGACGGACCGGAGTGTGGCCAAGCAGCTCGCTGCCCGCGCCTCGCCCGGCCTTCACCGTGCGCTGTCGGCGGTGGAGGAGACAGCTGAGGGAACCAAGCTGTGGTGCGGCGCGGCAGCGGTGATGGCCCTGATGGACGGCTGGCGCGGCCGCAGGGCCGCCGTCGCGGGCCTGGCCGCTGTGACCGTCGCGCAGCTGGTGTCCAACGGCGTGTGCAAGCAACTGGCCGACCGACCCCGGCCACCGAAGGACTGGTTCCCGCACGACGAGGTCGAGGACCGTCCCGACTCCCCCTCCTTCCCCTCCGGGCACACCGCCGCCGCGGTCGCCTTCACCACCGCCATTGCTCCCACATGGCCGCTGGCCGGTGCCCTGTGCACGGTGCCGGCCGCCATGGTGGCCATCGAACGCGTGCAAAGCGGCGCCCACTACCCCAGCGACGTCGCCGCCGGTGCCGCCATCGGCCTGGCCAGCGCCTGGTTCACCCGGCGGGCCCCGCACCTGATCCTGCGCCACTGGCTCTAGCCGTATCACTGCGAGCGTGTCTCCCACCGCGGGTGGGAGGCACGGACCGTCGCCGGGCAGCCCGCGCAGCGGCGTTTCGCCCCGCGGTACACCGTTGCGCCCGCGGGAACTCAGCAGCCCCGGGGCTTGCTTGGCGAGCTGCGGATGACCCCGCGGCGCCTACACAGACCTGCTTCGTCCCCGGGTCCCTCTCCCCCGGGAACATCGCACACGGAGCCCGCCCGAACGGGCGAGCGACATCGCTGCCCAACCGACACTCCGGCGTTGCCGCGACCCGGGGCGCTCACCGCCGATGCGGCGGTCCAGGCGGAGCGATGCAAAACGGGCCATGCAACCTGTCTGTCTGTGCGCGAAGAGGGAGACCCGGAAGTAGTGACAGCACGGCTGCCTAAGGAGACGGTGCGCGGCCAGCTCCGCAAGGAGCAGATCGAGACCGAAGGCGCAGCCGACGACCGCGGCAATCGAAGGCCGCCTTTCGCCTGCACGCGCCGCCCCGCTCGGAACCTGCTCGAGCGGGCCGACGCTTGTGTGCCCGCCAGCCCCAACTGCCGGACGCACGCGGACAAGCCGGCCAGGCCGCCGCCGCGACGCACTCAGGCCGCGACCATGCGGGTAACCCGAGCGCCGCAGCTCAACCCCGCGCCCGACTACCGCACCGAGCCGGTGTCCTGATCTTGTCCTGTGGCCCGCCGCCTCCCGCGCACGCAGAGGGGCGGCCCTACGCGGTGGGGCAGCTGCGCCGGGCACTGCGATTCCCTGAGGCTGGCCTGGCCAGGCGTCTGGGAGTACCGCCCAATTCGTCAGCGGGACACGATCAGGCGAGCGGCGGCGCGACCAGGCGGTGCGATGGCAGATGGCGGGTTCTAGGCTGCCGCCATGACCGAGATCCAGACCCCGACGCCCGGCGATGCCTTCGAGCTCCTGTTGGCCGGTAACCAGCGCTTCGTCGCAGGCACCCCTGAACACCCCAACCAGGACGCCGCCCGCCGAGCGGAGACCGCGCCGTCCCAAAAGCCCTTCGCCGTGCTGTTCGGATGCTCCGACTCCCGGCTGGCCGCCGAGATCATCTTCGACCGCGGCCTGGGCGACCTGTTCGTAGTCCGCACCGCCGGCCACGTCATGGGCCCGGAGGTGCTGGGCAGCATCGAGTTCGGTGTGGAGGTGCTGGGCTGCCCGCTGGTCGTGATCCTCGGCCACGACTCATGCGGCGCGGTCGGCGCCGCCTGCGCCGCACTGGAGGACGGCATGACACCGGCCGGGTACGTCCGGGACGTCGTCGAGCGGGTGACCCCCAGCGTGCTGGCAGCGCGGGCCGCCGGGCACGTCGAGCCCGATCAGATCCTCGCCGAGCACATACGGCACACCGCCGACCTGCTCCTGGATCGCTCCCGGGTCCTCGCCGACAAGGTCGCCGCCGGCGAGGCTGCCGTGGTGGGCCTGCGCTACAGCCTCGCCGACGGCAGCGCGCAGCTCGTCACAGCCCGCGGCCTCGAAGAGGCGGTCCCCGCGGCATCCTGACCGCACCGGCGGGGCTGCGTGGCCTGGCCAGGGGCAAGCCCGCTCACTTGGCGGCTAGGATCGCCCGCCCGGAGGAGGACTGCCCGACCCGACAGACACCGCGCTCTGGAGACGTCAGGTCCGACAGCCCCGCCATCAGGGCTGGTCCCAGTGAGCCGAGGCCCCGCGGCGCGGCGATTGGCGGTCGCAAGTCCCAGCCTCTCCCCCACGTAGCCGGTCAGGGGCGCAGGGCCCCCTGCGCGGACTTGCTCGATCTGTCCGCCCGGCACGACAGCGACCGCGAGAAGCTCAGCCGCCACTTGCCACACACGCCTGATCCGCTTGCTCGGCTCGGTGCGCGCCGGCGCGGACCGAGGGCGGCGCAGGAGCCAGACCAGAAAGACGATCACGTCGGCCTCGCGGCGAGCCAGGATCGTGGAACCGTAGCCCCGGCGGGCCGCCCCATGTTTTCGGGAGCCGTGCTCACCACCTCGGCATGATCGACAGATGTCAGTTCCGGGGTCCGGGCGGACGTCGGCGCACGCCTCTGATCGCCTGCCGCACCCGTCGGCGTGCTACCTTCCCACCCATCGATCAGCAGGAATCCTGATGGTTGGTGACCTCAAGCATGCCCTCGAAGGGAGCCGGTATGTCCCTGTTGGCCCGGCCGGCGGTGGCCGCCGTAGCCGCCCGAACGATGCAGCGCCTGACCCGACTGGCCGACCGGCGTCCCAGCGGGCCCGGATCCGCCGCCGCCTCACACGCCAGGTTCCCCGAATACCCGCGGAACGTGGACGAGTTGACCATCCCGGCAGCGACGGCCCCGGCCCGCGCCACGGTCTACCGCCCGGCGGTCGAGGGAGCCGCGCCGCCCGTCCACGTCAACTTCCATGGTGGCGGGTACGTCGTCGCACTCACCGAGGGCGACGATCCCCTGTGCCGCTTCCTCGCCGCCGAGGCGGCGGCGGTCGTCATCAACGTCGACTACGCCGTCGCGCCGCAGCATCCGTTCCCGGCGCCGCCCCGGCAGGCGTACGAAATCGTGCGATGGGTCGCCGAACACGGCCCGGAACACGGCTGGGACGGCTCCCGGCTCACCGTCGGCGGTCAGAGCGCCGGGGGCGGCCTCGCGGCGGCCGTGGCTCGGCAGGCACTGGAGCAGGGCGGACCGCCGATCGCCCTCCAGGTCCTGCACTATCCGCCGCTGGACCTGGTGACGAACGCCCGCGAGAAGCACAGTGCCGCCGCCAGGCCGGTGCTGCGGCCCTGGATGGCCGATGTCTTCGATACCTCATACGTTCCCGACCCGGCGATGCGCGCCGACCGGCTGGTGTCACCCGCTCACCCGTCGGACACGGCCGACCTGAAGGGGATCGCACCGGCGGTGGTCATCACGGCCGAGCTCGACCTGCTCAAGGTGGAGGGCGTGCGCTATGCCGACCGGCTCAGGACGGCGGGGGCACTGGTGGAGCACCAGGATGTGCCGGGAGTCGACCACGGGTACGACGGTTCGGACGATCAACGGGCCCGTGAGACCTATGCTCTGATAGCTCGCCACATACGGCAGGCGGCTGCCGGCGCCTAGAGTCTTGGGGTTCTGGCACAGACTTTGGGACGTCGTGGCGGAGGTCGCCGTGGACGGCGCGAGGGACCAGGCGGAACGGCGGCGCCATCCGGTACCGGACAACCCGTATCCGCACCGACATCGGGCCGGGCGACGCGCCAACCAGCGGCCGCCGGTCCGAGCGCTGCAGTGCTGGAGTACCCGGACCAGTGGGCGGTCCGTGTCGGCGCTGGACACGGACAAAGTTACCGCCCCGGACCTGGCCGAGCATCCCGCCGCCTACGCACACCAGCCCGCCCGACCTGCACTTTTCACGACGCAACACTGCCCAGTAGGAGGCGCGGGTCAGCTTGGTGAATGTGGCGACGCGGGGCGGCAGGCGGGCGGGGACGTGGCGTGTGGCAGTGATCGTCTCGACGCAGAAGGCAAGGTCGTTGCCGGTGCCTTCCATGTGCCAGGCGATGGCGCTGATGGGATGCAGTCGTCGAAGTAGATCGGGGTGGGGAAGCAGGCGAGTCCGTCGCGGGCGGGGGCTGCGTCTTCCAGGTTTCCGACGATCACGCTGTTGTTGTTCACGAGGGGGTGCCGGGCGATGCGGTCGGCCATGCTGCGGCGTGCAACCCATACCTCACTGGTGCGACAGGCGTCGGCGAAGTTGGCGCACATGGTGAAGTAGAGGCCGATGGCGTCGGGGTAGTGGACGAGGTCGCGGCCGGTTGCGGTGAGGTGCATGGCCGCCATCAGGTACGCGCCGTGGGGCAGGCCGCGGACGGGACCGCTAGCTCTGCCGACTGGTCCAACAGCAGCTCGGCTGCGCGCACCGCCGCAGCTTACTGGCGATCAACGGCGGTTCCGCCGCCGATCAGGCCGCCCGGCAAGGCCCGACCGGCGCGTTTTGCGCACGGCGAGACCGCGGCCGGCCGCTCAGCCCGCACTCGGCGGCAGCTGTGCAGGGCTGACCAGCTCCCCCAGAACATCAGCCATGAACTCCACCAGCCACCGCTGGGACGGACTGCGTGATGCCTCGTGCCGGGCGTAGAGCGCCACTTCGATCGGTTCCGTCTCGAACGGGAGACTCACGAGGCGGAGGCGGTGGGAAGCGGTGAAAACCTCACCGACGTATTCGGGGACGATCGCGATGAGGTCGGTGTGTTCCAGCAGGTAGGGCAGCACCGTGAAGCGGGTCGCGTCCACGGCGACGCGATCCAAGAGGCCGTGGGTGGCGAGGAGCAAGCGGGGCAGGACGTGGCCGTGGGGGCCGTACACCGTCGCGTGGTGCTCGGCCGCGAGGTCCGCCAGCGTGACGGAGGCGCCGCGAATGCGGGGATGGTCGGCGGCGACCATACCGACGTAACGCTCGTGGAAGAGCGGGATGCGCACGGTGCGGTGGGACGTGAGGACCGGCGTGGCGACGAAGGCGTCGAGTTCACCGCGGCGCAGCTGGCTCTCGACGGCGTCCACGTCCAGCGGGCGGACGGTGAAGGACACACCAGGAGCCCGCTCGCGGGCCGCCGCGACCAGCCGGGGCAGCAGGGTGGCCTGGCCCAGGTCGGACAGGGCGACGGTGAAACGCCCTGACATGGCGGTGAGGTCGAAGTCGTTGTCCTGGCGGATCACGGCGTCCATGCCGGCCAGCGCGCGCTGCAAGGGCTCGTAGAGGCGCTGGGCGCCGGCGGTTGGGGTCAGGCCGCGACCGGTGCGCCGGAAGAGCTCGTCGTCGAAGTGCCGGCGCAACTTGGCCAGGCTGTAGCTCACCGTGGGCTGGGTGACGTGGAGGGTTTCGGCCGTCGCCGTGACGCTGCCGGTCTCGTAGAGCAGCACGAAGACGCGGGCGAGGTTGAGATCGAAGCTGCTCATATCGAGCAAGTCTATATCGCATCCCGCCAACATTTATTAGTCCGAATGTCGTGCGGTGCCTAGCGTGGCCTGCGTCACTTCGACGTCGCCGCGAAAGGAACGTCTGTGCCATCCGTGCGCCGTGTCTGCCATGAGTTCCTCCAACGTCAGGAGCTCACCACCGTCTTCGGGAATCCCGGCTCCAACGAGCTGCCCTTCCTCGCCGACCTGCCGGAGGGCTTCCGGTACGTCCTGGGGCTGCACGAGGGCGCCGTGGTGGGCATGGCGGACGGCTATGCGCAGGCCACGGGACGTCCGGTGCTCGTCAACCTGCACGCCGCGTCCGGCTCCGGCAACGCGATGGGCGCGCTCACCAACGCCGTGGCCTCGCGCACTCCGCTGGTCGTCGTGGCCGGCCAGCAGGTGCGGCCGGCCATCGGGCCGGAGGCCAACCTCGCCAACGTCGACGCCCCGTCGCTGATGAAGCCGCTCGTCGGCTGGGCCGCCGAACCGGCCTGCGCCCAGGACGTGCCCCGGTCCCTCGCCCAGGCCGTCTTCGAGGCGCAGTTGCAGCGCCGGCCCACCTACCTCTCCGTCCCCTATGACGACTGGGCGGTTGACGCGGGCGAGAACGCGTCGGCCGTGCTGGACCGGCAGGTGCACCGCGCCGCAGTGCCCGGCGCGGAGCAGGGGCGCCGGCTGGCCGATGCGGTGACCGCCGCGCGCAGGCCCGCGCTGGTGCTGGGTGGTGACATCGACTCCGCCGGTCTCTTCGACGACGCGGTGCGGCTCGCGGAGCGGCTCGGCGCTGCGGTGTGGGCGGCACCGTCGCTGTTCCGGCTGCCCTTCCCCAACCGCCACCCGCAGTTCCGCGGGGTGCTGCCGGCGGGGATCGAACCCGTCTCCCAGGCTTTCGAGGGGCATGACCTCGTGCTGGTGCTCGGTGCACCGGTCTTCCGCTATCACGAGTACCAGCCCGGCCGGTATCTGCCCGAGGGCACCCGGCTGATCCAGGTCACGGAGGACGCCGCCGCCGCCGCCCGCGCGCCGATGGGCGAGGCTCTGGTCGCCGACCCGGCCGCCGTCATCGACTTGCTGCTCAAGGAGCTCGACGCGGCGACGGAGTCGGCGGGCGACTACCGGCCCACCCCCGCGCCGGCCACCGGGCAGGGAACGCGGCTGCATCCCGAGGAGGTCTTCGCCTCCCTCCGGGACGAACTGCCCGACGACACGGCGTACGTGGTGGAGTCGACCTCGACGAACTCCTCGTGGTGGCGCCAGATGGACCTGCGGCGCCCCGGCTCCTACTACTTCCCGGCAGCCGGCGGACTCGGCTTCGGCCTGCCCGGCGCCGTCGGGGTCGCCATGGCCCAGCCCGACCGGCCGGTCGTCGGCGTGATCGGGGACGGCTCGGCCAACTACGGCATCACCGCACTGTGGACGGCCGCCCAGCACCGCCTGCCCATGACCGTGGTGCTGCTGCGCAACGGAACCTACGGCGCGCTGCGCTGGTTCAGCGGCCTGCTGGGTGTCCCGGACGCACCGGGCATGGACATCCCGGGCCTGGACTTCACCCGCATCGCGGAGGGCTACGGCGTGTCCGCCCAGCACGTCGAGAGCGTGGACGAACTACGGGCGGTGCTGTCCCGACGCCCGGACGGACCCCGGCTCGTCCAGGTCGACACAGCGCTCACGACACCGTCCTGACCACGACGCCCGCTCCACGAACACACCTCACAGAAGCGCCCCCCTCACAGGAAGGAAGACCGATGACACTCCTGGACAACGACGTCTGGAGCAAGAAAATCCTCAGCGACGGCTGGCAGGACGCCACCCGTGAGCACCAGGTCACCGAACCGGCGACCGGCGCGCACCTCGGCACCGCCGGCCTGGCCACGCCCGAGGACGTGCGCCGCGCCGCCACCCGGGCCGCCCAGGCGCAGCGGCCCTGGGCGGTAACTCCCCCGCAGCAGCGGGCGGCCGTACTGCGCCGCGCGGGCGAGCTGTTCACCGAGCACGCCGCCGAGATCGAGGACTGGCTGATACGCGAGGCGGGCTCGGTACGGGCCAAGGCGGCGTTCGAGGTGCAGCTGGCGATCGGCGAGTCATTCGAGTGCGCGGCACTGCCCACGCACCCTCAGGGAGAAGTACTGACGTCCCAGGAGGTTCGCTGGTCGCTGGCCCGGCGCCGCCCCGCCGGCGTCGTAAGCGTGATCGCGCCGTTCAACTTCCCGCTCGCGCTCGGCCTGCGTTCGGTGGCACCCGCGCTGGCGCTCGGCAACGCGGTCCTGCTGAAGCCCGATCCGCGTACGGCGGTCAGCGGTGGCGTGGTCATCGCCCGGATCTTCGAGGAGGCCGGGCTGCCCTCCGGACTGCTGCACCTGCTGCCGGGCGACGGCACGGTCGGCCAGGCCGTCGTCGAAGCCCCCGAGGTACGGGTCATCTCCTTCACCGGCTCCACCCCGGTCGGCCGCGCGATCGGTGAACAGGCGGGCCGTCTGCTCAAGCGCGCCCACCTCGAACTCGGCGGGAACAACGCCCTGGTGGTGCTGCCGGGCGCGGACGTGCACAAGGCGGCCTCCGCCGGTGCGTTCGGCTCGTATCTGCATCAAGGGCAGATCTGCATGACCACCGGCCGCCACATCGTGCACGAGTCGCTGCTCGACGAGTACAGCGCCGCGCTGGCCGCAAAGGCACGGGCGCTGCCCGTCGGGGACCCCGCCCGCGAGGACGTGGCGCTCGGCCCGATCATCGACCGGCGGCAGCTGGAGCGGGTGCACGGCATCGTCACCGACAGCGTCGCGGCCGGCGCGACGCTGGCCGCGGGCGGCGAGATCGACGGCGCCGGCTACCAGGCCACCGTCCTGACCGGCGTCACCACCGACATGCGGGCATGGCGCGAGGAGATCTTCGGCCCGGTCGCACCCGTCATCGGCTTCTCCACGCTCGAGGAGGCCGCGCGGATCGTCAACGACTGCGAGTACGGCCTGTCCGTCGGCATCCTCGGCGACGTCGGTACGGCGATGAAGCTCGCCGACCAGATCGACTCCGGCAAGGTCCACATCAACGAGCAGACCGTCAGCGACGAGCCCAACGCCCCGTTCGGCGGAGTCAAGGCCTCCGGCACGGGGTCCCGCTTCGGTGGAGCCGCCGCCAACGTCGAGGCCTTCACCGAGGTCCAGTGGGTCACCGTCCGCCCGGACATCGCCGACTACCCGTTCTGATCCCCGCTCCCCCGTCCCCCATCCCCTCCCCCGTAGCCGCTACAAAGGGAACGCAGCCATGACACCCATCGCCTCACCGGACACCACCGACTCCCCCTCAAGAACAGGCTCGTCCGACCGCAACGTCTGGACCGTGGTCCTGTGCTGGATCACCGTCATGCTCGAGGGGTACGACCTCGTCGTCCTCGGCGCCATCATCCCCACCCTGCTCAAGACCCATCACCTGGGCATGACAGCCGCGGACGCCACCACGGTCGCCACACTCTCCCTCGTAGGCGTCGCCATCGGCGCCATCCTGGTCGGCCCGCTCGCCGACCGCTTCGGACGACGCCTGCTGGTCATCGGCTCGGTGGTGGAGTTCTCCGTCTTCACCCTCCTGTTGCCCCTGGCCACGTCCGTCGGAATGTTCGCGGCGCTCAGGCTCGTCGCCGGTATCGGTCTCGGCGCCTGCATGCCGGCGTCGCTGACCATGATGGCCGAGCGCATGCCCGCCGCACGCCGGGCGCGCGCCAACACCCTGACCATGACCGGCTACCACACCGGTGCCGTGATCACGTCCCTGCTGGCCCTGCAGGTCACCGACAACTGGCAGGTCCTCTTCTACGTCCTCGGCATCGCCGGACTCGTCATCGCGGTCATCCAGTGGTTCCGCCTGCCGGAGTCGGAGGCGTTCGTCCGTACCAAGGAAGCGCCCGCCTCCCAGCGCGTCGCATTCAGCGAACTCCTCAAGCCGGCCTACCTCCGCGCCGGCATAGGCATCTGGGTCGCCTCCTTCATGGGCCTGCTCCTGGTCTACGGCCTCAACACCTGGCTGCCCAAGCTCATGAACGAGGCCGGCTACCCCATCCCCACGGCGGTCACCCAACTGCTCATCCTCAACGTCGGCGGGGTCGTCGGCCTGGTGCTGGGCGGCTTCGTGGCCGACCGGCGCGGCATCAAGCCCACCACGCTCGGCTGGTTCGCGATATCGGTGGTCATGCTGGCCTGCCTCAGCATCAGGATGCACAGCGACCTGCTCCTCGACACCGTCGTCTTCCTCACCGGCGTGTTCGTCTTCTCCGCCCAGGTGCTGATCTACGCGTACGTGACGAACTTCTATCCGGCTTCGGTCCGCAGCACCGCCCTCGGCTCGGCCTCGGGCATCGGCCGTATCGGCTCCATCGTCGGCCCGTCGATCACCGGTGCCCTCGTGGCGTCAGGCATCGGACACCCCTGGGGCTTCTACTTCTTCGCCGCCGTGGCGGTCGCCGGATTCCTGGCCGTGCTCACCCTGCCCGGCCGGGAATCCGCGGCACAGGCGGAGGCAACCGCGGTGGCGCCGGCCGCCGAACCCGCCGTCTGACCCACCGCGGAGGGGCGGTACGGCACCGAACGGGCCGTACCGCCCTGTACTTGATGCGGTGAAGAACCCCGACAGCCGCTAACCCAGAAGATACGTCGGCCGGATACCCGCCCCAGCGGCCTCCGTATCGGCCCGGTCCTGTTCGGCCAGGCGGAGCAGGACCCGCTCAGCGATCCCCAGCTCCTCCCGCTCGGCCTCGACCTCCTGAGGCCGCTTGGCCAACTCCTCGGCGAGCGCGTCCAGTTCGCTACGGCCTTGATCCGCTCCAGATCGGACAATCCCACGCCCTCCCTACGATCCCCGGCGTATCGACACGGTGACGGATCGTAGGCGGCCCGCTCACGCAGGCGCAGCAGAACCAGCGACCCATCCCGACCGACCGGTCAGACGATCTTCACCTTGGACACCCGCCGCCCAACACCCGGAACAAGCACCGCTGCTGGAGTACTGAGCCTTCTTCCGGCTCGCGATTTTTCCGGCTCGTGAATTCTGTGAGAAGTATTGACGCGGGTGACCGGATCTTTATTATCCACTTGCTCGATACTTCGACCCTTGTTCGACATAACGAACATACGCGGGGATCGCGCCGCACCACCCCACGCACAGCCTCCGAGGAACCGCCAGAGCCGCGCACTCAGAAACACGAGGTCCCCATGCACAGACTCAGCTTCAGCCGCAGACGCCCGTCCGCGGCCATCGCCGCCGCGACCGCGACCATGGTCTCGCTCGCCGCGCTGCTGGTCTCCGGCCCGGCCGCCCAGGCGGCCACCAGCGGCGCCCTGCGCGGGACCGGTTCCGGCCGGTGTCTCGACGTGGCGGGCGCCAGCCAGACCAATGGCACCACCACCCAGATCTATGACTGCTGGGGCGGGGCCAACCAGCAGTGGACGCTGACGGACAGCAACCAGCTCACCGTGTACGGCAACAAGTGCCTGGACGTCCCGGGCCACGCCACGACGTCCGGGACCCGGCCGGCGATCTGGGACTGCAACGGCGGTACGAACCAGCAGTGGCGGGTGAACACGGACGGTACGGTCGTCGCTGTCGAGTCCGGGCTGTGCCTGAGCGTCGTGGGTGCCGGTACCACCAACGCCACGGCGGTGGAGATCGCGACCTGCAACGGCGGCAGCAACCAGAAGTGGACCGGCCTGTCCGCCTCGGGCAGCACATGTTCCCTTCCGTCGACATACCGGTGGACCTCGACCGGGGCACTGGCCCAGCCGGCCAACGGGTGGGCCGCGCTCAAGGACTTCACCACAGTGACGTACCAGGGCAAGCACCTGGTCTACGGGACGTACTCCGACGGCAACTGGAAGTCGATGGGCTTCGGCGCCTTCACGAACTGGTCGGACATGGCCTCCGCGCCCCAGACCGCCATGAGCCAGACCGCGGTGGCGCCCACCCTGTTCTACTTCGCGCCCAAGAACATCTGGGTGATGGCCTCCCAGTGGAGCGGAGGCTGGCCCTTCAACTACCGCACGTCGACCGACCCCACCAACCCCAACAGCTGGTCCGCGCCGCAGGCGCTGTTCACCGGTACCCTCCCCAGCACCGAGAACTCCCCCACCGGCGCGCTCGACCAGACCCTGATCGCCGACGACCAGAACATGTACCTGTTCTTCGCCGGTGACAACGGCAAGATCTACAAGTCGACCATGCCGCTCGCGAACTTCCCGGGCAACTTCGGGTCGTCGTACACGACGGTCATCAGCGACACCGTGGACAAGGTGTTCGAGGCGCCAGAGGTCTACAAGGTCCAGGGCCAGAACCAGTACCTCATGATCGTCGAGGCGCGGGGTGCGAACGGGCGCTACTTCCGCTCGTACACCGCCTCCAGCCTGAACGGCCCGTGGACCGTACAGGCCGGCAGTGAGAGCGCCCCCTTCGCGGGCAAGGCCAACAGCGGCGCCACCTGGACCAACGACATCAGCCACGGTGACCTGGTCCGGAACAACCCCGACCAGACCAAGACCATCGACCCCTGCAACCTGCAGTTCCTCTACCAGGGCAGGGGCGCCACCCAGAGCGGCCTCGACTACTCGCTGTGGCCGTACCGCCCGGGTGTCCTCACCCTGCAGCGCTGAACCGCTCGGCAAGCACAACCCAGGGGACCCCAGCCGAACGTCGGCTGGGGTTCCTCCCCTTAGGCGGGCGGCGGGCCCCCGGGGGCATCCCGCCCCTCCGGCGATCTCCTTCAACCGCCGGGAGTTCGGCCCGTCGCCGTACCGGGAGCGCACTACGACAGCACGCCGAACGCCGCCGCCATCAGCGGCACCAACAGGGGCAAGCCCCTGGCTGGTTGCGGAAGGTCCTTCCCTCTGCGGCAGTGGAGTTAGGCATGCGGTGCACTGTCGCGGCGAGCGCGTCGCAGGCCAGGGGCGCGGCCAGGACCAGCCCGACAGCGTAGCCGGGCAGCGAAGACGGCCGTGCCCGGCTGCCCGCCGGGTTCACCGAGATGCCCGTGAGGATGCCGACCACGTTGGCCGACGCGAGCGCCGGACCATCGGGGCCGTGGAGGCCGTTCAGCGCGCTACCCCGCCCGCAGCTGCTCGACCTCCTGCACGAGGCCGTCGATGCAGGTACCAGTCCCGGGTTCTCGGCCCGGGAGCGGGCGGGAGGCCATGCGTATCACCCGAAGTGCCGTCGGCGGAGCAGAGACGCATGCCCGCCTGCCTTGTCGATCTGCCTGGGCTGCGGGAACGCCACAGTCACTGACTGGAGAGAGCTGAGCTCTCCGAGCCTGGACTCGGAGAGCTCAGCGCGGGGCTGCTGCCGAACCCCGCACGCGGCGGGTAGCCCCATGGGCGGCTGCGATACGACGCGATCAGGCCGCGTCGAGGTGTCGAGGCCGATCAGAGCGATGACGTGGCCGGCTCGTGCTGTGGACCAGACGCAGATGACGGCCCCGGGCGCGATGTGCCGCCCGTGGCCTGCCCGCCATCCAGTCCTCGACGCGGTCCATTGCGTACAGCAGCAGGCCCAGCCCAGGCAGCAGCAACACAGCGACGGCAATCACAGCGAAAGTCCCTTCGGCCGGCGACATCGAGCCGGGTTTCCACCGGGTTGCTGCCCAGCAGCCGACCCATGTGAAGGTCTGGTGACGGCCAGCGCGGATGACCCACGGCAGTCGGCCTTTGCACTCGCGGGAGGCATAGAAAGCGGCGGCGGAAGCATCCGACAGAGTATGGAGTGTGTGATCTACCAGGAGCCGACGGGCGAGTGCGAGCAGATCGACTGCCGACAGGCAGACAGGGGATGTGAGGCTGTCCTGAACCGTCTGGCTGTGCTGAAGCCACAGGAGTTCGCCTGGATCCGCGTGGACGGACCAGGCCAGGAGGAGCTGCAGCGGCTGGGCGCCTATCTGAAGCTGCATCCCCTGGCGATCGAGGACGCGGTCCAGGCCCATCAGCGGCCGAAGCAGGAGCGTTACGGTGACGTGCTGGCGGTCGCGGTGAAGACGCTGTGGTTCGTCGAGCAGAGCGCGGATGTGGAAACCGGCGAAGTGATGGTCTTTCTCGGCCCGTCGTTCGCTCTGACCGTACGGCACGGGGTGAACGATCCCACCGTGGAGGCACAGCGCCGGCTCGCGGAGCAACCGGACATGGCACAGTTCGGGCCGGTCAGCATCCTGCATGCGGTGAGTGATGTGATCGTCGACGCCTACGCCGAGGCCGCCGCCCAGGTGCGGACGGACCTGACCGAGCTGGAGCGGTGCGTGTTCTCCCCCGCCCGCGAGGACCTGACCGAGCAGATCTACTCGCTCAAGCGCGAGGTGGTGGAGTTCCGCGACGCCGTCCAGCCGCTCGTCCCCGTCATGCAGCCCTTCACCACGGCGCGCGATGACTGGCCGCGGCAGGTCGTGCCGTACTTCCGTGACGTCGCCGACCATCTCACCCGCACCGACACCGAAGTCCGCGCCTTGGACGACCTGCTCGCCTCCGTCCTCGACGCCCACCTGGCGAAGGTGGGCACATGGCAGAACGACGACATGCGCCGCATCAGCGCCTGGGCGGCCATCTTCGCCATCCCCACCATGATCGCCGGGATCTACGGCATGAACTTCGCCCACATGCCCGAACTGGACTGGCGCTACGGCTACCCGTGCGCGCTCGCCGTGATGGCCCTCGGCGCGGGACTGCTGTACCGGGCCTTCCGCCGCAACGGCTGGCTGTAACCCTCAGTACCTGTCCTACCGTTCCAGCGCGGCTCCATGCCGGTCATTCGTAGGATCGGCGGGCAGCCGCGAGCTCTACGCTCGCGTGGCGCCCGGGGACACGGAGCGGGTGTGTGACGGCCGTCGCCGTACAGCGAGCGCGGCTGCGCCGCTTTACCCCGTTGTCGACGAGGTAGCGGATGCCGTCGACGATCTCTCTGCGGGGCCACTTCTCCGCGGGACGCGCGGATCGCCGATCAGTTACAACTGGCGTGTCATTTTCTCCGTGTGAAGTAATACGAGAAAATAACGGCCAGCGCTATAACGAAAGCTCCGATGACCAACTCCGCCGATGCATCGAGTGACGGAACGATTATTCCTGATTCGGTCATCTCCGCACGGACCAGATTTCTCAACTGCCGTGCCCTTTCTTCCGCTGAAGTCGGAGCACCTCATGTGCACCTCCGCGTCGGGGACCCTTGCGGCTCCTCGACTCGTTCATGTGGCTTGGTTACAGGGCAGCTTCGGTTCCGGCAGCCGCTGCCAGTCGCAGTCCAATGACAGCGCCGTGCACTTGCCCACATCGTCGACCTGGCCCAGCGCGTCGCCGATGGCGTCGGCGAGGTAGTAGTAGGTCCTCCCCCAGTCGTCATGGAATGCAGCGTGCCCGCCGGTTCGCGGAAGAATCCGGTGTTGACACCGTTGGCGGTCGTGGAAGCCAGGCCGAGGGCGGCGTGGCGGTACTTCTGCCAACCGAGCTTGGTGCGTTCGGAGTTGTCGGTGCCCGCGTGGACCAGCTCGTAGGCTGTGGCACCGACGGTGACGCCGGAGAGCTGGCCGTACTCCGTCCAGGTCTCGTTCGTGCGCGCGGAAGCCGCGACGCTCCCGTCGGTCTCCTCGTTGCCGAGTTTGTCGTATGTCCACGGCGTGGGGCAGCCGGTCTGGGCGATCAGTTGGCCGTCGTCGTTGTAGGTGAAGACCGCGCTGCCCGGGCAGGTGGAGGCGGTGCCGTCCTGGGAGGTGAGGCGAGATCGGCCTTGTCGAAGCAGAAAGCAGCCAGGCTTGTCCAAGGGCGAGAACGCCGGGCGGGCGGTGCTCCTGAGTGTGGCTCAGTCATCTGGGCAGATGATGAAGAGCGGGTAGGCGAGCCGCCGGGGTTGGTCGCCGATCTCGTTGAGTGCGGCGCGGATTTCGCGCAGGTGGCCGGTGGTCATCTGCAGCGGGGGTTCGTGGGGCTGATAGGTGGTGCGGACTGGGTAGTCCACGCCCGCTTCGGTGGTCATTTCGATGTGGCAGCCCAGGACGTGGGTGACGGGTCTGCGCTCGGAGAATTCGATCAGGCGGTCGATGGTCCGGGTGAAGGCGGACCAGTCCTGGACGTAGAGCCGGCCGGGGTAGACGGTGTCGCCGGTGAGCAGGATCCCGGTCCACGGGTCGTAGTACGTGACCGCTGCCTCGTGGTGTCCGGGAGTCGCCAGGCACTCCAGCGTGCGGCCTCCCAGATCGATCCGGGCCACGGCGGTGGGGTCCTCGTCGAATCCGAAGTACTTCCAGGCCGTGGCGAGGTCCGCGTCGACCACAGTGGTGTCGGGGCGACCGGCGAACTGGCTGTCGCCCGCGATGTGGTCGCCGTGGGCGTGAGTGTGCAGCACCAGTAGGTGGTAGACCTGTCGGGGGTGGCGATCGAGCCAGCCCTCGATGAGTTCGTCAACCACTTGGCGCAGCGGGAAGAACTCGCTGGAGGCGGTGGCGCCGGTGTCGATCAGCACAGCCCGCGCGTTGCCGAACAGCAGGAAAAGGAACGGCGCTTCGTAGTCGATCGCCATGTTCTGCCGCAGGATGACCGTGTGCTCGTCGTACGCGTAGACCTGGATGTCCGGATCGGTGTTGTGCTTGGACGACGGTGAGCCGTGAATCCAGCGGACGTTCAACTCGCGAGGCCGCAGGACCGGGTTGTCGAAGTCAATGACGGATGTGCCTGCTGCCATGACGCCTCCTGAGTGCGTCGTCTTAGCAGGCCGGGTACGGCGCACGTCTCGTCCGGGGCTGGCACCAGTGCGCCTCCGCCGCGAAGCTACCACGAGATCGATCGACGACCGCGCCGCCCAGCACCCATAAGAGGAGCAGGCGGTGAGCACGGGGTGTTGGAGACCGATCCGACGACGCCGATGAGCCATGGGAAGCGACGAGCACGGCACCCTGCCGCCTCACTGCGTGCGGTGCACCACGTGCCCGCCGGGCACCGTCAGCAGCACCGGCGCCTGAGCCAGCTCGTCCGCCGGGCCCTGGACCGGGTCCAGGGCCCGGGCCGTGAAGTCTGCGCGGCAGCCGGCGGCGATACGGCCCGTCACCTCGGCCTCCCCAGCCGCCCGTGCCGCGCGCGTCGTGACGCCTTCGAGGGCTTCGAGGGCTTCGAGGCCGGTCGGCCCCGCCCGGACCGAGGCCCCGCCTCTTGGTGCGCGCGCCGTGGCCGGGACCGTCGGGCGTCGTAGTAGGCGATGAGCCAGTCCGAGCCCAGGCCGACCGTTGCGCCCGCGTCGCGCAGGTCCCGCAGGCGCCAGGCGTGCCCGGCGCAGCCCAGTGGCCGCCCAAGCGCCGTCGCTTCGTCCAGCCGAGTGGGCCGGGAACAGAGCATGGCCGGGTCGGGATGTGATGGCACCTGACCAGATGGTTCGGGGCCTGGCTGACCTCCGTAAAAGCTTTGAGCACCAGCCAGGCTATGACCGGACCGCTCAAAGCGCCCACAGAAGCATCCCTGAGGAGTGACCAGCGCGGACAGCGGCACTATGACCACGCGGATGCGGCGCGCACTACACGCACGAGCGGTGCGCTGGCGTCGGGACGTGGGGCACCACGGTGGCGCCTCCGTCTTGGGGCAGGCAGCACAGGTTCCACAAATCCACGTGTCAGGGACGGGACAGCGGGTCTCCTGTGCTGCAGTAGTGCCAATCCTCGATCGCCTTCCCAGCCCGTGCCGCATTCCCGACTCGTGCCAAAATCCGGTGCATGAAACTCGACCAGGCGCTTGTAGACGCGGCCGTGGAACTTATGGAGCGACGCTGGCCTGCGGGCGAACCTGGCGGGGCAGCCGCTGTGCGGCTCGCTGACGGTGGCATCCTGACCAGCGTTGGCCTCGACAACATGAACGGCGCGGTTGCCCTCTGCCAGGAGACCGGAGCGTTCATCCAGGCCTACACCCAAGACCGAACTGTCACCGCGTCCGTCTGCGTCTGCCGTGACGTGGAGCGCGACAGGATTCTGATCTTGCCGCCCTGTGGCGTCTGCCAGGAACGGCTCGCGCTCTGGGGGCCGTCCGTCGAAGTCGCCGTCCCGCAGGAAGGCAACCCGACCCGTTGGACGGCGCGCACCCTCTCGGAAGTGAACCCCTACTACTGGGGCCTGCAGTTCACCGAAGGGCAGTGGCCATCCCAAGCACAGCACTCCGAGTGACCTCGCCCATAGCGGTACAGCAGCGAAGTACAGCCAACACAGCAACTGGTCATGACCTACAGCCGCCTTCGGGCAACCGAACGAGGGCTCGTACGACCGCCCGCTGATCCAAACGAAATCGGCTCGCCGAACCACCCTCCCATTGATGACGCTGCCAGCGGCGTGCGTCCCCAACTCGGCCGCTTCACCCAGTCCGACCCCTTCGGCCAGGAACCCAATCCCTACCTCTACGCCGACGGGGACCCAGTAAACAGCAGCGACCCAACTGGTCTGCTCTCCATCGAACGCGGGTTCACCAGCCAGTGACCAGGCCGCCGTAAACCGCTGCCGTGGGTAGCTGTGCCCACAGGTGGTGGGCAGACCTTGCCCTTGTTCGCTGCCCACCGAAACCGGAGCCTGGAAGACGGCCCCCATCAGCGCATCCGTTGGACGGCTCATCGGCATCCCGTGCCTGCGCGCTGCGCGCGCAGCCGTTCCCGACGCGTGCCGACAAGCAAGGAGAAGCCATGCGTCATCGTCTCGCCATCTGCACCGTCGCGGCGATCCTGCCGACGACGGCCGCCCTCTCCCTGACGGCAGCGACCCAGGCACAGGCCGACCCCGCGAAGGCCACCGTGACGGTCACCGGTTCGGTCGAGGACTGCCCCACCGGGTCCCCGGCCGTGAAAGTGACCATCACCACGAGCAAGGAGAGCCGCACCGACAAGACCGATGTCGACGACACCGGCGAGTACTCGGTGAAGTTCACCAAGATCTCCAAAGCGGGCCTGGCCGCCACAGCAACAGTGACCTGCGAGGACGGCAACACCTACAAGGACAAGTTCAAGATCAAGCGGCCCACCGGCACATCCCTCATCCAGGAGACCGACATCGAGGCCCCCTGAGGGCTTTCGTTTGGATCAGCGGGCTGACCGCAGGAACATGCCCGCGATGTGGAGTCCGGCCAGGTAGATCGTGGCTGTCTTCTCGTAGCGGAGTGGCGATGCCGCGCCACTGCTTGAGGCGGTTGACCCCGCTGATCCGTCCGGCCTGGTGCGAGGGCGTCCGCGCTGCCGAGGAACACGCAGGCGGGCCATGACGTCGGTGAAGGCCGGGGCATCGCCTGCCTGTCCGGCGTCAGTGAAGGTCGATCAGGCTTTCCAGCCGGCGTCGAGGCACGACTGCGCGAACGTGTGAGCTGCCAACTGCCAGGCGCTCGCGCCCCCGTCAGAGCCGCGAGCGAGGATGGTGGCGCCCTCAGCGATGCCGTTGGTCTTGCTGGACTGCGCCCACTTGTTGACGTTATTGGCGAGGTCGACGCGGGCGTCGGTGGTCTGAGCGGCCTGGTAGCCAGTCGCGAAGTCGTCGCAGGCGAGCGATGCCGCGTCGTCGAGTTTGGTCGGGTCGGCTCGCTCGTCGTCGCTTCTGCTGCCGCAGGCGGTGAGAGCGAGAGCGGCGAAGGTTAGGGCTGCAGGGCGTCTGAAGCGCATGTTCCCCCCTGGAACGGATGGTGAGGGGGCATCATGCCTGACCCGAGATGATCGTTTCCGGGCATGCCAGATCTGCGGCCTATGGAGGGGCATGATCGCGCTGATTACAACTACAAGCGTCGTCAGAGGTTCAGCTGCTGCCTTCTGCGGCGCCGGTTGCGGATGACGATGCCGTACTCGCGCACCACGATCTGGCGCCGGCCGCGACAGTGGTAGGCACGGTCAGAGTGCCGAGCTTGATACCAGCCGCTGTTCCCGTGCTTGCGATCAGGCAGAAGACTCCGGTCGACCACAGATCGCTGGATCGCTCGGTTGGCCACGGTCAGTCGATGCTGTCGTTGATCCTTCCGCCGTCGGGGTAGCCCAACGGGTCTTTGTCCTTCGTCGGCATTTTGTCGATCGTGTTCGACAGGATCGGCGCCAGATAGGTCATCCCGATTCAGCCCCTCACACCCGGCAAGCGTGCCCCCCTCGTCAACCGGGTCCGCGTCGAAATCGTGCGCGGCAATCAGCCGCTTGCAGTCGGCGACCTTGTCGTCATACGACCCGGCGTTGGACCAGACGACGCCCCCAGCGACGGCGATCGCGAGGACGACTACAGATACGACGACGATGACGGTACGGCGGAACCAGCAGTAGTGCCGACCCGCGTCCTCGTGAGGCCTGGCACCGACCATGCGCAGCACGTACCGGGCGCCACTGATCTCCAGCCGTCCCTCAGGTCGACCGAACTCACCGACCTCCACGGCTACTTCACCACCGTCGGCCGGGCCGCCCTCAACCCCCAGTCGCATCTCCACGCGGTGATCAACGTCAGGTGCAGACGCGGTCACGCGAAAGCTCCGCCACGACGGGGACTTGTGGCGGGTCAGTGGCCCAGCAGCCGGGCGACGACGGACGCGAGTGCAAGGAGCCGGCACGACAAGAACGATCCCGGTGTCGACGTACCGGCCGTCCGGATCCGGCACCCTTCCGGGAAGGCGATTGAGGGGATTCGCCTTCCGGAACAAGGCTGCCGTATTCCTTGTCGCGGTGCTCTTGCCGGTACTCCTCGGCCTCACAGCGGGCCCGGGCGGCGAGGCGGCATGACATCTGCGGCAGCGGTCCACGTACGGCATCGGGGCCTCCCCTGAAGCGTGGTCGGCCCGTGTGGCTGGGCTGTGGCCGAGGTGTGGTTTCGCAGGTGGGCACGATGCAGTTCCGAATCCGGGGATCTTGTCCGGCCAGGTCAGGGCGGCAGGTCGTCTCGCTGGACGCCCGCGGCGACCCGAGACCCCGGACACAGACCCGCTTGCTGACGCTCACCGTGCCCTCCCGCACCCCTGACGTGCGCGAGTAACGCCAGCCCATAGAATCGAACGCGTGAACGATAACGGCCTGTCGAGACTCGCTCTCCTGCGCTTTCTCGAGCGCGTGCAGCTGCGCGACTTGGAGCGCACCCGCCGGTGGATCACCGAGGAGGAACGACGGGAGGCCGAACGGCAGCGCGGCATCCAGGCCCGACCGCCCGAGCCTGAGTGGCTGATAGAGGAAGGCCTGAACCGGAACGCGCGGCCGGTGTACGTGCACGTCGGTGGCTGCCACATGAAGGGCAAGCGTTCGAAGGCAGCAAAGCGGGAGCAGGCGCTCCGGGCACTCGCGGATCGGGTGGAACCGTGTCCGCACTGCAATCCGGACGCGGCGCTCGGATTCATCGACTGACCTGCCAGGGTGCCGGTCCGGACAGCCGGGAGCTGCATCCATCTCCCGACCGCGTCACGGGATCGTGCGCCCGCCCGAAGAGGAGCAGGAGACGGCCGACGCGTCGGGTTACTGAACCTGAACTCGGGTTGTCGGCCTGGCTGTGGTCAGGTGAGCACCTGAAGCAGATCCGGTGGCCGTGCCGCTTATTGGGTTGAGCATGAAGATCATCCCATGCTACTTCTGGCGGATTCGTGAAGCTGATCACCAAGCGCTGGAAAGGCTGGCCGACATGGTGCTCGGAGACCTGGTGAAGCTGCGGCCGATGGAACCGTCGGATGCCGAGGCGCTGTGGCGCTGGAACCACGACCCCGACGTGATGCGCTGGATGGACGATGGCTACGCCCAACCGCTGGCCCAGGTCAGGAAGCGGATGGAGGAGCGGCCGCGCAACGCGTACGGCGACGTGCTGCTCGGCATCGAGATACTCACTGACGCACAGCTCATCGGCCTGGTCCGATTGCGTGACGCGGAGCCGGAGACCGGATGCGCCGAACTCGACATCTATCTCGGCGAGAAGGAGTACTGGGGGCACGGCTATGCCACCGACGCCATGCGCACGATCTGCCGCTACGGCTTCGAGAAGATGCGCCTACACAAGATCACGCTGACCGTCGTCACCGAGAACCACGCCGCTCACCACGTCTACCAGAAGGTCGGTTTCGTCAACGAGGGCAGGTTGCGCCAGGTCTTCCGACGCGACGGCCAGTGGTACGACATGTTCACGATGGGCCTGCTGGAAGGCGAACTCCGCTGCTGAACTTGCCTGTGCGGTGTCGCCCCGCAGTCAGGTGCCCATGGCCAGGCCGGTTCCGACGAGGTGGCCGTCGATGAGATGAGGCCCGTACTGGATCTTCCTCATCCGTGACGGATGGTCTGGAGGAGGTGTTCGGGTGTGGTGAAGGCGGTATTGGACAGCCAGCCGCGCCGCAGCAGCTAGTCGGCCTTGCGGGCGGCCGGAACGGAGATCGGCGCGCTGTGCAGCACGGGCGATGTCGTCGGCGCACGCGCCGAAGGCGCCTCAACGACGCGCATCGTGTCGAGGACTTGCAGCCGGACCGGAGTCGGGCGCTCACCGAGCTGGATCAGGTCACGTTCTTGGCTTCGACGGTGGGCTGCGTGGGCGCGGTCGTAGCCGACCTCGGCACGCTCGATGTCTTTCGAGGCGGGCTTCGAGGCGGGCGAGGAAGCCGCGGAGCCCGAGGCCGAAGGCGCCGACGCCAACGGGCGGCTGGCGCCTTCGCGAAGGCCATTCCAGTGGAGGGCAATGGTGCGGAGGTCCTGGGCGATGGTGTTCATCGTGGCGCTCCCGGTGCTGGTGGGACGGTGCGGTGCTGCCACCGGATGAGGCGTGCCTGCTGTCGTGGTGGACTGGGCGCGCCCCCTCGTTGTACTCGCTGGTGCGGGGTACTTGGTCTGGGTGAATCTCACGAAGAGCCTGCGAACTGTCCCGGTCGCCTTGGTGATCTACGTGTTTGTCGTGTTGGTCTTGCGCTTCTCCGGGAGTGGCATCACCTGGTGGAGGGCGCTAGCGATGGGCCTTGTCGTGACCCCGTTGGCGCTTTGGATGGCGTGGCTGCGCCGACGCTTTACGGAGCGAGCGATTGAGTTCGGTCGGCGCAGGGCCCGGCCGTGGCCGGAGGAGCGCCGCCGCTGAGGGCAGCGATCCCGGCGTACGTCTCTTCGGCGGTGTGGCCGTCGCCATGGGCGCGCGGGTCGGGCGGCAACCTGGACGTCCCCGGCGAGGACCCCTGCAGACCGCCCAGCGGGAGACGCTCCAGGAGACCTGACCCGAACTCGCCCTCAACGCACCGAACCTGCTCCTGACGCACTTCCTGCACGCCGGGCCCCGGCTGCCGCTGAACAAGGCGGAGGACAGCTGACCGCCGAGCAGCACGGCCGGATCCGCCTCGATCCCGCGGAATACGACATGTGGGCCGTCCACGACCTCGCGACCTGGCAGGGACTGACGGCACCACACGCCTTCGCCCGCCTCGACACCATCGAACGAGCCTGGCCGACGAAGACCCTGCCTACCTGATCACGCACACCTGCCCCCTCAACATCCGCCCACCAGCAGGCAACTGCGCCCGCCGAGAACACCAACACCCGGGCCCGGCAGATCAACCACCAGCACCAACTGACCGTACCTAGACCCCACCCGTCCCCGAACGGCTCGGCTGGATGCCCCAGGGAAGGGGTCGGACCGGGAGCAGAAGTCCTCGGCGACATCACCGGCCGCCGCATCCTGGACATCGGCTCCAGTGCCGGTCAGCACGGCGGACGAGGTGAAGAGCGGCACCGCTCCAGCCTGCCCCGCGGCAGGTCTGTCCGCGAGCGGCCGACACGGACGTCGCACCCCCGCACGGCCGCGCTCATGTCCGGTCGGCCTGCCGGGCGGCCGATACCGGCCTCGACCGGCAGGAGCCGGGTGCCGGCGATCGCCCAGCTGGTGGGGGCCGACGGGGACACCGTCCGGGTCGTAATCCACCGCTTCCATCGGGGGGACGCCCCGTGCACGCCTCAGCCCGACCGGGTGCGCCGATGCGGCTATATGCCCGGATGCGTGTTCGGTGGCGGGCCGAGGATCTCGATGTGGTGACGTGCGGCGGCGTGTCCGAGGGCCGCCGGGTCGAACGGCCCCGGGTCGGGAAGCCGACGCTCGCCGGCCGGAACACCGACCTCCTCAGCGAAATCCTCGAAGCCGGACGGTGTGGTGATCTGCAGGCAGCGCAGCGGCTCCTCGGAGCCGACGACGAACGTGTGGGGCAGGCCGACCGGCAGCAACACGAAGTCTCCTTGGCGAGCGGTGAGTTGCTGCCCGTCGCACAGGAAGCGGGCCGTGCCCGACAGGACGTAGAACATTTCGTCCTCTTCCAGGTGCCGATGCAGGGGCGGGGCGAAGCCGGCCGGGTTGAGGAACTCGGCCACGGTAAGTCGGCTCCGGGTCTGCGCTCCGGTGGCCTTGACGGTGACGAGGTTGCCGAGGAACCACAGCGCCTCACCCTCGGCGCTTCCCAGGACGTAGGGACGGACGATGGGTGACATGGCGCCTCCCTTTAGAGAGACAGCATCTAGTGAATAAAACGGTAGTATGCCGGGTCATGGGCGTCAACAGCAGTTCGGGCGGCCGGGGACGGCGCCGCTACGATTCACCGCTGCGTGATCAGCAGGCCCGGCAGACCCGGCAGACGATCGTCACTGCAGCGACCCGGCTCTTCGTCGTCCACGGTTACGCGGCCACTTCCCTCGCCGACATCGCCACCGACGCCGCGGTGGCGCGGCCGACCGTCTTCGCCGCTTTCGGCTCCAAGGCCGCACTCCTACGTGAGGTGGTGGACCGGGCGCTGGCGGGCGACGACGAACCCGTACCGGTAGCCGAGCGCCCCTGGTTCCGGCCAGTGCGTGAAGGGCAGACTCCACAGGCGGTCCTGCACGCCTACGCCGAGGTCTGCCGCATCATCGGCGGCCGCGCCGCGGAGATCTTCGAGGTGGTACGTCGGGCCGCGGACGAGGGTCCCGAGACGGCCGACCTGTGGGAGACGATGCAGCGCAACCGGCGAGCCGGAGCTTCCATGGTGGTCGATCGCATCGAGGCACTCGACCCCGGGCCGCACGGCCGCGATCGCGATCGTGCCGTGGACGTCGTGTGGATGTTCAACGATCCTTCCCACTACCAGTCCCTGGTTCGGACACGTGGCTGGAGCGAGCGGGAGTACACCGTCTGGATCGCCGATCAGATGCACCACGCCCTCGGCCTCGACGCCCCCAGGCCCGCCGGCTGCGCAGTACGGAATGAAGACGACTCGTAGCGTCGTGACCGAGGGCACGAAAGGTGAACCGGTCGAGGTCGGCGCTTGCTCACTGAGACAAAAGCGGTCTGCCGCTGAGTGGGCTTCCACACGTTCATGGGCGGGTCGTCCGGGCACCCGCGAAGTGATGGTGTGCAAGTTCCGGAGGTAGCAGTCGTGTATCTGCCCGAGGAGGAGTCCGCCGCCTTGGCGGGCTCGACCCTCCAGCTCGCCGAGCAGGCGCGGAACGTAGCCCGCGGTTTCCTGATGGCACGTCTGCCGAGGGGCGGGCCACAGGCAGAGGCGGTACTGCTGGTGGTGTCCGAGCTGGTCACGAATGCCGTACAGCATGCCGGCGGAGTGACCAGGTTCGGGCTGAAGACGGGTGAGGGCACGGTGACAGTGGTGGTCGAGGACTCCAGCCGCCGCCCGCCGCGCCCACGGCCGTTCGACCGGACAAGCCCGGGCGGGTTCGGCTGGCCCCTGGTGCAGACTCTGGCACAGGACGTGCAGGTGAACATCAGGCCGGACGGCAAAACGGTGTCCGCGGTCCTGCCCCTACCGGAGTGACGGCACCGCCTGGCCAACGCCTGCGACCCCTCCCGGCCAGTGCACACGGGCGTGCTCGGCACCACTTCAACGTGGTCAGCGAGCGGCTCAGGGGCACCCCGCACCAGGCCGCCCCACTGCGGGGCTCTCGGCCGGCGTCAGCTCCCCCGCTCCGCCTCGACCGGGATCTACTCGGACCCCACCAGCAGCACGGCGGACACAGTGAAAGGCGCCACGGCTCCAGCCCGCCCGGCAGCCGGGTTCAGTCCGCGAGCAGCCGCCCCGGACGCCGATAGCCCCTGCCCTTCGAGGGGAAGACCAGAGGCCACCTGCCACGACAGGCGCCCACCGGAAACACGACCTACGCGATCCCGAGGTCCATGCTGGCGAGAGCTCAGGGACCGCTCGGCACCCCGATGCACACGCGTGTCACTCCAAACAACGCGCCGGGCCCCCTCCTCTCGTCGCAAGGGGGGCCGGGATCTCGTGGCCGTGAGCTGAGCTGCTTCGGCCTCCCCAGGCGTTCACGGCCCCTCCCTGGTGTGCACCCTCCGACTGTCCCCGATGAGCCGCTGTCATGTCCGGTCGGCCTGCCGGGCCCGCGGCGACCGCCTCAGCCACCCTTGCACGCTGACCCCCGCCCAGTCGGCCAGTGCGGCGAGGAGTTCTCGTACCGCCCACCTGCCGCGGGCGTCTCGGCCCGCATACTGCCCACCAGGCAAAATCCCCCTTGCCGCGCCCAAGGCGCCCTCGCACGGTGCTTGGTAGTGGCGGCATAATCGCTGTATGACCGGTGAGGGCGTGCCGCGCACGCCTGCGGGGCGCGCACCGGAGGACCGTGTCCCGCAGGTCGTGCAGTACGGGCTGGGTGAAGCCTGGGTGATCGCTGCCGGCGGAGAATTCGATCTCAGCACCTCCTGCGCCCTGGCAGAGGCCTTGGAAGTCGCCGCACAAAAACACCAGCGGGTCGTGCTGGACGCGGCGGGCGTGACGTTCGCCGATTCCATGTTCCTCACCCTGCTGCTGCGCATCCACAGCCAGACAGAACTGCGCCTGGCCGCCCCCTCCCGGCAAGTAGCACGCATCCTGGAACTGACCGGAGCCGACACGGTGCTGACCGTGCGAGCGACCGTTGCCGAAGCCGCCGCGGACTGAATCCGTCTCGCGTACCGGACGCGAGCCAGTGGCAGGCCGAGGACCACACCGGCCGCACGGCCATCTTCGACCTGAACACCGCGGGCAACCTGGCCAGGGTCACCGGCACCGACGGCAAAACCACCGTCTACGACTACGACGGCGGCGGCCGGGTGACACAGGTGACCACCCCAAAGGTCACGGCCACGGCTACGCGGCCCTGGACCGGGCCGAGCGCAACATCGCCCGGATCACTTTCCTCGACGAGGCGTCCCGGGAACTGTATGCGGACTGGACCTCCTGCGCCCGCGAGAACGTGGCCTACCTCCACCTGGACGCGGGACGACACCCCGAGGACCCGCAGATGGCGAGCCTGATCGGCGAACTGTCGATGAAGAGCGAGGACTTCCGTCGCTGGTGGGCCGAGCACCCGGTACAGGACAAGACCTCGGGAACCAAGCGATTCCACCATCCGGTCGTCGGCGATCTGGAACTGGCCTACGAGACCCTGCGCGCAGCGGACGACGCCGATCAGGCACTGATCACGTATGCCGCCGAGCCGGGCAGCCCATCGCACGACGGCCTGCGGATGCTACTGGCCTGGGCCACCGAGGCACCCTCGCCGATGCCGGACGACCACCACACGCGCTGACCTTCTGACGGTGGGACGGCCGCATAGCGGTATGCAGACCAGCCCCGGTCGGTGAGAACAAGGACACCGCCGAGCGCACCCTGCGTGCCGTCACACCACGCTCGAGGCGGTGCTGCTCCGAAGCTTGCGGCGGCCGTATGTCCGAACGGCGTGCAGGCGCGGGAGGGGCGGCTCATGATGGGGGAATCCGGCTGTTCCGCCCTTCCGAGTCGAGGAGACCGACCACCTCATGAGCTCCTTCTCACCCGGTTTCCGCGGGCGGGCCCGTTCGCTGGCGGACCGGCTGCCTCCCGGCCAGTACCCGACCGAGCAGTTCCCCGTGCTGTCCGCGGGGCCGACCCCGCGGGTCTCCACCGACACCTGGGCCTTCACCATCACCACCGAGACCGGGGAGACACACTCCTGGACCTGGGAGGAGATGATGGACCTGCCACAGCAGGACACCGTCACGGACATCCACTGTGTGACCCGCTGGTCCAAGTTCGACACCGCGTGGCGCGGAGTCCCCATCGACGCCTTTTTCGAGGACGTGGAGACGTCCGCCGACTTCGTCGTCGCCCACAGTTACGGCGGCTACACCACCAACCTCCCGCTGGAGGACCTCCTCGACGGCAAGGCCTGGGTCGCGCACACCTACGACGGCTACCCGCTCTCCCCGGAACACGGCGGCCCGGCACGGCTTCTCGTGCCGCACCTCTACTTCTGGAAGTCGGCGAAGTGGGTGCGCGGACTGCGGCTCACGCACGAGGACGACCCGGGCTTCTGGGAGACTGTCGGCTACCACAACTACGGCGATCCGTGGCGCGAGCAGCGCAACTGGGGAGACTGAGCATGGCGATGTCCCTCGCATGGCGCCGGGCCCGCCTCGGCGAGCGCCGCCCGCAGACCGCCACCGCGCGCACCCTGCTGTTCACCGTGCCCGGCTGGCCCGGTCATCTGCCCGGCCAGCACGTCGACGTGCGCCTCACCGCCGACGACGGCTACCAGGCCGTACGCAGTTACTCGCTGGCCGCGCCCGCCGACGGAGACCGGATCGAACTGGGCGTGCAGGCCGTGGCCGACGGTGAG
Source organism: Streptomyces sp. NPDC057280 (assembly GCF_042668605.1). Classification (NCBI taxonomy): domain Bacteria; kingdom Bacillati; phylum Actinomycetota; class Actinomycetes; order Kitasatosporales; family Streptomycetaceae; genus Streptomyces; species Streptomyces sp. NPDC057280. The sequence goes on from NZ_JBHUYR010000011.1 coordinate 255,413, forward strand.
GTCTCGCCCTACCTCGCCGACGACCTGCCGCCGGGCGCCGAGGTCGAGATCCGCGGCCCGCTCGGCAACTGGTTCGTCTGGCACCGCGAACAGACCGAGCCCACGCTGCTCGTCGCGGGCGGCTCGGGAGTCGTACCGCTCGCGGCGATGATCCGGGCCCACCGCGCGGCCCGCTCGACGAGCCCGTTCCACCTGCTGTACTCGGTCCGCACTCCGGCCGACATCTGGTACGGCGACGAGCTCACCGACCGCCGAGACCCCCACCTCGACGTCGACGTCCTCTACACACGGCAGGCCCCGCCCGGCAGCGCCCGGGCCCCGGGCCGCCTCACGTCGACCGACCTGGAGAAGGCGGCGGCCCGTCTGGAGCCGGCCAGCCCGGTGTACGTCTGCGGCCCCACCGGCTTCGTGGAGACGGCCGGCAACCTGCTCGTCGACCTGGGCCGCGACCCCGCCACCATCCGCACCGAACGCTTCGGCTGACCGGAGGTCCTGATGGCAGACGACACCGCCCACCTCGACGGCAACTGTCTCGCCGGCCCGCTCTCGGAGATCCTCTCCGTGGAGGCGACAACGGCCTGGTGGCGCTGCCCGGAGTGCTCGCAGTCGGGCCCACTGGCCCAACTCCACGTCTACGGCCCTGAACCGGGCCTGACGGCCCGGTGCCCGGGCTGCGCGTACATCGCCCTCCGGCTGGTCAGGGAAGGCGAATACGTCTGGCTCACACTGGGTGGCGGGGCAGGGGCGTTCCGCTTCCGCGCACCGTAGGGCCCCCGGGCCCTCCGCCACCGGTGTGGATTCCGACGCGGCACCACGGCACCGGGGTAGGACCGCGGTCGTACCCCGGTGCCGATCAACACCGCCATGGCCGCCGCTGGCAGGATGATCGCCGTGGGAGCTCGGCGTCAGGGCTTCCGGGTGAGAGGAGCTCGCATGGCCACCCTTCCGCAGGACGTGACCAGTGCGGCCGAATGGATCGCAGGCGCGCTGCAACACTCCGGCTACCAGGCGGACTTCTCCCCGCAGAGCCTCGCGGAGATCGACCGCTTCATCGACGACCACTGGTCCGACGGGCGCGCTCGCCCCGGCGGTCTGCTGGCCGACGCTCTGGGGCACAAGCTCTTCTCCCTCGGCGCGTACGTCGGCCGAGACCATTCGGCGCGAGCGGGGCGGGAGTTGGCGGGCCGACGATGACGACCCGCGAGGGGAGATCAACGTCGAACTGCATCTCGCCGAAGGCGGCATCATCTGGCCGGTCCAACGAGTGATCAAGCGGCTCAGGAACGGCTCCGAGGACGGAATTGCCCTCTACGGAGCCCTGGTCGGCCGCTAACGAGCCTTTTCCGAGTGGCCACCGGTTGGGTGACCGGGATGCCTCCCGCAACGCACAAGGCGGTCGTGTCGAGAGAGAGGAGTCCAATGGGGCGAGGATCTCTGGATCGGGCTTGGTCGGGCGTGGAGCAGTGGCTTGAGGTGATGGCACCCGCGAGCCGGGCCGCGCTGCGGCCGCCCGCTGATCCCGCGACGATCGGGAGGGCACAGGAGGAAACGGGGGCCGAGTTTCCCGACCAGCTGGTACGTCTCTTCGAACTGCATGACGGCGCCGACCACACCGAAGCGGGCGCCTTCCTCCCGGGCGAGGCACGGCTGCTCTCCGTCCAGGAGGCCACCGTGCTGACCCGAAGGCTGAGCGGTTCCATCGACAGCGACGAGGTTCTCGGGGTGTGGTGGCACCCGCAGTGGATTCCCTTCTCGGCCAACCACGACGGGGCCAGTTGCTGCTTCGTCGACGCTCGTCCCGGGCCCGGCTACGGGAAGGTGGGCTATTTCTTCATGGAGAGCGGCGGGGAGTGTGGGCGGTGGGACTCGCTCGCCTCTTTCACCGAGAACCTGGCCGACGCGGTCGAGAACGTCACGAAACTGCGCGGCTATGTGCCTTTCGTCAAGGACGACACGCTGTCCTGGGACTGAACGAACGTCCCCGGGGCCGAGTCGGGGTTGAGCACGGCAAGGGGGGTGCGCACCCGGCTGGTGCGCACTCCCCCTTGTCACGGGCTGCGGTTACGGCTTCATGGTGCAGTCGGTCTTGGGGCCCGCGGCCGAGCAGTCGTCGAATCCCGGGATGTCCACCCAGTAGGAGTCGGAGTCGAGCAGCCGGAAGTACGACGCGAAGCCGCTGAAGCGGTCCACTGACCGCAGGGCCGAGGTGATGCTCCTGCCCTTGGAATGCTTCCCGAAGCTCTGGCTGAGACTTAGAGGTCCTAACAAAGGCGTTGGACGTGGCGGTGTGTGATGAGGCAGGTGGCGATGCCGAGGAAGGCTTCGTGGATGTCGTCTCGTCTCTCCCAG